>CAWHJE010000018.1:0-69709 GCA_963829465.1 uncultured Alphaproteobacteria bacterium
CGAGGCGGCGTAGACGCGGTTACGTCGGTTTGCGGCTCATCCAGGTCACGATCGGGATGGCGGGTAGCGCCCAGCCGAGGCCGGCGATCACGTAGTACGCGACCGAGAGGATCGCGTTCTCGCGGATGGCGGGGGCCTGCGCCAGCGCCATGGCGACGAGCGCCCAGACGATGACGAGGACAAACAGCGCGATGGCGCCGATGAATTTGCGCAAGCGAAGCGGCATTGAACGAGCGGCATCACAAACGACAAGTCACGTCATTGCGAGCCAGCGGGTCCGGCCCGGAGTGGCCGCCCCGATGACAGGCTCCGCGGAAGCAATCCATCTTACAAAAGGAATTCTGGATTGCTTCGTCGCGTTGCTCCTCGCAAGACGCCGTTGCGAGGGTAGGGCGCAGCACTATATGGTCCGCGCGCTTGCGACAAGCGACGTCAGTCTCAGGTTGAGGGAATTGATGCCATGGCGCATGGACTGATGGGCTTTCTGGCGCTTCTTGGTTGGGAGCCTTCATCGTCTTTGCATTCCGGCAAGGTCTGAGAGTGAAGCCGGACCGCAACAATCGAGACAATTGGGATCGCCTTGGCGGACCACCGGACAGCCACGACAGCCAAGGCTTTTGAAGATGCAAACCAAAGCGCGATCAGGGCAACACGACAATTGAACAAACCTCTAGCCATCGACGTTACCCACGCACGCGCGATCCGGCTGTGGCTTTATGCCGTTGCCGCTTTGGTGCTGGCGATGGTGCTGGTCGGCGGCGCGACGCGGCTCACCGAATCCGGCCTTTCGATCACCGAGTGGAAGCCGCTGATGGGTGTGGTGCCGCCGTTGTCCGAAAACGCGTGGCAGTCGGCGTTCGAAAAATATCGGACAATTCCGCAATATCGCGAACTCAACAGCGGCATGAGCCTTGCCGAGTTCAAGACGATTTATTGGTGGGAATGGACGCATCGGCTGCTTGGGCGCGTGATCGGCGCCGCTTATCTGTTGCCCTTCCTGTGGTTCCTCTGGCGCGGGTGGGTGGCGCGGGATCTGCGCCCGCGGCTTTGGTTCATTTTCGGACTCGGTGCGCTGCAAGGCGTCGTCGGCTGGTGGATGGTCGCGTCGGGCCTCGCCGATCGCGTCGAGGTCTCGCAATATCGGCTGGCGACACATCTCCTCCTGGCCTGCGCGATCTATGTCGCGCTGATCTGGACGGCATGGCGGATGACCGATCGCACCGTTGTGCCAGTGCCGGGACGCATCCGGCGCGGCGCGGCGGGGCTGCTCATACTTCTTCTGGCGCAAGTCTATCTCGGTGCGCTGGTTGCGGGCTTGCGCGCGGGTTATGCGTACAATACCTGGCCGCTCATCGACGGCGCGTTGATACCCGACCGGGCGCGGCTCCTTTTCGAGACGCCGCTCTGGCGCAATTTCTTCGAGAATATTCTGACGGTGCAGTTCGATCACCGCATGCTCGCTTACGCGATCCTTGTCGCCGCGCTTCTGCATACGTTCGATGTCGTGCGCACGGTGCGGGAACGAGCGGCGCGGTTGGGGGCGGTCGCGCTGTTCGCCGCTATCGCGCTGCAGGTGGCGCTCGGCATCGCGACGCTGCTGTGGCGCGTGCCGCTGCCGCTTGCGCTGCTGCATCAGGCCGTGGCGATGCTGGTCCTGACGGTCGCCACCATGCATGCGGCGGTCATCGCCGAGCGTTTGCCGCGCGCGGTCGCCGCGCCGCCGCCTTGCCCTGCCGGAATGTCAGCTCGATGTTGCGGCTGTCTACCAAGAAGGGCTCGAGCGCGTCGCACTGTCCGAGCACCGGCTCCATGTGCAGTCCGCTGGTCGGCAGCGAGACGTCCTGGACGGCGGGTTTCAAGCCGGGAAGCTGCTGCGCCAACGTCTTCGTGAGTTGCTCCTGGAGATAAGCCTGCGCCTCGGCTTCCAGATTTTCCACGCGCAGCGGGAACACGGCGCGACGCCCAAGGAAACCGAGCAGGCGGTTGTCGACGAACGATTGAACGCCCAACGCCGCCAGGGTCTCGTAGCGGATGTTGACGTCCAGCTGTGCGAACAGGCTATTGAGATAGTATACGCGATTGGCCTCGAGATGCAGCGTGAGTTTTTTGAACTCGGCGTCGGCCAGCGACAGGTGCTGGAGGTCGAACAGCTGCGGCGGCGGCATTAGTTTCTGACCCTTGTCGTTGTTGGGGTCGGTCGGGGCCGGCGGCTGCTGCAACGTCACTTCGTAGGCGCGCACCAACTGCTTGGCCTTGTCAATCAACGCCGGCACGCCGAGGTCGTTCTCGATCACCGCGAACTCCAGAAGGACCGGAGCGAGCCAGGGAAACGGGATCAGCAGCGAGAACGCCAGCTGAGCCGAAACGACGCTGGCCGCCAGCATCTTCACCGAGGTCAGCCACTGATCGTCGATCCCTGTGACGAGACCTGACAGCGCTTCGTAGGCCTTCTGCGCGGTCAGGGTGCCGCCGCTGGCCGCAGCAAAGTCGCGGGCCCGCGAGTCGACGCCGGGCGTCACCGTCTTGAACTTGAGCCAGAAATTGAACTCGCCCGAGCGCGTCCTCGGCCTCGGCGCGATCGCTTTGCGAAATCGCGTTATCTGGCAGGTAGGAGTAGGCCAGCGTCGTTATCTGCTGAACAAGGTTCAGATTGATGAGACGGTTGAGCTTTACGCGCAGGTGCCTGGCGACGACCACGATCGGCGGCTCGCCCGGAGCGGGACCATCGCCGCGGGCCTTGGCCTGCGCCGCGTCGATTTCGGCCTTGATGCGTGAACGATGATCGAAGAATTGCTGCGCGAGCAGCTTTTTGGCGGCGTCGAAACCCGGGCAGGAAGTTTGAGCTGAGCAGCGCGTGCTGCAGCTTCTCTTCCTGCGCCAGCACGAAGGCGATGTCGAACGTCTTGCGCTGCGGAATCTCGACAGCAGGACGAACTTGTCGGCGTGTAACAACTGCGTCGTGATTTCGATAATGCTCCATCACCTCGAAGCAATGTACCGTCAGCGAGCGGCCAAGATTGGGATTGCGGATGCGGCGCGTGACCCGCGTCTCGGAGCCGGTTTCGCGAGTTTGCGTCACCTTGACCTGAGTTGTCGATTTAAACTGCTCCGACGCTTTTCGCGTACTCTCGCTGATGGTGTCGACGGTCGACTTGATGCTTTGAACGAGAGCGTCGCTGACGCTGGCCTGGCCTTGAGCGTCGACCGTAATCGGGCCGATTGGCAGCGGCGCGCCAAGTCCGATATTGGCCTTCTTGTCCGTGGTCTCTGTGAGGTCGCCGCTCAGTTGGGAGGAAACGCGGGCCATGCTGGTGGCCTCGTCGCTACGCTGCGTTTCGTTGGTCTGGTCGCGCTCGTCCTCGAGCCGGGAGCGGTCCCAGCTGAATACCTCGATTGTGAGTTCTTCCTGCGGCGCCATCGTCAGGGACGACACCAGACCGCCCCGCGAGTAGCCTTTCAGGTCCCAGATCTGTTCGTATTCACTGATGAATCCGATCTCATAACGCGGCGGCTCCATCTTGTTCTTGCCTGAACGTTTCTTGTCAAAGGCAGCGAATTGGGGATCCCTTCGGCAAAATGTCTTGAGCTTGGCATGCGAAATCGCGTCGAGGCTGGAGAGCCAGTCGAACCCGGCTTGCCCCGAGTTCATCGAACAGCGCGAAGCACAATGCCTCAAATTGAGCGTCCGATAGAGTGCTCAAACTCGAAAACGGCGCCCCCGGCACGATCGGGGTGGTGGCTGCGCGGGAGAGAAATCCGAAGGGCGCAGGGGCGGGCTCGGCAGCAAATTGTTGCGGGGGCGGTAATACGCGCACCAGCGAACCGTCTGCCGTCAGGGTCACCGGGTTTCCGGCCGCGAGTTCGCTCAATTTGTCGTCAGAAAGGTTTACGTGCCGATCACCGATCGCCAGGCGCTTGGCCTGAAGCGCGCCCGCAGTCGCCGTAACCAGCTTGGCATCCATGTAGGTCTTGTTGAGCGAAGCGGCGGGAAGGAAAATGCCTTGGCGAAGCCTGACCTTGTTCGCGGCGCGCCCGATCGTCGGCAGCGAGGGGGCAAATTCGGGCAACAAATTCGGAAAGATGTCGGTAATTGGCACCCCGAGGCGCGCTACGCCGGTTGGCGGCTGGGCCGGAGAGATGATGCCCGCTTGGTCGTCCGGCGTCGCGACCCCCGGCGGCAGAAATTGCTCGAATACGTTGACGCGGAAGAAAAAGAGACTGTTGCTTACGGCATTGAACGGCGGCAGTGAGCAACCCTTACTATTCTCGTCGAACGACAACAGCGCCATGGAAACCTCCCGGTGCTATTCGCTTAACCTCGAAATAGTGGTCCGACACTAGCGCAACCCGTTGCGGAAAACAGCACATCGGCCGCGCGGCTGCTTAAATAATGACGATGCGTTCGTTCGGCAGCTCGTCGCTGATCGCGAGCTGACAGCGTAGCCTAAGCGGTTGCACCGTTTGATGCTTTTTTGCCGAAATGGCAGCGCCGCTGGTTAGACCAACAGCCCCGTCGCAAATATGTGCACTGCGACGTAACAATTTGGATACCGTGGCGCGAAAGAAGACATTTAGCGAGCCGCGCTTACGGGCCGGATTTATGAGTAAGCAGCTAGTCCGCCAGTCCCTGTTCGAGATCGGCGATGATGTCTTCCTTGTCCTCGATGCCGATCGAAAGCCGCACCACATCGGGACCGGCGCCGGCCTGGATTTTTTGCGCGTCGGTGAGCTGCCGGTGCGTGGTCGAAGCGGGATGAATGATCAGCGAGCGCGTGTCGCCGATATTGGCGAGGTGCGAAAACAGATTGACGTTGGAGACAAGCTTGACGCCGGCGTCGTAGCCGCCACGCAAGCCGAAAGTGAATACCGAGCCCGCGCCGTTCGGACAGTATTTGCGGGCGAGGTTGTAGTAGCGGTCGCCGGGCAGGCCGGGATAGCTCACCCATGCCACTTTGGGATGCGCCGAAATCCATTCCGCGACCGCCAGCGCGTTGTCGCAATGCGCGCGCATCCGCAGCGGCAGCGTCTCGATGCCGGTGAGAATGAGGAAGGCGTTGAACGGCGACAGCGCCGGACCGAGATCGCGCAACGCCAGAACGCGGCAGGCGATGGCGAAGGCGAAGTTTCCGAACGTCTCGTGCAGCACGATGCCGTGATATTCCGGCCGCGGCTCGCACAACATCGGATAGCGGCGCTCGCGCGACCAGTTGAACGTGCCGGCATCGACGATGGCGCCGCCGATCGAGTTGCCATGCCCGCCGAGAAATTTGGTCAGCGAATGAATGACGATGTCGGCGCCGTGATCGATCGGCTTGCACAGATAGGGCGTAGCAAGCGTGTTGTCGACGATGTACGGCACCCCCGCGCGCCGCGCGATTTGCGCGACGGCTGCCATGTCGGTGATGACGCCGCCGGGATTGGCGATCGACTCGGTGAAGATCGCTTTGGTTTTCGGCGAAATGGCGCGCTCGAACGACGATACGTCGTCGGGGTCGGCCCAGACGACGTTCCAGCCGAAATTCTTAAACGCGTGCGTGAACTGATTGATCGAGCCGCCATAGAGCTTCTTCGATGCGATGAACTCGTCGCCGGGCTGCAACAGGCAATGAAACGCCAACACCTGCGCCGCGTGTCCTGAGGCGACGGCAAGCCCCGCGGTGCCGCCTTCGAGCGCTGCGACCCGTTCCTCGAGCACCGCCGTCGTCGGGTTGCCGATGCGCGTATAGATGTTGCCGAACGTTTGCAGACCGAACAGAGAAGCGGCGTGATCGACACTTTCAAAGACGTATGAGGTCGTTTGGTAGATCGGCGTCGCGCGCGCCCCGGTGGTCGGATCGGGTTGGGCGCCGGCGTGGATAGCGAGCGTGGAAAAGCCCGGAATGCGTTCGCTCATCGGCCGATCCTTCGGGTTCGTTGGAAGAAGCGACCCCGGTTTATAGGACCGGGCGCTCTCATTGAATTTGCAGTGGTTTTAGCCACGATAAGGGCGGTTTGCTACCGAAATGCTACCAATTGTATTCGCTAAGTGTTCTTCTGCGCTGCTCTTAACACCGCGTCTATTTTCGCGGCGGCGTCGACCTGCATATTCGGCAGAAGGTGGCTGTAGATATCCATTGTGATCGCGATGCTTGCGTGTCCCAAGCGCTCCTGTACCACTTTCGGGTGCACGCCCTCGGCGAGCATGTGGCTAGCATGGCTGTGTCGTAGGCCGTGCAGGGCGCGCTCGCGCGGTCGGTGCTGGTGACGCAGGGCAGCATGCAGGAGGCCGGCTATACCGAACAGGCGAACTCCTACGCCACCATGTCGGCGGCCGCACGCGCTGCAGCGGCGGGCGAAGTAACGATTTCCGGCGAGACGAGCGCGATCGCCACGCAGAAACAGCAGCTCGCGCCGGAAACGCAAGCCGCCGGCAAGCAGGCGGCGACCGGAGACTTCATCGCCGGCGCACTCAAGGGGGTCGCGGCCGTGGCTTCGCTCGTCCCCGGTGGTACGACCGTGGCGGGGCTAGTCGGCGCAGTTGCCGGACCGCAGAACACCGGTAGCGATACTGGCCTAGGCGGTTGGGAAGCTGCGGCACCGGGGCTCTGAGCATGTCAGACGCAGGAACAAAGTTATCTGCCAGCGGCCAATCGCTTGTGACCGGCATCAGTTAATCGAATGCCGCCGTCGACGACGATAACGTATCCGAACGCTATCAACAGATTGCGGTGCGCCGGTGTTATGATGCGTTGCATGACTTTGCCGATTTCCTGCAGCGAGGCAAATTCATCGCGGTTCAATCTGGGTGTCGTTGGTTCGGTGACCATGCCTAGGAACCTCGCCGGAGCCTCGTCTGTAGCTCTCTTCGCTCCTGCTCCAGTTCCGCCAGGTGCTCATGGAGGAGTGTTCCGTCCGTTTCTGCGGTGATCGATGTCATTTCCATCACGCGGATGAGCCTTCGCCTCTCTTCTTCAATCTCATCGAGGCGCTTGGTAATTCGTTCCCTTGTGTCCATTGGCCAGCGGTCGCACCACTACTTCGGCTTTTTCAGGATTTGCTCGATCGCCTGCATGACGAGTACTTTGCCGTTGGCCCCGGTGCGACAGAAATCTGTTAGCTCAGTCAGATTGGCTTCAAAGTCTTGCGTGTCGACCGTCGTGCTACCTTTTCTGCCATGATAGTACCCGCTCAGCCAAACCGCCGTCATTCTTGGCTGGCCTATTTTCCCGTTTACAAATTGATCACAAGTGACCTTCGAGACTTCTATGGTGACTTGGCCTTGAGCAAGCGAGCCGGAAAAAAGCGTTAGTACGAATACTGTGGCGACGAGATGGGCTCGCATGAATATTCCCTTCTGTTAATTGGCCGATAAATGTCGCCTGACGATAGCGAAATTCTCAATTGCTATTTTTTCGACGGTCGTACTTCTTTCGGCGGCTCTTGGAGATTGAGACGCTCCTTTCGGAGCGCCGCTGCCATCCGATAAGCCTCTGCCAACCCGTGCAAATTGGCGTTTAGCTTAGGGTCGTCTTCTTCGGCGGCCATTTGTTGAAACAAAATAGCTTTCTCCAGGTACGTGGCAACCATTCTCATTGACAGCGAATCCGGGCTGAGCGCAGATTAAGCGCCGCGGCCAGGGACGCCAATCCCTGGCCGCGACTTCCCAACCCGACGCCGAACAGCGGAATGAGCATTTCCGCTATATATAGCGAATCGCGGCTTTGCGAATCCGCCCTCCTGGCGTCTCAACAGCCCATGGAGGGCCCTCATGTCACATGAAAACAACCTTAGCCGCCGTGCCATCCTGGCCGGCGCAGCATCCGTACCAGCGCTTGCGTTGCCGGCCGCAGCGACGGCTATACTGGCGGTCGATGACACCCTTGCCCGCATCGAGCTGCATCGCACCTGTTGCGCTGAATTTGAAGACATCTGTGGTCGCGAAAGTGAGCTTGAGGACGTGATCCCCGAGGAGCGCCGCAAACAGCGACTTTATGGTGATAGGTACAGCAATGTGGGTGAAAACGACGATCCTCGCTGGAAGGCTTTCATGATCGAGTATTTGGCCAAGAGCGATGAAACGTACGCGATCGCATGGTCATTTGTAGAGCGCCCGCCCGTCTCAGTTGCCGGCGCCGCCGCACTCCTCGCCTGTGCGACCACGAATTTGAGGAGCAGGGCAATCAATGGCCCAATCTTCAGCACTACTTTTCGGAAACTGGAGAATATCTCGGCAACGAAGACGTAGATTGGCGCAAAGAAATGTCCGACGCGTTGGCGACCTCGCTTGCCACGATGGCGGTGCGGCCATGAGCCAGATTATCCCATTCGCAGCCGCGCTTCTCGTCGCCCACGACGGTCCAAGCGCGAGACGCCCGAGGCCCATGCAGCGAATATAGTTTTCACAGGACTAATGAGCGCCGCCGACAAGCCCAACCCGCCGCTTTCAACGATCGAAGAAGGCCAGCGCAAACGCCTGGAATGGCACGCAGCGTTTGGCGACCGACTTCGCGCCACCCGAGCGCTGATAGGGATCACTGAGCAAGAAGCCGCCGCAGCATGCCTCATTGCGTTGCGCACCTATCGGAAACGCGAGGCTGGCCTGCCCTATCACGGCTGGCATGTGGGGCTGTTGTCCTTCATGCAGAAATACGACGTGAGCCCTGATTGGATGCTCGCCGGCGAAGGCCGGATTTTCAAGCCTTGGGCTCTCATGGGATAGGCGGCTACGGCGATTGACAATCAAGGCGCGGGGCCGGCAGTCGCTTGCCCAGCGCTGTTTTGCCGTGGTTAACAATTTGTTAGCAACCCCGACCTCACATTGAAGGTTTGACGCTTTTAATGGGGGCTGCGGTGACGAGGGACGAGCTGATTATCGAAGAAATGTCCACCCGAGCGACGCAACAGAAAATGGACGATGCGTTTCGGGAGGCAATGCACCGAGCAATTAGGATCGGTCGGGAGTTCGTGCCGACCGAGGTTTCCACAGAACCGGGCACTAGAAGACCGAAAGTCGTCTTGGGTTAGGTAACTGCCGGCTGGCAAGTTCGATTGCTTGCTCGCACAAAAAAGCCCTGGCTGATGGTCAGCCCAGCCAGGGCCTACGCATTACTCGGTGACGTTGCCGAGTATGTGCGAGAGAAGTTGTCAAAGAGTTACGCAGCGCAGTATGTGACACTGGCTAGGTCCTCAATGCCCGGGGGGCCGGCTGCGATGCTGGCCTCGCGGTTACTGCATTTGCATTTGTCCGCGTCTTGATCGGCGCAGCACAGCAGCATCGGCCAGCCTGATCCACTCGGCCGCCATTTCGCGTTGAATAGCGCGCGCTTCCGGGTCCTTTGTGATTGTCAGCATGTTCAAACAATGCGCCGCATAACGCGCGTATTCATTATATTTTTCGTCTTTTGGGATCGCCATAATTTTTCCCCCGCCAGCCCAGGATTATCTGAGTCGACGGTGGGGGTGAGTCTGTTCAAAATTGACCACTCACCGGGGCCAGCCGCGAAGGCAACGTTGACAACGGCCAATCCGGGGCAGAAACTTTAGGAGCTCAGTAGACTTCGCAACTTAGGCGCTCCCAAACGAACCGGGGGCGCCTTTTTGTTTGTGCTATTGTCGTTGATGGCGACGACTTTTCTCTATCGCTGTCCGACCACCGGCCAAACTGTGCAGGGCTGGTTGGAAGTGACCGACGATGATACGGCGTATGAATCGGTCGAGTGTTTGGCCTGCACGCAAGTGCACCTTATCAACCCGAAAACCGGAAAGGTGCTGGGGGTAACAGAGCATTAGCGGGCCGGCTGCGACCGGCCTCGGCGATATTTTATAGGGGCCAAACTGGAATATCTGACTCGAGCATGCACGTTTTGGTTTGATTGCGACTTGCACATGCAAAAACAAGATCAATTGAATTCATCAATTGCGTCTTGATCAAATTGCACCGTTGCGGCTCCCTGCAGAACAGCAAGCGTTATCTTCGATTTCGGCGTCCTCTCCTCAGAGGAAGGGCTTGAATAGGGCAATCTCGATTTGCTGAAGAGCACACTTCCCGCACGGCCCCCGGCGAACACCAAATCATCCTCATCACAGGTCGCCGCAATTCTGACGGCGGTATCTTCGAGATGTCCGCGGCGGTAACAATACAAAGCCACGCTCGATCTTAAGTGCGCGGGGATTTCCTCGATTGGAAGCGGCAAACCTGACCGGTTTGCATCGTAGAGTCGGAATAGCAGCGTCTCGCTCACTGGGCTGAAGTCGTCATCGGAAAAATGCATCGTACCATCCTTCACGGCGGTTGAGGCATCGCCTGACAAAGAAGTTCCTAAACGAGTAGCATTACCCACCGGGCGGCCGAACTTCCCGCTTCGCCAACGCACATCATTTAGAAGTGCCAATTGACGCCGCCTCGGATGAGGTGCGCGCTGAACTTTACGTCGTCAAGCACAAGGATGTCGGAGCCTAGATCTACGTAGAGATATTCGACCTTGACGCTCCAATTCTGGTTGAGGGGTCCGTATTCCAACCCTGCGCCAGCGGTCCATCCGAGTCGCACGTCGCTGAGACCGCCAAGCACATTTCCTGATCCCGGTATTGTAATTGCGTCCGTCGCACGTATGCCCCCGAAGGCTCCTCCGCCGGTTAGATAAGGAAAAATCGAACCAAAGGCGTAACCAACGCGGCCTCGAAACGTGTTCAGCCAGGACAGCTGCGTCTCGAAAGTGGCCGGAATTCCCATTACCGGGCCAGTGACTTGTCCTCCAATATTGGACCAATCAATGTCGCCTTCGATACCTAAGACCCAAGGCCCCATTTGGTAGTTGTATCCGAGCGTCGCACCAACTAGCGCACCGCGGACCTCGTAGGTCCCTGTAGTTGATACACCCAGCGCCGTAATGAGAGGATCGACAGTAAGTGTCTGGCTCGTTGGTCCCAATCCGCCACCGCCGTTTACGCCGACGTAAAATCCTCCTGCCATTGCGGGATCGTGGAACCCCACGGTCGCAAGCAACATCAATGCTGCACAACCCAGCGCCTTCATGGCCCGTCACCTTTCAGTAAGACTGGCCAGCGTTATGCCGCTATAGTTAACGGGGCGTTACCAACTGCGGCCCCAACAGATCGGGCAGCTTGGCGATGTTGGCTGTGATGCGCTGGCCTCATCTTCGCCGGCTTTCATCTCCCCAATTTAGGGGGGAAGGCGAAATCAGCGCCGATGGCTAATCTCAACCATCCCCAAAGGGGCTGGAGTGCGCGGATGGCTGAGATCGCGCGGTTTATTCCTGCCAACGGCAGCTTCGATCCCGAGGTGATCAGGATCATTCGTGCTGCCTACGATCGAGCGACCGCCGTACTTAACGACCATGGCCGCGCTAGGGTCGTCCGCGAAATCATCGGCAAGCGCATTGTCGCCTTGGCGGCAAGGGGCGAGCGCGACCCCGAACGCTTATGCGACTCCGGGCTGGTGGCGGCGGGTCTTCGCCGAAGAAGTCTATAGCCCCGGCAGCTTGGCGAGGTTGGCTGCAACGCGCCGGGCTTATCGGCACCCGCCCATCCGGCCATTTTTACCTTTCATACTCGTCGGGACTGCCCATCGTCGTGAACCAACTTTCCCTAAGGTCGGCTGAAGCAATGTCGCCCTTGAACAGCATGCACGTATTTATGTCGTCCGTCGAAAAGAGCGAATAGCTCGTCGTCTCACCATTTATTGTGATGGCATATTGTGTTGTTGCCTCGTCATAACGCCATTCACCCTTGCTCAGACGGTCCTTACCTTCCTCGCTCTTTTTTGATTCCCGCAACTCGGCGCTCCGGTCATCGGAAAGCGATAACCATTTTGTCCCATCAAACGATCGCGTGACGGCGCAGCTACTCAAATCAAACCATCCCGTCTCCAACGGATGCAACTCTGTCTTGTCCGGACGAAAGTAAATCTCGTAAATGGCGAGGCCGGCGCAGGCAGCTACTATCAGAGCGATCCATGGTGCACGGCGTTTTTGTGTAGTTGGCGCGTCAATTCTGGCGGCTTGCTCGCCGTCCGCGGAATCGATGGCCTCTTCAAGCAGATTACTCATCTACACTACTCCGTCACGCCCCTCACATTCGCTACCAGCTCAACATAACCGATGGCGGCGCGTTGTGAAAAGCAAAGAGCCCCGCCAGGGGTAGCCTGCCGAGGCCCAAGTTGCTGCGTAGTAAGCGAGAACGGGCGTGCCCCGGGAAGGGAGTGCGCGAACCACACGACGAACACACGCGGCGCATCTTCGGGGAATGAACGACTGCTCCTCGATGGTTCATGGCGGTGTGAAGGGGCGGGCGTCACACCGGCTTCGGCCCGTAGTGAAGCCGCGCAATCTGGTGCGCCGTATAAACCGGGCCGCCGAAGAGCCTTACGGTCGCTCGTATCTTTTGCTCAGGGGCCAACCTGTGCCAGGCTAACACCGCGTCTTGCAACGTGGTGCAATCAGTCGAAATGCCGGTTCCGGTGTTAAACGTCGCGGGCCGTCCGGCGTCGACATAGATTTTGTAATCGTCACTCATGATGGTCTTCTACCACGGACGGAGGCAACCGCCGGCCAATCCCCGCGCTTACCCATTCGCGATTAATTCCGGGCCAAGGTCAACTCGCTCGATCAGTCAGTCCGACTTTGCTTGGAAGTTGTCACCTTTTTCAGAATGCGCCTTTGCTCGGCATCCAACAGCCACTTCACGTCCTCTCGCAGGAGGGCAAATTCGGCACTATGCACCTTAGCCCTTCGGCGCGAGACGATGCCTGATACCGCAAACAGGATACTGCCAAAATACGCACCGGCTACGAGCGTGGTGGCCATGTTAGACGGTGCGGCAAAGACGCTAAAAGCAATTAGAGTAAGGAGCGTACACCCCAATATAACGGTCAATCGCTTCGAAAAAATCGCGAGCGCGACCGGCAATAAGGTCGCCGCAAGCGCCAGACCCAGAGGAATTTTTGACAGGAGCGCGGTCCCTTGATCGAGCCAGGACTGGAATGGCCAATCGACGATTTGCCAGTTTTCCAATTACAGCCTCCCGCCAGCCTTCCGTGGTTGATATTATACAATGCACGCGCATTAAATGTCGCGGTCTTCGGCTTGCTCCACCGGCGCGGCACCAGCCCACAGCGCATCGGCGCGCGAGTTCGCGGCGATCCGTCACACTCGCGGACGAACGTCGATGGGCTCGGCCGGGCAGACGTTGCAGTGCGGCGGCATGTTGTGCGGCGGCGCCTCCATCGTCAGCCGATACAGGGCGACGATCTCGGCCCACGTCATCTTGACGGTGAAGAGCCCGCACACGGCCATTCCTTCGGTAAGAGTTATGCACAGCCTGGGGGCGTTTCTAATGCGTTGGCGTGCTTTGTAAACTAGACTTGCACAATGCGCGCTGAACTTGGCGATCTCACCAAAGCGACGCGTTACGTAGAAGACGCGCAACGGATCGTATGGGAACAGAAGGGTCGAATAATACGCCTTAGGGCGGCAGGCGTTGACACGCTAGACGCAGAGACAACTCTCCGGCTTCTCGAAGCCAATCTGCAGACGTTCCGGGAACATGAGCGCGCGCTGAAACTCGATCGACAAGGGCCTGCCCTTCCGCCGCGTTTGATCGCGGCAGAGTAGACGGCCGAACAACGCGTAAACTCGTCGCTCGTTTCCGAGTCACCCACTAGCCGTAGCGGCTGGACTCGAAGCAATCGGCGGGCGTCGAATACCGCCCCCAAAAAGCGCGCGTCCGGACCGCGACCGACGCTAGGCGACCTGCACCGCGCGACGCCGTGGCTGTGGCTTCATTGCCAGAAGTGCCAGCACTACGCGCCGCTGGCGTGCGCCGTGCCCGTCATCCGGTGGGGCGCTGATGCGTCGAGCGATGTCCTGCGGCAGCGCGCCCGTTGCGCTGCCTGCGGCCACCGCGGCGCCACGTTGCAGCATCCTGGCTGGGGCGGCGCCGACATTGGCTTCCTGCCGTTCCCCGTTTCGAAAGCCGCCCACGATCGCCGGCGACGTGATGCCGGCGGTGCGATGCTCGCGAGAAAAACCCAATAGCGATGCGGGTTGGCGACGCGGGAAAAAATATACTGGCGAGAGAACACCGCAGAAAAGAGTTTGCCTGCTACCGGATTTGCTACCCAACGCAACATAACCGGATAACATCAAGCAGTATGGATGGAAGGACGAGAAGGTAATTTCGCCAGCAATTTTGGACACAACCAAACGCAGCCATACGGGTCGATACGGGGATTTCCGAATTATAGGACCGGCCGCGACCGTCAAGGCGGGCAACGGGCGTTCGTTAATGCGGCAAAGCCGTGTTGCGAGACACGGCCGGCGTGGAAGTTATTTCTCCGGCGGCGGGGTGTTTCCGTCGTTTCGTGCGTGGACGATCAAGAGGCGGCACGGTTCGGAAATTCGCGTACGATTGGACATGAGACAATCCGCAATGCGCTGGCGATCCGGGATGAATTGCGCGCAAACGGTGAGGGCATCGTACATGCAGGCTTTGCGGCCTTGCTGGTCGTCGTCGGCTTTGCTGGTGACGGGCGCGAGCGCAAGCGCGGATAGCGCGAGCGCAAGCACAACGTTGATTTTCATCACGCACTCCTGGCGGTTCGCGACGCTACCTGCGCGGCGTTGAACCGAAGTGCAGTTAGCCAGGACAGGAATGAAAAAGAGTCCCGAAAGTTCCTATGCATTTTAATCGCCGGCGAGTTTTTTGCGTTAGCGATGACTTGCCCGCACTCGCCGCGCCGCAGCGTACGCCGGTTCAGGCGCCGCCGTCTTCCCGCAGCGCGCGCTCTGCGGCCTCGGTCGCTCCGCCGCGCACGGAGGTGCGGTTAAGCGACAGGCGCTGAACGCCGCCGGTAGTTGCCGCCTTCTTCGAACCGATGGTCCGCGTGTTGACGCCCATCCACGCGATCTCCGAAGACAGTCGGCCGTATTCAATTTTGGGGCAGCGGTTCATGACGACTTTCATGCCATTCGCTTCGGCAAGCGCCGCGGCTTCGTCGTTGCGAACGCCGAGTTGCATCCAGATCACCTGCGGTCGCGGATTGAGCGCCAATGCCTCCTGCACGATGCCCAGGGCGTATTGCGATGGGCGGAAGATATCGACCATGTCGATCGGCTCGGGAATGTCGGCGAGGCGGGCATAAAATCGTTGCCCAAGCAGCTCGTGGCCGGCGCGTCCCGGATTGACTGGAATCATGCGGTAGCCGCGCTCGAGCAGATATTTAAAGACGAAGTAGCTCGGACGGATTTCATTCTCAGACGCGCCGACCATCGCGATCGTCTTCACGGTGTTGAGGATGCCGCGAATATACTGGTCCGAATAGGAATCGTGGTTCATCGCGTTTCGAGCCGTCAGCGGTCTTCCCACTTCGGCTTGCGCTTGTCGATGAAGGCGCCGATGCCTTCCCGCGCATCATATCCCAACAGATTTTCGACCATGACGTCGGCGGTGTGTTTGTAGGCGTCGGCGAGCGGCAGTTCCAGCTGACGATAAAAGGCCTCCTTGCCGAGCCTGATTGCCCGTGACGACTTGGCGGCGATTGTTTCGGCGAGTTTGAGCGCCTCGTCGCGCTCGCTGCCGGCTGCGACGACGCGGTTGACCAGCCCAATCCGCTCGGCGTGCTCCGCCGAGATCATTTCACCGGTCAGCAACATCTCCATCGCGGCCTTTCGCGCGACATTGCGCGACAGCGCCACCATCGGCGTTGAGCAGAACAGTCCGACATTTATTCCCGAAGTTCCAAATTTCGCGGTGCGCGCCGCAACCGCGAGGTCGCAACTGGCTACCAATTGACACCCCGCGGCCGTCGCTGTGGCCTGCACGGCGGCAATGACCGGCTGCGGCAGCGTCACGATCTTTTGCATCATCGTGCTGCATGTCGACATGATGTGCTCGAAATAGGCGCGGCCGGCATCGTCGTCGGAGCGGTGCCGATAGAGTTCCTTGAGGTCGTGGCCGGCCGAAAACGCCGGCCCATTGGCAGCCAGGACGACGACCCGCACGGCGCCATCCTCGGCGATCGAGGTGAGCGCGTCCCCCAGCGCCTCCAACATGGCCTCCGAAAGGCAGTTGAGCGACTGGGGATGATTGAGCGTGAGCACGGCGATGCCGCCGATGTCTTCGCGCAACAGGATCAGCGATGAGTTGTCGTGTTTGGCTGCAGCGCTTGCGTGAGCGGTCATGTGTCAGTCCTCAACTCTCGGGCCCGAAATGCGGCACAGCGAGCCGATTGGCAAGTCTTCCCGTGCAATGTATCCGATCCGTAGCGTGAGGAGCAGGGGCATGGACGCAAAGGTGAAATTGACGACGAAGGAACTGGAGCGTCTGCTCAGCGCCGAATTTCCGCAAATGTTCAACCCACAGAGTGGCTATAGCATCGAAGATGTATGGTTTGGCGGCAGTCGCGTCCGCAAGCGTTTCGACGAAGGGTCGCTGCGGCCGGGCGGGACAATTGCGGGTACGACGATGATGACGCTGGCGGATTTCGCGCCTTATGTCGCGATCCTGGCGTCAGTCGGTTGGGTGCCACTGGCGGTCACCACCAATCTCTCCATCAATTTTCTTAAAAAGCCGCCGGCCAGGGACCTTTTCGCGGAGGCGCGTTTGATCAAGCTCGGCAAACGGCTTGCGGTCGCCGACATCGGCATCCGATCGGAGGGCGGGGACGATCTCGTCGCCCACGCCACCGCAACCTACTCGATCCCGAGCGGCGCGGTTAAATGATACCGTCAAGCGGTTAAATAATACCTCAGACTCAAATCATTGAGATATTTCAAAATATCGCCCGATCGGTGTTGACCAGACAAGGCACCAAGGATAAATAGCAGGTCTGCGCGCCAGAATACGGCGTTCTTCATTTATGGATGCGAAGATGAAAACGTTTTCGGCCAAGCCCGCCGAAGTCGACAAGAAGTGGGTAATGATCGATGCCGACGGACTTGTCGTCGGCCGACTTGCCTCGATTGTGGCGATGCGGCTGCGCGGCAAGCACAAGCCGTCATTTACGCCGCATGTGGACTGCGGCGACAATGTCATCGTTATCAACGCTGCCAAGATCGTTCTGACCGGCCGCAAGGTCGAGCAAAAGATCTATTACAAGCACACCGGCTATATCGGCGGCATCAAAGAGCGTTCGGCCAAATCGATCCTGGCCGGGCGCTTTCCCGAGCGAATTGTTGAAAAGGCCGTCGAGCGCATGCTGCCACGGGGACCGCTGGGTCGCCGTCAGCTCGGTAACCTCAGGGTCTATCCGCAAGCCGACCATCCGCACGCGGCGCAACAGCCGGAGCAGATCGACGTGGGCGCGATGAATCGTAAGAACAAGAGGATTGCGTGATGGCTGAGACCATTCAAACTCTCGAAGAGCTGTCCACGCTCAAGCCCGCGGCCTCGCCGCAGCCGCCGAAATATGTGCAGAAGCTGGACAAGCAGGGCCGTGCCTATGCAACCGGCAAACGCAAGGACGCGGTAGCGCGCGTGTGGGTCAAGATGGGCGGCGGCAAGATCGTCATCAACGATCGTCCGGTCGAGACCTATTTTGCGCGCCCGGTGCTGCGCATGTTGATCCAGCAGCCGCTTGTCGCGGCCAACCGGCAGGGGCAATACGACGTCGTATGCACGGTTTCCGGTGGCGGGCTTTCGGGCCAGGCTGGCGCCGTGCGTCACGGCCTGTCCAAGGCGCTGATGCGACACGAGCCGGACCTCCGCGCGGTACTCAAGCGTGGCGGCTTCCTCACGCGCGATGCGCGCGTGGTCGAGCGCAAGAAGTACGGCCGGGCCAAGGCGCGCCGAAGCTTCCAGTTCTCGAAGCGCTAAGCGGCGCAGACGAGCTCTCGCCGGCCCATTTTTCGTCGGCGTGTTTCGCCGGCTTGCCGAGCGACCTGACGTCGGCGGCCGCGCACCAGCACGATCCCGCGGAATCTGCCGTTCCGGCTGCGGATGGCGCAGCCGGCGCGTTGGCCAAAGCGCCATCGCGCGGCTTATAGAGACTTCGGGGCAAGGAACAGAAAAGCTGGGATCAATCGACAAAGAGTTTCGAAGCATTTTCAGTTCTTTTCCGAACAGCTTTTTCAAAATCCGCGACATATGCCAAACGCTTGGCAAAGCCTTTCGCGCAAACGCCCAGCGCAAGATGCCGGCCGGTGGTACACACCTATCCAGGTAGGATGGAGTGTCGGTATATGGCGATCGATGTCGCCGCGGCGTCTGCATCGCTTGATGTCGGAACGCTGTATTTTGTCGCGATCTGCGTCACCGCGCTGCTTGGTTTGTTCCTGCTGTTCGCGTGGACCCAAGAGCGTATCCAAGCGCTCGCCTGGTGGGGCGTGGCGTATTTGCTCGGTGGTGCGTCCGGCGCTCTTTGGCGATGGGGCGATTTCGTGGCGCCGGGGATTTCCTCGTGCGTAGCGACGACGCTGTTGTTCGTCGCCGTCGGGATGATCTGGAGCGCCGCGCGCCTGTTCCACGGCCGGCCGGTCCGCCGCGGTCTTATGTTGTTTGGGGCGGCGTTTTGGCTGGCCGCTTGCTTTGTTCCCGCTTTCACCGAATCGGCTGCGTTGCGCCTTGTTGTGAGTGCCCTCATCGTCACCGGCTATACGATCCTGACCGCGACCGAACTGCGTCTTGAGCGGCGCAAATCACTCATCCGTCGCTGGCCCGCAATCTTCGTTCCAATGCTGCATGGTGCAATATTCCTGCTGCCGGTGGCCTTGGCTACACTCTCACCAGGCGAGGACGGCAGCCGCAGCTTGGCGCAAGGCTGGATCGTCGTATTCGCGATCGAGATCGTTCTCTACCTGGTCGGCACCGCCTTCATCGTGCTGATCCTGGCAAAGGATCGGACAGTAAACGTATATAAAACGGCTGCGTCGACCGATGCCCTCACCGGTGTGTTGAACCGCCGGGGATTCTTCGAGGCGGCCTCGATGTTTCTCGCGCGCAATCGCCGCGGCATGTCGGCGGTCAGCGTACTTGCCTTCGACCTCGATCACTTCAAACTGATCAACGACCGATGCGGGCACATCGTCGGCGATGCGGTACTGGAATCGTTTGCAAAGGTCGCGCGAGAGACCCTCCGATCGAGCGACATTCTCGGCCGCCTCGGAGGCGAGGAATTCGTGGCTCTGCTCCCCGCAACGCTTTCGGAGGCCGCCATCGCGGCGGAGCGCGTCCGAGCGGCTTTCGCCGCGGCAAGCATCGTTCGCAACGGCCAGCGGATCGCGGCGACAGTCAGTATCGGTGTCGCGAGCGGCTCGCCGTCGATGCCGGTAGATTTGCTGATTACGGGGGCCGACCAGGCACTCTACCGGGCCAAGGCGAACGGACGTGACCGGGTCGAGACTGCCAATGACGAGCCCGCCGCCGCGCCCGAGGCCAATACCGGCGAGCGCCTGCAAACGGCGCGGCGAAAAAGCCGCCGACGAGAAAAAGGCGCTGTAAGCGACAGCGCCTTGCAAGTTGCATCGCGTAGGGCAATGCCGGGAAGATAGTTACGCACGCACAAACCGTTCCGGCACCGTGCCGGGATCGCGTTTTAGCCCGAGTAGTACATGTCGAACTCGACCGGGTGTGGCGTGTGCTCGAAACGGATGACTTCGCTCATTTTCAAATCGATATAGGAATCGATGAAGTCGTCGTCGAAAACGCCGCCCGCCTTGAGGAAACCGCGGTCCTTGTCGAGTTCCTCAAGCGCCTGCCGCAGCGATCCGCAGACGGTCGGGATTTTCTTCAGCTCCTTCGGCGGCAGATCATAAAGATCCTTGTCGATTGCGTCGCCGGGATCGAGCTTGTTCTTGACGCCATCGAGGCCGGCCATCAGCATCGCCGCGAAAGCAAGATACGGATTTGCCAGCGGATCGGGGAAGCGCACCTCGACGCGTTTGGCCTTTGGGTTCGTCGTGTAGGGAATGCGGCAAGACGCCGACCGGTTGCGCGCCGAATAGGCGAGCAGCACCGGCGCTTCGAAGCCCGGCACCAGTCGCTTGTACGAGTTCGTCGTCGGGTTGGTGAAGGCGTTAATCGCCTTGGCATGCTTGATGATGCCGGCAATGTACGAAAGACAGGCGTCGGAAAGATCCGCGTATTTGTTGCCCGCGAAGACCGGCTTGCCGCCCTTCCAGATCGACTGATGACAATGCATGCCCGAGCCGTTGTCGCCGTAGACCGGCTTCGGCATGAATGTCGCCGTTTTCCCGTAAACCTGCGCGACTTGATGAATGCAATATTTGTAGATGATCAGCCGGTCGGCCATGACGGTGAGCGGCGCAAATTTCAGCCCCAACTCATGCTGGGCGG
The DNA here is from genome assembly GCA_963829465.1 of uncultured Alphaproteobacteria bacterium. Taxonomy (GTDB): domain Bacteria; phylum Pseudomonadota; class Alphaproteobacteria; order Rhizobiales; family Xanthobacteraceae; genus BOG-931. The sequence goes on from CAWHJE010000018.1 coordinate 20,290, forward strand.
ACGCCACCTCGTGGTGGTGCTTCTCCACGACGCAGCCCATCCGCGCCATCGCGGCCAGCATCTCCGAGCGCATATCCTGCGCCGAATCCTGCGGCGGTACGGGGAAGTAGCCCTTCTTGGTACCGATATGATGACCGAGGTTGCCGCCTTCGTAATCGGTGTCCGAATTGGTCGGCAACTCGACCGAATCCAGCTTGAAGCCGGTGTTGTAGGGATCCGCCCGGTATTTGACGTCGTCAAAGACGAAGAACTCGGCCTCCGGGCCGAAAAATACCGTGTCGCCGACGCCCATCGACTTGACCATGGCCTCGGCGCGCTTGGCGATGCCGCGCGGGTCGCGATTGTAGGGCTCACCCGTCGTCGGCTCGAGAACATCGCAGATCAACGACATCGTTGTTTCGGCGAAAAACGGATCGATGCACGCCGACGTCGGGTCGGGCATCAGGCACATATCGGACTCGTTGATCGCCTTCCAACCGGCGATCGACGAACCGTCGAACATCTGGCCTTCGGCGAAGGTTTCTTCCTCGATCATGGATACGTCGAAAGTAACGTGCTGCCATTTGCCGCGCGGATCGGTGAAGCGGAAATCGACGTATTTCACGTCGTTATCCTTGATCATCTTCATGACATTCTTCGGCGTCGTCATGGCAGGCGTACCCTTTCGTGCTGTTGGTAAATGTCCCTGGACGCTGCTCTCATGCCGCTCGTTGGGTACAAGCGGTCGGAGCAGCCATTCAAATTGCGTCTATTCCGGATTCACCCGTCCTGATCCGGATAGCTTCCTCAACAGTTGAAACAAAAATTTTGCCGTCCCCGATCCGTCCGGTTTGAGCGGCGCGCCGGATCGCTTCGATTGCCTTTTCGACCATCTCGTCGCCAAGGACAATCTCGATCTTCACTTTCGGGAGAAAATCCACCACGTACTCGGCGCCGCGGTAAAGTTCCGTGTGCCCCTTCTGGCGGCCAAATCCTTTGGCTTCGGTGACGGTTATTCCTTGCAGCCCCACTTCCTGCAGCGCCTCCTTAACCTCATCGAGCTTGAATGGCTTGATGATAGCCTCGATTTTCTTCATCGCGTTTCGTCTCCCGGCTCCGATGGGGCCCGGCCCGCTGGAACCGAGGCTATGTTAGCAGGTCCCGTGCCACAGCTTTGAAGGCATGAAAAAGCTAAGTAGATCAGGTTGCTACTATGTGATGGGAACACCGCAAAAACGGCTTGGTAAGGGCATCCGCTGCCAAACTGAGCATAATGCACATTATTGCGCCAAGAGCAGATGGCCACAAGCTTCGCGATCAAGCTTTGTATGGAATTCACTGTCAAAACATCATGTTTGAACTCCTGACCAACGCCGAGATGGCGCAGGCGGATCGGCGAACGATCGCCGGTGGCGTGCCCGGCATCCAACTGATGGAGCAGGCTGGAAGCGCGGTCGCCGACGCGGTGATGGCGCGCGAACGTGCCGGGAGCCGCGTGATCGTGGTGGCGGGGCCCGGCAATAACGGTGGCGACGGCTTTGTGGCGGCGAGGCTACTCGCCGAGAGGGGTTACGCCGTCGAGATCATGCTGGTCGGGGAGATGGCCCGGCTTAAGGGTGATGCAGCGCTCGCGGCCAAGCGATGGACGGGGCCGGTAAGCGCCGCGGACCCGGCAGGTCTCGCGGGCGCGCAGGTGATAATCGACGCCCTCTTCGGCGCCGGGCTCGACCGGCCGGTCGAAGGACTGTCACGCTTTATGATCGAGGCTTTGAACGCGCAGCCGGCGCCGGTCGTCGCGGTGGATTTGCCCAGCGGCGTCAACGGCAACTCAGGAGCGATCATGGGCGTCGCCGTCAAGGCCGCCCGCACGGTGACGTTCTTTCGCAAGAAGCCAGGCCATGTGCTCCTGCCCGGCCGACTTCATTGCGGAGCGGTCTCGGTCGCCGACATCGGCATTCCGGCATCCGTGCTGGCCGAAATCGCTCCCAAAACGTTTGAGAATATACCAACGCTCTGGCGAGCGGCTTTCCCGGTGCCGGACGACGCCGGCCATAAATACGACCGCGGGCATGCGGTAGTCGCCTCCGGACCATCCTGGTCGACGGGTGCGGCAAGGCTGGCGGCTCGTGGAGCCTTACGGGCGGGTGCGGGATTGGTGACGATCGCCAGTCCGCGTGAGGCGCTCGCCATCAATGCTGTGGCCAATCTGGCGGTGATGGTGCGGCCCGTCGATGGTGCGGACGAGCTGATCCAATTTCTGTCCGACCATCGGTTGAATGCATTCGCGATTGGTCCGGGCGTAGGTGTGGGTGAGGCGACTTGTGATCTCGTTCTGGCCGCTCTCGCAGGCGAGCGCGCTGTCGTGCTCGACGCGGACGCTATCACGAGCTTTGCGGACAAGCCCTTACGGCTCGCGGACGCGCTTCGGCGGCGCGAAGGGAGGGCCACGATCTTGACGCCGCACGAAGGTGAATTCAGTCGATATTTCCATAGTTTGGATGAGCGGACTAAAGTTGGATCGAAACTCGATCGGGCGCGGCTCGCGGCGCGTTTGATCGGCGCTATCGTACTCCTCAAGGGCCCCGATACAGTAGTCGCGGCGCCGGACGGCAGGGCGGCTGTTGCGGCTAATGCCCCGCCCTATCTGGCGACCGCTGGAGCCGGCGACGTGCTGGCCGGAATGGCGGCAGGGCTGTTGGCGCAAGGAATGCCGGCCTTCGAAGCGGCCGCTGCGGCAGTTTGGCTGCATGGCGAGGCGGCACGTTCAATCGGCCCCGGTCTTATTTCCGAGGATCTGCCGGAGGCGTTGCCCGCCGTCTATCGGGCCCTGTTGGCCTGATTGCGGATAAGCGGAGATACATCAGGCTGCCGGGCCGGTCGGGGCGGCTATTTTTCTAGTGTGCAGCGGACACCGCGTGATATAAGCCGCGCCGCCGGGCCGCCCTCCTGTCGCGGGCGTGGCGGAATTGGTAGACGCGCGGGATTTAGGTTCCCGTGACGAAAGTCGTGGGGGTTCGAGCCCCTCCGCCCGCACCAGCTGGGCGGAATGTTTTTCCCAAAAGCGGCAATGATGCGCGCGACCGCGGGCCGTGAAGAGCGATGTCGATGCAAGTGACTGAAACTACCGCCGCGGGTCTGAAGCGGGAATATCGGGTTGTCGTTCCGGCCATCGACCTGGAGGCCAAGGTCAACGAACGCCTCGACGAGTTCAACAAGGGCCGCGTTCGGCTGCCCGGCTTTCGGCCGGGCAAAGTCCCGGTTGCCCATCTCAAGCGCGTCTATGGCAAGTCCGCCATGGCGGAGGCGATCGAAGCCACAGTGCGCGAGGCCAATTCCAAGATCATCACCGATAATGGTCTCAAGCTCGCAACCGAACCCAAAGTCGTGTTTCCGTCGGAGGAAGCCGAGGTCGATCGCGTGATCTCCGGTAAGTCCGATCTTGCCTACACAGTCGAGATGGAGATTGTGCCGGCGATCGCGCTTGCCGATTTCAAAACGCTCAAGCTTACGCGCCTCAAGTCCGAGGTGACCGATGCCGAGATCGACGAGGCGTTGCAGAGAATCGCCGAGCAGAACCGGCCTTTCGTCGCCAAGACCGAAGCCGCGGCCAACGGCGATCGCGCAACGATTGGATTTGAAGGTTCGATCGACGGTAAGCCTTTCGAGGGCGGCACCGGCGAGGACGTGCCGCTCGTTCTTGGGGCAGGGCAGTTCATCCCCGGCTTTGAGGAGCATGTCGCCGGGCTCAAGGCCGGCGACAACAAGACCTTCAACGTGAAATTCCCCGACGATTATCCGGCGGCATTGGTGGCCGGGAAGGAGGCGACGTTTGCCGTCACCATCAAGGCGGTGGAGGCGCCGGGCGCTGTCACGATCGACGACGAATTCGCCAAGACGCTCGGACTTAAGTCGCTAGTAAAGCTGAAAGAGGCGGTGAAGGACCGGATCGCCCGTGAGCACGCGTCGGTATCGCGCCTGAAGCTCAAGCGCGTGCTGCTCGATCAACTCGACGAGCGCCACAAATTCGAGCCGCCACCCAGCCTGGTCGAGCGGGAGTTCACTAATGTCTGGTCTCAGGTCGAGAGCGATCTCAAACGCGAGAATCGGACTTTCGCCGACGAGGGAACCAGCGAGGAAAAGGCCCGCGAAGAGTATCGAGCCATTGCTGAGCGACGCGTGCGGCTTGGTCTCGTCATTGCGGAAATCGGAGAGAAGAACAACATCAAGGTGACCGACGAGCAGCTGACCGCTGCGATCGTCGAGCAGGCGCGGCAACTTCCCGGCCGGGAAAAGATGGTCTGGGACCACTACCGCAACGATCCCAACGCGCTTGCGGCGTTGCGTGCGCCGCTGTTCGAGGACAAGGTGGTTGACTTCCTGGTCGAGCTTGCCGAGGTGACGGACAAGCCGGTCTCTCGGGAAGAACTGTTCAAGGAAGATGAAGATTAAGACGCGATGCCTGCCGGCGGGCAGGCCAAGAGTCTTGTCGCCGGAACTTCCGCACATATCTGCCACAGTTACGTAGTCGATTGCATGGCAATGCGCCGTGCTTCGGCGGTTTCGACAGCCGCAGCCAACTCAGCCACAGTAAGCGACGATGCTCAGGACTTAGGCCTCTCACAGGTGACCAATGCGCGACCCGATGGACACTTACATGAACCTCGTGCCGATGGTGGTCGAACAGACCAACCGGGGCGAGCGCGCTTATGACATTTTTTCCCGGCTGCTGAAGGAACGGATCATCTTCATCACCGGCCCAATCGATGACGGCGTGGCTTCGCTCGTCGTGGCGCAGCTTTTGTTCCTCGAAGCGGAGAACCCGAAAAAAGAAGTCTCGATGTATATCAATTCGCCGGGCGGCATCGTGACCTCGGGCATGGCCATTTATGACACCATGCAGTTCATCCGCCCGCCGGTGTCGACGCTATGTACCGGGCAGGCGGCCTCAATGGGGTCGCTGCTCCTCGCCGCCGGCGCCAAGGATCTACGCTTTGCGCTCCCGAACGCCCGCATCATGGTGCATCAGCCCTCTGGCGGATTCCAAGGCCAGGCGACGGATATCATGGTCCATGCCCAGGAGATCCTGAACCTGAAGCGCCGGCTGAACGATATCTACGTGCGCCATACCGGCCAGCCATTGAAGAAAATCGAGGATGCGCTTGAGCGCGACATGTTCTTGACCTCTGAAATGGCCAAGGATTTCGGTCTTATCGACAGGGTGATCGAGAAGCGGCCGGAGGAACCCGGCCTTAAGACCGAGATGCCGACACTCGCCAAGGTATGAGTGCAGGAACAGGCCAATTCGCCACCGAATTCGGCATTGAGCGGCGGCCTTTAGGGGTGTGGTGCAAAAATCACACAGTTCAAAGTGGCGTTATCATTAATAAATTCTTGATTGGCACGCCATTAGCATACAGGGTTGTAGTGGCTGACGGCTTGTTGTCACTATACGGGTCACTGTAGTGACTTGGTCACTGTAGTGTCTTGTTGCGGTGCAGAACGCGGAAGGTCTACGGTTTTTTAGTTCGGCGGCAAGTAAGGTGGCGGGGGTAATGCGGCTCCCTCGCGGTGAAGACGGAGACGGGAATGAGCAAAGTCGGCGGCAGTGATTCCAAGAACACGCTTTACTGCTCGTTCTGCGGCAAAAGCCAGCACGAGGTGCGGAAGCTTATTGCGGGTCCGACCGTCTTTATCTGCGACGAGTGCGTCGAGCTATGCATGGATATCATCCGCGAGGAGAACAAATCCTCGCTGGTGAAGTCGCGCGACGGCATTCCGACGCCGCGCGAGATCCGGAAGGTCCTCGACGACTATGTGATCGGCCAGGATCACGCCAAGAAGGTGCTCTCGGTCGCCGTTCACAATCACTACAAGCGGCTCAATCACCAGAGCAAGCACAACGACGTCGAACTGGCGAAGTCGAACATTCTGCTGATCGGGCCGACGGGCTCAGGCAAGACGCTTCTGGCGCAGACGCTGGCGCGCATTCTCGATGTGCCGTTCACCATGGCGGATGCGACGACGCTGACCGAAGCCGGCTATGTCGGCGAGGATGTCGAGAACATTATTTTGAAGCTGTTGCAGTCGGCGGACTACAACGTGGAACGCGCGCAGCGCGGCATCGTCTATATCGACGAAATCGACAAGATATCGCGCAAGTCGGACAATCCCTCGATCACCCGCGACGTGTCGGGAGAGGGCGTGCAACAGGCGCTCCTGAAGATCATGGAAGGCACGATCGCGAGCGTTCCGCCGCAAGGCGGCCGCAAGCATCCGCAGCAGGAATTCCTGCAGGTCGACACCACGAACATCTTGTTCGTCTGCGGCGGCGCCTTCTCCGGCCTTGAGAAGATCATTTCCGCGCGCGGCCGCTCGACCTCGATCGGTTTTGGCGCCAAGGTAATGGCTCCCGAGGATCGCAAACAGGGCGAGATTTTCCGCGACGTCGAGCCCGAAGACTTGTTGAAGTATGGTCTTATCCCGGAATTCGTCGGCCGGCTTCCCGTCGTCGCGACGTTGGAAGACCTCGACGAAGCCTCGCTCAAGCGCATCCTCACCGAGCCGAAGAACGCACTGGTGAAGCAATACCAGCGCATGTTCGAGATGGAGACAGTTGACCTGACGCTGGCGGATGAGGCGCTTTCCGCAATCGCCCGCAAGGCCATCGACCGCAAGACCGGCGCGCGCGGACTGCGCTCGATCATGGAGACAATTCTGCTCGACACCATGTTCGAGTTGCCGAGCCTTGAGGGTGTCGAAGAGATCGTCATTTCGCGCGAAGTCGTCGAGGGGAGCGCGAGGCCGCTCTACATTTACGCCGACCGCTCCGATCGTGCGAGCGAGACCGGCGGCGCGAGCGCCTGAACGGTGGCGGCTTTCGGCTTTGCCAATTCGGTGTGTGGCTGCGAGCTGCGGCTCAACGGTACGGCTTTTGCTTCGAGAAACCGTGCTTTCTTGACACGCCCGGACAGCGACGCCACCTATTATGAGCGGCCAAAGTGCGAGAGGTCGCGGACTACTCCGGGCAGGGTCTTACTCTCGCCCTTGGGTGCGGGCAGATCAACGTCCGCGGACCCCTCCCGGCCACACGGCAGTCCACTGCGACAGCGCATCCTGCGGGTTGCGATGGACGTGCGCAACAACAAGGAAGTGGGGCCATGACAAGTGCCGCCAAGCCGAAGCTGCCGCTACCAACCGGTGAAATCCGGGCCTATCCGGTGTTGCCGTTGCGGGACATCGTTGTATTCCCGCACATGATCGTTCCGTTGTTCGTCGGGCGCGAGAAGTCGATCAAGGCGCTCGAAGAGGTAATGCGCTCGGATACGTTCATCCTGTTGGCGACGCAGAAAAACGCTTCCGACGACGATCCGGCGACTGATGCCATCTATACCATCGGCTCGCTTGCGAGCGTGTTGCAGCTGCTCAAACTGCCGGACGGCACGGTGAAGGTGCTGGTCGAAGGCGCGGCGCGCGCCGAGGTCAAGCGTTACACCGATCGCGAGGAATACTACGAGGCCGACGCGGTCGTGATCGCGGATTCCGCCGGCGATCAGGTCGAGGCCGAAGCGCTGGCGCGCTCGGTGGTCAACGAATTCGAAGGCTACGTGAAGCTCAATAAGAAGGTGTCGCCGGAGGTTGTCGGCGTCGTCCAACAGATCGACGATTACGCCAAGCTTGCCGATACCGTGGCTTCGCACCTCGCCGTCAAGATTCCCGACAAACAGATGATACTGGAGACGCCGAGCGTCACCGAGCGCCTGGAGAAGGTGCTGGGGCTGATGGAGAGCGAAATCTCCGTGCTGCAGGTCGAGAAGCGCATCCGCACGCGCGTCAAGCGCCAGATGGAGAAGACGCAGCGCGAATATTATCTCAACGAGCAGATGAAGGCGATCCAGAAGGAGCTCGGCGACGAGGACGGCAAGGACGAGCTCACCGAAATCGAAGAGAAGATCAAGCGCACCAAGCTCTCGAAGGAAGCGCGCGAGAAGGCGCAGCACGAACTCAAGAAGCTGCGGCAGATGTCGCCAATGTCGGCGGAAGCCACCGTCGTGCGCAACTATCTCGATTGGCTGCTGTCGATCCCGTGGAACAAGAGATCCAAGATCAAGAAGGATCTCACGCTCGCCGAACAGATTCTGGACGCCGATCATTTCGGCCTCGAAAAGGTCAAGGAGCGGATCGTCGAGTATCTCGCGGTACAGCAGCGCGCCAACAAGTTGACGGGACCGATACTCTGCCTGGTCGGCCCTCCGGGCGTCGGCAAGACATCGCTTGGCAAGTCGATCGCCAAGGCGACCGGACGCGAGTTCGTGCGCGTTTCGCTCGGCGGCGTGCGCGACGAGGCGGAAATTCGTGGCCACCGGCGGACCTATATCGGCTCGATGCCGGGTAAGGTCATCCAATCGATGCGCAAGGCGAAGACCTCCAATCCGTTGTTCCTACTCGACGAGGTCGACAAGATGGGCGCCGATTTCCGCGGCGATCCGTCGTCGGCGCTGCTCGAAGTGCTCGATCCGGAGCAGAACAACACGTTCAGCGACCACTACCTGGAGGTCGACTACGATCTCTCCAACGTGATGTTCATCACCACGGCGAACACGCTCAATATTCCGCCGCCCCTGATGGACCGCATGGAGATCATCCGCATCGCCGGCTATACGGAGGACGAGAAGGTCGAGATCGCGCGCAAGCATCTGATCCCGCACGCGCTGGTCAAGCACGGCCTCGAGCCCAAGGAATGGTCGATCGATGACGCCGCGTTGCTTACGCTTATCCGCCGCTACACCCGCGAGGCGGGTGTGCGTAATCTCGAACGCGAGCTTTCGACGCTGATCCGCAAGGCGGTGAAGGAACTCACGGTTTCGAAAAAGCTGTCGGTCGCCGTCACCGACGAGGTCATCGCGGATTACCTCGGGGTGCCGAAGTTCCGTTATGGCGAAGTGGAGGACGAGGATCAGGTCGGGCTTGTTACCGGCCTTGCCTGGACCGACGTCGGTGGCGAGCTGCTGACCATCGAAGCGGCCATGATGCCCGGCAAAGGCAAGATGACCGTGACCGGCAATCTGCGCGACGTGATGAAGGAGTTCTATCTCGGCTGCCGCATCCTATGTCCGCATGCGCGCCGTCGCCTTCGGCCTTGAGCCGCCGTCGTTCGACAAGCGCGACATCCACGTGCACGTGCCGGAAGGCGCGACGCCGAAGGATGGTCCGTCCGCGGGTGTCGCGATGGTCACCGCGATCGTGTCGGTGCTGACCGGTATTGCGGTGCATCGCGACGTCGCCATGACCGGCGAGATCACGCTGCGCGGTCGGGTGTTGCCGATTGGTGGCCTGAAGGAGAAGCTGCTCGCCGCGCATCGCGGCGGTATCAAGACCGTGCTCATTCCGGAAGAGAACGCCAAGGATCTTGTCGAGATCAACGACAGCATCAAGAGCGGGCTCGACATCATTCCGGTCTCGCGCATGGACGAGGTGTTGGCGCGCGCGCTTGTGCGCAAACCGGAACCGATCGTGTGGGACGAATCCACAGCCAAGCCGGTCGAGGTTCCCGACGCGATCGAGGAAGATGCGTCCGGCTTGACCGCCCATTAGCTCTTGATCGGCCACCAAATGTGGCAATGAAGACGTTTGAGACGGCGCCCCCGGGCGCTGTCTTTTTATCGGGCAAGTCTTATCGGGCGGGGAATTGCGCGTGTTCGGCAGGACACAACGCGGCGAAATTCCGCAGGGCAGATTGGCGAGCGGCACTTGTTCTGGCTAAACTTGCTTTGGCCAAACTTGGCGAAGCTGTTGGCGGGGGACGGAAGAATTAGGGGCTGTGTAATGAAACTCAACTATGCATTGATCTGCGTCGTGATGCTGGCCATGACGGCGAGCGCCGACGCCGACCCGATTGCAGACGGTTTCTGGCTGCTGGGTGACTTTACGCAGAATAAGCCCTGCAAGGGCGACGGCAGCGATCCCGCCGAACTCAAGGTGAAGATCTCGACCCAGCAGATCGATTCCAAGGTCGGCATTTGCAAGTTTCTCGATGCCAAGGCCGGATGGTAACCGCGTCAGCACCCACGTCGAATGCCAGTTTCCCGCCGGGCCTCTCATGGGCGACATCACCTTCACACGGAAACCCAACAACACGATCGATTTCGTCGATAGCGACAAAACCTACTCCGTAACCCTGTATCGCTGTCCGAGTTGAACGAGCCCTAAATTGCCCCTCTCCGGGCGGGATCGGTGCTAGGGTAGTGGGGGTGCCAGGGGGATCTTCCATGCTTCGCTACGCCGTAGCCGGTATTCTGGTGGTTATGCTGCCGGGCGGGCAGTCGTATGCAGTCACATCGAAAGACAAGATGTCGATCTGCAAGTTCGGCGCCGATGATCAAAAGCTGACGGGCCCCGCGCGCAGCAAATTCATGAAGAAATGTATGTCTAACAAGGACGAACCGCGCGGCTCCGCGCAGCATTGACGGTTGTCAGCCGGCTTGCCACGGCGCTCGTGTTTTCTAACAAGAGGAACATTCAATGAGACTGGTTGCTTTCGTGCTCGCCATCATCTGCATCATCGTCGCCGTCATGTATTTTGTCATGCCGGCCGGCTCGTTGCCGACATTCATGCCGGGTTATGAGGCGGGGTCAGTGCACGTCCATATGAAGCACGGCATCATTGCCGCCGTGGTTGCGGTGGTTCTATTCCTGATCGGCTGGCTGTTGGGACGCTCGCGGTACTAGAATTCTTGCGCGTCCCGCGGACGGAGCGGTCCGGCCCAAATCGGCCGGCCCGATAGTCCCGGCTGATCGGTCGTCGCTCGGCATCGTGAAATATATCGATGGATCTGCAGCCCCTGCGGACATTGTTTTTCGAGGACCTTTCGGTTGGCATGACCGAACGGCTCTCGAAAACCGTGGCGTCGTCCGATGTCATCGGCTTCGCGCAACTGACAGGCGACCGCAACCCGATTCACCTGTCCGAGCATTTCGCGGCCAAGACGTCGTTTCGCACCCGCATCGCCCATGGGCTTTATACCGCAAGCCTTATCTCGGCGGTGCTCGGCACGCGGCTCCCCGGCCCGGGCGCGGTTTATATTTCCCAGACGCTGAATTTTCGCGCCCCCGTCAAGATCGGCGACACGGTCGTTGTAACAGTGACGGTCGCCGAGCTGATGCCGGAAAAATCACGGGCGCGTCTGTCCTGCCTCTGCGAGGTCAAGGGCGAACCGGTGCTCGACGGCGAGGCCCTCGTGAAAGTGCCGAGCGGGCAACCGGCAAAGGGAAAGCGGCCGGTCGCGCGGCTGTAGGAGCCGAACCGGCCGCTCAACGTCAGTGACGTTTTTGGTGGCCATGGCCTTTTTGGAAAGCCGTCTTCCGCCCCGGATCAAGTCCGGGGCAGGCTTTCGCCGGATCATGCTTTTGGCAGTGAGCATGATCTTTTCGGAAAAGCGGGTTCCACCCGGATCAAGTCCGGGGCAGGCTTTTTCCGGATCATGCTCTAGGCCGCGGCGCTCACCTTGCCGCTGGTCGGGACGGAGGCGATCGTTTTCAGAATCTGGGAAGCGATCTGGTAGGGGTCGCCTTGCGAATTCGGTCGGCGATCTTCGAGATATCCCTTGTAGCCGTTGTTGACGAAGCTGTGCGGCACGCGGATTGAAGCGCCGCGGTCGGCGATACCGTAACTGAAGGTGTCGATCGAAGCCGTCTCGTGCTTGCCGGTCAGCCGCATGTGGTTGTCGGGACCGTAGACCGCGATGTGATCTGCACGGTTGGCCTTGAAGGCTTCCATGAGAGCCTCGAAATATTCCTTGCCGCCGGTCTCGCGCAGATAGGCGGTCGAGAAATTGGCGTGCATGCCGGAGCCGTTCCAGTCGGTATCGCCGAGCGGCTTGCAATGGAATTCGATGTCGACGCCGTACGTTTCAGTCAGACGCAGCAGCAGATAACGGGCCATCCACATCTCGTCGGCGGCTTTCCTGGAGCCTTTGCCGAAGATCTGGAACTCCCACTGGCCCTTCGCCACCTCGGCGTTGATGCCTTCGTGGTTGATGCCGGCGGCAATGCAAAGATCGAGATGGTCCTCCACGATCCTGCGGGCGATGTCGCCGACATTCTTGTAGCCGACGCCCGTATAGTAGGGACCCTGTGGGGCGGGATAGCCGCTCGACGGAAAGCCGAGCGGACGGCCATCCTTGTAGAAAAAGTATTCCTGCTCGAAACCGAACCAGGCCCCGGGATCGTCGAGAATGGTCGCGCGCTTGTTCGAGGGGTGCGGCGTCTTGCCATCCGGCATCATGACTTCGCACATGACGAGCACGCCGTTGGTCCGCGCCGCGTCCGGGTAAAGCGCGACGGGTTTGAGCACGCAATCCGAACTGTGGCCTTCCGCCTGCATGGTCGAACTGCCGTCGAATCCCCACAACGGAAGTTGCTCAAGCGTCGGAAACGAATCGAAATCCTTCAATTGCGTTTTGCCGCGCAGGTTCGGCACCGGCGTGTAACCGTCCAGCCAGATATACTCGAGCTTATATTTTGTCATCGCTGTCTCTCTTGAGCTGATGCGCAATGGGTATGCAGATACGTGCTGCGCCGCGAATAGCGGCAAGGTCGAAGGCGTTCGCGCCTTCCACTATTTTCAAGCATTTACTGTGCCACCCGGCCGGTCGGCTGACGCCACGGCGAGCGTGGACAACGGCCCTGCAGCAATTGCGGATAAGGAGGATGCGGTGAAAAGGGGCAAAAAGACGAGTGCCCATATTGTAGCCATGCGCTGATTTTCTATGAGGCATACCGAACAAATTCCGGGCGGAGCATTATATTGCGACGAAGAGACTCAGTGACTTGCTCGCGCCGCCGAGCGCGGCCGTAAAGGAACAATGCAATGACAACGAGCGGATCTCCTGAAACCGCCAAGATCTACGTCTTCCCTGGAAGGGGCCGTTTTGCCGCGAGCAGCCCGCGCGAAGAGTTCATTCAACCGGCGAATGTTCAAATACCGCGAGGCGTCACGGTTGCTTCCGCGAGCGGCTGGTATCACGACGAAGCAATCCAGGCCGAGCAGCGCCGCAAGAATTAGAGCGCAAGGCGGCGTTTCTTCATTTCGCTGCTCCCGCCTTACTACCTGACGCCTGCTGCTGCGGCGGCCGCGCCGGCAATTGCTGCGGCCGCGCCAGCCCGGCGCTGTCGTCGCCAGAGGACGATCACAAGCCAGATGACGAACGCCCTTTGTTCCAGGGCGAGATCGTCGGGAAGTCCAGCGTCGAACATTCGGCCGAAAAAGCCCCGCCGCGCGATCGAGCCGATCTGCACATCGTTCTCGGCGAGGACGTAGGCGCGCCCAAACAGGGATGTAGCCTTCAGTGTGCAACTCCGGCGGCCGAAGCGGACAGTGAACAGCCGCTGGAACGCATAGGGCTTTGCTGCGCTGGCGAGTCGCTTGCCGTCAGCCGCCAGATAATACGTGCCGCCGAGGAACGTTTCGCGCGCGGTGGCAAAGCTTACGTCGCCGATCGTGATGCTGCCCTTTTGGCCGAACATTGCGCAGCGGATTTCTCCAATCGGTACGCCGTTCCGGGCGATGCTGCAGCGGCGCGTGTTGAAAAAACTCGCCGGGCCAAATTCGAGCTGGCTCATGTTTCCGTCCCCGCATTTCGGGTGGCCCATCGGAGCAACGACTCGACCCCCGTCTACCCCTCTGTATATCCTGTCCGGAAGGCGGCGAAGGCCGGCCCTGAACGGGGAAGGCCGATGATAGGAAACATCAAACGCGCGCGGATCGCGTTTGTCGTGCTGGGCTCTTTGCTGTTCGCGTTTGCGGCAGCCAATCCAGTGTTGGCGGAAGAACGGCCGGTCATGCTGGCTTGCGTTCCCGCGCTGGACGCCTTGGTCCATTGTGCGGCCGCCGGCGGACGCTTCGACACCCGGCGTTGCAAGTGCCTCGGCGCGCCTTCCCAGCGTCCTCCTCATTGCAGCCTCGTTTGCTTCGACGGCGTATTCGACGCCGCGCGCTGCAAGTGCGTGCGATCCGAGTTCTAAAAAAGCCGATGGGGAAGGGTTCTCGTCAAGGACGCCAAACAGCCAAACCTAACGTCGCAAGACGTAATGACTGTCGTCGTCGCCGGAATAACTATGCCGTCAGCCGGGCCACGACTTCGGACGGGATGGCTCGCGATTCGAATTTCGACGGATCAGTTTCAGAGTGCATAACCCAAACCCGCGTTTGCGTGCACTCGACGCGCAGTTCATCATCCTTCGTTAGCCGATGACGAAGTTCAAAACTTGAGCGCCGGAGCTCAAGGACGGTCGATGTGATCTGAACGATCTCCCCATAACGCGAAGGGATAAGGAATTGCGCGCTGGTTTTCACCAGTGGTATTCCGGCGCAATTGAAAGTGGTCAGCATTTCGCGCTTGGTCATTCCAAGAGCCCGTTGGAACAGAACCGCGGCACTCCAGTCAAACATCGAGAAAAACTGGGGGTTATAAACAATTCCGGAGGGGTCGCATTGGCCCCATTCGATTTCGACGTTCCGCGTTATGCTGAACACGATGATATCCTCGTTGTAGCCTTGGCACGATGCGTCTGAAGTCCGACCCGGATTTCGGCAATGCCGTCGCGTTGCGCTTCGCATAGCAATTTTCGCAAAATGGCGCTCCGGAAACGGATCAATGAGAGGGGGCGGAGGAAACGCGACATTGAAGCCTGCATCGGCGACGACCTGCAATGCCGCGCGTGGCAGGATTTACCTCGGGGCGGCATTCTCCGGCACCGGTGACATGCCCTTTTTGCGATCGAGGATGATAGAACAATTATTACGCTATTCCGGCTGCGTACCGATCGTCAGGCGAACAATCCCGAGCCGGCTGGACGTGGATAATGACCGATTTAGGCATTCGTCCCAACTACAAGGACGTCCCCGCGGAAATCGACCGCTGGAACTGGGGCGCGTTCCTGCTCAACTGGATATGGGGGGTCGGAAACAACACCTTCATCGCGCTCCTGACGCTCATCCCGATCTTCGGCATCTTGATCATGCCTTTCGTGCTCGGCGCGAAAGGCAGCGCCTGGGCATGGCGCAACGGGCGGTGGGACAGCGTCGCGCATTTCAAGCGTGTCCAGCGCTTGTGGGCGATCTGGGGCGCCGTGATCTGGATCGGCTGTATATTGTTTTTCGGCGGATTGTTTGGCAGCGTTTTTTACGCGCTCAAATCCTCGGATGCCTACCGGCTCGGAGTCTCCGAACTGCAAGCCAGCCCGCTGGCTGCGGCGATGCTCGGTGCTCCGATTTCGACCGGCATGCCGTTTGGCTCGATTTCCTTCAATGGTGCGTCGGGAAAGGCCGCGCTGACCTTTACCGCGACGGGCCCGAAGGCCGCGGGCAGGGTTTTCCTGGAGGCCGTCAAAAAGCAGGGCGTCTGGTCGATCACAAGGCTCGCGCTCAAGGTCGATGGCCGCGAAGGCGTCATCAATCTCATCAGCCCGGCCAACACGACGTGAGGGAAACGGCGCGCGTCGTCGCCACATAAGCCGCGCGTTGCGACGCTGCTCGTTTGAAGCGTCGGCTAGTCGGCGAGGGTCGGAGCCACCGGCAGTTTCTTCACCTGCGCCATGCTCTCGGTGATGATCTTTGTCATCTGAATTACCGATTGGCTGAGCGCCGCATATTCGACGATGTCGCGTTCGACGCGATTGCCGTCGGCCAGGAGCTTTTCGCGCAAGGTCCGGAGCTCGCCGATGAGATTGTCAATTTCGCTCGTCGAGGTTCCCGATACGCGGCGCAGCAACCCGCTGAGATTGTTGGCCGCCGCTTCGCCGTCGCTCTCTGTTTGACGAAACGCGGAGCTGTCGCGCCGCACCAGCTCGCGAATATTTCCTTCGACTTCAAGCTCTGCTGATTTTTCGATCCCGACGGACCCGCGCGGTCTGACAAAGTTCATGATGCCACCCTCTCGCGTTCATCCGCCCTGTCGCGGCGACGCCACTCCGGCGATGGCCGCACGAAAATGTGACCGCTTCGCGGCCGGCGCGCCTTTTTGTTTGCGTTGGATTACGATTTGCGGATTTTAGTTGTGAGTTCCCGTGAAAATTTTTCTCAATTAATAACGATCGCTCGTGGAACCATTGCGCTTCCGCTCTGTTGCCTTGGAGAATTAGTGCGGGTGGGTTCCGGGGACCTTAAGCTCGCTGCTCTGTCGCCTTTCCTTCGTCATCAGGTGATGGCCCGTGTGGCTTAAATCTGTTGCCGATGGAAAGCCCGGCTGCCCGTCGCGATTGGAGGTGAGCAAGGTGCCCAGGCATTCCGTGCAAGACCCACCGCTGAGCGATCAGCAAGAGCGCGATTTCGCCACCCTGGTGCCGAGGCAATGGCGGGCATCGGAGCAGGTTCCGTCCGGCGCAACCGCGCCCGACGGATCTGAGTCTTTTGCCGAGTTGGCGGCAGCGGAAGCAGCGATGCGCACCGCTCCCGGCGCCGCCGCCCAGCCGTTCTTGAACGAGCGACCATCGTTGGGCTGGCGGATATTGCGCGGCCTCGTCCGCTTCTGCATCGTATTTTTGATCGGCGTCGCCGCCACCCTGGCATGGCAGTCCGAGGGTGACATCGCCGTCGCGTTGGCGAGGACCGCGGCCTCAACCTGGGCTCCGGCCTGGACTTCTGGATTGGCTTCCGTCGGCTCGGGTTCCATCGCCGGGCGCGATCTCATCGGCTTCGTCGACCAACCCGGCGCCGGCCGTTCAGGCGGCGAGGCAAGACGCGGGACTTTCGCAACCGGCGCTTCCACAACCGGCGGCCGGCATGGCCGCGCCTCCTGAGTCGGTTCGGCAGATCGAGACGATGGCGCGCGATTTAAGCGGCGTGCGGCACAGCATCGAACAGCTCGCCGCGCGGCAGGAAGACATGGCGCAGAGCATCGCGACGTTGCAGGCCGCCGAGCAGGACCTCAAACAGAAGATCGCGTCGCTGCCACGGCCGGCGCCCGTTCCAAAGCGCAAGCCGCCGCCGCCCGCCACGCCGTCGCCCGGCGCACAATCGGCAGCAACACCGCCGCCGCAACCGGCTGCCGCATCGGCAGCGCCGCAGTCGCTCTCTGCGACCTCCCGCACCGCCCGTGCCGCGACCACCGGCGCCCTTGCACTGATATTGGCGCGCTCGCTACGAAGCTATGCGCGTGCTGGCGACGCGGTAGCGGTTCGACGCGCCCGCGAGCAGCGCTTCCGCCTCCTTCGCCATCCGTTCGAGATTTCGGCGGCGGCGGTATGTCGGCGATCAGATCGACGGCTTCACCGGCGATTACCGCCGCGGTGTCGAAGTCGCCTGTCGTGCGAGCTTGGTCGTAGCGGGCGGCTTCAGTCTCCTGGTGCTGTATGAGTTCCGGTTCGCGCCCGCGCCATCGCTCGCTGAATTCATTGCGGAGCGCACGCCGGTGTAGGCGCCGGCCAGACGTTGCGCCGCACGATGTCGAAGAGAATGCTGCGGATCGTGCCGTCGCCGCCGGCGGCAACGATGCGCTCTTTGACACCGGGTAAGCCGGCCGCCTCCTGACTCGCATAGAAGCGCGTGCCGACCAGCACGCCGTCGGCGCCGAGCATGAGCGCTGCGGCTAGGCCCCGCCCGTCGGCAATGCCACCAGCGCGACAACCGGGATGTCTGGAACGGTATCGGCGGACCGCCGGCACGAAGGGGAACGTGCTGCGCGCGATGCCGTGCCCGCCGGCCTCGGCGCCTTGCGCGACGAGGATGTCCGCGCCGCACGCGGCTGCATCCTTGACCTGCGCGAGCATTTGCACCTGGCAGATCAGCTTTGCGCCCGCCCGTTTGATCTTATCGGCATGGGGCCGCACGTCGCCGAAGGAGAGCATGACGGCCACGGGCTTGCGCTCGAGAACGAGGTCGAGCAGGCGCGGGCGTTTGGCCATGCTCCAGGTGATGAAGCCGACACCGACGCGCGCGTCGCCGGCAGCATCCATCTTCGCGCGCCAGCCAGGCTTCATCGCCATAGCCGCCGCCGATAATGCCAAGCCCGCCGGCGCGACTCACCGTCGCGGCGAGCTTGCCGTCGGCGACGATGTCCATCGGCGCCAGCAAAATTGGGTGTTTGATGCGAAGCCGCTCAGTCAGGCGCGTGGCGATTGGCATGAATGCACCGGTGAGATTGCCCAGCGATCCAACGACCGCGCCGGATTATAGGCCAAGCGCAAGCCGCTTGTGGCCGGACCTTTTGGACCGGCCACTTTATGCTCTTCCCGTAAATCTTCGCTCAGGCGTCGTAGCTGTCGTCGCCGCCAAAGTCGCCGTCGTCGGCCAAGTCTTGTTCAGCGTCCTGTTCGGCGTCCTGCCGCTCGTCCGCATCGTCGAGCCGGTCTTGTTCCGCGTCTTGCCGTTCGTCCGCCCTTCGCTGCGCATCGGCGTTAGACGCGCCGTCGCGCCACGGCGAAGCCCGGTCGCCGGCGAGCGTGCCGAACGGGCTCGAACCGGCCGTGTGGCCGAACATGGAGCGGATGCCGTCGAGCAGCAATGAGCCGCCGATGACGCCGGCGGCAGCGGAAGCCGCGGTGCCGAGGAACGATCCGCCGGAGCCGAAGCCCGGAGCGCCCGGATATCCTGGCTGCATTTGCGGCGGATATCCCATCTGCGGCTGCGGGCCCGGCTGCGACTGATAGCCGCCCGCCGGGCGCACGTTCGGCACCGAGCCGCGCGGCGCGCCGCCGCCGAACGCTTCGCGCATGCTGTCGAGAAAGCTTCCCTGCCGTTGCGGCGGCGGTTCCGCGCCGCCCGTTTGCGCCTGCAATTCCTCGATATGCGCATTGGCGCGCTTGAGCGCCTCGTCCTGCAGCAAAGTGGTCTGCACCAGCGCGTAAACGGCATGCGGCGCGCGCCGCAGGCCGTCGATAATCAGGTTCTCCGCCTCCGGATCGCGCGGAGCGGTTTCGAGCTTGGCCAAACGATCGAACAAGTCATCGACGAGCTGAGATTCCTGCGGCGTCATGGCATGTCTCCCTGGCTGCGCACGCGCCGCTTATGTGGGGAGGGAATGGGGCAAGGGGAGGGGGTGAAAAATCGCAGGTAATTCCGGCGCGGTGACACGCTGGCGTCACAAACGAGGGTGCGCGGGATTTGCTCGGTGCCAATTAACGCACGCGTCATTGCCGGACAAAAGGCGTTGAAGCGCCGTCTTCAATAAATCATCCGGCAATCCATGGCGCCGCGAAACCACTTTCGTCATTGCCGGACTTGATCCGGCAATCCATAGGACCGCGCCGCGGCATGGACCACCGGGTCAAGCCCGGTGGTGACGGGGAGAGTCGGGTGGATGAAGGGCAAATGCCAATCCCGCGCAGCTCTGACTGAGTTTGTCGACGCCAATGTACGCATACCCATCGTGTTGCCAATGTCGGTATCGTGCCGTCGATCAACGTTGAATGTAGTATGCAACTCCACGTCATAACGGAGACGATTTCCTCGATCAACTCCCGATGCAGCTTGAGGAGGGTGGCTCCGGTTCTAGCAACCAATAAGACTGTTGTTCGTCAATGATAGCTCGCGTCTACGCGGAACTCGCGTCGTCAGTATCGGAGTACCGACGATCGCCGATCTTTCATGATGATCTCGAAGGCGTCGTCGACTATGGAACGTCGGCAGCACGGTGCAGGAGCGACAATACGCCGTGCGTATTGCAACGCCGACCGAATCAACTCAGCAATCATCGATTGGTGTCTAGCCCCGCGGAAATGCTTTGGGTCGACGGTAAGCCTGTCGCACATAGCGTCGAAGGCAGCAGATACAGGTCACGTTAGTCCTGCGTAGACCAACGTCCGAATGTCGTAACATAGCTGCAAACGTATGGCAGCACGCGTGTCGGCTATGGCCATTAGACAGCACGAACTGCTCGATGCGATTCGCCGAACCCCTGCGTTGGACTTGTTGAGAACGAAATCCGACGCGTGGCTTGTAAATCTCGAATTATCGCCAGTAGTCAAAACTAAACGATACATCGACCGGCGTTGACGGTCTCGAGCGCTGATGCTCGATTATTCTTTTCACCATCGCATCGCATCAATTGGGACAGTGTACAGCGTAGTGAAGCAATGAATGAGCGCGGCAAGCGCGGGATTGATATGTTGCACCCGCTGCGACCGAGCGCACCTGCACCGCTAGCTACGGGAGAAGCGTATCTCACTCCGCCGCCTCGACCCTTCGCTTGCGCTTGGCGTTGCTCGCGCCGCGGGCGAGGACGGGCTTGAGGAACGCCCCGGTATAGCTGCGCTTCTCGCGCACGATGTCCTCGGGCGTGCCGGCCGCGACGATCTCGCCGCCGCCGTCGCCGCCTTCGGGGCCGAGGTCGATGATCCAGTCGGCGGTTTTGATGACCTCGAGATTGTGCTCGATGACGACGACGGTGTTGCCGCTCTCCACCAGCTCGTGCAGCACTTCGAGCAGCTTCGCCACGTCGTGGAAGTGCAGACCTGTGGTCGGCTCGTCGAGGATATAGAGCGTGCGGCCGGTGGCGCGCTTCGATAATTCCTTGGCGAGTTTGACGCGCTGCGCCTCGCCGCCGGAGAGCGTTGTCGCCTGCTGGCCGACATGGATGTAATCGAGGCCGACGCGGCGCAGCAGCGTGAGCACGTCGCGCACCCGCGGCACCACCTTGAAGAATTCCAGCGCCTCCTCGACCGTCATGTCGAGCACGTCGGCGATGGACTTGCCCTTGAACAGCACCTCCAGGGTCTCGCGGTTGTAGCGCTTGCCCTTGCAGACGTCGCAGGTGACGTAGACGTCGGGCAGGAAGTGCATCTCGATCTTGATCACGCCGTCGCCCTGGCAGGCCTCGCAGCGGCCGCCCTTGACGTTGAACGAGAAGCGGCCGGGCTCGTAGCCGCGCGCCTTGCTCTCGGGCAGGCCGGCGAACCATTCGCGGATCGGCGTGAAGGCGCCGGTATAGGTGGCGGGGTTCGAGCGCGGCGTCCGTCCGATCGGCGACTGGTCGATGTCGATGATCTTGTCGAGATGCTCGATGCCTTCGATGCGGTCGAAGCGGGCCGGGGCTTCGCTCGCGCCGTTCAATCGCCGCGCCAGCGCCTTGTAGAGCGTGTCGATCAATAGCGTCGACTTGCCGCCGCCGGACACGCCGGTGACGGCGGTGAACAGTCCGAGCGGAATTTCGGTGGTGACGTTTTTCAGGTTGTTGCCGCGCGCGCCGATGATTTTCAGCACGCGGGAAGGGTTCTTCGCCCGGCGCTCCGGCACCGCGATCTCGCGCACGCCGTTGAGATATTCGCCGGTCAGCGAGTTCGGATTGGCGATGATGTCGGCGGGCGTGCCTTCGGCGACGATCTTGCCGCCATGGACGCCGGCCCCGGGGCCGACATCGACCACGTAGTCGGCGGCGCGGATGGCGTCCTCGTCGTGCTCGACGACGATCACGCTGTTGCCGAGGTCGCGCAGCCTCTTCAGCGTGACGAGGAGCCGCTCGTTGTCGCGCTGATGCAGCCCGATCGAGGGCTCGTCGAGCACGTAGAGCACGCCGGTCAGGCCGGAGCCGATCTGCGAGGCAAGCCGGATGCGCTGGCTCTCGCCGCCGGACAGCGTGCCGCTCGCGCGGGCCAATGTCAGGTAATCGAGCCCGACATCGATCAGGAATTTCAGCCGGGCGCGGATCTCCTTGAGGATGCGCACGCCGATCTCGTTCTGCTTGGCGTTGAGCTTGTCCGGCAGCTCGCCGAACCACGCGGCCGCGGCCTTGACCGACAGGTCGGAGACTTCGCCGATATGCCGCTCGCCGATCTTGACGCATAGCGCTTCGGGCTTGAGGCGATAGCCGCTGCAGGCCTCGCACGGCACGTCGGTGAAATAGCGGGCGATCTCCTCGCGCGCCCATTCGGAATCGGTCTCGCGGTAGCGACGCTCGAGATTGGTGATGATGCCTTCGAACGGCCGCTTGGTCTCGTAGGCGCGCGCGCCGTCGTCGTAGGAGAAGCGGATCTCGGCGTCGCCGGAGCCGTGCAGGATCGCGTCCTGCGTTTTCTTCGGCAGGTCCTTCCATTTGGTGTCGAGCGTGAACTTGTAGTGCTTGCCCAGGGCCGCGAGCGTCTGCGTGTAATAGGGCGAACTCGATTTCGCCCACGGCGCGATGGCGCCCTTGCGCAGCGTGCGCTCCTTGTCGGGAATGACCAGCTCGGCGTCGATATGCTGCTCGACGCCAAGCCCGCCGCATTTCGGGCAGGCGCCGAACGGGTTGTTGAACGAGAACAGCCGCGGCTCGATCTCCGGAATGGTGAAGCCCGACACCGGGCAGGCGAATTTCTCCGAGAAGACGAGGCGGTTCGCGTCGGACGCGGCGGCGGTCGCCAGCTTGGTTTTTTCCCTGCCCCCTTGGGCGGGGGGGTTGGAGGCGGGATCTTTCGTTGCGCCTCGCGCAGACCCCCCTCTCGACCGCCCTTCGGCGGTCGGTCTCCCCCTCAAGGGGGAGACGACAGGCTGGCCTGGCGCTGCCGACTGTTGCATCAGCGAATTCCGCGACCGCAAGGCCTTCGGCGAGCTTGAGCGCCTGTTCGAGCGAATCCGCGAGCCGCGTCGCGATGTCCGGGCGCACCACGATCCGATCCACCACCACGTCGATGTCGTGGTTGAATTTCTTGTCGAGCGCCGGCACGTCGGCGATCTCGTAGAACGCGCCGTCGACTTTGACGCGCTGGTAGCCCTTCTTCATGTAGTCGGCGAGTTCCTTGCGGTACTCGCCCTTGCGGCCGCGCACCACCGGGGCCAGCAGGTAGAGCCGCGTGCCTTCGGGCAAGGCCAGGATGCGGTCGACCATCTGCGAGACGGTCTGGCTCTCGATCGGCAGGCCGGTCGCGGGCGAGTAGGGCACGCCGACGCGCGCCCACAGCAGCCGCATGTAGTCGTGGATCTCGGTGACGGTGCCGACCGTCGAGCGCGGGTTGCGCGAGGTGGTCTTCTGCTCGATGGAAATGGCGGGCGACAGGCCGTCGATCTGGTCGACGTCCGGCTTCTGCATCATCTCCAGGAATTGCCGCGCATAGGCCGACAGGCTCTCGACGTAGCGGCGCTGGCCTTCGGCATAGATGGTATCGAAGGCGAGCGAGGATTTGCCGGAGCCGGACAGCCCGGTGAACACCACGAGCTGGTCGCGCGGGATGTCGAGATCGACATTCTTGAGGTTGTGCTCGCGCGCGCCGCGGATCGCGATCATGCGATGATCGCGGCGGCCGGTATTCTTGCCCGCGGTGTCGAATAAATCGCTCATCGGTCCATCCGCTCACCCGCGAACGTAGTGAGAACGCGGCGGCTTTGCCAGTGCGCGGCCCGCGTATTCCCCGGATTAAACGGCGAAAGTGCCGCGATTTCGCCGAATGTGCGCGGCGGCGTCAAAACCGGAGCGGAAGTTCCGGCTTGACGCTGTGGGAACAGCCGTCGCCGCGGCACAGCAGGTAGCGGGTTCGCGATCCGTCGGCATCGCGTCCCAGCGCGAAGCGTCATTTCGACCTCGCGGATAGCCGGGTCCGGCTGTGCGGTCAGGACGACGCCTGACGCAAATCCGGGAGGCGGATGCAGAATCGGCGGGGCGGCAGCGCGGCGCGCGTTGATGTCCGCGGCGATGCTCAGGCCAACGGATGTGTTGTCGACGGAGTAAATCGGGAGCCCGCCGGCGCGCGCGATGATCGCCTGCGCCGCGTCGTCATAGCTGCCTCGGAAATAGTGCTCATAGGCTGGAAAGCCGGCGAACACCTCCACGTAAGCGACCGCGACGATCGCGATCAGAGCCTTCGCCGACAGGTCAGCCATGAGCCGTCCGGCATTGAAGACGGCATAGGCCATCGCCAGCGCGACGAACGGATAGATCGGTAGCAAGTATCGCGGGCTGCTGGCGGGCGCGGCCCAGTAGGGCAGCACGTTGATCGCGGCGGCGAGCAGCGCGATCAGCACCGCGTTCTGACGAAACGTCGCCGGCGCAATCGCTTTCGACAACAGGCCGTAAAGAACGATCGCGCTTGTCGGCAGCAGATACGCGAACGTCCGAAACGGATAGGCGACAAAGAGTTTGGCAAACGCAACGGCATTGAACGCGCGGTCATGCTCGGCGTTGAACCAGACCTGGTCGAGCATCGCCCAGACCACGGTATCGCCCACGATCACGTAGGACCAGACGAACGGAAAGGCGATGGCGGCGCCACGCATCGCAACCGACCACGGCGAAAATAGAAATCCCCGGTTGCGGTGGCACCAGAGCAGAACCAGCGCGAACACGCCATAGAAGACGTAGCCGGTGACCGCCTTGGTCAGAAAGGATCCGATCAGGCCGAGCGCGGTCGAGAAACAGCAGATTGCGCCGCCGCTCCTCGACCGCGACCCACAGCGCGCTCATCGCACCAAACGTGAGCAACGAAAACAGCGGATCGGCATAAGCCAGCCAGCCCCGATAAAGCAGCACGTCGCCGGACAGAAATACCGCGGCCGCAAACGCCGCGAGAACGCGATCGTCGAACAGCCGGCGCACCAGCCAGGCCAGCGTCAGGCCGAGCAGGAGCGTCGACGAGACGGCAATCAGGCGCGCCGCGATCAGTTGTGCTGTTCGCCCAGGACGCGCGTCACGGCGAGAATAAGCCAGCCGTAGAGGCCGGCCGTCCGGTATTCTGACCGTAGATCGTCGTGCGCAGGAAATCCCAGCTCGCGTGCATTTCCTGCGCGGCAATGGTGGAGGTGCCTTCTTCGCCGACATTCTGAAGAAACAGCAGCGGGATGAAACTGCCGGCGCCGATCCAGAAGATCGCCCACATCGTGGCGGCCGAGATTTTGATCTCTCTGCCGAACAGCGGCGTGCGGGGAGCGGGGTAGCCAGTGTGCGGTCATCGTCGCTCGTGACGGGTTGGTTCGGCGCCGTCAGTGGTCGAGGCGCAGCAGCCGCCATTGTTCGGCGTCGCCGAGCGGTATCACCATGTGGAGCTTGTCAGGCCGGCGCGCCAGCAGCGGGTCGGCCTGATCGATGGGGAGAATAAT
This sequence comes from uncultured Alphaproteobacteria bacterium, assembly GCA_963829465.1. Taxonomy (GTDB): domain Bacteria; phylum Pseudomonadota; class Alphaproteobacteria; order Rhizobiales; family Xanthobacteraceae; genus BOG-931. The sequence continues at coordinate 45,263 of CAWHJE010000018.1, forward strand.
CCAGGCCGGACCGGGGATTGCCGGCAGTTCCTCAGGTTTGGCGTTGAGAATCCGGCCCGGCACGTAGGGCAGGACGTTGAGCGCCGTGTCGAACGTCCGGTAGATCGGCGCCGGCGCGGCCTGCACCAGCGCCGTGACCCGTTCGGCATCGATTTTCGATTGCCGGTAATGCCACGGCATGAACGGCGAGAGCAGCGAAAGCACCAGCGCGTAGGCGAGCAAGCCGGCTGTCAGCAGCAGCACCGGCGCGACGATTTCCGGCCGCCGCGCGCTCAGGAGGTCGTAGCCGAGGCCGCCGAACACGCACAGCATCATGGTCATCGGCAGGTAATAGCGCGGCGCCGAGCCGCCCGGCCAGAACAGGATAATGACGGCGGCGATGAATGCGTAACACGCCGCCGCCGCAACGAAGCCGGCCGGCGCGGTGCGTTCGCCGCCGAACGCCTCGGCGATCAGGAAGGCTGCGGCCATCAGGACCGCCGGCAACATTTCGGCCACGATGGCGAAGCTCGTATTGAAGAGGACCGGGCAACGGCGCCGCGGGATGCACCCGCATGAACGCCGCCCAGATCGATTCATCGCCGGGCGTGTAGATTGCGGCGTACCAGAACGCGAGCGGCAGCGGCGCAGATCAGCCCGGCCATTGCAAGCCCGGGAATTTGCCGCCACGAGCGCGACACAAGAACGTAACAGCCGATCCCGAGTGCAAAATAGGCGAGCGGTTGCGGTCCCTTCAGCAGTCCGGCAAATGCCAAAACGACGCCGATCGCGAACCAGCGGCCGAAGCCGAGCGCGCGTTGCTGATAGCCCGTCCACCACAGAAAGAACGCAAGAAAGAGCAGCACCGCCAGCGGCAGGTCGGCGGTGATCATCACGTTGGAGCGGATCACCAGGGGGCAGGCGAGGAACAGCGCGACGCCGAGCAGCGAGGCCGGAATGCTGGCGTTGAGTTTGCGCAGCAGGGCGTAGATGAGCAGGCAGCCCGCGAGCAGAAACAAGACGATCGGCAGCCGCGCCATGACTGGTTCACGCCGCCGAACGGCGCGCTGATGGCGGCGATGATCCACGATAACAACGTCGGCCGTTCGACCCAGCGCAGGTTGAACATGTGCGGGACCAGCCAATCGCCGTCCTCGATCGCGGTGCGCGCGATGGAGACGGCGAGGCCTTCGTCGGAATTGTAACCGCGAAAAAACACCAGCGGTCCGATCAGCACCGCCCACGCGACGACGATCGTGGCGATCGGATTCCAGCGCGTGGCGGCGGCGTTCCACGCCGCGACGATGCGTTCGGGAATCGTGGACGCGTGCAAGCGTTCGGCGAGCGAGGTCATGGATGGCGACTATCCGCAAACAAAAACCCCGGGTAAAGACCCGGGGTTTTCGCTGTTTGCTTCGCTAGCCGAATGGCAGCGAGATATTACCAGCCCCAGCCGCCGAACTTGTAGTTGATGCCGGCGGTGACCATCTGGATGTTGCGGTTGTTGAAGGTGAATTGATCGCCGGCAGGAATGAACGCCGCCCGTCCCGGCGGGAACAGTAAAGGTCTGGTTGGTCAGACCGATATAGTCGTACTCGATTCTGGCCGACCAGCCGCCGTAGAACGCATATTCAGCGCCAGCGCCGACCGTCCAGCCCCAGTTGCTGCTGCTGGTGCTGGTGTTAACAGGCGCCAGCACGCCATTGAGCGCAATCGTAGGATTGCTCGATCCCACCCAAGCGCCGCCGGCCTTGGCATAAAGCATGGCCCGATCCCAAGCGTAACCGAGTTTGCCGGTCGCCGTGGTCAGCCACTGATTGTTGACAGTTATTGACGCGGTGCGCGCCGTGCGACGCCCGCCGGGGCCAACAAGCGTTATCGTACTGAGGTGTTGTTGTTATTAAACCGCCAGTCGAACATCGCTTCGGCACCGACGACGACGCCGTTGTAGAACTCGTAGTTGACGCCAACCTGACCGCCGCCCAATCCCTTGACGCTGTTGCTGGTCGGGAAGGTGTTACCAAGGTTGTCACCGAGGTTGCCCTGCTGCCAGCCGACACCGAGGTTGCCGCCGACGTAGAAGCCGGTCCAAGTATAGACCGGGATCGGCGCCGGAACGTAAACCGCCGGCGCCCGCGGCATCGGGGCGGGCGGGGGAAGATCGGCAGCGAGTGCTTGTTCCCCAGCGAGGAGCGCGAACGCTCCAACAATCATAAAACGCTTCATGCCAGTCTCCTTGACCAAGTCACGCGCGACGCAATCGATGGTCGGCGCAACACCCAGTGCGGCCCCCAATTCGGCCCCGCCTCGCGTAAAGCACTACCCGATAAAATTCGAAATGAATGTCACCAAAAGGCAACAACGACGGACAATCCGCTCGGGCCAATTAGTCCAAAAAATGTCGCAATTAGAATCACTTCGCCGGGATCGCGAAAAATTTCTTCGACAATTCCGAGGGTAGGCTGGTTAATGCTTTTCGGCGCGTGAGAGGCCGATCGGGCATGCGGTTCGCGGGGCCGGGATGCCAGACCGTCGCGATGGTTATTAATCCGTAAGTGATTTGGGGTGTCTCTTGCGTTTGGCGCCGGAACAAAATAAGAACATAGGCCAAGATGCCGTTTCCGACGGTATCCGTGTGGATAACGCCGCCCGAGGCCGCATCGCCCTTGCGGGGTGAGACCCCGCCACTAGGTTGAGGGCCGGGCCGACGAACGGATCATAACGAAGCAAGACTCAACGAGGCAGGGCTTAAGCGAGGTAGTCATGGCGGGAAGCGTCAACAAAGTAATCCTGATCGGCAATCTGGGCGCCGATCCCGAAATCCGTCGGACTCAGGACGGACGTCCGGTGGCCAACCTGCGGCTGGCAACTTCCGAGTCGTGGCGCGACAAGGCGACCGGCGAGCGGAAGGAAAAGACCGAGTGGCACCGCGTCGTCATTTTCAATGAGAATTTGTGCAAGATCGCCGAGCAGTATCTCAAGAAGGGCTCGAAGGTTTTCATCGAAGGCCAGTTGCAGACCCGCAAATGGCAAGACCAGTCCGGCCAGGACCGCTATTCGACGGAGGTCGTGCTGCAGGGTTTCCGCGGCGAGCTCACGCTGCTCGATCGTGCCGGCGCGGGCGGTTCCGGCGGTGATTTCGGCTCCGACGATGCGGGCGGTGAATTCGGCTCGCCCGGACCGACGCGCAAAGTCGCCGCCGCTGCGGGCGCGCGAGGCGCCCGCAGCGACATGGACGACGAGATTCCGTTCTGATGTTCCGCTCTCCCTTGCGGGGGCGAGGCCATCGAGCGATTTGCAGATCGCGGGGCGGACGGGGGGTCAAGACGTTGCCGGGCGATCGTTCATGCCCAGGAAGCTTCCCCACGCAGCAATTTTTAAAGTAACGATCTACACCCTTACCGACGCAGGCGTGCGTGCCGGCGCCGGAACCCAGAGCAATTTCTGGCTTACATCAGCGCTGAACCTTCAGATTTTCTGCCGACGTCTTGCCTTTGTTCGAGACTTCCTCGAATTCAACGACCTGTCCTTCATTCAGACTGCTCAGACCGGCTCTCTCTACCGCAGAGATGTGGACAAATACGTCTTTGCCCCCGCCCTGCGGCTGAATAAACCCATAGCCCTTTTGCGAGTTGAACCACTTCACGGTGCCTTTAGCCATTCCTGATCTCCAACGTTACCAATCGGAGGATAGCGCCTCCGCCCGAAATCTCCAACAACCTTCGATCTCGCCCGCTCCGGTTGTCGTTACCCGACCCTTGCCGCGTTCTTAAGACGCTCGCCCAACTTTAGTTCCCACGCGTTTCACTTTTTCTGTTCCTCCGGCACTTTACGTCTATCATCGGGGGTAATTTTCGGGGTGACAGCGCCCGAACGGGAGGACGAACCCAATGATCAAGCCCAAGCTGCATCACGTCACGATAAAAACCAGCCGTCTTGACGAGATGATCGCGTGGTACGCGCTCGTCGTGGGCGCCCAGGTGCAGTTCAGGGATCAGGGCGCCGCCTGGATGACGAACGACGCCGCCAATCACCGTATTGCGTTTCTCGCCGTGCCGGGACTGAGCGACGACGCGCAAAAGACCAATCATAACGGGATGCACCATTGCGCGTTTGAGTATGACAGTTTTGCCGATCTGATGTCGTCGTTCGATCGTCTGCGCAAGGCCGGCCAGGAGCCGGCATTCTGCCTCGATCACGGGCTGACCATCTCGCTGTATTACAAGGATCCGGAGGGAAATTTCGTCGAGCTGCAAAGCGACAATTTCTCGGATTGGAAGTTTTCGGGAGAATTCATGCGCACGTCGGCGGATTTTGCCGCAAATCCGATCGGCACTTTTTTCGATCCGGCGCGCGTATACGAGCAATTTCAGGCCGGCGCCGAATTCAAGACTCTGCAGAAATCCATTCGCGCTGGAGCCTATCTACCCGACAGTGTTCCTGGTCTTGGCCTGCCGACTCCGTAACTTGGTGGTCCGGCCGCAACACTCACCGCGGCGCGTTCGGCCAATGAAACATCCTGCTCGCGGCATGCTCCGATGATTGCCGTTATTCTTGCGATAAAATTCGTCCACGTGCTCACCGCCGCAGCGATGTTCGGTGCCTGGCTCGCAGTCGCCGTGTTCATGCAACTCGCGCATCGTTCCGGAAACACTTCCGTCGTGGCGCTTACCTCGCGTTTTGCGGTCAGCGTCGAATGGATCGTCATGGTTGCCGCGGTCGCGTCGCAGCCGATCGGCGGATTTGCACTTTCCCTGGCGATCGGAATTTCGCCGCTCGACGAATTCTGGATGGTCGCTTCGATTGTCCTCTTCGTTGCCGTCGTGGCCGCCTGGCTCGCGGTCTTTCGCATCGAAATTCTCATTCGCGAAGTCGCGCGGCAGGCGGCACTCGACGCCGTGCCGTTGCCGGACGCGTATCGCCGCCTGTTCCGTCTCTACGGCATCATCGTGTGGCCGGCACTCGCTGGCATGGTGGCGTTGTTTTTGCTGATGGTTTGGCAGCCAAGGGCGTAGCGGTCAGCCGGCGAGCGCGATGTCGTCCTTGTCGCGGGCCGCAAGCGCCGCCAGCGCCGGACCGCCGAGCACGTAAGTCAAGCAATGCGGCAGATGCGCAAAGCCGTTCCGCTGGTAGAAATCCTGCGCCGGGTTGTCGGCCCGAACCGTGAGTTCGACAATCGGGCTGCAAAGATCATGCGCGTGAGCCGCCACCCGCGCGACCAGCGCGCGGGCGATTCCATGCTGGCGGTATTCCGGCTCAACAAAAAGATCCTGAAGGAAGATCACCGGCCCGCTCCATCCGGTGATGATGCGGGAACTGCAGGTTGCCATGCCCAGAATTGCCTCGGGCTTTTTGCCTTCGGCCACGAACGCGGTGAAGCCTGCTTGCGGGCCGAAGCCGTCGCGCAGCCAATCGGCCGGGGTCGCGCGGACGGCATGGAGAGAATTTTCCGTCTCTGCCAATGCGCGCTTGAGCCGCATCAAGGCCGGAATGTCGGCGGGCTGCGCAACGCGGACGCGAAACGGGAGCATCAGTCTCTATTCCACTACGCTGTGATATTGACTTTGTTGCCGTTCTTGCTGGTCGAGCTTGGCCCACTGGCCACACTCGAACCCTGCAAATCGATATCGCTGATCGGCGGCGTTTGATTCTTGGCGTGCTTGTGCTGGCCCGGTCCCTGGACCTGAAGGCTAGGCCCGGCGGCGCTGGCCGCTGAAATTCCAGAGATGTTCATGACCTGCTCTCCGGGCGGCGCTTCCGGCGGATGCCGGACTCAGCGCCCATCCCGGTCAAAAGGTGAGCTTTTATAGTTAATGAACGATTACCCGTTCGATGTGTACAAGAGCGCTCGGGAAGCATCAAGAGCGTTGCTTTCATGGAGTTTTTCGCCAATACTGTTAATCGTCGCCGTCATTAAGGTTCACGAAATGTCGCCGGGAAGCGGCCGTTCGCTTCCCCGGGGCTTCCCCGGACGGCCGCAAAGGGCTTTTGCCGGAAAGGCGGGCGCAATGAAACTCGACGGAAAAGCAGTCGAACAGTGCAAGACGAAAGCGGACGGCAAGGCCGACGTCATCTATTTTGACGACGACCTCGCCGGGTTCGGCCTGCGGGTCCGGGGCGGGCGCGCGACGTGGATTGCACAATATCGAGCGAAGGGTCGCACCCGCCGCATGAAGATCGGCCCGACAGAGAAGATCGGCGCCGACGCCGCGCGCGGCGAGGCGAAGAAGGTCCTGGCGCGTGTCGTGCTGGGCGAGGACCCGCAGGGCGACAAAGCGGCGACCCGATCAAGCGCAGCGCGTACCTTCAAATCCGTCGCGAAGCAGTTTCTGGATGCGAAAGCCGCCGAGCTGCGGCCGGCGTCGCTGAGGGTCACGCGGCTCTACCTAACCGGCTCGTATTTCAAGAACCTGCACTCGATGATGATCGGCGACGTCACGCGCGCCGACGTCGCCGCTTGTCTCCGGGCGATCTCAAACCGGGGCCACACGGTTGCTGCCGCGCAGGCCAGATCCGCGATCTCGACCTTGTACAGTTGGGCGATGGGCGAGGGGCTGGCGGACGAGAATCCGGTGATCGGCACCAACCGGCCGAAGAAAAGCGATCCGCGCGAGCGTGTGCTGAAGGACGACGAGCTTGCGGCGGTATGGCGCGCCTGCGGCGACGACGATTTCGGGAAGATCATCCGCCTCCTAGTCTTAACGGGCTGCCGTCGGCTCGAAATAGGCGGCCTCCGCTGGCGGGAGTTCGACCGGGAGACGGGAACGCTCACGCTGCCCCCCGAGCGGGTCAAGAACGGGCGGAAGCACGCTCTGCAGCTCCCCAATATTGCAGTCGAGATTATCGAGAGCGTGCCGAGGAGCGTCGACGACGACCGCGATCATCTATTCGGCGCACGTTCTCGGAGGGGATTTTGTGCGTGGACCCAGCAGAAGGCTGATCTCGACACCCGCCTGCGCGGTCGCGTCGGTCCGTGGACAATCCACGACCTGCGCCGAACGGCGGCGACCGGCATGGCGAACCTTGGCATCCAGCCGCACGTGGTCGAAGCGGTGCTCAACCATTATGGCGGACACAGGGCTGGGGTGGCGGGCGTTTACAACCGCGCCCCGTACGAGTCAGAAATCCGCGCTGCCTTGGCGCTTTGGGCCGATCACGTGAAATGCATCGTCGACGGCGGCGATCGTAAGATCGTAACGTTTCCCACAGGCAAGAGTGTGCAAGGCGTCTCGTGAGCGCTTGCAATGTTTAACGACGCACGCTACGTGCGGAGCGTCAGCCCGTAAATCATCCGGGAGCGGCGGAGAAGTCGTTCTGCCGTAATGGCCCACGCCCCCGGGAGTCGGGCGGCGACGAGAGAAAAAGGCCGCCGCGATATGCGGCGCAGACGCTCAACGCCACCCGCAAATGGGTGAACACGATCGCCGCCCGCAGATAACGATGTTGCGGGGGGACGAGGGGCCGCCAACCCTACGACGAGTGGCGGCCTGAAGCTTCCGGGTCGCGCCGGGGCGCAAGCCAACAAATCCGTTTCAACTGGCTCGCCCCGGGTGCGTGATCGTTCCGTTTTGCCTTTTCGCACGCACGACGACGGCGAGTCTCCGACAAAGGAGACTTCGCACAATGACGACGAAATCACTCCGACAGCCGGGCAGCGCGCCCGCGCTCTTCAAGGAAGATCATCGAGAAAGAGAACGTCGCCGGCAGGAGAAGGCGCGCGACGTTGCATATAAGGCCGACGCCGATCATCGCGTGATGAGCCTTCGAGAGTGGTGCGCGCTGAACGGCTTCAGCCTCGCAACCGGCAGGCGCGTTTTGAAGGCCGGCACGGGTCCCGCAATCGTGCGCTTGTCGGAGCGGCGGATCGGCGTGACCGTTGCCTCCAACCGCGCCTGGGTCGCGTCGCGCTTAGAAGCCGGAGCAGGGGTTGCGTGAGCAAACAAGGCAACGCGGGCGCCGCTGGTGACGACGCCCCCGCCGAGAACCGAAATAAGAGCACGGCCGATGTAGCGGCCCAAAAACGCGAGCGCAAGCTTTCGCTGGGAAAACGCCGCGTCGAATGGCTGGCCCTCGTCGCCGCTCACGCAGCGAACAAGGAGCTAAAGGATTTCGACGTCAGGGCCGCAAACCGCCTGGCCTGGGCGTTCATGGATAGGACCAGCGGCACAACGCAGGGAACCCTCATGGAGTGGGCGGCAGACATCAAGGCTTCCCCGCGGGGCGTGCAGAAAACGATCGCTCGATTTCTGCAGTGTCAGCTCCTAGTCAAGATCGCGGACCACGCACGCGATCGACCGAACAAATATCGCATGAACTTTCCGGCGCCGGCGGCACGCCCAGCGGCGACTAAGCCGACGCCGAAACCGAAGCCGCCAGTGGACCCATACGAAGGGCAAACTCCGTTTTGAAAAAGGATTGTCCGCCTTTTTCGACCAGCTCACACCGCATTTTGAGGTGAACAGCCGTCTACTGCGCCGGTCACTACCAAACCGAAGGAAAAACTCCGTGAGCAAGTTATCCGTCGTCAAAGCGTCGGCGGTCGAGCCGACCGACCCGCTGCGCGAAGATTTACGCGCCGCCATCGAGCGAAAGGCGCGAGCCGAACGCCTGCTCATCGAGCACGCCGCAGGCATCGAGCGCGGCGAGGGATTAGTCGCCACGGCTCAGGCCGCGCTTGAACGTGCGAACGTCGCCGTCACCAACGCACAGCTATCCGATGCGAGCCACTTCGCTGCGCACGCCAAGAACGCGACCGCCGGCCGCGCGCCTGGCGGCGCCACCAGAAAAGCACGTGCGGCGCAGGTCGAAGCGATCGACGATGCCGAAATCGCGGCGCAAGGTCTGGAACGCCTTCTACAGGACGGCGTGGATCTAGAGGCGCGCCTGGCGGCGGCCACCACGGACGTCGAGGTGGCAGTCGCCCGCATCGCGGCGGCCATGGCAACCGGCTTATGCGACCGCGCTTTGCGGCTGCGCCGCGACGTCGCCACCGCACGTGCCGGATTGTTTGCGCTGCTCGAAACCGTACGCGTTCCCGAGTACGCGAACCGGGACGCGAACATGCTCTCCATCGTGAGCCAGTGCGAAAACTTTTTGATGATCAAAACGCACGCCGACGACGCCGACCAGGTGCTCATCGAGAAACTGAAAGCCGCGTTGGCGGCGTTGTCCGCGAGCGCTGACGAAGAAATTCCCGACCCACTTGTCGGGAAGTGAGACCTGAAAACCTGCAGGAAAGTCGCCGCAATCGCCAATCCTGCAGGTCGCCGACGCGCCGTTTCCGTTTTCCTTCCGGGCGGCGCGTCGGCATCCCTTATTGAGGCCGAACATGAGCAATATCAACTCGGCCGATATCGTGACGGTCTCATTGCACGAGGCCGCGCATGCCGTGATCTCACGCGCTCTCGGCGTGCGAAGTCCTGCGCGCGACGGTGATGGGAGATCGTCCACACGTTCGCACTAGGATTCTGGCTGCTGATACCGCCGGCCGCCGCAATCTCATCGCCGTCGACCTGGCCGGCGTTGCCGTCGAGGCTCGTTGTGGCGGCGACGCACATGCGGCGCGCGTCGATCATGAACACGCGCACGCGCGCGCTTTGGAGCTTACGAACTCAGCCGAAGCCGCGACGGAGCTGCTGGCGCAAAAGCGCATCGAGGCAGACGAGCTCGTCACGCAGCATTGGGCCGCGATTCAACTTTGCAGCGAGGCGCTTCGATCTTGTGGCGAGCTCCAGGGATTTGAAATCGACGAGGTTATCGAAATGGCCGCCGAGGAGGCGGCGACACAATGAACGTACGCGACAAGATTTTTTCGGATGCGATTGATATCGTTCTCGACGACATTGAATGCCTTCGCGCTCGGATCGCCGAATGCGAAGCCCTGGTCGAGCAGCTGCGCGCGAGGGCGGGCATCGAGCCGCCGGCGCCGGCCGCGTCACCTGCATCACGCGCGGCACCACGGAGACGCAAGCCGCGGCCGAAGCCAGGCCGTGACCTGGTGCCCGTCGAGCCTGTCGAGCCCGAGCCTGAGACCGATGTCGAGGAACCCGCCGAGACGTTTGTGCCGGGCGACGGCGCCGCCAAGGTCGCGGCGATCGCCACCGAGATTGCGGCCGCCACTAAGGCGCTCACCGCGGCAACGAAGACTGCAGATGCAACCGCGATCGCGGCCGCGATTGACAACTTGATGCGCGCGGAAAGGCGCGGCGGAAAACTGTTGGAATCCTTAGCAGGCTCCGTAAGAGGCTTGCCATTCAGCAAGTCGCAACGCATGGCGCTAAAGCGTCTCTCCGCGCTGACCATCGCCAAGTTCGAGATAAAAATAAAGCAACGCGTCGCCAGCTCGGTGCGGCCTGGCGTCAGTGCCTGGCATACGGACGAACAGGGAAATCTCACGCGCGTCGTCACCGCGCCTGAAGCACCACCGGCAGCGCCCGGGCGTCCTTCCGGATGGCGGGCACCGCGGCGCCCTACAGCATCACCAGCACCTGAGGCGGCATCATGATCTCCCAACAGGCTACACCGCTCGGCTTCGTGAGCGTCGCCGTGCCGGGCAACGCCGCCGTCGGCTTCACCGCAGGCTTCGCCTCGGGCACGACCGCGTTCGTCGTCCCGACTGGCGTCAACGTCAAGGTACTGCTCGTTGCCGAAACGGGCGCTGTCAGATGGAGGGATGACAAAATATCGCCGACCCCTACCTCGGGCATGGGGGTGACGCAGCCGCCGTTCGAGTATTCCGGCGATGTCGGCGCGATCGAGTTCATCAGCGTCTCGGGCACGGTCGCCGTCGACGCGAGCTTCTACCGCCAGGCGGGCTGAAGCTTTGGGCGCGCTCGGTTGCCCGTGGCTCATTGGCGGCCGCTATCGCGCCCACAAGCCGCCTGGCTATACAGGCGGTCCCATTGCGGTCCCGCCAGACAAACCCGCCACCAACGGCCTCGGCGCCGGCAAGGTCGCCAGCATCATCGTCAACGACATACGCGCGGCCCTGGCGAGCGCAGTGGACCACGTGCGCAATGATGTCGGCGGCGCCACCACGATGCTCACGGACGAGATCGGCGTGGGTGCAACGCGGGTCGTGCGCACGCTGCGGCTGGAGGCCGGAATGGTGCGTGCCGGCCTTGGCGCCATCGTCGGCAACGGGGCGTCCTGAACGCAGCGTCTTGAAACCGCCGCCGACAAGTTTTTTTCAAGATGGGAAATCAAGACGCCGCAGCGGCTGCACGACCGAGATTTAAGACGGCAAACAAATCAAAGGGCTGTAGTCGCCGTCTGCGGTTGGTCAAGCGTTGGCGAGCGAACCGGGTCGATAAGCATCGCGCCCACGTTCCGGCCGACGCGCCAGATCACCCTGTAACGCTTCGGAGTGGCGTCCCCGGCCATGCGCAGCCCAAATTCGTCAGGGACTTTGTATCCGACCGCATTGACCCGCACGCCGCCGTCGGACAGATCGGTAACGAGGCAGTATCGGGGCGCGTCCTTGCCGGTGATCAGGGTGGCGAGGTACTCGACGCGCTCGCGCGGGCCACGACGTCTTTCCTCACGCACTGCGCCAAGCTCCCATTCTATGCAACCAGCCTATACCCTGTTTCCGATTTCCCGTGATCTAACCCGTCCTCTCAAATTCATCAGGCAGTTGATTAAAATTGGCAGCGTGTCGCCCTTCGACCCTCCACGGCGGCGTGAAGCGACGGGCAATTGACCACGTCGTCGTTCTCGATGCCGAGAGCCTGTTTGCAGGATTTTGGCGGCTTGTCGATCGCTTGCTCGATCAAGTTACTCATTTACGCCACTCCACTTCCGCCTCACGTTTCACCGTTGGGGAGGCCGGGTTCTTGATCTTCACCCAAACATCGGCCCGGCCGGCCCGGTATGGCGAGCCGAGGCGCTTCGATACGATGCCCTCGCAGCCGAGGGCACAGGCGTGCCGATAGATGGTTTCGCCATCGGCCGCGAAGTGTTTGTTGAAGCGCGGACAAGCTTCAACAGAAATCGTCGGGTCTCTTTTCGTCCGACGACACGACGCTGCGGGATCAGGACGCCATCGCTGCTGTCCGGGAGTGGCGCGCGGTCCTTCTCCAAGATCCTGATGCGGGGCGATGCCGGAAATGCCGTCGGCATGACTATAGGGGCGCTCGCAAATTGTTAACCACATCAGGGCATGTTGTTCATCGGGGGCATCATGCTCGTTTTTCTCATCACTGCCACGATAGCGGGTGTATTGCTTGGATTGCGGTTTAAGGTATTCGCTCTCATTCCAGCGATTTTACTTGCGGCCGGCATCGTCATCGTAACTGGCGGTGGACTTAGGTTCGTCGCACTTACTCTGTTTGGAACGATTGTGGTGCTTCAGATTGGTTATTTGGCAGGCCGTGTTGTTCGATTCTATGCTCGTACCGTAGGCACGAACGGCGGCGCGCAACTCAACCCCCCAGGTCGGGACCGGCAACACTGAAATGCTGGGTGCGGCTGGTGACGCGAGTTCGGCGCACTTCTGCCGCTAGTTTATGGATGCCGACCAACGATGGACATTTGGCCTGCCGACGATGGACATCTCGCCACTTAAGACGTTGAAGAGTTGCGGAAGTTCATCAATGCCGCTCTGAACCAGAGTACGACCAACCCATGTTAGGGGGTGGTTGATTCGTTCGGTTTCTGCGCAAGCAGTCACCACTCGAAATTTAAGGACTTGAATCAACCGATTCTTGTCGCCGTCTAAGGGCGCACGGATGAAAACCGGTCCGTGAGAGTTGAGTTTAATCGCGACAGAACTGATCAAAAGAATTGGCGCAAATAGTATGAGACCCGTTGTAGCCAAGGCGATATCGAGCACGCGTTTCGCAAACTCGTTTAGTTTGAACGTTGGTTCGAAGTCGTGTGGCAATATGGCATCACGGTCCCCACCGACCGATCCGTGAGCGTGTGGCCCCATGACACTCCCTTTCCCATCCGGGCTAACAATGTGAATATGCTAAACGATTACTGCGTGACAGCGGGAAGATCGGTCACCTGAAATGTGGGGTTATCAACAGGGCATTTTTTCGCACCTTTAGCCTTTGTGCAGCAAAACCGGCAGCTTGGCACGTGCGCCGTGCCGGCAGTCGTTTGCCTGGCGAAGCGAACTAAGACGGCGTTCGGACATTCTGTACGAGGGGTCTACGTGGCCTCCTAGCGATATGGATCCCGTGGCCCCGGCGGTTGGGGCGCGGCAAAAATTCCCGCCGGGGTCGCTCTTTGCGGCCGGCACGGGCGGCGCTGAGTCGCCTGCAATTCACTCTGCTGAAATGCCATCCCCAATTTGAGGGGGAGACGCCTTCGCACGGCCATGTTCTACCCGGACAATCGAGTGATACGGTAGGGGCCGTCGGGGAGTGCGGAGTGCGTACGGCTAGTTTCGACAATCGCGTTCCGCACGCCGGCCCGCCGATTTTGCAAAAATTGACAGCGTGTGACACCTGTCACATTCGACTCGCCACTAGAGCGATTTGACAAAAAAATAAGTCGCGGCACCTGCGACCGGCAGCCGCGTTATCGGGCGATTGGCAGCGCCATATCTTGTGCGGGAATTCCCAGCACCGCCTCGTCCAATTGTGCCAACGCGCTTTTATTCGCAACAAGAAATCCACCGAGCGTCATTCCTGCAAGGAACAATGCAAGCGCCCACAAAGACAACGTGCCGTCGTTGTGCAGAGTCAACAGGTATCGCCCCGACGATCTGTCGAAAACCTCTTGGTCGCCCTGATTCATTTTTGGAGTTCGCTTCGTTGAAAAAAGGCCAGCGGGTACACGCCCTAGACTAGACAGACGGACAAGAGCAGTAGCCAGAACCAACGTAGCCGAATAGATTTTGGCGAAGCCTAAGGGGGCTTCTCAAATTGTCTTCGTATTCGCGTAAAAATTGGCGCTAGGTCTAGGCGGCAGCTTGGCGATGTTGGCGGCGATGCGCCGGGCCCTACTCTTCGTCGGCAAGCGCTCGCCGACCGCGGGCGGTTATGACATATAAAAACCCGACGACACCGGCCGGCCGTTCTTGGACGTAGCGCTTTTTGACCATGCGCCCGAACCCGCGTCGCCCAGCTTTGATGAGACCACGAGGACCGGCCGCTGCCAGTTCTTTCAAGCGTCCCATTTCGTTGTCCGACAACGGTTCTGATAGGCCCATGATCTAACCGGCCAGCAAACCCATTGAGAACGATACCATCGCGCCAAGGGCGGCGGGAAGCGGCGCGGCGTCACTGTGGACGGCATTCGAACGCCCTCCAGCATCAGTGCCATGCCCAAATCCCTAGCGTTTTTTCTTCGTGATCTTAAGGCCCTCCGTTCCAAGGCGATCATAGCCCGCAAGCCATGACCCCAGTTCGTGGTGGGTTAGCCCATGCGCGGCGATTACTTCGTCCTCGGCCAACTGACCCAAGCGGATTGCGTTGCAGATCTGGTGTTTACGCTTGAAGGACCAGCGCAACACCGGCCGAAGAAGTCTAAGCGCTCGCTGGCGCAATTGTGCAGGACTGTAGTCGGTGCGCTTTCGGCTCATAGAGGACTGCGGCCCCACCTGCGAATGGCCGCCCGCCGCCGCAGGCCTCGCTACCGAGATACCGCCAAAACCCGTCGTCGGAAACAACAAATAGCGCGCGCCTCGGCGAGCGTGAGGGCCTCGTGACGTCTGGGATTGCCAGCGGCCGCGGCAAGGACCTGGACGATTAGCAGGGCTTTTACTTCGTTAAGGCAAAATCTAGCGGAACTTGTGCTGAGCGTGGGACAAATCTATGAGCGTTGACCCTCGAGATATCGACGCATGGTGCGATGCCGCCACACTCCGGCTGTCCCCTCGCGACGTGGCGGTCAAGAGGCTGCCGGAGGAAGTTTGCGCGCGCTGCCACGGAGCCGCTACGGCGGCGGAGCCAGCTACGTCGCCGACCTTCAGGGATGCGTTGGCCCTCGGAGCGACGTCGATCGCGGATGTCGAAAAGCTCGTAGAGGAGCTGCTAACCGCACGCGACTACCTGCAATCCGAAGGCGAACGTGTGCGCCTACTGAATGCCCGTTATGGCCGCATGGCAAAGTCCGCGTCGGCCTCGGTCAATTTCATCGCCGAGAAGTCTCGGGAAATGGCGTAGCCTAGAGGCGGTCGACCAGGCGCCTGTTATGATGCGCCGACCACCGACCCTATCGCCTGTCCACGATGGGGGGTTCCGGCGCGAGGCGGATGATTAGCAGCACGACCGGTTCGCAGCACCAGGGGGTTCTTGAAGAATGGATATATTCGATGCAGTCGCGACGACCGAGTGCCCAACGTGCCAGGAAGCCAACGGTGTCGAACTACCCGACAGGCCTACTGATGACTCGATTGCCAGATGCAGGGTTTGCGGAACGGATCTCGGACGGTGGGGCGATATGAAAGAAGTGGCAGTTAGAATAATCGCTACTAGGTCGCTGCTTCGCAGAGTGCTCTGAGGTCTTCTCGATCGGACCTCGCCAGATCAACACGGCAGCCTCGCCCATACGTTTTCCCGCAAAACGCACCAGCGGGCCGGGTTTATCGCACGCGGCATTCGACGCCTTCCAGCATTAGCGCCATGCGAAGCGCGATCGAGACATCGGCCATGTCGGCGCCGGCGGCCGCCCGGTCAAGCTCCGCGGTGACATGCCGCCAGGTCGGCCGTGCCCGGCGATCCTCTGGAAGGTGGCGCATGACTCGCGGACGTCGGCAGGCCGGAGGATCATTCAGAAATGGGTAACCATCCTTAAACGCGCCAAGGGTACTTTCGGGCCGCTTACGTCCTGAGGGATTGGCGGACAAGGAACAAATGGCGCGGCGCAAGGAAGCACACGGTGGTGGTCACGGCTGGTTTGTCACATTCGCCGACCTCATGGGCCTGCTCGTGAGCTTCTTCGTCATGCTGGTAGCCTTCTCCAATCAAGACTTCGAAGAAGGTGCAAGCCGTGACCGGCTCGATGCGAGAGGCGTTTGGTGTGCAAAAGGAAGCGCGCTACTCCGGCATCATGGAAGTCGACGGATTCTCACTCCGGTCCCATATCAAAAACGCGGCACATATCGCACCCGAGGACTCATCGGTCACGCCGACGCCTGACGAAAAAGGTTCCGGCTTCAAGGTCGATCGCGCCTTCTCTCTCGCGACAGAATCATTGCGCCAGGCACTGCGTGACATGCCGGAGCTAAACGAGCTTTCCAAGCACATCATTGTCGAGGAGACAAAGGACGGGCTCAACATTGACATCGTCGATCAGAATGGCCGCTCGATGTTCCCGGAAGGCTCCACGGAGCCGTACGAACGCACCCGGAACCTTATTCAGAAGATTGCTACGCCGCTTAGGGTAGCTTTGTACCGCATTTCTATCACTGGGCACACGTCAGGTTCGCAAGAATTCTCGATTGCCAGGACATAGACTGTGGAACCTCTCGGCCGGCCGAGCCAATGCCGTGCGCAAGATCTTGGAGGAAGAAGGTTATCCCTCCGAAAACATCACCAAGGTCGCCGGCAAAGCAGATACCGATCCCATTTTCCCAGAAGATCCATCGATCGCGGCAAATCGCCGTGTGACCATTACTCTGATCCGCGAAGCGCCTCCGGTACCGCCAGATTTGCAGCCGTAAATCGGCGTCTGAGGCAGCGGGGCGCTGCACCGCGTGCCGCCGCAAGGGCGCTACCCTGCAGCACCCCGGTTGGGGCGGCGAGCATATCGGCTTCATGCCGTTCCCGGCGCACAAGCTTGGGCTAGTATCCCGCGAGCGCTTATTATCCGGCGAGCGTCTCGCCGCCCATGTCTCGAACGACACGGCTCGCGTAGGGATTCCTTTGCTGAAAGCGTGCATCGGCATCGAGTAAGGTGCGAAAAACAGGTCAGAACGATTGGATGTTTCACGTTATTTTTACCGCAGCGCCGCTACGATACGATCCTGCTGAACCGTAAAATGAGTTGGACCAATGAGCGACGCGCTTGCGCGCGCGCGCCGCCTTCGCTCGCGCGCCCAGGAATGCAAGAAGCTGTCCGATAGTTGTCGCTTTGCCGAAATGGCCAAGCACTATCGCCTAATCGCCAAGCACTACATCGCTATCGCACGTCTGGAAGAGGAGCGGATCAGCGCTTATAGTGACCACAGCGAAGCTTCTCTCGCTCCTGACTGAGCTCGCAAAAGCAAGGAAGCATCGACGCCCTCCAACATCAGCCCCGTTAACGAGATTTCGGCGATCGCCGCAATCAATCTCTAAGCGACGACGTGCGAGGCTCTTTAGGCTGAGCCTACTTCCCCCGACCCCCCATGGCTCGGCATCTCTGAGAGCCCCGCTGTCGCCCCCATCGCGGCGGGGCTCTTTCTTTTCGCGTTTTTCAGATCGCGTCCCGTCGATTTCGGGCGGACTGTTCGACTGATAGCCGTCTGCGGCGGTTGGGCTCCAACTCGTCAAGCTCGAACGCCAACTCAGCGAGCCGACGTTCAGCGTCGACGTATTCTTCGAACTGACGCCGCCGGCGAATGCTGGCTAGTGCGACCTCGTCGATCTGCGCGGTGCGATCATCCATGGACCACAAATAATACTCTGATCGCACGGACGGCCACCCATACGTGATCAGGTAGTTACCGGTCGGTTGATCGGTTGCGCATCACGAGGCTCGTGGGACAACGCCTCACCGGTCAAACTTAGCGCCGCCCAGCGCCTTCAAACGTTCTTTCTAGCGGCCGATCTCGACCGTGTAGCCGACCGACGAATTCGACTGTGTGGGGGAAGTCACCTTCACTTTGATGACCCGCAGGAAATCTAAACTGCTCGGATAGCGTTGCAGAAGCTCGACCTGGGCGTCCTTAGGTATCGTTTGGCATCCGTTCGTGGTCGCCTGCTCCGGATCTGAGGAAAGCATGCCGGCAATAAGCGCCGCGGCGAGAAAATCTTGATCGACGCAAACGGGTTGACCGGCCGAGACGATGAGATGATCGATGGACGCGGTGCTTGCGGGATCATCCGGTGCCGTTTCCTGTTTACCGCGGCCGCCCGCCGCCGGAACGTCCTCTCTTTGCGCCTTCGGAGTCTCGTCACGTTTCGCCTTTAGAGCGTGTCCCTTCGGCGCTGTCAAAGCGTTGAAGCATTGCCATCGTTCTAAGCTGATCCGAATCGCACGGCAGCGCGCGACTGCCTCAACGGTCGCGGCCCCTGCGGTGATCGGGTTTCCGATCAAAAGCAGAATGGCTAGGCTCGCGGCCTTGGCGACGGACGTTCTGCGCCGACTACGAATGGGATTGCGGAACGCCAAACGGAGCCCGCCCGCCGTACGGTACTCCCCAAACATCCCAATCCCCTTGTCCCGCTTTTTGGTTCGGGAGCCTAGTAGCGATTCAAGAGCTGCACCATTGCTTTATGGTCCGTAGCTTTGCTGGCTGCGGGCCTCACCCATGCGTTTTCCGTGCCCTGGACGGCCCGAGGTAGCGGCCGCGCGCAAAACCCATCAGCAAGCTTCCCGCTTGCTTCCCCGACGGAAATCGGGGAAGCGAACATCGCATTAATGCAGATTTTATCGGCATAACTTAAATATATCTGGCCGATACGCTGCTAATGAACGATTAGCCGCGTCAGCCGGCGAGTACAGCGCGGATGCCGTCGACGACGAATTGCACGGCAAGCGCCGCCAGCAGCACGCCGAGAAGCCGCGACAATACGATGTTGCCGGTCATGCCGAGCAGTCCGCTGATGCGGCCGGCAAGGACAAAGGCGACAAAACAGGTAGCGGCAACGAAGACCACGACCGCCATCAGCAAGCCGGTCAGCAACAGGTCTCCGGCGGCGCGTCCCGCCAGCAGCACGGTCGCGGTGATGGCGCCGGGGCCGGCCAGCAGCGGGATGGCGAGCGGGAAGGCTGCGACATTGCGCACATGCTCCTCGACCGCCTGTTCGGCCGCTTCGCTCTCGCGGCGCATGCGCACGCCGAACACCATCTCAAAGGCGATCGCGAACAGGAGCAGACCGCCGGCTATGCGGAACGCCGGCAGCGATATCCCAAGGGCGCGGAGCAGCCAGTCGCCAAGCAACGTCGTGCCGATGAGGATCGCGCCGGCGATGATGCTGGCGCGCAAGGCGACGCTGCGGCGGGCGCGACGCGGCAGTCCCTCCGTTACCGCCAGAAAAGTCGGCGCGAGACCGACGGGATCGACCACGACGAACAGGGTGACCAGCGCCGATATGACGAAATCGAGAGGCATTCTTGGTGTTCCGTGCGGAGCAGGATCGCTCATACGCGATTGCCGCAAAAGCGGATTGTGCCAGCATCCGGCATCACCGTCTTGTCGCGTCGTGTGCGGCGGCCGCCGCAAGGCCTGCGACGCTCGCTATAAAACATTGAAAATAAGAGGGAAAAACCTATCTACAGGGAGCCGATAAGAGTGGCGGAGCGACGCCTGATCGGCTATGAAAATCGCAACGGATTCGCGCAGGTTTCATAGCCCAACCTTACCTGGAAAATGGCAGACGAAGACGATCTCCCGCCGGCAGACGGCGGTCCCTCCGATATCCGTCCGGTTTCGATCACCGAGGAAATGAAGCGCTCGTATCTCGATTACGCGATGAGCGTGATCGTGGCCCGCGCGCTGCCGGATGCGCGCGACGGGCTCAAGCCGGTGCATCGTCGCATCCTCTATTCGATGCACGAGAACGGCTACGAGTGGAACAAGCCGTATCGCAAATCCGCCCGCGTCGTCGGCGACGTGATCGGCAAATATCATCCGCACGGCGATCAGGCGGTTTACGACGCACTGGTGCGCATGGCGCAGGATTTCTCCATGCGCCTGCCGCTCATCGACGGGCAGGGGAATTTCGGCTCGGTGGACGGCGATGCACCGGCGGCCATGCGCTACACCGAGGTACGGCTCGAACGCGTGGCCGGCTCGCTGGTGGAAGATCTCGACAAGGACACCGTCGACTTCCAGGCCAACTACGACAACTCGGAGCGCGAGCCGGTCGTCATGCCGGCGCGTTTTCCCAATCTCCTGGTCAACGGCGCCGGCGGCATTGCCGTCGGCATGGCGACCAACATCCCGCCGCACAATCTCGGCGAGGTCATCGACGCCTGCGTGGCGCTGATGGACAATCCCGCGATGTCGATCGAGGACCTGATCGCCATCGTGCCCGGTCCCGATTTTCCCACCGGCGGCATCATCCTCGGCCGGCAGGGCATCCGCTCGGCCTACCATCTCGGCCGCGGCGCCATCGTCATGCGGGGCAAGGTCGAGTTCGAGACGTTGCGCGGCGAGCGCGAGGCGATCGTCGTCTCAGAAATCCCATACCAGGTGAACAAGGCGCACATGGTCGAGCGCATCGGCGAACTCGTGCGCGAGAAGAAGATCGAGGGCATCGCCGCGTTGCGCGACGAATCCGATCGCGACGGCTACCGCGTTGTAGTCGAGCTGCGCCGCGACGCCGTGCCGGACATCGTCCTCAACCAGCTCTACCGCTTCACCGCGCTGCAATCGTCCTTCGGCGCCAACATGGTGGCGCTCGACGGCGGCCGGCCGCTCCTGATGACGTTGAAGGACCTGATCACCTGCTTCAACGCCTTCCGCGAAGAGGTGATCTACCGCCGCACCAAGCATCTGCTCGGCAAGGCGCGCGACCGCGCCCATATCCTGGTCGGGCTCGCGATCGCGGTCGCCAATATCGACGAGGTGATCAAGCTCATCCGCGCCGCGAAGGACGCCAACGAAGCCCGTGACGAACTCATGAGCCGCGATTGGCCGGCGAAGGACGTCGCGACCATGGTCACCTTGATCGACGATCCGCGCCATAGCGTTTCGCCGGCGGGAACGACCAAGCTTTCCGCCGAGCAGGCCAAGGCCATCCTCGATCTGCGACTGCAGCGGCTGACCGCGCTCGGGCGCGACGAGATCAAGGCCGAACTGGACAAGCTTGCCGACGAGATCGCCGATTATCTCGACATCCTGCGCTCGCGCGCCCGCATCCAGACGATCGTCAAGGACGAACTCGCCGCGATCAAGCGCGAATTCGCCACGCCGCGCCGCACGGTCATCCTCGACCAGGAAGGCGAGATGGAAGACGAAGACCTGATCCAGCGCGAGGATATGGTCGTCACCGTCTCGCATGCGGGATACGTCAAGCGCGTGCCGCTATCCACCTATCGCGCGCAACGGCGGGGCGGCAAGGGCCGCGCCGGCATGCAGACGCGCGAGGAAGACTTTGTCACGCGCCTGTTCGTCGCCTCGACCCACACGCCGGTGCTGTTCTTCTCTTCGCGCGGACAGGTCTACAAGGAAAAGGTCTGGCGGCTGCCGCTGGCCGCACCGCAGGCGCGCGGCAAGGCTTTGATCAACATCCTGCCGCTCGAGCAGGGTGAGAGCATCACGACGATCATGCCGTTGCCGGAGGACGAGGCGACCTGGGACAAGCTCGACGTGATGTTCGCCACGACCCGCGGCACGGTTCGGCGCAACAAGCTGTCCGATTTCGCCGATGTCCGGCGCTCGGGCATCATCGCCATGAAGCTCGACGAAGGCGACGGCATCGTCGATGTGCAGATCTGCACCGAGAATGACGACGTGCTGCTGACGTCGGCGGCCGGCCAATGCATCCGCTTCGCGGTCGACGATGTGCGCGTGTTCCAAGGCCGCACGTCGATGGGCGTGCGCGGCGTCGCGCTCGCCGACGGCGACAAGGTGATCTCGCTGTCGATCCTGCGTCACGTCGAAGCGACAGCGGACGAGCGCATGGCGTATCTCAAGCGCGCCAACGCGGTGAGGCGAGGGGGCAACGGCGATGCGGAGGAAAGCGGCGCCGAACCGGAAGAGGCCGAGGGCGCCATCGAACTTGGCGAGCAGCGCTACGTGGTCATGTCCGAGGCCGAGCAGTTCGTGCTGACGATCTCCGAGAAGGGCTTCGGCAAGCGCACCTCATCATACGAGTACCGGACCACCGGCCGCGGCGGCAAAGGAATCGTTGCCATGGCGATCACGGAAAAGAACGGCCGGCTGGTCGCTTCTTTCCCGATCGAGGAGAGCGACCAGATCATGCTGGTCACCGATGGCGGCCAGTTGATTCGATGCCCGGTCGACGGCATCCGCACCGCGGGGCGCTCGACGCAAGGCGTCATCGTCTTCTCGACGGCCGAAGGCGAGCGCGTCGCCTCGGTTGAGCGGTTGACCGAAGACGGCGAAGAAAGCCCCGAGTAACCAAAGATTTACGCTGTCCGCTGGTAAGCGCCGCATGCGCCGTCCAAAGCTGCGCATTGCGGTTTTGTTGCTGCCGATTGTCCCGGCTTGTTGCCTAAATGGTACAGGCTTTGCGGGGGACCTTTGGTAGGTTGATCAGGAATTCCAATTGGGGGCGAGAACGATGACACGGCTACTTTTGACGACCGCGGCTCTTGTTGCGATCGCGATGACCGGCGCCGCCAATGCGGCGGATCTTCCGCTGCCTCCGCCGGTCTACAGGGCGCCTCCGCCTCCGTTGGTTTATAATTGGACAGGTTGCTATGTCGGCGCCGGTTATGGCTACGGACTGTGGACCCAGGACACCAGTGTCGTCACTTCCCCCGGAGGCGTCGGCGTAACGCAGACAACCACCAACGGCGGCAAGGGCTGGTTCGGCCAGGGCCAAGTCGGCTGCGATTATCAATTCGGCCTACCGCTTGGCTCCTTCTGGAGCCCCAATGTCGTTATCGGTGCCTTTGCCGATTACGAGTATGCCGGAAGCAACGGACTTCGTGGCACTTTGTCCGTTCCAGGCGGCCTTCCAGGCGGCGCCGCCTTCGGCGCAGAAGGCCTGCCGTGGACGTGGTCGGCCGGCGCCCGCGCCGGCTTCCTGGTGACGCCAAAATTCCTGACGTATTTTAGCGGCGGCTACACCCAGGCGAACTTCAACCAGGTGAATTTCCAAACGTCCGGCGGCGCGCCGACCGGCACGTTCATGGCCGCCAACACCTATAACGGTTGGTTCCTCGGCAGCGGCTTCGAATACGGGTTTGACATCCTGCCCGGCCTCTTCTTCAAGACCGAGTATCGGTATTCGAGCTACAACACGGCGACCTTGCCTGTACTGCTCACAGGGGGCGCCCCGACCGGCTTCGCGATAAATTCGACGAAGTACACGCAGATGGTTTCGACCGAGCTGGTCTACCGCTTCAACTGGTTCGGCCACTGATCGCCGCGACGTTTTAACGACAAAGCCCGGGACGAAAGTCCCGGGCTTTTTGTTTGCGCGCTTGGTGACACGTCGCTAGCTTTTTGGTGGAGCATGATCTTTTCGGAAAACCGGATTCACTTTCGGATCACGCTCTAACGCCCGGCGCCGCTGGCGAAACGCTTCGCCTCTTCGGCGGCGCGAAACAGCGCCTTGGCCTTGTTGACGCATTCCTGCTGCTCGAACTCAGGATCGGAATCGGCAACGATGCCGGCGCCGGCCTGAACGTACATGACACCGTCCTTGACGAAAGCGGTGCGCAGCACGATGCAGGTATCCATGTCGGTGCCCGCCGAGAAATAGCCGACGCAGCCGGCATAGAGCGAACGCTTTTCCTTCTCCAGCTCGTCGATGATCTGCATCGCGCGCACTTTTGGGGCGCCGGAGACCGTTCCGGCGGGAAAGCCGGCGGCCAGCGCATCGAGCGGATCGCGATCCGCGCGTAGCTTGCCTTCGACATTCGAGACGATGTGCATGACCTGGCTGAAGCGTTCGATGAAGAACTGATCGGTGACTTCGACGGTGCCGATTTCGGCGACGCGGCCGACATCGTTGCGGCCGAGGTCGAGTAGCATCAGGTGTTCGGCGCGTTCCTTCGGATCGGCCAGAAGCTCTTCCTCGAGCGCCTTGTCTTCGTGGGGCGGCATCCGCGCCGCCGTGTGCCCGCGACCGGACGGATCGTCACCTTGCCGCCGCTGGTCTTGACCAGGATTTCCGGGCTGGAGCCGACGACGGCAAAGGTGCCGCAATCGAGAAAGAACAGGTACGGCGAGGGATTGACGCGCCGCAGGGCGCGATAGAGCGCGAACGGCGCGAGCGCGAACGGCGCTTCGAAACGCTGCGACAGCACGACCTGAAAGATATCGCCGGCGGCGATGTATTCCTTGGCGCGCAGCACCATGCGCTTGAATTCTTCGGCCGGCGTGTTCGAGCGCGGCGTTACGTCCGGCGGCCCGGCGTCCGCCTCCAGCGCCGATTTGTCGAGCGGGCGATCGAGCGCGTCGACGACCGCCGAGAGGCGCTCCGCCGCGCGTGCAAGCGCGACTTCCGGGGCTGCGCCGGCTTGCGGCCGCACCGGGGTCACGATGGTGATCGTGTCTTTCACTGCATCGAAGGCGACGACCAGAGTTGGCCGAACAAGGATCCCGTCCGGAATGCCAAGCGGATCGGGACCCGGCACGGACAAAGTGTCCTCGATCAGCCGGACCGTGTCGTAACCGAGATAGCCGAAGATGCCCGCCGACATCGGCGGCAGCGTATCGGGCAGCGCAAT
>CAWHJE010000019.1:0-71419 GCA_963829465.1 uncultured Alphaproteobacteria bacterium
CGGGTAGCTCCGCATATCCAGAGCGCGATACGTTACCTCAATGTAACTTCGGGAGGGCAAAGATGGATAGCGAGCCTTGACGGCAACGTCTTCCGTGCTGAGCGCGAACTTAGGTCCGGGTCAAAAAACGACGCACGAAAAGCCGGTGTTATCACCGACGATCCCTTTACCCTCGATCGCGCATAAGGGACGGGCAAGCATGCGATGGCTGCCCTCCGAAGGTCGCCAACCAAGGGGCCGGCTCATTTCTGTGTCATCACCCATACGCCGTTCCAGTCAGCATCCGGGGGGTGGCTCATGAGGTGGTGGCAGCGTTCGATATAGGTGGTCGACAGCTTATCTTTCGGATGTTGAGCAAGTGCTTTTTCGAACTGGGCGATGGCGCTCGTGAAGTTGCCGGAGCGGTAATGCCGCATGCCCTCGTTAAAATAGTTCACCACATCCATCAGGTTGGGGAAGCTCTCCTCGGTATGGTGATCGAGTACCTCATAGATGCCTACTGGCGCGGTCTTGCCCTTCACCACCACTTGGTCGATGTTGCGGATGCGGTAGGTACCACGCAAACGGCTGAACGTGTTTTCGCTAATGAGGATCTGAGCTGAATAGGCCTTGCACGCGCTTTCAAGCCTTGAAGCGAGGTTCACGCCGTCGCCGATCAGCGTGTAGTCCATTCGTTTTGCTGAACCGATGTTTCCGGAGACTACCATGTCGGTATTGAGGCCGATGCCCATCTCGACCGGTTTTTGACCACGTTGGACCCGATCTCGGCTCCAACGCCGGCACTCGCCAATCATGGCGATCGCCGCGCGAACCGCACGATCCTCATCGTCGTCATGCGCCATCGGAAGCCCGAAGGCCGCCATCACCGCGTCGCCGATGAATTTGTCGAGCATGCCTTCCTCGCGGGCGATGCACTCGACCATCAGCGAGAAATACTCGTTGAGGAACGCGACAGTGCCCTGGGCGCCCATTTCCTCGCTCAATGTGGTGAAACCCCGAATGTCCGAGAATAGGACGGTCGCGCGGGTGCTGGCGCCGCCGAGGAGGCCGGCGTCACTGTTGTTGTCGAGCATGCGTGCCGCGATCGCCGGGTCCATGTAGCGCGCCATGGTTGCCTTGACGCGCTTCTCAGTGCTGATGTCCTCGATCATCAGCAGCGTGCCGAGCTGCTGGCGATCGCCACTCTCCAAGGGCAGCACCGTAAGGTTGACTGAGACCGGTCGGTCTTCGAACACGATCTCGACATCCATGGCGACGTTGGCAAGCTTCTCTGATTGAACCTTCTTAATGCGCTCGATGATCCACTCGTTCTTGCCGGCAAAAAATTTCGCGGCACTGTGGCCTAAAATGGCCGAGGGCGCGAGCCTCATGATGCGGGCGCCGGCGCTGTTGCAGGTAACGATGGTGTCACGCTCGTCGAGCGTAATGACCCCGTTCGACATGCTTTCGAGCATGCTTTCGTTGTAGTTTTTGATCTTCTGGACGTCGTTAAACAGCTTGGCGTTTTCAAGGGCGATCGCGACCTGTGCAGTGAAGGCCTTCAGGCGCGCTTCATCCTCGGCAGAAAATGGGCCACCGCTTTTGTTCAAAGCTTGGGTAACGCCGATGATCGCGCCGTGCTTGTTTATGAGCGGCGTGCAGAGGATGGAGCGGGTGAAAAACCCGGTCTGCTTATCGAAGCTCGTATTAAAGCGCAGATCGGCATAGGCGTGTGGAATATTGACCGTCTTACCGGCCGTGAACACGGCGCCGGCAATGCCGGCATGATCGGGGAAGCGGATCTCGCCGATCTTCGGCCCCATTGCGACACGCGAAAAAAGTTCGTTTGTCTTATCGTCATGGAGGAACAGCGTCGAGCGCTCAGCACCCAACATCCGCGTTGCCTCGGTCATCACTCGCTGCAGCAACTGGTCAAGGTCGATCTGTGAGGTGATGTCAGCGACAATATCAAGAAAGGCTAATTCCTGGGCGCGCGCCTTCTGCATTCGCTCGACTGCCTGCGAACTTCGCAGCGCCGGTATTGACTGAACCGCGATACCCTCCAGGAGCGCCCGCTCGTGCTCGGTGAAAGGGCCGCCCACTTTGTTGAGCGCCTGGGCTACGCCTATGACGTCGCCTTTAGCGGTGCACAGCGGTACGCACAGGATGGTTTTAGTGACGTAACCGGTCTCGCGATCGATCGCTGGGTTGAAGCGGGAATCGGCATAGGCGTCGTCGACGATGATGCTGTGGCCAGTCTGGAATGCCGCACCGATGATACCATCGCTGCTGAGAAGCCGAATTTCTCGGCGACGAACGCCTTGCGCCACACGAGAATAAAGTTCGCCGGTACCAGCATCGTGAAGAAAGAAGCTGCTGCGGTCGCAATCGAGCGCCTGCGAAGTCATTTCGACGAGCTCTTCCAAGATCTCATCGAGCGTTTCCGTCGCCGATACCCGCCGGGCGACATCCAGCAGAATGCTAACATTCTTGAGCCGCTCGCGCTTACCCCCAAACCGCGACTGAGCCTTCGTTTCCGCCGCCGATCGTCGCGGGTTGCGCCGCCTCGTGTTACGATTTGACAGAGAGGTCTCGCCGTCCGCTGTCATGACCCAACCCCCCGAAGGTTGTCGAGTTCATGACGGAGGGCCATGCACGTCGCCCTGAGTTCCGCAATTTCGCCAGCAGCGCCGGCCAACGCTGATTGTTTTGCGGACTGAGTTTGGAATGCTGTTTCCTCAAGCTGCTCCCGCAAAACGCGGATCGCGGCGTGAGACTGGGCCGCTTCATCGTGGGCGGCGCCGCGGAGACGTTGGATCTCCTGCCGGTGTTCCTCACGCAGCTCCTCCATCGAGTTGCGGAGCACTGATGCGGTTTGGCGTAGCTGAGCGATCTCGTCGGCGGAGCTCGCGACAGCACGCTCGACGGCCGCTCGTGCTTCATGGCCTGCTTCCTCAAGGGCGTCACGCAACGCGCTAACCGTGGCTCTAAGCTCGGCGATCTCGTCTTCGTAGGCTACGCGGAGGCTCTGTCGGATGGCGCTACGCTCTGCTTCGGCATCCTCAAGCGCCTGGCGCAACGCCTCGATCGTCGCCTTCAAGTGCCGCTTCTCACTCTCCGGTTCGGCATCGGTTGCGTCATTGGCGAGTATATCGAGCATCGTCATGACAGGGCTCTTCTCGGCCGTTCGGCCTTTGGTTGCATCCTCAGGGGCGATCAATTAATTCTGCCATCCCCACGATAGCATGACGGCCGCCATAAACACCCGATGCAAGTGCTGGCGAGGAGAACCCCAACCGACAGCTGCACCGCCGCGCCGACCTTAAGCCGCCGCTAAACTCCCGAATTTGTTGCATTGCGTGAGGCGGCTCGCGGCCCAAAGCGGCGCTTCGCTGCGGCGCAGCGATTGTCCGTTAGGAGGGGCATAGCGACCGCCCTCGAAGCGTCGA
The DNA here is from genome assembly GCA_963829465.1 of uncultured Alphaproteobacteria bacterium. Classification (GTDB taxonomy): domain Bacteria; phylum Pseudomonadota; class Alphaproteobacteria; order Rhizobiales; family Xanthobacteraceae; genus BOG-931. The sequence goes on from CAWHJE010000019.1 coordinate 3,429, forward strand.
AAACGATCCGCCAGGATAAAGCAACCGCTCCAAAGAAGGCCCGCGTCACTCCCGCTAATCAAGTTCAGTCGCGATATGCCGAGAGAGCCGATTTTCCGGGGGGCGGGAAGCAAGGTGTGCCCTGCAATTTAACGGAGCCGCGTCCCGACACCGTGGCGCGCAGCCTCAGTCTCATGCCGTGAATGCGACGTGGCGAAGGCAACGAACCGTCACGCCCCCTTCTCGATGCGGCTCGGAAACGGTGGCTCCCAGTGATCAAGGACACGCCGACGGTTCGTTAAGCGCAGCGGATCGGCGTGTCGTGACTACCGTGAGCGGGATGCGTTTGCAGCAAAACAAAGGGCAAGGCAAACACCGGAATTTCGAACGACATTTGTAGTTGCATTTGTGGACAGAACGAGCGGCATTTCTCTAAGCCCTTGGCAAGGGATGATATTTCTTGCCGCCTGGGCGGACTCCCTCTCCGCCAGAGTATATAGCAACACGTTGATTACAAGGTATTTTTTGCAACAGCCGGAATGGCATCCCAGCCGTCGAGATTGAGAAATAGCTTAAAACGTTAGTCGTCGCCGATTTGTCATCCGCATCGGTCTCGCCCGGGCCATTCCGCGTTCCGTCCGCGCAAAAACACGATATTCTTGGCCATTGGGGAGCGCCTATAGGAAAATCGTATGCTAGTCGACGTTAGCTAGCTTGAAGCCAATGGCTTTTTCTTTCCGTCTGGTCACGTTGACTGCTTTCCGTCTCGGCACTGAGCGCAACTCGCCAAGTTCACGAAGGATCCGCGAGAGGCGCGTGTCGGCCAACTATCAATTACATGGGAGACCCATGCGGATTTCAGTTTCATTATCGCTTAAATCAAAATTTGGAGCAGAGATCGAAATCCAAAGCGCATCGTAAATGCCTTTGTTGAAATAGAATAGAGACGGCCTTGTAGTGTCCCCCTCATCGCGTGTCGTAAACCTCAGCAACCTAGCGTCGATGAGAAATCAACCCCTGGGCGGCCACCAGGCGTTGATGATGGGGGCGGTTTTTGCGGCCTGGTTGGGCGCCGCGGGCTTGTGGTCATGGGCTACCCGCTGCTACGGTTTTGGCGTGCGCCGGCTTAAGGGGCAGGACCGTGTAATCAAGAAGACGCTCGTCTGGTTCGCGGTCGCAACGGCCATCAAGGCCATTCGGCAAAGGGAAGGAACACAAATATGCGAAACTCCGTCGGAATTGCGTTTGCGGCTGGTCTTGCCGCGGCCAGTTTATCTGGATCGGCCCATGCGGCCGACAAGATCAAAGTCGGATTCTTCTCAACCCTCGAAGGTCCGTACACGGCGCTTGGTGAAGACGGTCAGCGCGGGTTCGACCTCGCGGTAATGCAGCACAACAACAAAGCGGGCGGGAAAGAACTCGAGATTGTCAGGGGCTCATCGGACGCAAGCCCCGATTCAGCGCTCCGCGCCGCCAAGAAACTGGTCGAACAGGACAAAGTCGATATTCTGATCGCACCGCTTTCCGGATCGGAAGGAATAGCCTTGCGTGACTATGCTAAGACGCAACCGCAGGTCACGATCATCAACGGTTGTTCCGGCGCGCTGGAAACAACTTACGTCACTCCGGCCCCAAACTTCTTCCGCTTCAACATCGATGGAGCGCAGATGCACGTTGGGCTAGGCGACTACATCTACAACGTGAAGCACTACAAAAAGATCGCGACGGTCGGCGAGGACTACTCGTTCATCTACACGCAAGTCTTCGGGCTTGCGCTCGACTATTGTCCGCGCGGCGGCCAGATCACCAAGCGCATCTGGGTACCGCTCGGAACCAAGGATTTCGCCTCGGTTATTTCCTCGCTACCGGATGACGTCGATGCGATCTATCTTGGCCTCGGCGGTGCCGACGCGCTCAACTTCCTCAACCAATATCAGCAGGCCGGTGGCAATGCGAAGCTCATCGGCGGCTCGATCATGGTCGATCAGACTATCTTGTCATCGAAGGGCAAGGCGAAAGAAGCGCTGATCGGCACCGTCTCCGCAGGACCCCAGGCTGACGCTTGGGACGACCCGAAGTGGCAGGCGTTCGTAAAAGCCTATCAGGCCGCTTGGCCGCCCGAGAAGCGATTTACCGGCCCGTCGCTGTGCGCGACAAATTACTACGACGAAACGAGCGCCGCCCTTCAGGCTCTCGACAAGGTCAACGGCGACCTCAGCGACGGTCATAAGAAGTTCCGCGAGGCATTGGCATCGCTTGTGCTCGACGCGCCGAACGGCCAGATGAAGCTTGACTCCAATCATCAGGCAATCGGAACGAGCTTTGTCTCAGAAGCCGTCAAGGACGCAAATGGCGATCTCGTCAGCAAAGTCGTGCAAGTCGTGCCCAACGTGGAGTCAGACACTTGGTATCGATCCCGCGGCTTTTGCCAAAATTGGCCTGCCCGGGCGCGAAGTGCCGGTCTGCAAAAAGACCTACGATTGATAGCTGGCAGTCACAAATATCTCGGCCGCGCGATTGCGCGGCCGAGACGAGACATGCAGCGGGGGTATCGGTTCATGTTGCCGCGAATACGCGTGAAGGGCGCCACGATCGTGTCGATGGATCCCACGCTCGGGATCATCGAGTTCGGGCGACCTTCTCCTTGATGGCGGCAAGATCGTTGCGGTCGGGCCAAACCTCGGCAGCTGGGCCGTAAACGAAATCGACGGCCGCGGCATGATCGCCATGCCGGGCTTTATCAACGGGCATATCCACCTCTGGCAGACCGCTCTGCGCGGCGTCGCCGCGGATTGGACGCTCGACCAATACTTTGGCGTGCTGATTGGCCGGGTCGTGGGTCTCTATTCGCCGCAAGACGTGTATATCGGCAATCTGGTCGGAGCGCTTGATCAGATCAATTCCGGCGTTACCACGCTGTTCGACTGGTGCCACATCGTCAATACGCCGGCCCACGCCGATGCCGCGGTCGACGCGCTCCGGGAGGCGCGTATTCGCGCGGTATTTGCTTACGGTACGCCGATGACCCTGTTCGGCACCAAAGAGCCGCATCCGGCCGACGCCGCAAGGATGCGCAAAGAGCGGCTGTCGTCCAGCGATTCATTGGTGACGATGGCGCTAGCCATTCGCGGCACCGATTTTGCGCCGGGTACCGCGGAAGCGGATATCAGGTTCGCCCGCGATCTCGGGCTGTTGGCCTCGTTTCACGTCGCGTGCGCCAAGCACGGACCGCGACCGCAGTCGATGCAGAGCCTTGCCGAACAGCGTCTGCTCGGTCCGGATGTCAATTTGGTCCACGCAAACTTTCTGACTTCCGACGAGTTCAGGGTCATCGCCAACAACGGGGCGAGTGTTTCCATCACGCCGGAAGTTGAAATGCAAATGGGCCTGGGATTGCCGCCCACGGGAGCGGTACTCGCCGCACGGGCCAATCTGAATATCGGAACCGACGTGGTAACCGGCGTGAGCACCGATATGTTCACGCAGATGCGGTTCCTTATCCAAACGCAACGCGCGCTGACCAACGACACCTTCCATACAGCGGGAGGCCATGCCGGACAAGCTTGCAATGACTGCTCGGCAAGCCCTCGAACTCGCCACGATCAAGTCGGCTCAGTGCTTCGGGCTTGACGGACGCATCGGCTCGCTCACGCCTGGGAAAGAGGCCGACGTCGTTCTGCTGCGCAAGACCGATATCAACATGCGGGCGGCAGCCGATCCGATTTCGGCTATCGTGCTGCACGCTGGCGTCGCCAATGTGGACACGGTCATTGTGGGCGGCAATGTCGTCAAACAAAATGGCAAGCTAACCCATCGCGATCTGCCACAACGGCTGGCGGAGCTTGAGCGCTCGTCCAAGCGGCTCTACGAGGGCTTCGCTTCCGACGCGTCCGCCGCGTGACCGCCGGCGGCTGATCGCATCGTCAAAAACCTAGCGCTGGTCCCGGAGCATTTCCGAAAAGCGTTGCGCCTGCGGAGATCCGCGCCGTGAACTGTCGGCATAGGTCGGGGCAATCTCGGGTTTTGCAGTGAAATTCGCCGGGCTGGGCTTTGTCCCGCGCCGTTGCCGCTGACCTCTTCGAACGTCGTCGGTACGAGCGTCCTGGATCAGCCGTGGGTCGGCGCAAGGTACGTAGGTCTCCGGCAGGCCGTGCTCGCGGCGGACGATATTTGCTCCCTGAGCGGCCGCGGCGCTCTTGTAAAAGGCGACCAGGCGGTTGGCGCCCTGACGGCCGAAGCCGCAATCGGAAGTGACGAGGAGGTTCTCGACGTCGACATACTGCAACGCCTTGCGGATGTCGCCCGCGACCTCGACGGGAGTTTCCGCGTTCAGCGTGCGATGTGACACGACGCCAATGGCAAACTTCTTTCGTGTTTTGCCCTTCCAGGCGCCGAGCAATTCGAGTTCGGCGAGCCCGCGATCCTTCATCTCGAGCGTCAACACATCGCAGTTGACGCGATCGAGATAAATTTCCAGCGCGTTCGCGTACGACGTTTTGTCGAACACCCGCTGCATCATCGGATTGCCCCAGCAGGTGTGAATCCAGACCTCGGCGCTCTCGAGACCTGACAGCTCGTGATTGAGCGCCTCCGTCAGGAAGTTGAGCGTGTCGGTCGCTTCGGGATGATAGCAGGCTATGAAATGGATGGTTGGTTCTTCGACCTGAATGACGCTGCAGCCTGAGGCGACCAGCTCTCTGAGTTCACGGTTGATGGCGGTTGCCATGTCCCAGATCATCTGGCGCTTGTTGTCGTCGATCCGATACTCGGGCGTGTGAGAGTCTAGAAACAGCGCCATGACCTGACCCGACACGGTGCCGAACTTGACCGGCTTGCGGGTGCGCGCCTGGGTCATGCGGTAGATCTTGGCGTATTCGAGCGGATTGCGTGGATTGTGCTCGATCTTGCCGGTCACGATCGGCCAGCGCCACGATGTATAGATTTCGTTCAGCAGCGTACCGGGCGGATATTTCAAAAGCTCGGAGCGCGTCCCCTCGGGCTGCAATTCGTCGAAAGCAAGCCCGCGCCAGCGCTGCAACGGATAGTGATGCCACGATCGCCCGGCCAAATCCGCATCGAGGAAATAATCGCCGCACGTCACCAGGTCGAGACCGGCGCGCTCCTGATCGGATACGACGACGGCGAGCGCATCGGAGAACTGCTCGCGGTAGATCGGGTCGAGCATGGCGCTGTCAAGCGGGCGTCCCCAAAGACTCTCGCTGTACCAGGCCGGCCGCGGCCAGGAGCCGGTTGTCGTGGCAGCCAAAGGCAAATTCCTGGTAGCGGTGAACGCCATGACTTAATCCTCCCCGGTTTGAAACTTAAGTTTACGCTTTGCTCCAGTCAGCCGCTAGAACCTCTTCGCGAGCGAAGTCAGGGCGGCGGTCTTGGCGACCTCGACTGCGCACATGCCTTTGCCGTAAAGCCTGTCCTGCCGCGGTAAATGCTGTTCCGGGCGACTTCTTGATCCTCCGCTCGCGTCGCACGGCAGTGTTGCTTCGCTGATAATTCCAATATGCTGCCGGCGCGCTTTCGCGCTTCTGTTTCGACTGCGTTCACTGGATACTGGCTCAGGCTCGTGAGGTCGTCATGATTTTGGTCTTAATCAACATACTCATCATCTGCGTTGTCGGCGCGATCGCGTTTTGGCTCATCGAAAAATATGTCCGCGAGCGGCGGCTCGCGAACTTGCTGAAGCTTTTGGTCATACTCGTTTGTCTCGCTGCCATCCTGCAACGTCTGCTGCCGACGCTTGGCGTCAGTTTTTAGGCCGCACCACCGACAAACATGAGCCACAGCGATTTTCGGCCGTTCATCCCCGCACCGGGACACGGCGCCATTGCCGGACCGACGCCGCGTGCGCATGCTCAGGCACGCATGCAAAGCCCCCGAGCTCAGGGATTGTTTGCAACGTGGGCCGAACTGGCCGCCGCTCCATTCAGGGGAATGACGACGGATGGGCATGTTCAGCCCGGACTATTTGCTCTTGCGCCGGAAGACGGGCCAACGGCGGCGATGGTCGAGGCCGTCAAGGCGTTGCTGGCGCGCCTCTCGCCCGCGGAACGCAGCGCCACATGCTATCCGGTCGACTCGGAGCTGTGGCGGCATTGGCAAAACACCGAACTCTACGTCGAGCATCACGGTCTTCGGCTCGATGAAGTCTCCGCCCCAGTCCAGGAAGCTGTTCTCACGCTGCTCCGCGCTAGCCTGAGCGCCAAGGGTTACGACATCACACGCGGTGTGATGCGGCTCAACCGTTTCCTCGGCGATCTTGTGGGCGGGCCGGAAGTGCTCGGCGAATGGGCCTACATTTTTTGCCTGTTTGGCAGCCCTTCTGAATCCGAGCCGTGGGGTTGGCAGCTTTTCGGCCACCATCTGTGCCTCAACTGCTTCGTCATCGGCAGGCAGATGGTGCTCACGCCCTGCTTTTTTGGAGCGGAGCCCGCCTATGCGGATACCGGGCCATTTGCCGGCACGCGCTTGTTCGAGGATGAAGAACGCACCGGTCTCGCCCTCATGCGTTCGTTGTCGCCGGGCCAACAAGACCGGGCGATCGTGGCGCATTCCATGGTTGGCGGCGACCTGCCGCCCGACCGGAGGCATTTCGCCGACAATCTGCATCTCGGCGGCGCCTTTCAGGACAATCGCATCGTGCCGTACGAAGGTTTGCGCGCTTCCGAGCTGTCCGCGTTGCAGCGTCGCGATCTGCTCGATCTCTGCGCTGCCTATGTAGCGCCGCTGCCGTCCGGACCGCTGACCGCGCGCGTCACCGACATCGAGCGGCACCTTAGCGAGACCCATTTCTGCTGGATCGGCGGCTTCGAAGAAGCGAGCCCTTTCTACTATCGGATACAGAGCCCGGTTGTGTTCATCGAGTTCGATCATCACGCCGGCGTATTTTTGACCAATCCCGAGCCGGCAAAATTTCATGTCCATACCATCGTACGAACCCCGAATGGCAACGATTACGGTATCGATTTGCTGCGGTTGCACTACCGTCACGCCGCCCATCATCGGCGTTAAGGACGGCCGATCAAAAAATAGCGAGTTTGGCGGGGGGCGTGCCGCTTGCCGAAAAATTGCGCTAAATTGACCTTGTGAAGTTGGTCAAAACATGCGGCCTTTACGTGTCATGATATCGTGTTGATGTTGCTGGATGCTTCCGGCCAACCCAGTTTCGCTAGCTATTATCGTTGTTGAGGAGAGTAGGGCAATGAGAACGAGTGTGGTTGTGTTGCTGGGCGCCGCCGCGGCGATCGCAGCAAGTGCGACGGGGGCATGTGCGCAACCGGTGCTGAATCTTACCGGCCAGTTCCAATGCGTGAAGGTATGCTCTGCCGGTCCGCCGGCGCTCGCTTATGTGACGCAAGCCGGATGGCAGTTGAATCTCGTGAATGAAGCAGGCTTCGGCGCAACCGGCTGGATTGATTATCCGGGCCATATCTGGGTCGCGGCCTGGAACGAAGGGGCGATCTATTCGCCTGATGGCATGACCATTCAATTCGATCGCGGTACCGTGTGGGAGCGCTATGTTCCGCCACCGCCGGCACCACCGCCTCCGCTCCTACCGAGGCCGCATCGCGTTTACCACCATCACCACCACCACTACTATCACCCGCGCCCGTTGCCGCCGCTGCCCCCGGCAAATAGCTGAGGCCCGCCGCGCCTTTGCGCCGCAACTGGAATTGCGGCGCAGGGGCCGGCGCACGAAGGTGGGAGTGACGCATCTAGGGACTGACTGCAATTGTCAGTCCCGATGTCGGCCGATGTAGGCGGGCAGTTTATTCGAGAATGTGCAGCAGCCGCATTTCTTCGTCCGGGGTCAGCCCGGCCTTGTCATTTGAACCCTCCCGCGCCAGTGCGAGATACAGCGCCTTTGCTGCGTCCCGCAATGCTTCGCGGTGCGTGACATCGGTAGCGGGGAGGGCGGTCACGGTCTTCGCCAATTCCCGCAGGATTTCCGCGAACAGGGCGTAGTGGAAGTGCATGCGAACGGACTTGCGCACGTCTTCCGCGCCGGTGCGATGCAGGCTTAGCGAAATCCCGGCTTCGTCGAGATGGGCGTCGAAGCGCGACGCTCGTTCGAAGGTGCCGATATAAAGCTTGTCGGGATATTCCACCGCTACTTCGGCCTTGTCAGGAACTGACTTGGTCATGCCGGCGCGCCCTTGTTCGAATTCGTGATTTTCATTGATAGACGAATAGCCGTAGGCCGACTTGACCTGGATCAACCGCCGAGGGGCCTACAGTCCCTGGATCGAGCGCAGGTAAGCAACCATGGCGCCGGCGTCTTCACGGCTGAAGCGAAATGTCGGCATGTCGGGGTGGCCGCTCATCAGGCCTTCACGCAGCTGGTTCGAGAAGCGATCGAGATCGATGCGGCGGCTGAGTTCCCGAAACGGCGGCGCTCCGGCATGGGGACTTGATCCGGTCATATCGATCGCGTGGCACGACGCACACATCCGTTCGGCCAGCGCGTGGCCCTGGCGCTCGCGCGCGGTTGGCGGCTCTTCGGCACGAACGGGCGAGGCGCCCACATGGACCGCGAAGACCGCAAGGGACAGGATCAGCCGCTTTGCCACGTGTGCAACTCGCTTTGGCGGCAAAAAGGAAGCCGTTCCCTGCCGCCCGCCCGGCATATTGCAGTTGGCTTAACCAAGTCAAACGCACCGCCATGATGCGGAGAAGCGGCAGCGGCGGCATGGCGCAGTTCTAAGACCTCGCATTCCATTCCCGCCAATGCGTCGGGCGCACGTCGATCTGGCTTTTCGTTTGCGCATTGACCCATCCGCCGGCGATGCGGCGACAGGCGAATGCAAGCGCATGCGCGCCGTCCTCGTCGAGAACGGCCAATTCAAGATCTCGATCGAACGGTGCGGTAGTGATCGGCGTCCAATGCATTAAAAATTTTGAGGCGGTAAGGCCCCAAGCACCTTGATCTGGATCAAAATCAAGGTGCCCGCTTGCAATGATCAAGGTGCCTAACCCAATTTGTAGCGCGCGAAGAACCAACTTTTTACGCCATGAACAATGGCAAGATAGGTCAGCGTTATGAGCATCAGCGCCCCCATCATTGTGGCGGGCACCGGCACGAAGCCGAACCAGCGGCCAAACACCGAATAAGGAAGCAGCACAGCCAGTGCGAAGGCTGACAGCGAACTGGCCACAAGTGCGGGATGCGGTCGATCCCGCAGCGGGTGCGCGGTGCGAATGATGAAGATCACCAGGATTTGCGTCGAGAGCGATTCGACGAACCAGGCGGTATGAAACAACGCTTCGTTTGCCTGGAAGACCCAGAGCAGCAGCCCGAAGGTGACGAAGTCGAATATCGAACTGATCGGTCCGAACAACAGCATGAACTTGCGGACCATGTCGAGATTCCAGCGGCGCGGCTGCGCCACCATTGAATCGCTCACCCGGTCGAGAGGGATTGTCGTCTCCGACAGGTCGTAAAGCAGGTTGTTCAGAAGAATCTGGATCGGCAGCATCGGAAGGAAGGGCAGGAACAGAACGCCGCCCGCCATGGAGAACATGTTGCCGAAATTCGAGCTTGTTCCCATCATCATGTATTTGAGGATATTCGCGAAGGTCCGGCGGCCTTCGCGTACACCGTCCGCGAGCACGCCGAGATCCTTGCGCAGCAGGATCATGGCGGCGGCCTCTTTGGCAACGTCGACAGCAGAGGCGACCGAAAAGCCGATATCGGCGGCGTGCAATGACGGGGCATCGTTGATCCCGTCGCCAAGATAGCCGACTATATGGCCCTTCCGCCGCAATGCGGCGATGATGCGGGACTTCTGCGGCGGCGTGACCCGGCAAAATATGTTTGTCTCTTCGAGCCTGGCCAACAGCGCCTCGTCCGTGAGGCGTGCAAGCTCCGCGCCGTTCAGTACGCCCGTGACGGGGACACCAAGCTCGCCGCAGACATGCCGGGTTACCTCCTCATTGTCCCCGGTTACGACTTTCAGCGAGATGCCGAGCTGACCGAGAGCCGACAGCGCATCCCGGGCTCCGGCCTTCGGCGGATCGAGGAAGGCCAGAAAACCGCCGAAGATCAAATCCGTTTCGTCGGCGACGTGAGCGTGCTGACATTCCGGTTCGACGTCGCGCCAGGCGACTCCCAGGAGCCGGTAGCCCTCCGCGCTCAGTTTCTTGAATGTTGCCTCGGCGGCTCCGCGGGCAGCGGCATCGAGGAAGCGCGGCGCCGACCCCTGCTGCTCATACCGGGCCGCAAGTCCGAGCACGTCTTCTGGCGCGCCTTTGACGATAATGCGCCGCTGGCCTCTTTCTTCGACGAGAACCGAGACGCGGCGGCGCTCGAAATCGAACGGAACTTCATCGATCTTGCGGCACGATGCGAGATCCGCCGCACCGGCGGCGAGGATTGCTTCGTCCAGCGGACTCTTGAGCCCGGTCTCAAAGGCCGCATTCAGTTGGGCCATTCGCATGACCGTGTCGCTGTCCTGTCCGTAAAGATCGACTTCCCGGACCAGCTTGATGTGAGCTTCGGTCAGCGTGCCGGTCTTGTCGCTGCACAATACGTCCATGCTGCCGAGATCGTCGATTGCGGAAAGGCGTTTGACGATCACCTGCTTTCGCGACATGCGCAGCGCGCCATGCGACAGGGTGACCGAGACAATCATCGGCAGGAGCTCCGGCGTCAATCCGACGGCAAGCGCCAGCGCGAACAGGAAGGACTCCAGAAGCGGTCGATGGAACAGCAGGTTGATCAGCAATACGAACAGGACAAGAAAGACCGTGGCTTGCACGATCATCAGCCCGAATTTCTGAATACCGAGCGAAAAGGCCGACGGCGGCGGAGGTTTCTGCAGGGCGCTGGCGATTGAACCGAGCTGGGCTTTGCGCCCGGTCGCGAGCACCAGCGCTTTCGCGGTACCGCTGACGACGGAGCTTCCCATGAACACCAGGTTTTGCGGCAGCGCGCTATCGTGCAGGGTGCCTTCGGCTGAGAGTGTGGCTTCTTTCTCGGCCGGATAGGGCTCACCGGTGAGGAGCGCCTCGTCGACGTAAAGATCACGTGATTCGATCAATCTCGAATCGGCGGGAATGAGATCGCCGGCCGCGAGAAGAAACACGTCGCCAGGCACGATCGCCGCCGCCAGAATATCGATCGGCTGCCCATCACGTAACGTGTTGACGGAGAGCGAGACTCGTTCGCGCAGCCGTTCGGCGGCGTTTTGAGCTTGCCGCTCCTGCGTCACGTCGAGGATCACGGACATAAGAACGATGACGGCGATGACGACGAAGCTTGCAACGTCCCCAGTGAGTGCCGATACGAGCGCGGCGAAGAGCAAAATCGCCACCAATGGATTGCCAAGACGTTCGACGAAGGCGACGATGAGCCGCTTCGGTTTTGCGGTGTCGATCCGGTTCGGTCCGACGCTTTCGAGGAGCGCGGCGGCCTCGGCGGCGCCGAGACCGGTGCTGGTGGAATGCAACCGCTGAAAGAGCTCGGCGAGCGGCACACCGGCCAGGTCGGCTATTTCGGGCGAAGCCTCGGCGGCGGCGCCTTTGATTGCCCGCTTACCAGCTGTTGGCGTGGCGCCGGTTTTGGCCGCAACCGGGTGCGCTTGCGTCATGTCATTCACCGGGCGAAGGCTGGTAAGAAAGTTCCGTGATCGGAGACCTCGAAAGGCGGAATTGTTGCATCGCTGGCCACCTTATCCGCCGCATCGCGGGGCAGCTATATGACGCATATCAAAGGCACTTTGCAGACTGCGTGACATTGTTTTCACAAATCGGCTTTCGGGTAACAGATGTATGAACCGAGCCGCCACGTCGCACCCTTTATGGGCGAGACGGTTCTCAATGAAGTTTGGCCAAATATCGTCAGCTGGCTTCGCGAGTTCGAGGTGATTGCGCCGCAGGCGGCGCAAAAACGCGCCCTGGCGCAGGGACAACCAAGCTGCATTGGGCGAAAGGCCCCGCGGCTGAAGAGCCGCGGGCGCCACGCGGGCGAGGTTGAAAGGGCTAAGCTACACGGCCTTCTTACGCAGCCTTGCGCTTGGCTTCCATTTGATTGTCATAAACGACCGTCGCCGCGGCCGTATTCGAAATGGGGATGTGGTAGTTGCGATTGAGCTCGCTCACGCGCCCCCCCATCGCCCCTCGCATGGCCATCCAGTTCAGAAATTCCACGCCCTGCGAACCGGACTGCTCGACCCAGTCGTGGATGGAATACCCGGTGAGTGCTTCCGGCTCAGCAACGATCTTGTCGAGGCAGAGTTCGTCGAATTCCTTGTTGATGAAACCGGCCCGCTTGCCATCGAGCTGATGCGACAGCCCGCCGGTTCCGATAACGACGACCCGCAAATCCTTTTCGTACAACTCGATGGCACGGCCGATGGAACGGCCGAGCTTGAGACAGCGCGTCAGGCTCGGCAACGGGTGCTGCACGGTGTTGATCTCGATCGGTATGATCTTCACTGGCCAAGTAGCGCCGGGCCAGATCAGCGCCATCGGTATGGTTACGGCGTGATCGATCAGCATGTCCTGACACATCGTGACGTCGAATTCGTCCGCAACCAGTGTGTTGATCAGATGCCAGGACAGCGCCGGATCGCCCGGGATAGGACGCGAAACCGGAATGCCCCAACCTTCGTCTTCGCTGCGATATTCGGCGGCGGCACCGACGGCAAATGTCGGCATTTTGTCGAGGAAAAAATTCAATCCGTGATCGTTGTAGAAAACGACGGCGACGTCGGGCTTCGCCCGCGCCAGCCAGTAGTGGACGTAGTCGAAGCCCTTGAAGAAAGGCTGCCAGTAGGGATCGTTCTGCTTTTTTTCCGCAATCGCTTTGCCGATCGCCGGAACGTGCGTGCTGCCGATCCCGCCAACAACTACCGCCATTGTCATGCCCCCGCTGCTTGAAGTTTCGACTTGAACGCTTCGACCGTCATGCCGGTCTGTTGCGCGCCGATGTCCTGCACATTGAGACCGAAGATGCCGGCGAGCTTGGCAAGGTAATAAACGTTGCCCCCGGCCTCGATCATCTTCAGGACGCTACGGCTTTTTACCGCCGCGCGTTGTTCGTCATTGAGGCCGAACTTCTGGCAATAAGCATCTTCATTCGCGAGGAAGGCGGCACGATTGTCGGCAGAATTGAACGAGTAACACATTCGGTTGAGCGCCAAGCCTTTCTGAGCTTCCGCTCCATCGAATATCGTCGTGCCGGCTATGTCCTGTTGCATAACTGATCTCCTCCCGCGGCCAGGATATTTTTTTTAATGTACGTGGCGCCACCGCTGATGCTTTGACTTGTGTCAAAAAGACTTGCGTCAAAAATGGCCATCCATCCCTGCGCGATGCCGAATTTAGGATACGAGGGAATAGATGCCGTACCGCATGAACGCTGATCTGCCGCAATCGGTGCAGGCTCATTTGCCAAGCCATGCCCAGGATATCTATCGCGAGGCGTTCAATCACGCCTATGCTGCGCATGCGGGAGAGTCCCGGCAGGAGGAAGCCGCGCACCGGATCGCGTGGGCTGCCGTGAAGCGCTCCTATATCAAGGTTGGTGACAGCTGGATTGCGCGCCATCCGTAATATCCCGTAGGGCCAATCCCTGAATTTTTGTCGCGGATAGTTTTTTCATCGACCGGCTCGGGGGTAAAATCGCGCACGGAGCGCCGCGCGTAGATCGCTTCTTTGAGATCCATCTTCGATCCCCGATGTGTCACGACAATAAAGCGCAATCCAACCCTCGACAGGGTTGATTCAGGTCAAAGGCGGCTTTCGTCTGCGATGAACTTGTCTTGCGCCCGTTTCTAAAACGCGGCGCGGCTTCGACTTCATGTTTGATTTCGCTCAAGAAACATTCGGCTATATTTGCGATCCTCAACGCCGATGGCAAAGATCGTGAACATCGATCGCGTGCTGCGGGGCTCGCTCGTTGCGATCGCTATCGCGGGGCTGACGTCCGGTGCGGTAGCGCGCATCGTTGTCGGTGACAGCGCGCTTGCCGACTTATGCTGGTTCGGGGCGACCGTTCCGGTGATCGTCGGGCTCGCTTATTCGATCGTGCGGGATCTCGTCAGCGGGCGCGTCGGCGTCGACGCCATTGCGCTTTTGTCGATGGTCGGCGCGCTTGCGCTTGGCCAACCGCTCGCCGGCGCCGTCGTCGCGCTCATGTATTCGGGCGGCAACGTGCTGGAGGATTTCGCGGTGACGCGCGCTGAGCGCAATCTGCGCTCGCTTGTCGATCGTGCGCCTCGCGTCGCGCATCGCCGGCTCGATCACGGCATTGAGGATGTCCCGGTCGCCAACGTCGCGGTCGGCGACAAACTCCTCGTCAAGAGCGGAGAAGTCATCCCGGTCGACGGGGTCATCAATTCCGCGTTGGCGACGATCGACGAGTCAGCATTGACGGGTGAACCTATCCCGTCGGCAAAAAGCCTGGGCGCGCCGGTGTTTAGCGGAACAGTCAATGCCGGCGACGCCTTCGAGATGATCGCTTCGTCGAGTGCCGGCGCCAGCACCTACGCCGGCATTCTCCGTCTGGTCACGGCGGCACAGACGGCAAAGGCGCCGTTCGTGCGGCTTGCCGATCGGTACGCGATAATCTTTCTGCCCATCACGATTGCCGTTGCGGCGGTGGCGTGGCTGATTTCCGGAGACCTCATCCGCAGCCTTGCCGTGTTCGTTGCGGCAACGCCTTGCCCCCTCATCCTCGCAGCGCCGGTAGCCTTCATTGCCGGCGTAGCCCAGGCCGCGCGGCGCGGCGTCATGATCAAGGGCGGCGCTCCGCTCGAAGCTCTGGCCCGCACGCACACCGTCTTGCTCGACAAGACCGGGACGTTGACCGTCGGCGGCGCCCGCCTGGTGTCGATCGAAGTGGCGCCGGGCGAGCAGGCAGAGCGCGTTCTGCAACTCGGCGCCGCGCTGGAACAGGCGTCGCATCACGTTCTTGCCGCCGCCATCGTTCGCGCCGCGCTTGATCGCGGTTTGTCGTTGCCGATGCCGCGCGATCTGCGCGAGGCCGCCGGCTCCGGCATTGGCGGCACCATCGAGGGTAAGCAGGTCAGCGCCGGGTCGCGCGACATGATCTATGCGCACCGCCCGCCGGACGAGTGGGCGCTGCGGGCGATTAGGCGCGCTTCTTGGCGATCGGCTCTCGCGGTGTTTATTGCGGTCGACGGGAACCCCATCGGCGCCTTGTTGCTGGCCGACGAACTGCGTACCGAGACCCCGCGCGCCATTCGCCTGCTGCGCGCGGCGGGTGTCGCGCGCATCGGGATGGTGACCGGCGATCACGCGGTCGCTGCACAGTCGATCGGCGCGGCTCTCGATCTCGACGTCGTGCTCGCCGATCGCGTTCCCTCGGACAAAGTCGACGCCGTGCGCGCCGAGCAGCGGCTTTTTCCGACGGCCATGGTCGGCGACGGCATCAACGACGCTCCGGCGCTCGCCGCCGCCGATGTCGGCATTGCCATGGGCGCGCGCGGAGCCAGCGCGTCCTCAGAGGCCGCGGATGTGGTGGTGCTTGCCGACCGGCTCGATCGCGTCGCTGAAGCTCTGGTCATCGCGCAGCGCTCGCGCCGCATTGCCGTAGAGAGCATCGTCGTCGGCATGGGCTTGTCGGGTGTCGCCATGATTGCCGCGATGCTCGGTGTTCTTGCGCCGGTGCCGGCGGCCTTATTTCAAGAATTGATCGACGTCGCCGTCATCCTCAATGCGCTGCGTGCTTTGCGACCCGCTCACGTGCGCCACTCGCGAACGCTCGCCGTGGCGGCGGGCATCAAACTGCATCGCGACCACTTGGAACTCGGTCGCAGCCTTGATCGTCTGCGCGGCATTGCCGACGCCCTGGACGATGCGACGGCCGCAGCGGCGTCCACATTGGTCGCCGAAGCCAACGCTATCGTCCAGCAGCAGGTGGTCGTGCACGAACGCAACGACGAGGGTGAAGTTTATCCGACGCTCGCCCGCATCCTTTCCGATAGTCACGGTCTCTCAGCCATGAGCCGCGCGCATCGGGAAATTTTGCACCTTGCCAGGCTGCTCGCGCGCCTTGCCGAAGATTCGGCATCGCAACAGACGGATCGCTATTTGATCCGCGATGCTCAGCGCGTCATCGAGTCGATCGAGGTCCTGGTGCGAATTCATGTCGCACAGGAAGAGGAAATGTACGACGCGGTTCAGGCCCGCTGAGATCGCCTTAGGCGCAGCAGAAACATGGCCTGGCGCCGCTAGCATTACTTTGGCGATTATTTCTTTTGGCAGATGAGCGCTCGCGGGTTCCTGCAGCCTGGTGAGCGCGTCGCCAGAATGACCAGGCGATGACATGGGCGGGATGGATGCGCCGTTGTGCGAGCTTGATCGCGATACGGCGGATTTCTTAAATCGACCAGCAGATCAGGAACGACGCCTTTTCGGAAGACGTGGCAGTGCTTTTTTGAGCGGCACGTGATTGGCGTGATGACGGATGGCGGCCACCATGGCGAAGGCGATCATGACCAGCGAGCACATGACGATGCCAGCCAAGCCAGGATGCGGCGTCTCGAATTGTGATCGAGGCCGAGCCTCTGTTCTTGGCGGTCTGCGAAGCATGTCCTCGATGGCGCCATGCGATGACCTGTCCACGGAGACCAGCTTTGCGCGCTAGGCTTGCCCCGCGAGGCGCAGGTGGAGAACCGAAGGCCAGAGCTACGCATCGGCAGATGTTGCGCGCGGATCAGTAACCGCTGCGCTGGTCCACTCGCGCGGTGAGGGCGCTGTTGTAGTCAGCGGCATCGAGCTTGTCGTGCGAGTTCGAGACAGGCGCCACTCGTGCAGGCGTGGACCTTTGGTTCCTTCGCCGGACGACAGGCGCCTGCCGAGATGCTCGCCGGGAAGGTTCTGCGCGACGCTTGGCGGCGGTGCCACCGATAAGCTGCTTACGTGCGCCAGGAACACCGGAACACATGAGTTGGCGGCGACCGCCCAAGCAAGCTTGCGGGCCGTTAGCCTGCCTGGCGAGAACGGTCGCAATGCTCACCCGTGCCATACACGGCATCCGCCGCGACACAGGCGAAGCGTACCTTTGCGGCCGCCATCACGCGATCGATCTCAGCGAGGGCGATCTCTGGCTTGGTACGGGCAGTTCGGCATTCGACTGGAACGCCCGCTCGCTTTAAACGCACCCGGGTCGCCCGTCCAACTGTCTGGAAGAAAAAGGCGTAAGGCCAGCATCACCGGCACTTCACCTCGTGCCAGCGTCAGTGATACCAGCGTCTGGCAATTGGCGGTTTTGCCCAGCGCTGAAGCATATTGCGCAGCGACACCTACCGAGTGCTTGCCCTTCTTCGGCACCGCAGTGTCGTCGATCACCAACACCGCATCGCTGCCGCCGACCAGATGGTCGGCTTGAACGAGCAGTTCCGTCTCCAGTGGCGCCGCATCCCAGACGCCGGCAGCAACAAAATGATGCAGCTGATCATAGTTGCCTGGCGCAAGTCGCTCGGCCATTGGCAGAATGCTCTTGCGTTCACCCAGGGCCGATCAGCCCCGCCACGTAAAGCGGGCACATTCGCTGCCGCGCCTTATGACCCAAACGCACCAGGAAAGGTTTGAGCCAGTGTGCAAGTTCGTCTTCCCAATCCGATCGGGTGTTCCTCATTCGGTCGAGCCGCCATCCAAGAGTCGACCACGAATAAATGATGGATCCCATCAATATCGAAGTTTGGATAATCTGCCAAAGTAGTGCTAGGCCGTGTACTCATAAACTTGGCGGCGTGACGCGTGGAGGTCTTGTCCGCTTTACTGACAAAGGGACCGAGGTCGTACGGCGATGCCATATGTCGCGATGGGCCACAAAAGACTCTGGCGATCGAGCAAGCTCATTCGATTACTTTGTCGCGCGAGCAAGGTGACGCAGAAATTGTGTCAGTACTGAGCCGAATATGCTGCCCCAAGTCGAACTTGTGAGGTCGATATGTCTGTTTATCAAGGTGGATGTCTCTGCGGTGCGATCCGGTACGCCGCCAGCGCCCAACCGATACGGGTCACCTATTGTCATTGCAAATTCTGTCAAAGAGCAACTGGATCGGCTTACATGGTGGAGCCAGTTTTCGAGAAAACATCGTTTGAAATAACTGCTGGCAAACCGGCCACCTTCACGCAGGCCTCCGAGGGCAGCGGAAAGCGGGTCACCATAATTTCTGCGTGGCCTGCGGTACGAAGCTTTATCTCGACCTAGAACGATTTCCGGCAATATACGGAGTCTATGGCGGCACATTTGATGACCCGAACTGGTTCGACCGCTCGCCTGAAAGAACCCGACACATCTTTTTGGACTCCGCGCAGAACGGCACGGTCATACCTGCCGGTGCCAGGACTTTCCGCCAGCACACGATGCTCACAGACGGAACGCCAGTGGCACCAACCGTCTTTGAGGGGCACCATGCGATTTGAAAAGGCGGTTACTAACCATGGAAACAGTCAGGGCCTGTGCTCGGCATCAATCCGTTGCGAATGAAGGCGAAGCCAATGTCGCTGTTGGGTCAATCACGACTGGTTCGGACCGGCGGCAGTTCCGGCCACGTCCGTTGTACCTCCGAAAGCGGAAATAAAATCGGGGCAATGTCATCTACCGGGACGCGCCTTCGCAGGCTGATGGCACCGCCCGGCAGGTGATTCAAGCTCCTAAACCGGAGCGTCGAATCATGCGCTGCGAACTCACCAGGTATGCTATGGCTGCGCGTTGATGAGTCCGCGGCCTTAGTCTAACGCGGCACCGGCGGCTGCGCCCACGGCCGGAGCGCGCGGTCCTTGGTCTTGAACGCCGCGATCCGGTCGCGATTGCTTTCCGTGAGGTCGACGTCATCCCAGCCGTCGAGCAATTGATTGCGGCTGATGGGATCGATGGTGAATACAAAGCTGCGATTGCCGCGCGTGATCGTCTGCTGCTCCAGATCGACGGTGACCGGCGTTTCCGGATCGGCGGCGATCAAGGCACCGAGCTCGCTGACGTCCGCTTCGGACAGGACGGCGGTGAGAAGCCCGTTCTTGACCGAGTTCTGCGCAAAGATATCGCCGAAGGACGGTGCGATCACGCAACGGAAACCGGCCTCGTAGAGCGCGTAGACGGCGGCTTCGCGCGATGAGCCACCGCCGAAGTTGCGGCCGGCGACGAGGATCCCGGCATCGCGCCAGACCGGCTGATTGAGCGGAAAGTCAGGTTTGTCGTTGCCGTCGGCGTCGCGGCGCAAGTCGTCGAGCAGAACGCGCCCGAGTTCCGGCGAGCGCGGCAGTTTCAGATAGCGCGCCGGCAAGATCTGATCGGTGTCGACGTTGGCCAAGAAGAGCGGAACCGCCTTGGCCGTATGGCGAACGAATTTTTCCATCGCGCCTCTCTAGACCTTTCGCCCGGCAAGCAGCGGGCGGACGTCGGCAAGATGGCCGCTGACGGCGGCGGCGGCGACCATGGCTGGCGACATCAGATGCGTGCGCGAACGCGGGCCCTGCCGGCCGCGGAAGTTGCGGTTCGTTGTCGAGGCGCAGCGCTCACCGGGCGGCACGATGTCGCCGTTGATGGCGACGCACATCGAGCATCCGGACTCCGCCCATTCGAGCCCGGCATCGCGAAAGATGCGGTCGAGACCTTCCTCTTCCGCCTGCCGCTTCACCGCCGAGGAGCCCGGCGAGACCAGTCCCGGCACCTTGCTGACGCGGCCGGCCAGAACGGCCGCCGCGGCGCGCAGGTCCTCGATGCGGGCGTTGGTGCAGGAGCCGATGAAGATGCGATCGATCGTGATATCCGTCAGCTTCCTGCCGGGCGTGATCCCCATATAGTCGAGTGCGTCGCGCAGATATTTGGCTCGCGTCGGATCGTTCTCGCGCGCCGGATCGGGGACGCTGCCGTCGATCGGCAAAGCGTCGTCAGGCGTCGTGCCCCAGGTGACGATCGGCGCAATCGTTCCGGCATCGAGCGAAATCTCACGATCGAATGTCGCCCCCGGATCGGTGACAAGGGCAGACCAGGCCTCGACCGCCTGGTCGAACGCTGCGCCACGGGGCGCGTATGGGCGGTCTTTCAGATAGCTGAACGTCACTGTGTCGGGTGCGACCGTGCCGCAGCGGCCGCCGGCCTCGATCGACATGTTGCACAAGGTCATGCGCCCTTCCATCGACAGCGCCGCGATGGCGCTGCCGGCGAATTCAACGGCATGGCCCTGCGCGCCGTCGGCGCCGATCCGCGCGACGATCGAAAGCGCGATGTCCTTGGCGCCGATGCCGGTGGTTGTTCTGCCGGTCACGGTTACGCGCATGCGCTTCGGCTTTTTTTGCCACAGCGTCTGGGTCATCAAAACGTGCGCCACCTCGGACGCGCCGATACCGAACGCATATGCGCCGAACGCTCCGTGGGTCGAGGTGTGGCTGTCGCCGCAGACGATAAGCAAGCCGGGCAAAGTGAGACCCTGTTCCGGGCCGACTACGTGCACGATGCCCTGGCGCGGATCGTGCAACCCGAAAAGACTGATGTGATTTTCGGAAGTGTTGGCCTCGAGATCGGTAACCATTGCCGCGATCGTTGGATCGGCAATCGCGCGGTCGCGGGCGTGGGTGGGGACGTAGTGATCGGCGATGCCGAAGGTCAGTCCCGGCTCAGCCACCGAACGTCCGCGATTGCGCATTTGCGTGAAGGCGAGGAACGACCCTTCGTGCACGTAGTGGCGATCGACCCAAAGCAGTGCGGCGCCATCATCGCGTCGCGCGACCTCGTGCTCCGACCAGAGCTTGTCGATGAGGGTTTTAGCTTCGCTCATGCGCGACTTGCCTCAGCGCTACGGGCTTGTGCGGGTTGCAGTTAATATTGTACGCTAAAGAATACCAAGTAAAGCTCCGGCTCTGGGCGCCGGGGTTGGGAGTGGAACTTGCGCGACTGGCTCGGCGAAGCAAAGGCGAAGCAGGTTTATCTCATTCTGCGGGATCGCATTCTGAGCGGCGCCTTCGCCTTCGGCGTGAAGCTTCCCACCGAGAACGAACTTGCCGAATATTACGACGTGTCGCGGGTCACGGTGCGCCGCGCGCTCGGCGAATTGGCGCGCGAGCGGTTCATCGAGCGGCGCCGCAGCGCCGGCACCCGCGTCGTCCATCGGCCGTCACCGGCGCCGATGACCGCGGATATCTCCGGCGTGCTCGCAAATCTCGCCGACATGGGGCGGCGCACGGCGGTCAAGCTTCTTTCCTTCGACTACGTGCCCGCGGCCGGGGCGGTGGCACAGGCGCTAGGCGTTGGTCCGGATCAACTGCTGCAGCGTTCGATCCGCGTGCGCGCCGTCGACCGTGTGCCATTCTCCTATCTGACGACGCACGTTCCGGAGAGCGTCGCCGTGACCTTCACCAGGCATGAATTGGCCTCACGGCCGCTCCTCGAGCTGCTCGAGCGCGCCGGGGTGAAGGTCGAGCACGCCCGGCAGCGCATCAGCGCCGGATTGGCCACTCCCGATGTCGCCGACGCGCTCGACGTGCGCGCCGGCTCGCCGCTGATCGAGCTAGTTCGCGTCGTTTGCGATCAATCCGGACGCGCCGTCGAGCATCTGCACGCGCTCTACCGCCCCGACCGTTACGCCTTCGAACTGGATCTGGTGCGCTCGGGGACCGCCGGCACGAAAGCCTGGTCGCCGGTGGTGCGCAAAAACGTCACCAGAAAGAATGCCCGCGTCATCGTTTCAGGTGCGGGAACTTGAGCAGCTTGATGCGCGCGACGCCGAAACTCTAAGCGAAGGAGAGGATGCTATGTCGGAGCAAAAAATGCAGTTTAGCCGCCGCCGATTTCTCGCCACCACGGCCGTTGGCGCCGCGGCCGTGACCTCCGGCAGCCTCGCGATGCCTTCGCTCCTGCGCGCACAGGGCGCCGGCCTGAAGCTTGGTCTTCTTCATCCGGTCACCGGCGCGCTGTCCTACTCGGGACAGCAGGGTCGCATCGGCGCCACCATTGCGGTCGACGAGATCAACGCGTCGGGCGGCATCAAGGCGCTCGGCGGCGCCAAGATCGATCCCGTGCTTGGCGACGCGCAGTCGACGCCCGACGGCGGCACCGCCGAAGTGGAGAAGATGAATTCGGCCGAGGTGTGCTGTGTCGTCGGTGGTTATGCCTCTTCGATCTGCCTCGCCGCCAGCCAGGCTGCGGCCCGTTACGAGCTGCCCTATGTGGTGGACGTCGGCGTCGCGGATTCCATCGTCACGCGGGGGCTCAAGAACACCTTCCGCATGGGTCCCGGCTTCGGCGTCATTGCCAAGACCGCCCTCGACAATCTGACGATGATCAACGACCAGGCCAGCAAGCCGGCGAAGACGGTGATCATCGTTCACGAAGATTCGCTGTTCGGCTCCGGCCTCGCCAAGCTTCTGAACGCGCAACTGCCGGCGAAGGGCTTCGATATCTTGGAGACGATCCCGCACCCGACGCCGACGCGCGACTTCGCCAACGTCGTCCTCAAGATCAAGGCGCAGAATCCCGACCTCGTCATTCCCGCGAACTACTACAACGAATACGTCCTTCTTGCCCGCACCATGCAGGAACAGCACGTGCGGCCGAAGGGCATCTATTCGGTGCTCGGCGGCGCGGCGTCCTCGTACAAATTCGTCAAGGAGTTTCCCGACGCTGCCAAATACATCATGGATTGCAATCACTGGTTCAATCCGAACAGCGCCAAGGCGCAGGAGCTGAAGAAGAAGGTCGAGGACAAGGGCCAGTTCTTCACCTACGAGCTGTACATGAACTTCAACGCCGTTCTTCTTGTCGCCGATGCGCTCGAGCGCGCGGCGTCGGCCGATCGCGCCAAACTCACCGCCGCTCTGCAAAACTCGACTTTCTCCAGCCCGATCATGCCCTACGGACCGACCAAGTTCGTCAACGGGCAGAATGAGGGCGCCGCGCCGGTCAACACCCAGGTGCTCGACAACGACATCAAAGTCATCCTGCCGCCCACATTCGCCAATGCGAAGGCGGTTTTTCCGATGCCGGCTTAGTCGTCATGTTCGGCTTCGCAGTTCACGTCAGATAGCAAAGTGATCTCGCCGCTTATCCTGATCACCGCGGTCCTCAACGGACTCCTGACCGGCGCGGTCTACGCGCTGGTGGCGCTGGGACTGACGCTGATCTACGGCGTGCTCCATATCATCAACTTCGCGCACGGCGCGCTATTGAGCGCGGCGCTGTTGGCGGCTTTTTTCGCTTATCAAAAACTCGGGCTCGATCCCTATATCGCCGTCTTCCTGCTCGCGCCGGCATTCTTCGCGCTGGGCTATGGCTTGCAGCGTTTTGTCATCGGTCCCGCGTCCCACGGCGACGATCGCAACATGCTTTTGGTGACGCTGGGGCTGGCGGTGCTCATCGAGAACGCACTCCTTTATGCGTTCCGTGCCGATACCCGCACCGTCGACGTTGCCTATGGCTTCAAGAGCATCGACTTCGGCTTCACCTTCCTCGCCGTCCCGCGCGTCGTGGCCTTCGTCGCGGCGTTCGGCGTGGCGCTCGTGCTGTGGCTGATCATGGCGCTGACCGATACCGGCAAGGCTATCCGTGCGGTCGCCAAGGAAAAGCTAGGGGCTGAACTTGCCGGGATCGACGTGGCGCACATCTACGCGATGACGTTCGGACTTGGGACCGCGTGCGTCGCCATCGCTGCGTGCCTCCTCATTCCGACCTACTATGCCACCCCGCGCGCCGGTGAAGCCTTTGTGCTTGTCGCCTTCACGATCGTCGTGATCGGCGGCATGGGCTCGGTGCCGGGCGCGTTGATCGGCGGCCTTCTCATCGGCGCGGTCGAGAGCCTCGCTGGCTTCTTTTTCGGCGAATCGCTCGGCCAGGTCGGAATCTTTCTGATCTTCATCGCCGTTCTGCTTGTTCGTCCGCGCGGCATGTTCGGAGCCAGCGCATGAAGGGCTTTCTGCCCATTGCGGTCGTGGTTGCGGCGATGGCCGCGGTTCCGCTCATCGTTCATTCGAACGTGGTGCTTAATTTCCTGGTGGTGACGCTGATGATCGCGCTTGCCGGACAGGGCTGGAATATCCTCGGCGGCTATGGCGGGCAATATTCCTTCGGGCACGCCGCGTTCTTCGGCACGGGCGCTTACGTCACTGCGATCTCGCAGGTGCATTATGGCGTCAACGCCTGGATTGGATTTGCCGCAGGGATTGCGGCCGGCGCCTTGGCCGGTGCGATCATCGGCGCGCTTGCGTTCCGCGCCGGTCTGCGCAGCTCCTATTTCGCGCTGGTGACTCTCGCCTTCGCCGAGGTGCTGCGCATCCTGGCCAGCGTCGCACCGATCACGGGGGCAGGCGTCGGCCTCTTGGTCAAGCTCGATTTGCGCGCGCAATCGTTTCAGTTCCAGAGCCGGGCGATCTTCTATCTGGTCATCCTTGCGCTGCTCGCGGCCTCGATGGTGATTGCGCGCCTGCTCGAACGCTCGCGCTTCGGCGCTTGGCTGATCGCGGTGCGCGAGAATGAGGACGCGGCCATGGCGCTCGGCGTCGATGCGTTTGCGATCAAGCTGGGCGCCATGGTTCTCTCCGCCGCCATCACCGCGGCGGCCGGCTGCTTCTATGTGCAGTATTTTCTCTTTATCGATTCCGGCATCGCCTACGGCACGTGGATCTCGATCGAGGCGCTGCTGACGCCGATCATTGGCGGTGTCGGCACTGTGTTTGGCGCATTAGTTGGCGCGCTGGTGGTCAAAGCGCTTGGCGAAGGCGCCAAGCTGGTGACCGGCGACGTGCCCGGCCTCGATCTCATGATCTACGGCGCCGTGCTGATCCTGGTCATTCGGTTTGCGCCGCGCGGCCTCGTCGGTGCGCTTGCCGATGCGCGGGACCGCCTGGCGCATCGCTTCATGCCGCCGCGCCGGCCAGCAGCGGGGGAGGCGGCGCGTGGCTGAGCCGCTGCTTTCCGTCGAGAACGTGTCGCGCCGCTTCGGCGGATTGCTGGCGGTGAATGGCGCTTCGCTGTCGGCGCCGGCTGCGCGGATCACCGCGCTGATCGGTCCCAACGGCGCCGGCAAGACCACGCTCTTTGCCGTGATTTCAGGCTTTCTCAAACCAAGCGCGGGCCGGGTACGCTATGGCGGCGAGGATGTCACGGGGGAGCGGCCGCACCGGCTCGCCCGTCGTGGTATCGCGCGAACCTTCCAGATCGTGCAGCCATTCGCCGGATTGTCGGTGCGTGACAACATCCTCGTCGGCGCGCATCTGCGCCATTCTGCCCGCACCGTCGCCGTCACCCTCGCTGAAGAAGTCGGACGCGAGGTCGGCCTTGGCGACATGCTTGACCGTCCGGCCCATACATTGACGGTGGCGGGGAGAAAGCGCCTCGAACTCGCGCGCGCCTTGGCGACCGAACCAAAGCTTCTGCTGCTCGACGAAGTGCTGGCCGGACTCAACCCGTCCGAGATCCGCGACATCGTGCCCGTCATTCGCGCGCTGTCGGCGCGCGGCATCGCCGTCGTCATGATCGAGCATGTCATGCAAGCCGTGATGAGCCTGGCTGAGCACGTCTTCGTGCTGGCGGAAGGGCGCATTATCGCGAATGGAACGCCGGCCTACGTCACCGCCGATCCCGCCGTCGTCGAGGCCTATCTCGGCCGCGGGGCGGCGGCGAAAGTCGGGACCGCACATGTCCACTGAGCCGCTCCTCGAGGTGCGCGCACTCTGCGCCGGCTACGGCGATGCCGACGTGTTACGCGGCATCAATCTGAGGGTCGACAGCGGCGAGATCGTCGCCGTGCTCGGTTCCAACGGCGTCGGCAAGTCGACGCTCAACCGCGCGATTTCCGGCATCGTACGCGCGCGGGCCGGTACGATCCGCTTCGACGGCATGGCCATCGAGCATGACAAGCCAGCGGCGATCGTCAAGCGCGGGCTCATCCATGTGCCGGAGGGCCGGCGCATCTTTCCGAATCTGTCGGTGCGCGACAATCTCGATCTCGGCAGCTATCGCCGCGCCGGCGAGCGCCGCGCAACCAACCGCGAGCGCGTGTTTGCGATCTTTCCGCGTCTATACGAGCGGCGCGCCCAAAGCGCGGGGACGCTGTCCGGGGGCGAACAGCAGATGCTGGCCATCGGCCGCGGCCTGATGGCCGAGCCGCGCCTGCTCATTCTCGATGAGCCGTCGCTCGGGCTTTCTCCGCTGCTGGTGGAGGAATTGTTCGCACTGATCGCGCGCATTCACGCCGACGGTGTCGCCGTTTTGCTCGTCGAGCAGAATGTAATGCAAACTCTCGAGATCGCAGGCCGCGCCTACATCCTCGCCGATGGCCAATGCGTCATGTCGGGCTCATCCGCCGATATCGGCGCCAATCCTCAGCTTAAACGCGCTTATCTGGGACTATGAAAGCATGACCGAGCAAACATTGGCTGCCCGCCTCGCGCACCCGCCGATCCTGATCGCTCCTGGCGTTTACGACGCGCTCACGGCTCTCATTGCCGCGCGCGCCGGGTTCGAGGCTTTGTACGTGTCGGGCGCGGGCATTGCCTATTCCCGTCTCGGGCGGCCGGATATCGGTCTCGTCAGCATGAACGAGGTCGTACAAACCGTGACGCTGATCCGCGATCGCGTCGAAGCCCGTCTCATCGTCGATGCCGATACCGGCTACGGCAACGCGCTCAACGTGCAGCGCACGGTGCGGCTCCTGGAACGCGCCGGCGCGAACGCGATCCAGATTGAAGACCAGGATTTTCCCAAACGCTGCGGTCACCTCGACGACAAGACGCTCGTTTCCGCCCAGGAGATGGCCGGCAAGATCAGGGCGGCGGTGGATGCGCGCACCTCCCGCGACACTCTCATCATCGCCCGCACCGACGCCCTGGCCGGCGAGGGCTTCGACCGCGCCTTGGCGCGGGTCGCGCTTTATCGCGACGCCGGTGCCGACGTGCTGTTCGTCGAAGCGCCACGGCAGCATGAGGAATTAAGCCGGATCGGCACGAGGCTCGGCAAATCCGCGCCGCTGATGGTCAATATGGTCGAAGGCGGGAAGACACCGATGCTGTCGGCGGGCGAACTCGAAGCGCTCGGCTTTTCCCTTGCAATCTTTCCCGGCGCCATCGTGCGGACGCTCGCCAAGGCGGCGGAGGATTTCTACGTCTCATTGAAGACCCACGGCAGCACCGATCCGTTCCGCGCGCGCATGTTCGACTTCGATGCGCTCAATTGCCTGATCGGCACCGCCGAAATGCTTGAACTCGGCAAGCACTACGCCGAAAGCCCGCCGCAAGGCGGCCGCACGTCGGGGCAGCGATGACACGTTTGGATCGATGCGGACTGGCCGGCCTCAACGGGCGGCGCGCCGTCGTTCACGATGAAAGCGGGAAGGTGCAATGAAGTCTTTCGATCTCGTCATTAAGAATGCGCGCGTGGTGCGTCCGAACGACGCCGGCGTGGACTGCCTGGACATCGCGATCAAGGACGGCAAGGTAGTCCGGCTTGGGCCTGAAATCCGCGCCGAAGACGCCGCCGAAGCGTTCGACGCCAAAAGGCTGCTGGCTTTTCCCGGCTGCGTCGACGCGCATATGCATGTCGGCATCTACCGCCCGCTCGCCGAGGATGCGGTGAGCGAGAGCAAGGCCGCCGCGATGGGCGGCGTAACCTCCAGCCTGAACTACATCCGCACCGGTCAGTATTATCTCAACCGCGGTGGTCCGTACCGCGAAGTCATGCCCGAGGTCCGCAAGCTGTCGGTGGGACGGTTCTGGGTCGACTACGGCTATCACGTGGCGCCGATCGAAGGAAAACACCTCGACGAGATGGAATATCTCGCGCTCGAACACGGGGTGACGTCGTTCAAGATTTTCATGTTCTACGGCGGCTATGGGCTCCACGGTAAATCCTCGTCGCAGAACCAGTTCCTCATGCTGGGTCCGGAAGACCGCTACGATATCGCGCACTTCGAATTCATCATGCGGTCCGCCCGCTCCGTCGTCGAACGCCATCCGGAACTCGCGGACCATGTCAGCGTCAGCCTGCATTGCGAGTTTGCCGATATTCTGAACGCCTACACGACGCTGGTTGAACGCGAGGGCAAGTTGACCGGGCTGCGCGCCTACAGCGCCGCGCGGCCGCCGCATTCGGAAGGGCTTGCCGTATGGATCGCCTCCTACCTCGCCAACGAAACCAACTGCATAAACATCAATCTTCTGCATCTGAGTTCGCGGAAGGCCGTGGAAGCCGCCTGGACGATGCAGCAGGTCTTTCCGCACATCCACTTCCGCCGCGAGGTTACCGTCGGGCACCTCTTGCTCGATACCGATTGCGAATGCGCGGTCCATGCCAAGGTCAATCCGCCGATTCGTCCGCGCGAAGATGTCGAGGCGCTGTGGCAGGCGGTGCTCGATCGCAAGATCGACTGGATCGTGAGCGATCATGCCTGCTGCGCGGCCGAACAGAAATGGCAGAAGGACGATCCGGACAACATCTGGCTCGCCAAGTCCGGTTTCGGCGGCACCGAATATCTGCTGTCGGGCGTGGTCAGCGAAGGGAGTAAGCGCGGGCTCTCGTACAATCGAATGGCGGAATTGCTGAGTTGGAATCCGTCGCGCCGCTTCGGGCTGCTCAACAAGGGCGATATCGCTCCGGGCTTCGACGCCGATATCGTCCTGGTCGATCCGAACGAAACCTTTACGGTGCGCGCCGCCGATTTCAGAGTCCGGTCAAGGTTATTCGCCCTTCGAGGGTCAGGAACTGAGCGGCCGTGTGAAGAGCACATTCCTGCGCGGAGCGCTGGTCTACAACGACGGCAATATTGTCGGCCCGGCGCGCGGCCAATACCTGCATCGGCCTATCAGATAAGGCTACGGAAGAAGGTCGATCGCGGAGAGCCGCCGCCCACACCGGGGCGATAGCCCAACGCGATCGAAAATTCTCATTGAGGGCTTGGTGCCGCCATTGCGGCCACGGGTTTTTGCTGCTTAACACCATCGCACGGGGGCCGGCTGGCTCACGGGAATTCCAGGAGGCGTTGCAATGTATCGCGGTACCAAAGACATCATGTTGCCGACGACGATCACGGGCTCGCTGCCGCGGCCGAGCTGGTACACGGAAAATCTCGGTACCCGCATGTTTCTGGATGCGATGGTCAGCCGCCGCTATCGCGAGCAATACGTCGACACACTGTCTTGCTATCTCCGCGATCAGGAAATCGCCGGGCTCGACATCTGCACCGACGGCGATTGCCGCTTCGACGACGACGTGGGCGGGCAAAGCTGGACCAGCTATCCGCCGCATCACATGACTGGTTACGAGCGCGGCGATCCGCGTCCGACGCCGGCCGGGCGTGGCGGGCTTTGGTTTCCGCGCGGCCACATCCTGCACGACTATCTGGAATCGCGCGTCATGCCGGTGATTATCGGTCCGGTCGGCCGCGGCGACCTGCAATACACCGTGCTTTGGAAGGCGGCGCAGCGGCTGACGACGCGGCCGGTGAAGTTTGGCGCCGTCTCGGCCGAGATCGTCGCCTTCGCCTCGCAGGATCGGTATTACAAGAGCGTACCCGACCGAATGCTGGCGATCGCCGACGCCTTCAACGAAGAGTATAACGAACTCGCCGATGCCGGCTGCCCGGTCATCCAGATCGAAGAGCCGCAAATCCATCTGGCCGCCGCGCGCGGCATCCAGGACAAGGTCATCACGCCGGAATTAATGGTCGAGGTGTTCAATCGCACCGTGAAGGGATTGCGCGCCAAGACTGAAGTGTGGGCCCATTCCTGCTGGGGTAATCCGTCGCAGCAGCGCATGTTCGCCAAGGTGCAGAGCTACAAGCCGTCGCTGGAGACCTACAACAAGGTCGACGCCGACGTGATCACCTTCGAAATCTTCGAGTTCGGGCGGCATGGATCTGGAGGCAATCGGCAAGACCATCGTCGGCAAGAAGATCGCCATCGGCGTCATCGACCATCACACCTTGCAGGTGGAAAGTCCGGATGAGGTGGCGGCGCAAATCCGCGAGGCGCTCAAATACATCCCGCCGGAGCGGCTGGTGATCTCGTCGGATTGCGGCATGGGCCGCGAAGGCATGAGCCGCCGCCATGCCTTCTACAAAATGGTCTCGCTCGTGCTCGGCACCAATATGGTGCGCAAGGAATTGGGCTACCCCGAAGCCCAATGTCTCGCCGCCGACGAGCGCTATTCGCTGGTGGTGCCGGCGAAGTAGTCCGTCAGACGTGACTGCGTCGGATTTTTCATAGGTAGAACGGGCGGCGCCTCCAGGCGCGCCTGGTTCGGCGCCGTTCCGGTAACCGGGCAGCTGCCGGCCAGCATGCCCGGCTATGGTCCATTTCCGCCTCCCTTTCTGGTACGGTCCAGGTTTGCCGCGCGGGTTTGCGGCGGGCGCATTGCCGGCGGGCGATAGCGCGCGTCGCCGCCCGCGCTGGCGAATATGCTGGGAGGGCCGGATCTACCGATGAAAGGCGACAGGGGGAAGCGCGACGAGGCGCGGCTCGGCGAACGGCTTCGCATCACCGGCCCGCTCGATTCGGGAGAGACGCGCGCGATCATGATCGGCGCGGTCGTCCTTACGATTTTTCTTTATCTCATCAAATTGATTCTGCTGCCGTTCGTGCTCGCCGGCATCGTCGCCTACATCTGCACGCCGCTGCTGGATTGGGCGACCAAGCGAACGGGTCTGCCTCGTTTGCTGTTCGCGGTCATCTTGTTTTTGTTGTTCCTCGGCCTTTGTACGCTCGTCGTCGTCTTCGCCGGCGAACGTCTTGTCACCGAGATGCGCGGCATTGCGGCGGATTTTCACAGCATGCTTGAGAATTTCGCCGGCCAGGCCATGGGTAACGAGACCATTCACCTGTTCGGCTCCACGTTGAGCGCTCACGATATCGCTCAAGGCGCGCTGGAACGGATGCGCGATTGGTTCGGCCAGACCGACCAGATCGCTTTCATCACCGGCTTCGGCCTTGCCGCCGTCATGGGTGGATTTTTGACGATGGTGCTGCTGTTCTATTTTCTGGTGAGTGGAAGGAGCGTGGCGCGCGGACTGTTCTGGATCGTACCGCCGCACCGCCGGCCGCTGGTGGCCCGGATCTGGACGCGGCTCGACCCGGTGCTGATCCGCTATTTCATCGGCGTGCTCGGCGTCGTCGCCTATGCGACGGTTGCCGCTTACGTCGGTCTCGGCGTTATTCTCGGCATTGAGCACGCCGTGTTTCTGGCGCTGCTGACCGGTCTTCTCGAAACCGTGCCCGTGATCGGTTCTACGGCGGCGGCGATCATCGCTGGGCTGGTGTCGCTGCGCACGGCGACCGGCATCATCAACATTGTCGAATATGCGATCTACGCGACCGTTCTGCGCCTGTCGATCGACCAGGTTGTCGGTCCCGTGGTCCTCGGCCGTGCAGCGCACGTGCATCCGGTTCTGATCATATTTTGCTTCTTGGCCGGCGGCGTAGTGCTTGGCATCCCCGGCGTCATTCTTGCCGTCCCTTTCGCCCTGGTCATCAAGAGCACGCTGGCAACGCTCTATGGCGACGAGGCCGAATAAGCCGGCGCTGAAACAGGCGACGCTACCGGTTTTTCGGTACTCGCAACAACGGCTAAGGTTCGACTATAGTGGGGAACCTGAGCAGCACCTGAGCGGGATACGATGCGAGTATTGCTTTTGCCCCCCGATGCCGCACGGCTTGTTACCGGTGCCGCCCAATTGAGCTCCCAGGGGGAGTTCGCGCACTGAACCGGCTGATCATCACTGCGGACGATTTCGGGCTCAGCGAGCCGGTCAACGCCGCCATCGAGGAAGCCCACCGGCGCGGAATTCTCAGCGCGGCGAGCCTCATGGTCGGCGCTCCCGCTGCCGCCGATGCAGTTGCGCGGGCTCACGCGCTACCAAGCCTGCGCGTCGGGCTTCACGTCGTCCTCCTGGACGGCGAGCCGCTAAGCGACCCCGCCAAGATTCCAGGTCTTGTCGATCGCAGCGGCAGGTTTCGCGGCGACCTCGCCCGCTACGGCGCGCAAATCGCGTTTGATCCATCGCTGAAACGTCAGGTTGGAATCGAAGTCGCCGCGCAGTTTGCAGCCTATCGGGCCACCGGCCTGCCGCTCGACCATGTCGATGCGCATCGGCATTTTCAGCTGCATCCCACCGTGGCGGCCTCGATCATGGCGGTCGGCAGGCAATACGGAATGCGTGCGCTGCGGGTTCCTGTCGAACCGTGGCGAATAATCGCCGACATAGATCCGGGAACGCAGCGCCGTATCGGCCGGGTGGTAGCGCCCTGGGCCGCGTTGCTACGGCGGCGTGTTCGCCGAGCCGGATTGGCGACCGCCGACGCGGTGTTCGGCTTGGCATGGTCCGGTGCAATGACGAAGGATCGCGTCGCCGCGCTGCTTGGCCGGCTTCCCGCCGGCGTCGTTGAAATTTACCTGCATCCCGCGGTGACGAGCGAATTTACCGGCGCGGCGCCGGGCTATCGCTATGCCGAAGAATTTGCGGCGCTTTGCGACCCCGATTGCATCGCCGCGGTAAGCGGATCGGGCTACGCGCTCGGCGGCTACGCGGATCTGCCGGCCTGACGTTCGCGCTTCCGGTTGAGATAGCCGGCCGCCTCGAACCAAACGATCGCGTCCTTGAGTGCGGTCCGGTGGGGACGAGCGCGGAAGCCGAGATCGCGCTCCGCTTTGGTCGCGGTAAAGAACATCCGATGATCGGCCATGCGGACGCCGTCGACGGTCGTAAACGGCTCTCGTCCGGTAAACCGGGCATTCGTTTCCGCGGCGTAGGCGACGGTAATGGCGACGGCGCGGGGAATGCGCCACCGCGGCGGATGCCGTCCCACCAGCTGTGCGATCTCGGCGAGCATGTCGGCGAACCGCACGTTCTCGCCGCCAAGGATGTATCGTTCTCCGATTGCGCCGCGCTTGAGCGCGGCGAGGTGGCCTTCCGCGACATCGTCGACATGGACCAGGTTGAGACCGGTATCGAGAAAGCCGGGCATGCGCCCGCATGCGGCTTCTACGATGATGCGACCTGTGGGAGTAGGTTTCACGTCGCGGGGTCCGATCGGTGTCGATGGATTGACGATCACCGCAGGGAGCCTTTCGCACGCCACCATCTTTTCAACCAGCCGTTCGGCGGCGATCTTGCTTCGCTTGTAGGCTCCCACACCGTCCTCAATCTTTAGTCCGAGGGATTCGTCGGCCGGGGTGCCGTCATCGCGCAACGCGAGGGTAGCGACGCTGCTGGTATAGACAATTCGTTCGACGCCCGCCCTTTTGGCCTCCTGCATCACAATGCGCGTGCCGTCCACGTTGGCAGCAAAAATCTCGTTCGGGTGGCGGGCCCACAGCCGATAATCGGCGGCCACGTGAAAGACATATCGGACGCCGGCCATGGCCCGGCGTACCGACGATGCGTCGCGCATGTCGCCTGGCGCGAATTCCAGATCGAGTCCATCGAGCTGAAATCGCGGACTGCCGGGGCGCACCAGCGCCCGAACGGCAAATCCTTCGGCAAGCAGCCTCCGCGCCACCGCCGATCCGACGAGCCCCGTGGCCCCGGTTATTAGGATTTGTTCCGAATTGCCCATGTTGATGTGTGTGTGCGCGCCGGAACCAAGCATTTTCGGGGCAAAAAGGCTATGCCCAGCTGACGGAGTTCCATGCCGTTTTCATTTGCAGTAGCGTCGAGGGCAGATTGTGATAGACTTATATCGTAACTCGGTGATTTGCCGGAAAGAAGCCGAGAACGTCTGCGAGGACGCTGTTGGGGGCGTGATCGGGGTTTGGGGCACCAGACGCAAAGGGCTAAGCTTCTAATGGCATCCCAGTTGGATTTTGCCGGGGGTACTTTCGTAGATGGATTGGTAGCTGACGCCGACGACTCCCTCCGGGTCGTCGATGCGGCGGTCGAGTCGCACCGTCGTATCGTCATCGCATTTGTTGGCTTGGCTTTCGAGGCGCGAATTGCCGCCGCTCCCGGTGTGAAGGTTGTGTGCCGGACCGCGGGGAGCGAATTGGAAGAGGTCGCTGACAGCGCCGTTCGCCAGGGCTATCGCGCGATGATCAGCTTCGGCGTCGCCGGCGGCTTGGCTTCGCATCTGCGCGCCGGGGATTGGGTCGTCGCTTCTTCGATTCGAAGAATCGAAAAAAGTCAGCGCCACCGATGCCGTGTGGTCCCGGAAGCTCCTTGGCATGATTCCGGGCGCCATCCACGCGCCGATTGTCGGCGTCGATGAACCGGTTGCCGAACCGGCCAAGAAGCGGGAATTGCACCGAACCACCGGGGCGGCTGCCGTCGATATGGAGTCGCATCTGGCGGCGCGGGTTGCCGCCGAGCACAATCTTTCCTTCGCCGCGGTGCGAGTGGTGGTCGATCCGGCGCACCGCAGGGTTCCGCCCGCTGCTCTCATCGGCATGCGCCCGGATGGCCGCGCCAATGTTTCGGCCGTATTGCGCGACCTTGTCGCACGGCCGTCGCAGATTTCGCCGCTGGCTCGCGTTGCGGTCGATGCCTTCGCCGCTCGCGCCGCGATGGCGCGCGTGCGGCGTGCGCTCGGCCCGCATTTCGGGCTGGTCGATCACGGCTAGCCGGCGGCTGCTGCCCTGACTTCTCCCGCGTGCGGGTGAAGTCAACTTCCCGGCATAGGAGGAATTGGGCGAGCAGCGGCGCGTGCGTGCGCCGCGCTCTCTACCTGTCCGCGAAGAACAAGCTCATCCCTGCGAGATGAATTTCGTATTCAGATAGGCTTGCAGGCCCTCAAGGCCGCCTTCGCTGCCGTAGCCTGATTCCTTGACGCCGCCGAACGGGGTCTCGGGTGTCGAAACGCCGATCGAATTCACGCCAACCATGCCCGATTGCAATGCGTCGCCGATCATGGTGGCCGTTTGCGCCGAACTGGTGAAGGCATAGGCGGCAAGCCCATAGGGCAATGAGTTGGCGCGCTCGACGACCTCGTCCATGGTCTTGAACGTGACCACCGGCGCCACCGGGCCGAATGGTTCCTCGGTCATGAGCTTGCTGTCGTCGGGCAGATCGGTGATGACGGTGGGCTCGAAGAAATATCCCTGATTGCCGTGCCGTTGCCCGCCGGTGACAACCTTGCCGCCGCGGTCCTTCGCGTCTTTGACGAATGATTCCATGGTGTCGATGCGCCGCGCATTTGCCAGCGGCCCCATCGTCACGCCCTTTTCCAGGCCATCGCCGAGTTTCAGCGACTTCGCGTATTCGGTGAAGCGCGCCAGGAAACGGTCGTACACCGGCTCCTGCACATAGAACCGCGTCGGCGAAATGCATACCTGCCCTGCGTTGCGGTACTTGAACGCGGCGATGGTGTCGGCGGATTTTTCCGGGTCGGCGTCGGCAAACACAACGACCGGGGAATGGCCGCCGAGTTCCATCGTGGCGCGCTTCATCTTCTTCGCGGCGAGCACGGCCAGGTGCTTGCCGACGGGGATCGAGCCGGTGAACGAGATCTTGCGCACCTCGTCCTTGGCAATGAGGTGCTCGGAGATCACCGCCGGCACACCGAAGACGAGATTGAGTACGCCCGCGGGCAGGCCGGCGTCGGCGAAACAGCGGACCATCTCGACACAGGCGCCTGGCGTTTCCTCGGATGCCTTGAGGATAATCGAGCAGCCGGCGGCCAGTGCGCCGCCGATCTTGCGCGCGGGCGTCAGCGTCGGGAAATTCCACGGCGTGAATGCAGCGACGATGCCGACCGGTTCCTGGATCACGAGCTGGCGGACCTTGCCGCGGCCCGGCACGATGCGGCCGTAGGCCCGGCGGCCTTCCTCGGCATACCACTCGATGATGTCGGCGGAAGTCAGCACCTCAGCGCGCGCTTCCGGATAGGCTTTGCCCTGCTCCTGCACCAGCGTCTTGCTGATCGCATCGTGGCGTTCGCGCATCAGATCGGCCGCCTTGCGCAAGATTTTTGCCCGGTCGTAAGCTGATGTGGCGCGCCAAACCGCGAAGCCTTTCTTGGCGGCTGCGAGAGCGCTGTCGAGATCGGCGGCGCTGGCATGCGGCAGATGCGCCAACGGCTTTTCCGTCGCCGGGTTGATAACGTCCTCGCCGCGGCGGCCGTCGCCGTTGAGCCATTGGCCGTCGATGAACATTTCGAGATTGGCGTACATGGAATCCGTCCTTTGACGCTTGCGCTTTGGGAGCTTCCGGTTGAGCTGCGCAAGGGATTAGCAGGTTTCCGGGCTGTGTTCATCCGGGGAGGCCCTAAATAAAAGCCCCGGCTCGGAGCCGGGGCGAGAGTCGCTGCCGGAGCGCGACGCTCTAGTACCGATTGGCGATCGGCAATTCTTCGGCCGGGAACAGCGTGATCACCCGGCAGCCCTTGTCGGTAACCACGACCTCTTCCTCGATGCGCGCTGCGGAATAGCCGTCCTTGGCCGGGCAGTAGGTTTCCAGCGCGAACACCATGCCTTCCTTGATCTCGGTCGGGTGTTCGAGCGAAACCACACGCGAGATGATCGGGCGTTCGTGCAATGCCAGGCCGAGGCCATGGCCGAATTGCAGGCCGAACGCCGCCATCTCGTCGGGGAAGCCGAAATCCTGCGCCTTCGGCCATACGCTGCACACCTTGTCGGTCGTCACGCCGGGCTTGATCAGCGCGATCGCGTTGTCGACCCATTCGCGCGCCCGCTTGTAGGCGTCGTGCTGGACCGGCGTGGCACGGCCGACATTGAAGGTCCGGTAGTAGCAGGTGCGATAGCCGACGAACGAATGCAGGATATCGAAGAACGCCTGGTCGCCGGGCCGCAGCATGCGGTCGGTGAAATTGTGTGGATGCGGATTGCAGCGCTCGCCGGAGATGGCGTTGACCGCCTCCACGTCATCGGAGCCATGCGTGTAAAGGAACTCGTTGACCTTGGCGACGATGTCGTTCTCGCGGATGCCGGGTTTCAGCTCTTCGTGTATAAGATGATAGGCGCC
Organism: uncultured Alphaproteobacteria bacterium; assembly: GCA_963829465.1. Lineage (GTDB taxonomy): Bacteria > Pseudomonadota > Alphaproteobacteria > Rhizobiales > Xanthobacteraceae > BOG-931. The sequence goes on from CAWHJE010000019.1 coordinate 40,289, forward strand.
GTCGACCATCGCGGCAGCGCGATTGAGCAACGCGATTTCGTCGATGTTCTTCACCTCGCGCGCCTCGAGCATGACCTGCTGGCCGTCGGCGACCTTCAACCCCGCCTTCTGCAATTCGAACATCATCGGCGGTTCGATCAGGTCGACGCCAACCGGCATGTTGGCGACGCCCGCCTCGCGCAGCAGCGCCGCAATCTCCTTGGCGTGCCGCTCCATCAGGCCGAAGGCCGGCGCAACGGTGCCGCGCATGCCGATCAGGCCGGCTTTGCAGTTTTCCGGCTTGAGCCACGGCGCGTGAAGCTTGTGATGCACGGCGGCAGAGCCGAAATCCCACAGGATCGGATCATTGCTGCTGCGCGTCAGCAGCGCCCAGCGGCAGAGCTTGTCACGCTCCCATTCGCCGATCTTGGTCGAGGTGATGTAGCGGATATTGTTGACGTCGAAGACCAGCAGTGCGCCGAGCTCGGAATTCTCCAGTGCCGCCTTGATGCGGCCGAGGCGATAGCGGTGCAGCCGCCGGTAATCGACGCGCTCCTCGAAATCGACGCCCATAGTGCCGAATGCCGGCAGCGCGCGACCCCAATTGTAACGCGGGTTGATATCCTCGGCGCGGATGATCGTTGGCTCGCGGGTGAAGTCGTCCATGGCGTGTTCCTTCCATGATTTGCAAGCATTATAGGCGTATCCCGGGCGCGGCGCAGCACGCAGTGATGCGATGCAGACCCGGGATCGTTTCGTACGCTAAGTTCGCAGCTTCCGAACTTGCGACGACCCCGGATCAGCGGTGCACCGCTTTGCGCTGCACCGCGTCCGGGGAACCTGAATTCATGACAAGATCAACTCGTCTGTTAGATCTCGCCAATTCGGATTCACATCCTCGATCAATTTGAATTTCCAGACGCGGCGCCATCGCTTTAGCGATCGCTCACGGGCTCGTGCTTCAAGAATTGAGGCGTGCTCTTCGTAGTAAACCAGGTTTCTGACGCCATACCTGCGGGTGAAACCTGCGACCGCTTTCGTCTTGTGCTCCCAAATGCGTCGCTGAAGATCGTTAGTCACCCCGACATAGAGTACGCCCAGCGGCCGGTTCGCCAAAATGTAGATGAAAAAGCGCGCCGCCATGTGCCTTCCGTTACATCCAGTGCGTTGCCCGCGGAACGGCCCGGCGCTCAAGCTGCGGATTTCCTCCCCCACAGCCGCGCCGAGGCGATATCGGCGCCCTCGCGGATCGACTTAAGCTTGAGCCACACCGCCGGCTCGATGACCCATTCGCGCCGCGTGAAAGTTCCAAAGCCGCAATCGGTCGAAGCGACGACGCGCTCGCGATCGCCGATCGAGGCGACCGCTTCCTCGATGCGCCGCGCCACCACTTCCGGGTGCTCGACGAAATTGCTCGTGGTCTCGACCACGCCGGGGACAAGGATCATGTCCTTCGGGAACGGCACGCGCTTGAGCGCCGTATATTCATGGGCGTGGCGCGGATTGGAGAATTCGATCGACAGCGCCCCGACCTTGGCCTGGTAAACCGCGGGAAGGATTTTCTCCAGTGCGATATCGTGGATGTGCGGACCTTCCCAGTTGCCATAGCAGATATGCAGGCGCACGCGATCGGGCGGAATGCCCTCGATACCCTTGTTGATCATCGCCACATGCAACTCGACCGCCTTGACGAAATCGGCATCCGAACCGTCGCGATAAAACATCGTCCGATCCATGGCGAGGTCGGGCGCGTCGATCTGCAAGACAAGCCCGGCTTTGTGGATCGCCCGATATTCGTTGCTCATCTCGCGAGCTACGGCCGCGAGATAGGCTTCGTTGCTGTCGTAGAAGGCGTTGAGCATGGTTGACGCAATGATGCCGGGCGAGGGCGCGGTGATGAAAAACTCGGCGAACGGCTTGTCTTCGGCGTCGGCGCGCTGAAACAGCGCGATCTCGCGCTCGATCGCGGCAGTGTCGTGATAGTGCAGTTCGCCCTGCGCTTGCGGCGCGTTTTGCTGCCGGCTGACATTGGGAAATCGGCGCGTGAGATATTGCACCAGTTCGGGGAATTCCTCGAACTCGCGGCCGCGTCGGCGCTTCGATTCTCCGCCGAAGCCCGACATGCGTTGCGGCACGTAGGTCTGAAAGCCGACCCGCTGCTGCTCGCCGTCATTGCCGATATCGATACCCGCTTGTTTCTGCTTGGCGACGACGTGGCGGACCGCCTTTTCCATTTCGGCATCGAACAGCTTTTTGTCGTAGCTTTCGCCTGCCTCGCGCCGGACCAGAAGCTCGCTCAGCGCTTCGCTGCGCGGCAGGCTGCCGACATGGGTTGTCAGGATGCGATCGCGGCTTAAAATCATGGCGGGTACTCCGGCAAATTGGCGCGCCAGTCATAGCGCAATTCGCCGACCAAGCCAGCGTGGCATTGCAGTAAATTCTCACGTCGGCATAATGCCTTGGCGTGGGCATGCCGTGGGCCAAGACCCGCGACGCCCGGGAGGAACATGGCGATGAATATCGTACAGCCCGATCAGGCGGCTGGCGTATCCGCCGACGCGTCGCTGCGCGATTACAATTTCGCTGCCGATATTCTCAAGCGCAATCTGGACGCGGGGCGTGCCGGCAAGCTTGCTTACATCGATCAACGCCAGGGCTGGACTTACGGCGAACTCGCCGAACGCGTCGAGCGTTTCGGTCACGTGCTGCGTTCGCTCGGTATCCGCCGCGAGGAGCGCGTCTTGCTCTGCCTTCTCGACACCATCGATTGGCCTACGGCGTTCCTCGGGGCGATCAAAGCCGGCGTGGTGCCGGTGCCCGTCAACACGCTCCTGACCGAAGACGAATACCGTTTCATGATCGAGGACAGCCGGGCGCGGCTGCTGGTCGTTTCCGAAGAGCTTTATCCAAAATTCGCCAAGCTGGTTGCTGGGCGAAACGAATTGACCCACGTCGTCGTGTCCGGTGAAAAAACGCAAGGTCACGCGCAATTCGAGGCCCTGCTGGCCGGTGCCGCCCGTGACCCGGTGACCGCGCCAACGGTGCGCGACGATATGTGCTTCTGGCTTTACACCTCCGGCTCGACCGGCAAGCCGAAGGCGGCCGTTCACACCCACGCCGATCTGAAATTCACCGACGACCTCTACGGGAAGCCCTTTCTCGGCATTACCGAAAACGACGTCTGCTACTCGGTGGCGAAATTGTTCTTCGCCTACGGACTAGGCAACGCGCTGACATTCCCGATGTCGGCAGGCGCAACGACGGTGCTGCTGGCGCAGCGGCCGACGCCGGAACTGGTGGCGAACGTTCTGACCAAGCACGGGGTCACGGTGTTCTACGCCGTGCCGACCTTCTATGCCGGGTTTCTCGCCGATCCGGCTGCGCCGCGGCGGGGCGACGTTCGGATTCGCCGCTGCGTTTCGGCCGGTGAAGCGCTGCCGCCGGACGTCGGTCGCCGCTTTGCCGAGCGCTACGGCGTCGACATTCTCGACGGCATCGGGTCGACCGAGATGCTGCACATCTTTGTCTCCAATCGTGCCGGCGAGGTGAAATACGGCACGACCGGAAAGCCGGTGCCGGGCTACGACATACGCTTGGTCGACGACGACGGCCAGGTGATCCAAACGCGCGGCCAAATGGGCGAAATGCAGGTCCGCGGGCCTACCAGCGCGGTGATGTATTGGAACAGTCGAGAGCAGTCGCGAGCGACCTTCCTCGGCGAATGGACGCGCTCGGGCGATAAGTATCTCGAAGACGAAGAGGGCTACCTCGTCTATTGCGGCCGTCGCGACGACATGCTCAAGGTCGGCGGCATTTATGTCTCGCCCTTCGAGGTCGAGGGCGTGCTGCAAGGCCACCCCGACGTCCTCGAAGCCGCAGTGGTGGGCTGGCCGGACGCCGACGCGCTCATCAAGCCCAAAGCCTTTGTGGTGCTGAAATTGCCGGAAAAAGCCGGTGACGCGCTTAAACAGACGCTCCAGGACTATTGCCGCGAGAAGCTAGCCGCGTACAAATATCCGCGCTGGCTCGAATTTCGCTCCGAATTGCCGAAAACCGCGACCGGAAAAATTCAGCGCTTCAGGCTGCGGGCCGAGGCGCAAGGGCGATAATGCACTACTTGCGTTAACACCGAGCGGGTATTACTAGGACGCGACTCCGTTGGCACGCCGCGGTAGCTCAGCCGGTAGAGCACCGCATTCGTAATGCGGGGGTCGGAGGTTCGAATCCTCTCCGCGGCACCAGCAAAATCAGGCACTTAGCCAAAAACCCTGACCTCGGCGACCGCCCGGAATAGCTCGGGGTAACCAATGGGGTAACAACCCGCTTGGGCCGGCGGCACTCCGCCCTGTTCGACGCCCCCTGCGACGCTTAATGACAAGCCGTCGCTCTGCGAGTACGCGCGCATTTGGGAAGGCGAGGACACGCGTCGTATGCCAGAAGAGAATGGTAAGGTCATCGCCATTGGGAGGAATGAGCGCCTGACTGTGGATCAGGAGGTCGGTGGTTCGAGTCCACCCAGCTGTACCAGCTAAATAACTAAAATCATTACATTCTTTTCGCGCCGGCGAATAGCCTCTTCGTAGGGACCTTGCAAAAGGTTCCAAAGAGGTTCCAAGAGTGCGACGTCAATGCCGGTGCGCGTCATAATGACTCATTTGGCGTTGCGCGACGACATCGCGGGATACGCGCCGCTGCAAACACGCGCCAACGCGACGCCGTGACCCCCTCCAGGCACCGGGCGCCGCTCCCACATTAGCGGAGATTATCGCGCCAAAGGAGAGAGGTAATAACGCCCTAGGGAGCACCAGTTGGTGGACGAGTGAGAGAGAAGGACATTCATGTCTAACGAACGAAGTGACCAAGAACGACCCTGCCTTCATTGCATGATGGTCGAACTGATCGAAGATTTCTTCGCCGAGCATCCCGCAAAGGCTGGTGGCTCGGACAAGGTCGATACCGGTGAAGCGGATGAAGTGATCGTCGCCGTTGCAAAGACGGTGGCGGAACTAACTAGCGGTCAGGACGGTGCAATCCGCCAGCAGTTGATCGAACAGTTGATGCGCGAGATTTTGTATTACGACGAAGAGTTTCGTCGCGAGGACGTGACGGGTGTGAGCGGCTCTCACGCCCGACATTAGCAGCCTCGTTGACCCCACCCCCCACGCTGGACAGGCGGGGGGCCTCGCGCGCCTGAAAACCGAGTTGAAAAATCTGTAGGGTGTCTAAACCCTCATTAACCATGTTGAAGGTGGCACGGTGCACATGCCCTGTCATTTCAGCAAGGACGCTGGGAGCGACGCGCTCCACACAAAATTCCCTTGTGGTGCGTAACCGAGACGCCAAAGACCGCGGGCCGCCTTCCTATGCAACTGAGCAACCGCAAGTCGGCGTCAAGTAAATGCCGCAGGCCCTTGGTTTTCCTCCACTGGGTCTTGGGCGTGGGCACCGCCCTGCGGCGGAAGGGGTTGGGGCTGGCGAGTATTATGCCGTCAACATCGCGAGCTTAGTTTTCAGGACGTCAATCGTCGGCTTCAACAGCTCGGCGACCCCTGGGATCGCAAGCACCTTGTCGAAAAGCTGGTTGAGCGTCGGCATCAGCGGCGTAGCTATCCCAGCGAGGACCTTTCGCTGCTCCGGGGACAACTGCGCCAGCAGCGCGTCGACCTTGTCGATCTGGCGCGTGACATCTTGCAGTTTTGGCAACGCGGCTTGCGCGGATGCAGCGTCGGTGATGCCTCCGAGCGTGGTACGTAGGCTGCTGACGCTATCGGTAACCTGCTTACCGACGTCAAGCCCGCCGACTGCCAAGCTCTGCGCGGTGGTCATGCCCTGCTGGACCACCTGTTCCGACGGCCTGGTAATAAAGTAGACGAGCAGTGCGGCAATCGCCACGGCGGGGATCAGCCAGTAAAGCCACTTAAGCGAAGCGGCCGACGCCGCGCCCGCCGCGCGTCGGCCTGTATCGCCCACTGCTCGGGCCGAGGTCGTGGCAACCCGTGCCGCCTCGCTGCTGACACCACGCGCCGTTTGCGCCGCGCCGCCAAGCGTGTCGAGCAGGCCCGTGCCCCCCAGCAGATTGCCAAATCCCGATGGTAGCGCAGCGGCAATGTTGTCCTTCTGGCTCGCAAGTAGATCGGCGATGCCACTCGCATCGAGAGAATGCGTGCCCTGCTGCTTGGCGATCGTGCCAATGACCACCGGGGCCAGCAGCCCGAGGAGCGACCCGCTCGCCCCCTCGCCTAGGCCGGCAAATTTGCCGACCGCTCCGGCGAGCGCGGTCTGGTCCGCGCCGCCGAGCAGCGACGCGAGCATCTGCGATCCCTTGTCGACGAACGAGGTTTGGCCCCCAGTGCCCAGCATGCTGGCAAAGCTTCCGAGCGTACCGGTGTACTGCTTTGCGGAGTCGGCGAGCCTTTGCCCACCACCTGGTTGCAAGGCGACGCGGCTCAGTCCGGCCAGCAATCCTGGCACCGCCGCACCGATAGCCGTCTGAGCAATGTTGCGATCAACACCGAGCGCCGAAGCAATGCGTCCGATCATGTCGGGCGTCAGGAATTGCATCACGATTGAGACAAGGTTGATGGCCATGACGACTACTCCCCTTCCCGTGAATTAAACGGTGGAGTCGTGATTGTAACGGTGCGTTCCCAAGCACAACGACGTGTGCACAGTTCATCAAAAATTAAATACACAACTCTATCGCCGTGGCGCGTCGGTATACGCAACGACAGAATAACTGAAATATTGCGCTGAATCACTGGCGCTGGCAACCACGAACCGATGCGCGCTAAACAATGAGACAGCTATGCTGACAGAATATTGTGACTCATTGCGTGACCCCTCGTAGTTACTCAGTGAGTGTTAGGTCGCTGAGCGCATTTGCATTATTTGCATTTCCAGTGAGGCCAGCTAGTCGCGATGCCGTTAGTCAACGGCGAAACCAAAATGTTTGGCCACGGAACTACGCACGAGAAAGTGCAACCCTTATACCGTTCCACCCTTCGTCGGCTTTGAGTTTCGGACCTGATGCGAGGCTACAAGTATTTTGCTTGTCACATTGGCGCAGTAGGGCCTGTGCGCCGGCCACGCCAACTTTCTTGCTACATCAGATAGAGCCGGTCTGGTAGCTCGTTGGCAGAGCCGTCGGGTGGGGCGTGCACCGCAAGGATGGCCCCGCACCGCTGGACTGCAGTGACAAAGCCCGTGGTGATCCGGCCCTCGCGAATATGGCCGACCAGAGAGTCGACCGCGGCCTGCCACTCCGTCTGATGAACCTTCTGCACAATGCCCTCGTCCGCGATAACACGCGCGTAGTGCTCCGCCATCGATACGAAAATCAGAATACCGCAGCGATTGCGAGTGTGCGTTACCCCGCGGACGACGAACTGCTCGAGCGCTACTCGATGCGCTCGCGCGCGCAGTACCGCGCGCGGCACCAGCGCAGAATTCACCGGCACCCACGAGAAAAGAAAGCCGGCTAGAATGAAGACCAAAAGTTGTATCAGGAAAATTCGCTGCACACTCCATTGCGTGAAGTCTATCAGCGGCCACGGAACGAGGAGCGCAAGCACACTGGCCCAGAGGATCGGAATATATGCAAAGTCCGAGGATGAGCGGGCGAGCACGCATACAATCTGTCCACAGGTGCGCTTCTCCGCCTCGCGTATCGCGGCCGAAACGGCCTCGTGATCCTCTTTGGTGAACTCCATCGCCAGCCCTTCACCAACTTCCCGATGCGCCCCCGCCGCCCGACCAACCGCCGCCGCCAGAGAAGCCACCGCCGAATCCGCCACCAAACCCGCCACCCGCTCCCGAAGAACCGCCCCAACCGACGGGCGGCAAAATGATCATACCCCGACCTCGGCTGCCATATCGACCCGAGGTTCCACCCCCGCCACGGATCAATGACCAGATCACGAAAATTACGATCAATAAAAACAAAATCGAGAAAAGTTCGTTGGAAGGCTGCGGCGAATCTTCGGTGCGAACACTCGGTTTAGGTTGCCAATCCGCAGTGTCGCCGCTTAGCACGCTGATAATGCCATCGACGCCACGCTCAATACCGCCGGTAAAATCATTGGTCTTGAAGCGCGGCACGATGGCACTCGAAATGATGACCGACGACAGAGCGTCGGTCAGGGTGCCCTCAAGCCCATAGCCAACCTCGATGCGCACCTTGTGTTCAGCGGGAGCGACAAGGAGTAGTACGCCGTTGTTCTTCTTGGCTTCGCCGAGCTTCCAGCTACGAAAGAGTTGGTTGGCATAACTTTCGATATCGCCTCCTTCCAGCGACTTCACCGTTGCTACGACCAACTGGATGCCGGATTTGTTCTCCAGGTCTTGAAGTTTTGCCTCAAGGTCGTTGCGGCCCTGCGCCGACACGACGTTCGCCTGATCAACGACGCGCCCGCTCAGCGGCGGGAAATTGAAGGCCAAAGCGACGATTGCGAGGCAGAGAATTAATGCTGCCGCCAGCCCGGGCGTAATTCCGAAACGCACCGAAGGCGAGCTTCCACGCGGTTTCCGCGGACAGTGTCTCTTGGAGAGAGCGCCTCTGAACCCGCGGTTATAAGTTGCGAAGTTCTGGCGGAGCCGGTCGTTAGATCGGTCGAAAGCCCAAGAGGTTAAATCGGGGCACGCTGGGCCATCGTGGTTCATTATGCGAAAACCTTAGAACTTAACCTGCGGCGGCTTTTCCGAGCCTTCGCCCGCGGTGAATTCAGCCATCGGCTTGCTGCCAGAGAAGAGCGTCTTGGCCCAAAGCAGGGTCGGGAACGTGCGGAGCGACAGGTTGTAGGCGCGCACCGCATCTATGTAGTTGCGACGCGCCACGGAGATACCGTTCTCAGTGTTTTCGAGCTGTGACTGCAGTTCCAGAAAATTCGCGTTGGATTTTAGGTCTGGATAGTTCTCCTTCACGGCCAATAGCCGGCCGAGCGCCCCCGTAAGTTGGTTTTGTGCGTCCTGGAAAGCCTTGACCTTTGCGGGGTCAGTGAGGTCGGAGGCGTCCAGCTTGATCTGTGTGGCCTTAGCGCGCGCCTCGACAACTGCAGTGAGGACGTTCTTTTCCTGCGCCGCGTAACCCTGGACGGTCGCTACTAGGTTCGGTATGAGATCCGTGCGGCGCTGATATTGGTTCTGCACGTCGGACCAGCGGGCCTTCGCCTGCTCTTCGAGCGTCGGTATTGTGTTGTAACCGCAGGCTGACAGTGCGAGACCAAAGCCAATTACTGTAATAATGATGCCGCCTCGGGAAATGATGTTGGGCATTTCGTTCCTCCTGACTTTCTCTATTTTTCTGTAGCACCAGTCGCCGGCGATGAAGACGTCCCTCAAAGTCTTCGCAACTCGCTGCGACCCGATCGATCTACCGAAAGGCGCTGCTTATCAATGTGGATCGAACAAACACAGCCGCGCGCTATTTGTGTTTCCCGCGCTCCACCGCTTGAACTAGGGCAGACAGAGCAGAAAGAGCAGACAGGGCCTACTTAATTTGTTCAATATCATATTCGAGGTGACCGGTTAGCGCATTGAGCCCGCGGACTAACTCACCCTTGAATTTGTCGTCGCCGGCGAGGATCTCGGCCTGCCCCCATATCTCTCGCACGTCCCTGTATGCGCCAGTATCCCAAGCCTCAATCATGCAGAGTCTCCGATCGTTGTGATATATTTCAATCCACAATCGCGGTCAGTTCCGCAAACAAGCGCGGCGTGGCCTTGAACGGTGTTCACCAAGTGAAAATCTAGCTGTGCTACGCGATATTAGTTTTGGATGTCAAACTAGCGCGTCATCGCTCGCTCGGGTTGACTGCTCAAGCTTTTCCTTTGCGATGCTCCGCAGTTCATGATGTTTATCAGATCTGATCAGCTCGAAATGTATCGCAGCTCGCGACTTGTCCGGATTTCAGGCCGGTCATGAACCAACGGGTTCGCTGAGTCGAAGTGCCGTGGGTAAATGCATCGGGCACGACGAACCCTGGGCCTGCCGCTGCAAGCGATCATCCCCGATGGCCGAAGCGGTCTGCAGCGCAGATTCCACGTCCCCAGGTTCGATGAATTGCCACTTGGCTTGCGCGCGGTTCGCCCAGACGCCTGCAAGGCAATCCGCTTGCAGTTCCACTCGGACCTGCAACGCATTCGCGTCGGCCTTCTCCATGCCACGCTGCGCCTCCTGGACCTTGGCCAATATGCCAAGCTGGTTTTGAACGTGGTGACCTATCTCGTGGGCAATCACATAGGCTTGCGAAAACTGGCAAGTCTTGCTTCCGACATCGCAAGCGCGAAAGCGCCGCTCAAGATCCTGAAAGAAGCTTGTGTCGAGATAGACCTTTTGATCGATCGGGCAATAAAAAGGACCCATGGCGGCTTGCGCAAATCCGCAAGCCGACTGAGTCGCGCCGGTGAACATAACCAGTGTTGGCGGTTGGTAGGTCTTTCCAGCTTGAGCGAAAACGTCTTTCCATTCCGCATCTGCACTGCCAAGAATGGCTGACACTAAGTGGCCCATTTCATCAGACGGCGCTCCGGTACCGACTGAAGGGCCGGCGTTGGTTTGTTGTTGTGTTCCGTTTCCGGAAACGATCTCCGCGCCGCCGATAAGGACACGCGGATCGATGCCAAACGCCCACCCGATGAGACCGAGTATCACGACCGTGCCAATTCCGAGGCCGGCGCGCGCCCCGGTGCGGCCGCGACGATCTTCTACTCGATTGCTGGTCGGTAAGTCATCTAGGCGCATGGCTAACTCATCTAAGCCCAGTGGGCTTTTCACATTTTTTCGGATAACTCCGCAAAGGTCGGCAGTCGCCCAGAAGGGGTCAGTTTGTCAACGACCCCCGGCAGAATCTGCGATAGCTGTTTGGTTATCTCTTCTTCCGAAAGGCCCGACCGTTGAGCAAGCGCCTTGATGATATCGGAGCCGAGCGCTGGGCTGAGCTGCTTAGGTGAGACGGGTTGATTTTGCCCGGAACCAACCCATGAATTGACCACGTCGCCCAGTCCGCCCTTCTGCAACTTGTCCAATAACCCGCCCAATCCTCCGAGCAAGCCGCCGGCCCCTTCGTCCGACGTCGGGGGCGACCCTGTGCTCGCAGCAGGCCCTGTGCCGCCTCCTCTAAACAGAGCGCCCGAAGCCAGCAGGGCGAGGAGAGCAATGAGCAACGGCTTGCCGATACTGCCGCGTGGAGCGGAAGAGCGGATCATATCTTCGAGACCGGCCATAGTTATCTCCCATAGGTTTGTAGTTGAGGTCTTTCGTTGGTGGATTATGCTCGACGACGACCCATCACCGTGTTGTAGATCAGCAGCACAACCACCGAGCCCACGATTGCGACAATCATGCTGTAAATGTTCAAGCCCGTGACGCCTGACGCTCCGAACAGATCAAACAGAAATCCGCCGACGAGAGCGCCGACAACTCCAAGCGCGATATCGAGCCAAAAACCTTGACCCTCGCGATTTACGATCTTGGCTCCGACGAATCCGGCGATCAGACCGAGTATGATCCAGCTGATGATACCCATGGCCATTTCTCCTATAAAGATTTTTGGTTGCTAACGACTCAGCGCTGTCCAGAGAAACAAGAATTGCGTCCATGGTCGAGTTACAGACGGGATTCTCGTTGGTCGCCCGTTGGATTTCATTATGCAATCGTTGGCTGAAAGGAAGTCGCCTCACGTTTCGTGCCATCTTCCTTGGGCTCAAGCGTGACCAGGCCAGACTACTGCAAAAAATGGAAATGCGCTACTGACTATTTCGAAATGCGGCTGTTGACGCTTTAAGCAAACAGATCGTGCACTTTGGTCACTCCTTACTGTTCCGTTGTGCCTTTCGGATTGCTTCTAGCGGCCACCATTGCACTCTCAAATCGATCTCGCGTTTTCTTCGGGCGCATATTTTATCACTCCGGTTCTTCTGTATTGGGGTGTGGCACAGCCACTTGCGCCAACCGGAAAATACAAGTCGGATAACTATCTGAAGTTCTTTGCCGTGGGCTACCGAAAGCGAGCGGGCCGGGCCCACCCTGCTATTGTGGCAACTCAGGCTGTGTCGAGACGTGGCTGTCTGGTGGATTATGGCCCCATTCTCCGGCGATCTTGTTAAGTCCTGCAATAAGCTCCTTGCCAATAACAATGCCGCCGCCCACACCCTGCAAATCGGCATCGATTTGGGCGGGACTAAGATCGAGGCAATTGCCCTCGACGAAAACGGAGCCACGCTATTGCGGCAGTGCCGAGGATAACTCCAAGCATTCTACATCCATTTGTTCGATCTAAACTTACGAACAACTCGGGATGTGACCATACTATCGTGACGCACCAAACAGCCCGCGGACGAACGCTATCGCCGAAGCTGCGGGCCTTGCACGTTAACGAGCACGCCACCTGTCAAAAATGAGAACTCACTTGCCGGTCTAGCGCGCGACTATCACAGCCGCACCGGCCAACATTTGACGGCGAAGGAAATCTCGCTTGCCGCTAGCGGTGGCGACGAATATGCACAGGAGGCCGCATTCCGATTGTGGAATCTCCGGATCGGATTCATCTCTTCCTTCTCGGCGGGAACGCCGGCCGCTTCTCGGCTTTTATACCCGGATGGGGCCACATGAGTACGCCGGTGCTGAAGACTATCACCGAGGCCACAACAATTCCTGACGACATGTGCGCCGACGGCATGTGCAAGCTGTGAGGAGGGAGCGCCCCGTGCAACACGGAATGAGATCAGTTGTTTTGTTCGACCCACGGGGAATCGTGGATCAGGACAGCGCTCCAGTTGCCCCGCGAAAGACGAAACTCGAAGGTTTACGCCTTGGCATCCTCGACAACTCCAAGTGGAACGCTAACAAGCTTCTCCGCGGCGCATCTGTTGCACTCAGCGAGGACATCAAGTTTGCGGCCGTGAATTACTACGTGAAGCACAGTTTTTCAAAGGATGCCGCGCCGGAACTGATCGAACGGATTGCGCGAGAGAACGATATCGTGCTCACGGCCACTGGTGATTGCGGTTCGTGCTGCTCATGCTGCATCCGTGATTCAATCGCGCTTGAAAAGTGGGCATTCCTTCGGCGGCAATCATCACCGCCGAGTTCGTGAAGGAGACAAAGTTGACCCTACGAGCCCTTGGCATGCCGGAGCTTAAACCTGTAATCATCGATCATCCCGTGAGTTCGATCACCCAAGAGGAGATCGATGCTCGGGCCAGACATATCAAAGAAAAAGCGCAGAATGTCTGGACGGCAGGATGACGGTGTAGCAGCGAAGGCCCAAAGTGACCGAATCGCCCCGGACGGCCTTTGTGTGAGTTTCTTGGACCCGTCGCAGTTGATCGGGATACTATTGTGAGTTTAACATTCTATTGCGTGTTTCAGAACCGACTGCAAGCGAGGTGCGCTGTTTGGCATTTAACTGACGGACCAATTGTTTTGTCGGAGACAGTACATGCTATTTAGCAAAAAGTGCGGATGCTTTTCGCTGAGACCACCGGCTCGCGCAACGGTAATTTAGATCGTCGTAATCTCCTATGTGCGGGTAGCGCCGGATTTATCGCAGCAGTCGTTGCCACCCTTGCCGGCGCATCCAAAATCGCTCGGGCACAAGCCCTCGGGCGCAACGTGCCACAGGTAGATCGCTTAGCAGTCCGAATCGTGACGGACAATTTCGTTTTTTTCTTTTCGCCTAAAGAAAACCTTAAAGACCTTGCGGTCGGGTGAAACGGAATGTCTAGGGCACACTTTTGAAGGACCCTTTAGGGCAAGGTGACAAGACGGCAAACTACGACGCGCGAAAGCGAACCACCCTGCGACGGTTGGTACGAGTGAATGCGGGCAATATTTTTACTTGTTGCCGGAACGGCGGGTACATTCTTTAGCTGTTTTGTCTATGCAGTTTCTCCCGCGTCGCGATAATCTTCTAGAAGTGTCCCTTGCAAACGCATTCCGGTTCGCGGAGTTATTCACATGCCGAAAGCCTACATGGTGGTCAGCTATCACTCGATATCCGATCCGCAAAAACTCGCGGCTTATGCCAAACTCGCCCCGGCCGCGACCGCTCCCTTCGGCGCCCGCTATCTTGCGCGCGGGACGGCCGCAGCCGCCTTCGAGGCCGGTCTCAAGGACCGCATCGTGATTGCGGAGTTTTCCAGCGCCCAACAGGCCATCGCCGCTTACGAGAGCCCTGCCTACAAAGAAGCACTGAAGGCACTCGGCGATGGCGCCGTGCGCGATGTTCGGATCGTCGAGGGATTAGAATAAAAAATCACACGAGTTTACGTGTGCGTGCAGAAATGTGGGGCTGTGACGATCCGAAGGAGTCGCGTTTAACAACAAGTGCGGGCGTCCATGTTCGACGAGGCGGTCGCCGCCCTCAAACAGCGGCTCGAGCGCAACCCCAATTCGGAGACGTCCTATGCGCTGCTTGCAGCGTGCTACGGCCACCTCGGCAGAATTTCCGAAAGCGGGGCGGCCTGGGCAGAGGTCGTGAGAATTGCTCCGGATTTTTCCATCGGGCGGCGACGGCGCATCCTGCCGTTCAAGAATCCCGATGATTTCGAGCGCCGCATCGAGGGCATGCGTAAAGCCGGTCTTCCAGTATAGAGCGCTGCTGCCGAAGGGCGTGTTGCCCTTAACGTCATTCACGGCGCTGCAAAGGTGTGGTCGCCATCGCATCAACAGCGGACAAACTGCGTCGTCGGGCTTGACTGGCTCCGCAGCGTTTGACCCGACACCGACATTGAGCTTGCTTTACTGAGCAACTGCACAAAGCCGTCCGAGCCCCTTTCAGCGCATCGGTCTGAGCCGGTACGATACTGCCCATCGAGCCGACGGGATGGCGATGAAACGGCGCTCAAAAGCAGGCGGCAAGGCCATTAAAACGCGACGCCACAAGACGGCAGCGCCAAAGCGTCGCCGGGCGCAAAAGGCTATGCGCGGGCGTAACACCGTCGCTGTCAGCCAAGCTGCAAAGGTTGCATCGCTGCTCCGGGAGCTGCAGGCCAGCGAACAACGGTGGCGGTCGCTACTCGATAACCCGATATTCGGCGTCACATTTTTGGATGAACATCAGCGCTTCATTTCAACCAATCAGGTCTTCAAGAGCATGACCGGCTATTCCGGCGATGAACTGCGGCAGATGACGCCTCTCGACATCAGCGTCCCTGGCGAGCGTGAGTTCAACCAAACACTTTTCAAGGAACTGCAACAAGGTAAACGGCAACACTTTGAGATGATTAAGCAGCTGAAACGCAAGGATGCAAAGTTGATCTGGATACATCTCTATGTCTTCGCAATTCCCGATCAGAAAAATGGCAGACTGCTTGCGTTCGGGATGGCTTTTGACATTACAGAACAAAAACTGGCTAACAACTCGCTACAAAATGCGCGGGCGGAACAGTCGCGCCTTGGCCGCATAAATCAAATGGCCGCCGTCCTTGGATCCATCACTCATGAAATCAATCAGCCGCTGGCTGCGATTGCTGCGAATGCCAGTGCGGGCTTGCGCTGGCTTGAACGAACGATCCCCGACCTCGGCGAAACACGAATGGTTCTGCAGGGGATCGTACGTGACGCTCATCGGGTCAACGAGGTAATCAAAGGCATTCGCGCGATGTTCAAGGCGGAAGATCAAACGCGAGGCTTGGTGGAGCTGAATGCACTCATTAACGAGGCACTCGCGCTCGCGCAGGGCGAGCTTCAGAAGCAGCAAATTGTGGTGCAGACCGAACTGGCCACCAAGATTTCGCCCGTGATGGCCAACGAGGTGCAACTACGGGAAGTAATTTTCAACCTCATCACGAATGCCATCGATGCAATGGCTTCAATAACCGATCGAAATCGGATTTTGCGCATCACAACCAAATTTAGCAGCATAAACGAAGTGGCTATAACGGTCGAGGATTCCGGAACCGGCATCGCACTGGAAAATATCGAACTTATCTTCGATACTTTCTTCACCACAAAGCTCCACGGGATGGGGATGGGCCTCGCGATTTGCCGATCGATCATCGAATCCCACGGCGGAACACTTTCGGCGTCACCGGGTTACCCGCATGGAGCAGTTTTCCAGATCGTTTTGCCCACTGGTAGGTCGGATGCGCGCACACTTTAGGCCGCGGTTTGACGTGGAACACAATATCCCCTATCGCGGACGATAAATATGGCGCGCGATGGCTCGCGTCTTGTTTGCAGAAGTTGAAAGGCGCGATGTTCGATAGCGGCCGAACCGTGCGCCTGGCGGCTCATCTTCGGCTGCTACGTTGATCGTTTCAAGCTCCTGGTTAATCACACACAGGTCGGCAAGGATGCAGGCTTGGCAGTCCTTGGCTGGTAAATCCGGATGAGCCAAACAGATGTCGCGGCAAGCCTGTCGCAAGGTGCGAGGGGACTTCAATAAATATTGGCTGGTCACAGTCCTGCTCCTTCATTACGAATCATTTGAATGACGCAACCACATGCTAAAAACCTGCTGGCCACCCCGAAGGATTGTGCGCATTGATCCAAATCAAACTGGTACTGGGGCCACGGCGAGGACAGCTGCAACACGGCCCATCTCGGCCGCACCAACCTTCCGGCTCAATGTCTGCTATCACGAGAGCCTAGCTGCCGCGCTGCGTCGATGACCGTCGTGGCAGTTGATGACCCAACTGTATGGACCGGCCGCGCGTTGCAAGCCGAAAATGATGATTTGGAGAGGTTTTGGTCTTGCGCATCTGTATCCGGCTGATGGAGCCTGTGAGCTCCTCGCCATCATGGATATCCGCGCGCGCTCGATCTCATTCACGTCTCGGCCCCGAAGGCCATAAGGGTCACCTGATCCCGAACGCGCTGGCGAGACCTTTTCTCCATCTCCTCATTCCGACTCGCAGACCTCGGCGGGACAGCCAACTATTGCTTGGGCATCAGCTTGAGCCGTCAAACGCCCCCTCGGTGAACTTGAGCGTTTTCATTAGACTGCTGCCTTTGTCGCGCGCTTCATAGCTGGCGAGACCGCGTGTTTTGGCCGTCTTTAGGTTGATCATTAGTTCGATTTTCGACCACTGTTGAACTCGTAGATGACCCGCCCGGAGTCCCTTGAGAACACGGTTAGTGTATGTGCCCGCGAGGTGGTAGGCGTCGGCGAGGCTCGTGCCGTAGCTCATCAAACCTCCAGCTGCAACAAACTCCCCAATTTGACGGATGCAATGAGATTGGTTTGTTGCGTTTGACGGGTCCTCACGGCAGGGCGCCTTGTGTGCCGAGCACCCCGGCCACAATCGCAACGCAAGAGATTGTGAGCGCCACCGCATGTAGCCGGATTGCCAGCGAGAAGG
Organism: uncultured Alphaproteobacteria bacterium; assembly: GCA_963829465.1. Lineage (GTDB taxonomy): Bacteria > Pseudomonadota > Alphaproteobacteria > Rhizobiales > Xanthobacteraceae > BOG-931. The sequence continues at coordinate 57,569 of CAWHJE010000019.1, forward strand.
CGCGATCCTTGTCGCGCAGCGCGTAAACGTGAAATAGGCGTTAGATGACCAGCGGCTCGAGCACGAACACGACCAGTGCGAAAACCGCCCACACCGCGACCATCAACGCGAGCCACCAAAACGCCGGATCGAGCAGCAGCGTCCAAGCCTGCATTTTATTCAGCATGTAAAACCCGGACAAACCAGCGAGCAGAATTGAGAAGCGTGCCTGCGCGGCAAACGGATTCTCGAACGCCTCGAATGCAGCCAGCGCCGCGTGCGCGTCGGCCAAGGCACCGGCGCGCGGCAGCACAATGGTGGTCACCAGGTTAGGCCGCCAATCCAGTGCACCAGCGCCAGAACGTGGAGAGCACGCGCGACCGCAAAATCGTTGATCATCAGCCTAGCCAATTGCTATTCGGCCATCATATGCGTTCCTCACAACGGTTGGGATGGCCGAACAGCCATCATTTCGGCGGCAATATCGCGATGGCCTCGACCTCGAATAACGCGTCGGAGCGCGCCAGCTGCGGCACACCGACTGTGGTGCTGGCTGGCGGCGAAAGCGTGTTCACATACTTGTCCCGCACCTCGCGGTAATGCGCGAGATTGGCGCCAATATCGACGACATAGTTGTTGAGTTTGACGACATGCTCAAACCTGGCGCCGACAGAGGCGAGCGCCGCCTTTACGTTTTCGAACGCAATTTCCATCTGCTCGCGCGCGTTGGCGCCCATCCTGCCGGACTTGTCGATGCCGAGCTGGCCGGCAAAGTAGACGGTGCGACCCGGTCCGGTGATTTCCACGACGTGGCTGTAGCCTGGCGGCTTCTGGATCGTATCGGGATTCGAGAAGCGGATGTTGTCCGGCATGTTTAGTCTCCTTATCGTTTGACGGCACAAGGTAACACGCCGGAAGCAGCCGGGGTCAGCGGGCTGAACCCGCGTTAGGAATTTGGCGCACGCTCAAGCGTCCACGCACTTAAATAGCCATGAGCACAGTGCTACGCCGTCTTCCCGTTCCTCATGTCCTCCAGCCTTGGAACCCCCATTGCCACTCTGAGGCATCGGTGGTCAAAACAGCAATTATGTCATCTACACCGCGCGAGATACCGCCACCAAAATCGCCTGTTTTCAAACGCGGTAGGATCGCATTGGTGATGATGACCTTAGAAAGTGCGTCGGTGAGCGTTCCCTCCAGTCCGTATCCGACTTCGATACGCACTCGCCGCTCGTTCAGCGCGACGAGCAGCAGCACGCCGTTGTTTTTTGTATTTTCGCCGAGCTTCCAGCCGCGGAATAGGTCGTTGGCGTAAGGTTCGATTTTCGCCTTCGAGCGAGGTGACCGTTGCAACGACGAGTTGGATGCCGGAATTGGTTTCGAGATCAGACAGCTTCTGCTCAATTGCGTTGCGCGTATCGACCGGCATAAGATTTGCCTGATCGACGATGCGGCCCGTGAGCGCGGGACGAGTGGCGGCGGCAAAGGCGAGGACGCTCGCACACAGCAGCACGAGGATAGAAGTTAGGAAACTAATGCTTCCCCTCTGGCGAGGGGAAGCAATGAAACTTGCAGCCATTCAAGGCGCCTTTGTGTTGCGGCGGCGCGTTAGAACTTTACCTGCGGCGGCTTTTCCGAACCTTCGCTTGCGGTGAATTCAGCCATCGGCTTGCTGCCCAAGAATAACGTTTTGGCCCACAGCAGCGTCGGGAATGTGCGGAGCGACAGATTGTAGGCGCGCACAGCGTCGATGTAGTTGCGCCGGGCCACAGAGATACTGTTCTCGGTGCTTTCGAGCTGTGACTGCAATGCCAAAAAATTCGCGTTGGATTTCAGGTCGGGATAGTTCTCACGTACGGCCAACAGCCGGCCAAGTGCCCCCGTAAGTTGGTTTTGGGCGTCCTGGAAAGCCTTGAGCTTTGCTGGGTCAGTGAGATCGGAGGCATCGAGCTTAATCTGTGTCGCCTTGGCGCGCGCCTCTACGACGGCTGTGAGCACGTTTTTTTCCTGCGCGGCATAGCCTTGAACGGTCGACACCAGGTTGGGAATGAGATCGGTGCGGCGCTGATATTGGTTCTGCACGTCGGACCATCGCGCCTTCGCCTGCTCTTCAAGCGTCGGTATTGTGTTGTAACCACAGGCCGACAGTGCGAGACCCAAACCGATTAAGGTAATTGCTACGCCAATTCGGGAAATGATATTGAGCATTTCGTTCCTCTTACTCGCCTGCGAACGGTCCCGATTGAAAGATTGTCGAAGCTGTTCCCCGTCAGCACCCCTGAGGCAAACTGAGGGACTTCACGAAGGGAGGATTTCTGGTTCATCGTAGCCGCAAGGAGCGAAGATGAAACAGAAATCCGGTCCGGACAAAGCGCCGGCAGAACGAGTTCTGAAGGACATTCGGCGTCAGACCCGCCGGCATTATTCGGCGGAAGAAAAGATCCGCATCGTGCTGGAGGGACTGCGCGGCGAGGAGAACATCTCCGAGCTCTGCCGCCGAGAAGGCATAGCTGCTTCTATGTATTACGGCTGGTCGAAGGAGTTCCTCGAAGCTGGCAAACGTCGATTGGCGGGAGACACGGCGCGCGCTGCGACGTCCGGCGAGGTGAAGGATCTTCGTCGTGAGACCGCAGCCCTTAAGGAGGTTGTGGCCGACCTCACTCTGGAGAACCGTCTGCTCAAAAAAAGCATGAACGGGGATGGGGAGGACGAGGCATGAGATATTCCGCGTCCGAAAGGGCCGAGATCATCCGGCTTGTCGAGCAGTCACACCTGCCGGCCAAGCGTACGCTGGACAAACTCGGCATCCCGCGAGCCACATTCTATCGCTGGTACGACCGCTATCGTGAGGGCGGCATTGAAGCGCTGGCCGACCATCGGTCTCGGCCAGACCGGGTCTGGAATCGCATCCCGGACGATGTCCGCGGCCAGATCATCGACCTTGCGCTGGAGCGTCCAGAGCTGTCGCCGCGCGAGCTGGCTGTGCGCTTCACCGACGAGCGGAAGTATTTTGTCTCGGAAGCTTCGGTCTACCGGCTGCTGAAGGCACACGACCTCATCACCAGCCCGGCCTATGTGGTGATCAAGGCGGCGAACGAGTTCAAGGACAAGACCACCGCCATCAACCAGCTCTGGCAGACCGACTTCACCTATCTCAAGATCACTGGCTGGGGCTGGTACTACCTGTCGACCGTGCTCGACGACTTCTCGCGCTACATCGTCGCCTGGAGGCTTGGTCCCACCATGTGTGCCTCCGATGTCACGGCCACGCTCGACCAGGCGCTCGCGGCCTCAGGCCTTGACCACATCACCGTTACGCAGCGGCCCCGGCTTCTGAGCGACAATGGATCGAGTTACGTCGCGGGTGATCTGGGCAAGTGGCTCGAAGCCAAGGGCATGCAACACGTGCGCGGCGCCCCGTATCATCCACAGACCCAGGGAAAGATCGAGCGATGGCACCAGACCCTGAAGAACCGCATCCTGCTCGACAACTACTACCTGCCTGGCGATCTCGAACGGCAGATAGACGCCTTCGTCGGGCACTATAACCATGTCCGCTATCACGAGAGCATCAACAACCTAACCCCGGCCGACGTCTACTTCGGAAGGGCCGAAACAATCCTCGCTGAGCGAGAGCGCATCAAGCGAGCAACCATCTCAAACCGACGCTTGCAGCATCAACTGAAAGCCGCTTAAACCTTAACCCTGATGAGCCAGAGCCTCCGTTCCTGAAACGCTCAAAACGTCTCAAATCATCTGACGACGGACAGCTCCGATCGAACATGACCGCAGCCTCTATCGTCAGCGTCATAAGATCGAAAACATGTTCGGCAGGCTCAAAGACTGGCGACGTATTCATACCCGTTACGACCGATGCGCCCACACCTTCATGTCTGCAATCTGCATCGCGGCTGCCGTCATCTTCTGGCTGTGATCAATGAGTCCTGGCCCTAGAACACTCTAAGAACACAGTTCCATTCATCAACATTATTTGCACACGTTATCCCCACATTTGCATCAACATTCACAGACACTATTTCCCCTATTCTTAGTGTGTACTAGGGGAGTGTTTTCATGTTCTATCGGATTTGTTCGAAAGACTATCTGAAGCTCTCACTTGCTTCCGCAGCAGTGTGGCTTGCCGCTAGCAGTTTTGCTCATGCCGAAGTTGCAAGCATCTATGGCGGCAGCGACGGTCTCTGTGGTTCTCGCACCGCAAACGGCGAGCGCTTGAATTGCGGGTCAATGACCGCAGCGCATCGTACGTTGCCGTTCGGCACGCTCGTTCAAGTCTGTCACAGCGGATGCGTCATCGTGCGGATCAACGACCGAGGGCCTTTTGTACGCGGCAGGCAAATCGATTTGTCCCCCGCCGCCGCGCGGGCGATCGGGTTGAGGCAGACGGGGCGCGTTACGATTAGTCTTCGATAGGGCCACAAAGCGGGTTACCGTAGCGCGGCTGGTTGCTATACGCGGCGAGACGCTTCTCGCTCGAGATAAATAACTCGGCAAAGGCGGGTCCGCACTTCCTTGCCCGCAACGGGTCGTGTGTCGAGAAGGACCTGGTCAATCAATTGGCTCAATTCCGTGTCAGGAATGAAGCTGCCGCTGAAGACCCTGCAAAATGTGAAAGGCGGCGCGCTCTTCGGCGATGACCGAATCTCGCACAGCGTTGGCAGCCTGGTTCATGACGCCAGCTGCCTCTTCGGGCGTGAGCAGACCCTTCTCGACAAAAGTTCGGAACATAGCGGTAGAGATAAGAGCGCCTGCAATGGCAGAACCGAAGATATTTTCGTGAGCCATGATCGGCCTCCGAATGCCTATAAACTTAGACTATCATGGCAAACGCCGGCACGATAACCGACGATGATCCGCGCGGGATTTTAGCGGTCGATCCTGTCCTTGAAATTGCCAGAAGGCACGCTGATCGTCTTCGACCCTGTCACGCATACGGCCACCGCCTTGAGCTGGCGCAGCGGTCACGGAAACAAAACGGACAAGGTTTCGGTCAATAAAGTCTGACTGGGAACGATACGATCGCGTCGGCTGGTATCTGCTGCCCTTCGCTGCCGGCAATTTCCTAGGGCCGGTGCTAGTCGGCTGGCTGTTCGACACGCGCGGCCGGCGGCCGATGATTGCCTTTACTTACATAACGTCCGGCGTTGCTCTGGCGGCAACCGGCTTTCTATTCATGCGCGACCTGATCTCGGCGGAAACACAGACGCTGTGCTGGACGGCGATCTTCTTTTTTGGCTCCGCTGCGGCGAGCTCGGCCTATCTCACGGTCAGCGAAACGTTTCCGCTGGAGATCCGCGCACTGGCAATTGCTTTCTTCTACGCAGTTGGCACAGCCGTCGGTGGCATCGTCGGTCCCTGGTTGTTCGAGGTGTTAATCGATATGGGTGAGCGATTGGCGGACTTCTTGGATCGGGACTTCGAAGGCGTAGTTGAACGGTCCATTGTCAAACTCATTGGCCAAACGGTATCTGTCGTAATCCAAAGTCTCTGGTCCGAAGGTACGAACCAGCGCGTCGTCGATCGCTGCAGAAAGCTGCTGGACGTGAGAACTATGTCGGCTCCAGCGAGATGGTGTTTTTCCCGCCCGAGTTTTCCATTCGATCAAGGTGCTCATTGAGCGGATCAAGCTTTCTCATGGTCTACCTGCCGCCCTATGGCGAGGACTCCGCAAACGTGATCTACTTAGAGGTCGGCCATTAATCCGCAAGTGGCGCCAAACGAAGGGCCGCCGGGGCCACGACCGAAGTCGGCCTAACTCGGCTTAAAACAGATCAACACAGGGGGTGACGATCATGAAGGTCACGATGTTCCATTTCATGCCCTACCGGGATCTTCCCGAGGATTTCCCTCCCGAGGGCCTTGCATCGTCTTGGGTCGACACGCCCTGGTGGGAGTACGGTGACGCCAACAAGGTGACCGACTATTACAACTGGTCGATCGACGAGTTGATGCTGGCGGCGAAGCTCGGCTTCGATGGCATCGGCACCAACGAGCACCACCAAAACCCCTATGGGTTCATGTGCAATCCCAACCTGTTCGGCGCTACCTTGGCCAAGATGACGCGCGATCAGGGGTTGGATCACGTGGCACTCTTGCAGCTCGGCGCCACCATCTCGTCTACGCCGCCCATTCGCCTCGCCGAAGAATACGCGGTGCTCGACTGCATGAGCGGCGGCCGATTGATTGCCGGCCTGCCAACCGGCCTCGGCAACGACGTCTCCGTCTGCAACGGTATCACGCCCATGGAGCACCGCGAGCGCTGGCGGGAAGGCATCGATCTCATGCTGAAAGCCTGGACCGCGAAGGAATTCTTCGCCTGGAACGGGAAGTATTCCCAGTTGCCGAAGGTGAACCTGTGGCCGCGGCCGGTGCAGGATCCACATCCGCCGGTGTTGATACCGGGCGCGGCAAGCTCGTCGACTTGGGACTATTGCCATGACCACAATTTTCCGTACGCCTATCTGAGCTATTTTGGTGGCAAGTCGGCCCACAACGTCATGGATCGGTTCTGGGAGCGCGCTTCCGCCAAGGGCAAGGACGCCAATCCTTACCGCGCCTCGTTCCTGCAGCTTGTCGGGGTGGCCGAAACCGACCGCAAGGCGGAGGAGGAGTTCGGCAGGCACATCGAATACTTCTACCACAAACTCCTGCACCTGCCGACGTACTACATCTCCCCGCCCGGCAATGCCGATTACAAAAGCCTGCTGAACATCTTCATGTCCGGGCCCAACCTGCTGCAAGTGAGCGATCTTTCGATCGATCTGAAGCCGCTGAAGGCCAAGGACATGATCGAAAGAGAATTCGTCGTGATCGGTAGCCCCGCGACAGTCCGCGAGAAACTCGAGGCCATGGCCAAACGTCTGAACGTGGGCCATTTGATGGTGGCACTGCAATTCGGCTCCATGTCGCACGCCCAGGCCAACAAGAACATCGAGTTGTTTGCGCGCGAGGTTCTCCCGCACCTGCAGAAGATGTGGGAGGACCAGAAGTGGGAGAACCATTGGTGGCCGAAGCGATTGCGCAGCCGGCCCGCCAAACAGCGAGAGATGGCCACGGCGTGACGCGCATTGCTTCTGACGCCGTTTCGATGCGCGGCCGCAGTGCGGGCGCGCATCAGCGCAACCCTTCCCCTTCAAACGATTGGATGTGAAACATGGCTACTGCGAGCGTGAAGACGATCCCAATACGTCACTGCAATTTCGAAGCGAAGGTGAAAACGGCCGGCAACGGTCCACCGCTGCTCTATCTGCACGCGGCGGGCGGGCCGATCTGGGACGATTTCGTCGAAGGGCTCACCGAGCGCTATACCGTGTACGCTCCGCATCATCCCGGGACCGGCGAAACGGTTCGCGAGTCGATCTACGCGGTCGAGAGCCTGTGGGACCTGGTTTTGATCTATGACGAAATCCTCGATGCGCTCAATCTGTCGTCAGTGCCAGTTATCGGCACGTCGTTCGGAGGCATGATGGCGTGTGAGCTCGCCGCGCATCGGCCTGAACGCGTGAGCAAGATGATCGTGCTCGATCCCATCGGTTTGTGGCGCGACGACGCGCCGGTTGCGCCTTACATGCTGATGCCGCCGGAAAAATTGCTGGCGACGTTGTACAAGCATCTCGGGTCGCGAGCCGGTGCAGAAAGCGATCAAAATGCCGGACGACCCGAAAGAGGTGGCGGTCGTCACCGCCGACTTGGTGTGGGCGCTCGGCGCGACCGGAAAATTCGTTTGGCCCATACCCGACAAGGGACTGAAGAAACGCCTGCATCGGGTCAAGGCGCCGACCATGATTGTCTGGGGAGAGGACGACGCCCTGGTCTCCTCGGTCTATGCCAAGGAATTCGCCGCGCGAATTGCCAATTCACGAATCGAAATCATCAAGGATTGCGGTCATGTGCCGCAGGTCGAACGCCTCGATATCCTCAAGCCGTTGGTGACGAAATTCCTCGACGCGTGATCTTAGGGCTAGTTGGGTGGGAGGGGTAGCAACAAAATCGAGGAACAACCCCATGCACTTGCGCATGCACTAGGGACCACGATGCCTCGCCCGGCGTGACGGCCCCCACACGCGATGTGTGTTGCCCGCCACGAACGCCGGAAGATTTATCAAGATTGCAGCCAGTGTGGGGACAGAAGCCGCCGACGAAGTCTTGTTTGGCGATTGGGCTTACCAGACCGATCTTGTCGATCTCGCCAAGCATTGATGGTGTGGCCGAGCAGAGTGAGCCTCCTCGCTTGACACTCGCCAGCATACGCCCGGCGCGGCAGCTATGCCCCTCATAGCGTACAATCGCTGCGCCGCAGCGAAACGCCGCTTCGGGCCCAACAAGAGACATTCCGCCAGGATACGGAACCCGTTCACACACCTCCGGTTAAGATGACAGGCGTTCGACGCCAGCCGCAGCGATCGTATCGTTAGGCAATATCGCTTTTCTCCGTGCCGTGGTTAACAACTACAAACAAACAAAAACTAAAACTACGTTTTAACTAGTTGGCTTGCGAATATCGCGGTTCACGCTTCCTCAAGAGATGGCAAATTATGCTGTCGAAACTGATTGATGATATTAGTTGGCCCTCGTTTCTGCTTGCTTTTGGAGAGCCCTCGTGTGGCGCGGGTTATTTGGCCCTTTCCGCCGACTGGTTTCGGGAGTGTCGCGCTTTCCCGGAACCTTAGTCGCGGATGATGCTGTTGAAGGGCGCCTTCGCGCCGAGCAGATCAATAACATCAAGCGACATCTATCCTCAATAATGCTTGCTAACGCTTGCAACGCGCTGGTTCTCGTTGTTGCGCTGTGGCCGTCATCGCAGCGTCAGCTGGCGATAGCGTGGGCCTCCACAATTCTCATGTTCACGATTTATCATGGTTTCAAGAACCGTCGCCTTGATGGTCCGAAACCGTCATATGTCTCGAGCCGGGTGATTGCCCGAGTCGTTCGTAACGCTTTTTTTCTTGGCAGCTTGTGGGCCTCTCTACCGCTACTATTCTTCGCCGACGCGTCGGCGGGTGGGCAAGTTATCATCGCTTGTCTTTGTGCAGGTACGTTGGCCGGTGGTGCATTTGCCTTTGCCAGCATTCCGCCCGCAGCGGTCACATTCACCGCGCCGATCGCTGTCGCTTCCGCAATCGCCATCGGACGCAGTGATGACCCAGCGTACCTACTCGTAGCGATCTTAATGGTCAGCTACATTATCGTCTTGTTGAGGGTCGTATTCGTCCACGCAGCGCAGCTCGCTAGAAGGATTGCCGAACAGATAAAAGCCGAGCGAAAGGTTCGCCGGGATGAGTTAACCGACCTTCCGAACCGCTTGGCATTCAATGAGGGTCTCGAGAATGCATTTGCACGTCTCGATCGATTGCATGAACAATTTGCCGTCCTTTATGTCGATCTCGATGACTTCAAAAATATCAACGACAAATTGGGACACGCTACGGGGGACAATTTGTTGGTTCAGGTTGGCCAGCGATTGACTGCTTGCGCCAGAGACGTCGATTTAGTTGCACGATTGAGCGGAGACGAATTTTCGGTGATTGTGGCGAATGCGACGGAATCAAGCGCCGCCATCACCTTAGCTAACCGAATTGTGAGCAGCCTTGATGCTCCAGTTGTGATCGACGATATCGAGGTTTTTACTGCGGCGTGTATCGGGATCGCTATTGCACCAGCAGACGGCGCAAATCCCGAACATCTTTTGAAAAACGCGGATGAAGCCCTTTATGCCGCTAAGCATGGAAGTGGCGGACCGATCCGGCTGCATGATTCAGACCATAAAGAGCAGACGCGTCGGCGTCGTAGGCTCGAACGGGCCCTCCGCCAGGCACTCCGTCGGCACGAGCTTTTCCTGGTCTTTCAGCCTATCTTGGAACTAGGCGACGATCGCATTACCGGAGTGGAAGCCTTGCTGCGGTGGAGGCATCCGACACTAGGCGTCACGGCGCCGATAGAATTCATCACCATTCTCGAGGAAACTGGCCTTATCCACGAAATCGGCGATTGGGTTGTTCGCGAAGCTTGCAAGGTCGCAAGTTATTGGCCAAATAATATTAGGATTGCCGTCAATGTGTCGCCAGTTCAGTTGCGCCACACGAACATCTTGTCCTACGTTGTCAAAGCTTTGACCGACTCGACTTTGGCGCCCGGACGTCTTGAACTCGAGATTACGGAAACGGCACTGATCTCCGACAACGACTATGTGCTCTCGAACTTGAAGGCACTGCGCGAACTAGGAATTAGGATCGCTCTCGATGATTTCGGAACTGAATATTCGTCCCTGACTTACCTGCGAAAACTTTCTCCTGATAGTATCAAAATCGATGGCTCGTTCGTACACGAAGTGTTGACGGATCCGGATAGTGCGTCAATTGTAAAATCCATGATCAATCTTTCGAGGGACCTCGGTATAAATGTGGTGGCCGAGGGCATTGAGACCGCTGAGCAGCTCTCTTTTCTCCGCGGCCAGAATTGTCATGAAGTACAGGGTTATTTCATCTCCGCACCGAAATCGGCGAACGAAATAACTGCATTTCTGTCGAGCGGTGATACGTCGAAATTTGATGCTGCTTAGTCTCCCCGGCTGCCGAAGTCCGGCTTATGTTGGGTACACGTCGTTATCGCTTAACCGGCTTCTGGACGTTAGCGAGAGACAGCGTATGAAATCCCAATTCGAGGCGTGCTCACGAATGTCCGTTTTGGCCCATCGCCGCGAAATCGGCCGTCCATGTCAGCTTTGGGTCCGATTGTGTTGTTAAACGTGGGCGCATTTGCCGACGGGTTTTTCGGTGAGTTTTTGACGCTACACCATGAGGCGACTGCGGCAGCGCCACATCAGCTCATATGGCTGATGCGTCGGCTACGCCAGGCAGGCAGCCGGTGCCAAGGGCGGTGGCCAGCAGATGAACTTCGCCAGCCGCCGAAGGTTCTGGGCGGTGGCAGTGAGCAGCACCTCGTCCTTCGCTCCGCTCAAGCCGCGCAGCCGAAGTCGATCGAGCCGCAGAATGCGCTTCATATGCGCAAAGCGCATCTCGATCTTCTTGCGCTCGCGGCGTGACTGCTGGAAGGCCTCGGTGTTGGCAAGAGCCCGAACGTGGTCTCGCACGTCCTCGTCGATGTCTCGGGTTACCTTTCGGCTGGTACTCGGCGTACACCGTGCTTTGAGGTCGCATCTTGAGCAGTCGGACCTGCTCGCCCGATAAGGTAAAAGATGTCCCTGATCGATGAGACCGGAATGCGTGAGCAGTTTGCCCGAAGGGCAGACATACACGTTGCGCTCCCGGTCGAAGATAAAGTCAGCTCGGCTGAAGGTGCCGTCGTTGCGTGCCGACTTGTCCCACACCGGAACGTGCGGTGCGATCTTGCGATCCACCAGCCACTTGAGCAGTCTGACCGCGCCATAAACAGTATCGCCTGCGAGCCTCTGGGGTCGAAGATTGAAGCGGCGGCCGACGCGCTCCACCATGGTCTGGGTGACGGCGATCTCCACTGTACGGTTAGCTCGTGTGCCCTCAGCGTCGATGATGATTCCAACCTTGTTGTCGATGAGGTAGTTCACATCGTAGGCAAAGAAGGCGTCGACGCCCGGCCGGGTAACCCACGCTGCCTGTGGATCGGTCAGCGAGACTTCCTTGGGAGGCCTGCTTCGACTACCGCTGCTGCTCGATCCGCCACCATCCCCGTCTGTACTGTCTTCGTTATCGCGGGCGGCATCGAGGGCCGCGAGATACTCTCGGACTGCATGTGAGGCTGCCTCCGCCCGCGGCCAGGCGATCGGCTGGTCGCCAGGGGCCCGCTTCTTCTTGTCCACGTCCGCCTTGATCAAGCTGGCATCGACTGAGAATGCCTCCCCGCCGACCAGCCCAGCTGCGATGCACGTCGCCACCACCCCTTCGAACACCCGGCGTAGAGCATCGCTGTCACGGAACCGTTCGTGACGTGCCCGGCAGAACACCGAATGATCGGGGATTTTGTCCTCGATGCCCAGCTTGCAAAACCATCGGTAAGCCAGATTGACCTGCACTTCAGCGCAGAGACGGCGTTCCGAGCGGATCGCAAACACGTAACCGACGATCAGCATTCGGATCATTAGAACCGGGTCGATCGACGGCCGGCCGGTGTGTGAGTAGTAAGCAGCAAGCTCCTTGTGCACCCAACCAAGATCGAGAACGCTATCGATCTGCCGCACCAGATGATCAGGTGGCACGACCTTGTCGAGATCAAACGAATAAAAGAACTGACCTTGTCCGCCTTGCCGCCGACCCATCATGAGCCGCTCCCGCCGATTTCCATCTCAATCAACGGAATCATCGTTCGTGAGTCGCCTCAACAGGAGTTTTGCAACACAATCGGTCCAACAACCGCCGCGCCGCTCACAGGCTGGCGCTGCAGCAATGCCCCCAATAACGACCAAGCCGGTGCGGAAACTAAGCGCCGTTCCGGGCCAACAAGAGACATTCAACATTCGGGCGCGTAATCTTGCAATTGTCAACAGAAGCGCGCTCAAACCGGTCGAGGGACGCACCTATAGTCTGGATAAATTTGCTCGCCGGCATGGGACAAAAATGCATTTGTTGAATACCTGGATCGCTCCGGCGAAGCCACGCGGAATTGTCGATCACACGATGATCTATGGCTCAAAAATCCGCGCCGAAGCCTTCGCCCCGCACTACCCGAAAGGGCAAGGAAGCTGCGATTCAAGGTATGCGAAGCGTCCGGCCGACCCGGAAGCCGAGCCAGACGTCCCGGGTATCGGTGGCGTATCCGAGGCGGCTCGCGGAGCGTAAGTACCCGGCATCATAGTCCCAGGAACCGCCGCGGATGACATGGCTACTACAGTCGCCGCCAGTCCAGAACGAGCCGTCGGCCGGCGCTCCTTGGTAGTTTACGTGCCAGCAATCCTCCGTCCATTCATAAACGTTGCCGTGGACCTGATAGAGGCCCCATGGATTCGGCTCAAATGAATCTCACCGGGACGGTGCGCCCTCGGTATTCGCCCTTCGCCCCGCCCAAATAAGGGGTGCCATTGTAATTGGCTTGGTCGGTCGAGATGGAATTCCCCCACCAAAACGGCGTGGTCGTCCCTGCGCGCGGGACATATTCCCGCTCCGCTTCGCTGAGCAGGCGATAGGACTTGCCGGTCTTTTTTGCGAGCCAGACGGCGTAAGTCTTGGCGTCGTCCCACGACACGTTGATCACTGGCCGGAGGTCGCGGCCCCAGCCCTGACTGTCCGGCTTGTAGCCGTTACAGCCGCCGTCGGCGACGCACGCTTCCCACTGTTCGAAGGTTAGCTCGAACCGCCCGACCGCGAAGTTCCGGGTAAATGTTACCGTGTGTTGCGGACCTTCCTCGGAGGTGCGCTCAGGCTCGCTTACAGGCGAGCCCATGGTGAAAGATTTCGGCAGGCACAACGACCATCTCCGGACAGTTGCTGCATTCTTTGAACGTATCCTTCGGTTTCAGCGCCCGCTCGCGTTCGAGCGATAGCGCCGTAACGGTTATCTGCGTCGGTGCGACGGGAACTAGTTCCGGCGCAACCGGGGATGGCGCTGGCGAACGGACGAGCCATAATCGCCGACAGCGCCAAGCACCGCCAGACCAATCAGTGACGCGGCCACAAAGGCAATTCGGGGCAGTGGTCGCACTGTGAGCGCTTCTGAACGCGGTTTGCCCCGTTTTTCGTCCGCGCGCTCGCTCAGTGCGTCTGCACCATACTTGGCGAACACGGGTGGTCCGTGCTCCCGACGCGCGTGCTCTGCAGCCGATTTCAGAGGAACTACTTTCTTATTTGCTGCGGGAAACGTCCTGACCAACTCGTCAATTGCCTGTTCCCGGGATGCAAACCCGTCGAGCCAATGCAAATCGGAAAG
>CAWHJE010000020.1:0-205305 GCA_963829465.1 uncultured Alphaproteobacteria bacterium
GGGCGTCAAATAGCGCGTCGAATTCGGCGAAGCGCTCCGGCGGCGGCGCAAGCGTCGCGCGAGCCGCGCGGCGGATGTCGCCGATTTCCCGCGGACCGAGAAGTTCAATAGCCGCCAGCCAGGACATCGTCTGCTCGGGCGCAATGGCGAAGCCCGCGCGGCGCAACAGCCCGATGAAGCCGAGGAAGTGGAAGATCGGCCGCGTCGCGTCGTTCATGCCTGCGCCTCCGTGAGGATGGCGTCGATCCTCGGCGCGATATGAACCAGATCGTCTTCATCCTTGAGAACGACGCCGAGCGAGCGCCGGAACGCGTCGGGCCAGCGCGCGCCCTGCTCGTTGAGGAGCGTCGCGGCCTCGGCCCATTCGACCGCCTCGGCGATGCCGGGAAGCTTGGCGAGCGGCTCGCGGCGCAATCGCCCGACGGCGGCAACGACCGCACGCGCCGCACGCTCGCTGACGCCCGAGGCCCGCATCATGATGATGCGCATTTCGCGCTCCGGCGTCGGATACTCGATCCAGTGATAGACGCAGCGGCGGCGCAGCGCCTCGTGCAGCTCGCGGGTCCGATTGGAGGTGAGGATCACGACCGGCCGCTCGTAGGCGCGGATGGCGCCGCGCTCGGGAATCGTGATCTGGAAGTCGGACAGGAACTCCAGAAGGAAGGCTTCGAATTCGTGATCGGAGCGGTCGATTTCGTCGATGAGCAGCACGTTTTCCTGCGGTCGCCGCAGACAGGCGAGCATCGGTCGCTCGATCAAAAACTCATCGCCGTAGACGTTGACGTTGGCGGACGCTTCGGTCTGCTGGCGCAGCGCTAGCATTTGACGGGGAAAGTTCCATTCATAGAGCGCGGCCGCGGCGTCGATGCCCTCGTAGCATTGCAGACGCAGCAGGGAACGGCCAAGTACGCCGGCGATTGCCTTGGCGGCTTCGGTCTTGCCGACACCCGGCGCGCCTTCGAGCAACAATGGCTTGCCCAGCGCGAGCGCGAGATAGGCGGCGGTCGAAAGCTCTTCGTCGGCGAGATAATAGGCGGCGCGCAGCGCCTCCTCGAGTTCGCTTGGGCTGCCGATGCCGACGATGGTATGGCGCACCGGCATGGAATTTACCGCGCACGAACCGATGTGGAGGTGCCGCTGCGGGCTTTCAGCGCCCTTAGAACTTTTTCCGGCGTGATCGGCAGATCGTTGATGCGCACGCCGACCGCGTTGAAAATCGCATTGGCGACCGCCGGCAGCACCGGGTTGGCGCACATCTCGCCCGGTCCCTTGGCGCCGAACGGTCCGTCGGGCGCCGGGCGCTCGAGAACCAAAATGTCGTGCGGACAAATGTCGCCGGGACCCGGCATCAGGTATTCGTTGAAATCCCGCGGGCCGTCGCGGGTATCCGGATAGTACGGCTCCGGCGTTTCATAGAGCGCGTGGCTCATGCCCATCCATGCGCCGCCGACGAGTTGTTGCTCGACGAGCTTCGGATTGATGGCGCGCCCGATCTCGTAGGCGCTGGTCATTTTCAGCACGGTCACGTCGCCGGTCTCGTCGTCGACTTCGACATCGGCGATCAGACAGGCATGGGCGTAGCAGGTCGCCGGCGACATTTCGCCGGTTTCCGGATCGACGTCGGACAGCGGCACCAGAAAGATGCCGCGGCCGGAAATCGTCTTGCCCTGGCGGAACTGGGCCGCGATGGCGACGTCGCGGACCGCGATCGAACGGTGCGGCGCGCCTTTGACGCGGATCGAGCCCTTGCCGTCGGTTTCGAGGTCAGCCGGATCGACTTCGAGCTCTTCGGCCGCAGCTTCCATCATGACGGCGCGGGCTTCGCGCGCCGCCACCATCACGGCGTTGCCGACGCGGTGCGTTCCGCGCGACGCGAACGATCCCATGCAATGCGGGCCGGTATCGGAATCGGCGGTGTCGACATAGACGTCCTCGACCGGCACGCCGAGCGTCTCTGCGCAGATCTGCCGCGTGACCGATTTCATTCCCTGACCGAGATCGATGGAGGAGAGGGCGACGGTGAATTTTCCGGTCGGATTGGAATGGACCAGCGCCTGACTCGGGTCGCCGCCGAGATTCATGCCGATCGGATAGTTGATGGTAGCGACGCCACGTCCACGATGCCTGGCCATGATCAGCGCCTCCTGGTGCCAAAGACGGAAGAAAAACGCGGCGCTCCGTGCGTCGATCCGGCAGGCGAAGCCGGCGGCGTTGGCGGCGCGCTTCGCGGCGGCGGCGAAGGCGGCGTTGTACGCGGCGGCGGCTGCGGGGCGGCCGGCCGCTCGTATGAAACGCGCTGCGGTGTGGTCGCCGGCATTCGAGCTGCGATGGCGGGGGCGGGCGCCCGGGTCGGGGCTGCCGGAGCTGGCGCGCGCGAACGGTCAGCGGCGGCGCCGGCATGCGCCGCGACGCCGTCCTTGCGCGACGACATCTTGCGGAATTCTTCCCGCAACGGCCAATTGGCTTTCTCGGCGGCGACCTGCGCGCATTCGATCAGCGCGCAATTCTTCGCCTCGCGCCGGTGAGCTTTCATGTCGCCATCGCGGTAGGCGTTGAGAATGCGGTATTCGAGCGGATCCATGCCGATCGCCGTCGCGCCCTTGTCCATTTGACATTCGAGCGCGAAGTCGAGCGCGGTGACGCCGAACCCGCGCATGGCGGTCGCCGGCGTCCGGTTGGTGTAGACGCAGTAGACGTCGGCGTGAACGTTGGGGATCGTATACGGCCCGGGAATATGGGCTGCGCATTTGACCACGGCATAGCTGGAGAGCCGCGTATACGCGCCGCTGTCGAAATAGGCCGTCACCTTGCGGGCGATAATCCGCCCGTCCTTCATGACGCCGTCCTTGACGTAAATACGCTCGCCGCCGCGCGGCGAGCCGAACTGCATTTCCTCGTGCCGGCTGAACCGGTACCGCACCGGCGCGCCGGTCAGCCGCGCCGCCAGAATGCTGAGCGGCTCGGTCATCGTGTCGACCTTGCCGCCAAAGCCGCCGCCGACCGTGCCGCCGATGAAATGCAATTGGTTCGACGGCATTGCGTTGATCTTCGCGGATGTGTCGAGGGAGAAGAAGAGCGCCTGCGTGGAGGTGTAAACAATGAAGCGGCCGTTGGTGTCGGGCACCGCGATCGAGCCGTTGGTCTCGGTCGGCGCATGCTCGATCGGCGACATCTGATAACGCTCGTCGAGCACGACGTCGGCTTGTTTGAAGGCCGCCTCGGCGTCGCCGTAGCGCAGCTTCTGGTGATCGTATTTGCCGTAATACTCGAACGTGTTCTTCGGATAGGTGGCGTTGACCGAAGGCGCCCCCGGCTTCAGCGCTTCCTCGACGTCGAAGACCGCGGGCAACTGATCATAGGAAACGCGCACCAGCGCCATGGCCTCGAGCGCCGCGCGTTCGCTGGTCGCGACGATGCCGAGGATAGGCTCACCTTTGTAGCGCACGATGTCCGTCGCCAGCGAAGGCTCGTCGTCCTTGCCGAATTGAATGAGGCTGAGCAGCGTGTTGAGATTGACCGGCACGTCGGCGGCCCGGATGATCCGTTTCACGCCCGGCGCGCGCGCTGCCGCCGAATCGTCGATCGAGCGGATGCGCGCGTGGGCGTGCGGGCTGCGCAGGATTTTCAGGTGGAGCAGGTTGGCGAACCGGTGATCGTCATAATAAGGCGAGGTGCCGGTGACGTGCCCCAGCATGTCCTGCCGCTGCGTCGGCTGGCCGATTTCGACGAGATTGTCGTCGCGCTCGTCGGCGAAGATGTCTTTGCGGAATTCCAGCATGGTCAGGTCCTCAGGCGCGGCGGCGGTTGTCGCCGCGCGCGGCATCGAGTATCGCGTTGATGATCGGCTCGTAGCCGGTGCAGCGGCAGATGTTGCCGCCGATGGCTTCGACCACCTCCTCGCGGGACGGGTTGGGATTTCGGTCGAGCAGGGCTTTCGCCGCCATGAGCATGCCGGGCGTGCAATAGCCGCACTGGGCGGCAAACCGTTCCATGAACGCTTTTTGGAGAGGGTGCAGATCGGCGCCCTGGCGCAGCCCCGCCGTGGTCTCGACCGAGCGTCCGGCGCAGGTCTCCGCCAAGGTAATGCAGGAAAGCCGGGGTGAGCCGTCGATCAACACAGTGCAGGTGCCGCAAGTACCCTGCCAGCAGCCGCCTTTGACCGACAAATCGCCGACCCCCTCACGCAGCACGTCGAGAAGGTTCGCGCCGCCTTCGGCGAAGGTGGCGACGTCTTCGCCATTGAGACGAAACTGAATCGGAGTTTTCATCTACATGCTCACGAATGGCCTTCGCCGAGCAGCACCCGGCGCAGATAAACGGGAAGGATTTCGCGCCGCCACCACGCGCTGGCGATGGCGTCGTCTTCGGGCGAGGTGCCGTCGGTCGCGACGGCGAGCGCTGGAGCAATGCCGGCGGCGTCGAGCGAGCGGCCTTCCAGCGCGCGCTCCACCGCCTTGGCGTGCATCGGCGCCGGACCCATGCCGGCATAGGCGACCCGGGCGCCGGCGATCCGGCCGCTGGCGAGTGGAGTCTGGACGGCAATAGACAGGACCGACAGGCCCTTGGGGCGGACGCGTGTCACCTTGGTAAAACGGAACGTGTCTCCGGCCGGCCGCTTGAATGCCACAGCGGAAACAAGTGCGGCGCCTCGATCGCGGCGACCCAGAAAATCATCGAGCGGCATCTCGCGCTGGCCGAAACCGCCCGCGAGCGTCACCGTGGCGTCAAGCGCGAGCAGCGCCGTTGCAAAATCGCCGCGCCCGGCGAACAGATTGCCGCCGACGGTCGCAGCCTCGCGCAACGCCGGGCCGCCGACCGCACGCGCAACCGGATGAAGAAGCGCGAGGTCGCGCTCGGCAAGAACCGCGACCATCGTCACGCCGGCGCCGATCTCAACACGGCTCGAAGAGGCGGCGATGTGCAGAAAGCTCGGATCGGTCGAGCGCACGATCGTCTCGATCGCGGGGTCGGCGTTGTTGACTTCGCGCATGACCAGCGTTCCGCCGGCGAGGAAGCGGGCGCCACGTTCCTGCGCCAAAGCGCCCGCCGCGTCGGCCAGGCGGGGGAATGTTTTCACCGTGACGGTCAAGCGTTGCCCTCCGTTGCCGAAGTTCCCGTGAGATGCGCCCGCACGGCGGCGAACCCAGCCTCATAGATGTCCTCGCTGACCATGCGCGTCATCTCCGCCTCCTCGCCCTTGCGGGTGGTGAAGGTGCAGCGCCAATCCCAAAACGTCCGGTCGCCGTCGGTGACTGGCGCGAGGCGTACATGGGCAACGTAGTTGAAAAGCGGAACCGGGGTGTCGATCAAACAATAGCTGAATGTCTGTTCCAGATCGGACAAGGTCAGCAGACGTTCGCGCAGCTCCGAGCCGTCGCGCAGGAAGAAGTGCCGTACGCAGCCGACTTTGTCGGAGCTCTGATTGCGCTCGATCGCGCTCTTGCCGACCGCGGGGTGCCAGCGGTCGTGGCCGTTGAAATCGCGCAAGAACGCCCACACCCGGTCCGTCGGGGCATCGATGATTGTCGAGCGAACAATGCGGATCAACGCGTCATCCTCCGAATTGTCGCTTCAGAGCGTCGAAGCCGCCCTGAAAGACGCCGCCGCCGATATTGGAGACGAGTTCGGTCTCGCGCTCGGGCGCACAGTCGAATTCCGCCGTCCACTCGACAAAGGTCCGCTCGCCGTCGGTGACCGGCGTGAGACGCAACGTTGCCACGTAATTCTCGACGCCCATGGGCGACTCGAGAATCGAGTAGGTGCAGAACAGGTCGAAGTCGGACAGACCGAGAAGCTTTTCCCGTATCCGGTCGCCGTTGCGCAGCCGGAAATCGCGCACGCAACCGATCTTGTCCGGCGGCTCGCCGTTCTCGATGCGGCTCTCTGCGATACCGGGATGCCATGAGGGCAGCCCGTTGAAGTCGCGAACCCGCGCCCAAACGCGGTCGGAGCGGCCGTTGATGACGCTCGAAACATAGACCCGGGCCATGTGACTGCTTCCCTCGTTCCCTTCCTATATGGGCGGCGCCCAGTCTTATTCCGACGATCCGCCGCCGCTGCCACCGCCGCCAGTTCCACCACCGCCGCCGCCACCGCCACCGCCTTCCGGCGGTTTTTTCGGCGCCGTGTCCTTGCGGATGCCCTGCATGTCGCGGGCCTCGCGAATGAGGCCCGGCATGCGCGACAGGCTGCCGCCCTCGATGCCGATCTCGGCGAGGATCTGGTCGATCATCGGCGCCTGCACCCGATAGCGCAGCGCCGAATCGATCACCTCGTCGGTCGCGCTGCGTCCGCTGCCGTCGCCGCGGCCGCCGCCGTTGAGGCCGTCGACGTGGAGGATACGGATGCCTTCGATCTTCTCCATCGGCTTGACGCTCTCGCGGACGATACCCTCGATGCGCTCGAGCAGCCTGCGGCGGAACAGCGAAGCGCGGGCGGCGTCGGTGAGGACGTTCTCGGCCTCGTTGAGCAGCCGTTGCGCTTCGGCCTGGACCGCGGCGCGCACCTGCTCGGCGGCCGCTGCGATCCGCACTTCGTCGGCTTCCTTTTCGGCGATCAGCACTTCGACCGCACGCCGCCGGCGTGCTGCCTCGCTTTCGCGCACCGTCTTGACCCGCTCCTCGGCCTCGACCGCATGGGCCCGGGCCACCTCGGCCTCGGCCTGTGCCGCCGATTGTTCGCGGGATTTGCGATGGATTTCGATGGAGCTTTCCAGACGCGCATTCTCGACCGCGGTTTCGCGGGCGATCTCGAGCTGACGCAATTCTCGGTCGCGCAGGATTCTTGCCTCGTCGATGCCCCGCTCGGAAGCGATGCGTGCCCTCTCCACTTCCTCGCGGGCCGCGATCTCGGCTTCCTGCAAGGACTGCCCGCGGGCGACCTCGAATTGTTCCACGGCCCGCCGGCGTTCGAGCCGGGCGAGATCGAGTGTTTGCTCGCGCACCACGTCGGTACGGCCGACCTGCTGGGCCGCGACGATATCGGCTTCCTTGACCCGCCGATCGGCGTCCGCGCGCTCCGCGAGCTTGGCCGCAACGACGATCGAACGATCCTGCTCGGCGATTTCGACCACCTTTCGGCGCTCGACATCGAGCACGTCGCGCGTCTTTGACGATTCGATCCGCTCGCGTTCGAGCACCAGCTCGGTCGCAATGCGCGACGCCTCGACGGCTTCGCGCCGCCTGATCTCGGCGTCCTCGATCGCCTCCTCGCGCGCGATGTCGCGCGATTTGGTTTCCTGCTCGGCCGCGATGCGCTCGGCGGAGAGCCGCTTCTCCTGGGCAATGCGGCTGGCTTCGACCGCTTCGCGGGCGGCGATTTCCGCCGTGTCGAGCGCACGATTGCGGGCGATCTCGAGCGAACGCACTTCTTCGTCGCGCGATATTCTCTCGGCTGAAATCTTGCGGTCTTCTTGAATTCGGACCGTCTCGACGATTTGCCGCGCTGCGATCTCGGCGGATTCCACCGCCTCGTTACGGGCGATCTCCCGTGCCCGGGTATCCTGATCGGCGGCGATACGGTCTGCGGCTATCCCTTTGTCGAGGGCGATACGGGCCTTTTCGGTGGTCTCGCGGGCGTCGAGTTCGGCGACCTCGATGGCCTTGATACGCCCGATCTCGCGGTTGCGCGTCTCTTCCTCGGCGGCGATACGGTCAACGGCGATCTTCTTCTCCCGCGTAATGCGCGCCGCTTCGACCGCCTCGCGCGCCGCAATTTCTTCTTCTTCGATCTTGCGGGTGCGCGCGATATCGAGCGCGCGGACCCGTTCTTCCTGCTGGATGCGCGCCGCGGCTGTCACTTCGCGAGCCGCGATGTCGCTTTCCTCCAGCGCCCGGCTGCGCTCGATTTCGAGCGTTCGTGTGGCGAGTTCGGAAGCGATACGATCGGCGGCAAGCGACTTTTCTCGCGCGATGCGGGCGGCTTCGGTCGATTTCGCGGCGGCGATCTCTTCCTCGTCGATCGCGCGGTTGCGGGAAATCTCGCGCCGACGGATCTCTTCCTCCAGGGCGATGCGCTCGTCGGTGACGACGCGCTCCTGCGCGATGCGCGCTCGCTCGGTGGTCTCGCGAGCGGCGATCTCGGCCTGTTCCAGATTGCGCGTGCGTTCGATTTCAAGGCGCCGGTTCTCTTCCTCCTTGGCGATGCGCGCCACGGAAATTGCCAGCTCCTGAGCGATGCGCGCCTTCTCGGTTTCTTCGCGCGCCGTGATCTCGGCCTGCTCGACGTTGCGCTGGCGTTCGATCTCGCGCCGCTGGTCGTCCTCCTCGCGCGCGATCCGCGTTTCGGTAAGAATGCGCTCCTGGGCGATGCGCGCGCGCTCGACGCGTTCGTGCGCGGCGATCTCCGCCTCGTCGATCAGTCGGCCGCGCTCGATTTCGCGCTCGCGGATGTCGCGCTCGGATACGATGCGCGCTTCCGCCAGCGCACGCTCGTGCGCGATACGGGTCTTCTCCACCTCTTCGCGGCCGGCGATCTGCGCCTGTTCCGCCTCGGTGTCGCGCAGCGAACGTTCGCGGGCGAGTTCGGCACGCTGCACCGCGCGCCTGACTTCGATATCGCGTTCCTGATTGAGGCGCGCGGTCTCGCTCTCGCGGTCGATTTCGAGCGCCTGCTTTTCGGCTTCGAGATTGCGGCTGCGGATCAGGATCATCGATTCCTGTTCGATGTCATTGCGCAGCTTGCGGCGCGCCTCGATGTCCTCGATGAGCTTGGTCAAGCCTTCGGCGTCGAAACGGTTCGACGGATTGAAGAATTCAAGATCGGTCTGGTCGAGATCGGTGATCGCGACGGATTCAAGCTCGAGGCCGTTGCGTTTTAAGCCTTCAAGCGCCGATTCCTTGACCCGGGTGACGTAGTCGCCGCGGCGCTCGTGCATTTCCTCCATCGTCATTTCGGAGGCGACCGAGCGCAATGCCGACACCAGCTTGCCGGAGAGCAGTGCATCGAGTTCGGCGACATTCATCGTGCGGCGGCCGAGCGTGGCGGCGGCGATCGTCACCGCTTCGCGCGTCGGCGGGACGCGGACGTAAAACTCGGATTCGATGTCGACCCGCATGCGGTCCTTGGTGATAAGGGCATCTTCCCGGTTGCGCACGACCTGCATGCGCAGGACGTTCATGTTGACCGGGGTGACCTCGTGAATGAACGGAAAGACGAAGGCGCCGCTGTTGATGACCACCTTTTCGCCGAACAGGCCGGTGCGCACAAAGGAAACCTCCTTCGAGGAGCGGCGGTAGAGCCAGTTGACGAAATAGACGACGATCGCGATGACGATGACCGCGACGATCAACCAGATAATCAGACTGCCGAGGATGGCGACGGACATCTTACTTCCTCCCCGCCCGCCGACCTTTTTGGTCAGACGCGGGCCTTATCAGTTACCTCTACGCCTTCTTGATCGCTTTGAATCTTGCAACCTGTGCACTCAGCGCGCGCTCCACCGGTAATCGCTCCATCGACGAAGCGCCGTAGAAACCATGACAGTGACGGGCGCGCGCCAGGACATACTCGGCGTCGGCCGGCTCGGCGATCGGTCCGCCGTGAACCAGGATCAACGCCTCGGGATTCACCGCCAGCGCCGCTTCGGCCATCGCATCGGTCAGCGCCGGACAATCCTCGATGCGCGTCGCCGTCGCCGCTCCGATCGATCCGCCGACGGTGAGACCAAAATGACAGACCAGGATGTCGGCGCCGGCGCGCGCCATCGCGGCGGCCTCGGCGGCGTCGAACACGTACGGCGTGGTCAGAAGATCGCGGGCGTGCGCTTTGGCGATCATCTCGACTTCGCAGCCGTAACCCATGCCGGTTTCTTCCAGCCCGGCGCGGAAGCGGCCGTCGATAAGCCCCACGGTCGGAAAATTCTGCACGCCGCTAAAGCCCAGCCGGACGATCTCGTCCAAAAAGACATCCATCTGGCGGAACGGATCGGTGCCGCAGACACCGGCGAGCACGGGCGTATGGGAGACGATCGGCAGGACCTCGCGCGCCATCTCGACGACAACGCTGTTGGCGTCGCCATACGGCATCATGCCGGCAAGCGATCCGCGGCCGGCCATGCGGTAACGCCCGGAATTGTAAATGACGATGAGGTCGGCGCCGCCAGCCTCTTCGTTCTTGGCCGAAATGCCGGTACCGGCGCCGGCGCCGATGATCGGCTGGCCCTGCGCCTTCATGGCCCGGAAACGAGCAAGGATGTCGGAACGCGGGATGCGCGGCATGCAGCTATCCCCTCGCTCGCCTGCGACTGAGCCGATTGCCGAACAGCCGGCGGAACTCGGAGACGATTTCCGCCGCAAAGCGCGGATCGTTGACGTGCTCCGGCATCCGGATGAGGCGACGTGCGCCGGTTTGCCGAACCGTCGCCTCGAGCGCGCGGAAAAGCTCGGCGTCGGCGTTCGGATCTGAAAATGGCCGGCCCGGCGAATCGAGCGCCGACACGCCGCCCTCGGGTATGTAAAAGCGGACCGGGCCGTCCATTCGATTGAGCCGCTCGCCAATCCAGCGTCCGATGCGCGCGTTTTCCTCGGGCGTCGTGCGCATCAGCGTCACGGTCGGATTGTGGACCTGCAATGTGCGGCCGCGGTAGCGTTCCGGCACGCTTTCCATGGGTCCGAAGTTCACCATGTCGAGCGCTCCGCATGAGCCGATATAGGGAACGCGCGTTCGGGCAATCGCTCCAAACCGATCCTCGGTGGCCGGCAACGCTCCGCCGAGCAGCAGATCGCAAACCTCGGTAGTGGTTATGTCGATCACGCCGGAAAGCACGCCGGAATCGACCAGCTTCTCCATCGATTGCCCGCCGACGCCGGTGGCGTGGAACACGAGGCACTCGAAATCGTCTTCGAGCGCGTCGACGATTGCGTCGACGCAGGGCGTCGTCACTCCGAACATGGTGAGGCCGACCGCCGGCTTGACGCTGCTGCGCCCCGCGGGTTTGCGATCGCGCTCGGTATTGGCGGCCCGCGCCTTCACCATGCCGACCATGGCTGCAGCGCCGTTGGCGAGGACCTGGCGTGTCACCGAATTGAGACCGGCGACGTCGGTGACCGAATAGAGCATCATGATGTCGGAGGGGCCGACATAGGGGGCGACGTTGCCGGACGCGACCGACGAGATGAGAACCTTCGGCACGCCGATCGGCAGGGCCCGCATCGCCGGCGCGACCAGGGAACTGCCTCCGGATCCGCCCGCCGATATCAGGCCGCCGACCGGTTCGTGGCGGCGGACCCAACCCTCGAACGCTTCCGCCATCGCGGTGATGGCGGCGCCGCGGTCGCCGGTGAAAACGGCGTTCGGGCCGCCGCGAAAATACGCCGCGACATGGTGCGGCGGCACGTCCGCGGGCGACGGTCCGCCGGAGGTCGATAGATCGACCAAAAGCACCCGCACGCCGGCTGAAGCGATCTGATCGCGGATGAACCGGAGTTCCGTGCCTTTGGTGTCCAGCGTTCCCGCCACGATCACCGGTGCGGTGCCGCCGCGATGGATCGGCCGGATTTCAACGGCGGGGGCCGCTTCGGCCGCGGCCGGCTCAGGCGCCGCCGTCCGCGTACGTGCACTGGTTTCGATCTGGGCAGAGGGGACCGGCTGCGACCATCGCGTCGGCATTGTGGGGTTCGAGATATAAACCCGGATCGGGCCGCGCGGCTTTGCGGGGCGTTGCTCGCCCGGCGCGCTCGCAGCTTCAGTGGCGGCCTCTTCCACAGGCTCCGCGGCGCCATGCTGACCGACGCCAAGCAACCTTTGCTGCAGTTCGCGGTCTGCTTCGAGCCTTGCGGCTTCCATGACCCGGTTAATCCGGCCGTTGATCATGATCGCGACTTTTTCCGCGACCGTCGTTGCGACACCGATATTCTGCTCGACGACGAGCACGCCGATGTCGCTTTGCTCACCGATATCCAGCAGGATTTGCTCGACCTGCTCGACGATGACGGGGGCAAGCCCCTCGGTCGGCTCGTCCATGATGAGCAGATGCGGGTTGAGCAGAAGCGTGCGCGATATCGCGAGCATCTGCTGCTCGCCGCCGGAAAGCTGATTGCCGCGATTGTTGCGCCGTTCCGCCAGCCGCGGGAACGTTTCGTAAATGCGCGAAATTGTCCATTGCGAGCGGTTGTTACCGCCGGCAAGCCGCAAATGTTCGTCGACCGTGACCGAGGGCCAAAGGCGCCGGCCCTGCGGCACGTAGCCGACGCCAAGGCGCGCGATTTCGGCGGGGGTTCGGCCGACGAGTTCCTCGCCCATGAAGCGTATGGAGCCGCTGGCGACCGGCGTGAGGCCCATGATCGCCTTGCACAGCGTCGTCTTTCCCATGCCATTGCGCCCAACGAGCGAAAGCACGCCGCGCTCGAGCCGCAAGTCCACGCCTTGCAGGGCATGGCTGCGGCCGTAGAAGACGTTGAGCCCTCTGATCTCCAGAAGGTCGGCAGGGCGGCGCTCAGCCATGCCCGCCTCCCAAATACAATTCCTGCACTTCGGGATCGGCTTCAATCTCGTGCGGCGCACCTTCCTTGAAGATGCGTCCGTTGTGCATCATCGTCACGCTCTCGACGACGCGCAGCGCCACGTCCATGTCGTGCTCAATGATGATGTAGCCGATGTGGGCAGGCAGCGCGGTGAGGATGGCGACCAGATCGCCCCGCTCGGTCGGCGACAGGCCCGCGGCCGGTTCATCGAGCAGGATGAAGCGCGGCGCGCCGGCGAGCGCGAGCGCGATTTCGAGTTGCCGCTGCTGACCGTGCGCCAATTCGCCGACGAGGCGATCGGTAACGGCTTCGAGGTGAACGAGCGAGATGAGATCGGCGACCGACTGCATGATGGCTTCCCCCGCCCGCGTGCGCAGGAAAGAGAAGCGCCCGCGCGAAACGCCGCGGCAAGCGAGATAAACGTTTTCACGCACGGTGAGGTTATGGAACAGCAACGATATCTGATAGGTGCGTCGAAGCCCGCGGCGGATGCGCTCGTGCGGCGGCAGTGTCGTCACGTCCTCGCCGAAAAAGCGCACGGTTCCCGACGTCGGCGGGAAATCGCCGGTCACGCAGTTGAGCAAAGTCGTCTTGCCGGCGCCGTTCGATCCGAGCACCGCACGCCGCTCGCCCGGGCGCACGCTCAGCGTGATGTCGATCAATGCCGCCAGGGCGCCGAAAAACCGGCTCACACCGCGCAATTCGATCGCATTGCCGGTCCCGGCCGCCGCCATCCGCTCGGCAATCGTGCTCAAGAGCCGTTCCTCTCGCCGGAAGCGTGCACACGCGCGACCCATCGCCGCCACAGGCCAATCACGCCATCAGGCGAAAACAAAACGATGAGGAGGAAGCCGAGGCCGATAAGAGTTCTGAAAGCGCCGCCCGTCGAGGCCCACCGCGACCAGCGCGTCAAGGGCGAAGGTGCGCAAGATGACGTAGATGATCGCGCCGACAAACGCACCGATCGGATGGCCGAGACCGCCGACCACTGCGATGATGAGAAGGTCGATCGCCGCTTCGATCCCGTTCGAGCCGGGCGATATCTGGTTGTTGAGCCACACCATCAGGATGCCGCCGATCGACGCGATCAAAGCTGCGAACGCGTGAGCGGCGACCCGATGAGCGAAGACGTTGTAACCGATCGCTTCCATGCGCCGCGGATTGTCGCGCACGCCTTGCAGCGCCAGCCCGAACGGAGCGCGCGATACGTAGAGAACCGCCAGGTAACTCAGCGCGGCAAAAAACAGGATCAGATAGTAGAGCGGGATCGGGTGTTTCCAGTTTATGCCGAAGGCAATCGGCGCAGGAATCGTGGTGAAGCCGGCAAAGCCGTTGAAGATCGGCCAATTCTGCAGAGTCAGATAGAAGAACGCCGCGGCGATCGCGAGCGTGATCATGATCGTATAAATGCCTTCGGTGCGCGAGGAGAGCACGCCGGTCAGCGTTCCGAAGGCGACAGCGATCGCGATCGCCATCGGCGCGGCGACCCACCATGGCCAGAACAGACTGATCGCCGGTAGCGAACTCACGCCGAATACGGTGATCATGTAACCGGAAACGCCGGCCACCGTCATTTGCGCAAGGCTGACCATGCCGCCATATCCGGCAAGAAACATCAACGACAGCGCGATGATGCCTAGGATCATGGCCCAGCCGAACACCTGCACAAGAATGAAATCGCTGGCGATCGCGGGCATGATCAACAGGAGCGCGGCGAGTATCAAAATCAGCACGTGCCGCGAAACCCAGCGCGACAGCGCGCCGGTGCGCTGAAGGTCTTGCGTGCCGAGCGGGCCGACGCCTGTGGTCTGCATGACCGCCATCAGCGTCTTCCCAACAGCCCCTGTGGGCGAAGTGCGAGCACGATGACCATGATGACGAAGGTCAACACCGTGGCGTAGTTCTGGAAGTAAGTTTGGCCGATCTGCTCCGCGCAGCCGATGATGATCGCGCCGAGCGCGGCGCCCGGGATCGAACCCATGCCGCCGACGATCACGACTTGCAGCGATATCAGAAGAAAATGCGAGTCCTCGCCGAGCGAGATCGACTGAAAGGTGCCGCCGACAATGCCCGCCATGCCGGCAAGGCCGGCACCGAAGGCGAACACCAGAATGAACAGCAGCTGGACGCGGTATCCCAGGACCGACAGCATGTCGCGGTCGTCGACTCCGGCGCGAATCATAACGCCGGCTCGCGTGCGGTTGAGCGCAAGCCACATGGCGATACCGATGATGACGGCGGCGGCGAAAATAACGAGCCGCACCAGCGGGTATTGCAGGAACACCGCTTCGCCGCTCGACTTGACGGCCAGCACGATGGGCATCGGCACCGGGCCGAGCAGATAGTCCGGCGTGTCAATCTGAATGGCGTTGCCGCCCCAGATCCACACCATCAGATCGGAGAAGATGATCGACAGTCCAAGCGTCACCAGCGTCTGACGCAGATCCTGCCCCTCCATCCGCCGAAAGATGAAGAACTGCATGGCGATGCCGACGATCGCGGCGCAAATAAAGGCGATGATGAAACTGAACAGCCACGATCCGGTCCATTCACCGGCCTCGTAGCCCATGTAGCCGCCGAACAGGTAGAGCGAGCCGTGCGCGAGATTGACGTTGCGCATCAAGCCGAAGATCAGCGTGAAGCCGGTGGCGACCAGAAAATACAGGCCGCCGAGCGTGACGCCGTTGAGCAGGGCATTGATAAAAAGCCGTTTCTTGCCGAACACGTCCTCGAAACCGGCCGGCCAAGGAGCGAGCACGAGCCACAGGAAAAAAATCACCACTATCGCGATGACGAGGGAGGCGATGGGATGGTGTCCGATCCAGCGCCCAAACGCGTCGCCGCGCCGCGCTCCGTCAGCCGCCTCTTCGGTGTCAAACGCCGTAGCCACCCTGAAGTCCTCCGACTTGGGGAAAAACTACCCGAGCGGAAGCCCGGCGGCATGCTCGATAGTCTGATTTTCGCAAGTCTGAATTTTCGCCCGCGGCGGCCTATTCGTTCACAACGCGCGCGATCGTGCGGTATTGGGTGGGCGCGATGCCGACATGTGCCGAGAAAAAGTGGGTGAAATGGCTTTGCGAGGAAAATCCCAGCTCGTAGCCGATGTCGGTCACCGACGCCTGCGAACCCATCAATCGATCAAGCGCACGCTCCACACGCATCGTGTTTGCATAAAGGGCGGGGGTTACGCCGGTGTTTTCCCGAAAAAGCTTGAAGAAATGCGGACGAGAAAGGCCCGCATCACGCGCCACCGTACCAAGTTCGATGCCTTGGCCGAGGCCATCGTCAAGAAGCCGGAGCGATTTGCGGACGCGGAAATCGACAGCCTGTTGAGGCCGTACGGCAACCCCGGGCCGGCGGCCCGATGCCCACGATTCGTCGAAGCTGGTGTCGAAAAGCTGGTTCAGATACCGATGGACGATCCGATAACTCGCTGTTGTCACGAGCGAATGGGCAAGGCTTGCGCAAATCGAGCGGAGCGTCGTTCCGACCCGGATTCCGTTGCTGCCGAAGCGCAGGCTGCCACGGCCATCCTGGTCGCGATCGAGCCAGCGATCAGAGATATACGCCACCAGGAAGACTCCTGGCTTCTCCTCGGAACACGGTTGAAAAGAATGTGGTTGCCAGGGGTTGATCGCCACGGCCGAGGTTTCGTCGACCAGATGCGGAACATTCGAAATTGTCACGATCGCCGGGGGGCCGCCGAGATGGAAAGTCAAATGACCTTCGCGGTGGGCGTGAGTACGCATCGGCTTATCCAGCCGGTACACTGTCACACGGCCAAACGATCCATGACAGACCGCCAATGCGGTGCTCATGTTACGCCTCCCTACGCGCAGCTTATTGTTTTGTTGGATTAAACGACGGTTGGGCGACTTTGACAAGTAGCCGCCTCCGGCCTCTCAAAAGGCCGACGCGCTACCTTTCGTCGCCCTTCTTCCGAAGAATCAGACTGGCAGACACGACGCCCGGCGCGGCGAATGACGGGGGCGGGCTTGTGGCATCCGCCCGCCCGCTGCTACGATTTGGCCTCGGTCGGGGCAGGGGCGACGCTCAAATCCCCCGAAAGAACGCATAAGCGTATTCGACCGGCAAAACGGCTCCGTCTCAACGGCGCTCGGACATAGGAGGAACCCCATGCACAAAACTCTCGGACTATCAGTCGCGGTTGCTTTGACAGCGGTCGTCGGCACCGTGTCGGCAAACGCCGCCGACAAACTGAAGGTCGGCGTCACCGCGACGCTCGAAGGCACCTACACCGTTCTCGGCGAGGACGGCATGCGCGGTTACGATCTCGCGGTCGCAGCATCACGGCGGCAAGGCCGGCGGCAAGGAAATCGAGACCATTGTCGGCGCAACGGACGCCAGTCCGGATTCCGCAGTTCGCGCTGCCAAGAAACTGGTCGAACAGGACAAGGTCGACATGCTCATCTCGCCGCTGTCGGGGTCGGAAGGCATCGCGATCCGCGATTATTCGAAAACCCAGCCGCAGATCACGGTCATGAACGCGGCGTCAGGCGCGCTTGAGACGACCTATGGCGATCCGTCCGCCGGCGTCACTCCGTCGCCGACTTTCTACCGCACCAACCTGGACGGCGCCCAGTGGCAGGCGGGCCTCGGCGACTACGCCTACAACGTCAAGGGTTACAAGAAGATCGCGACGGTCGGCGAAGACTATTCCTTCGTCTACACCCAGGTGATGGGACTGATGGTCGAGTACTGCAAGGCCGGCGGCGAGATCACCAAGCGCTTCTGGGTGCCGCTCGGCACCAAGGACTTCGCGTCGGTTATTTCGTCGCTGCCCGATGACGTCGATGCCATCTATCTCGGCCTCGGCGGCGCCGACGCGGTGAACTTCCTCAACCAATACCAGCAGGCCGGCGGCCACGCCCATCTGCTCGGCGGCTCGATCATGGTCGACCAGACCGTGCTGTCGTCGAAGGGCAAGGCCAAGGACGCGCTGATCGGCACCGTCTGCCGCCAGCGGTATGGCCGACAATGACCCAAATCCGAAATGGCAGGCTTTCGTGAAGGCCTACCAGGCGCACCCGAAGACTGGCTATTTCAAGAACGCGTTCGCCAGTCCGTCGCTGCTCGCCATCAACTACTACAACTCGGCCGATGCCGATGTTTAAGACGCTCGACGCGGTCAACGGCGATCTTTCGGACAACAACAAGAAGTTCCGCGAGGCCTTGGGCAAGATCGTGCTCGATGCACCGAACGGAAAGATCACGCTGGACGAGAATCGGCAGGCGATCGGCACCAACTTCGTCACCGAAGTGGTCAAGGCCGACAATGGCGACCTGATCAGCAAGGTCGTCAAGGTCATCCCGAACGTGCAGCAGCGGCTTGGCTTCTCCAAGGCGGCTTTCGACAAGTTCGTTCCGCCGGGACGCGACAATCCGCCCTGCAAGAAGTCCTACGACTAAACGTTACAGCCTGAGATTTTCCTGATAGCCCCGCGACGGACGGGTCGGCTTAGCCGGCTCACTCCTCGCGGGGATTTTCGTTTTGGTGCTGCCGCATCGTCGTGGGCAAAGCCCCCGGCCGCGTATCGTTAGCGGTGCGGATGAAAGTCAGACTACGAAAATGACCGGTTGATGGAACAAAAAAGGGAAAATCGTGCCACGGCATCGATGTACCGAAGTCGACGTTCCGAATATCGAACAAAATAGTGATTACGAATTGTCCCAACGATGTATTGCGCTAACGCAATGTCGCGGCTCCCGTCCGATGCGAATATTCAATTCGTTGTTCACGCTTGCGCCGCAAGGCGAGACGAAGCAAAATGATCGTCAAGGAATCGCTGTGCGATCGTTCTTTTCGCCCAGCGTCCGATAAAAAAGCGCCGTCCGATTTCCCGCATCAGCAGGATTCGGCCGAGACCAGGGAGGGTCCGCAATGAGCGGCACGGTCCGTTTCGATTTCATGCACTTCATGCCGTACGTGCACTTGCCGGAAAATCACAAAGAGTACAAATCGACGTGGGTCGACTTCCCGAACAAATTGTACGATCCGAAGCGCGGCCATGCGCTCTACCAGCGGTATCTTGCCGAGCTGGTGCTGGCCGATAAGGTCGGCTTCGACGCGGTGGTGGTGAATGAGCATCACAACACCGCTTACAGCATGATGGCGGCGCCGAACTTGATCGCCGCAGCGATCATTCCACAAATCAAGAACGCCAAGATTTGCGTTTGGGGCACGCCGCCCAATCTCGAATATCCGAACCGGCTCGCGGAAGAATACGCGATGCTCGATGTAATGTCGCAAGGACGTCTCGAGGTCGCATTTCCGCTCGGCACCGGAATGGAATACTGGGCCAATCCGATCAATCCGGCGAGCGCGCGCCATCGCCATCGCGAGTCGATCGACATCATCCTGCAGGCCTGGACGCAGGACGGCCCGACCACTTACTACGGCGATTTCTTCACCTACCGATACTTAAACCCGTGGCCGCGGCCTTATCAAAAGCCGCATCCACCCTGCTACATCGTCGGGACCGGAAGCCAGGAAACCATCGAACTCGCAGCCAAGCTGGGCTTCGGTTACTCGTCGGTGTTCGTTACCAAACAACGCGCGCTCGAACTCAATCAGAACCTGCGCCGACTTGCTTCAGAACATGGTCACCACATTCGGCCGGACCAGCTTCCGGTGCAGGTGATCGCCTACGTCGCTGAGACCAAGGAAAAGGCCGAGCAGGAAGCGGTCGAACATATTCGCTATTTCTTCGAAGACGCGCTTCGCACCACGCCGACTTTCCTGGCGCCGCCCGGATATTTGTCGGTGGAAGAACTGAAGAAGCGCGCGGCGCTTGCGGACAAGCTGCACGGCGCTTTCAGCTTCGACAACATCAACGAATCGTTCTTCGTTGCCGTCGGGACTGCCGACCAGGTCGTCGGGCAGCTTGAGGAATGGGGCGAACGGCTCGGCAC
The DNA here is from genome assembly GCA_963829465.1 of uncultured Alphaproteobacteria bacterium. Classification (GTDB taxonomy): domain Bacteria; phylum Pseudomonadota; class Alphaproteobacteria; order Rhizobiales; family Xanthobacteraceae; genus BOG-931. The sequence goes on from CAWHJE010000020.1 coordinate 19,395, forward strand.
CAACCACTTCAACATACTCGGCGCCATCGGCGACATGCCGCATTGGAAAGTAGTGAAGAATCTCAGTTTCCTTGGGCAGGACGTCATTCCGCGCATGCGCGCCCGCGCTGCCGCGGAACGCCGCGTCGCCGCCGAATAGCGAAGGAGGCATCAATGGCCCGCCCAGATCCCGTCGCCGGGTTCGAGCGACAATCGCATACCGTTAACGGCGTCAAGACGATCGTGCTGACCGCCGGCCGCGGCCAACCGCTGGTATTCCTGCATGGCGCTGGAATTTGGCACGGACTGAAATTCGCACTGCCCTGGGCGGAGAAGTTCCGCGTTATTGTTCCTATCCATCCGGGATTTGGCGAAGCCGACGACGACCCGGCGATGACCGACATGCACGACTACGTCATGCATTATCTCGATCTGTTCGACGTGCTCGGTCTCGACAAATTCCGGCTGGTCGGCTTCTCGCTTGGCGGATGGCTGGCGGCGAAGTTTGCCGCCGAGCATGGGCACCGAGTAGAGCGGCTCGTGCTGGTGGGGCCGGCCGGATTGCGCGGTAAAGAACAGCCAAAGGGCGATTTTTTCACCATTCCGCCGGAGCAGATTCCATCCCTGCTGGTTTCAAATTTCGACGTCATCAAACCGTATTTGCCGGAAAACCCCAAGGATCTCGACTTCATGGGGGCCCGCTATCGCGAAGGCGGAACATTGGCGCGCCTGCTATGGGAACATCCCTACGACAGGAAACTGCCGCGCTACCTGCACCGCCTGACCATGCCGACCATGTTGGTGTGGGGCGAAGACGACAAGCTTCTGCCGGTGCAGAATGCCGAGCACTGGCGCCAGCACGTTCCCAAAGCGCAATTTCAGACCTTCAAGGGCGCGGGTCACCTCGTCCTCGACGAAAAGCGGGAAGCGGTCGACGCCGTGCAGCGCTTCTTGTCCTAACCTGAATAGCTATCCGGCTGCTTCATCGACTTCGATTTCGCGGTCTCGACCAGCGGCGGTATCACGCATGTAACTGTCGGTTTGTTGCTTTTTCAGTTCGTTGTCGCGCCGTGGAAAATTCATTTCGAAGGGATGGGCTGAAAGCTTCTCCCGCGTTTGTGATTGTCGGCCGTCCCTCCGGCTGTTAACCTTTAAGGCTATCGGCGTTGTCCGCGCTGATGCAACAGCTGGGGGAAATATCATGGAAGGTTTGAAAACGTACGCACAGCCGCTTGGGCGACTGCTGATGTCCAGCCTCTTTATCTGGGCAGGGCTACACAAAGCTCTTCGTATTTGGTCCCGCTGGGACGGCGAAGTATTTCGAAAGCGTGCACGTACCGATTCCGGATATTGCGGTTTGGGTCGTCATCATCATCGAACTTCTTGGTGGTGTGCTGATTTTGATCGGATTTCAGACGCGTTGGGTCGCGCTCATCCTCGCAATTTTCTGTCTGATCACCGGCTTCGGTGTACATCTGCCGGTCGGGGACAGTCCCAACATGGTCAATTTCTACAAGAACCTCGTGATGGCAGGCGGCTTTCTATACGTATTCGCCGCCGGTGCCGGCGCGTTGAGCGTCGACGGTCAGGGCAAGTAGAGGCGACAGCCGCTAAAAGCTGGCTCGTGCCAATGGGGCGGAACGATAGTTCCGCCCCATTAACTTTTACCCGACCCGCTGGTGCACGTTTCCGTAATGGTTTGCCCGGTAGAAGCCGTCGCCTGCATTTGCCGATCGGCAAACCTTCGAACGGGCGCCTGGATGCGGCGCGGACCATTTCATGATCGATAAGCTTAAAGTTGGTGACGCCGAGAACGCGGACCGTAGAGGTCGCAAGCGAACGCGCGTGACGCGAAATGCCAAGATCCTTGTGCCGCGCCGCTCGTCGGTTATTTTTTGCACCGTTGAAGACCTCACGAGCGTCGGCGCCCGCTTGAAGCTGGCGAATACTTTCGGCGTGCCGGACACCTTCGAACTCACTTTCGAGCACGGCCGCACCCGGCGATCCTGCCGCGTTATGTGGCGAACCGGCGACAAGGTGGGCGTGGCGTTCGAGACGGCGGAGCAGCAGGCCCAGGCGAGCTAGAAGCCAGCCCGGGCTTGATCCGGAAAAAGCCTGCCGCGGCTTTGATCCGGTGTTGGCTTTTAGGGATCGCGCTCAGAACTCCGCCACGGCGCGGATCAACCGTTCGATATCCTCCGGCCGCGACAGCCGGTGGTCGCCATCCTTGACCAGTGTCAGAACGACGTCATCGCTGGCGAGCCGTGAGACCAGTTCCACGGCGTGCTGCCAGGGCACATCAGGATCCTCGACCCCCTGCAGGATGCGCACGGGGCAGCCGGTTTCGATCATCCCGCCAAGGAGGAGATGACTGCGCCCCTCCTCGATCAATTGCCGCGTGACGAGATAGGGCTCCGGCGAATATTCGGAGGGCCGTGTCCAGACGCCCTGTTCTTCCAGCTCGCGCTTGATCGCCGGAGTGAAGCGTTTCCACATCAATTCCTCGGTGAAATCGACCGCCGGCGCTATCAGGACCAAACCGGCGATCGAGGCCGGCTCCGCTCCTGGTCCGGTTTCTGGTCTTGTTTCTTGGCGCTGCCGCAGCGCGCGCACCATCAGCAGCGCCAGCCATCCCCCCATCGACGACCCGATCAGGATCTGTGGGCCGCGGCAACAGGCGTCGAACACCGCCAGCGCATCGGCCAGCCAGCGGCCGATCGTGCCGTCCGTGAAGGCGCCGCCGGATTCACCGTGGCCGGAATAGTCGAAGCGGATGCAGGCGCGTTTGGCTTCCTCCGCCCAGCGCGCAAGCGCCTCGGCCTTGGTGCCTTTCATGTCGGACTTGTATCCGCCGAGCCAAAACAGTCCGGGCGCAGCCCCCGCCTGCTCGCGCACCGCGATGCTGCGGCGCTCGCTTCCTGCTCCAATTTCCAGGAATTTCAGGCTGTTATCATTCATCTACGCGGTCTCGACAGACGCGATGGTGGGGGCCGCGGTCACGCGGTTGTGTCGCCCTGTTTCGCCGCAAATAGCGCCAGGGCGCAAGGGAACGTGCCGCATTCTCATTGACTTACACCCAAAAACTCCCGATCTTCGGCGCTCGCCGATAGCATCGCAGATGCGTGTCCATCGTGGTCCGCGTATGGATGCGAAGGCCCGTCGCAACCACCGAGGAGAGAAGAACCATTCGTCGCCCCATTAGAACGCCGCAGCCCGCCGCCAAGGAGGGTCCGCGCATCAACGAGGAGATCCGCGTTCGCGAGGTCCAACTCATCGACAAGGATGGCGCCAACAAGGGCGTCACTGAAATCAATGCCGCTTTGGCCATGGCGCAAGAAGCTGGCCTCGATCTTGTAGAGATCGCGCCGAATTCGGTGCCGCCGGTCTGCAAAATCCTCGACTTCGGCAAATACAAATATCAGGCGCAGAAGAAAGCCGCCGAGGCGCGCAAGAAGCAAAAGGTCGTCGAGATCAAGGAAATCAAGCTGCGGCCGATGATCGACGATCACGACTACGAAGTGAAAATGCGATCGATTCAGCGGTTTTTCGAGGAGGGCGACAAGGTCAAGGTGACGCTGCGCTTTCGCGGCCGCGAGATGGCGCACCAGGAATTGGGCTACAAGCTGCTCGACCGTGTCAAAGGCGATACCGCGAAAATCGCCAAGATCGAGCAGGAGCCGCGTTTCGAAGGCCGCCAGGTGGTGATGGTGCTGGCGCCGCGGTAAACGCCATCCGCGGTTGCCATTTTTCGTCTGCTCTGCCATAACCGCGCCCTCCCGCCGCCCGGCTGACAAGGGCTGCCGTGGCGGCGGCGACGTGCTCCAAGCACACAACGCTCGTTGATGAGCATTTTTCGGCCCGCCGAGCGTTCCCGCTCGCGGCCAAGGAGAGCCAAAATGCCCAAGATCAAGACCAAATCGGGCGCCAAGAAACGCTTCAAGGTGACCGGTGGAGGCAAGGTCCTCTACGCCCAGTCCGGCAAGCGCCACGGCATGATCAAGCGCTCGAAGAAGCAAATCCGGCAGCTTCGCGGCACCAACGTGCTGTTCAAGACCGACGGTGACAACATCAAGAAATACTTTTTGCCGAACGGTTGACGCCTGGCCGCTTGCGGCCTGCGTCGTTTCGCTTTTCGGATTTTACGGGAGTTCAGCCATGGCACGCGTCAAACGCGGCGTCACCTCTCATGCCAAGCATAAGAAGGTCCTCAAGGCCGCCAAGGGTTATTCTGGACGGCGCAAGAATACCATCCGCGTCGCCAAGCAGGCGGTGGAGAAGGCCAACCAATACGCCTTTCGGGATCGTAAGCGCCGCAAGCGCACGTTTCGCGCCTTGTGGATCCAGCGCCTCAATGCGGCGGTTCGACCGTTCGGCCTCAATTACAGCCGTTTTGTCGCCGGGCTGACCAAGGCTGGCATCGTGATCGACCGCAAGGTGCTTTCCGACCTCGCGATCCACGAGCCGGTGGCATTCGAGGCGATCGTCGGCCAGGTCAAGTCGGCGCTGGCCGCGTGAGCCTGCCATGATCGATCGCGCCAAGATCGATCGCATCCAAGGCCGCATCCAAGGCCGGTCGCGTCATGATTGACCGCGCATATGTGCAGCGCATGGCGCGCTACAATCGCTGGCAGAATGAGAATCTGTACGGCGTCGCCGACGGGCTGCCCGCGGAGGAGCGAGAGCGTGAGCGCGGCGCGTGGTTCGGCTCCATCCAGAAGACGCTCGGCCACATCCTGTGGGGCGACCGCCTGTGGATGAGTCGCTTTGCCGATGTGCCACGCCCGGAGGGCGGCATTGCCGAATCGGTTTCGCTCTATCCCGACTGGCAGAACCTGAAGGCCGAACGCAAAACCTTCGATCATGCAATGATCGATTGGGCGGACGCTGTAGACGGGCTTTGGCTCGCCTCCGATCAGACATATTACTCCGCCGCAACCAAGCGGGAATGGACACGGCCGCGCTGGATGCTCGTCGCCCATATGTTCAATCATCAGACACACCACCGTGGTCAGGTGCATTGCATGCTGACCCAGGCCGGCGGCAGGCCGGGCGACACCGATCTGCCGGTCATGCCCGACTAATGGCAGCGAACCCACGACGATGACCGACACAGCGCAACTCGAACAAAGCATTCTCGCCGAGATTGCCGCCGCCGGCGATGAAGCCGCGCTCGAGGCGGTGCGCGTCGCGGCGCTGGGCAAGACCGGCTCGGTCACGGCACTCCTGAAGACGCTCGGTACGCTGTCGCCCGAGGAGCGCAAAAGTCAGGGCTCGCTGATCAACGGCCTCAAGGATCGTGTCAACGCGGCGCTCGGGGCGCGCCGCGACGCATTCAAGGGCTTGGCGCTCGAGGCGCGTCTCAATACCGAAAGCATCGACGTGACGCTTCCAGTGCGCGAGGCGCCCGCCGAGATCGGCCGCGTGCACCCGATCACCCAGGTGACCGACGAGCTGACCGCGATCTTCGCCGATATGGGCTTCGCCGTCGCCGAGGGGCCGGACATCGAGACCGAAGACTACAACTTCACCAAGCTCAATTTTCCGGAAGACCATCCGGCGCGCGACATGCACGACACGTTTTTCTTCAATCCGAAGCCGGACGGTTCGCGGCTGCTGCTGCGCACCCACACGTCGCCGGTGCAGGTGCGGACGATGCTTGGTCAGAAGCCGCCGATCCGGGTCATCATTCCGGGACGCACCTATCGCTGCGACAGCGATCAGACGCACACGCCGATGTTCCATCAGGTCGAAGGTCTGGTCATTGATCGGGGCTCGCATCTTGGCCATCTGAAATGGATTCTGCAGGAGTTCTGCAAGTCGTTCTTCGAGGTCGACCAGGTCAAGATGCGATTTCGTCCCTCGTTCTTTCCGTTCACCGAACCGTCACTCGAAGTCGACATTCAGTGCCGGCGCGACAAGGGCGAGATTCGTTTCGGCGAAGGCGACGACTGGCTGGAGATTCTGGGCTGCGGCATGGTGCATCCCAACGTCATGAAGAATTGCGGTCTCGATCCTGACGAGTTTCAGGGCTTCGCCTGGGGCATGGGCATCGACCGCATCGCCATGCTCAAATACGGTATGCCGGACCTGCGCGCCTTCTTCGAAGCCGATGTGCGCTGGCTGTCGCACTATGGCTTCCGTCCGCTCGATCTGCCGACGCTGGCCGGGGGGTTGAGCGGATGAATCGGGAGACCACGATACGGCGGCGGGGGCCGGCATGTCGCTGATCCGCGTCGTTGACCGCGCGCTTTTCCACACCATCACGCGGGGTTTGCCCAGCGAGCACGCCGACCGCTACGTCAAGCACCTGGCGGTAGATCACGAAGACACCAGTGTGCCGAGCGTTATCGGCCGAGGCTTCCAGATCATCGACAGCAAGGCGAGCGGCCTGCTCACCCATACATCGATGATGATCGCCGCACTCGGTATTTCCGGCCGCGTGGTCGCCACCGATTATTTCGAGCAGGGCGTGATCGTGGTGGAAATCATGCTTTATCTGCTGGTGGCGCTTGGCTGCCTGCGCTGCCTCTCCATGTTCCAGGACGATCTCGACGGTCCGGTGAAGGAAGCGGCGCGCGACGAATTGATCCTCCGTCACAAGCTTTTCGGGTTGTGCAACCGGGCAACCATCATGCTCACCCTCCTGGTTCTGCTCAGTCTGCCTCTCCTTTTTCTCTACGTCCCGCAGGGGTCCTGACTGTGATGACGCATGTCGTTAGGTTGCGCCGATGATGAAGTTCACTCTCGGCTGGCTCAAGGAGCATCTCGACACCGATCATCCGCTCGGCGAGATCGCGGACAAACTCACCATGATCGGGCTTGAGGTCGAGCGCATCGAGGACAAGGCCAAGCTGTTCGCGCCGTTTGTCATCGCGCGCGTCACCGAGGCGAAGCAGCACCCCAATGCCGACCGCCTCCGGGTGTGCATGGTCGATACCGGCGCCGGCGATCCGATACAGGTAGTGTGCGGCGCTCCGAATGCGCGCGCCGGAATGAAAGGCGTGTTCGCGCCGCCCGGGGCCTTCATTCCCGGCAAGAATACGACGCTTGGCGTCGGCAAGATCCGCGACGTCGAAAGCCGCGGCATGCTGGTCTCCGAAGCAGAACTGCAAATCTCGGACAACCACGAAGGCATCATCGATCTGCCGGATGACGCGCCGGTCGGTGCGAACTACGCGCAATGGGCGGGGCTCGCCGATTCGCTGATCGAGATCAATCTCACGCCGAACCGCGCGGATTGCACCGGCGTGCACGGCGTCGCGCGTGATCTCGCCGCTGCCGATATGGGAAAACTCAAGGGCATCGCCATCAAGACGATCAAGGGCGAGTTTCCCTGCCCGGTCGCGGTGAAGATCGAGTCGCCCGAACTTTGCCCCGCCTTCGCGCTCCGCCTGGTGCGTGGCGTGAAGAACGGCCCTTCGCCGGAATGGCTGCGGAAGCGGCTGACCGCGATCGGATTGCGTCCGATCAATGCGCTGGTCGATATCACGAATTTCTTCACCTTCGACCGCGGCCGGCCGTTGCATGTGTTCGACGCCGCCAAGGTGCGCGGCAATCTCACGATACGCCGCGCACTCGCCGGCGAGACTTCTGACGGCGCTCGACGGCAAGACCTACACGCTCGATGACACGACGTGCGTGATAGCCGACGAGGATGGGGTGGAATCGCTGTCCGGCATCATGGGCGGCGAGAAAACCGGCTGCTCGGACGCGACGACCGACGTGCTCATCGAATCAGCGCTGTGGAACGAGATCAACATCGCGCAGACCGGCCGCAGGCTTGGCATCAATTCGGACGCCCGCTACCGCTTCGAGCGCGGCGTCGATCCGGCCTTCATGCTGCCTGGCCTCGACCTCGCGACGAAAATGGTGCTCGATCTCTGCGGCGGCACGCCGTCGGCGGTGGTGGTCGCCGGAAGCACCGACATCCCCGAAACCGTCGTCGATTTTCCGCTGTCGGAGCTCAAGCGCCTGGCCGGGCTGGCGGTGCCGCTGACGGAAACGCGTCGGGTGCTGGAGCATCTCGGCTTCTTCGTCGCCGGTCAGAACGAGCGGGTCAAAGTCGCGGTGCCGTCATGGCGCGCTGACGTCCGCACCAAGGCCGATATTGTCGAAGAGGTCGTCCGAATTTTCGGCGTCGATCGGGTGCCGTCGACGCCATTCGAGCGCGGTGATGCGCCGCGCAAGCCGGTGCTGACGCCGATCCAGGCGCGCACCCGCAAGGCGAGGCGTGCGCTGGCCGCGCGCAATCTGGTCGAGGCGGTCACGTGGTCGTTTATCTCCAAGGCGCCGGCCGAACTGTTTGGCGGCGGTAAGCCCGAGCTTGCCTTGGCCAACCCGATCGCGGCCGAACTTTCCGACATGCGGCCGAGCCTCATTCCCGGTTTGGTCGCTGCCGCGCAGAAGAACGCCGATCGCGGCTTTCCCGATGTGGGATTGTTTGAAGTCGGCCAGGCATTCCGGGGCGATCAGCCGCAAGACCAGCTGACGGCGGCCGGCGGCGTGCGGCGCGCGCTCGCCAAGCCCACGGGCATCGGCCGGCATTGGTCGAAGCGCGATGGCGAGGTCGACGCCTACGACGCCAAAGCCGATGCGCTTGCCGTTCTGGCCGCCGCCGGCGCGCCTGTGCAATCGCTGCAGGTCGTTCCGGGCGGTCCGGCCTGGTTCCATCCCGGCCGTTCGGGCGCCATCCAGATCGGACCGCAGAACGTACTCGGCCATTTCGGCGAACTGCATCCGAGCGTGCTCGAGGCGCTCAAGGCCGACGGCCCGCTCGTCGCCTTCGAAGTCATTCTCGATCGGATTCCGGAGCCGAAAACGAAGGCAACGCGGGCCAAGTCCGCGCTCGAGCTTTCGCCATTCCAGCCCGTTGATCGTGATTTCGCGTTCGTTGTCGACGGCCAGGTCAAGGCGGCCGACATCGTTCGCGCGGCGCAACTAGCCGATCGCAAGTTTGTCGCCGGCGTCAGCGTGTTCGACGTCTATGAAGGACAGGGCGTCGAGCCGGGCAAGAAGTCGGTCGCGATCGCGGTCACGATCCAGCCGCGCGAGCGGACCATGACCGATCAGGAGATCGACGCGCTGGCGGCAAAGATCGTTGCCGAGGTCGGCAAACGGACTGGCGGCGTGTTGCGGGCGTAGAGCTTCAGCGCGGTTCGTCGCGCATGATGTTCAGCCAATTGCCTCTCCGAGCGTCCTGGCGTTGCCGTGGCTCAACGCGCACCCCTTGCGGCTTGTGTGGCGGTGGCCCCGAAGCCACCGGCGGCGGTTCCTTGGACGGTCCGAGCCGACGAATAACCGCGTCCGCGGCGCGCTCTCCCGATTCCCAGGCGCCGCCGACCGTGCCCCACAGGGTCTCGTGAGCGGCTTCGCCGGCGAACCACAGTGTGTTCTGAACCGGCTCCGCCACGATGCGGCGTGCGCCTTGTCCGCCCGGAGCGGCGGCGGAGAATGCGCCGAGCGCCAGCGGCTCGTGGTTCCAGCGCGTCGCATGCGACCGCTTGATTGCTTTCTTCACGTCGGCGCCATAAAGGCCGGCCAGCCAGTCGGCCGCGAAATTGACCATCGTGGCTTCGCCACGCGCCGCTAGGTCGCGGCCGAATGAGCCGGCGACCTCGATCATGCAGAGCTGCGTGCCGGATACGTTGGCAAGGATGGCGGCCGTGTGAGAGTCGGCCGATTTCTCGAAGACGAGGTCGTCGCTTTCGAAGCCGAGCGGATTGCCGGCGAGTTCCAGCGCGATGTGATCGTAACTTCCGAGTGAGAGCTTGCCGAAGGCGTCGACGTGCCGCTTGGGAAGTTCGGGAACAAACTTGATCGCGTCCGACCCAATCAGATTGGTGGAGACGGTGACGATGGCGGCGCGCGCCGTGATCGTGCCCTTCGGCGTGTCCACGATGACATCACGGCGCAAGTCGATTGTGGTCGCGGGCGTCGACAGCTTGACCGGGATCGTCTCGGCGAAAGTCGCGATCAGCGTGCCGAAACCCTGGCGGCAGAACGCGTCCACATTCCGCTCGGCCGATTTCGCGAAATCGACGGCGGACACCTGGGTCAATTCCTTGCCGCAGCCGAATGGGCCGAGGACGAATTCCACCGCCGGCCGCCAGTCGCCGAGGTCGTTCGGCAGGGCTTGCGCGCAGGCTACGTCGCCTTTGCGCGCCGCGTCGGCGATGCCGCGATTGGCGCGGACCTGCAAGGCCAGGAAATCCTCAAGCTCGCCTTCGCGCGCATAACGTCTGCCGATCCGTACTTTCTGGCTGGCCGGTGCAGGATACACTTCGATGCCGCGCCGCGTTGTCAACTTGGTTACCGGATTGATATCGGGCGCATGGATCCAGTGCGCGCCGAGATCGAATGGAACGTCGAACGTGCGGCTATCGGTCACGCAGCGGCCGCCGATGCGGTCGCCGGCCTCGATCAGCACGAACTTTCGGCCGGCGGCGGTGAGCCGGCGTGCGGCGGCAATCCCCGCCGCTCCCGCGCCGACGATCACGACATCGGTGGCGGTCGAGCCCGGGGCGCCCGCTCCGAACGCAGCGGGCGCCGCCAGCGCGGCCGAGGCAGCAAGGAAAGTGCGGCGACTCACTCGCGACATGGTTTCCAAATTCTTGCAGCGCGACAGATTGCCCGAATGCCCCGCTATGCGCAAACGTTGATCCGGCTCCGACAAAGCCACCGCCGCCGTGAACCAAATCGCAACGGCCTTCGCGTAAAATCAGGATCAATAAAGACGCGGAAATCGCGCGGTGTCGGGAGGATCACGTGAGCGTATTGCTCGACGGCGTTGGCCGGCTTATCGCTGGTTATCTGCAGAAGCCGGTGCACGGTTATGAGCCGTTCACTCCGAGCGATCCGGATGCCTTGCGTCATTCGCTCGAGCGCGGCGACGTGCTCCTGGTCGAGGGCAACAACAATATTTCCGGCGTCATCAAGTATCTGACCCAATCGACCTGGTCGCATTCGGCGCTCTATGTGGGGCCGATCGCCGGTCGCGTGACGGAAGACGGCGAGCCGCACGTGCTTATCGAAGCCAATGTCGGCGAGGGCGTGGTCTCGGCGCCGCTGTCGAAATATTTTCAATTTCACACCCGCATCTGCCGTCCGGTCGGGCTGACCGAGGCGGACTGTTTAACCGTGTGCGCCTATGCCACCGGCCGCATCGGCTTTGCGTATGACCTCAAGAATATCGTCGATTTGATGCGCTACCTGCTGCCGTTGCCGGTGCCGCAGCGATGGCGACGGCGGTTGATAGCGCTCGGCTCGGGCGATCCATCGCGGCTGATCTGCTCGGCGCTCATCGCCGAGGCGTTCCGCGCCGTGCAATATCCGATCCTGCCCAAGATCACGCAGGCGCGCAGCCGGCAGGCGATGGAACAGATTCTGGAGATCCGGCATTCTTCGCTCTATTGTCCGCGCGACTTCGACATCTCCCCCTATTTCAACGTCGTGAAGCCGACCATCGCCAACGGCTTCGACTACAAGGCGCTGCAATGGGTCGATCCCGACCCGATCGCGGCGCTATCGATGGGGTTCGCCCCGGCGGCTGCCGAGGCGGAAGAGAATGCCGGCGTGATGGCCGCCTGACGGCCCTTGTGCTCGCCGGGCCGCGCCCTTACCTCTGCCCCTCCTAATGGAGGGATCCATGCTCGACGATGCGGGCAAAGCGCTCAGTCAAATGCTTTCGCCACCGCTGCGCGCGGTGCTGTGGAAGTCGATGGGGCTCGCCCTCGCACTGATCGTCGTGGTCGCCATAGGGCTCGATCGGCTGATCCTCTGGCTCGTCGGTGCCGGCAGCACCGTCATCGAGAATGGGCTCGGGCCGCAAGCGCATATGCCGGCCGCGGCGCTGGCCTGGATACTCTCCATCGCGGCCGGATTGGGCATCGTTGTCGGCAGTGTGTTTCTGATGCCGGCCGTGACCGCTTTCGTTGCGAGTTTCTTTGCCGATCAGATCGCGGAGGAGGTCGAGCGCGAATACTATCCGGCGGATCCGCCGGGGACAGCGCTGCCGCTGTGGCTCGCGCTTCTTGAAGGCTGCAGGACGGCGTTGCTGGCGGTTGTGGTCTACATCGTCGCGGCGGCGCTTCTGATATTCGTCGGCTTCGGCGCGGTGGTGTTTTTTCTGGCGACCGCCTGGCTGCTGGGACGCATATATTTCGATCTGGCCGCGCTGCGCTTTCGGCCGCCGCTCGAGGTCAAGGCGTTGCGCAAGCGCAATGCCGCAACCGTTTACCTCGCCGGACTTCTAATCGCGGCTTTCGTTTCGATCCCGATTGTCAATTTGGCGACGCCGCTGTTCGGCATGAGCCTTATGGTGCACGTGCATAAACGCCTCGGCGCGCGTCCGTTCGTGGCGCGGCGGGCCGCATGAACGCGGCGTGAAACAACGACTTGCTGCAAAGACAAGACGGCTTGTTGCAAAGATAAAGCGGCCTGCCGGCCTTTAAACGTGGCGGCGGCAAGCCGTCGATCGGCTTCGTTAGATCGTGCTTATTGCCCGGCCGTGGGCGTTGTGGAAGTTGACGAGTCCAGCGCCGACAGGTTCGCCGACTTGGCGACGCGGGAAGTCTCCTGCTTCGGAGCCTTCTGATCTCTCGGATAGAGATCGACTTTCGGCGGCTTCTGTTCCGGCCGATAGTCGGTGGAGGAAAGGCCGCCGGCGATGCTGGCGCCCTGTTCGATCTGCAGCAAACCGTAGCTGATGTTGCCGTCGACGCGGCCGGTCGAGCGCAGGATCAGCAAACATTTGACGTCGAGCTTCTCGAACACCTTTCCGGAAATCTCGGCGTTCTCTGCGACAGTAATTCTGCCCTTGATCGCGCCGGTTTCGCCAACGACCAAATTGCCTACGGTCACATCGCCTTCGAGTGCACCGCAGACCACCAGGGTATCGGGTACCGAGATCTCACCCTTGATGGTGACCCTTCGCCGATATAGAGCCGGTTCGCGTCAGGCATAGTGTGTTCGGTCGATGACATCTGTTACCCCTTTTCCCACAACTTTCCACAAGCAGCCTCTGGAACTATTACGTTACCGTGTCGGCTTTGTCATCGGCGCGCGGGTCAGAAGTCCGGTTTTTCCCCGACCGTTCACAGGCGTTGGGTCGCGGCTTTAATTCCTATCGTCCTGATGTGATCACCGCGGCCCCAGGTCAGCGCCAAACTTCGTCCGCGAGTTCGACGACCATCCGCAGCTTCGCCCATTGCTCTTCCTCGGCGAGCATGTTGCCCTCTTCCGTCGAAGCAAAACCGCATTGCGGCGACAGGCAAAGCTGATCCGGCGCGGCAAATTTGCTCGCCTCGTCGATCCGGCGCTTGACGTCGTCCTTCTTTTCCAGTTCGCCTGTCTTGGTGCTGACGAGGCCCAGCACGACGACCTTGTTTCCCTTCGGCAGGAAACGCAGCGGCTCGAAACCGCCGGCGCGTGACGTGTCGTATTCGAGGAAATAGGCGTCATAGTTCAATTGACCGAGAAGAATCTCGGCAACGGGCTCGTAACCGCCCTCCGAAATCCAGGTTGAGCGGAAATTGCCCCGGCAAATGTGCGTCGTGATCACCATGTCGGCGGGCTTGCCTTCAAGTGCCATGTTGATCATGTCGGCGTAGTCTTGCGCCAGGCGATCGGCCTTGAGCCCGCGGTCGCGCGCTCTCTTCAGCTCGATCTGCGAGCACAAATACGCCCACGCCGTGTCGTCGAATTGCAAATAGCGGCAGCCGGCGTCGTAAAACGCGCGAATAGCCTGGCGATACGTTTTTGCAAGATCGCTGAAGATGGCGTCGCGTTCGGCATATTCTTTGGTGATAAGGGCGTCCGGCTCCAGCCGAAAATGCAGGATCGCCGGGCTCGGGATGCACATTTTCGGCGTTACCCGCGTGTGCGCCTTGAGGAACTTGAAATGGTCCAGCATTGGGTGGTTCGAAAAGCCGAGCTTGCCGTTGATGCGGGGCCTGCTGTGACGTGTCTGTACGCCCTGGAACGGCAGGCCGTGATCCACCTCGTAGATTTCCACGCCGTCGAGCATCCCGAAAAAATCAAAGTGCCACCAGGAACGGCGGAATTCGCCATCGGTCGTGACCTTCAGTCCGACCTCTTCCTGCTTTTTGATGATCGTCTCAATCTCGCGGTCTTCAACCTCCTTGAGCTGGGCGGCGGTGATCGCGCCCTTTTCGCGTTTCGCGCGCGCCTCCTTCAAGGCGGCGGTACGCAACAGGCTACCGACCACGTCGGCGCGAAATGGCGGTTTATTCCTCGGCATCGATAAGCTCCTGTTTCAAGTTCGGGAGGTAACATGCGGGGGCGGCGCGTTTCGTCAACAGCAAACGTATCTGCCTACGAGCAATGGGCGTGGTCCCAATAAAACCGATACGCTTTTCGCGGGCTTCCGGGGTTCCGAACGCGATCCCCGGCACGCTGCGGCCGAAACGCGCGCGGCGGCCCTGCCGGCTCCGCCATACTCGCGCCATCTCGCTACTTCTGCTAGTGGGGGCGGTCTGCGTCGGCGGTCGGGGACGAGGCGGTCAACGGATGAATGAACAGCGGGTCTGGAACGCGTGATGCTGAAGGGATTGCGTGCTTTCGCCCACTTTTTCAACGAAAAAATCGGCTTCAGCCGGCTAGGGGTGGTGCTTAGTCTCGCCGTCATCACCGTCGCCGTGGTGGTGCTCTACCGCATCCTGCGCGATCTCGATGTTGACGCGGTAGTCGACGCGCTGGAATTGACCGACTGGCGGACCCTCGGCATTGCCGGCTTGTTTGTCGCGGCCGGCTACCTGACGCTGACTTTCTACGATCTGTTTGCGCTACGGACGATTGGGCGTTTCGAGGTGCCGTACCGAACCGCTGCTTTGGCCAGCTTCACCAGCTATGCGATTGGACACAATGTCGGCGCCAGCGTATTTTCCGGCGGCGCGGTGCGCTACCGGATTTATTCGGCCTGGGGTCTGAGCATCGTCGAAGTCACCAAGATTTGCTTCGTCGCCGGGCTGACGTTCTGGCTCGGCAATGCCGCCGTGCTCGGTCTCGGTGTTCTCGGAGCGCCGCAGCCGGCGGCTGACATCGACCAATTGCCGATCTGGCTCAACCGCACGCTGGCGGTTGTCATTCTTATCTTCCTCGCGGCTTACATCGCGTGGGTTTGGACCAAGCCGCGGGTGATCGGCCGCGAAGGCTGGAAGGTGGTGCTCCCCGGCGGACCACTCACGCTGGTTCAGATTCTGCTCGGCATTCTCGATCTGTCGTTTTGCGCGCTCGCCATGTACATGCTGGTGCCCGACGAGCCGCATCTCGGCTTCCTTCCCGTTGCGGTAATTTTTGTGACCGCCACCGTGCTAGGCTTTGCGAGCCACGCTCCGGGCGGGCTTGGCGTGTTCGATGCCACGATGATGGTGGCGCTTTGGCAATTCGACAAAGAGGATCTGCTTGCCGGGCTGCTGCTATTCCGGCTGCTCTACTACATCATTCCATTCGGGCTTTCGTTGCTCATTCTCGGAGCCCGTGAAATCTGGCGCAGTCGCGTGGCACGGCGCGTAGCCGGTCCGATCGCGGCGCCTATTGCCGCGGTGACCGCGCTGGTGCCGAAGAACTCCGACATGGCCCAAACCGGCGCCCAAACCGGCGGTCGAACCGGTTGACGTCGCGCCGGTAGATAAGCCGGCAGAAGAGTTGCCAGATCCCGGCGACTGGTCCCCAAGGGCTTGTCTGTCCGCGGGGCTTGTCCCAAGAGTCTTCCATGAGCTTGAACGAAGTGCGCCTCACGCCCCGGAGCAGCCGGTGGCGCGGTACGAGGTTCGTGATTGTCGTGGCGGCGATGGTATTCGCTGGGCTGGCGCTGCTCGGTGTTTTGACTGCTGGCTTTGCGATGGCC
The DNA here is from genome assembly GCA_963829465.1 of uncultured Alphaproteobacteria bacterium. Taxonomy (GTDB): domain Bacteria; phylum Pseudomonadota; class Alphaproteobacteria; order Rhizobiales; family Xanthobacteraceae; genus BOG-931. The sequence continues at coordinate 35,239 of CAWHJE010000020.1, forward strand.
GGGTTTGCGATCGTAGCGGCAGCGGCTTTGCTCGCTGGACGCGCCGGCGCGGACGGCGAGCATTTGGTAAGACCGGTCGCGATTGCCGAGCATGCCGGCGAGCGCCTCGACGCGGTGGTCGCAGGCTTGCCGGATCCGGTCATCGCCCTCGACAGGAACGGACGCGTGCTGACCCTTAACGATCCGGCGCGCTCGCTGGCGCCGGCTTTGCGTCAGGGCGAGCTGGTCTCGCTCGCGCTGCGCATGCCGGAGCTGATCGAGGCCATCGGTCGCGCTTACGCCAGCGGCGAAGAACAGCGCGTCGAATATTCCGAGCGCGTGCCGGTCGATCGCTGGTTCGAGATGATCGTAAAGCCGGTCAAGCGCGAGCCGAAACTCGCCAGACCCGATCTGGTATTGATGACGTTCCACGATCTGACGCCGCTGCGGCGCGTCGAAGAGATGCGCGCCGATTTCGTCGCCAACGCCAGCCACGAGCTGCGTACGCCATTGGCGGCCCTTTCCGGTTTCATCGAGACTTTGCAGGGTTCGGCCCGCGACGATGCCAATGCGCGCCATCGGTTTCTCGCCATCATGCAAGAGCAGGCGGGGCGCATGGCGCGGCTCATCGACGACCTTCTGTCGCTGTCGCGGATCGAGCTCAACGCCCATCGCCGCCCTGACACACCGGTCGATCTCGCGCCGATTGTCCGCCAGGTCGCCGACGGTCTCGAAACCCTGGCGCGCGACCGCGGCGTAACGGTCCGTGTCGAGGCGGCGGATGAAATGTGCGTTCCCGGCGACCGCGACGAACTGGTGCGCGTGTTCGAGAACCTGGTCGAGAACGCGCTCAAATATGGTGCGGCGGGCAAGTCCGTCGACATTACGCTGGCCCAAGGCACGTCGCCTGACGGCGAACCCGAAGCGCGCGTCGCCGTGCGTGACTATGGGCCGGGAATAGCGCCGGAGCACATGCCGCGGCTAACCGAGCGCTTTTACCGTGTGGACGTGCGTGAGAGCCGGGCGCAGGGCGGTACCGGACTGGGACTGGCTCTGGTCAAGCACATCCTCAACCGTCACCAGGGCCGGCTGTCGATCGAAAGCCTGCCTGGGTCAGGCGCCACTTTCACTGTTTATCTTCCCACTGCAAACGACAGGGCGTCCGAGAAAACGCCTTAAACAATAATGACTTACGATGTCATAAAAGTGTCATGCCAGCCTCATAGAACAGTGACGTGCTGATACTAAGCATTTCGCGGCCGCGGCCCTGCTGTGATCGGTCGATCGTTCCCCGCGGCGCGTTGCCTACAACGATAAAGACGTCAAACAGAACGAGGATCCCGATCGGGATCGAAAGCCGGCGCAGGCATATTGCCCGTGTCGCCCAAAAATTCTGCTGACAGGAGCATCTCAGTGAACCAACTGAAAACCATCGCCGTTGCCGGCTTTCTGGCCGCTACGGTATTGCCCGCGGCTGCCGTCGAGATTTCCGGCGCCGGCGCGACGTTTCCATATCCGGTCTATGCCAAGTGGGCGGATACCTACAAAAAAGAGACGGGCTTCCAGCTCAACTATCAATCGATCGGCTCTGGCGGCGGCATCAAGCAAATCCAGGCACGAACGGTCACCTTCGGTGCAACGGACGCGCCGCTCAAAGGCGAGGACCTCGAGAAAGGCGGCCTCGTCCAGTTCCCGATGGTCATGGGCGGCATCGTGCCGGTGGTAAACCTTGAGGGGATCAAGGCGGGGACTCTGGTCCTCGACGGGCCGACACTCGCGAAGATCTTCCTTGGTGAAATCAAGACCTGGGACGATGCGGCAATTAAGAAAATCAATCCCGGCGTGACGCTGCCCTCGCAGCCGATCGCTGTCGTTCACCGCTCGGACGGTTCGGGCACCACCTTCAATTTCACCTATTACCTGTCCGACATCAGTCCCGACTGGAAGTCTAAGGTGGGCTCGGCGACTTCGGTGGAGTGGCCGGTCGGCATCGGCGCCAAGGGCAATGAAGGCGTCTCCAACAACGTCAGCCAGACCAAAGGCTCGATCGGCTATGTCGAGTACGCCTACGCGCTTCAGAACAAGATGGACTACACAAAAATGGTGAATAAGGACGGGAAAACCGTCACTCCCACCAGCGCGTCATTCCAGGCCGCCGCCGCCAACGCCGACTGGAGTTCGGTGCCGGGCTTCGGCGTGATCCTGGCCAACGAGCCGGGCACAGAATCGTGGCCGATGACGGCGGCGACGTTCATCCTTATCCCCAAGCAGCCGCCGGACCCGGCTGTTGCAGCCGAGGCGCTGAAGTTCTTTGCCTGGGCCTATGAGAAGGGTGACAAGATGGCCGAGGAACTCGACTACGTGCCGATGCCGAGTAAGGTCGTAGGCGAAGTCGAAAAGGTTTGGGCGCGCGACATCAAAGACGCGAGCGGCAAGCCGATCTACGCCGCGGGCGCCATGGCGCACTAGGTTTGTGATGTGAGCGCAAGGCACTGCACTTGTCGCTGTTTGCAGATGCCCCGTTCCCGAAGTTAAACCGGCCTGCCGCACGGACTCTTGTGCGGCGGCCGGTGGGCGTTTTGACTAAGGCGCTTCGTGCTGGTCCGAAGGAGGCGCCTCGATGAACACGGTCCGGAGTTGATCCGTGGTTGACTTAGCGCTGCATGAGCGGGCGACGGTTTCCGCCGAGGCGAGAACACGCGCCAAGGTGCTCGATCGTCTCCGGCTCGGCGATGCCGCGTTCCGCCAGGTGACGCGCGCTGCCGCCTTCGGCGTGCTCTTGATCCTGGGCACCGTTATTATTTCGCTGATCCAGGGGTCGCTGCCGGCACTGCAGACCTTCGGCTTCAACTTCCTCACGACCGATCGGTGGAATCCGGTCACTGAGAAATTCGGCGCCTTGGCGCCGATCTACGGCACGCTGGTTACCTCGATCATTGCGATGCTGATCGCGGTCCCTGTCGGACTAATGATCGCTTTTTTCCTCACCGAACTGTGCCCGCAGTGGCTGCGGCGCCCGATTGGGATTGCGATCGAGTTGCTGGCCGGCATTCCGAGCATCATCTACGGAATCTGGGGGCTTTTCGTCTTTGCGCCGGTCCTGCAGGACACGCTGCAGCCGTTCCTGATCAATACATTGGGCAACGTGCCGGTGATTGCGCCGCTTTTCGCCGGGCCGCCCTACGGTATCGGCATCCTGACCGCCGGACTGATCCTTACCATCATGGTGCTGCCATTCGTGACGGCAATCTCGCGCGACGTGTTCGAGGCCGTCCCGGCCGTGCTCAAGGAGGCGGCTTACGGCATTGGTTGCACGACCTGGGAGGTCGTGCGCTACGTGGTGCTGCCTTACACCAGAGTTGGAGTTATCGGCGGCGTGATGCTGGGGCTCGGCCGCGCGCTCGGCGAAACCATGGCGGTCACGTTTGTTATCGGCAATGCGCATCGGATTTCGGCCTCCCTGCTTGCGCCGGGCACCACCATCTCCGCCTCCATCGCCAACGAATTCACCGAGGCGGTCGGGGACCTCTACACATCCTCATTGATCGCGCTCGGACTGATCCTGTTCGTCATCACCTTCATCGTGCTCGCCGCAGCCCGTTATTTGCTGAGGCGCATCGAGCTTCGGATCGGATGAGGCCATGAGCGCTCGCTACGCCGCCCGCCGCCGCACCAATGCCGTCGCGTTGACGTTGTCTCTTTGCGCCACGGCCTTTGGTCTGGGCTGGCTGGTGTTGATCCTGTTCTCGTTGCTGTGGCACGGCCTCAGTGGGCTTTCGCTTTCGGCATTCACGCAGATGACGCCCCCGCCGGGTGCGAGCGGCGGACTGCTCAATCCGATTGTCGGCAGTCTCATTCTGACTGTTCTGGCGGTGGCGATCGGCACCCCGATCGGCATTCTCGCCGGCACCTACATGGCGGAGTACGGCCGCTACGACCCCCTCACCAACATCGTGCGTTTCATCAACGACATCCTCCTGAGCGCGCCGTCGATCGTCGTCGGTTTGTTCATCTACGAAGTGATGGTGGCGCCGATGGGCCACTTCTCCGGTTTGGCCGGCGGCGTCGCACTCGCGGTCATCGTCATCCCCGTGGTGGTGCGCACCACCGAGGACATGCTGACGCTCGTTCCCAACTCATTGCGCGAGGCCGCGACTTCGATCGGTCTGCCCCGTTCGATGTCGATCATAAAGATCGGCTATCGCGCGGCACGCGCCGGCATGGTCACCGGCGTGCTGTTGGCCGTTGCGCGCATCAGCGGCGAGACCGCTCCACTCCTGTTCACCTCGCTGAACAATCAGTTCTGGAGCACGAACCTTAACGCGCCGATGGCGAGCCTCCCGGTCATTATTTTCCAGTTCGCGCTCAGTCCGTACAAGGATTGGCAGTCGCTGGCCTGGACCGGGGCTCTTATCATCACCTTGGCGGTCCTTGTGTTGAGTATCACCGCGCGTAGCCTCGCCGGATCGGGTAAGCAATCATGAGCGTAACATCTGTCGCCGTTCCTTCCGTTACCGCTGCACCAACCGAGCAGGCGGGCCTCGCCAAAAAGATTACGATCCGCGATTTGAATTTCTTCTATGGTGACTCGATAGCGCTGAAATCCATCACCCTGCCGCTGTACGAACATAAGGTCACCGCCTTTATCGGCCCGTCGGGCTGCGGCAAGTCGACGTTGTTGCGCGTGCTCAATCGGATGTACGACCTCTATCCGAACCAGCGCGCGACCGGCGACGTCCTCCTCGACGGCATGAACATTCTCTCATCAAAACAGGACCTCAACCTGCTGCGGGCGCGCATCGGCATGGTGTTTCAGAAGCCGACGCCGTTTCCGATGTCGATTTATGAGAACGTCGCGTTCGGCATCAGGCTGTATGAGCGGCTGCCGAAATCCGAGCTTGACGGGCGCGTGGAGACTTCGCTGCGGCGTGCGGCGCTTTGGGAAGAGGTCAAGGACAAGCTTGCGGCGAATGGACAAAGCCTGTCCGGCGGCCAGCAGCAGCGGCTATGCATCGCCCGCACTGTCGCGGTGCGGCCCGAGGTCATTCTGTTCGACGAGCCGTGCTCGGCGCTCGATCCCATCTCCACCGCCAAGATCGAGGAGCTGATCGACGAACTGACCGACGACTATACGATCGTGATCGTCACCCACAACATGCAGCAGGCGGCCCGGGTTTCCGAATTTACCGCCTTTATGTATCTCGGCGAACTGATCGAGTTCGATTCGACCAGCAAGATGTTCACGGCGCCGCAGGATCAGCGCACGCAGGACTACATCACCGGCCGGTTCGGGTGAGCATTATGAGCGATATGACAACCAGAGTGGATCACACGGCAAAGGCGTTCGATGCCGATCTGCAGGAAATTACCCGGAAAGTCGCCGAGATGGGCGGCCTGGCAGAGCGGCAGATCATGGACGCCAGCCGCGCCCTCGTAGAGCGCGATACTGATCTTGCGGAACACGTGATCGGTACCGATCCCGTCATCGACGCGCTGCAACATGAGATCGAGGAAAAGGCGATCCTGACGATTGCGCGCCGGCAGCCCATGGCCGTCGATTTGCGCGAGATCGTCGGCGCCATGCGCGTGTGCAACGATCTTGAGCGGATCGGCGACCACGCCAAGCATATCGCCAAGAGAGTCGTTGCCCTTGATCTCGACCTTCACCCGCAAAAACTGATCCGCGGCGTCGAACACATGGCGTCGCTGGTCTCGACGCTGCTCAAGCAGGTGCTCGACTCCTATGCCAGTCGCGACGTCGCCACCGCGCTCGTCGTGTGGAACGGCGACGAGGAGGTCGACGCGCTTTGCACGTCGCTGTTCCGCGAGCTTCTGACCTACATGATGGAAGATCCGCGTAACATTACGTTCTGCATGCATCTCATGTTTTGTGCGAAGGACATCGAGCGCATCGGCGATCACGCGACCAACATCGCGGAAACGGTCTACTACATGATTGAGGGCCGCCCGATTGCCGATCAGCGCCCGAAGGGAGACACGACGACTTTTGGAGCAGCGCCGCTGCATAAATAGGTAGGAGACGGGGATGGGTGCTAACATCCTGATCGTTGAGGACGAGGAACCGCTGACCACGCTGCTGCGCTACAACCTCGAAGCGGAAGGCTACGAGGTTGACGCCGTGGCTCGCGGCGACGATGCCGATACGCGGCTGCGCGAAACCGCGCCCGACCTTATCGTGCTCGACTGGATGCTGCCGGGCCTCTCCGGTATCGAATTGTGCCGGCGGCTGCGATCGCGTCCACAGACGCAGGCGCTGCCGATTATCATGCTCACCGCGCGGGGTGAAGAAAGCGAGCGCGTCCGCGGGCTTGCAACCGGCGCGGATGATTACATCGTCAAGCCGTTCTCGGTGCCTGAGCTCCTGGCGCGGATTCGCGCGCTGCTGCGGCGTGCCAGTCCGGAACGGGTCGCGACGGTTTTGTTGATCGGCGATCTCGAGCTTGACCGCGAGAAAAAGCGCGTATCGCGATCGAGCCGGCCGGTCGATCTCGGGCCGACGGAATTCCGGTTGCTCGAGTTTCTGATGGAGCGCCCGGGCCGTGTCTTTTCACGCGAGCAATTGCTCGACGGGGTCTGGGGCAGCGATGTCTATATCGACGAACGCACGGTCGACGTGCATGTCGGCCGTCTGCGCAAGGCGCTCAATCGCGGCCACGGCGCCGACCCGATCCGCACCGTCCGCGGCGCCGGCTACTCGCTGGACGATCGCTTCGGCAAGGCGAGCTGAGAACTACTCAGCTCGCGAATGCCGGCATTTGCGATAACGCGGTGAAATTAAATCAGCGCTGCGGGCGCCGGTCACGGCGGCGATCGCTCGCCGGTTGATACGCCACCCGGGAATGGTAGGCGCAATAGGGCAGGCCACCGATCGTATTGCCGCCGCAGAAGAAGAAGTCGGTGGCGCCAGGATCGCCGATCGGCCAGCGGCAAGTCTGCTCCGTCAATTCAAGAATGGTGCGGCGCTGGCCGATGGGAATGATGTTCGCGATCAGCTCAGGCGTGACCTCCGCTTCGATCTCGTAGGCATGCGCGAGCGCGGTGTTGCCGCGGATCGAGCCACGTCCGATGCGCAGCATATGCGTGGCGGTGCGGGTCTTGCGCGGACGCGGCGAAGCGCTCGACGCGCTTTTTGCGCGGCCGGACAGTCCAAGCCGATGCACCTTGCCGATGACGGCGTTGCGCGTAATGCCGCCAAGCTCTCCCGCAATCTGACTAGCCGACAGGCCGTCGGACCACAGCTTCTTCAGCAACTCGACCCGCTCGTCGGTCCACGACATGCTCCAACCTCCTCAAAGATGCGACTGCAGCCCTGACGGAATCCTCCATCGAGCCAGGAAGCACTTGCCGCCCGGCACGCAACGCTGAACCAACGCTTTGGAGGACTGTCCGCCGCACGAGATGTCGTACTTGACAAGTGAAAGCCTACAATATGGTGCGAGTCGGGCGCAAGAGTCGTAGGACATGCGTCCACATATTCCTGCCGGATGTGGACGAATGCGGGGCCGAACCGCGCGCGGCCATCGTCTTTAGCGTGTTGACCGGAAACGGCGGCGGAAATAAAATGCTTTATTCGTGCCGCCCGGAGAGGCGGCACATTTCGTTTCGGCCGCGCAGATTCTCGCTGCGCAACCGTGCGCGGGCGCACCGTGACATCGCACCTGTTACCGACCTATGCGCGCGTCCACCTTGCTTTTGAGCGGGGCGAGGGCGTTTGGCTCATCGCGACCAACGGCGATCGCTATCTGGATTTCACCTCCGGTGTCGCGGTGAACGCGCTCGGGCACGCTCACCCGCGGCTCGTCGCGGCTCTCGCCGAACAAGCGCAAAAGGTGTGGCACGTTTCCAACCTCTACGAAGTTCCCGAGGCCGAGCGCGTTGCGCAACGACTGTGCGACGCCAGCTTTGCCGATGTGGTGTTCTTCTGCAATTCCGGCGCCGAGGCAATGGAATGCACGATCAAGATGGCGCGCAAATATCAGTCGGCGAATGGCGCACCGGAACGGTATCGCATCATTACCTTTGAGGGCGCATTCCACGGCCGCACGCTGGCAACGCTGGCCGCGGGCGGACAGAAAAAATATCTCGACGGCTTTGGTCCGGTCGTCGAAGGCTTCGACCAAGTGCCGTTCGGCGATATCGAGGCGACCAAGCGCGCGATCACGCCCGAAACCGCCGCCTTATTGATCGAGCCGATCATGGGCGAGGGCGGCGTGCGGGTTGTCGAGCCGTCGTTTCTGCGGGCATTGCGCGAGCTTTGCCATCAGCACGGCTTGCTGCTCGCCTTCGACGAGGTGCAGACCGGCATGGGCCGCACCGGCGAGTTGTTCGCCTACCAGCGCGCCGGCGTCGCGCCCGACATCATGGCGCTTGCCAAGGCGCTCGGCGGCGGATTCCCGGTCGGCGCGTGCCTGGCGACCCGCGACGCGGCCAAGGGAATGACGGCCGGCACCCACGGCTCGACATTTGGCGGCAATCCGCTGGCGATGAGCGCCGCCAACGCCGTGCTGGATGTGATGCTGGCGGCTGGCTTTCTCGACCGCGTGCGGCAAAACGGGCTGCTCTTCAAACAACGGCTGGCGGAAATCAAGGATCGCTATCCATCCTTGATCGCCGAGGTGCGCGGAGAGGGGCTTCTGATCGGCCTGCGGGCGCTGGTGCCGCCCGGCGAAGTGGTCGACGCGCTGCGCGCCGAAAAGATGATCGCAGTCGCCGCGGGCGACAATGTCGTGCGACTGCTGCCGCCGCTCATTATCAGCGAACAGGAAATCGCCGAAGGCATCCGGCGTCTCGACCGCGCCTGCGCGCGGCTCATGCAGGTACACGGAACGGCGGCGAAGGAAGAGACGGGCCGATGAGTACGGTCCGACACTTCCTCGACCTGACCGAAGTCCCGGCCGAGGAGCTTCGCAAGATCATCGACGCCGCGCGGGTCATGAAGACCAAGCCCCCGCGCAAAGATCGCCCGATGGCCGGCAAAACGCTGGCGATGATCTTCGAACGGCCTTCGACCCGCACGCGCGTTTCTTTCGAGGTCGCCATGCGCCAGCTTGGCGGCGATGCCATCATGCTCACCGCCGACGAGATGCAACTCGGCCGCGGCGAAACCATCGCCGATACCGCCCGCGTCCTGTCGCGCTACGTCGACGCCATCGTGATCCGCACGCTCGATCCCCGCGCCGTCGCCGAGCTTGCAAACTACGCCACGGTGCCGGTGATCAACGGCCTGACGCGACGTTCGCATCCGTGCCAGGTGATGGCCGACGTGATGACTTTCGAGGAGCATCGCGGTCCGATCCGCGGCCGCACCGTCGCCTGGGCCGGCGATGCCAACAATGTGCTGACGTCATGGATGCATGCCGCCGAGCGCTTCGCGTTCCGCCTCCGCGTCGCTACCCCGCCGGAACTCGCTCCGAAGAAGCCGCTCATCGACTGGATCAAATCCTCCGGTGCGGCGATCACGATCGTTACCGATCCGGACGAGGCGGTGAAGGGCGCGGACTGCGTGGTGACCGACACCTGGGTGTCGATGGGTGATCGCAATGGCGCTCGCCGCCACAACCTGCTCAAGCGCTATCAGGTGAATGCACGCCTCATGGCGCGGGCCAAGCCGGATGCCATTTTCATGCATTGTCTCCCCGCGCACCGCGGCGAGGAGGTGACCGACGAGGTAATGGACGGTCCTCACTCGGTCGTGTTCGACGAGGCCGAGAACCGGCTGCACGCTCAGAAAGGGATTTTGAGCTGGTGTCTTGCGAACGGCCGGGGAGCGTAAAGACTAAGCCCTGCGGAGGGCTCCCAATTCCTCGGTCGTCACCTATATTTGCCGGCGATGAACAATCCCAACCTGGGCATTCCGGTTCGAGAGCCGGCGCAAACCGGCCTCGACGACACGATCCTGCCGTTCGAGGTCCGGACGCTCGATTTGCGCGGCCGGATCGTGCGGCTTGGACCGGCGGTCGATGCCATCCTGAGCAGCCACGATTATCCGCTGCCGATCGCCAAGCTTCTTGGCGAGGCGATCGTGCTGACTGCCATGTTGGGTTCCGCTCTCAAATTCGACGGCAGGTTCATTCTGCAGACGCAGAGCGACGGCCCGGTCCGCATGCTGGTGGTCAATTTCACCTCGCCCGGCAAAGTACGGGCCTGCGCGCGCTTTGACGCCGAGCGGGTCGCCGCCGCCATTGCCGCGAATGAAGCCGGGCCGGGACAGCTGCTCGGCCGGGGTCACCTTGCCATGACCATCGACCAGGGCCCGGACATGAGCCGCTACCAGGGGCTGGTTCCGCTTGAGGGATATGACCTCGAGCGCGCCGCGCACGAGTATTTTCTGCGCTCCGAACAGATACCGACGCGCGTGCGGCTTGCGGTCGCGGAGGAGTTCCGTGGCGGCGAAAACGGCGCGCGCCGGCGCTGGCGCGCCGGCGGAATCCTCCTGCAATTCCTGCCCAGGTCGCCGGAACGCGCGCGTCAGCCTGATCTCGATCCCGGCGACGCGCCGCCGGGTACAGAGCCTTATGCCCCGCCGGAAGACGACGCCTGGGTCGAAGGCCGTTCGCTTGTCGAAACCGTCGACGATATCGAGTTGATCGATCCGGCACTCTCGAGCGAGCGGCTTGCCTATCGTCTCTTCCATGAGCCGGGCGTACGCGTCTTCCCGGCCGCGCCGGTCGAGGCCCAATGTTCGTGCTCGCGCCAGAGCGTCGAAGCCATGCTCCAGAGTTTTCCGCAGGATGATCGCGACGATATGGTCGAGGACGGCAAGATCACGGTGACCTGCGAATTCTGCAGCTCGACTTACGTGTTCGACCCGGCTGAAATAACGACCGAAGGTGCCGCGCTCTAGCTTCTGAACGGAGGCCAGCGTTGTTTTAGTTGAGCGTGCGCTTGCTTTCGCCTGAATCGAGCGAAAAGGCCGGAATTTCGATGTCGAAATGCTCGCCGCTTGCCGTCACCATTCCGTAGGTGCCCACCATAAATCCCGACGGTGTTTGCAGCGGTACTCCGCTGGTATATTCGAAAGACTCTCCCGCTTTGAGCACCGGCTCCTCGCCGACAACGCCCGCGCCGCGCACCTCCTGCCGGCGGCCATTGGCGTCGGTGATGCGCCAATGGCGAGTCTTTAGCTGCACCGTGTCGTCGCTGTGGTTGGTAATGGCGATAGTGTAGGCCCAGAAGAAATAGCTGTTGTCTGGCGAGGAGCGGTCGGGGACGAACCGCGGAGTGACCATGACCTCGATGTTACGGGTGACGGCTCGATACATTGCGCAAATCCCGGCGCCGTTTACGCAGTGATCCTGAAGCAGGTTCCTCCATCGGGCACCGCGCTTGGCCACCAGCCTCGATCATATCCTCGCACGAGTGAATAGCCCTAAGCCAGAAGTTACAATATCGGCGCAGGTCCAAGCCGTGCCGCAATGGCTTGCGAATGTCGGAGCCGAGACACTAAATTGGCGGGGGCGCCGAAGAACGGGCTGGGCCGTGGCGGCCGGCAATGGTTCCAAACTCATGGCGATGGCTTCTCCGCCTCCAGCGGCTACCGGCGAGCGCGATCTCCGACTCGACCTGTTCCGCGGCGTCGCGCTGTGGCTGATCTTCCTCGACCATATTCCGGAAAATGTCGTGAACTGGTTCACGATCCGGAATTACGGCTTCAGTGACGCTACTGAAATCTTCATCTTCATTTCCGGCTACACCGCCGCTTTCGTCTATGGGCGGACGATGCGGGAACGCGGCTTTGTGCTTTCCAGCGCGCGCGTCCTGCGTCGCGCTTGGCAGATCTACGTGGCGCACATTTTCCTATTTACGATATTCATGGCGGAAATCGCCTACGTCGCATCCACTTTCGAAAATCCGCTCTACGCGGAGGAAATGAAAATCCTCGATTTTCTCAAGCAGCCCGATGTCACGATTTTTCAGGCGCTGTTGTTGAAGTTCAAGCCCGTCAACATGGACGTGCTGCCGCTCTACATTGTGCTGCTGCTGCTGTTCCCGCCGATGCTCTTTTTCCTGCTCCGGCAACCGAACCTCGCGCTTGCTGGGTCGGCGGTCGTCTATGCCTTCGCGTGGCGATTTGATTTGAACCTGCCCGCCTATCCGAACGGCGTCTGGTTCTTCAATCCTTTTGCCTGGCAATTGCTGTTCGTATTCGGCGCGTGGTGCGCGATCGGCGGCGCGCAGCGGCTCTCCGTGGTGTTGCGTTCGCGGCTCGTACTGTCGGTCGCCATTGCCTATCTCCTGTTCGCCTTCGCCATCACGCTGACATGGCATTTCGAATCGCTCGACCGCTTCGTGCCGGTTTGGCTCAAGGATTGGATGTATCCGATCGACAAGACCAATCTGGACGTTCTGCGGTTCGCGCATTTCCTGGCGCTTGCGTCTGTGACCGTCTACTTCGTCCCCCGCCAGTGGCCCGGGCTGAAATCCCCGGTTCTCCGGCCTGCCATCGTCTGCGGCCAGCATTCGCTGGAAGTCTTCTGTCTTGGCGTATTTCTGGCCTTTGCCGGCCAGTTCATCATTGCCGAATCCTCCGGTGGGCCGCTGCTTCAGACGGCAGTCAGCGTATTAGGCATTTTCATCATGATCGCTGCCGCGAACCTGCTTTCGTGGTACAAGGCTATCGAAGGGCGGAGTCCCTCATCCCGCGTCAAATCCCCGGACGCGGACCTCGCGGGAGGCGAGGCATGACGGTCATCATTGCCGTGTTGGCGACCATCGCGTTTGTGAACGGCGCGGCCGCGGGAGTGCCGGCGCAGGAGTGCGACGTGCCGGAATCGCTCATACCCGTCTCGAGCGATCTGACGCGCGTCAGCAACGAGATCAGGGATCACCATCGGCTCAACATCAGCGTCGTGGGCTCGAGGTCTTCCGCCCTGTCGGGCCCGGATGGCGCGCGGTTTTCCTACCCGGCCCAGCTTGAGCAATCGCTCAGAGAGCGGTTGCCGGGCAACGAAATCAAAGTGACGGCGCATATTCCCTCCAGGCAGACGACGGCGGAGATGGCCGCCGATTTGCCGAGGATATTGTCCGAGGATCGGCCTGAACTGCTGATCTGGCAGGCGGGCACGGTCGATGCGCTGCGCGGCGTCGAACCGGACGATTTCCGTACCAGCCTCGATCAAGGCCTCGACGCGATTACCAAAGCCGGCGCCGACGTCATTATGATGAATATGCAATACAGCCCGCGCACCGAATCCATGCTGGGCGTCACCCCTTTCGCGGACGTCATGCGCTGGGTGGCCGAGCAGCGTGACATAGTGCTGTTTGATCGACTGGCGATCATGCATTACTGGAGCGACGAGGGCACGTTCGACCTCTATGCGCCAACCAACGGATATGCTATGGCCCGGCAGGTTCATGAGTGCATTGGACGGGCGTTGGCGTCTCAGATTATTAACGCCGCCCATCTTGAGGCCGGCAAACTGCAAATGACGCGTTGATGTCATTGACCAACAAAATGTCATTAACCAACAAAACGACGGTCGGGTGCCTCGCGAGCGTTGCGGCGGGCGCATTTGCCTTGGTCATGAGCGCGCCCGCGGATGCGCAGATGACGGGCGCACGCGCTCCCGCGCCGACGGCGGCGAGTGCCCCGCCTGCATGCGGCTGGCCCGCCGACCTCGCACACTTCAACCACGCGCTCCGGCATACCGCGCGGCGCCTTGCGAGCGGCGAACCGCTGACGATTGTCGCGATCGGGTCTTCCTCGACGGCGGGGGCAGGTGCTACTTCGCCGGCTGCGAGCTATCCGAGCCGCCTTGCCGTCGAGCTCACGCAACGTTTCCCCGGACGCGACATCACGGTATTCAACCGCGGCGTCAACGGCGAAGAGACCGAGCAGACGCTGGCGCGGTTTGAGACTGACGTCATTGCTGCGCATCCGGCCCTGGTACTCTGGCAGGTCGGCACCAATTCCGTTTTGCGTGACCATCCTCTCAAATCGCATTCTATCCTTTTGCGCGAGGGCATCGCGCGGCTCAAGGAAGCTGGCGCCGACGTCGTGCTGATGGATATGCAGTACACGCCGAGCGTGCTCGCCAAATCTGAAACGCATGGCATGGAAGATCAGATTGCGTTCACGGCCAAGGAAGAGAATGTCGATCTGTTCGGCCGCTTTGCGCTCATGCGCCATTGGCACGAAGTTCAGCACATCCCGTTCGACGTCTTCGTCTCGCCGGACCAGTTGCACATGAACGACTGGAGTTATGCCTGCGTGGCGAAACTTCTCGCCACGGCGATCGGCGAGGCGGCAACCCGGCCGGTTGCATCCGCCGCTGCCCATTCCGGGCACTAGAGCCAATCGTCTCAGATTGAATTATTTGACGCGCTAGTTTTCCGGCGGTGCATGATCTTTCCGGAAAACCGGCCGCCACCCCGGATCGAGTCCGGGGCAGGCTTTTTCCGGATCATGCTCAAAAGCTTCAAACCATTTCCAGCGCCGCCAGCACGTCCTCGACGATGTCGTCGGGATGCTCGAGCCCGACCGAGAGGCGTACCAGGCCGTCGCTGATGCCGAGTTCGGCGCGTTGCGCCGGAGCAAGCCGCTGGTGCGTCGTCGTCGCCGGATGCGTGATGAGGCTCTTGGCGTCGCCGAGATTATTGCTGATGCGAATGAGCTTGAGCGAATCCTGGAAGCGGAACGCGGCGTTCTTGCCGCCCTTGATGTCGAAGGCGACGAGGGTCGAGCCGCCGCGCATCTGCTTTTGTGCGACTTCGGCTTGAGGGTGGTCGGGCCGGCCTGGATAGATCAGGCGCGCGATCTTTGCATGCTCGGCCAGCGCGACTGCAAGCGTCGCCGCGCTGTCGGTCTGCCGCCGAACCCGCACCGGCAGCGTCTCCAGTCCCTTGAGCATCACCCAGGCGTTGAACGGCGACAACGACGGTCCGGTCTGACGCAGCAGCACATGAATGTGCTTCTGGATGAATTCCTCCGAACCGAGGATGATCCCGCCGAGGCAGCGTCCCTGTCCGTCGATATGCTTGGTGGCCGAATAGACGACGCAGTCGGCGCCGAGCGCCAGCGGCGATTGAAAGATCGGCGTGGCGAAAACGTTGTCGACGACGAGTGTCGCGCCGGCATCGTGGGCGATTTCGGCCACTGCGGCGATGTCGATGATTTCAAGCGTCGGATTGGTCGGCGTTTCCAGGAAGAACGTTTTGGTGTTCGGGCGCACGG
The DNA here is from genome assembly GCA_963829465.1 of uncultured Alphaproteobacteria bacterium. Lineage (GTDB taxonomy): Bacteria > Pseudomonadota > Alphaproteobacteria > Rhizobiales > Xanthobacteraceae > BOG-931. The sequence continues at coordinate 50,411 of CAWHJE010000020.1, forward strand.
CCTCCCGCCACTGGTTGAGATCGGTGCCGTCGACCAGCGTCGAGGAAATGCCATAACGCGGCAAATAATCCTCGACGATGTAGCGGCAGGAACCGAACAGCGCTTTGGCAGCCACGACATGATCGCCGGTCTTGACCTGACCGGTCAGCGCCAGCGTTACCGCGGCCATGCCGGTCGCGGTCGCGCGCGCGGCCTCCGCGCCTTCGAACGCCGCCATCCGCGCCTCGAACATGGCGACCGTCGGATTGGAGAAGCGCGAATACTGGAAACCCGGCTCTTCGTTCTTGAAGCGGCGTTCGGCCTGGGCGGCGCTGTCGTAGACGTAGCCCTGGGTCAGAAACAGCGCTTCGGAAGTCTCGCCGAATGGCGAGCGCATTGTGCCGGAATGAACAAGCCGGGTCTCGGGACGATAACGATCATGCGCCGACGCGGACATCTGGCCCTCCTGATTGGCCAAAAAACAAAACCCGGCCGGGAGGAATAATCCTCAGGCCGGGCTCACGCGTCCCCGGCCTTTTAGCAAGTTGTTTTACGTGGCTTGCAAGCCGGCCGGCTCAAATGACCACGGGATAAAGCGGCTCATACGCCGCGCCCGTCTTTCCGTCAAGCCGGGCATTGGGTTAGATCGTTGCAGCAGCAATTTCGCCGCGGCGTGCGGTGAAACGACGTGGTGATCGCGTGCCGCTTTCCTTTGCACCTTCGGACAAGGGCATTCTTCCCGACCGCATGATTGCGGCCCTGGCCAAGGCGGGCGGGATCGTGCCCACACGCCCCTTTGCTGCCGACCAAATCCAGCCGGCAAGCCTCGACCTCCGACTGGGCGCGGTCGCCTACCGTGTGCGTGCGAGCTTCCTGCCCGGCCCAGGCACCGCCGTCGCTCGCCGCATTGCCGAATTGAAGCTCCACGAGTTCGCGCTGGGCGGGGGCGCCGTGCTGGAAACCGGCTGTGTTTATATCGTGCCGCTTATCGAAAGCCTGGCGCTGCCGGCGGACATCGCGGCCGCGACCAACCCGAAAAGCTCAACCGGACGGCTCGATGTCTTCACCCGCGTGATCGCCGACGAGACCCGCGGCTTTGATCGCGTCGAGGGAGGCTATCGCGGGCCGCTCTATGCGGAGATCAGTCCAAAGACTTTTCCGGTACTGGTGCGCGAAGGTTCGCGGCTGTCGCAAATCCGTTTTCGCCACGGCGACGCCCTGCTTGACGCCGAAACGCTGCGCGCGCTGCACGCGCAGGAGCGGCTCGTCGATCGCGCCGAAGCGGTGATGGGCGATGGCGTCGCGGTCAGTGTCGATCTTTCCGGCGGAGCAATGGCGAACGGCGAGAGCATCGTCGGCTATCGCGCCAAGCGCCACACCGCCGTGATCGAAGTCGAGCGTCGAGCCGCTTACGATATCGCCGACTTCTGGGAGCCGATCGCCGCGCGCGCCGACCGGAATCTTATTCTTGATCCTGACGAGTTTTATATTCTGGCTTCGACCGAGGCCGTGCAGGTGCCGCCGGACTTTGCCGCTGAAATGGTGCCGTTCGATCCCCTCGTCGGTGAATTTCGCGTGCACTATGCCGGCTTTTTTGACCCGGGCTTTGGTTATGCCGGCGCCGGTGGCCTCGGCGCCCGCGCCGTCCTGGAGGTGCGATCGCGCGAAGTGCCGTTCATCCTCGAGCACGGTCAGATCGTCGGCCGATTGGTCTATGAAAAAATGCTGGCACGCCCCGATGAGCTTTATGGCGCCGGCATCGGCTCGAACTACCAGGCGCAGGGCCTGAAATTATCCAAGCACTTCCGCGGTTGAGCGGACGGCTTGCTGGCGTGAGAGCGCTCTCGTGGGCGGAGCGCAACTCGGCGCAGATTTTATTAGATAAGTTGGGATACGTACTTTCAGCGATCAAAATTCTTGTGGCGTTTCGCCGGGAAGCGCGTTCTTCTGTGCGTCGGGGGCAAGTCACGACGCAGCGCGAGGCGGGGCATGCGCGTACTCACCATGATCTTTGGCGCAGTCGTTTTCGCCGCGCTTTTGCTTGCTGCGGCGGGCAATAGGGCTGCGAATGCGCAACCGGGTTTCGACCGGCCGGGAGGCGATTACGCCAGTGGCCCGGTACCTAACGGCGATCCGGCCGTGTGCGCGTCGCGCTGCGAGCGCGACAAAGCCTGCCGGTCGTGGAGCTTTTCCTATCCGTCGGCCTCTGGCGGCGACGCCATGTGTTGGCTCAAACGTGAGGTGGTGCCGCGTACGCGCTCCGCTTGCTGCGTGTCGGGCGTGCGTGGCGCGGGTGTCGTCGAGCCGCGCCTTGGCGGAGTCGAATATGCGATCGATCGCGCCGGTGGTGACTACCGGTCTTTCGACACAACGCCCGATCCGCGCGGCAAAACCTGTGCGGTGGCCTGCCAAGGAGAGGCGCGCTGCCGCGCCTGGACCTACCGGCGGGCGGGTTACGGCGCGACGGTACCGCGCTGTTACTTGAAGGAAGCTATCAAGCCGCCGCGGAACCGGCCGTGCTGCATTTCGGGCGTGGTGCGTTAGCGCGAGCGTTATTGAACTGCGGTGAAGAACCGCGACAGCCGCAATCCGGCCGGCCATGCCCATACCGGCTGCCTTGCCACGGCGAGATCCCACGATCCGACCAGGGCTTCAACGCGTCCGACCAGGTCGCCGACCGGCAAAATACCGACACCGCCGTGACTGACCGCAATCCGGCTGTCCGCCGAGTTGTCGCGATTGTCGCCCATGACGAAAAGGTGGTCGGGCGGGATGACGGTTTCGGGCATTTTGTCATACGGCCCGGGCCCGTCGTGCTTGAAGATCGTGTGGGATCGATTTCCAGGCAATGTTTCGGTGAAGCGCGCGACCGGCTGCAGCGAGCCGTCCTCGGCTTCCGCCTGACCGACGCCGTCGGCCTTGAGAGCGACCGGCGCACCGTCGATCCACACGCGCCCGTTCCGTATCGCGATGCGATCTCCGGGCAGTCCGATCACCCGCTTGACCCAAATTTTCGATCGATCGCCGGGCCAACGAAACACCACGATGTCGCCGCGGCGCGGCAACGCGGCGAAAACGCGCTGGGTCTGCGGGAATGCGATGAACGGCGGCAGCGATGCCGTGCTGTAACCGTACGGATATTTGGTGGCCAGCAATTCGTCGCCGATCTGCAGCGTCGGCTCCATGGAGCCGGACGGGACGTAATAAGGTTCGGCGATCGCGACCTTTGCGGCCGTGAACACAAGCAGGATGGCGGCCATATCGACGATCGGCTTGAACCAGCGTTGCATGGCGAATCCCTTTTCGTCTGCGGAATTACTTGTCAGCCCGTGCCGCCGACGGTGATGCGGTCCAGGCGCAGCGTCGGCTGGCCGACGCCGACAGGAACGCCTTGGCCGTTCTTGCCGCAGGTGCCGATGCCGTCATCGAGCGCAAGGTCGTTGCCGACCATGGAAATACGCTTGAGATCGGTCGGGCCGTTGCCGATGAGCATGGCGCCCTTGATCGGAGCGCCGCGCTTGCCGTTTTCGATGCGGTAGGCCTCGGTGCATTCGAACACGTACTTGCCCGAGGTGATGTCGACCTGGCCGCCGCCGAAATTCACGGCGTAGATGCCGTTCTTCACGGACGCGATGATTTCTTGCGGATCGCGCGTGCCGGCGAGCATGTAGGTATTGGTCATGCGCGGCATCGGCACGTGCGCGAAGCTTTCGCGGCGGCCGTTGCCGGTCGGCTTCATGCCCATCAGACGGGCGTTCTGCCGGTCCTGCATGTACCCGACCAGAATGCCGTCTTCGATCAGCACGGTCCGATTGGTCGGCGTGCCTTCGTCGTCGAGTGAGAGTGAGCCGCGGCGGGCGGCGATGGTGCCGTCGTCAACGACAGTGACGCCCTTCGCGGCGACGCGCTCACCCATGAGGCCGGCGAATGCCGAGGTCTTCTTGCGATTGAAGTCGCCCTCAAGCCCATGGCCGATCGCCTCGTGCAGCATGACGCCGGGCCAGCCGGGGCCGAGCACGACATCCATCTCGCCGGCCGGCGCCGGCACGGCATCGAGGTTGGTCAGGGCTTGGCGCACCGCCCGGTCGACGGCGTCTTGCCAAGTGTCGGTGACGATAAAGCGTTGATAGCCCTCGCGGCCGCCGTAGCCGGCGCTGCCGGTCTCCTGCCGGTCACCGTCGCCGACCACGACCGAAACGTTGACGCGTACCAGCGGACGGACGTCACGATAGGTCTCGCCATCGCCACGCACCACTTCGACCGCTTGCCAAGTGGCGCCGAGGCTGACCGAGACCTGGCGCACGCGCGGGTCCTTGGCGCGCGCATAGGCGTCGATGGTCTCGAGAAGCCGGGCCTTGGCTTCGAACGCAGGACTGCCCAGCGGGCTTTCCTCGCCATAGAGTTTGACGTTGGTGCGCGGCGGCGGGGCGGTATAGGTGCCGGAATAGCCTCCCTTGACCGCGCGAACGGCATCGGCGGCGCGTGCGATCGCCGCTTCGGAAACGTCCGATGCGTGGGCGTAGCCGACCGCCTCGTCCTTGACGGCGCGCAGACCAAATCCCTGCGACGTGTCGTAGGTGGCCTGTTTCAATCGGCCATTGTCGAACACGAGCATTTCGGCCTGGCGATATTCGAGAAAGAGTTCGCCGTCGTCGGCGCCTTCGAGCCCGCGCGAGATGATCTTGGCTAGTCGCTGCCGGTCGAGGCCCGCGCGGTCGACCAGCGAAGAGGGGGCAGAGGCCATGCGGAACTCCCGGGCGTTCTTATTGGTTCAGGCGTTTCGCTCTAGAGATAAGCGATGAGCCCGCGCATTTCCACCGGCCGAGACCTGCGTTCCGGTGAGGTCCGTCGCGCCCGACGCGTGTGAAGCTACCCAGCCAGCCGTTCGATGGCCGCGCCGCAGCGCCCGAGCTTGTGTTCCAGCCGCTCAAAACCGCGATCGAGGTGATAAACGCGATTGACGATCGTCTCGCCCTCGGCGGCGAGGCCGGCAATCACGAGCGACACCGACGCGCGCAGATCGGTTGCCATCACCGGCGCCCCTTTGAGCCGGTCGACGCCTTCGATCGTCGCCTGCTCGCCGTCGAGGTGGATGCGCGCGCCCAGCCGAGCCAGCTCCTGCACGTGCATGAAACGGTTCTCGAATACCGTCTCGACGATATGCGAGGTGCCGCGCGCGCGGGTCATCAGCGCCATAAGCTGCGCCTGAAGATCGGTCGGAAAGGCGGGGAAGGGCGCCGTCGACACCTCGACCGGAGCGATAAAGCCGCCGTTGCGTGCGACGCGGATACCCTGGTCTGTCGGCGCTACGGTTACGCCCGTTGCCTGCAATACATCGAGTGCGGCTTGGAGCAGTTCCGGGTGTGCGTTCTGCAACAGAACATCGCCGCCGGCCATGGCGACCGCCATGGCATAGGTGCCGGTCTCGATGCGATCGGGCAAAACGCTGTGGCGTGCAGCGTTGAGCCTGGTGACGCCTTCGATGACGATGCGCTCGGTGCCGGCGCCGGAAATGCGCGCCCCCATCTTGTTGAGGCAAGCCGCCACGTCGGCGATTTCCGGTTCGCGCGCCGCGTTCTCGATCACGGTCGTGCCGTTGGCGAGCGATGCCGCCATGATCGCCGTATGGGTGCCGCCGACCGTCACCTTGGGAAAGACGATTTCCGCGCCCTTGAACCCATGCGGCGCCTTCGCCACCACATAGCCGCTGTCGATCTCGATCTGGGCGCCAAGCCGCTCCATGGCCATGATGAGAAGGTCGACCGGCCGAGTGCCGATGGCGCAGCCGCCGGGCAGCGAGACCCGCGCTTCGCCCATGCGCGCCAGGAGCGGCGCCAGTACCCAAAAGCTCGCCCGCATCTTGGAGACGAGGTCATAGGGCGCGGTGGTATCGATGATGTGAGCGGCGGAAATATGCAGCGTCTGGCCGTGATCGGCGGTCTCGCCGGCGCGTTTGCCGCTGACCGTGATGTCTACGCCATGGTTGCCGAGAATGCGCTCCAGGAGCGCCACATCGGCAAGGCGCGGCACGTTGTCGAGCGTCAATGTCTGGTCGGTCAGGAGGCTCGCGATCATCAGCGGCAGGGTGGCGTTTTTCGCGCCCGAGATCGGGATGGTGCCGTTAAGCCGGCGGCCGCCGAGAATGCGAATACGATCCATGAATGCCCCCCTGCGGCCCCCTTGCGGCGGCCCGGACCCTAATCGCGGCCCCGATTGCGGCGAAAGTCGGGAGCCTGCGGCTCCGCCGCCGCAGTCCCCGGCGGCGGCGTTTCGCCGGGCTCGCGGTCCCCGCTACGCCCCCGCGCCTGCGCCTTGCGGCGTTTGAGGTTCTCACGCAAAGCCGCCGACAATCGCGCAGCGCGCGCCGCCTGCTTTTGTGCCTTGCCGGGGGAGATCATCGCCACAGCATCCTTTACGGCAGCGGCAGCAGGTGCGGTACGAACAGGCCGAGTGACAGGACGCCAAGCCCCGCGACGCCGAGCAGGCCCGCAAACCAGGCGAGCGCCATTATGCTGGTGATCACCGCGGCCGATGCGAGAACGATGCCGATCTGAAACGCTGCGGATGCGAGTTCGTAGTGGTGGTATTTCGCCAAGGACAGGTCCCGGCTCGCTTCCGCTTCCTTGGCGCGCTCGGCGAGCTCCTTGCGGCCTTCGTGCGTCTCCGGCTCGGAATCATAACGCGCGGTGGTTTTTTGCCAGGCGTCGATCTGCTTTTCCATCGCGGCCCTGGCCGCCGCATCGCTGGCGGTTTCGGCTTGAAGTTTCAGTCCTTCGGTGGCCGTACGCACCATCGTCATGCGGACCGTCTTGGCCTGGAAGAAGGCCCAGAGATTCGAGGATTCGACGTTGGCGCTGATCGCCTCGGTCTGCGCGCTCTTTCCGAGCGTCTCCGAGAAGGAGAGAAACAGCGCAAGCACCGCGATCACGAGCGCGATCTTTCTGTTCGAGTGCGCCGCGTGTTCGGCGTGCTCGGCATGTTCCATTGTTTCATGAGCTTCCGGCATGATTTCAGCCCCCTTTTTCGCCCTGTTCGTCATTCCGGAGCGCCGCGAAGCGGCGAGTCCGGAATCCATACTCACAAACGGTGGTTAGGGATTCCGGGCTCCTCGCTTTCGCTCGGCCCCGGAATGACAAATAGCATAATCAGGCGCGCGGATGGGCGCTGCGATAGGCCTCGATCAGGCGTTCGGCATCGACCTCGGTATAGATCTGCGTCGTCGCTAATGAGGCGTGGCCAAGGAGTTCCTGGATCGCGCGCAGGTCGCCGCCCCGCGCCAAAAGGTGCGTGGCGAAGGAATGCCGCAGCGCATGCGGCGTCGCCGTCTCGGCGAGACCAAGCGCACCGCGCAGCCGCGCCATCGCGAGCTGGACGACGCGCGCCGACAGGGGGCCGCCCTTGGCGCCGAGGAACAGCGGACCGTCCAGCGGCAGATCGTAGGGGCAGAGCGCGACATAGTCGGCGACGAGTTTCTGCACCTGCGGCAGCACCGGCACCATGCGTTGCTTGCGGCCCTTTCCAATGACCGTGATGGCATCGCTGCCGCTGCCGAAATCCTCGTGCTTGAGCGAAAGCGCCTCGGAGATGCGCAATCCGCTGCCGTAGAGCAAGGCGAGCACCGCGGCGTCCCGCGCGTGCACCCACGGCGCGCGATCGTCGTCCGCCGTGAGTTCCGGTTCGGCGACGCGCCTCGCGGCCGTGATCGGGAGCGGCCGCGGCAGCGTCTTGCCGATCTTCGGCGCGCGGACGGCGGAGAGCGCGCCGACGCTGCCCTTGCCGTTGCGTTCGAGATAGCGGGCGAAGCCGCGCATGCCGGCGAGCGTGCGCATCAGTGAGCGGCTGCCGACCCCTTCGGCGCGGCGCGCCGCCAGAAAGGCGCGCACGTCCGCCGGCTGCAGCGCGGCGAGGTCTTTCAGCGACGGCGTGCCGCCGAGATGCGCGGTGAGGAAGGCGAGAAGCTGACGCACGTCGCGCTGATAGGCGTCGAGCGTTTTCGGCGAGTAACGCCGCTCGTCGCCGAGATGGCGCAGCCACGCCACGATCTCGGCGGCGACCTTGGGGGCGACGCCCTCAGTTTTATTATCCAGGACCATTTTCCGCGCCGGCATCTTTCCGCCCCCGCGCAGCGGGGGAGGGGGACCATGCCTAGCATGGTGGAGGGGGTGTGCTGCATAGCGCCAGACTGATGGCCTTTGCCCCCACCACCGCGCTTCGCGCGGTTCCCCTGTTCGCTGCGCTCAACGGGGGAGGATGACGAGAAGTTCTTTCCCCTTCCTAAACCGACCGGAATCGGCGGAAAGTCGGTGCGGAAAGTCGGTCATGGCCAAACGCGTCGTCGATGTCCTGGTCCCGGTCGCCCTCGACCGGGCCTATTCCTACCGGGTGCCCGAGAACCTCACGCTCGCGCCGGGCGACATCGTTTGCGTGCCGCTCGGCGCCCGCGAGGCGACCGCCGTGGTGTGGGCGGATAACGCAAAGCCCAATCCCCGGCTCGACAACCGGCTCAAGGATGTCGAGCAAAAGCTCGATCTGCCGCCGCTGCGCCCGGAGCTGCGCAGCTTCGTCGACTGGGTCGCCAATTATACCGTCAGCTCGCGCGGCATGGTGCTGCGGATGTGTCTGCGCATGGGCGAAAATCTCGGCGCCGAGCGCGAGCGCGTCGGTGTGCGCCTAGCCGGTCCGCCGCCGCAGCGGATGACGACCGCGCGCGGGCGCGCGCTCGCGCTTCTTGCCGACGGCATGGTGCGCGGCAAGAGCGACACGGCGCGCGAAGCGGGCGTGAGCGCCGGCGTGATCGATGGGCTCATCGACGAAGGCACGCTCGAAACCTTGGTGCTGCCGCCGGAGCCGGTCGCGGAAAAGCCCAATCCGGATTTTGTGCAAACGGATTTGACCAGCGACCAGAACGCTGCCGCCGCGCAACTGAAAGCAACGGTGGCGGCGGACGGCTATTCGGTGACGCTGCTCGATGGCGTCACCGGCTCCGGCAAGACCGAGGTTTATTTCGAGGCGGTGGCGGACGCGATCCGCCGCGGCCGCCAAAGCCTCATTCTGATGCCTGAGATCGCGCTGACGGCGCAGTTTCTCGACCGCTTCGCCGCGCGTTTCGGCGTCCGGCCGGCTGAGTGGCATTCAGAATTATCACCGCGCAAACGGGCCCGCACCTGGAAGGCTGTCGCCGACGGCGAAGTTTCAGTCGTGGTCGGCGCGCGCTCGGCGCTGTTCCTGCCCTATGCCGATCTCGGCCTCATCGTCGTCGATGAGGAGCATGATCAAGCCTACAAACAGGAAGACGGCGTGCGCTATCACGCCCGCGACATGGCGGTGGTGCGCGGCCATATCGCCCGCATCCCGGTGGTGCTGTCGTCAGCGACGCCGTCGCTGGAGAGCGAGGTGAATACGCGGCGCGGCCGCTATCGGCGCCTCGCGTTGCCCGAGCGCTTCGGCGGCCAACGCATGCCGTCGGTCGAGGCGATCGATCTGCGCCAGGAGCGGCCGCCGCCTGGCCGCTTCATCGCGCCGACGCTGGCCGGCGCGGTGGCGATCGCGATCGAGCGCGGCGAGCAGGCGCTGTTTTTTCTCAATCGCCGCGGCTATGCGCCGCTGACGCTGTGCCGCGCCTGCGGCTTCCGCTTTTCCTGCCCGAACTGCGACGCCTGGCTGGTCGATCACCGTTTCCGCAAGCAGCTTGTCTGCCACCATTGCGGTTTCGCCATGCCGCATCCGGCGCAATGCCCGAAATGCCAGGCGGTGAACTCGTTCGCCGCCATCGGGCCCGGCGTCGAACGGCTGGAAGAGGAGGTGCGCGAATTGTTCCCGCAGGCGCGCATCCTGGTGCTGTCGAGCGACCTCGTCGCCACGATGGAGCGGCTGCGGCAGGAACTCGACGACGTTGCCGCGGGCCGCTTCGACATCGTGATCGGCACGCAGCTTGTCGCCAAAGGCCATCACTTCCCGAAGCTCAATCTCGTCGGCATCGTCGACGCCGATCTCGGCCTTTCCAACGGCGATCCGCGCGCCGCCGAGCGAACGTTTCAGCTTTTGCATCAGGTGGTCGGCCGCGCCGGGCGCGACGCCGGCATCGGCCGCGGCTATCTGCAGACGCATCAGCCGGAGCATCCGGTGATGCGCGCGTTGATCGCGCAGGATCGCGACGCCTTCTACGACGCCGAGATCGCGATGCGCGAAGCCGCGCACTATCCGCCGTTCGGCCGGCTGGCGAGTCTCGTTGTTTCCGGCTTGGACAGGCACGACACGCAAGGCTACGCGCGGGCGCTGGCGCGCGCCGCGCCGCCGCTCGACGAGGTGCGCGTGCTTGGCCCCGCCGACGCGCCGCTTGCTCTGGTGCGCGGCCGGCATCGGCTGCGCTTGTTGGTGAAGGCGCCGCGCAACTTTGATCTGTCGGCTTACTTGCGCGACTGGCTCGCCGAAGCGCCGAAGGCGAAGGGGAGCATCAAGCTCGAGATCGACGTCGATCCGCAGAGCTTTTTGTGATAGCTGTAGCCCCGATTGAGGGGATCCCCGGGGGAGCGTCGATGTCTGAAACAAAGCCGGTCCTCGGCGCCAATCAGCAGTTTTGCCCTAGCTGCGGGCAGATCATTTCAAATTTGGCGCCCGCATGTCCGCACTGCGGTGCGCCGACCGGCGTGAAGGTCTGGCCGGCGGGCGCCAGTCCCAAGAGCCGCCTCGCCGCCCTCTTGTTGTGCTGGTTCTTTGGGATATTCGGAGTGCACCGGTTTTATGTCGGCAAGATTGGCACCGGAATACTCCAGATAATCACGTTGGGCGGCCTGGGTATCTGGACGCTTGTTGATTTCATTCTCATCATCGTTGGTGCGTTCAAAGACAAGCAGGGCAGACGCGTCGTTGTTTGGGTCGATTAGCAAACGTAGCCTGGATTGAGCGGCAGCGAAATCAGGGAGTGGCATTCGGGCAAAGATGGGTTCCCCGGGTTTCGCCCTGCTCAACCCGGGCTACTTGCTAACCGCCGCCCGCTCCGGCCGGAACGTTCTGCACCGACGCGGCGATCGCGCGCAGATCGTTGGCGATAGCCGGATACTTTCCGGCGAGTTCGTCGAGCTTGCCGATTTCCGCGTCGGCCGGCACGACACCCGGCCATGCGGTGCTGGCGCCGAGGAACCAGCGGCGTTTTCCGATCACGCGCGCGGTGTGAAACGTATCGCCCGGGATCAGTTGCTGCACACGCTGCCCGCCGCGAATGTCAGGCCCGACGACGATCCGTTCAGCGCTGCCGTCCGCGTGCAACAGAAACAGCTCGATCGGATCGCCGAGATAGTAGTGGTAGAGCTGGTCGTTGCGGATGCGATGTAGCCGCACCGGCGCGATCGGCGTCACCATGAAGTAGAGGGCGGAGCCCAAAGGCCGTCCGTCGGCGAACGGCGCCGACAAGCCGCCGGGAGCGATCGGTCGCTTGCTCAGATAGGTCTGCCGCACGAACCCGCAGGTTGCATTCGGCTCAAGCTGGAGGAGTTCGCGAAGCTCCCCTGCGGTCAATTCGTCATGCATGGGGCTACTCCAGACGCCACGGTCGCGCGCAGCAAGCGTAGCCCGGATTGGGCGGTAGCGAAATCCGCGGCGAGCCTCACCACTCCTTCCCCGCTATGCCTGACCCTTTAGTCTTCTCCTTCGTCATTGCCGGGCTTGACCCGGCAATCCATGCTGACGTTCGGCTTGAATGCGAGAACGACGAGGCGTTCCGTGCTTCGTCTCAGCATGGATACGCGGGTCATAGGCGAGCGAAGCGACGCCGTTCTTCGAACGGCTATGCCCGCGTATGACGACATTCGCCACCGTCACCGCCACTGCGGCTTGACCGCGATGGGATATCCGGCATCGTGTGACAGATGACGGCGACCATCCAGACCATATTGCTGCTGCTTGCCGTGCTGGTGGTCGTCGCCGTTGCCGCCAAGCGACTAAACACCGCGCCCTCGATCCTTCTCGTCGTTGCCGGCATTGCGCTGGCGCTGATTCCCGGCCTGCCGAGGATCGAGCTTGCGCCGGAACTTGTGCTGCTCGGAATCCTGCCGCCGCTCATCTACTCGGCCGGTGTTGCCATGAGCTGGCGCGAATTCCGCTTCAATCTTCGCCCGATCGCGCTCTTTGCCTTCGGCTGCGTCCTGTTCACCAGCGCCGCAGTTGCCGCGGTCGGCTTTTACGCACTCGGTATCCCATTCCCCGTCGGTCTCGTGCTTGGCGCTATCGTCGCGCCGACCGATGTCGTCGCCCCGCTCGCCATCGTCCGGCGGATAGGTTTGCCACGGCGGCTGGTCGTGGTGCTCGAAGGCGAAGGCTTGGCCAATGATGCCACCGCCTTGATCCTTTATCGCTTTGCCGTCGCCGCGGTCGGCACCAGCGTGTTCTCCCTCGGCGAGGCCGCGGGGACGTTCGCCCTCATCGTGGTCGGTGAAATCGCCTACGGCATCGGTATTGGCTGGTCCAGCCTGCGCCTGCGCCGGTGGGTGGGCGATCCCCGCGTCGAAGTCACGCTGTCGCTGTTGACGCCCTATGCGGCGTTCCTGGTGCCGCAGCACTTCGGCGGATCGGGTGTGCTGGCGGCGGTGGCCGCCGGCCTCTATGTGAGCTGGAACGGCCCGCTGCTTATTCCGGCAACGACGCGGCTGCAGGGGATATTCTTCTGGGACCTGGTCATCTATCTGCTCGAAGGCCTGGTCTTCCTGGTGACGGGCATGCAGGTGCGCACGCTGCTCGACCACGCGGATGCGGTCTTTCTGCGCGATCTGGCGATCGGCGTGCCGCTCATCATCGCCGTGCTGATCGCTGCCCGCTTCATCTGGACTTTCCCGGCGGCCTACGTGCCGCGGTGGCTTAGTCCGGCACTGGCCAAGCGCGATCCGGTGCCGCCCTGGCAGTGGTTGTTCGCTCTGTCGTTTGTCGGCGTGCGCGGCGTCGTCTCGCTCGCCGCCGCGCTCGCCATCCCGCTGACCACGGTCGCCGGCACGCCGTTTCCGCGCCGTGACTTTATCATCTTCGTCACGTTCGCCGTCATCGTCGTCACGCTGATCGGGCAGGGACTGGCGCTGCCGGCGGTCGTGCGCTGGCTCGCGTTGCCCCGCGATGCCGAGGACGAACGCCGGCGCGAGCAGGATGCGGAGATCGCCGCGCGCCTCGAAGCACTCAAGGTCGGGCTGGACCGGCTTGAGGGGCTCGCCGCGGAGGGCCAAACGGACCCGGATGTCGTCGCGATCCTGCGCGCGCGCCACGACGATCGCGCCGGACAGCTGCCGCGCGAAACGGGAGACGGGTTCGACACCGTCGCGGCGGCGACGGAATTGCGGGCGGAGTTGATTGCCGCCGAGCGCGAGTACATTTATCGGCTGCTGCGCGACGGGAAAATCACCGACGAGGCGCGCCGGCGCATAGAGCACGAACTTGATCTCGAGGAGGCGAGCATTGCGCTCAAACGCGCTGGCGAAAACAAGGCCAGCGCGCCGCGGTGAGCGTGCTATTTCTTGCCCGAGCGCTTCCGTTTTTGTTTCGCCCCCATGCGCGGCGCGAGTTTCTTGCTTTGCGCGATGGCAAACGCGCGATTAGCCCACGCCGCGAGCTCGTCGGGATCGTCGTAGAGCCGCTCGGGCAGGCGCCAATAGGACAGCGAAGCTTGGCCGACGCGGCCGGCGCTTTTGGCGCGGGTATAGACGAACGGCCGGCTTCCCTCGCGTTCGAAATCCGGAATGCTGGTTTCGTTCACTTTGAGACAAATCGCGCCGTCGAAAACCAGCGCGAACATGAGGCCGTGGGACCAGATGCCGGCGCCGCCGAACATGCGCTTCACCGTCACCGGACCGAAGGGTGCGAAAAGTTCGCGAATGAATTCCGGGTCCAAGCGGCAGATCCTCCGCGCGAGCGCCGCTAGCGTAGCCCGGATTGAGCGGCAGCGAAATCCGGGGCAACCTTGCTGCAATCGCGAGCCAAGACTGCGATCGGATTGAAACAATGATTGTGCAACGTATTGCCGCAAGCCTGCTGTATGGGGCGCTCGCGGTGGCCATCCTCATTTACCCGCTCGCATCGCCATCGACGGCGCAAACGCCGGATTCGGGGCAAGCCGCCGTGCGCGCGGCCCTGACGAAATGGACGGAGGATTTCAACGCGGGAAATGTGGAAGCGGTTTGCGGTCTTTTCTCCACCGACCTCCGCTATGACTACAGGGGATATCCCGAGCGCAATTACAAAGACATCTGCGATGTCCTCCGCCACTCCTTAACCGACCCGACCAAGCGATACGCCTACGCTCTGGCCATCAAGGACATTCTGGTATCGGGCGATTTGGCGACCGTGCGATTGATATGGACCCTCACCGTTACGGATTCGGGTACTCAAGCGGCGACGGTTTCTCAAGAATACGGGATCGACGTGTTCCGCCGGGAGGCTGACGGCCGGTGGAGAATCGTCCGGTTCATCGCCTATGAATCGCCGGGATAGCGCGGCATTCCGTCGGCATATCCTCAGGCAAAATGCGACGGCGTTCGCCCCGCTGTTGAAAAGCCGCGGCGGTCGAGCCCGCCGCGGTCTTACTGGGCCATCAGACCATCTTGATGGGGATGCCGCCCAAGAAATCGCGCTTGGTGAGATCCATGCCGCTATGACGCAGAATGGCGTAGGCGGCGGTGAGATGGAAATAGAAGTTCGGCAGCACGAAGTGGTTGAGGTAGTCGCCGCCTTTCATCTGGGCCTTGTTGGACCCGAGTGGAAACGTGATCTCGCGATCGGCTGCGGCGTCGATCTGTTTGGTGTCGAGCGTTTTCAAGTAGGCCGCCGTTTTGGCGAGGCGCGCCTTAAGCTGATCAATGGTGGTCTCGTTGTCCTCGTAGCTCGGCGCTTCCACGCCGGCGAGTCGCGCGCACCCGCGCCTTGCCTGATCGGTCACGACTTGCACCTGGCGGGTGAGGTTGAACATGTCCGGCGCCAGCCGGGTATGCAAAAGCACGGTAGGATCGATTTTCTTGGAGGCCGCGAAAGCCTCAGCCTTGTCGAGAACGCCCGACAATGCATTCAGCCCAATTTCAAAAACCGAGACGGATGCCTGAGACAATGACGACTGCATGGAATGGTCCTCTGCTTGGTGAATGGGTCTGCTTGGTGCATGGGTCTGTTTGGTGAATGGGTCTGTTTGGTGAATGGGTCGGTGCTGAAGTTGGCGCGATGCAGCGCCCGCGAAAATCGGGCGACGCGGTGCGCTAGCCCTTCTGCGGCAACATCAGATCCTCGGCCTTGAAGTAATGCCAGGCGTGCGCGACCAATTGGCCGTCGCTCGGATGATCGACGGTTTCGATACCGGCGACCTTCTTCATCAATCCCGGGTCGTGCTGGCTGATGTGCTTGACCAGTTCGGTCTTGGCGTTGGCCGGTCCGGTGATCAGGACGGCGCCGGCGTCGGCGAACGATTGGGCGACCGCGTGCAGGAAGGCGTGATCTTCCGACGCATGTCCGCTGCCGATGGAATTCGCCTTGTGGTGAATGTGACGCGTCGGATGATCCGGATGCAACACCAGCTTTTCGACCTCGGTCGGGCTGAAATGGAATACGCGCGCCTCGTGATGGTCGATCCAAACGACGGCGTGGAAATGATGGCTGGTCATGTACGGCTCCTCACCCGGCTCCCGGGACTTTACGACATTGCGCGCATGCCTTGCGCAGGGCGTTGATAGCGCAGCGGCACGTCGTCGGCATCAAGGATCATCTTGCCGATCGGCCAGAGCGCGATTCCGGCAAGCTTCAAATGCGCCCAGGCGAACGGGATGCCGATAATCGTTATGGCAAGAAAGAACGCCGTGACCAGATGGCCGAGCGCCAGCCACCAGCCGGCGAGTACGAGCCATACGATGTTGCCGATGAGCCCCAACGGCCCGGTGCCCATATCGGTAGTGCCGAGATATTCGGCGCGCGATACGGCCTTCCGGCCGAACGGCAGCAGTGCATAGGAGGCAATATTGAACGCCGCCCGTGCCCACGGAATCCCGACAATGGTGATTGCCATGATCACGGCCGCGACGAACCAGCCGACGGCCATCCATACGCCGCCAAAGATCATCCAAAGGATGTTGAGCAGGAGGGCAAGGGGGGACATGGGTGCGCTCTGTTTGCTGCCAGCCGTTTGCGATAGGGCGCTGGCGTCATGTTACGACAACGGCGGTGATCTAATCATGGCGCCGACCATCCGCTAGGTCCCGGTTAGGCGAAGCAAGTGCCGCGAGATCGCACTTCTAGTCGCGTGACGATCCGGTGAACCGGCCGGTATGGAACAATCGTGAGAGTTATTCGGACGGGACTACTTCCAGCAGGACTACTTCCGGCCCATCAGCCGTGATAAGTTGAGTTCGTCGAACCCGCACAATCAGGAGAAACATGATGACGAGATCGTCCATCGTTGCCGCCATGCTTTTGTCGCTTGCGATCGGCGTGGGACCGGCCTGGGCAGAGGACCCCGCGCCCGCCCCGGCCCCTAAATCCACGACGTCGTCCGCGAGCAAGAAAGCCATCTCCAAGGCTTGTTCGGATCAGGCCAATGCCAAGAATCTGCACGGCAAGGAGCGGAAGAAATTCCGGGCTGAGTGCAAGGCACACGGCGGCAAGGCGCCGGAGTAACGCCTAGATGCCGACGATCGCCTGACCGCAATTGGGACTGATGTTCTGACCCGTCACCGCGTCGCTCTCCCGGCTGGCGAGCCAAGCCACCGCGTAGGAAATTTCCTCCGGCAAGACCTGACGTTTGAGGGCCATGCCGGAGATGATTTCCTCGAAAATCTCGGGTGTGACATCGCCGCGCGTCATCGGCGTGTCGGTGAAGCCGGGGGACACGGTATTGACCGTGATCGAAAAGGGCGCGAATTCCCGCGCCCAGGCACGGGTAAGCGCGGTGAGCGCACCCTTCGCGCCGGTATAGTGGCTCATCGCCGGCGAGCCGGTCATGGCAAATGTCGACCCGGTGTTGATGATCCTGCCGAACTTGCGCTTCTTCATTCCGGGAACGACGGCCTGCACCGCGAAGAAAGCGCCTTTGACGTGCGTCGCAAAGAGACTGTCGAAGAACGCCTCGTCGATTTCCTCGATCGCCGCCATCTGTCCGCTGATGCCGGCATTATTGACGAGAATGTCGACCTTGCCGAACGTCGCCTCCGCCTTCGCGGCCGCGGCTTTCACCTCGCCGGCGACGCGATTGTCGGCCTTGAGGCAAAGCGGTTCGATGCCCGTGCGCCGCAACTCCGCAGCCGCCTGGTCGAGGTTCTCCTGCTTGAAATCCGTGACCGCCACCTTGGCGCCGCGCCCGCCAAGCACGCGCGCGTGCGACAGGCCCAAGCCCGTCGTGCCGCCGGTGATCAACACGACATATCCGTCCAGGCTCTGCGACATTTTCTCTCCCTTTGATTTGTTTTTGACGACAGGCGCGTAGCAGCTTATCGCACCTGAAAGACCAGCTTGCCGCGGAAGTGACGCGCCTCGCTGACGCGATGGGCTTCGGCGGCTTGCGATAAGCTGTAGAGCTTGATCTCGGGCGGGCGCACCGCGCCCATCGTGACCAATGCGGCGACGCGTTCGAGCGGGGCGCGGGCGCGGCCGACGGCGGGCCGAAGCGATGTGACGTCGTTGCGGTCGGGCTGCGGCGCCTGCGGGCCGGAGGCGATGAAAGCGGCGCGGCCGCCCGGCCGGAGCACTGCGAATGATTTTAGCGCCACCTCGCCGCCGACCGTATCGAACACCGCATCGCAATCCCTCACGGCGCTGGTGAAATCCTGCGTGGTGTAATCGATAACTTCGTCGGCGCCGAGGCCGCGTACATAGTCGATATTGGTCGTGCTGGTGGTCGTGATGACATGCGCACCGATATGCTTGGCGAGTTGGATCGCGAAACTCGCCACGCCGCCAGCGCCGCCCTGGATCAGGATCTTCTCGCCGCGTTGCAGTTTCAGAGACGTTTCGACGGCGGCAACTGCGGTAAGGCCGGTTAGCGCCACGGCGGCGGCGTCAACATGGGAGAGGCCGTTCGGCTTCCTGGCGACGATCGCGGCTGTTATCGCGATCTTTTCGGCGTAGGCGCCTTCCCGTCCGGCTTCGAGCACGCCGAATACGGCGTCGCCGATTTTCAGGTCATCGACGCCGGCGCCCAGCGTGGCGACCGATCCGGAAAAGTCCCGCCCCAGCACCAGGGGAAATTTAGCCTCGGAATATTGCCCGGCCCGCACTCTCCAGTCGGCGCCGTTGACACTTGCCGCCGCCACGTCGACGACGATCTGGCCCGGTCCGGCCACGGGGTCCGGCAAGTCGCCGTATTGCAAAACTTCCGGACCGCCAAATCGCTCGATGAAAGCCGCCTTCACAGATATTTCCTCCCGGATGCCGATAGTTTTCGCGCACGAGCCCGTGCAGTCAGAACTCTGCTGATTACCGTGTACGAAAGATACACAAACAACGCGACGCCGATGAGCGCCAGCAGCGCCGCGAGCGCCACGTCGAGCGGCCCACCCGACCCGGCTTTCCGCTCCGCGCTGTCGATCTCTCGTTCGGTTTTGCGGAACCGCACCAATGCCAGAATAATCATGACGGCTCCGAGCCCAATAAGAATCAGGCCGGCGACATTGCCTAAAGTCTGTCCGCCGCCACCCAGCGCGCGCCGCGCGAGCGTCTGGCCGGCGATCTCCAGGAATAAATCGAACTTCTCGACCAGGAAGCCGAAAGCCATGATCGCGATGGCGGTGCGAATCCAGGCCAGAAAGGTCCGCTCGTTGGCGGCGTGATCGCTGTATCGCTCTATCATCGTTGCTCTCGTGCCCGGGCGAAACGGCGGGCCGTGTCCCAATGATGACGCATGTCGCCTTTGCCGTCACGCCCGGCAGGGACGGCCGGGCCGACGAACCCGTGTTCCGGATTTCACCGCTCCTCATCCGTACATACACTTGCTATAGCTTGTTTGTGCAGGAGGGATCGCGATGGCGCACGGAGTTTTCGTCGACGGTGTGTGGCATACGCAGTGGTACGACGCCGGAGCGAATGGCGGGCGTTTCGTGCCGGCCGAACCTGTTTTCCGCAATTGGGTGATGCCGGACGGCAGCGCCGGGCCGTCGGGCGAGGGCGGCTTTGCCGCGGAGCGCGGGCGCTATCACCTCTATGTCTCGCTGGCATGCCCGTATGCGCACCGCACGGTGATTTTCCGCAAGCTGAAGGAGCTCGAGAGCGTCATCTCGATGTCGATCCTCGATCCGGTCATGGGCGAGCAGGGCTGGGAGTTCGGAACGACCCCCGGCACGATCGCCGACACGGTCAACGGCAAGCACCGCCTTGGCGAAATCTACCTGCTGGCGGATCCACGTTATACGGGGCGGGTTTCGGTGCCGGTGCTGTGGGACAAGGAGCGGCGCGCCATTGTCAACAACGAGTCGCCCGAGATCATCCGCATGCTCAATTCGGCGTTCGCCTCGTTGACCAACGACCGCGCCGATTACTATCCGGCGGAACTGCGGTCCGAGATCGATCGCATCAACGCGCGGGTCTACAGCGACGTTAATATCGGCGTCTACCGCGCCGGCTTTGCAACGACGCAAAGCGCCTACGAGGAAGGTTGCCGCGCCGTGTTCGCGGCGCTCGACTGGCTCGAGGAGCTGCTGTCGCGGCAGCGTTATCTGGTCGGCGGTCGGCTGACCGAGGCGGATTGGCGGCTGTTCACGACGCTGGTTCGTTTCGACGCGGTCTACAACAGCCACTTCAAATGCAATCTGCGCCGGATCGCCGATTATCCTAATCTGTCAAACTATCTCCGCGATCTCTTTCAGGTGCCGGGCGTGGCCGACACCGTGAACATGGATCACATCAAGCGGCACTATTTCATGAGCATGACGGCAATCAATCCAACCCGCATCGTGCCGCTTGGCCCGGAACTGGATTTCTCGGTGGCGCATGATCGCGGGCGATTTGAAAAGCGGCACTGAATATCGCGAAACGGCGGTGTCGAGCGCTCTGCCGCAAGCCGTCAGATCTCGGTTTCGGTGAGCAACAACGCATCGTCGGCAGGATCGACGATTCCGGCAAGCACAGCGCCGCAATCTTTGCATTCGAAGCGGTAGCTTTCGAAGCCGCACTCGTCCATGTGGGGCACGGGGCTTCTGGCGAATGCAATTCCAGCTCCGCATACCGGACACGCAATCAGCAACGCGCGCGGTGCCGGCGCCGTCTCTTCTACATCGATGATCACGAGATCGTCGTTCATTGACATCGCTTGTCATGCCGAAAAGGTTCAACGTACACATGGGTATAAGCGACGTTTCGAAATATCGATTGAAGCCCGGCTGTGGTTTTGTATGGCCTGGATTCAGTTTCGGGTAACCATGGAACGACGGGCCGCGGCTACGAACGGCTAGCGATGTCTGCCGTGCCTGCGGGCCGGCGCGGGCTGCAGATCATGACCTGAATGGGCGCGCGGGGCTGGCTATTGTTTGACCAGTCAGGACTTGGTCAGTCAGGACTTGGTCAGTCAGGACTTGGTCAGTCAGGCCGCCGCATCAACGAAAGGGCGGCTGGCTCCTCGCGCTAAGATCGCCGCGCCGGAGTCCGCCGGTTGCATGCTCGCGTCCGCTTCCGCCCCTGAGTTCGGCGGACGCTCGAACAATTTCCGGCGCTCGGACTCGCTCGAGTGAAAGAACGGGTATTTGCTGTACCATCCTTCTCTGACGGTCGGAAAATCCACCGACATCAGGCTGATGGGCTTCGCCAGTTGCGGGTAGGGACGCGGCTCGCAAAGCACCTGGTGACCGAAGGCGCGCCGGTAATATGCCTGATGCTCAACCCTTACGGCCGCCAGAAGGTCGTCGGCGCGGAAATACTCGGCCGCCAGCACACACGCTCGAAGCGTCACATAGGGCAAACCGCGATGGATGCGGGAAAGCCGCTCGTCGGCCACGAATCGCGTCGAATCGACCACGATCCGTCCTGCATCCAGACGCGGTTGCAATACGTCGGGAAACACTTCTAGCGATGGAAAGTCGGCATGTTCTCGGCATCCGATATGAAGCCGAAGCGAACTCGCTAATTCACCGTCGACATAAAATCCGAGGAGATAAGCGTTGTCGTCGCTGTCGTCGGCGTCGGTGAATCTTCCGGTCGGATTTGCGGAGATCGCGCCTTCCCTCAGGTAAGCCAGGTATCGAAGCCGAAAGATTGCTTCGCGCTCTTCCTCGGTATTGGCTGCTCTGCACTCGGTTCGTGCCGCGAGATCTGCAAGGCGTTCGGAGAAATTTTTTACCGGAATTGGAGCAACTGAAATAGACGACCTCCTCACTTCGGCAGTCATTACTGTCTCACCTTCGACGTTCACCCGGCGTCCATCAACCGGCCAGCGTCAAACAACGTGCGGAGGTTAACAGTTTGTTAATGTAATTACAATTTTCGCGGTATATTAGGGTTAATCTTTCGCCCTCCAGTCTAGAACCGCGCGCCGATAGTTGATCGGCAGCTCACGCGGCGTCGCTTCTGATTTTATTCGGCCAGGAGGATAGCTGAGCCGGGGAAACGTAGGATGCGTAGAGCAGCTTGCGCAAGTCGGCCGCCGGCATCGGCCGGGAGAGCAGGTAGCCTTGCACTTCGTCGATGCTGTCCTCGCTGGCGAGCAGGTCGAGCTGCTCCTGGGTTTCGACGCCCTCCACCACGACCCGCAACCCCAGTTGCGCGCTCAATCGGGTCATGCCGCGCAGCAGCGTTACCCTTCGCTCGTCGTCACCAAGGCCTTGCAGGAACGACTGGTCGATCTTCACCTTGTGAAATGGAAAGCTGTGCAAATAGCTCAGGCTCGAATAAGCGGTGCCGAAATCGTCGAGGGAGATCTTCACGCCAAGCTCGACAAGCTGACGCAAGTCGGCGCGGGTCCGTTGCGTGTTCTGCAGCAGGGTCGTTTCGGTGATCTCGATCTCCAGCCGGTGGGCCGGGAGGTTGGTGGCGGCGAGCGTCTCGCGCACCAGCGCCGGGACATTGGATCTGTCGAACTGAATCGACGACAGATTGACCGCCACCGAGGTTTCGCCGGGCCAGCGGCGGCATTCCAGGCAGGCCTTGTAGAGCGCCTGATTGCCGATTTCGACGATAAGGCCCATTTCCTCGGCGACAGGGATGAACTCGGCGGGCGATACCATGCCGCGCTGCTGGTGTGGCCATCGCAGCAGCGCCTCGCAGGTCTCGATCCGCCGCGTCTTCAGGTTGAAGAGCGGCTGATAGTAGAGCTCGAAGTCCTCGCTTTCGGTCGCGCTGCGCAAGTCAAGCTCGAGAGCTCGGCGCGCCTGTGCGCTGGCTTCCATTTTCGCCTCGAACCAGCGCCAGGTGCCCCGCCCGTCCGTCTTCGCCTGATAGAGGGCGATGTCGGCGTTGCGCAGGAATTGTTCGGGATCGATGTGGTTCTTGGCGACGGCGATGCCGATGCTGGCGGTGACGACGACCTTGTTCCCATCCAGATCGTAGGTGCCCCGGAGAGCTTCGATCGCGCGCGTGGCAAGGGCTTCGCACTGTTCGAGCGATGTGATCGGCGCCTGCAAGATGACGAATTCGTCGCCGCCGAAGCGCGAAATAACGTCGGCGTCGCGGATGTTGGCACGCAGTCGCTCGGCGACAGCCTCGAGCAGCATATCGCCGCGCGTATGCCCAAGCGTGTCGTTGACCTGTTTGAACTGATCCAGATCGATGAAGTGAATGGCGCACATGTTGTCTGGCCGCCATTGCGAGAGCGCCAGTTCCATGCGGTCGCGCAGGACGTTGCGATTGGGCAGCCCGGTCAACGGATCGAATCGCGCCAGCTGATTGATCTTGGCCTCGGCAATCTTTCGCTCGGTGATGTCCTCGACCAAAACCACCATGCCGCCGTTTTCCATCGGCTGCACGGTGAACTCGAGCGTGCGCCCGTTCGACAGTTCGGTGACGAAGGCGGCGTCGTCGCTGCCGGAAAGGCGTTTTTCGAGGTTGTCGATAAGGCCTTGAGCGCTGTCGTCTGAAAGCAAGTCAGCCTTGACGACCGCTTCCACCAGGTCGCGTACGGTCGAGCCCTTGAGTTCAACGTCGGGAGCCAATCCGGTCTGCTGATTGAGCCTCTGGTTCGCGACGACGATACGGCGCCTGGAATCGAACATGCACAGCCCGTGCGGCATGTTGTTCAGCGCGGTGTCGAACCGCTTCGCCAAGAGCGACATGTCGCGCGAGGTGACCACCGCGTCGAGCAGCGTGCCGCGCAAGCGGTCTGCGATGAGCTTGATCCCGTAGAATGTCGGAATGAGCAGGATCGCGAAAAACCAATGATACACATTTCCGTACAGCACCAGCGCCGCCGCGATCGGCGTCCAGGTGCACAGAATTTGCAGGATCACGAACCGTGGATTGGCAAAATTCCTTCCGAAAATACCCGCAGCGTAGGCGATCGTCATCGTGAAACTGACGAGATGCGCAAAGGGATCGGTCGTCCGCGAAAAGGCGACGTAGCACCAGAGCCCCATCAGGGCGAGGATGACGGAGGCACCGGCGCCATAGCGATATTCCCAGCGTCTCGCGATTTCCGCCGTCGTAACCGACGCGCGGGAGCGCAAATACATGCGCATCATGATTCCCCGCACGCACGCGACGACAAAGATCGCAATCGCGCAGTACAGGATCAGAGGTTCGCCCGTTTTCCAGTAGGTGGCGAGAACCGAGCCGATGACAAAAAAGATTCCAACGAAGAGGGTTTGGCCCTCCTTGAAAAGCGAATCGACCAACGGAATATAGATTTCCGGCGGAAGAGCTTCGTGCGGTTGGCGAGTTCGGAAAGCGGAACTCATTTCAATTCCACCGTCAACGGTATCGTGTGTGTGTGAAACCTCGTTCGACTATGACTTAAAAGGTCTCTCCATCGAGTAAATATGAATGGTCGGTTTCCGTTGGAATCAACGCATTAACCAAATTTGTCCCTCGCCATTAGCAGATCATTATGCATGTTTTGGCGCCGCTACTTGGAAAGCAAATAATCAGCGCGGCGGACGTTGGTCGCCGCCTGGCGAATTCCACCAACAGGAGCTTTTGTTCGCGAGGCCGATCTACCGGATCTTTTCGAAATCGCCGTGACGGCCGAGGCCGTCCTTGAAACGCGTGGCGCCTGATACGCCATCAGCGATCAGCGCCTCGCGCCCGTTGTACCATTCCTGGATCAGCGCATCACGCACGGCAAGACCGTGACTCTTGATGGCCGAACGCCGATCGGCGCGCACGCATACCTGCGGGAAGCGTGCGATCTCCTGTGCGAGTTCTTCGGCCTTTTGTCGCGAGCCGCCTTTTGGCGTGAGGTATTCGCACAGGCCGATGTTCAAGCACTCTTCCGCTGGGACTTTTCGCCCGGTGAGAATGATCTCCAGCGCGCGGCCCTGGCCGACGATGCGCGGCAGCCGCACAGTGCCGCCGTCGATCAACGGCACCCCCCAGCGCCGGCAATACACCCCAAAGTAAGACTCTTCCGCCATCACGCGAAAATCACACCACAGCCCAAGCTCCATGCCGCCGGCAACGGCCGGACCCTCGATGGCCGCGATCACCGGCTTGTCCAGTTCGAGCCGCGAAGGCCCCATCGGTCCGCGCGGAATTTCGCCGCCATTGCCGCGCGGCCCCGCGGCCGGGATATCGAGTTCGCCAAGCGGATGCGCCGCGTTCAACGTACTGACGTATTTGAGATCCCAGCCGGCGCAAAACGCGCCTCCTGCGCCATAGAACACCGCGACCGAAGCGCTCTTGTCGGCGTCGAATTCAAGGAAGGCGGCCGTCAGGGCGTCTGCGCTTGCCGGGTCCATCGCGTTGCGGGCTTCGGGTCGATCATGGATCACCGTCCAAACAGCGCCGTTTTTCACAACTCTGACGGTCATATTGGATATCCTCCCTGTGCTTTCGAAGCGAGCGGTGGCCCGGCGTCACTGAGCGCGTCCGGGGCACGCGGTAGCTGCGAAAATCCTTGCGGCCGCGAACGGCGAAGCCATTCCCATGCTGGCGGCGAACCGAAACATTGGCAAGCTCTCCAGGGTCGGGAACCGGTTTCGCCGATGTAGCGTCGGGCGCATACTGGCGGATGAGCTTGCTGCAAAGGGATTGTAAGGAGCGAGAGTTGACCAAGCGAAACGCCACGGCGGCGGTGATAGGTGCGGGCGATTTCATCGGCTCCGCGATCGCCAGGAAATTTGCGGCCGAAGGCTTCACGATCTTCGCCGGCCGCCGCAACGCCGACAAGCTGGCGCCGCTGGTCGCGGCTGTCGAAGCTGCTGGCGGGGAAATTGTCGCACGCGGCCTCGATGCCCGGAACGAAGACGACATTACCGGCTTTCTGCGCGCCGCCGAAGCGCATGCGCCGCTCGAAGTCTGCATTTTCAACGTCGGAGGAAATGTCAATTTTCCGCTGCTGGAGACGACGGAACGGGTGTTCCGCAAAGTCTGGGAATTGGGCTGCTATGCCGGGTTTCTCAGCGGACGCGAAGCGGCTCGCCTGATGCTGCCGCGCGGCAGGGGCTGCATCTTCTTCACCGGCGCCACGGCAAGCCTGCGCGGCGGCGTCGGCTATGCGGCATTCGCCAGCGCCAAACACGGCCTGCGCGCGGTCGCCCAAAGCATGGCGCGAGAGCTCGGACCCAAGAATATCCATGTCGCCCATCTCATCATCGACGCCGGTGTCGATACCGCGTTTGTGCGTGAACGCATCAAGCAGCGAGGCGGCGCCGAGGCTCTGGACCGGCTCGAACCGGATCAGTTGATGAATCCGGCGTCGGTAGCCGAGGCCTATTGGCAGCTCTATCGGCAGCCGCGCGACGCCTGGACTTTCGAACTCGATGTTCGTCCTTATGGTGAGGTCTGGTGAGATGGCGAAAGTGGAGTTTCACTTCGATTTCGGCAGCCCGAATGCCTACCTGGCGCATTTGGTGATTCCGGACGTCGAGCGCCGAACCGGCGTCAAGTTCGAATACGTGCCCGTGCTCCTCGGCGGCGTCTTTAAGATGACCAACAACCGCTCGCCCGCCGAAAGCATGGCGGGCATAAAAAACCGTCTCGAATACGAACAGCTGGAGCGGGAGCGCTTCATCCGCCGTCACGGCATTGCGCAGTTTACCTGGAACCCGTTTTTCCCGGTCAACACGCTTTTGATCATGCGGGGCGCGGTCGCCGCGCAGCGCGAGGGCGTGTTCGCGCGCTACGTCGACGCGGTGTTCAAGGCGGTTTGGGCCGATCAGAAAAAGATGGACGATGCCGAGGTCGTGCGCGAGGTGTTGACAGCGTCCGGCTTCGACGCGGATTCTCTGCTCGCTCGCGCCGCGGAGCCAGAAGTCAAAGACAGGCTGCTGAAGAATACGCAAGAATCGGTTGCACGCGGCACCTTTGGCGGCCCGACATTCTTCGTCGGCGACGAAATCTTCTTCGGCAAGGACCGATTGCGCGATGTCGAGGAAGAGATCGTCCGCGCCACCCCGTAAAGGCCTGTACGTGCGATTGGATTCAGGAGTTGCAGACCGCGATGCCTCAGACCCGCCAGCCCATCATTGAGACCCGCTACGACCAGATGTTTCCTGTTCTAGAACCGTCCGAAATCGAGCGCATTCGCCGGTTTGGCACGGTGCGCTCGTTCGCGGTCGGCGAAACCGCAATGAAGGCGGGTGATGTCGGCTCGGCGCTGGCCGTCATCCTGGCTGGACGGATAGAGTCGGTGCAGCGTGACGGGTCGGGCCAGGAGATACCCATTGTCACCCAGGGCGCCGGCGCGTTTTTGGGCGAACTCGCGCAATTGGCGGGCCGGCCTGCACTGGTCGATTCCTACGCGCGGGAGCCGGTCAAGGCGCTGATCATTCCACCGGACAAGTTGCGGGCGCTGATCATTGCCGAGGCGGAACTGGGCGAACGGATCATGCGGGCCCTGATATTGCGCCGCGTGGGCCTGCTCGAAACCGGAGCCGGCGGACCAATCATCGTCGGCCGCGCCGACGATGGCGACGTACTTCGGCTGGAGCATTTTCTCCGCAGCAACTCGCATCCGCGCCGGATGCTCGATCCTGACACCGACGCGGAGGCCAAGGCGTTGATCGAGCGCTTCAACGTCGATCCCGGCGAGCTGCCGATTGTGCTGTGTCCGCAAGGAGGAGAATTGTTGCGCAATCCGACCGAGACTCAGCTAGCCCGCTGCCTCGGGCTTGTCGGACCGATCGACTCCACTCGAATCTACGACGTGGCGATCGTCGGAGCCGGACCGGCCGGCCTTGCCGCTGCCGTTTACGCCGCGTCGGAAGGCCTTTCAGTACTCATGTTCGACTGCCGTGCCAGAGGCGG
Source organism: uncultured Alphaproteobacteria bacterium (assembly GCA_963829465.1). Lineage (GTDB taxonomy): Bacteria > Pseudomonadota > Alphaproteobacteria > Rhizobiales > Xanthobacteraceae > BOG-931. The sequence goes on from CAWHJE010000020.1 coordinate 77,720, forward strand.
CCAGGCCGGCGCTTCGGCGAGGATCGAGAATTATCTCGGCTTTCCGACCGGCATCAGCGGCAACGCGCTGATGGCGCGCGCCTACAATCAGGCGCAGAAATTCGGGGTCGAGATGGCGATCCCCGATGAAGTGGTGGGTTTTGAGACCGCCCCGATGTTGCGCCCGGAACATTTCGTTCTGAAATTGGAGAACGGCGAGCGCGCGAACGCCCGCGCCATCGTGATCGCCAGCGGTGCGCGATACCGCAGCCTTGAGGTTGCCGACCTGGATGCGTTTGAAGTCTTCGAGCGTGCATTACTGGGCTTCGCCGTTCGAGGGAAAACTCTGCGCCGGGCAGGAAGTAGCTTTGGTTGGCGCCGGCAACTCGGCGGGTCAGGCAGCCGTCTATCTGGCAAGTCAGGCGGCCAAGGTGTGGCTCTTGGCCCGCGGTCCCGATCTGGCGAACACGATGTCCCGCTATCTGGTCGACCGAATCGGCGGATTGCCGAATGTGGAAGTGCTGACCAGTACCCAGATTACCGGCCTCGAAGGCATCGAGGGCGCATTACAGGCTGTTCGCTGGCGGCAGCCCGATTCAGACGCGGACGTGAAGCGGCCGGTCCGCCATCTGTTCCTTTTCATCGGCGCCGATCCGAACACCGACTGGCTTGCCGGGTCCGGCGTGGCGCTCGATCCCAAGGGATTTGTGCTGACCGGTCCGGATGCCGGCGCCAACCGCAGGCAGCTGGAGACGACTTGCCCCGGCATCTTCGCGATCGGCGACGTTCGGTCCGGGTCGGTCAAGCGGGTCGCCGCGGCGGTCGGGGAGGGAGCGCAGGTCATGGCCGCTGTGCATCGCCACTTGGCTGCCTCAGGCGAGGAAGCGCCGGCCCTCGTCGCCCGGTCAAGCGCCGAGGTCCGCCAGGCTTAGCGGCGCGTTGCGCCATGCGAATGGCCCGTTCCTAGCTTAGCCGTTTCCGCAGCGCGTCTAGTCGGTGGCGCAGGCTCTGCTTCCTTTTGATTGGGCGCAGGCCGCCGCGAGACCTGCGGCTCTCGATCACGAAGCGCCATTCGTCCAACTCGGTTCTCATGATCGCGGCAAGCCAATGCATGTTCGAAGCGATGTGATCGTAGTCGCGCGGGGCGGTGAGTATTGCGCGTCTGGCGCGGAACAAAAGTGCGGTCGTTTGCGCCGAGCGTTCGACCAGCCGGGCGAGATCGGCGTCCACTCGCAGACCGTTCAACGAGGTCATCGTGAACGGCAGGAGGGAAAGCAGCAGGATGGCGAACGGCTTCCAGCCGACGGCGTCCAGACTGCCGGCTCGCAGCGCTGCGACGGCGAGCAACGCCGCTACTCCTATTGCGACGACCAGGGCGCCGTGAGCGGCGAGCGACAGCCGCCTCTCCAACAGTCCAAGCTGGCGAAAGGTCACGCGATGGTAGTCGATCTGCTGTGGTATTTCGACTTCCGTCAGGTGGTGGGCGGCGGCTGCGATCGAAACTGCATCGATTCTTCCTTCCGGCGAGCCCAGCGCATGCGCCGTGCGCACAAGATACCAGTCAACCCAGGATTTGCGCCTTTGGATGGCCGGCTGAGCACGCCGTCCCGGACCGAGACCGAACGAATAGCGAAAACTGAGCCAGCGCAGCCGTTCAGCAACGACGCGGTAATCCAGCCAGCGTTCCTGCCAGCGATGCCGTGCACGAAAAGTCGCGTCCACCAGCACCAGCACGCTTGCCAATATCTGCACGCCGATTGACGCTGCCGCCAGCGAGGGTATCAGCAGCCCGATCAGCCCGGACAGCCACATGCCGGCAATGACTATCAGATATTGACCGACGGCACTGGAGCGAAAGCGCCGACCGTATTGGACCGCGTATCCGTCGATGATCTGGCGCGCGCGCTCGACGTTTTCCAGCCGCTTGGCGTTGGCTGCCGCCACGCGGATTGCAGCCTCGTCCATGGGCGGCGCGGTCTTTACCGCCGCAGCCGCGAACATGCGCCGGATTTTGGGCCGGCGCGCAAGGGCGTCCAACAAAAACGGATACTCGAAACGCCAATCGGCCGACCGTGGCGTCTCGGCGACAAGGTCTTTCAGACCCTGCCGTTGCACGCGCTTCGGCGGAGGGCTGACGAGGCCATGAACGAATTCGGTCAGATCAGTCGGCAGTGGTCGGCGGTTAAGGTCGCTGGCCACCGGCGGCTCGATATCTTCACCGTGCGGCGCCGCGAGCAACGAAGCTGTGGCCGGCGCGGCCGGGTCAATGACGATTACGGGAATGCCTTTGACCACGGCGGCTTGCACCACGTCCCCGGTACCGGCGCGGCCGTGGGCGCGGCCGCCGTTCCAGACTGCCACGAGGACATCGATGTTCGAGAGGATGATATCGTTCGCGCGTTCGTAGGCGCGGGGGCCCTCGTTGCGCTGGCCTGGAAGCTCGAGCAGCGTTTCCGTCCGTGAGAGCAGGTCCGCCGCGACCGCCGCGTCCGCAGGCGAGAAATCGCTGCGATACTCTTCCTGGGCGAACGGAATAACGCAGGAAATCTTGATAGCGCGTTTGTTCGCCGCCCGCATCCCGAGAAGATCGGCACCTGCCGCGCCCATTGTGATCAGGCGGGTGACCGGGGAAGCAGTGGAGAAAAATGCCGCCTCGCGGGCTACCGCCGGCGTCAGCGCCTGTTGCAGGGCTTCCAGCAAAGCTTCGATGCTGCGTTCGATCGCCTCGGCGGCGGCTCCGGTCAATGCAATGTCGCGATGGCCTGTCAGGCCCACGCACAGGACGGGGAGCGGGAGCAGTTCCTCCATCATTTTGCGCCGTTGACGGACCTTTAGGCCTGGGCCGATGACGTTCCCGCCATGTTGCGCGCTCGGGGCACTAAATCCGCTCTTTGCTTACTGCATCTCCGCTGGCAGCAGCCATTGGGTAGCTTGAACTTTCTTTCTCATTTCCGGATCGACGAACGGCAGAATGGTCTTGCTGAAAGCGATCGCAAGTTGGCGATATTCGCGGTCGCAATCGTCGGCACGTTCCTTGGGCAGCCAACCTATCACCACGAAATCCTTGAAGGCTTCGCGATTGCCTCCGTAGCCAAGACACAGCGTGTTGTAGAGGCGCTGGCTTGCGGTGCCGTGCTCGTCCGAATAGGCGCACAGCGGGTCGCTGAAACAGCGCTGTACTACATCTTTGGGCGGATTGGGGTTGTTGGCAGTCGGAGGGTCGCTGCCGTCCTTGGCCGCCATTTGCCAGAAATAGGCAAAGCCCTTGATGATCGTTCGCTGAACGTCCGGATTGAATTGCAGCGCAATGAAAGCCGCTACCTGGTCTGCGGCGTCTTCTTCGCGCCCGAACACGGGAACGTCGAGCATATCGAACAACGCGTGGCCGGTTTCATGCAAAAGCGTGCCGGCCCACATGCCGGTGATAACGCTGGTGCGCGTGACGCCTTCGGGTGTCGTCGCCTTGGGCGAATAGTACAAAACATCATTGTACCATTCGTAACAGAAGTGGAGCGCCCGATCTTCCGACGAGTAGAAAGGGCTGTCGCTGTGGAAATCCGGCTGGCAATTGAGAGCGACCAGCGTCAGCGGGTGAGGCAAGTGCAGCGGTGACAGAAATTGGCTGTAGACTTCAAGGATATGTCTTGATTGAAGCGCCTGGTATGCGGTCTTGTTCTTGTCGTTGGGCTGGAGGTAACAGGTAGGAAAACCGGGGTTGTCCAAGCCGGGAATCGGCTTGTAGTTAGGCCCTGGATCTTTCAGACAGGCCTCGGCAGACGCGTGGGTGAGAGAGATCGCCTGGGCCGCCAGCAGGATTGTCAGGGCGGCGGCAAGCCTCAGGAATTTCATTGTGACGCTCCGCTTTGCGATGAACGGCCACGCAGGGCGATGGCATTTCGAAAAGCCACCGCTGTCAACACCACCATCATTTGCTCAGCTCGCCAGGCATGAACCATTGCGCCGCCTTGACCTGCAGCAGCACATCCGGATTGATGTAAGGCATGATGCGCAGATTGAAGGCAGCGCGAACCTGTTGGTATTCATGGCCGCATTGTCGGGCGCGGTGTTCGGGCAGCAACGGATCTTGACCCTCCGGTGCCTCCGTCCAGCCGCCGAAATCATTACTGTCGCCGCCATAGGCGATGCAGAGGAAATTGTAGAAACGCTGACCCTCCGGCGATGTCGTGCCGGCGAACGCGCTGCCCGTCCAGGTTCGGAGCGACAGCAGGAAAAACTCGGCCGATCCGACCATCGTCGTGTGCGCGATCTCGCCCGAGAACTGCAGGAGAACGAATGCAGCCAGCCTGTCCGCAGCGTCGTCTTCGCGCCCCCAGACCGGGACCTCCAGCACATCGAACACCGCATAGGCCAACTCATGGAGCACCGCCTGCGTGAATGTTCCAACGATCACCATTCGCTTGAGGGGCTCGTTGTCCTTAACGCCGGCCGCAATTTTTTGTATCTTGTCGATGAGCTCGTAACAGATCGTGACCGGGCTTGCGGGCGCACCCGTGACCGGGTTCGCGGGCACATATGGGCGGCGCTCCGCACCGCAGGAATCAACCTGGATCTTGATCGACCGCGGCAGCTTCAACGGGGCCATGAATTTTTGTATCTCGTCGAGCGGCTTCCGTACCTGCAGCCATTCGTAGGTGGCCATATATCTTTTGTATTGGGTGGGATCGGACGCCGGCGAGGTGTCCTTTGGCTGCACGTAATCCACCTGGATTTGCGGATTGGGCTGCACGGTCGGAGTTTGCGCCGCGACAGGCACGGCTTGAGCGACCAGCCAAATTGCGAGAGCACCGATCGCGGTCGAATGGCGCATGCGTTTCCTCACCCATCCGATTGCCAATTCAGGCAGGGAGACTAGGCAGGGTCCGTTGTTTGGGTCAAGCTGCGTGCCGTCGAAAATCGATCCGGGTGTCGGTTGCAGGCGGATCGTTGCAAGTGGTCAAGTCGCCGACTAGAATTTCGGGCCTACTCAGGAGGGGCCGGATGAAGTCGATCGGGATTTGTGTTGCTTTGTGGCTCTTGCTGCCGATGGGCGCCCTCAAAGCCGAGGAAACGCCGGATTCGTCAAAGGCGACGTCATCGTCTGAAGCGAATTACGCGGCTTGCATCAAACAAGCTCAGGCGTTGCAGGAGCGGTACAGTGAATGCACGACAAAAGAGTGTCGTGACGCAGTCACAAACGATTTCAGGGCCTGGTCCGCGAAGTGCTTTAAGGAATAGTCGCGGCGGCGGCCGGCGGCGGCCCTTTCAACGTTTGACGCCGCCGCCTGTTCTTGAAAATTCGCTTTCGTTCAAAACTTGGCGGGCATCAGGGCGACGTCCTCGCCCAGGCTCAACGCCCGAATCTTCCATTCCCCGCCGATCCGCTCGTAGACGGCGATCCAGTGATCCTTCAGGTCCGCCACGCCTTCCGACGTCCTGACAACCGTTTTGCCATGCCCGAGCGCCCACACCGCGGCGCCAAGCTCATGGACCTCATCGACCTTGCTCTCGCGGGTGAAGTTGTCGCCCAACGCCGGAATGGTCTTGGCATAGTAGTTTCGGATCTTTTCCCGCCCGGACAGAATATCGCCCGACGAGGTCGCATATACCGCGCCTTCGACGAATAGCGCCGCCAGCGCGTCGGCATCCTTTTTCATCAGCAAGTCCGTCTGGCGCTGGACGAGCGACTCGATCTGCGCCAGCACCGCCGCCGGAGCCGTGGTTTTTTGCTGCGCCGCCGCCGGGCCGGCCAGGGCTGCCACGACGAAGGTTGTAACGATCAAGAAGCGGAACATCGGGGCGAGCCTCCAAAAGCGCGTGCCGGCAACATCGCTATGTCGCATCGCATCGGCAACACACGATAGCAAGCATTCCGCCGCGACAACAGTATGCGATCTGACGCTATGGGATTGTGTCGAGGCAATCGGCGGATGGGAAAAAGCCGCGCCGTAAAGTCATGCGGCTCGCGAATGCTGCGAGGCAATCGAATTCGCGGAAGCCACAGACTTGGTGGCCTCGATTTCATCGCGAACATTTCAGCGTATTCGCTCGACCCATTGAGCGCGCGAGGGACCCGGCTCGAAGGGATCGCCGAAGTACTGGGTCTCACGGGCAACCTTCCCGTCTCTGAACTCCATGATACTCACCGTGTAAGACGGCAAGCCGTCGTATGTAAGGACGAATTCGGTGACCCAGAGGTCGGCAGCACCGAGTACGCGCCGCACCGTAAAACGCTTCTTGTTCGGCTGCGCAAAACGAGACGCTTGAATATTGCGCCGACCACGGATCCGCTCCCCGGATTGCGGGTACTCCAGCACTGCATCATCGTGGTAAATCTCGTGCTCTGCCTCGAAATCATTCGCGTCTGAGGCTGCCCAGTGGCGATCCAAAGCCGCTCGAATGTCCGGGTCTTCGTTCATCGTCTTCTCCGACATCGCGATGCAGGGCATGCTATTTACGCTCAAAACAGACATTCGTCGGCACGACGCCGCGATCGGAAACCAAAAAGCCGCCCCTTATTCGTGAATGAGCGTTTGCCAGTTTGAAGGCACCGCTCCGGCCGGCCCGGGCGCCGGTTGATCCGACGGCCGCGAGTGAGGAGCATGAAGCTTCGGGCCGGCGAAGAATTGCTCTGTACGATAGTCGTAAAACCACTGCTCGCCCGGCTCGAAACTCGTGATTATCGGGTGTCCTGTAGCGGCGTTATGTTTCGATGCATGCTGATTTGGTAAACTATCACAGCAGCCGATGTGCCCGCATTCGGCGCATCTGCGAAGATGCAACCACCATCGGCACAAAGCCACGCATTCGACGCAGCCTGTTCCGCTTGGCTTGGCCGCTGGGTTGATACCATCCCTCTCGGAAATCATAGGCTCCTCTCAAACTCCCTTTTGCTTCAGTTGTTCCGTACCCACTGGCGGACCAAAGGGGCGCACTTCGATAGTCTTGATCTGAACGGCTTCGGCCCGGACGGCACGACCGGTTCCGGATTTGATTTGTCGCCAGCCAAGCTGGTGTGCAGCGCTGCCAGGACTCGGGCACCCTCGCCGATCCCGTCGGCCGATGAGGATCCGTCTCCCCGGAATTCACGTCGCCGGGGTGTACGCGGTCACCATAGATGCTTTCATGTCGCGCGCCGTTTAGCCGTAAGCAACGCCCGGGTTGCTTTGCCCAACTTCTATAATATAGCCATCAGGATCGCGAATGTAGCAGCGCGTCTCGCCGTATTTGGGCTTCGGCTCCGTGATAAACTCGGCTCCTCGACTTCGCCAAAGTTTGTAACACGCTTGAATATCTGCAACGCGGATATTCATAAAGCTGCTGACTTTATCGGGGTCGGGGGGGACGCTGAGCGTCACCGTTGGTTTGTCGGGTGTCGGACCGCCTCCGGGGTTGACGATGAGCCACGTGTTCGCGATCTGGAGGTACCCCGGCGCGCCGTTCTTGTCGCCTCTGCTCTCAATGCGACCGCCGAAGACCGTTTCGTAAAATCGAAGCGATCGCTCGACGTCGGTGACGGTGAGAAAGTGCGCGATGGTAATCCCGTCCTTCGGCGGCATCTGATAGGTTTTCTGCTCGACTTGTACCTGGCTCATAGGCAACTCCAATTCGGATATCCTATTTCTCCGTTCGCCAGAATATGTTGGGCAGTGTGCTTTAGCAATGAACCGTGTCTTACAGCTAAAACACAGAACTGTGACTTACAGCTAAGCCACAAAACTCACAGTCCAAGAAGAAGGATTATCGCGCGGCGATGCTGCACAAAACATCGATCGAATATTTTCCCGCACCAGTAACGTACAACAGCAAGAAGCCTCCCATAATGCTGAGATTTTTGTAAAAGCTGTCCATGCTGTCAACGTAATCCGCTCCTGTAATCGTCCAATAGCGATGCCCAATAAGCGCGGTTCCCAGCGTGTACAAGAACAAAAGTAAAGCCGAAGGACGCGTGAACGCGCCAACGGCGACTGCGAATGCAACCGGAAGCTCCATGAAAGTCGCTACGCCAGCAGCCAGTACCGGCATCGGAACGCCAAGCTGCGCCATTTGACTTACCGTGCCCGAAAAATCCCTCAGCTTTCTCCAGCCGAAAATCAGAAACAGTGTCGCGAGAAGAAGACGGGCCGCAAGAATGAGCTCATCGTTGATGTCGTATATCACGACGCTACCCTCGCTCGCTGTGTACCGCGGCGGCAGCTCCAATTTTAGGCATCTTTGAGATGTCGCCCATCCGATTCATGTGGAGTTCGAGATGCGGGCAGGGGTTAGCCTATGGCGCCTGGTCCTCTTCGAACCAGAAAAAACTCATGCACTACATCAAACATGCTTTGTTCAGATCGATCATAGGAAATCTCGAGGAATAGAGCGATCCCAGTCGCGACGATGCACTTCGTTCACGCCCTCCCAGGCGCGCAAACTTCCCTGCAGCCGGAAGGCATTGCCCGTGGATGACAGCCGCAGCTGCGTCTCGACCCGGATTTGCCATTCGTTTCGCGACAGAGTTCTGGGAATGACGCAGCTCGGCAACGGCGCTGAGCGGATCATTCTCCTCGACATGATACTCCGTCTTGTCCTGTGTGCCCAATTCCAGACCGATGCGGTCGATGCGTTCAACCCGCACACCATCGCGACGAGACATGGTCGGCTTCTCGGGTGACGCCGTCTCCGGTTCAGGACAAGGCGGGAGTTCGGCGTCTGCGGCGTTGGGCGGGCGTTGCGGCAGATCGAGGGTGCCGGCAAAGATCTGCAGCGTCGCCGTCTCCGGACTGGGCCAGATCATCGGCCAGTAAGCCGTAGATATCGCAAGCCTCACCTTGTGGCCGGGTGGAAATACCGAGCCTGCATCATTGAGCTGGATGCGCACTCGATAGTGCGCACCTGGCACCAGCAGGGCGGGCTGTTCGTGGCTCTCGCGATGCGTGAGGTTGAGCACGCCGTAGCTGACACGCAGCGACTCACCGGACGGGTGAACGTCGCATAAACGGACCACCAGATTCGCAATCGGCCGGTCGGACGCGACGTCGAGCGTTACGATCGGAGCGCCAAGGATCTCGATCGGCGTATCGAGTGGCGGCATGTCGAAAGTCAGCGAGCGGGCGTCGTCTTCTTGCTGGTCGCCGGCCTGATCATGCCCGCGGCCGAATGGAACCCAATAGCCCCCACGCTTGCCTACCGTCTGCGGCGAGCATACGGCGCGAGCCGTCAAAGGTGCCGCGGTTTCTCGCAGCCCCTCATCGGTCAAGAACAGGCGCCGCGGCATTATTCCTGGCGGTGGCCACGAAGGTTCTGCAATCCACCGGCCCGGCAAAGTGTCGTGGTGCGTTGCCGGTTTCACACTTTCCGTCATCCACGCACGCAGCATTGGTTCATCCATAACGCCGGTATCGACGCCCTTCAGCCAATAATCCCACCAACGCAGGATTTCCTGGAGGAATCCGATCTGCGGGCCGGGAAGTGCAAAGTGCGGATAGCCATGTCCCCATGGCCCAATGAGACCTTTGCGGGGCACCTTCAGCCGCTCAAGAAGGCGCGGGATTGCATTCTTATAGGCATCAGTCCAGCCACCGACGGCATAGACCGGGCATTGGATCGCTGCGTAGTCCTCGCATACCGATCCGTGCTTCCAATAGGCATCGCGTCGTTGGTGCTGCAGCCAATTTTCCTGGAACAGCGGTATGTTCTGCAGGCGCTCCAACCACGTCGCTCGCCAGCTATCGCCGACCAGCGCCGGATCGGGCGGAAGGCACATCAAGCTGAAAAAGAAAAAGGCCCACTCAAGTCCGGCGGTGGTAAGAAACGTGCCGCCCATGTAGTGGGCGTCGTCGGCATACCGATCGTCGGTCGAACAAATGGTTACGATTGATTTGAGTGCCGGGGGACGGCGCGCCGCAATTTGAAGTCCATTGAACCCGCCCCAGGAGATTCCCATCATCCCAACCGAGCCATTGCACCAGGGTTGCGCTGCCAGCCAAGCAATCAGTTCCACGCCGTCGTCCTGTTCCTGCTTGGCGTACTCGTCGAACAGCAGGCCCGTCGATTCACCGCAACCTCGAAGGTCGACGCGGACGCCCGCGTAGCCGTGACCGGCCAGATACGGATGAGTCAGCGCGTCACGCTCGTAGGTGCCGTCGCGCTTGCGATACGGGAGATACTCCAGGATTGCAGGAACTGGATTCTGTTCTGCATCCTCCGGCAACCAGATGCGGGCGGCCAGCGTGGTACCGTCTTTCAACGGTATCAAAGTATCCTCGATGACCCGCACAGCTCTTGGGAAAGTCGTGACGATCACGGCGGACCACTCTTGATGGCAGCGGTTCGCCGGCGTGCTGCGGCATCGGAAGAAAATAACTGGTGAAAAAGCGGTGTCACGCGACGTGCTTATTCAGCAGGCCCAGGATCAAGGCATCGAGGCTGTAAGGCCCGGCACCGGCCGAGATGATTATGATCAACATAAAGGCATAAAGCGTCTCCGGTAAATAGAGCCAATCGTCGATGCGATCCGCTTCATCGATCGGCTTGTAGAGTTTAATTCGCTGCCGCCCCGATGTGGCGATGGCGACTAGGATTAATACAAGCAGGCCGAGCGCGGCGAGCGGCGCAAGGAACCCCACGAGGACGGCGCCGCCGGCGCCGAACTCGACCATCGGCACCCACCATTGATTAAAGCCCACGGCGTGAACGCCGAGCCCTTTGAGTTCGTCGACGAACGAACGATGGCGCTCCGCGTTGAACAGCTTGTGGTAGCCCGAGAGCATGAAGAATGCCCCAACCGCGATGCGGTTGAGGGCGAGTGCGATGTCGGTCCATCCGATACCAACGAACAGTAGATCCATCATGGTTCACCTTCGCCGCGATTTGAAATCACACGCTGATCAATCGGGACGGGGTCGCAAGAGCCATTGGATGTTGTCCCGTGGATTGTACTCTAGGGCGGCGATTGTGACCTCGCCAAGTCACCGGTTCCAGGTCCATGTCCGCTACGGGGTCATAAGCGGAGATCGCTTCACGTCCACGACATGTCCGCTTCTCTAATCGGCCAGTTAGGGTCAAGCACTTTTCAGGCTATCCACCATTTCAGTGTCGATGTCTCTCGCAGGCTCTCGCTTCTCTTCGGAATCGGCACCAAGGCCCTTCCATCATGGGGTTCGAAGACGAGGTGGAACAATCTTTACCGCGGTCTTGCCGTCAGAGTGACGGCAGATCCAAGCGGACATGCGAACTCACCTCATCCATCGTCCCGCAAGGGACATCTTTCCACCGCTTGGTGGAGTTCGGGTTACCTCCTATGGCGTTTGATCTGTCGCGGCTGTCATGCTGTTGCACGTTGCCTCTCGGGTCCAACGGAACTCGGAGCCATCAACCCAGATACGGTGCATGATCACCGCCAGCCGTCGCGCCAGGGCGACGATCGCCTTCTTCGTCCCGCGGTGCCTGGCGATCTTCATTGCCCAAGCCTTGAGCCAGGACCATTTTGTCGAATGCACCAGCATGATCTGGGCGGCTTCGTAGAGCATCGTCCGCATCATCTCGTCTCCACACCGCGATATCGCACCGCTGCGGTCGATCTCGCCGGATTGGTACTTGGCGCAGGTCAATCCAAACACCGCCCCGACTGACTTGGATTTGCGAAAGCGGGCGGGCACGTCAACGGTAGCGCGATAGGTCAACGCCACGACGGGGCCGACACCAGGCACCGTCATCAGGCGCCGGCACACGTCGTCGTCCCGGACGACGAGCCAGCAAGCGGCGATGCAGGATGCCGAGCTGCTCGCGAAGCACCCGGCGGACAACGAGCAGCGGTTCGACCAACACAGCCAAATCGGGAAGATCCTCGATTAGCTCCTTGATGCGCGCCTCGAACCTGGCGGCGCCCGACCATGCCGACCTTGAGACCGAAGTTGCGCAAGGTTCCGCGCAGGTCGTTGTCGATGCGCAATGGCCTTCGACTGCAACAGCTTGCGATGGGTCAGCAACATCCGCAGCTTCTGGCTACGTAATCGTCTTCACATGTACCGGACGATAAAGTCCTACCCGCATCATCTGCGCCATGCCGCGCGCATCGTTGCGGTCGGTCTTGTTGATCTGTGCCTTGAGTACCGCGCGCATGTGCCGGGTCTCAACACAGATCACCGGCAAGCCCGCTTCGGCGAGTGCGCTGAACAGCCATTGCGACAGCGGTCCAGCTTCCAGTCCAATCCGCTTGAAGCGGTAAGCAGGGTTCTTCAGCACCGCGAGCAGAGCTGCGGGTTCGCTCGCTACCTTCACTTCCCGAACCAATCTCGCCCGTATCATCCACAACGCAGACGCTGGTCTCCTTGACCGAAACGTCCAGTCCAGCAAAATGGTCCATGCTGCGCTTCTCCTTCTGATGCTTGAGGCCGTACCAACGGACCTCGTTTCACCATCAGCCTGAAGCGCAGCACCCAAAATCTTCAGCTATCCACAAGCTGCCGGCCGATTACCCCATCTTTGCACCGGAAGGCGGGCTTTAGTCGGACATCGCGCCATGTCCGCTTTGTGCAATAGCGCGCAGCTCTGTGGATTGCGGTGCGCGCGCCGGGTCGCGGCCGCCGCTCTATTTTTGTTCCCGTACCACGCGATAGCGAAATTCACCCAATCTGGAAAGCGGCGCGGTTCTGACGTATCGTTGAAGTCGATAGTGATTCCCCTGGATTGCGGGCGCAAACATGCGGACGATTTATTTGGCGGGTCCGGATGTTTTTCTGCCTGATGCAGTCGCGGTAGGACGGCGCAAAAAGGAACTTTGCTCCAAATACGGATTCGAAGGTCTATATCCCTTTGACAATGAAATTCGCCCGACTTCGCAAGGTGAGCGGCGGGATCGGCTGATCTATCGCGCCAATGAAGGAATGATTCGTCGTGCCGATTTCGGCATCTGCAACCTGACGCCATTCCGGGGTCCTAGTGCCGACGCCGGGACGGTGTTCGAACTCGGAATGCTGGTCGGGTTGGGGAAAAAAGTTTTCGGCTACACCAATGTCGTCGACGATCTGCTGGATCGCAGCAGGCTGATCGATACCGTCACCCTCGATCGTGGCGGGAACGAATGGCGGGACTCCAGCGGCATGATCGTCGAGAATTTCGGTAACGCCGACAACTTGATGATCGACAATGCGTTGATTGAACATGGCGGCCACGCGATGGTCCGTCACCGCGCCGGCCCCGATAGTCTGTTCTACGACCTTGCCGGCTTCGAGACGTGTTTGCGGCTGGCCGCCGAAGCGGCTTCAGAATCGGTTTAGTCGGCTGCGGCAATAGCGTGAAAAAACGTGCCGGTAACGCGGCCGCGCCGGCCACCTGTCGTCTTCCACGCGCGGCCTTCACTATCCGCAATTTCCGCGAACGGTTCGTCTGATCCGGGTGACGTCAGCGAGGCGTAGTGGAATTCATGGCCGCGTATATGTGCTCCCGCTCGGCCGAGGACGCTCGCCGAAAGCAGCCGCGCGGTGCGATAGCCGAGATGAAGTTTCCGCCGGGCGAAGCTTGTCGCGTGGCTGAGCAAGCCGGTCATGGCGTGGCGGCGGCCCGCCGCATCTTCCAGACTTTCGCCCAATACCATGTAGCCGCCGCACTCGCCGTGCACCGGACGCGTCTCGGCGAAATGGTGCAGTCCGGTGGAAAATGTTCGCGCGCCGGCCAGCGCGTCGGCATGCAACTCCGGATAGCCGCCGGGCAGCCAGCAGCAGTCGGCGCCGGACGGCGGTGGTTCGTCCGCAAGCGGCGAGAACAATTCAACCTCGGCGCCGGCCCGGCGCCAGGCATCGACCAGATGCGGATAGACGAAGCTGAAGCCGCGATCACTGGCGAGCGCAATGCGTTGACCGGGTGGCGGCATCGCCAATGTGCCCTGCGTGATCGGGGCGATCGTAAACGGTCCCGCGCAAGCGGTTATGGCATCGAGATCGAAGTGGGTTTCGGCCGTTGCAGCGAGGCGATCGATCAATGCGGCGAAGTCGGGGTGTTCGCTGGCTTGCACCAAGCCAAGATGCCGCTCCGGCAATGCGAGAGCCGCTTCCCGCGGCAACGCACCGAGGACTGGAATTTTGAGCGCGGCGATTGCATCGGCCACGAATGCACGGTGCCGTTCGCTACCGACGCGATTGAGAATGACGCCGGCGATGCGGACGGCGGGATCGTGCGTGGCGAAGCCGCGCACTACGGCCGCGGCCGACTGCGCCTGCCGCGCGACATCGATCACCAGCACGACCGGCAATCCAAAATGCGCGGCAAGATCGGCCGTCGCGCCACGCCGTCCCGGCGCCGCGCCTGCATCGCCAGCGCCGTCGAACAGGCCCATGACGCCCTCGATGACGACGATGTCGGCGCCGTCGCTCGCCTGGCCCGCGAGCGCGTCGAGAAGTTTTTCCGGCATGGCCCAGCTATCGATATTGACGCTCGATGCGCCGGTAACGGCGGCATGGAAAGCCGGATCGATGTAATCCGGTCCGGCTTTCGCGGCGCGCACGATGACGCCACGCCGCCGCAAAGCCGCCAGCAACGCCAGCGTCGCCGTCGTCTTTCCGGCGCCGGAATGCGGCGCGGCGATGATGAGCCCGCGCGCTTTCACTTCGATGTCCGCCGAGCCGCCAAAGCATCCCGGGCCGTCATCGTCTTTCGCTCCGGTGATGACGATGGCGGCTGCCGGGACTAAAGCTTGGTGCATGGAGCGGCAGGAACGGCCATTGCGCCGGGGATGGACCACCGGCACCTGTGCCACGGCAGCGGCAAAGGCCGCGTTTTCCGCTCTGGTCACCGGGGAGTTTCCAGACCCCGTCGAGGTGACGCTGCCGCGCGGCGAGCGCCCAAGCTTCGCGCTGGCGCTGACGCGCAAGGAAGGAAAATCCGCAACGGCCGGAGTGATCAAGGATGCCGGCGACGATCCCGACGTCACTCATGGGGCGCTGATAATGGCGACGGTGAGTGCTGGCATTACCGGGGCCGGCGTAACGTTTCGCGCCGGCGAAGGCGTTGGCATGGTCACGCGGCCCGGTCTTCCCATTCCACCCGGCGAACCGGCGATCAATCCGGTGCCGCGGCGCATGATCCGCGATGCCATCGCCGAAGTGGCGGCCGCCGTCGGCCACGCTGCCGATGCCGAGGTCGAGATTTCCATTCCCGGCGGCGAAGCGCTTGCGGCGAAAACGCTCAATGGCCGGCTCGGTATCGTCGGCGGCTTGTCGATCCTCGGCACTACCGGGATCGTCGTGCCCTATTCCTGCTCGGCGTGGATTCATTCGATCCATCGCGGCATCGATGTCGCGCGCGCCGCCGGCGTTACCCATGTCGCCGGTGCGACCGGCGCCAGTTCCGAAGCCGCTGTACAAAAACTCTACGGCCTGCCGGAAATTGCGCTGATCGACATGGGCGATTTCGTCGGCGGCATGCTCAAATACGTGCGCGCGCATCCGCTGCCGCGTGTCACCCTCGCCGGCGGCGTCGCCAAAATGACCAAGCTCGCCCAGGGCCTCACCGATCTTCATTCCAAGCGCGGCGAAGTCGATCGCGCGTTGCTCGCAGATTTCGTTCGCGCCGCCGGTGGATCTCAGGAACTCTCTGCGCGCATCGTTGCGGCCAACACCGCGGCGGAAGCCTTTGCTTTGGCGCGTGCCGAAGGTGTCGCGCTCGGCGATGCGGTCGCCCGTGCGGCAAAGCAAACCGCGGAGCGCGTGGTCGCCGGTCGGGACGTGGCGATCGAAGTCGTGGTGTTTGACCGCGATGGCGGCTTGATGGGCCGTGCGCCGTTTTCCCCGACGTGAGCGTCTCATGCGGCGCCTCCGCGAAATCGGCGGCGGTAATCGGGGTCATAAAGCGCACTGTCGCGAAAATCCTCTGCGGCGAGCGCACGGCCGACGAGAATGAGCGCCGTGCGCTCGATGCGCTCGGCTGCCGCTTTTGCCGCAATGTCTGAAAGGGTGCCACGCAGGATGCGTTGCGCCGTCGTGCTTGCCTGCACCACGATGGCAGCCGGGCAGTCGGCGCCGTAGAACGGCGTCACTTCGTTGACGACGGTCTCGACGGCATGGATTGCGAGATGGACGACGAGCGTCGCGCCGCTTGCCGCAAATGCCGCGAGCTTTTCCTTCTCCGGCATGCGCGAAGCGCGTCCGCCGACACGGGTCAGCACCACGCTTTGCGCTACTTCGGGTATTGTCAATTCGCATTCGAGCGCCGCGGCGGCGGCAGCGAATGCCGGCACGCCTGGGGTCAGCGTATAGGGAATGCCGCGCCGCGCGAGCCGGCGAAGCTGCTCGGCCAGCGCCGAGTAGATCGACAGATCGCCGGAGTGGAGCCGCGCCACGTCGAGGCCGGCCGCGTGCGCTGACGCGAACTCGGCCTCAATCTCGTCGAGCGACAGCGGCGCGGTGTCCACGATGCGCGCTCCCGCCGGACAATAGGCGAGCAACGCGCTCGGCACGATCGAGCCGGCATAGAGGCAGACCGGACAGCGCGCGATGAGATCGCGGCCACGCACCGTGATCAGGTCCGCCGCGCCCGGCCCGGCGCCGATGAAATGCACGGTCATGACGCGGCTCCCGGCGTCGCCACCGAAGCGGCGAGCGCGCACGTCGCCGAGCCGACGACCAGACGTGATGCGATGAGGTTCGCGGTCGGCCCGGCGGCGGCAAGCGCGGCGGCCTCGGCGACTGACGGAACGCCCATGAGCGCAAGCGAGCGTTCCGACGTGGTTCTGGTTCGGCCGCTTGCGGCCTTGAGGTCCGTCTCCGACACCACGATCACCGCAACGCCGAGCTTTTCCGCCGCGCTTTGAATTCCAGCCTCACTGCTTTTCGCCTCGATGGTGGCGATCACGTCGAGCGCGTCGGCAGAGATATTGGCGTGCGCTAGGGCGGCGCGGATGGCCGCTTCGATATCGGGCGCGGGCGTACCGCGCCTGCAGCCGATGCCGGCGGCGATCATGGTTTTGTCCAAGCCCATTGCGTCACCGGCATCGCCGTTCGCCAGCCGGTCTTGCCACCCACCGCGCCGGCGCGCGAAATGGCGATGCGAAGAAGCTCGCCGCCGAGCGCGGCGTGCCGAGCGATCAGCAGCGCTTCGGTTTCGAGCGTCACCGCATTGACCACGAGACGGCCGCTCGGGCGCAGTGCCTCGATCGCGGCGTCGATCACGCCTGGCTCGCTCGCGCCGCCGCCGACAAAGATAACGTCCGGCGCGGCAAGATCTGCAAGCACGGCCGGTGCCGTGCCCTCAACGACTTCCAGGCCCGGCACGCCGAGGGCGGCGGCGTTGCGTCGAATGAGCGCCGCGCGGTCGCCGCGCTTTTCCACCGCGATCGCGCGCATGAGCGGATCGGCCAGCAGCCATTCGATCGCCACCGAGCCGGCGCCGGCGCCGATGTCCCAGAGAAGCTCGCCGCGCCGCGGCGCCAGCGACGACAATGTCACCGCGCGCACCTCGCGCTTGGTGATCTGGCCGTCGTGTTCGAACAGATCGTCGGCGAGTCCCGGGCTTCGCGCGATGATGCGTGCGCCGTGCGCGGCTTCCACCTCGATCGCAAGCGTGTTGAGAGGATCGACCGCGCCGAGATCGAAGGTCGTCGCCGTCGTCGACCGAACACGCTCGCGCGGCCCGCCAAGGGCTTCGAGCACCGTGAGCCGGGACGCGCCGAAGCCCGATTTGGTGAGAAGCTGCGCTATGGCCGCCGGTCCGCCGCCGTCTGAGGTCAATGCAAGAATGCGCGCACCGGGTTGCAGATGCGGGCGCACAAGATCGAGCATGCGTCCATGCACCGAGAGCAGGGCGGTTTGCGGCAGTGACCAGCCGAGCCTTGCCGCCGCCAGGCTGAAGGCCGAAGGCGCAGGCACGACGGTCATCTCTCGCGCATCGATTTTTTGCGCCAGCACCGCGCCAATTCCGTAGTGAAACGGATCGCCCGAGGCGAGCACGCAGACTTGGCGGCCGTGATAATTCATCACCTCGTCGGCTGCGCCGTCGAACGGGCTAGGCCACAGCCGCGCCGCGCCGCGAATGAGCGAAGCGGCAAGGCTCAAGTGACGCCGCCCGCCGAACACGATCTCGGCGGCGCCGATCAGCCCGCGTGCCGCCGCGCTCAGGCCCTCGACGCCGTCCTCGCCGATACCGACAATGGACAGCCAGCGCGGCGTTGCGGCAGTCTCGCGTTGGATCGCGTCAGGAACCGGCATGCCAGCCATCCCCGGCAAAATTCTCATTCTCGGCGGTACCACCGAAGCACGAATGCTGGCGGAACGGCTGGCGGGCCGCCGCGATCTGGATATTACGCTGTCGCTCGCCGGCCGGACGGCTTCGCCCGCGCGCCAGCCGGTCCCGGTTCGTGTCGGTGGTTTTGGCGGCGCTGCCGGGCTTGCCGACTATCTCCTGCGCGAGCGGATCGGTGCGCTGATCGACGCCACGCATCCTTATGCCGGCATCATCTCGGCGAATGCAATCGCCGCCGCGCGAGCGTCCAACGTGCCATTCGTCATTTTGCGGCGGCCGCCCTGGGTTGCCGCCGCCGGCGACCGCTGGACCGAAGTGGGCACCGTCAGCGAGGCGGTGCAATCGCTGGGTAAATCCCCCCGGCGCGTCTTCGTCACGCTCGGGCGGAACGAACTCGCGCCGTTCGCTGCCGCGCCGCAACACAATTATCTGATCCGCAGCGTCGACCCGGTTGATCCGCCATTGCCGTTGCCGCGCGTGACCTACGTGACCGGGCGTGGCCCCTTTACCGAAGCCGAAGATCGTTCGCTGATGGCAGCGCATTGGATCGACGTTGTGGTCGCGAAGAATAGCGGTGGTTCTGCGACCTACGGCAAGATTGCCGCCGCACGCGCCGTGGGCGTCGAGGTGATCATGCTGCGCCGGCCGCCTGCACCCGAAGCGCCGAGCGTCGCGACCGTGGAAGAAGTGCTCGCGTGGCTCGATCATGCGCTGACCTCGGCGACCGCGCGCGGGGTGTAGACCAGCGGCGAACGCCCGGGGCGCTGGACCACGCGGGTTTCCCGCGAGCCGATGATGACGAGCGTCGCCATGTCGGCCGCGGCGGCACCGGCATGCTCAAGCGTGGCGACATTCACGGCTTCGTGCGGCCGCCCGACGGCGTGGCCGAAGATGACCGGCGTCGACGGCGGCAAATGCCGGCGCAGCTGCTCGATCGCGGCGCCCAGCTGCCACGGCCGTGCGCGCGACACCGGATTGTAGAGAGCGATTACGAATCCGGCGCTCGCCGCGGCGTCGAGCCGCCGCTCGATCAGATCCCAGGGCTTTAGATTGTCGGACAAGGACAGCGCGCAGAAATCGTGTCCCAGCGGCGCGCCGATCCGCGCCGCGACCGCGAGCATTGCCGTGATCCCGGGCACGATGGCGACATCGAGCGCGCGCCAGCTTTCCGGTCCGGACTCGATCGCCTCGCATACCGCCGCCGCCATGGCGAAGACGCCGGGATCGCCGCCGGACACGACCGCGACGCGCGTTCCATCCGCCGCGTCGCGGAGCGCCGCCGCGGCGCGTGAACCTTCCTCACGATTGTCGGAGGCGTGGCGGATCTGACCCGCGCGCGCCGGCACACGATCGAGATAAGGTCCGTAGCCGTACAGTGCTTGCGCCGCGGCCAATGCTTCGTCCGCTTCCGGCGTGAGATAGCGGGCATCGCCCGGCCCCAATCCGACGACGGCGAGATGTCCGCTCACGGCCGTTCCTCCCAGCCGGGCACCAGCACAATGGCGAAGTAGGGCGCGTCATCGTCCGGCTTGGTTGCGAGCGGAATCATTTTCGCATCCGCCATGGTGCCGCGCTCGACATAGATGGCGCGCGGCAGGCGTCCGCTCGTTTCGAGCGCGCGGCGTAGTTTCGGCAGGTGCCGGCCGACCTTCATCACGACGGCGGCGGCGCTGTCGCGCAGGCGCCGGGCCAGCTCATCTTCCGGCAGCGTTGCCGGAAGCACGGTGAACACGTCGTCGCCCTGTGCGATCGGTATTCCCGCGGCCGACCAGCATCCCGACATGCCGGTGACGCCGGCGACAATCTCGGTTGGAAAACGCGACGCCAGCCGCGTGTGCAGATGCATGTAGGAGCCGTAGAATAACGGATCGCCTTCGCAGATCACGGCAACCACGCGCCCGGCCGCAAGGTGAGCCGCGATCGTGCTTGCCGCTTCGTCGTAGAAATCGCGGATCGCGTCGCGGTAGCCGTCGCTGCATTTCGGCAATTCGGTCGTCACCGGATAAAGCAGCGGCAGCTCGGTAACGCCGGCAGAAAAATGCCGCGCCGCAATCGTCCGCGAGTGACTGGCATTTCCCGCCTTGGCGAAATGCGCGATCACATCGGCTTCGCCGAGGGCGCGCGCGGCTTTAAGGGTCATCAGTTCGGGATCGCCCGGCCCGACACCGACGCCCAACAGCTTTCCCGTGGTCGTTGCGATGCTCATAGCCCCGGTCTCGCCAAGGCGTTCACGGCGGCGGCGGTCATGGCGCTGCCGCCCATGCGCCCGCGCACGATGAGGAAGGGCACGCCGTGCGGGTTGGCGGCGAGTGCGTCTTTCGATTCCGCCGCACCAACAAAACCGACCGGAATTCCCAGGATCGCCGCTGGCTTCGGCGCGCCAGCGGCGATGAGATCCAGGAGGCGGAACAAGGCCGTCGGCGCATTGCCGATGGCGACGACGGCGCCAGCGAGGCGATCCCGCCATAAATCGAGCGCCGCGGCAGAACGCGTCGTGGCGAGCTTTTGCGCCAAAGCGGCAACTTGCGGATCGTTGAGCGTGCAAATCACCTCATTGCCCGCGGGCAGGCGCGCGCGCGTAATGCCGTGCGCGACCATCTCCGCATCGCAGAGGATGGGAGCCCCGGCGCCGAGTGCGCCTCGCGCCGCTGTGACGAGGTTCTCGCCGAACACGATGTGCTGCGCCGCCTCGACGGCGCCGCAGGCATGGATCATGCGCACGGCGACCTCGGCCTCTTCGGCGGAAAAGCGCGAAAGATCGGCTTCGGCGCGGATGATGGCGAACGAGCGCTCATAGATCGCTGCGCCGTCGCGAAGATACGCCGCGGGCTCAGACATGGCTGACCTCGCGCTTTGTCTCGCGCGCATAGCGCGCAATCGCCGCTGGAAGTTCATCCGGTGGGATGGTGTCAAACGGAACGTCGCGCGCGCAGCCATTGGCGATGAGCCCGCACCCCTGCGGCGTGCCGACGATGGTGAGCGCCGCGCTGCCCGCATGCGCGCAGCCCTTGGCGCAGCCCGACAAATGAATCTGGAACGACGCGCCGAGATAGGGCGCGGCCGCCTCGGCAATGCGCGGGGCGATGGTTCGCGTCGCAACATGCGCGGAGGAGCAAATCGGCGCGCCGGCGCAGGCAAAGACATGCCGGCGCGGGTCATCGGCGCTGACAATGAAGCCAAGCTCGGTGGCAGCCGTGGTAAACGACTGCAGGGACGGATGAGTGAGGCCGATAATCATCACCGCCCGGCCCGGCGCGGTGCGTATGCCACCAGCGCCGGCTTCGCCCGCGGCTCTTGTCATTTGTTTGAGTACGACCGCGTCGACGTGGCCGAAAGCGAGGCCGATGCCGCAAGCGAGTAATCCGCCGCGCAGCGGATGAGCGCCGATCACCTCAATTTCGGCCGAACGGCGCGGTGCGATGTCGGCGATGCACAAATCCGCGATGGCCGTCTGGAACATCGTACTGCCGCGGGCCGCAAGCACATCACGGGCGCGCGCGTCGCCGCCGGAACGGGCGATCACATCGAGTAGCCGCAAGGCAGCTTCCACGCCGTCGTTGGCCGCGACTGCGCCGAGTTCGGTTGCGCTGACGCCATCCCCGCCGACGCCGACGTGAAGCACCGGACCTTCAGGCGCTGCTTCAGCGCGAAGGCGAACGTCGGCGGCAATGCCATCGAGGCGGAGGCCTCCGCCGTCGATGACAACGGAGACCTTGGGCGCGAGTCCCTTCGCAAATGAAGTACCCGCCAGTGCATTTCCTAGTTCGGCGGCGAGCGCAGCGGCGTCCAAGATTTCCGCGGAATCGAGCCCGGCGAGCGGATTGCTCAGCACGGGAAGGCCTTCTTCCGTCGCGACGCCGAGCCGTGCGACGGCTTCGGCGAAAAGCGGCGCGGACCGCTCGCTCAGTCCGCGAACCTGAATGCTGCCGCGCGTGGTGACTTCGATAACGCCGTTCCCATGCTCCCGAGCCGCCGCGCAGAGTTGCTCGAATGCGTCAAGCACCACGGTGCCGATCGGCCTGAGCCGCACCAGCAATCCATCGCCGGTCGGCATCGGCGCCGAAAGGCCGGGACAGGCGCCGCGGCGGAGCGGATGATTCATCACACGGTCTCCGCTCGCAAGGCCGCGAGACCGGCATCGACGTCGTTGCGGCGCGGATGCCAAAAGCCGCGCCGCCGTGCGGCATCGAACCGGTCGGCAATCGCGGCCGCAGCCTGCGGGTTTTCGTGCAGCAAAAACGCGCTCACCGCGACATCGGCGACATAAGCCTCGTGCAGCAGATCGAATAACTCGCTCGCGACCGCGCCGGTCGTTTCCGCAAAGGCGACGAGACGGTCGACGGTCTCGGCCAGCTCGGCGGCGCCCCGCGGGCCGTGCCGCATCTGACCGGCGATGAAAACCGGATTGATGGCGCGCGCCCGCACGATACGCGCGAGCGCCGCCGACAGCGTTCGCGCACGGGGCCGTCGTGGGTCGGTGACATCAAGCATGATCAGGTCGGCGGCGCGGCCGAGCATTTTTGCCGCCGCGGCAAAGCCGCCGACAAAGGCCGCATCTTCGCCGCCTTCAAGAAGGTCGCGGCCGGGATCGTCGCTCGGGTGTACAAGAAGGTCGGCGCCGGCGACACGCCGTGCGAACGCGCCGGCTGCCTCGCTGCCGTCGCCTGTCGCGCCGCCGTAGCTATGCGAGGTGGCCGCAAGGTAGGCTGCCCCGATGGTTTCGGTGCTGGCGCCGCGGCCGAGCAAATCCTCGATGCCGGCTCCGTAGGATCCCGGCGCCGTGCCAAAAATGCGATCGAGCCGCGTCGCGCCGCCGCCGTCCGCGGCTCGCCGCGCCGTAGCGAGCGGATTTTCGTCGTCGGTCTCGTCGCGCGCCGCGACCGCCTGCACCGCAGCATCGATTAGCGCGATCTGCGCCGGGAAAAGATCGCGGAACAACCCGGAGATACGCCAGGTCACGTCGACGCGCGCGCGTCCGATCGCAGCGGGCGGCAATACCTCGATGCCGGTCACGCGCCCGCTGGCTGGATCCCAGATCGGCCGGCAGCCCATCAACGCGAATCCCTGTGCGATCTCTTCGCCGCCGGTGCGCAACGTGGCGCTTCCCCACAGATCGATCACGATCGCGCGCGGCGCCTCGCCGTGCGTTTGCAGGTGCGCGCGCACAACCTCGTCGGCGGCGAGCCGGCCGAGGTCCATCGCGGTCTGGGTCGGGAGCGTGCGCGGGTCGGCGGTGAAGAGATTGCGGCCGGTCGGCAATACGTCGCGCCGTCCGCGGCTTGGCGCGCCGGCTGGGCCCGGCGCCACAAGGCGGCCGTCGAGTGCCGCGAGGAGCGCGGCACGCTCGGCTTCGGCGCTTGTGTGCCACAGCGGATCGTCCGTTACGGGGCGGCGGCCGTAAATGTGCAGGCCATCTTTGACGGCGAGGTCCTTGAGGTCGCACAGCCAAGCATCGATCCGGCGCAACGCGTCGTCGGGCGCATCGGCGCTGCCGATCCCCGCCTCGCGCGCCAATCCGGTACGCTGCGCACTCTCGACGATCAGTTTCGCCAGACGCTCGCGGCGGCGGCGATCGAGCCCGTCGGCTTGCGCATATTCGTCGATCAGGCGTTCAAGCTCGCGCGCGTCGCCGGAGAGCCCGGCGGCGGCTAAAGGCGGCGGCAGATGGCCGATCGTCACTGCGGCGATGCGCCGTTTGGCCTGCGCCGCTTCTCCCGGATTGCTGACGATGAAGGGATAGATCACCGGCAAAGGCCCGGTGACGATTTCCGGAAAACATTCCGCGGTAAGTGCGACCGCTTTGCCCGGCAGCCATTCCAGCGTGCCGTGCGCGCCCATGTGGACGAGCGCGTCGACCTTGGCGATGTGTTGCAGCCACAAGCCGAAGGCGACCAGAGCGTGCCGCGGCGGCAGCGATGGATCGTGATAATCCGCGCGGCGTTCCGCGGAACGGCCGCGATCCGGCGGCAGCGCGGCAACGATGTTGCCGTATCGTCGCGCGCGGAACCGAAATGCACCGTCCCTGACATCGGGATCGGCTGCCGGCTCGCCCCAGGCTTCGCTCAGGCGCGCCACCGCCGCAGACGGTGCCCGCGCCAGCAGTGTTTGATACTCATCCAACGCGAGAGTTGAATCATCCGCGCCGGCGGAAAGCGCGGAGAGCAGCGCGCGGGAATCTGCGGGTGCGCCGGAAATCGCGTAACCGGCCGCCGCGAGATCTTCGATCAGCGCCGTCACGCTCCTCGGCACGTCGAGGCCGACCGCGTAGCCGGTGCGTCCGGGCGCACCGGGATAGTCCGGCATCAGCACGGCGACGCGGCGCTCCGCGCGCGGCAATGCGCGCAGGCGGACAAACGCCGCGATCCGGTTCGCGACCATCTCGATCCGGTCGGCTTCGGCCCGGCTTGTGAGCGCGGTGAAAGCCAAACCTTCCTGCGCCGGCAACGGATCCTTGAAAGCGACGGCACCGGCGAGGATGCGGCCATCAAGCTCTGGCAGCACGATGTGCATCGCAAGGTCGGCGGCGCCCAGTCCGCGCGCGCTGTCGCGCCATGCCGCGCGTTGGGTCGTGGCGCTGACAACTTGCAGCACCGGCACGTCGCATGCGTCAAGCGGCGTCGGCTCGCCGCCATGGCCGCCCGCCGCGAACGCCGTCATGGTGACGACGACGGCGGGCCGCAGCCGCGCAAAGGCGTCGTGCAGGAATGCGGCCGCCTCGGTATCCTTCAGGCTGGTCACAACGAGCGGCGCCGGCGCCAGACCGCGCGCCGTCAGTGCAGCGCACAGCGCCTCAATCGGTGCGGTATCGGAGGCGAGCAGCAGCGCGCGATAGAAGATGATCGGCACGACCGCCTTGCCCGGATCGAGCGCAGCGGCAAGCCGATCAAGATCGAGCGCACCTTCGCGCGGCAGATAACCGGCGAGACGCGGCACTGGCTTGGGCTCGCTCTTTGGCTCGTCCGCCAAAAGCTCGAAGGCGGCATGGCGGGCGAGCTGGCGCAGCAGGGCGCGCAGGTTCTCGCGGCCGCCTTCGCGGAAATAACGCAGCAGTCGATCGAGCTCCGCCGGCGGCAGGGTCGAGGCGGCGGCCAGCCGGGCGTCGTCGCGGTCCTCGCCCGGCAACACGGCGAGAACAATGCCGCGCTCGCGCGCCAGCGCCGACAGCCGCTCGATGCCGTATTTCCACCAGTCGAGGCCGCCGAGCAGCCGGACCACGATCACCTTGGCGTGCGCGCCAACGCGGTCGATCCATAGATCGACCGACATCGGGTGACGCAAGTCACGCAGATGCGCGAGCCGCACGCGCGGCAGGACTGGGCGCTCCGCGTCCCACGCGGCAGCCAGGGCGGTGAGGTCGCTATCGGCGAACGACAATATCGCCATGTCGCCGGGCGGCTGGCCAAGGTCGACGGCTTCGACAATTTCGTCGAGGTTCGTCGTGGTCGTTGCCAACAGGTGCATGTTTCACTTCGACGTTAAGTTCGAGCAGATTTCTTCCGGCATCGTGTTCCGCGTTATTCCACAAGCGCTCGCGTGATTGCCGCGCGATCGAGTCCTTTCAGTCCGATCACCACCAGCCGGCCCTCGCGCGCTTCGTCGGCGGACCAGGGCCGATCGTATTGTTGCGTTACGCGTGATCCGACGGCCTGGACCACGAGGCGCAAAGGCTTGTCGGCGACCGCCGCGAAGCCCTTGACGCGCAGCACATCGAACGTCTCCGCCAGCGCGGTCACGCGGCGAGCGAGCGCGGAGGGATCGGCGATTTCCGCCAGCGGCACGACGAAGGAATCGAAGTCCTCGTGATCGTGATCTTCTTCGGCGTCGTGCCGGGTGCGGCGGTTGCCGATATCGTCCTCGGTGCCGACGCCAAGACCGAGCAGCAGCTTTTGATCGACCTTTCCGTCGGCGACGGCGATCACCTTCACGCTGCGCGGCAGCACTTCGGCGATCGCGGCCTGAGCCCTGGCGAACCCGGCGGCATCGATGAGATCGCGTTTGTTGAGCACGACCAGATCGGCACAGGCGACTTGGTCCTCGAACACTTCCTCGATGGGATCGTCGTGCGCCAGTGCCGTGTCGGTGACCCGCTGCTGCGCCAGCGCATTGAGATCCTGCGCCACGCGGCCATCTGCCAAAGCCGCGCCGTCGACCACGACCACGACCCCATCGACGGTGACGCGGCCCTTGATCGCCGGCCAGTGGAAAGCCTGCACCAGCGGCTTCGGCAGCGCGAGCCCCGACGTTTCGATGACGATGTGCTCAATTCCATCGCGAGCGAGAATGGCGTCGAGCGCCGGTACGAATTCGTCGGCGACCGTGCAGCACAGACACCCGTTGGCCAGTTCGACGATATTTTCCTCCGGGCACGCATCGTTGCCGCAGCCTTTGAGGATTTCGCCGTCGATACCGACATCGCCGAACTCATTGACGATGACGGCGAGGCGGCGGCTCTGAGCGTTGGCGATAACGTGGCGAATGAGCGTCGTCTTGCCGGCGCCGAGAAAGCCTGTGACGATGGTGCAGGGGACGCGCGCGAGCGTACGGTTCATGCGTCAACCTCCTGAAAATCGATCGGCGGAACGCGCGCGATCAAGCCGCGCTTGAGCGGAGCGGGGCGGCCGCGCCACGGCAGGATGCCGTCGGCGGCGCGTGCCAGCAGACGCGCGCCTTCGACCAAAGCTTCGGCGCAAGTGACGTCAAGTCCGCCGAACACGTAAGTCCAGGAGCCGCCGGAACGCATGGCGGCGCTGGGGCCGCGCGAGCAATTGGCGAGGCACTTCATGGGACGCACCTCGACTTCCGTGCCGGCGGCGGCGCGCGCGGTCGCGGCAGCAAGGATCGCGCCCGGCCGCAATGTGCTGTCAGGCTCGCCGACCGGCCTGCATGTCACGCACACATAGATGGTTGGGGTACTGGCTGAAGCCGCGCTTTCAGCGGGTGTCGCGGCGAGCGGGGCGGTCATGGCGCCTCCTGAACGCGCTCTGCCAAAGGCTGATCGAACCGCTGCCAGCGATAGATGAAATACGAGATTGCCCAGCTGACGATGAAAACCCCGACGACGAGATAGCCGAAATTCGCGAGCCCCTGATTGAGGTCGCCTATCGTGCCCCAAAAAACGCCTTCCAGACCCAACTTGCTCGCGATCAGTCCAAGCGCTTCGAGGCCGCCGATCATGATTGCGACCACGACGGAGATCGCGGTAATCGTCAGGTTGTACCAAATCTTGCGGATCGGGTTGAGGAACGCCCAACCGTAGGCGCCAACCATCAGGACGCTGTCGGTCGTATCAATCAGCGTCATCCCCGCGGTGAACAGCGCCGGGAAGATCATGATGGTGGCGAAGGTCATGCCGCCCGAAGCATGAGTGGCCGCAACCGTGAACAGGCTGATTTCGGTCGCGGTATCGAAACCCAGTCCGAACAAGAAACCGATCGGCAGCATCTGCCAGCTTTGCGACACCATCCGAAACAGCGGGCGAAAAATTCGGGCAAGAAAGCCGCGGCCGGACAGCAGATGATCCAGCTCATGGTCGGCGACCGGTATGCCGCGGCGCGCGTCGCGAAAGCTTCGCCAAACGCCGCGTAGAATTACGAGATTGATGGCCGCAATCGCCAGCAGGAAAAACGCGGACGCGCCGGTGCCGACGATGCTGCCGATCGATTTGATTTGATGGAAACGGCCCTCCAGCAGGAACGCCATCGTGGCGATCGCCGCGACGGCGATCGTGACCGCAAGCGAATGTCCCAGCGAAAAGAACAGACCGACCGAGACCGGCCGCTTGCCTTCCTGCATGAGCTTGCGCACGACATTGTCGACGGCGGCGATGTGATCGGCATCGACGGCGTGACGCAGTCCGAGCACGTAGGCGAGGAAGGCGGTTCCGAGAAGCGTCGGCCGCCCCGCGAGTGCGATCGCCGCCCAGGTCCAGGCGGCGACGTTGACCCCGATCAGAAGAACATAGATCGCAACAATTTTAGTGCGCTGTTCGGTCGACGCATCGTCGACCGCCTTCCTCAGGAAAGTGAGCATGAAATGTCCTCGCGTAACTTGCCGCCGGCGCGAGCGAGGACCAAAAGACTTTCGTCTTTCAGATCATCCACCGGTACACCCCGACCGATGTTTGTCGCGTCGACTCGTAGACGGCAGGTCTCCTGGCTCGCGGATCGACGCCTCATCCTGCCTTCCCGGGGGCACGAGACCTCCAGTGGC
The DNA here is from genome assembly GCA_963829465.1 of uncultured Alphaproteobacteria bacterium. Taxonomy (GTDB): domain Bacteria; phylum Pseudomonadota; class Alphaproteobacteria; order Rhizobiales; family Xanthobacteraceae; genus BOG-931. Next base: position 106,121 of record CAWHJE010000020.1, read on the forward strand.
TTAGTCGGACAAGACTTCCCGCTCACAGTTGCGGGGGCAGCTGCGGATTAGGACCCGAGGTTCCAGCACCGCATTCCCTATTCACCCCCTTGCGAGGGACCGTCGCGTGTAGTGATAGATTTCAAGGGCCTAGCCTGTCAATCTGGCGATTGCTTCGCCTCTCGTTGCACAGGTCATGTCAAGCGTACCGAAACTCACCTTCGTCATCGGCGGCGCTCGCTCGGGAAAAAGCCGTTATGCGGAGGGCTTGATTGCGGCCTTGCAGCCGCCATGGGAGCCGCCCTGGGCCTATATCGCGACGGCGGCAGCGGGCGACGAGGAAATGGCGACACGCATTGCGGCTCATCGTGCGCGCCGCGGGGCGGATTGGAAAACCGTCGAGGCCCCGAGCGATCTTGCGGCCGCGCTTGCGGCTTGCGGTACGACGCCAATTCTCGTCGATTGCCTCACGCTGTGGCTGTCAAATCTTATGATTTCTGAGGCGGATATCGACCAGGAAGTGCAGAAGCTGGAAAAGGCGCTTGCAGACGCCGCTGCGCCGGTCGTCGCGGTTGCAAACGAGGTGGGATTTGGAATCGTGCCGAGTTTTCCGCTGGGCCGCCGTTTTCGCGACCAGCAAGGCATCCTCAATCAGCGCATTGCGGCCCGGGCGGACCGGGTGGTTCTCATGGTCGCGGGCTTGCCGGTCCCAATAAAAGGAGCGCTATGAGCGAACCGTCCGACCAAGCCGATGCCGATCGGCATCGCGCCAAAATGGCGAAGCGCAAAGCCGTGCAGGACGCCGAAGTCGCGGGCAAGACGATCGAAAAGGGTCTCTTGATTGTGCATACCGGCGCCGGCAAGGGAAAATCGACCGCCGCGTTCGGTCTCGCGTTGCGCATGTTGGGCCGCGGACAGCGCGTCGGCGTGGTGCAATTCATCAAAGGCGCATGGCATAGCGCCGAGCGTGACGCGCTCGCAAGGTTCGGCGAGCAAGTTGTGTGGCATACGATGGGCGAGGGTTTTACCTGGGAAACGCAGGACCGTGCCCGCGACGTCGCCGCGGCCGAACGCGCCTGGGCGAAGGCGCGCGAACTCATGGCTGATGAAAGTTTCGGACTTGTCATCCTCGACGAACTCAATATCGCGCTGCGTTACGACTATCTGGATCTCGCGGCCGTCGTTGCCGCGCTCCGCGAACGCCGGCCCGGTCTGCACATCGTCGTCACCGGTCGCAACGCCAAGCCGGAACTTCTTGCCGCCGCCGATCTCGTCACCGAGATGACGCTGGTGAAGCATCACTTCGCCGCCGGCGTGAAGGCGCAGCCGGGTATCGAGTTCTGAATCGTGCCGGCGCGCACGCTCATGTTTCAGGGCACCGGCTCGGATGTAGGCAAGTCGCTGATCGTCGCCGGTCTTGCTCGCGCCTACACCAAGCGCGGCCTTGCCGTGCGGCCGTTCAAACCGCAGAACATGTCGAACAATGCTGCCGTGACAAGCGACGGCGGCGAGATCGGACGTGCCCAGGCGTTGCAAGCGCGCGCGGCTTGCGTTCCGGCCAGCGTCCACATGAACCCGGTTCTGTTGAAGCCGCAGAGCGAGATCGGCGCCCAGATCGTCGTGCAGGGTCGCATCTATGGAAGCGCCAAGGCGGCCGCCTACCAAGAGATCAAGAGGGACCTTCTGCCCTACGTACTCGACAGCTACGCGAGGCTGCGCAGCGTGGCCGACATCATCCTCGTCGAAGGCGCCGGCAGCGCGGCGGAAGTCAATCTTCGGGCAAATGACATCGCCAATATGGGATTTGCCCAAGCCGCGGACGTGCCGGTGGTGCTGATCGGCGACATCGATCGCGGGGGCGTCATCGCGAGCCTCATTGGAACCAAGGCCGTGCTGGCGCCGGAGGATGCGGCGCGCGTGTGCGGGTTCATCGTCAACAAATTTCGCGGCGACGCGGCTTTGTTCGCCGAGGGCTTGGCGCGCATCGCGCAGGCGACCGGATGGGAGGCGCTGGGTCTGGTGCCTCACTTCGCCGATGCGCGCTTGCTGCCTGCCGAGGATGCGCTCGGGCTCGAACGGGGCGCTCCGCCAAAGCCGGACGCACGGGTTCGGATCGTCGTTCCCATCTTGCCGCATATCGCGAATTTCGACGATCTCGATCCGCTCGATGCCGAGCCCGATGTCGATCTCGTTTACGTGCGGCCGGGCGCGGCGCTTCCGGGCGATGCCGATCTCGTGGTGCTGCCCGGCTCGAAGGCGACCATCGCCGATCTCGCCGCGCTGCGCGCGGCCGGATTCGACATCGATATCGCCGCGCACCGGCGCCGGGGCGGCGTGATCCTTGGCTTGTGCGGCGGCTATCAGATGCTCGGGCGCAGCGTTGCCGATCCTGACGGAATCGAAGGGCCGGCGGCCACCGTCGAAGGGCTCGGCTTGCTCGATGTTGCAACCACGCTGGCGGCGGAGAAGCGGCTCGAAGCGGCGTCCGGGACGACAAGCGCTGGCGCGCCATTCCGCGGCTACGAAATGCACATAGGCATGACCCATGGCCCGGATTGCGCGCGGCCCTTCGCCCGCCTCGCGGACGGATCACCGGATGGCGCGGTTTCCGCCGATGGCCGGGTGATCGGCACCTACATGCACGGCCTGTTCGCGCACGACCTGCAGCGTGCGGCATGGCTCGCACGGTTCGAGGGTGTTGCAAGCGTAGCGCACGACGATCTGGTGGAGCGGACGCTCGATGCGCTCGCCGAGCACCTGGCTGCGTATCTCGATCTCGATCGCCTCCTCAGCCTAGCGCGATGAGGACGCCGGTGACGCTGGCCAGAAGCGCGATCAGGATCGCATCGGCGGAGCGGTAGAGCGCGAGCGCGCGGCGAATATCGGCGGCATTGGCCTCGCGGCGTCCATCGCCCATGACGGCATCGCGGACCGGCACGCCGTCATAAGAGCGCGGCCCCGCGAGCGAAAGGCCCAGCGCTCCCGCCATTGCCGCTTCGGGATAGCCGGCGTTTGGCGAACGATGGCGCGCGGCATCGCGCCGTACGGCGCGCCAGGCCGCGGCGGCCGAGCCGTCCGCGTTGAGGGCTGCCGCGGCGACGAGAAGGAGCGCGGAAAGTCGCGAGGCGGGCAGATTGACGAGATCGTCAAGCCGCGCGGCGGCCCAGCCGAAATCCGCGTGGCGGAGCGTGCGGTGGCCGATCATGCTGTCGGCGGTGTTGATCGCCTTGTAGAGTGCGCCGCCAGGGAGGCCGCCGATGACCATCCATAGAACCGGTGCGACGATCGCATCGGAGAAGTTCTCCGCGAGGCTTTCGATCGCGGCTCGGGCGATGCCGGCGGTATCGAGTCCTTCCGTGTCGCGGCCGACGATATGCGCGACAGCGGCCCTGCCCGATGCGACGCCGTTTCCTTCGAGCGCGGTTGCCACTTCCGCGACATGCCGATGCAAACTCCGTTGCGCGACAAGCGTGCTGGCGACGAGACCCGTCGCCAACAGTCCCAAGGGAAATCGCAGAAGTCCCCATTGCAGGACGAAAGCGATGGTGCCGACGATGCCGAGAATGAGCAGCACCGCAACAATTCCCGCGGCGCGCCGTGCTTGCGGCCTGGCCGTTTCGCGATTGAGCCAATGTTCGAGCGCATCGATCAGATGTCCGATCCACATTGACGGATGTCCGATCGCGCGCAGCAAGCGCTCCGGGTAACCGAGAAAGAGCTCGATCAAGATGGCGACGAGGGCAAGCGCTACGGACATGATCCCGTTAGGCGGCGAAGACGAGCCACTGCTGCACGGCGGCGATCTTGGCGCCGCCCGGCGCCTGTTTCCCGGCGCGCCTGAACCTTTCGTCGACCTCTCGACCGGGATCAATCCCAAACCCTACCCAGTCCCGCGGTTTTCGGCGGATTTGTTGGCGCGCCTGCCGGATCCCGCTGCGGTTTCCGCGCTTGCGGCGGCAGCCGCTCGAGCCTACGGCGCGCCCTCGGCCGCGCATGTCGCGCCCGCGCCTGGGACGCAGATATTGTTGCCCCTGGCCGCACGCCTGGTGCCGCCAGGGCGGGCGGCTATTTTGGTGCCGACCTATCCCGAATATGCCCGCGCTGCCGTGCTTGCCGGGCACGGCGTCAAAACTGTGCGTGGTCTCGAGGATTGCGGCGACGCCACGCTGGTCATTGTCGCAAACCCCAACAATCCTGACGGACGCCTTTTTGCTCGCGCGGACTTGCTTGCACTTGCCAAGGACCTTGGCCGCCGTGGCGGCCTGCTTGTAGTCGACGAGGCGTTCATGGATGTGGGACCGCCCGGCGCCAGTCTCGCGCCCGATGTCGCGCACGGCAGCGTCGTCGTGCTGCGCTCGTTCGGCAAATTCTTCGGGCTTGCCGGACTGCGGCTGGGCTTTGCGGTCGCCGCGCCGGCGACCGCCGAGCGGCTTCGCGCCGCGCTCGGTCCGTGGGCGGTATCGGGTCCGGCGCTTGCAATAGGTACGCAGGCGCTGGCCGACGCAGACTGGATCGAGCGGACGCGAAAACGGCTCGACAAAGCATCCGGGAGGCTCGACGGCATCCTTTCCGACCTGGCTCTTCCCCTTGTCGGCGGCACGAGCTTGTTCCGGCTGGTGCGGACGCCCGCAGCGGGCGCGCTCTTCCAGCATCTGGGAAGCGCCGGTATTTGGGTGCGCAGCTTTCCGGACAATCTGAACTGGCTCCGGTTCGGCCTGCCGGCCGGCGAGCCGCAATGGAAGCGGCTCAAGAACGCTTTGGTCTCGTTCTGGTAGTCGTTAACGCGCGACCGTCGCCGCTGTCCCAAAACAGGTCAGCTTCGCTGGCATCTGGCTTGCTCACCTTCCGGCAGCGTGCCGTACGTGTGCCGATAGCGGAAAACCGCCGCCAAAAGCCCGTGCGCAGCGTCAAACGAGGGTGGAGCCCGATTGAATTCAATCGGCACGCCCCCGCAGGGAGAGAGTCGTGTTAACCAATAATCCTGCCGAAAAGTCCTCGGCGTTGCGGTCGGTCGCATTGGCCGGCGTTGCCACGGTTCTGTCGGTGATCACCTTGACGTCGGCCCATGCCGGCGGCGTCGGTGTCCTGAGCTGCGTCGGTGGTGCGCGGAGTTTCAACTGCGCGGCGCAGTGGGGTATCGCTGGCGACCCCTATGTGAGAGGTGTACCGGAAGTTCTTGGCGAGGCGGACAAGGCGCAAGCCGCGGCGCGTGATCGCAGATGGCAGGCGCACTGCCGTCCGGTGGTCGAACGCGACTTTTTCGGCGTCGCCCGCTACCAATATGCCGCGCCCGGTTGTGAGTACGGGGTCGGCGCTGATTGATCCGCGCGCCACGTCCGGCGCACGGCGACCAAAAGGCTACAACGCAACCGACTCAATCCAAACCGATCGCGCTCTAGCGGGCCTGGTCGGTCGATTTGCCGGCGCCCTGCGGCCGGCGGATGGCCGAGGTCGTGACCTGCCCCGGCATGTACTTGGCGACGATAACAGGATCGAGCTGTTTCGCGGCATCATCCGGCAGCCGATACCAGATCTCGTTCCGCCCGAGGAATTCAAAACCGAGATAGCCTCGGACCGTCAGTGTCTGACCGTCGGGGCTGAGCGTCATCGACGCGTTGTAGATGTGGCCATCGCGCGGATCGAGAATATTGCCGTCGTGATATTTCAAACCAGCCCGCTTCATGTCCCTGATGAGCGGAAGGCCGAGAAAGGGAGCACCCTTACGATCGTCCGGGCAGGCTGAACAGGTGCGCGGCGATGGCGTGCCGTCCTGCCTCGGAAACAACTTCGCCGTTACGCCCTCATAGCTTGCGCCGTTATCAAAAAACAGGAACCAAACGACAGGCTTGCCGGTCGCCTCATCGACCTTTTGCCAAAGGCCGGCCACCGACGGTTCGGCGGCCGCGGGCGCAACGGTTGCGAAGAGTGCAACTAGCCCCACCGCAACGAGTTCGTCCAATTCGTCGCCACTTGCTTCTCCATCCTTGCCGCCAACAAAATCTCGCCACCAACACAAATCAGCCAAATGCCATCGCGGCCGACGGATATTTCCTTCCACAATGCGGTGATTTAACGACGATTTTCGTGACGGGGCCGCCCAAAATGCGACGCTCGGAAGCCATTTCCCGCTTGCCATGACCGCTGGGCATTCCGATGATTGTCCCAGCTACCGGACCAAAAGCGGTTCGGGGTCGGGTGCCGTTGTCGGGATTTAAGGGTTTCATGTCGCGCATCCCCTTGCGGTCGAATTCCAGCCTGGCGCTCAGCAACCTGCGGGCCGTCGTCATCCTCATTGTGATCGCCTTCCACTCGGTGCTCGCCTATGTCGAGTGGATACCGTTTCGGCCGGCGAGCTTTGACGATCCACCTTACGGCTGGCGCGCTTTTCCGATCGTCGACAGCCATCGATGGATCGGTTTCGATATTTTTTGCGCGTGGCAGGACGTTTACCTGATGTCGCTCATGTTCTTGCTGTCCGGCCTGTTCGTGTTGCCAAGCCTCAGACGCAAGAAGGGCTTGGGTTTTGTTCGCGATCGCTTGCGACGGCTCGGCCTTCCCTATCTGCTCGGCATTCTCGTTCTTTTGCCGCTGGCCTTCTATCCGACCTACCTTGCGACCGGCGGCGATCCGAACGTGACTGCCTATTTGCGGCACTATGTCGGGTTACCTTTCCTGCCCAACGGGCAGGTATGGTTTCTGTGGCAGCTGCTGGCGTTGAATCTCGTTGCAGCCGGCGTCTATTGGCTTGCGCCCGGCGTTTTTGATGCGCTGGGCAAGTGGTCGGCGACGGCGGGTCGGCGCCCCGTCGTGTACTTTGCCGCGCTCATTGCGATCTCGGCCGCCGCCTATGTGCCGTTGGCGCTCGCATTCACGCCGTGGGAGTGGTCCAATTCCGGAATCTTCTCCGTGCAGTGGTCACGACCGCTGCTGTATTGCGTCTACTTTTTCGCCGGTGTGGGTATCGGAACCGCCGGCATCGATGTCGGCCTTGTCGCTGCCGACGGCGAGCTCGGACGGCGCTGGAAGCTGTGGCTCGCGGTCGCGATCGGATCGTTGTTTCTTTGGATGGGCGTGACCGCCTTGACCATGAACGGTCCTGCACCGATGGTCCTCAACACCGCTGCCGCGTTGTGTTTCGTTCTGGCTTGCGCCAGCGGTTGTTTCTTCGTCATCGCGTCAAGCTTGCGCTTTGGTTTGAAGCGTTCGTCGCTTCTCGATAGCCTTTCGACGAATGCGTACAGCCTTTATCTCGTCCACTACGGTTTCGGCATTTGGCTGCAATTCGCCCTGCTCGGGTTTGCGCTTTTTGCCCTGGCCAAAGGCTTCATCGTCTTCGCCGCCACCGTGATCCTGAGCTGGATTACGATACTGGCGTTTCAGCGCATTCCGTTTGCCGCGCGGCTTATCGCCTCTCCGGCGCGCGCCGCTGCATCGGAAGACGCGCGCAGTGATGGCGTCATTGCAGCGCGAGCCGGACCGCCGCGGCAATAGCGGCAATTCCCCGATCAACGTCCGCCGCGATATGCGCGCGCAACACGCGGCGCCCACGCCCGGCGAGCACCTGAAAGTCACCTGCGGCCTGGGCCGCCTCGATCACGCCGAAGCTCGCGCTGCGTCCCGGAACGGCCAGATCGAGCGTCGGCTGCGCCGTGATCTGAAGAAAGACGCCGGTGTTCGGCCCGCCTTTGTAAGCCTGTCCTGTCGAATGCAGGAAGCGCGGGCCAAACTGCAAGCACGTTGCGACCTGCGTTCGGTCGCGGATGGTCGCGCGCAGGCTTTGCAGCGCCGCCAGCCGCGCGGCCGCGGCATCGAGATAAGCAATGAGTGCGAAGTAATCGCCGCCATTGAGCCTCGCCAAGTGCGCCCTGAGCCAGCTTTCGAGCGTGGCGGCCGCTCCAAGCTTCTGCAGCACTTCGGTGTTGTTCGGGTCGGTATAAAGCGCGATGCCGTTTTTCTCGAACACCGGCGTCTCGCGCGGAAGTGCGCCGGTTTTCTCGAAAGCTTCCGTTACGGCGCGCGTTGCGACCTTGCTTGCTTCCACGTCAGGCTGGTCGAACGGATTGATACCGAGGATCGCGCCGGCGACAGCGGTCGCTATCTCGAAGCGGAAGAACTCCTCGGCAATCGTCGCCGGCGAATGAAGCCGAATACGCACGAGCGGGTGCCCGTGTCGCTCCAGCGCATCGGCGGCATTGTCCTGCGCGGCATCCGGCTGCCCCTCGTCGCGGAGATACACGAACAGCCGATCGGTGCCGTAGGCCGAAACGTCGCCGAGCGGTTCGTCGGCGATGGGAATAACGCCGCGTCCCCTCTTGCCGGTCGAACTCGGCCACCAATTGTTCAATCCATGCGCCGAAGGCGGCAATCCGGGGCGAGGCAAGAACGGTCAGTTTGTCGCGCCCATTCAGGGCCAGAACGCCGATCATCAGGCCAAGCGACACGCCAGGATTTTCCACCGCCGGCGCCTTCGGCCCGCAAGCTTTCGTCATGGCGGCGGCCGTTTCGAGTAAGGCACGGACGTCATGACCGCTCGCCGCCAGCGGCACCAATCCGAATTTGGACAGCACGGAAAAGCGGCCGCCGACGCTTGGAACACCGAAGAAGACGTGACGGAAGCCCCTGTCCTTTGCGGTCTTTTGCAGTTGCGATCCTGGGTCGGTAATGGCCACAAAATTCCGTCCGGCGGCGTCGCCGATGGCGTCCGATACGCGCGCAAAAAAATAATCCATCAGAACGTTCGGCTCGAGCGTCGTCCCGGACTTGCTGGAAACGATGAAAGCCGTACGTGCGACATTGATGCCGCTCTCGAAGCGCCGCACTTGATCCGGGTCGGTTGAATCCAGCACATGCAACTTGGGATAGCCGGGCCCCGATCCCAGGCTTTTGGCCAAGACTTCGGGTCCGAGACTCGATCCGCCCATGCCGAGGAGGAGAACGTCGCTGAAGCCGCTCTCGCGCAGCTTTTCGCCGAAGTCCCGGAGCTGGGCGGTGTCGCGCAGCTCGTCGTCGACAATGTCGAGCCAGCCTAACCAGTCGCCTTCATCGCGGTTGGTCCAGAGCGTAGCGTCTTTGCTCCAGAGGCGCTGCGTGTTTTTCCTCAAACGCCACGCCTGCTGCGCCAAGGCCAGCTTGTCCGCGAGCTGCGGTGGCAGTGCGATAGTCTGTCCGTTTATCGTATCGCCCAAACGCGCCTCAAAAAGCTGACCGACTAAAGCTATGCGGCCTTGGTGTGTTGATCGCAACCGATCCTAGTCCATTCCCCGGCGCGAGGTGCCAGGCTCTCGAACGTTAGGCTGGCACGAAGGGACGTAATAATGTTTGAACAATGCCGCGTCGATGTTATGGGATCGCATCAAGCTCGCGGCCGCTGATGGGGATCAAGGCGGCGGTTTCAATGACTACCGTGTGACAACTCCAACGTAAGTCGGGCATCGCGGACATGCGGCTGAATGTGCCAATTTCCGTCGGCGGGTGGGGCCGTTTCTTCACGCGCTGGGACGTCCTCGCGGTCCTTCTGATCCTCGGGCTATTGGCCTTTCTGGCAGAGGGGAGCCGTCACGTTCTCCAGCCGTTGGCCGAGTTGCAACGCCAGCCGGTGTCGCTCGATCCCGCCAACTTGCCGGGATACGCTGCCCGCACTACGCTCCGCATGCTCGTCGCGATGGCGCTGTCGCTCCTCTTCACGTTCACCTATGCGACCCTTGCCGCCAGGAACAAGCGGGCCGAGAAATTACTGGTCCCGCTGCTCGACATCCTGCAGTCGGTTCCGATCCTGGGTTTCATCTCCATCACCGTCGTCTTCTTCATGGCGCTGGCGCCGGGACGCGTTCTGGGTGCGGAATTCGCGGCGATTTTTGCGATCTTTACAAGCCAAGCCTGGAACATGGCGTTCAGCTTCTACCAGTCGTTGCGCACTGTGCCGACCGAACTGGTCGAGGCGACGCGCAATTTCGGGCTCAGCCCGTGGATGAGATTCTGGCGCCTGGATGTCCCATTCGCGATGCCGCAGCTCATCTGGAACATGATGATGTCGATGTCCGGAAGCTGGTTCTTCGTCGTCGCCGCGGAGGCGATCAGCGTCGGCAACACGACGATCACGCTTCCGGGTGTCGGCTCCTATATCGCGCTGGCAATCGAGCACCGCGATCTCGCGGCTGTCGGCTATGCGATCCTCACCATGCTCATCGTCATCCTGGTCTACGACCAGGTCTTGTTTCGGCCGCTCGTCGCCTGGGCCGACCGGTTTCGTTTCGAGCAGGAACCCGGGATGGTGCCGCCGGAATCGTGGGTGCTTAATGTGATGCGCCGCTCCAGGCTGGTCGACTACATCACCTATCCATTTGCATCGCTGTGGCGTCGTTTGTTGGTGGCGCGCTGGTCCGGGAGCGCCGAGCCCGTTAGCCGGCCGCCCCAGAAGCAGCACCCCTGGATCACGTTCCAATGGACCGCGATCGTCGGCGTTCTGGCCGCCGTCGCGCTCTGGCAGTTCGCGCGCTTCATCATCCAAGGCATTACGCTGTCCGACATCGCCACGACGTTGTTGCTTGGGCTCGCGACTTTAAGCCGCATCGTTGTGCTCATCGCGCTGGCCAGCGTGATCTGGGTTCCGATCGGCGTTTGGGTCGGCACCCGGCCGCATGTCGCCAATCTGGTTCAGCCGATCGCGCAGTTTCTTGCCGCCTTTCCGGCGAACCTGTTGTTTCCGATCGCGGTTTCGGCGATCGTCGCGCTCAAGCTCGATCCGAATATCTGGCTGAGCCCGCTGATGATCCTCGGCACGCAATGGTACATTCTCTTCAACGTCGTCGCCGGCGCCAGCGCGATTCCCGCCGAGCTGCGCGCGGCCGGCGCCAATTTCCGCGTCCGTGGCTGGTTATGGTGGCGGCGCATCGCGCTGCCGGCGGTGCTGCCTTATTACATCACCGGCGCCATCACAGCCTCGGGCGGCTCGTGGAACGCCAGCATCGTGGCCGAGGTCGCGAGCTGGGGCAACGTGCACCTCGAAGCGCAGGGTCTCGGCGCGTATATTGCGCAGCAAACGGCGGCCGGCGACTTCCATCGTATCGTGCTGGGTATCGCGGTGATGAGCCTGTTCGTCGTTCTCATCAACCGCACGTTCTGGCGTCCACTTTATCTTTACGCGGAACGCAAGTTCCGGATCGGTTGAGGATTTCCTCATGAGCAACGCGCTTCTCGATATCCATGCGCTCCGCCAAACCTTTCCGCGCGCCGACGGCGGCGAGCTTCTGGTGCTCGATGGCATCGAGTTGCAACTGGTGCAGGGGCAGATTGTCGGGCTGCTCGGCCGCACCGGATCCGGCAAATCCACATTGCTGCGCTCGATCGCCGGTCTGATGCCGGCCTCTGCCGGCACCATTACCTATCTCGGCCAGCCGGTCGTCGGACCCGCCCCCGGCATCGCCATGGTGTTCCAGGGCTTCGCGCTGTTTCCCTGGCTGACGGTGCTGGAAAACGTCCAGCTCGGCCTCGAGGCGCTCGGGCTTCCCGAAGCCGAGATCAGGAAGCGCGCGCTGGCGGCAATCGACCTCATCGGCCTCGACGGCTACGAATCGGCCTATCCGCGCGAACTATCCGGCGGCATGCGCCAGCGCGTCGGCTTTGCCCGCGCGCTGGTCGTTCACCCGAACATCCTTTTGATGGACGAGCCTTTCTCCGCGCTCGACGTACTCACCGCGGAGACGCTGCGCACCGATTTCCTCGAACTGTGGAGCGACGGCAAGCTGCCGATCAAGGGCGTCATCCTCGTCACCCACAATATCGAGGAAGCGGTGCTGATGTGCGACCGCATTTTGTTGTTCTCTTCCAATCCGGGCCGGATCATCCGCGAGATCGCGGTCGATCTCAAACAGCCGCGCAATCGCCTCGATACGCAATTCCGCGATCTGGTCGAGAAGATTTACGTGGCGATGACGGCACGCACCGCGGTCCCGCCGAAGATCGGCGCCGCTGCCGGAACGGTCGCCACCAGCATCAACACCATTCTGCCTCGGGTCTCGGCCAATCTGCTGTCTGGCGTTCTCGAAACGCTCGCCGCCGAATACAGCGGGCACGCCGATCTTCCGGTCTTCGCCGACGAACAACATCTTGAAAGCGACGATCTGTTCCCGGTCGCGGACGCGCTGCAAATGCTGCGCCTTGCTGAAATCGAAGGCGGCGACATCAAACTCACCGAAACCGGCAAGCAGTTCGTCGATGCCGCCACCGACGATCGCAAGAAGATTTTCCAGCGCCAGCTTCTCACCTACGTGCCGCTGGCCGCGCACGTCCGTCGCATCCTTCAGGACCGCGCCAACCACGTTGCGCCGAAGAGCCGCTTCTTCGACGAGCTCGAAGACCACATGAGTGCCGACGACGCCGAGTCGACGCTCCGTTCGATCACGGCTTGGGGCCGGTACGGCGAGGCGTTTGCCTACGACGACGATACCCAGACCTTCAGCCTGGAAAATCCGACGTAAGTGTCGGGGGCAAACCTAAAGACCAAGATCGTAACTTTGTTGGAAGAGCTAGCTTGGCAACTTTAGGTCTTTGATGAGCCCCGCGCCGCTTCCTGCAAAATAGCGATCATGCGGTCGATCACCTGATCCGCTGTCGATCCCGGCGGGAATTCGATTTTCTGCTCGGGGTCTTTCTCCCAGTAGCCGTTGCGATGCGTGCGATAGCCGACAATCTGATAATTCCGGCCGGTCTCCTCAATACTCCAGACGGCTGCGCCACGGGCAAAAGCTGACCAGGTTTTCACGCCGGCGTATCTAAGCAAGACGGGTGGCGGCCAATTGTCCTTAGGCGGATTGGGGATGATGATGTTTTTTCTGGCAATCGCATCCAACAAAGCGCGTCGCAAACCCTCGGTATTCGTAACGGGCAAAACTGCGACGGGATCAATATCCGTGTAGGCGCCCGTTTCCCGCTTGGCTACAGTCGGTACATACACAACGCCACGTCTCAGATAACAGTGAAATAGCATGATGAGCACCTAAAATGGAGAAACGATGATATTTATTCCTAAGCCCTCGGCTCGCGTCCGCGCTGCGTCGATGGCGCGCGCGGATGCTTCGCCCGCCCGTTGGCTCGCAGTGACGAGCTAAGCGGCGCTGCGCCGCGCCTTCACCGCGATCGCGAGCAGCGCCCGCTCGGCGATGGTATCGGCCAGAGCGGACATGCGCCGCGAGGTCAGTACCGCGTCCGCCAGCTCCGCCATGGCGGCGGTCAGCCGCGCCGCGCTCCACTGCTTGAGCGCCGCTTCGACCGCGCCCTTGCGGCGGAAATGCAAAGGCGGCTGCAGGTTGTCGATCGAGAACGGCGCGCCGCCCTCGATCGCCGTGCGCCATTTGTGCAGCTGCGCGAGCTGGCGCTGCGCGGCAAAAAAGATCGAGCCGACGGGACTCCCCGCGGCGCGCACCTTGGCAAGCTGCGCCTCGAGGTCGGACGGCCGTCCGGCGAACGCGGTGTCGACGAGTTCGTCGAGCGCCAGCGTCGAAGCGTCGGACACCACAGCGGCAATATCGTCGACGTCGATCTCGGCGCGGCCGCGGGCGTAGAGCGCGAGCTTGCGAAGCTCGTTGCGCGAAGCCGCCCGGTCGCCGCCGAGAAGCGGAATGAGCATGGCGCGCGCGTCCGCCTTGATCACCAGCCCGGCGGCGCGCATCTCGGCATCGACCAGCCGCCCCAGATCGCGCTCGGTATCGGCGTAGCAGGGCAGCGCTGCCGCGTTTTTGGCGCGTTCGCACAGAACGCGTAACGGCGAATTGCGGCGCAGGTCGCCGGCCTCGATCACCACCCGGCATTCGCTCGTCGGCAGGCCGAGAACCGCCTCAACTGCAGGCGCGACATTGCGGCTGCCGGCCTTCGCCCAGACTGCGCGCCGGCCGCCGAACAGCGGAATCGTTTGCGCCTCCTCGGCGAGCCGCGCCGGATTGGCCGACAGTTCCTCGGCTTCGAGCCGCACCAGCGAGAACGGATCGCTCACGTCGTCGACCGACGCCTTGATAAGCGCGGTGGCGCGTTCGCTGACGAGACCGGCATCCGGCCCGAAAATGAGCACTACTGGGCGCGCGGGGTCGGGATGGGCAATAAATGCCTCTGCGTCTGATGCCTTGATTGCGACCATTGGAACAAATCGTTTCGGACCGGGTCAAATTTGTAGACCGTCATCCTAAGGTGCGAGCAAAAGCGAGCCTCGAAGGATGACGGAACAGAACACTAAGTGCCGGCGACGAAATACGATGCCAGCCTGTTCCTGATCGCCTGGGCGACGACCTCGACCGCATGGTCCTCGGCATCGCGTTGTGCACGCTGCTTGGCGAACCGCTGTTGCGATCCTGGAATGTCGTAATCCACGTGCGCAAATGTACTGTCGTTGACCGCGGTCTTGCCGGTTGCCAGTTCGATCAGCGAAAAACTCGCATTGACGGATTGGATCTGCGTGTTCGGCCGGCCCGTGGTTGGATCGAGGTAAGCGGTGTATTGCGTTGCGGAGATGATGACCTTGAGCTGATAGGTTGGCGCGAACGCGTGTTCGCCGTTATGCAGATCGAATTGCAGGGCGTTGCGCAAGGCGACGGCGACGCGCTCGACCGGTGTTCCCTTGGGCGCGATGATCACCGGAATTTCGATTGCGGCAAATTTGTCCTGTACGCCGTCGGCATTCGGCGTCGGCCCCGAGCGGTAAAGCGGCTGCCAGCAGCCGGCGGTCAGGCTCGCGGCAATAAACACCACGGCAAGCCGCACCGGCCAGGCGCGCCCCAGTCTCTGCTCGCGCCAGTCCTGCTCGCGCCAGTCCTGTTCGCGTCACTCCTGCCGGCGCTCGCAAAAAATCACGCCACCACATTGACGATCCGTTGCGGCACGATGATCACCTTCTTTGGTGCCTTGCCGTCCAGCACCCTTTTTACCGCGTCGAGCGCAAGAACGGCAGTCTCGATATCGGCATTGGCGGCGCCGCGGGGCACGGTGACGTCGGCGCGCTTCTTGCCGTTGATCTGCACCGGCAGCGTCAGCGTGTCCTCGACCAGAAGATCGCGCTCGACCTGCGGCCAGGCCGCTTCCGCGACCAGCGTTTGGTGGCCGAGCATGGCCCAGCATTCCTCGGCAAGATGCGGCATCATCGGGTTAAAGAGTTGCACAAGAACGTTTACCGCTTCGTTCATCGCCCAGCGCAGGTCCGGGGTGAGAGAGGAACCACCCGGATCGCTCGCCCCTCCGTTCGACCCCTCGTCCGATCCGATCTCGCCGATCGCCCCCGAGAGCCTATTGGCGAACTCGTAGATCGCCGCCACACAAACATTAAAGTGCAGCTTTTCGATGTCATCGGAGACCTTTGCCAGGGCGGAATGGGTCGCCTTGCGCAGTGCCATTGCTGCCGGCGAGAACGCGGCCGGCCGCTCCGCTGGCGCCGATTTCGCCACCTCGGCCGCCTCGCCGACCAGCCGCCACAGCCGCTGCACGAAACGCCAGGCGCCCTGCACGCCGCGCTCGGTCCATTCCACATCGCGCTCGGGCGGCGAATCCGACAGCATGAACCAGCGCGCGACGTCGGCGCCGTAGCCGGCGATGATCTCGTCGGGATCGACGGTGTTGCGCTTCGACTTCGACATTTTCTCGATCGCGCCGATCTCGACCGGCTCGCCGGTCTCGATCAGCGTGGCGGTGCGCACGTCGCCCTGCGTTTCGATCTTGATCTCGGCCGGGGTTGCCCATTCACCGTCCGTGGTGCGGTACGTTTCGTGCACGACCATGCCTTGGGTGAACAAGCCGGCGAACGGCTCGTCGACGCCGACATGGCCGGTCTTCTTCATCGCGCGGGTGAAGAAGCGGCTATAGAGCAGATGCAAAATGGCGTGCTCGATGCCGCCGATATATTGATCGACCGGCATCCAGGTATTGACCATCGGGCGGTCGGTCGGCGCGGTCTTGATCCAGGGATCGGTGAAGCGCTCGAAATACCACGACGAGTTGACGAACGTGTCCATCGTGTCGGTTTCGCGCAGCGCCGGCGCGCCGCATTGCGGACATTTGACGTGTTTCCAGGTCGGATGGCGGTCGAGCGGATTGCCCGGCCGGTCGAACGTCACGTCCTCCGGCAGGGTGACCGGCAGATCCTCTGCCGGCACCGGCACCACGCCGCATGACTCGCAATGGATGACGGGGATCGGGCAGCCCCAATAGCGCTGCCGCGAGATGCCCCAGTCGCGCAGGCGAAAGTTCACTTGCCTCTGGGCGATCGGACGGTTGCCAGCGCTTTCGCTTTCCAGCCGCCGTGCCACGTCTTCCTTCGCTTCGGCGATCGTCATGCCGTCGAGGAAGCGTGAATTGATCATGCGGCCGTCGCCGTCATAGGCGATGTCGGTGATGACGAAGGACTTCGGGTCCTGGCCCGGCGGGCAGACCACGGGTGTGTTGCCGAGCCTGTATTTGTTGACGAAATCGAGGTCGCGCTGATCGTGCGCCGGACAGCCGAAGATCGCGCCGGTGCCGTAGTCCATCAAGATAAAGTTCGCGACATAGACCGGCAGCTTCCAGGATTTGTCGAACGGATGCAGCGCGCGGATGCCGGTGTCGAAACCCATCTTCTCGGCGGTGTCGATCTCGGCCTGCGCAGTGCCGCGATGCTTGCACTCCTCGATGAACGCCGCGAGCGCCGGATTTTTCTTCGCCGCCGCCGCTGCGAGCGGATGATCCGGCGCCAGCGCCATGAACTTCGCGCCGAACAAAGTGTCCGGCCGCGTGGTGAACACTTCCAGTTCCGTCTCGCCGCCCGGCGCCGTCTTCGCGTCGAGCGCGAAGCGCACCAGCAAACCCTCCGAACGGCCGATCCAGTTCTTCTGCATCAGCCGCACTTTTTCGGGCCAGCGGTCGAGCGTTTCGAGCGCGTCAAGGAGCGGCTGCGCGTATTCGGTGATCTTGAAGAACCACTGTGTCAGTTCGCGCTGTTCGACGATCGCGCCGGACCGCCAGCCGCGGCCGTCGATCACCTGCTCGTTCGCCAGCACGGTCTGGTCGACCGGGTCCCAGTTGACCTTCGATTTCCGCCGCTCGACCAGATCGGCGCCGAGAAAATCGAGGAACATCTTCTGCTGGTGTTTGTAATAGGCCGGATCGCAGGTGGCGATTTCGCGGCTCCAGTCGAGCGACAGCCCCATCGATTTGAGCTGCGCCTTCATTGCCGCGATATTCTCGTAGGTCCACTTCTTCGGGTGGACCTTGCGCTCCATTGCCGCGTTCTCCGCCGGCATGCCGAAGGCGTCCCAACCCATCGGGTGCAGCACGTCGAAGCCCATCGCCCGCTTTACCCGCGCCACCACGTCGCCCATGGTGTAATTGCGCACGTGCCCCATATGGATGCGTCCGGACGGGTAGGGGAACATCTCCAGCACGTAGTACTTCTTGCGCACGTCCTCGTTCTTCGTGGCGAAGATGCCGCGCTCGTCCCAGACTTTCTGCCAGCGGGCCTCCGCCTCGGCGGCGTTGTAACGTTCGACAGCCATTGGATTAGCGATGCTTTCCGGCGCTTTATTTAAGGCATGATCCCGAAAAGTGGATGCCGGTTTTCGGAAAAGATCATGCCCAATGAAGGCCCGGG
The DNA here is from genome assembly GCA_963829465.1 of uncultured Alphaproteobacteria bacterium. Classification (GTDB taxonomy): domain Bacteria; phylum Pseudomonadota; class Alphaproteobacteria; order Rhizobiales; family Xanthobacteraceae; genus BOG-931. The sequence goes on from CAWHJE010000020.1 coordinate 123,699, forward strand.
ACGTGACACGAAAGGCTGCGGCGGGTCAATTGCGGGCCTTTTTCGTCCGCCCCACGAAGTTGGGGGAGGGGACCGCCCGAAGCGCGGTGGAAGGGGCATCGGCGCGGGCGCTTGCAGGGGGCAGCCAGCGGCATGGCGGGTGACGACACGAGCACGGAAATCAAGCTCATCGACGACGCGACGCGTCCGAAGGCTCCCAAGATCGAAGGCATCACCGAAGCCCAGCGGCGCCGTGGCAAGAGCCTGGCGCTAATCCACGACTATCACCTGGCGCAAATGAACGAGGTGCGGTGGATGATGGAACGGGTCGAAGCGGGCGAACAAAGCGCGGCGACGCTGGTTGACGCCATTTCCTCCATGCAGATGGCCGCCAATTATCGGATGTTCGGCAACCTCTGCGGCCGCGAATGTCGCATGCTGACGCTACATCACTCGATCGAGGACGAAAGCATCTTTCCCGTTCTCCGCGAGGGCGGCGACGGGCTGCGCAGGGTCGTCGAGCGGTTGAGCGAAGAGCATGCGATCGTGCACCGGCTGCTGGAGAGGCTGCACGCCCATGCCATCGAGGCTGTCAGGGAGCCCGGCTCCGAAACCTTTACGACGCTGAAGACGGCGTTTCTTGCGCTCGATCGTGTCGTGCGCTCGCATTTCGGGTACGAGCAGGAAGAGCTTCAAGAAGCGCTCGGCTACTTCGCCGTCCCGCTGTAAGGGGGACGAACGCGTCACTCTCGCGCGGCGCGCTTCGTGCCCTCGTCATCGCGAGGAGAGCATCGACGAAGCAATCCAGAGCATAGGTCGCAAGACTGGATTGCTTCGCTTCGCTCGCAATGACGCGCGGCTCGCGCCTTCGCACATCCTACAATTTGTGCTCCGATCAGGCCGCCTGGACCGCCCGCTCGGTTTTCAGCTGGAGCTCCACCGGCACCGGCGCACGCAGAATATCGAGCACCGGACAATGCGCATCGACCACTTCCTTCAGTTTGGCGAGATCGGCGGCAGGCGCGCTGCTTTTCAGCTCGACGACGCCGCGGACCTCGTTGAAGCCGGCGCGAACGCCGTCTTTCACGGCGAAGAAGCCGCGCAGGTCGAGCGAGCCTTCCAGTTTGACAGAGACGCTCTCGACCGGAATGCCGAGCGCCGTGGCGTAAGCCCGGTAAGTGATTTCCTGACACGTGCCGAGCGCCGCCAGCACGAGCTCTACCGGGTTTGGACCCGCGTCCGTCCCGCCAAGGCTGGCAGGTTCGTCGACGGTCAGTGAAAATTGCCGAATTTTGGCTTCGCTCCGCAACCCCTCGACCTGACGTGAGTCGGCTGAAAAAATTGCGATCGCATGATCGGCGTTGGCGCGCAGATCGGCCTGCGTTGCTACGATGATGTCTTTCAGCGCCATTTGTTCCTCCTGGACGCGGCAACCATGGAGTTGCCCCGCGCCGATCATAGGTTTTCAGGAGCGAAAACTCTTTAGCTGTTTTTTCAGGTCCGCAAGCGATTCATTTGGTATCTGGAACGATGAGCAGAAGGTTTTTGTCGAGCGTCGATTAATCCGCTCGCCAAGGCGATTAGTCGCTTATGCTGGTGCGCCGCCCTCATCGAGAAATTTCTGCACCGCTTCGAATAGTTCGAAGCGGTTCGTTTCCATCATGACGCTGTGCGTCCCCTCGGCGAGTTCGACGAGGCGCTTGCCCGGTGAATTGACGAACAGCGGGAACAGCGTCCGCGCCATCGAAGCGGGCACGTCGACGTCCCAGGCGGCCGTGATCAGCAAGGACGGTGCCCTGATCTTCGCCGGATCGTAATAGGGCTTGCCGGCCCACCAGGTTTCGACGCAGTCCTGCACGATGCCGTTCGGCGCGCGGATGACCGGCGGGTCAAGCTTGGCGCCGTCTGGATCGGTGGCCCAGGTCGCATCCGCCCAGGTTTTGAAGATGCTCGCTGGGATGTTGGCGTCCTTCTTGTCCTCGGGCACGCCGGCATACCAACGCGCATGCGCTTGTTCTCGCGTCACGGTCCGGTACGCATCGATCCGGCCTAAATCGGCTTGCTGGAGCCGGCCGGTCTGGCCGACCCAGATCGGCGCATAGAGCACGAGACGCTCGACTTTGTTCGGGTTCGCGATCGTGTAGGTCGGCGTCGAAAAGGTGCCCCACGACCAACCAAGCAGAACGAGCCGCGGAATGTTGCGCCGCTTGAGGATAAAGTCGACGACGGCGGAGATATCCTTGACCGCGGTGTCGGTGCGCACGATCGGTGGATTGGCGTCGGGCTTCTGCGCCATCTCCTTGGGCCGCGTGGATTTGCCGTAGCCGCGCAGATCGAGCAGATAAACGTCGTAGCCGCGAGCGGCGATGTAATCCATCCACGACAGGCCGCCGAGCTTGAGATCGAACGTGGTGTGTGCCGGATAGGTCGCGCCATGCACGAACAACACCGTGCGCTCGGGCCGGAACGTCGCCATGTCGGCGGGCCGCTTGTTGCGCACATAGATCTCGATGCCGGGATCGAGCGCCGGCACCAGCGTTTCTTCGGTTGTCAGTTTGGTTGTTGGCGCGGCGGAACCCGTCGTGCCATCAGCAGCGACTACGGCCATGCTTTACCTCTAGGAAGTTGCAAGTGGCGCAGCGGCGAACGCTGTCAGCCAACCTTCGGCAATTCGAAACTGAATTGCTTGAGCACCTCGGGGTCATCCGTGCGTTTCGACGCATCAAGAATTTCGACGCCAACGATACGGCCTTCGTTGTCGTAATCGACAACGATGCCGTCGGCTACCTCGGCACTATCTTTAATAGGGCGATCGGTCAGGTTGACGTAGACCGCGTCGGCCCCATGATCGACTCTCACGCGCATGGCTTGGTCCTGTCGAAGTAGGCAAGTGATGACAAATTCCGGATCGTTTTGCGCCGTCACAACGCGCAACATAACATTTCGGTGAGGCAGGCGCTTTAGAAAAGACCGCCGATTTGCCCTGGTTTCAGTTTCGTCAGGATTACGGATCGTCTCCTCGACCCATTCTTTTGCAATGCCGCGGCGCTTGATCTGAAATTCGGCGTGTTCGTCATAGCGTATCACTGACGTTGCTCATCGGCTGGTCGTAGCGCGCCTCGCTCACAACATCGACGGCAAAACCCGGTCGGGCGGACGATGACCGTCCATGAAGGTCTTGATGTTGACGATGACCTTTTCGCCCATGTCGATGCGCCCTTCGATCGTCGCCGATCCGAGATGCGGCAGCAAAACGACCTTGCCGGCGCGCGCAAGCTTGACGAGTTTCGGACTGACCGCGGGCTCGTGTTCGAATACGTCCAGGCCGGCGCCGGCGATCTCGCCGGTTTCGATCAGGCGGGCAAGCGCGTTCTCGTCAATCACCTCGCCGCGGGCCGTGTTGACGACATAGGCCTCGGGCCGGATCAGCTTGAGCCGGCGCGCCGACAGCAAGTGATAGGTCGCCGGCGTGTGCGGACAATTGATGGAGATGATGTCCATACGCACCAGCATCTGGTCGAGGCTCTCCCAATAGGTGGCGTTGAGCTCTTCCTCGATGCGCGGCGCGACGCGGCGGCGATTGTGGTAGTGGATTTGCAGCCCGAATGCCTTGGCGCGGCGGGCGACGGCTTGGCCGATGCGGCCCATGCCGACGATGCCGAGGCGCTTCCCCCAGATGCGATGGCCCAGCATCCAGGTCGGGCTCCAGCCGGTCCATTCCTTGTCGCCGGTGAGCACCTGGGCGCCTTCCGCCAGCCGCCGCGGCACCGCGAGGATGAGCGCCATCGTCATGTCGGCGGTGTCTTCGGTGAGCACGCCCGGCGTATTGGTCACGGTGATGCCGCGCTGCAGCGCGGTCGCGACATCGATGTGGTCGACGCCGTTGCCGAAATTGGCGATCAGCTTCAGTTGCTCGCCGGAGTGGCCGAGCACGGCCCTGTCGATCTGATCCGTCACCGTCGGCACGATCACGTCGGCGACTTTGGCCGCTTCGGCGAGGTCCGCTTGACTCATCGGCTTGTCGTCGAGGTTGAGGCGCGTGTCGAACAGCTCGCACATGCGCGTTTCGACACTGTCCGGCAGCTTCCGGGTGACCACAACCAGCGGCTTTTTACCCGATGCCATTCGCTGCCCCGCCGGTTGCCAGGCCCTTTGACGTTTCCGCCCGTTCAGTTCTCATTAACCGCCCTCGCCGACACTCAAGACCGGGGGGCGGCTCATCGTTTCTCTCTAGCAGATGGCTGCGTTCCGACAAAGCGCGCCGGGCTCCCCGGCGTTCTCGCGCTTCGCTGCGCATTTGGGCACTCAGTTCATGGCAATGCCGCAGCATGGCGGGTTTCTGATCGTCACCGTTCGGGCCACGAGGATCGCTTTCTTGGCGGCCCTCGTCACGGTTTCGTTCGCCGCCGCGACCGCGCATGCGGGCGGCGATGCGCCGACGAGCGGCTTGCCGGTGCCCCGCTTCGTCAGTCTCAAGACGGATCGGGTCAATGTGCGCGGCGGCCCCGACAAGGACCACGACGTCGCCTGGATCTACACCCGCGTCGGCTGGCCGGTGGAAATCACAGCAGAATTCGAAAACTGGCGGCGTATCCGCGACTCCGACGGCACCGAGGGATGGGTCTATCACTCGCTGCTCTCCGGCAAGCGCACGGCGGCGGTGCAACTAAAATCGAAAACCGAACTGGCGGCGCTGCATGCCAAGCCCGATGCCCAGAGCCCGGTGACGGCGCAATTGCAGTCGGGCGTTCTCGGATCGATCAAGCACTGCACGGGCGGCTGGTGCCGCCTCATCGGCGACGGTTTCGACGGCTGGATCGAACAGAACAGCCTTTGGGGCGTCTATCCGGATGAGAAGATCGAGTGATTTTTGTGCCGCGGGCCTAGCGCTTTTTGCGCCGCAGCCTGACCACCACGTCGATGCGAGCGATCTCGTAGCCTTCCGGCGGCACCGGCGCCTTGCCGACAACCACATCCGACGACGGAATGTCCATCAGGTCGTTGCGATCTTCGATGAAAAAGTGATGGTGCTCGGTGTTGTTGGTGTCGAAATACGCCTTGGAGCCGTCGACCGCGACCTGCCGCAGCAAGCCGACCTCGGTGAACTGGTGCAGCGTGTTATAAACAGTGGCGAGCGACACCGGCACCTTGGCGTGGTTCGCTTCCTCGTAAAGCATTTCCGCCGTCACGTGCCGATCGCCTTTGCCGAACAGAATCCAGCCAAGCGCCATGCGTTGCCGTGTCGGCCGCAGTCCGACCTCGCGCAGCTTTGCTTTCACGTCATGCCACGGGCAGCCGGTGAGATCGCCGGAGCCGGTTGGAGCTACAGGCGCCGGGGCGCCGGAAGCGTTTAGACGCTGAGTCATTGCTGCACCTGATGCCGCATTCGGCAAATTCCTAAGGCTGAAAGGAGATCGTTACAAGTGAAATCATTATAGGCGGCCCCGCGCCGGCCGCAACACCGATGCCGAGAAGCGACCGGTGCAGCCCGGGAGGTGCGGCTTTGCCGCCATGACCCCATGTGTTAGGGAATCGGCGACAATCAGGGATTGGGACCTCGGGGGCGGCGGAGTTGGAGATGCAAGAGCGGCGTGCAAACTTCGAGTATGAGGACCTGCTGGCGTGCGGGCGGGGCGAGCTGTTTGTCAAAGGCCCGCAGTTGCCGTTGCCGCCGATGCTGATGTTCGACCGCATTTCGGAAATCGCGGAGGTCGGCGGCGAATACGGCAAGGGACTGGTCCGCGCCGTTCTCGACCTCAAGCCCGATCTCTGGTTCTTTCCCTGTCACTTCAAGGGCGATCCGGTGATGCCGGGATGTCTCGGTCTTGACGCGTTGTGGCAGATGCTCGGGTTCTTTCTTGGCTGGCTCGGCGCTCCGGGCAAGGGGCGCGCGCTGGGCATGGGCGAGGTCAAGTTCTCCGGCCAGGTGCTGCCTTCGATGAAGAAGGTGGTTTACGGCCTCGACATCAAGCGCGTGATGCGCTCGAAACTTGTGCTCGGCATTGCCGACGGCTGGCTGTCGGCCGATGGATCGGTGATCTTTCGTGCCCTCGACCTCAAGGTCGCGGTGGTCAACGAAGCGGCGCCGCAGACGGGCGAAGCCTGATCGGGCCGCCGCTCGCAGCGGAACGAATTTGACGAGGCGAAGATGAGGCGGGTGGTCGTCACCGGGATGGGCATCGTCTCGTCCATCGGCAACAGCACCCAGGAGGTTCTGGCTTCGCTGCGCGAAGCCAGGTCCGGCGTGGTGCGCGCCGACAAATATGCCGAGCTGGGATTCCGCTGCCACGTACACGGTGCGCCGACGCTCGACCCAAGTGAATCCGTCGATCGCCGCGCCATGCGCTTTCTCGGTGGCGGCGCCGCCTGGAACCATGTCGCCATGGAGCAGGCCATCCGCGACTCCGGCCTCGAACCCGACGAAGTATCGAACGAACGCACCGGCATCGTCATGGGCTCGGGTGGGTCTTCGACGCGCACCATCGTCGAGGCCGCCGACACCGCCCGCACGAAGGGTCCGAAGCGCGTCGGACCTTTCGCGGTGCCGAAGGCGATGTCCTCGACCGCTTCCGCCACGCTCGGGACGTGGTTCAAGATCAAGGGCATCAGCTATACGATCTCATCGGCGTGCGCGACATCGAACCACTGCATCGGCAATGCCTACGAGCTGATCCAGTATGGCAAGCAGGATATGATTTTTGCCGGCGGCTGCGAGGATCTCGATTGGACGTTGACAGTCCTGTTCGATGCCATGGGGGCATTGTCGTCGAAATATAACGACACGCCCGCCAAAGCCTCCCGGCCCTACGACGCCGATCGCGACGGCTTCGTCATCAGCGGCGGCGCCGGCGTGCTGGTGCTCGAAGAACTCGAACACGCCAAAGCGCGCGGCGCGAGAATTTACGCCGAACTCGCCGGCTATGGCGCGACATCCGACGGCGCCGACATGGTGGCGCCGTCCGGCGAAGGCGCGGCCCGCTGCATGCGCATGGCGCTGCACGGCGTGAAGCCGCCGGTGGATTACATCAATCCGCACGCCACCTCGACACCGGTCGGCGACCTCAAGGAAATCGAGGCGATCCGCGAGGTGTTCGGCGCGGGCGAAAAATGTCCGCCGATCTCGGCGACCAAGTCGCTCACCGGACATTCGCAGGGCGCGACCGGCGTGCACGAGGCGATCTATTCACTGCTGATGATGAACAACGGTTTCATCAGCGAGAGCGCCAACATCGAGAAACTCGATCCCGCTTTCGCCGACATGCCGATCCTGCGCGAGCGCCGGGACAACGTGACGCTCGGCTGTGTGCTGTCGAATTCCTTCGGCTTCGGCGGCACCAACGCTTCCATCGTGTTCAAACGGCTGGATGCGTAATGGTTCTCTCCCGTCATTCCGGGGCGGTCCGAAGGACCGAGCCCGGAATCCACAACCCCTGAACGTTCGACCAATTTGCGACGCCGGGGTTATGGATTCCGGCTCTCGCTTCGCTCGGCCGGAATGACGATAAAGGACCACGGCATGCAGGGTTTGATGCACGGCAAGCGCGGTTTGATCATGGGGGTCGCCAATGACCACTCGATCGCCTGGGGTATTGCCAAGATGCTGGCCGCGCACGGCGCGACACTGGCTTTCACCTTTCAGGGCGAAGCGCTCGCCAAACGCGTCAAGCCGCTCGCTGCGTCGGTGAAGGCCGATCTGGTGCTGCCGTGCGACGTCGAGGATCTCGGTTCGGTCGATGCGGTGTTCGCCGAAATCGGGCGGACCTGGGGGACGCTCGACTTTCTCGTTCACGCCATCGCTTTCTCCGACAAGACACAGCTCACCGGGCGCTACGCCGACACCACGCGCGAGAATTTTCTGCGCACCATGCTGATCTCGTGCTTCGCCTTCACCGAAGCCGCCAAGCGCGCCGCCGCCCTGATGCCGAATGGCGGCGCCATGCTGACGCTAACCTACAATGGCGGCGATCGCGCGATGCCGAACTACAACGCCATGGGCCCCGCCAAGGCGGCGCTCGAAGCGTCGGTGCGGTATCTCGCGGTAGACTATGGCGGCCAGGCGATCCGGGTGAACGCTATCTCGGCCGGGCCGATCCGCACGCTCGCGGGCGCAGGCATCGGCGACGCCCGCATGATGTTCGCGTTCCAGCAACGTCATTCGCCGCTGCATCGCGGCGTTGCGCTCGACGAACTCGGCGGCGCGGGTCTGTATCTTCTTTCCGACCTCTCGTCCGGCGTCACCGGCGAAATTCATTTCGTCGATTCCGGCTATAACGTCATCGCCATGCCGCACCCGGACGCGTTGCGGGCCGATCGCCAAGGCTCCGACGATTCGGGACAGTGACGACGCGTCTTGGGAAGCGCGTCACGTCGTTGGTGGTGAGAAAGGGACAGGCGGTAGAACTCCCCCTTCCTGCCCCTTGCCTCGGTCCGGCATACGCGCCACATCTGCGCTGACCATGCCTGTCTTGCCCGCCATAGAAGTCGAGCGCCTCGTCAAGATCTACAAGAACGCGCCGGCGGTCGATGGCGTGACGTTTGCGATCGCGCCCGGCTCGATCACTGGACTGCTTGGCGGTAATGGCGCCGGCAAGACCACGACTATCGCCATGATCATGGGGCTTCTCACGCCGACATCCGGCAGCGTGAAGGTTCTTGGCGCGCAGATGCCGCACCAGCGCTACCGGGTGCTGCAGCGGATGAATTTCGAGAGCCCCTACGTCGAAATGCCGATGCGGCTGACGATCCGCCAGAATCTGAAGGTGTTCGGCATGCTCTACGGCGTGCGAAACCTCGCCGAGCGGATCGAAGAGCTTGCCGAAGCGCTCGATCTGACCGAACTGCTCGATCGGCCGACCGGCAAGCTTTCAGCCGGTCAGAAGACGCGGGTTTCGCTCGCCAAGTCGCTGATCAATTCGCCCGTGTTGTTGCTGCTCGACGAGCCCACCGCCTCGCTCGATCCCGACACCGCCGACTGGGTGCGGTCGCATCTCGAGCGTTACTGTCGCGAGCGCCGCGCCACGGTGCTGCTCGCCTCGCACAACATGGCCGAGGTCGAACGGCTGTGCGAGCGCGTCATCATCATGAAGCAGGGTCGCATCGAGGATGACGATGCGCCGGCGCGGCTCCTGTCGCGCTACGGCCGCCGCACGCTTGAGGAAGTTTTCCTCGACGTCGCGCGCGGCCGCGACGAAGTGCGCGAGGCCGCTCAATGACGATGACCGTGGAAGGCGCGCCGGCGTTTTCGCCGCGCCGTGTCGCGGCGATGATGCTGCGCTATTGGTACCTGTTGCGCTCGTCCTGGCCGCGGCTGATCGAGCTGATCTACTGGCCGACGGTACAGATGATTACCTGGGGCTTCATCCAGTATTATGTCACGCAGAATGGCGGCTTTTTTGCCCGGGCGGGCGGCACGCTCATCGGCGCGGTTTTGTTGTGGGACATCCTGTTCCGCGGTCAGCTCGGATTCTCAATTTCGTTTCTTGAGGAAATGTGGTCGCGCAACATCGGCAATCTGATGATGAGCCCGTTGCGTCCGGTCGAATTCGTCACCGCGCTCATGATCATGAGTATCGTGCGGCTGGCGATCGGCGTCCTTCCAGTGACGCTGCTCGCGGTGATCTTCTTCGGTTTCAATCTTTACGGTCTCGGCTTCGCGCTGGTGGCGTTCTTCATCAACCTGATGCTCACAAGCTGGGCGGTCGGGATTTTCGTCTCCGGGCTGGTGCTGAGAAACGGTCTCGGCGCGGAAAATCTCGCGTGGTCGATCATGTTTCTGTTCATGCCGCTGACCTGCGTCTACTACCCGGTCACCACATTGCCGGTCTGGCTGCAGCCCGCGGCATGGGCGCTGCCGCCGACCTACGTGTTTGAGGGAATGCGCGCGCTGCTGATCGAGCACACTTTTCGTGCCGACCTCATGCTCGACGCGCTTGCACTCAATGCGGTGTTCTTCGCTGCGGGCGTATTCGGCTTCCTCAAGCTCCTGCAGGCCGCTCGCCGGCATGGGTCGCTGATGCAGACGGGCGAATAGCCGCACACCGTAGCCGAAAGGCGCGGACGCGCCCGCGCCTCCCTACTTAAGGAATAAGGAAAAAATTGCTTTTATGATCATGGTATGACAGACCAGTCTGATATTGCTGCAATGCAGCAAGCCGGCCGGGGATCCAAGATGGCGATCGGAGAATTTGGCGGCGCGCCCGCAATGCCGGGCGGCGCCTTATTGTCGACGCCGCTTTATTGGTTCTATGAAATGAGCCACGCGGCGCTCAACCCGGCGCGCGCGGTGGCCGACGCCACGCGGCTGCTTTTCAAGAATCCGCTGAATCCGCTCTACCTCACCACTTTCGGAAAATCGATCGCTGCGGCCGCCGAGGTTTTCGAGCGGTCGACACGCCGTTATGGCCGCCCGGAATGGCGGATACCATCGACGCTGGTCGGCGGCGAGCGCGTGCCGATCAATACAACGACCGTTTGGGAGCGTCCGTTCTGCCGGTTGACGCGCTTCGAGCGCGCGCTCGAACATCGGCCGCGCCGTCCGCAGCCCCGGCTGCTGATCGTTGCACCGATGTCGGGGCATCATGCAACGTTGCTGCGCGGAACGGTCGAGGCTTTTCTTCCCAATCACGATGTGCACATCACCGATTGGCAAGATGCGCGGACGGTGCCGCTGTCCGAAGGCCGTTTCGATCTCGACGACTATATCGACTACGTCATCTCGATGTTGCATGCGCTGGGCGGCGACACCCATGTTGTTGCCGTTTGCCAGCCGGCGGTACCGGTGCTTGCCGCGGTTGCGCTCATGGAGGCGGACGGCGACCCGTATGCGCCGACGTCCATGACGCTGATGGGCGGACCGATCGATACCCGCGTCAATCCGACCGCCGTCAATGCGCTTGCCGAGAAACGCGGCATCGCCTGGTTCCGCCGCAACGTCATCACCAAGGTGCCTTTCCCCAATCCCGGATTCATGCGTGACGTGTATCCGGGCTTCCTGCAGCTCAACGGCTTCATCACCATGAACCTCGATCGGCATATCGAGGCCCACCGAGATCTGTTCAGGAACCTGGTGAAGGGCGACGGCGACTCGGCGCAAAAGCACAAGGAATTCTACGACGAGTACCTCGCGGTCGTGGATTTGGCCGCCGAGTTTTATCTGCAGACGGTGGATACGGTCTTCGTGCGGCACGCGCTGCCGAAGGGCGAGATGATGCATCGCGACCGGCGCGTCGATCCGGGTCAGATCAGGCGGACCGCCTTGCTGACCATCGAAGGCGAACACGATGACATATCCGGCGTTGGCCAGACCGAGGCGGCCCATCGATTGTGCGTCAACCTGCCCGCCGACCGGCAAGCGCACTGGCTCCAGCCCGGCGTTGGCCATTACGGCGTATTCAACGGGTCGCGCTTTCGCTCCGAGATTGCGCCGCGCATCGCCGACTTCATCCTGTCGGCCAGTCCCAACGTAAAACGGAAGCAAAACGGCGCCGCTGGACGCCCGACCGCAAACGGTGCGGCCCGCGTGCACGCCGACAGTCTCAACTGAGTCGCAACCCCCAGTCGGTGACCGCCGGACTAGTGCCCGATTTACCGCGCAAATCCGTCACCGGACTGCCGCCCAGGCGGCAAGCTTTTGAGATATCAGTGCTATTTTGGAATCATTAGCGTCAATTTTTCCGGCGCCATTTTCGCTAAGTTATGAAACTTTATTCATTTCTTAAAATACGTTATGTAGGGTAGCGCGCTCAGTCGGGCCCCAAAATGTTGTATACTCGCGCGGCCTCAATCAAAGGCACTATCAAGCTCTTCGGATATGGCACACTCGGCCTCGGGTGGAGTTTGGGGTCGTCGGCCATGTCGTATCGCGCGCTTCTTTACCGTCGGCCGAGTGAACCTCAGGCCATCGAAGTCGTCTTCGACCGGTCGATCTATCTCGTGCGCGTGCGGCGTCACCGACAGGCACGCCGCTATACGCTGCGGATCCAGGCCGCGACCCGGGAAGTAATCCTGACCATTCCGCCGCGCGGCACGCTGAAAGAGGCGCGCGCGTTCGCACAGAAGCATGGTGGCTGGATCGCGGCGCGCCTTGGGCGGCTGCCAGAGGCCGTGCCCTTCGCCGAGGGAGTCGTGGTTCCGCTGCGGGGCATGCCGCACCGGATCTCCCATCGGCGCGGCGCCCGCGGCACGGTTTGGACCGAGGCGGAAGAAAGCAGCGAGCTGCTCCTGTGCGTTGCCGGCGAAGCCCCGCATATCGACCGGCGCGTCGGCGATTTTTTGCGACGCGAAGCCAAGCGCGAACTCGAAACGGCGAGCCGGCATTTCGCCAACGCACTCGGCGTTACCATCAAGCGTGTATCGGTGCGCGATCAGGCCAGCCGCTGGGGATCGTGTTCGACCGCGGGGGTCCTGTCATATTCGTGGCGGCTCATCCTGGCGCCGAGCTTTGTGCTCAACTATCTCGCGGCACATGAGGTAGCCCACCTCGTCGAGATGAATCATTCGGCCAGATTCTGGCGCCTGGTCGAGCGACTTTGTCCGGATCACGAACGGGCCAAGATATGGCTCGACGTCCACGGCAGCGATTTGCATCGCTACGGATCGTTCGAAAGCGGCCGCGACGCGTAGAACCGCGCACTTTCGTCCTGGCTTTTCGGTGGAGCTGATCTTTTCGGAGAACCGGCTTACACCCCGGACCAAGTGCGGGGCCGGCTTTTGCCGATCGCGCTCTAATGCGGCGTCGGCGCTTGCACAGCCAGTACATTGCCCGGCGTGGGGAAAAGGCCAAAGGACAGCTTCGTCGCCACTACGATCAGGGCGACGGCCAAGACGACGCGCAAAGCCGTTTCCGGTATGCGGACGGCAGCATAACTGCCAATCAAAATTCCCGGCACCGACCCCAGGATCAGAAAAGCGAAGACCTGCAGGTCGATCGAACCCAGCAGCCAGTGCCCAATGCCGGCAACAAGCGTCAGCGGCACGGCGTGCGCAATATCCGTTCCCACGATTCTGACGATGGGCAATTGCGGGTACAGCAGAATGAGACACGTCACGCCGATGGCTCCGGCGCCGACCGACGACACGGAAACCATCGTTCCGAGCATCGCGCCGACAGCGACCGTGAGAGCCGCCACGTGCTTTGGCTCCAGGGAGCGAAGCCGCGCCGCGTAGCGAGCAATGATCCGGTCGCGAAAGATCAGGACCACGGCCGTTACGATCAGCGCCAGCGTCAGCGCCGCATTGACGAAATCCCGGCCGGCGGTGCCGTTGATGTCCAACGCACTCATCGCCGCGATGGTGAGGATCGTCATGGGAATGCTGCCGGCGGCGAGCCGCCGCACTACGCGCCAATCGATCGTTCCGTTGAAGCCGTGAACGACGCTGCCGACTGTCTTTGTCGCCGCCGCATGCAGAAGGTCCGTGCCGACCGCGGCCGCCGGATGAATCCCGAACAGCAGGATCAGCACCGGAGTCATCAGGGAACCGCCGCCGACGCCGGTCAAACCGACCAGCAATCCGACAACGAAGCCGGAGACCGCGTAAAGGAATTGTATCGAGCTAACCGCGCTCACAGCGTAACCTCGCCGTCATCACGACAGAGCTTTGATCGCCAGTGCGCTGGATCTCGCGTAATCATTTCCAAATTTTAATCTAGGGGATTTTCCTCGCCTGCGCATCGGTCGGTGCGAATCTTGTTGTGAAATAAATGTTGCGGTGCATTGCAGCATTGGCGTGAAAATATCTTTCCTGACGTGAATACAAGTTGATGCGATTGTCGTTCAACGATAACAAATGGCCGGTTTCGCCGCCGCAACTTCGGTTGGCGTCCGTGTGAGCGCCGCCGTTCGCTCTTGTGGCCGTTTGGTTCGGCAATATTCACCGCGTCCCTCCCCAAAGGGGCGTTTTGCCGCACCGGGTAACACTAACCCGTGAACTGCATTGCATCGGCAAAGCATACGCAATATGTGCGGAACATAAGGCAGACCGAGCGGCTCCCCATCCCCCCGACACCCCGCCGCCCGGTTTCAATAAGCCTGAGTTGAGGCAACAACTTGAGAACCCCAAGCGCGTATCTGCTTGGGGTTCTCTTTTGCTCAAGCTCGGATTTGCTCAAGCTCAGAGCGCGTCGCCCGGCGGGCGGCTATTCCTTCACCAGATCCCCAAGCAGGCTGGCCGCAACGGCCAGCTTCGACAACGTGAGGCCGGAACCGGCGATCTCGTGAATCGCCCCGCGGATGCGTTCCACTTCGTTCTTTCGCGGCGCCACCCAAGCCTCGACGGCGCCAGCGCCGGCAGCGCCGTTGCCGACCATCGCAGCGGTCAACCTCCGCTCGGCATCGCCGATGGAATCCCGCGCCCGGTCGAGCGCCAGCCGGTCGAAATAGTCGGCGATCGGGATGTTGGTCGCCGCACTCGCGATGCGGTCGAGACCAAAGAACGCGCCGGTGGCGAAATACGTCGCCGCCACTTCGCCTACCGCCTTGCCGGTGCGGTCGGCGACCAGGACGATGTCGGTCGCGGCCGCAAGCGGCCCAAGATTGCCGATCCGAATGGCGAGTTCCTCCGGCACGCCCGCGTCCGTGAGTTCCTTCCGCCGCGCGGCGCTCGCGTTCAAGGCTTCCGGCGACAGCGCATTGTCGAGCGCCGCCGCGACCGCGGCGATGCCGTCGCGATAATGCGCGACCACGACGGCGAGGCCTTTCGCCAGCTCGACGTTGCGCAGGAACCAGATGATGCGGTCGAGCAATAGGTCCTGTACCGCTGCATAGAGATCGAGCTGAAGCTTTCCAGGGATCCGGTTGTCGAGTGCGTCGATCGCGGTGTTGAGCTCCGTCATCCCGTAACTGTCACGCACTGCGGCGAATGACGACGCGACCGCTGCCGGCGCCGCGCCGGTCTGATCGGCGATGCGCACGATCAGCGAGGGACCGCCACGGTTGATCATCGAATTGGCAAGCTGTGTCGCGATGATCTCGCGGCGCAGCCGGTGATGCTCGAGCGCGTCGGGAAATTGTGCGGCGATCTCCTTCGGAAAATACCGCCCGAGCTCGCGGCCGAGATAGGGATCGTCCGGCACCGGGGATTCAAGCAGATCGTCGTAGAGGGTGAGCTTGGCGTAGGCGAGCAGGACTGCCAGTTCCGGGCGGGTAAAGGCCTGCGAGCGGCGGCGCCGCTCGGCGAGCTGGGCGTCGTCGGGAAGAAATTCGACGGCGCGGTCGAGCAGTCCGCGCCTTTCCAGCGTCTGCATAAGCCGCTGCAGGAAACCGAAATCCTCCATGCCGCGCCGCTGTGAAAGCGAGAGCGCGAGTGTTTGCAGGTAGTTGTTGCGCAGCACGAGGGCTGCGACCTCGTCGGTCATGCTGGCGAGAAACGTATTGCGAGCGTCTGTCGCCATCCGCCCGTCCCGTACCGGGATGCTCAGCGCGATCTTGATGTTGACCTCCATGTCGGAGGTATTGACGCCGGCAGAATTATCGATGGCGTCGGTGTTGAGCCGCACGCCGCGCAACGCCGCCTCGATGCGGCCCCGCTGGGTCATGCCGAGATTGGCGCCTTCGCCGATCACCTTGCAGCGCAGGTCGCGGCCGGCGATGCGGATGGCATCGTTGGCGCGATCACCCGCCGCCTCATCGCTTTCATCTGCGGCGCGGATGTAGGTGCCGATGCCGCCGAAGAACAGAAGGTCGGCCGGCGCCGTCAGGATCGCGCGGATCAGTTCCTGCGGCGTCAGCCGCTCGCCGACGCCGAACAGCTTCTGCGCTTCCTCGGAAAGCCTGATCTCCTTCGCGGCGCGTGGAAACACACCGCCGCCCTTGGAGATGACCGTCTTGTCGAAGTCCTGCCAGCTCGATCGCGGCAGATCGAACAGCCGCCTGCGTTCGGCGAAGGCGCGATCGGGATCCGGATCTGGATCGATAAAGATGTCGCGATGATCGAAGGCGGCGACGAGCTTCGTCGTTGTCTCGCGAAGAAGGCCGTTGCCGAACACGTCGCCCGACATGTCGCCGACGCCGACCACCGTAAACGGCATCTGCCCGATATCGACGTCCATCGCGCGGAAATGGCGCTTGACCGATTCCCAGGCGCCCCGCGCGGTAATGCCCATTTTCTTGTGGTCGTAGCCGGCGGAACCGCCCGAAGCGAAGGCGTCGCCGAGCCAGAAATCGTGGGCGATGGCGAGTTCGTTAGCGATGTCGGAGAAGGTCGCGGTGCCCTTGTCGGCGGCGACGACGAGATAGGGGTCGTCGCCGTCGTGCCGAACCACATTGGGCGGTGGTACGACACCGGTCGTTCCCAACCCAATATTGTCGGTGATGTCGAGCAGCGTCGAGATGAAGAGCTTGTAGGATGCGGTGCCCTCGGCCTGGACCGCTTCGCGCGGGCTGCCTGCTGGCAGACGCTTCGGAATGAAGCCGCCTTTGGCGCCGACCGGCACGATCACCGCGTTCTTCACGTTCTGCGCTTTGACCAGGCCGAGGATTTCGGTGCGGAAATCCTGTGGCCGGTCGGACCAGCGGATGCCGCCGCGCGCGACCTTGCCGAAGCGCAAATGCACGCCCTCGACCCGCGGTGAATAGATGAAGATTTCGTAGAGCGGCCGGGGCAGCGGCAACCCGTCAAGCTTGCGGCTGGTGAATTTGACGGCGATGAGGTCTTTCGGCTGCCCGTCGGGGCCGAGTTGATAAAAATTGGTGCGGATCGCCGCCTGGACCGCGTTGACAAAACGGCGAAGGATCCGATCCTCATCGAGGCTGTCGACCGCCTGCAATGCGGTCTCGATCGAGGATGCGATAAAAACCTCGCGCGCCGTGCGTTCATCCGGCGGGGCGCCGAGATGCGGGTCGAACCGGGTGTGGAACAAGCTCACGATCTGCGCCGCGACGCCGGCATGCTTGCGCAGCGTCGCCCACATGTAATCCTGCGAGAACGGCACCCGAACCTGGCGCAAGAAGCGCGACAGCGTGCGGATCAATGCGACGTCGCGCCAAACAAGTCCGGCGGCGAGCACCAGCGCGTTGTAGCCGTCGTTTTCGGCGCGTCCACCCATCACCGCCAGGAAGCAGCTCTCGAGCCGCTCCTTGACCGCGGTCAGCTCCAGCTTTTCGCCCGACGTGCTTTCGAGCGTCATGTCGTGAAACCAGACATCGGCCGCATCGCGCGGGGCAATGTGGTAGGTGCGCTCGTCGACGACGCGAAAGCCCATATTCTCCAGGACCGGTACCCGCTCGGAGAGCGGGATCGGCCGGCTGCGGCTCAAGACTTTGAGGCCGGCGCTTGCCGTCTGTGCCTTTGCATCGCGATAAAGCTCGACCCCGAGCGGGTGCTCGGCGGTGAGCGCTTCGACAACGCGGATATCGGAAATGGCGGAAGCCGCCGAGTAGACTTCACGATAGTCGATCGGGAAGGCGTCGCGATAACGCGCGAACAGGGTGCGGCCGCCTTGCGACGGATGCGCGAGCGAAAGCGCCTCTTCCAGCTTGTCGGTCCAGCTCCGGACGATGGCTTCGACGGCCCGATCGAGAGTGGCGCGATCTACGACCGGCGTTTCGCCCTCGTACCTTCCGATGATGAAGTGGACACGCACCAGCGGGCCTTCGGGGAAGAACGGATGGAAGGCGCGCATGCGCCCGTTGAAGGTCCTGGCAAGGTAGTCGCCGATCTTTGCCCTGATCTCGCTGTCGTAGCGGTCGCGCGGAATGTAGACAAGAACCGATACGAAGCGGTCGAAGCGATCGCGCCACGGCAGCACGCGCACCCGCGGGCGCTCGTCGAGCTGAAGGATCGCGAGCGCGAACTCGTAGAGCGTGTCCTCATCGATCTGGAACAATTCGTCGCGCGGATAGTGCTCCAGCACGTTGACCAGCGCCTTGCCGGAATGGCTCGACGGATCGAATCCGGCGCGGTTGATGACGCGATCGACCTTGCGCCGCAGATAGGGAATGGCTCGCACCGAACGCGTATAGGCGGTGGAGGTGAGCAGCCCGCAGAGTACGCATTCGCCGACGAGCTTGCCGTCGCGGTCGAAGCGCTTCACCCCGATGTAATCCAGATAGACGCGGCGGTGTACGCGAGAACGCGCCGCCGCCTTGGTCATGATCAGGAGCTTCGGCTCTTTGAGGAACTCGTGGATTTCCGGCGTGATCGTCACGAGCTGGTCGCCGCGGCGAAGCAGCCGCATCTCGTGCGACTGCAGCAGGCCGAGACCGGTGTCGAATTTGGGTTCGAGCGCATGCTCGTTGTCCGTGTAGCCATAGTCCCGCGCGCCGAGCAGGGTGAAATTGTCCGCCGCTATCCACTGCAGAAACTGGATCGCTTCGGCGATCTCCTCGGCGGGCAGCGGCGGCGGGTTGGCCTTCAATTCCGCGGCTACGTCGCTCGCGCGCGCCAGCATGGGCCGCCAATCCGCAACGGCAACGCGCACATCGGCAAGGACTTCCTCCAGCGCCGCGACGATGTCCGCCCGTTGCCCGTCATCGTCGAGGCCGGCGATATGAATGTGAATGAAGCTTTCGCGGCGTCCTTCGGCTTTGTGCGTTCCCTTGAA
The DNA here is from genome assembly GCA_963829465.1 of uncultured Alphaproteobacteria bacterium. Taxonomy (GTDB): domain Bacteria; phylum Pseudomonadota; class Alphaproteobacteria; order Rhizobiales; family Xanthobacteraceae; genus BOG-931. The sequence goes on from CAWHJE010000020.1 coordinate 142,216, forward strand.
CGCGGTCAGCCTTCCCACATCGTCGCGCTCGACCGTGAAGACCGGATGCACGAGCAGCCGAATGTCGAGCGCGCGTTCGCTGATCTCGCCGAGCACCGAGTTGACGAGGAACGGCATATCATCGTTGAGAATTTCAAGCACGGCGAGGTTGCCCGCCGAGCGTGCCGACGTAAAAACGATCTTGGGCGCTCCAGGCTTGCGCTCGAGCAGAAACGACCACGATTGCTCGGCGAGCGCGGCGAGTTCTTCCGGGCTATAGCGCTCGAGATCGTCGGGCACCGCGCGGCCATACAGTTCGGTGACAAAATCCAGCGGGATATCGCGCCGGCGTCCGGCAAGCACGGCGGTTGCCGCCCCCACAAGCGTCTCTTTCGAGGGTTCCTCATGGGGGTGGGGAATGTTCTGCACGGCCATGTTTTCCCCTCTCGGCTCTCGCGGGCGCGATTCGCTCCGATACTACTCGTGCAGCGCGCACATCCGCTACCGTAACGATCTATAATGTCGGTCTTTCCACCGCCGCGACTTGAGCAAATTTCACCGCCGCAAGGAAACAATAATGGCCAAGCGAAGCAGCAAAACCGCCGTCACCAGCCCGGCGCCCAAGCCCCGGGCGTCCGCCACGGCGGGCGACGACACGCAGATAACCGCGTTGGATCTGGCGCCAGAGAAACTTTCTCCCGAAATGGCGGCGTATTTCGCCAAATGTGAGGAAAAGCTGGGTTTCGTACCCAACGTGCTCAAGGCCTATGCCTTCGACATGAAGAAGCTTTCGGCCTTCGTCGCCATGTACAACGATCTGATGCTGGCGCCGTCGGGTTTGAGCAAGCTCGAGCGCGAGATGATCGCGGTCGCGGTTTCCGCGCACAACCGCTGCTATTACTGCCTCGTGGCCCACGGCGCCGCGGTTCGCCAGCTTTCGAGCGATCCTGCGCTTGGCGATCTGATGGCGATGAACTATCGCGCCGCGCGGCTGTCGCCGCGCGAGCGCGGCATGCTCGACTTCGCCGTGAAGCTGACCGCCGAGCCGTGGCGGATCGAGGAAGAGGATCGCGAAGAGCTGCGCCGGCTGGGCTTCACCGACCGCGACGTCTGGGACATCGCCGCCGTCGCCAGCTTCTTCAATATGTCCAATCGGGTGGCTTCCGCCACCGACATGCGGCCAAACAGCGTGTATCATGGTCAGGCGCGATAACGTATCGCAAACAGCGATGGCGAATCCTGCGCAATTGCCTATCATGGTGTTCTTCTTGGCGCTCTTCCCGGCGATCTCGAACTCTGAGCTTCGGAGGCTCACAATGCGTGCAGTCGTGGCGGCCGTCGCGGCCAGTCTTGCCGTTGCCGCCTTCAATATCGCGCCGGCCAACGCGGCGCCCCCGGCCGGCGCGGCGCCCCCTCCCGGCTCGGCGGCGCCGGCAAAGCTTTCGCCGACCGACATCCAGGCGACCTTCTTCACCGGCCAGCCTTTCACCGCGACGACGCCCTCCAGCCTCAAGTTCAAGATGACGTTCACGGCGGACGGCAAGATGAAACGCCAGCCCATCGGCACCGGCAGCAGGGGCGAGGGCACCTGGAAGCTCTCGAAGGACGGCTTCTGCACCGCCTGGAAGGGTGCCCAGGATCACTGCTTCACGGTGGTCAACGCGGGCGACAATAAATGGTCGGTGCTCAAGGGCTCGACCATCATGGCGACGTGGAGCAAATAGCTAAGGCATTTTGTCTTCGCCGCCTCCCGGTCTGGAGTCATCCCGCGTCAACGGCGGCTACAGTTGAGACCTGCCCTCTAACTCAAACGGCGAAACCGGCTGAACTGAAACCGCTGGGTGGCTCCCATCGGCGTTTGATGGGCTTGATTCCGGCTTTCGATCAGCTCGCACCCGGGGCCGAGTATTTTGGCGAGCGAGGCCGCATCGTGACGGACGACCGGCAATCCGCTGCAGCGTTCGGGACCGTCGGGAGCGAAAGTCCCTATGATCACGTGTCCGCCGGGGCGCACGGCGCGCAGGATGCGCTCGACATAGGCGGCGCGATCCTCCGGTTCAGTCAGGAAATGAAAAGCCGCGCGATCATGCCACACGTCGTAGGTTTGGGATGGTTCCCATGCCGTCACGTCGGCGACGATCCACTGAACGCCAGCGCATTGCGGACCAAGCCTCGCCTTTGCCGTCGCAAGCGCCTTTTCAGAAACGTCGAGAACGGTAATCGCGGCAAATCCTTCGGCGACAAGAGCGTCCACCAGCCGCGATGCGCCGCCGCCGATATCAACTATCGATGAATTGACGTTGGCGCCGGTCGCTCGAATGAGATCGAGGGAGATTTCCGGGCATTCCTGGAACCAACTGACGTCGCGCTCGCCCTTGGTTTGGTAGACGTTTTCCCAGTGGGCGCGCCGTTCGTTGTTGGTCATGATATTGGCCCAGCTCGAAGAACTCGTCGTCTATCCTTATCTGGCAATGAAGGTCAGGCCTTTCAATCAGCAGGGGATCGCTTGTCTTCGCCTCCAATTCTCGACAATAAGCAAACGGATGCGCCATCGGTGTTCGAACCGGCCGCTTTGCTGCGGGAAGCGCGCCGTCAGAAGGGATTGGCCACGGTCGACGTGCCGCCGGTCTGCGTCCTTGATCCGGATGGCGACATCGTTCGCCGCCTGAAACGTGCCGGCGAGGCCAAGCGTTTCGACAGTTGGCCCTGTTACCACACCGATCTGTGCAGTTTTCCGCTCGCGGGTCAGACCGCTGGCATCGTCGCGTGCGCGGTCGGTGCGCCTTTCGCGGTTCTGGTTGCCGAAGAACTCTTTGCATGCGGCTGCCGCATCCTGATCAGCCTGACCTCGGCCGGTCAAATCGTGCCGGCCGGTAGGCTTCCTTATTTTGTCGTGATTGACCGGGCGCTGCGGGACGAAGGAACCAGCTACCACTACGCCGCTCCTGATGTCTTCGCCGAAGCCGATCCTCACATCGTTGAATTGGCAATGCGAGCGATCGAGGACGCCGGCTTGCGCGCCTATGTCGGCCCGAGTTGGACGACGGATGCGCCGTTCCGCGAAACTGCGGCGGCGGTCGCAGTGGCCCGCGCCAAGGGCGTGCTGGCAGTCGAGATGGAGGCAGCGGCGCTCTACACATTCGCGCGGCAGCGGAACAAGACGGTCCTTTGTCTCGCGCACGTTACCAACACGATGGGGCTCGCCGACCTGGATTTCGAGAAAGGCGAAGCGGAGGGAACGGCCGAGGCGTTGACGATCCTCGACGTGGTTGCGAGAGCCCTGCGTTAGGCGGACGCGATCGATTTTCTAAGCAACGAGGGAAAGCGCCGGCGAGACATCTTTCGACGTTCCTTGGCGGCGCCAAAGGAGAGCATCGATACCGAGGCTACGCCCGGGCGGGTCGAGCAGGAAAAGCAGCTCCAGGACCACCAGGAACATATAGGTCCAGGGCCATTCGTTGGGCGCATTGTAGAGTCCCAGCCAAAGGTTGATCGCCATCAGCGCGCCGAGCACCGAGCCCAGCCGAGTGAACAATCCAAGTATGAGCGAGCCGGCGATGGCAACCTCGATCGCGTATACCAGCGGTCCGAACACGGCGATATTAGGCAGGACGATGTCGCGCACCAGGTTGCTTTGCAGCTGCGTTGAGGCATGCTCGACCATCACCTCCATCCAGTGGATCAGGCCCCAGTCGTAATGGGGCGGCACCTTCCAAAGCGACTGCTGCCACCACATCATGCCGACGATGATGCGAAGCAGACAGATACCGATGTGCCGCACCGAGCGTTGTGTTGGATCGCCACGCCAAGCCAGCACCGCGGCTACGGCGGCACCGAGGAGCAGAAGCCAAAACACCGGCGTCAACCAGCGGTCGTCCGTGAGGAACGACCACGCATTGCCCAAGGGATTCTCTCTCATGCACCGGACTTTCGTAATCGGAATATTTCCGCACGATCACGATCAGACCCGATCAAGTGCCGCGCCTCCCGCCGCAGGTCTGACTACAGGCTGTTCGAGGCTTTGCGCTCTTGAAAATCGAGCCCGGATTGTGACAACAGCCAGCGGTGCACGCCAGCCCGCACCGCCGAAAGCGATCATCAAATATCGGTGACGCGTCGAAGGGCAGTAAACGTCAACTGTGCGCCGACAGATCATGGATCGTCGGATTCTTGCCGGTCAGCGGATTTGCCGGATCCCAACCGTAACGCAGTGTCTCAAACCGCATCGCCCGTGCGTCGAGCATGACGAGGCGGCCGACCAAACCCTCGCCGAAACCGACGATCTCGCGGATCACCTCGAGCGCCGCCATCGAGCCGACGACGCCCGCGAGTGCGCCGAGAATTCCGGCCTCGGCGCAGGCCGGAACGGTGCCGGGCGGCGGCGGTTCCGGGAAAAGACACCGATAGGTTGGGTTCGGCTCGCCATCGGCGCCGCGTTCGTGGGCCCGAATGGTGGTGAGCGTGCCGTCGAAGGGGCCCAGCGCCGCTGTCACCAGCGGCTTGCGCGCGAAGTAGCAGGCATCCGCGACGAGATAGCGCGTGGCAAAGTTGTCGGAACCGTCGGCTACCAGATCGTAGCGTCCGATCAGATCGAGCGCATTGTGCGCCGTGAGCCTCGTCCCGTGCGACTCGACGGCGACGTGCGGGTTGAGCCGGTGGATCACGGCGGCCGCGCTGTCCACCTTGGGCGTCCCTAAATCCGGCGTGGCATGGATGACCTGCCGCTGGAGGTTCGACAGCGAAACCACGTCATCGTCGACCACGCCGATCGTGCCTACGCCTGCGGCGGCGAGGTAGAGCAGAACTGGCGCGCCGAGCCCGCCGGCGCCGACGACCAGCACGCGTGCGCGGCGAAGCGCGGCCTGCCCAGGTCCACCCACCTCGGGCAGCACGATGTGGCGCGCATAGCGTTCAAGTTCGTCGGTGCTGAGCATGACTTTAAGATAGGCGCGAACGGCTCGTGGGACCACCCACGAGAAGCCGCGCTTAGAACACGTTCTTGGTGCTGCGAAGCAATTGGCGATCGCGCGCCGTTCGGATAGGCTTCTGTTTCGGCGAGTGGGCTTATGACCATCAGGATGGTGATTGTTGCCGGCCTTGTTGCGGGCGCGTGGGTGCTCGCAGCGGATGCCCGTGCCCGCGTCCCGGTAGCGCCATCGGCCGTGCAAACCGTGGCGGTGAAAAAGCCCGCACCAAAACGCGCTAGTCCTCCCAAAGAGGACAGCGATCCGATGGCGGTGGTGCCTGCTTTCTCGGCGCAGGCCGTCGGCTGGCGGCTGGTCGAGGATCCGGCGACGGGCGTACGCCTAGGCGTGCCCGAAAAGCTCGTGCCGCACGTCAGCGCGTCCCGCTCCGGCAGTCGCTGGGCCTCGACGCAGGGGCAGATTCAGGTCGAGACTTTTCGGCTCGCCGAGGCAGCGTTGCCGGCACTGTTCGATCAGGAAAAGAAAGCGTCGCGCCGGCAAATTGCCTCGAGCGCGCTCAAGCCCGACTCCTTCTCCATTGCCGGCGTGCAGGGCCTGAAGAACTTTGTTGTTCGCGCCGACGCGCGCGGCAGCGAGGTGCGCGGCGTCACGATCCTCTACGACCAGGCGACCGAAGGCACCATGGGCTCTGTTGCCGTCGCGATCGCCAATGCGTTCACCGGATTTCCCGATCCCAGCACGCCGCCTCCGGCGGGTCTGCGCCGCTTGGTGGAATATGGCTCCGCGATCGTTGTCGGTAGCGATGGCGACCTCATCGCGCCGGCGCACACGGCTGACGATTGCCAGGCCATTACGGTGCCGCCATTCGGCCATGCCGCGCGTATCGCCGAGGACAAGACAAACGGTCTGGCGCTGCTGCGCGTCTACGGTGCGCGCAATCTTGCCCCGGCTGCGCTCGCCGAGGATAACGCCCAGCCGGGCGACATCACGCTCGTCGGCGTCCCCGATCCGCTCGCTCAGGCTGGCGAGGCCGCAGCGATCAGCGCGGCTGCGCGCCTCACCGCGCAGGGCATCGAGCCGGCGCCGAAACCCGGCTTTGCCGGCGCAGCCGTCGTGGATTCCCAAGGCCGTGTGGTTGGCATGGCGGACCTCAAGACAATTGCTGTCGCCGGCGGCGCAGCCGGCCAATCGGCGACGTTCGTGCCGAGCGGCGCGATCCGCGCGTTTCTGCAGGCGCAGGAGGTCCCGCTCGCCGCGGCGGTAACAACACCGGCGGCCCAATCCGTGCTGCGCGTGATCTGCGTACGGAAGTGACTATTTGTTCTCGAATTTCGGCGGCCGCTTGGCGATGAAGGCCGCCATGCCTTCCTTCTGATCGGCGGACGCAAACAGCGAATGAAATACCCGCCGTTCGAAGCGCACGCCCTCGGCGAGCGTCGTTTCGAACGAGCGATTGACCGCTTCCTTGGCCGCGAGCACCGACGGCAGCGACATCGACGCGATGGTTTCGGCAAGCTTCATCGCTTCGTCCATCAGGCTCGCCAGCGGCACGATCCGGGCGACCAGGCCGCCGCGCTCGGCTTCCTGCGCATCCATCATGCGGCCGGTCAGGATCATGTCCATGGCCTTGGCCTTGCCGACGGCGCGGGTGAAGCGTTGCGTGCCGCCGATGCCGGGAATGATGCCGAGCTTGATTTCAGGCTGGCCGAATTTGGCGTTGTCGGCGGCGATGATGAGATCGCACTGCATCGCAAGTTCGCAACCGCCGCCGAGCGCAAATCCCGCGACGGCAGCGATCACCGGCTTGCGCACCGTGGCGGCGCGATCCCAGGTCGCGGCAAAGTCGCCGAGGAAAGCGTCGGCGAAGGTCTTGTCGGCCATCTCTTTAATGTCCGCGCCGGCGGCGAAGGCCTTGTCCGAGCCGGTAATCACCATGCAGCCGATATTGGCGTCGGCCTCGAATGCATCGAGCGCGCGAGTCAAATCGTGCACAAGCGCGCGGTTGAGCGCGTTGAGCGCCTGCGGGCGGTTGAGCCGGATCAGTCCAACCTTGCCGCGAGTCTCGACGATGATGTTTTCGTAGCTCATGGTGTTTCCCGGAATTGTCTTTGCCGGCGTCATTTCTGGCATACCGGACAATAAAACGTCGAGCGCCCATTCTGCACGATGCGCTTGACGGTGCCGCGGCAGCCGCGCGTCGGACATCGTTCGCCTTCGCGGTCGTAGACGCGGAAGTGGTGCTGGAAAAGGCCTAGATCGCCATCGGTGCGCTTGTGATCGCGCAGCGAAGAGCCGCCGGCCTTGATCGCATCATTGAGCACAGCCTTGATGCCGTCGACGAGCCGCTCGGCGCGATCGTTCGGTTCCCCGGCTTTGGTCGCGATCGTCGAGGCGATGCGCTTCGGCGACAGCCGCGCACGATGCAGCGCCTCGCAGACATAGATGTTGCCGAGACCGGCAACAATTGTCTGATCCAGCAACGCGGCCTTGAGGCTCGTCTTCTTGCCCGCGCAGGCACGCGCCAGCATCGCGGCGTCGAAGGCGTTGCCGAGCGGCTCGGGGCCGAGCCGGTTCAGAAGCGGCTCCGCGTCGAGCTTGCCGCGCTCGACGATTTTCATCGAGCCGAAGCGGCGCGGGTCGTTGAAAGTGACGATGGCGCCGGAGGACATATGAAATACGACGTGATCGTGCGCCCGGTGCTTGGCGCGCTCGTGATAGTAGCGCCCAACGTGGTCGTCGCCGGTCTTGTCGCCGACATTGCTAAACACGTGAAACGAGCCGGACATGCCAAGATGCATCAGCAGCACGTCGCCGGACGAAAGATCGGCCAGCAGATATTTCGCCCGCCGGCCCAAGCCGGTCACCGTCTTGCCGTGCAGGCGGCGCGCGAAATCCTTCGGCAACGGCCAGCGCAGGTCGCCGCGGTGAACCTCGACTTTGGTGAAGCGCGCGCCGTCCATCGCGGGTTCCAGACCGCGGCGTACCGTCTCGACTTCGGGTAGTTCGGGCATCGCTCGACCGGCTCCTGCGTGCGCAACAGGGTTAATTTCCCAGACATAGCGTCGCTGGCGGTGCCGCGCTATGGTTTGGTCAAACGGGGAAACTAAACAATGGCGGATACGGCTTCGTTCGGCGCGCAGGAGGTGCCGCTCGCGGACAAGCAGGCGTTGGTCGATGACGTATTCCACAGCGTCGCGCGCCGCTACGACCTGATGAACGACCTGATGTCGTTCGGGCTGCACCGCGCCTGGAAAGACGCGCTGGTCACCGCGGTCAATCCGCGCAAAAATTTGCCACCCAAAAATCTGCCACCAAGCAATAAGCCGTTTGCGCTGCTCGATATCGCCGGGGGTACCGGCGACATCGCCTTTCGCGTCGTCGCGGCGGGTGGTGCGGGGACGCAAGCCACCGTGTGCGATATCAATCCGGACATGCTCACCGTTGGCCGCGAGCGCGCCGCGGCGCAGGGGCTTGGCGAGGCGGTGATCTTCACCGAGGCCAACGCCGAGGCTTTGCCGTTCAAGGATCGCAGCTTCGACGCCGTGACCATCGCTTTCGGCATCCGCAACGTGCCACGGATCGAGGCGGCGCTGGCCGAAGCGTATCGCGTGCTGCGGATCGGCGGACGATTTCTCTGTCTCGAATTCTCGGCGGTGAATGTTCCCGGCCTCGACACGCTCTACGATTTCTATTCGTTCAACGTCATTCCCGCGCTCGGCCGCGCTGTCGCCGGCGACGCCGAATCCTATCGTTATCTGGTGGAGTCGATCCGCCGCTTTCCGAAGCCGCAGGAATTCGCCGGCATGATGCGCACGGCCGGTTTCGCGCGCGTCTCGCATCAACTCATGACCGGCGGCATCGTGGCGCTGCATTCCGGCTGGCGTTTGTGATCTCCGCGCTCGCGAGTTTCTTCCGCCTCGGCCACGCCGGCTTTGTTTTCGCCCGCGAGGGCGTTTTCGGCGCGATCGATCCGGCGGTGATGCCGCCTTCGGCGCGCCCGCTTATCCGCGTGGTGCGCCTCGTCGAGCGGCCGTCGAGCGGCGAGCCGGGGACGCGCCTGTCGACCGCGCTGAGCCGGCTCGGCCCAAGCTACGTCAAGCTCGGCCAGTTTCTGGCCACGCGGCCGGACGTGGTAGGTCCGGCGCTGGCACAGGATCTCGAGCGGCTCCAGGACCAGATGCCGCCGTTCCCGCAGGAGCAGGCGGAAGCGGTCATCGCTGCGTCGTTAGGCAAACCTGTCAGTGCGATTTTCACAAGCTTCGGACCGGCCGTCGCCGCCGCCTCGATCGCGCAAGTGCACCGCGCCGAGGTGGCGACCGCAAGCGGCCCCAAGGCCGTCGCCGTCAAGGTGCTGCGGCCCGGCGTGGAGCGCCGCTTCCGCACCGATCTGCGCTCCTTCATGAATCTCGCGCGTCGCGCCGAAGAACTTTCCGCCGAAGCGCGGCGGCTGCGCCTGGTCGAGGTGGTCGACACTTTGCGCCGTTCGGTGACGGTGGAGATGGATTTCCGTCTGGAAGCCGCCGCGCTTTCGGAAATGGCCGAGAACACCAGGGACGATCCGGATTTCCGCGTTCCCGCGGTGGACTGGGACCGCACCAGTAAGGACGTCCTCACGCTGGAATGGATCGATGCGACGCCGCTGTCGGATCGCGCGCGCCTGCAAGCCAAGGGGCTCGATCTGCCGCAGCTCGCCCGCGCGGTGATTCAGACCTTTCTTCGCCATGCCTTGCGCGACGGTTTCTTTCACGCCGACATGCATCCGGGAAATTTGTTTGTCGACGACGACGGCAAGCTTATCGCCGTCGATTTCGGCATCATGGGCCGGCTCGGCTTGAAGGAACGCCTGTTTCTCGCGGAAATCCTCTACGGCTTCATCACGCGCGACTACCGCAGGGCGGCCGAGGTTCATTTCGAGGCTGGCTATGTGCCGGCGAACCATTCCGTTGAGAGCTTTGCGCAGGCGATCCGCGCCATCGGCGAGCCGATCCACAATCGTACCGCCGAAGATATCTCGATGGCCCGGCTCTTGACGCTGCTGTTCGAGGTGACGGGGCTGTTCGACATGCGCACCCGGCCGGAGCTGCTGCTGCTGCAGAAGACGATGGTGGTGGTCGAGGGCGTGGCGCGTTCGTTCGATCCTAAGCTCGACATGTGGTCCACCGCCGAACCGGTGGTGCGCGAATGGATGACGCGGTATCTCGGCCCCGCCGGCAAGCTTGAAGGCGCCATGCAAGGCGCGGGCGAGATCGGTCGTTTTGCCAGCCACGTGCCGGGTCTCTTGACCCGGGGCGCCCGCGTGCTCGACCAGCTTGACGATGTCACCCGCGACGGCCTCACGTTGTCGCCGCAAACCATCGCCGAAATCGACAAGGCCGAAACGCGCCGCAACCGCGGGTCCGTCATCGCCTTGTGGGTGATCGCCGCCCTGCTGCTATGGATCGTGCTGTTGCTGATCCGGTGATTGCATTGATTGCAATGCAATCACCGGGATGCTAGCATTCTGTCTTTAGGGCAGGCGCGATGGCCAGTCTCACCGTTCGGCAACTCGACGACAAGCTCAAGCGGCTGTTGCGGTTGCGCGCGGTTCGGCACGGCCGCTCGATGGAGGACGAGGTTCGCGTCATCCTGCGGCAGGCGGCCGAGGAAACCGGCCGCGAAGCCCTGGATCTCATCAATCCGCCGGTGCGTCCGGCACAGCTTGAGCCGCGCGCTGTCGCGACGGAGAAGCGGCGCGTTCTTCTCATCATCGGCGGTGGTATCGCCGCCTACAAATCGCTCGATCTCATTCGCCGCCTGCAGGACCGCGGCGCGCAGGTGCGCGTCGTTCTCACCGCCGCCGCGCAGCATTTCGTCACGCCGCTGGCAGCGGGCGCGCTGGCCGGCGAGCGTGCCTATACCGATCTGTTCGATCCGCAGAGCGAATTTGATGTCGGCCATGTCCGCATGGCGCGCGACACCGACTTGATCGTGGTCGCACCGGCGACCGCCGACCTCATCGCCAGAATGGCGCATGGGCTCGCCGACGATCTGGCCACGGCCACTTTGCTGGCGACCGACAAACCGGTCCTGATTGCGCCGGCGATGAATCCGCACATGTGGCAGGCAAAGGCAACGCAGCGCAACATAGCGCAGCTCAGGGCGGACGGCGTTCACCTCATCGGCCCGAATTCCGGCGAAATGGCCGAGCGCGGCGAGGCCGGCACCGGGCGGATGGCCGGGCCGCTGGAAATCGCCGCGGCTGTCGAGGCGATCATGCGCGGCGCCGGATCGCTCACCGGCAAGCGCGTGCTCGTTACATCGGGGCCGACCAGCGAGCCGCTCGATCCGGTCCGTGTCCTTGCCAACCGCTCCTCAGGCAAACAGGGCCACGCCATCGCCGCCGCGGCGGCCGCCGCGGGCGCCGAGGTTGCCTTGATCAGCGGCCCGGTGAATCTGCCCGATCCGCCCGGCGCAGCGGTGGTTCACGTCGAAACCGCGCGCCAGATGCTCGCGGCGGTCGACAAAGCGTTGCCCGCCGACATCGCCGTGTTCGCCGCGGCCGTCGCCGACTGGCGGCCGGTTCAGGCAAGCCAAGGCAAGATCAAGAAGCAGGGCCGGCCGCCGACGATCGAGCTGGTCGAGAATCCCGATATTCTTTCGACCATCGCCCATCGCAAATCCGGCCGTCCACGCCTCGTCGTCGGTTTCGCCGCCGAGACGGATCACGTCGTCGCCAACGCCAAGGCGAAGCTGGCGCGGAAGGGCTGCGACTGGATTCTCGCCAACGACGTTTCTCCCGCGACCGGGATCATGGGCGGCGACACCAATACGATCCATGTCGTCACGGCGGATGGCGTCGAGTCCTGGCCGCCGCAGTCAAAGGATGAGGTTGCTCGCGCGCTGATCGAGCGGATCGCCGCCACGCTGACGGAAAAAAAGCGGTGAGCGGCGGCGGGGATGTCGAAGTGCGGATCGTGCGGCTGCCGCATGGGGCCGACCTGCCGTTGCCGGAATACCAAAGCGCGCTGGCGGCCGGCCTCGATCTGCTTGCCGCCGTCGCGGCCGATGCGCCGGTCGAGATCGCGCCCGGGTCGCGGGCATTGATTCCAACCGGTGTAGCGATCGCGCTGCCGCCAGGCTACGAGGGTCAGGTCCGGCCGCGCTCGGGCCTCGCCGTACGACACGGAATCACCGTGCTCAACTCGCCCGGAACCGTCGACGCTGACTATCGTGGCGAACTGCAGGTCATTCTCGTCAATCTGGGATCTGAGCCGTTTATCGTTCGCCGCGGCATGCGGATCGCACAGATCGTCGTCGCGCCGGCGCAGCGCGCCAGACTGATCGAGACGAAAAATTTGGATACGACCGAACGGGCGGCCGGCGGCTTTGGTTCCACCGGCACGTCGGCAAAAAATCCCGATCGCTGCGACTGATCGCTCTTCGCACCCAGGCCGCTGCCGGTAATCCACGACCGCCTGCCGCGAATCCATTTTTCACTTCGGAAGTCTTTCTGTTCCATTCCGCTAGTGCTGCGGAAAGGATGCGCCGCAAGCGCCGCGGGCCGTCGACGCGGTCCTAATCGAGTGACTTAACGGCCGCTTCCCGCACCGTTCACGATCTGGACTCTTTCGGCGCGATTCCGCTTGAGAGTAAAGTCGAGCGATTCGCGGGTTCTCCTCGCGATTGGACCCGCTGGCGATGGCGGTGACAGCCAGCAGAGGCTAGGGGCATGCCGGATACGATCCGGAGGAGCGGGGGCTTTGCTCGTCCGTGGCGCGGCGGATTTTCGATAGCCGTCGGCGGCCTGCTTCCATTGCCGGCCCGCGCCGCCGAACAGCCAAAACTCGTTCTGCACGAACTCGTCCTCGATGCGACGCGCAGCATCGACCGGCACGAGGTCGCGGTGCTTGTGCTGATCGTCGGTCTGCTGATGTTCGCAGTGGTCACGGCCATCATGCTTCTGCGCACGCGGGCGCGGTTGTCCCGACTGGAAACCTCGTCGCACGACGAGGTGGCGGCTTTGCGCAGCGACATTGATCGCGCCAACGCGTTGCTCTTGTCGGAACCGCAGGTGATGGTCGATTGGCCGGCGGCTTCCGACGAGCCCAGCATCGACGGCGATCCCGAGATCGTCGGCGCTTCGGCGCCGCATCGCGTGCTGGCGTTCGGGAGTTGGCTCGATCCAATCAGGGCCGCCGCGATGGAGCAGGCTGTCGAGGCCCTGCGCACCCGCGGCGAAGCGTTTGCGATGGCATTCACGACGCTCGGCGGCCGCCCGATCGAAGCGCAAGGCCGCGCCATCGCCGGTCGCGCCGTGCTTCGCCTCAAGGATGCAAGCGGCGTTAAACGCGAACTCCTCGATCTTGCCGGCCGTCACGAGGCGCTGCTGCAAGAGGTCGCTTCGCTGCGCGCCCTGGTCGAGAAACTGCCCTCGCCGATATGGATGCGTGACGCCGCGGGACGATTGAGCTTCGTCAACGCGGCCTACGCGCGGGCCGTCGAAGCAACCGGCGCTGCCGATGCCATCGAGCGAGACCTCGAACTCCTCGACAGCTCCGCACGCCAAGGTATCGGCCGGGCACGCGCGGCTTCCGGCGCCTATTCCGGCCGATTGCCTGCGATCGTTGCCGGAACGCGGCGGAGCTTCGACGTATTCGACTTTCGCACCGACGCCGGCAGCGTTGGGCTCGGCGTCGACGCCACGGAAGCCGAGACGATGCGCAGTGCGCTCGCCCGCATGATCGATGCGCACCGCCGCACTCTCGATGCGCTTTCAACCGGCGTCGCCATGTTCGATGCCGGCCAAAAGCTGACCTTCCACAACGCCGCTTACGCGGCGCTGTGGAACCTCGATGCCGCTTACCTCGAAGGGGGCCCGACGGACTCGGCGGTGCTGGAGGAGTTGCGCGCCGCGCGCAAACTGCCGGAGGAACAGGATTTCCGGCAATGGAAAGTGCAGCTTCATGCCGCCTATCGCGCGCTCGAGGCGCGGGAACACACCTGGCATTTACCGGACGGCCGGACTTTGCGCGTCGTCACCACGCCGAATCCGGACGGCGGCGTGACCTACCTGTTCAACGACGTGACCAAAGGGCTCGACCTCGAGCGGCGCTTTCAGGAACTGATCCGCGTTCAGGGCGAAACGCTCGACAATCTGGCCGAGGGTGTCGCCGTGTTCGGCAGCGACGGCCGCCTGCGGCTCTCCAATTCCGCCTTCGCCCGCATGTGGGCGCTACCGCCGCAGGCTCTGGACGAGCGACCGCATATCGAGACGATCTCGGCCCTTTGCCGGCCGCTGCACGGCGGTGACGCCACGTGGCAGGCATTGCGGCAGGTCGTGACCGCGATCGACAGCCGCGAGGCCATATCGGGACGCCTCGAGCGGCGCGACGGCAGCGTCGTCGATTGCACCACCGTGCCGCTGCCGGACGGCGCTACGCTGGTGACCTTCCACGACGTCACCGACTCCGTAAACGTCGAGCGGGCGTTGCGCGAGCGCAACGAAGCGCTCGAGGACGCCGATCGGATCAAGATCGATTTCGTCCATCACGTGTCCTACGAATTGCGCTCTCCGCTCACCAACATCATCGGCTTTGTCCACCTGCTCGGCGATCCGAGCACTGGTCCGCTGGCGACCAAGCAGCGCGAATATCTCGACTACATCACCGTGTCGACGAATACGCTCCTGGCGCTGATCAACAACATCCTCGATCTCGCGACCATCGACGCCGGCCGCATGCAGCTCAATCTTGGGCCGGTCGACATCCGCGAGACCATGGCAGCCGCCGCCGAAGGTGTGCAGGATCGTCTGGTCAGCGCCGGCCTGGTCCTGGAAATGCAGACCGCAAACGACGTCGGCAGTTTCATCGCCGACGAGCGCCGCGTACGGCAGATCCTTTTCAACCTGCTCGCCAACGCCGTGAGCTTTTCGCCGCCCGGCGGGACCGTTACGCTCTTGGCCGAGCGTCGTGCCGGCGGGTTGATTTTTGCGGTGACCGATCATGGGCCGGGGATTCCGCCCGAGGTGCTGGAAAAAGTCTTCGACTGGTTCGAAACGCATTCGCTCGGTTCGCATCATCGCGGCACGGGCATTGGTCTTTCGCTGGTGCGCTCGTTCGTCGAACTGCACGGTGGCAATGTGGAAATCGCATCCGTCGTCGGACAGGGAACCACCGTGACGTGCACGTTCCCGATCGGCGCGGCGGTTAAATTGACCGCGGCCTAGTATAATAATGAACGCGTGAAAGGGCCGGGGCATGAGCTTCTATCAGAATTTCGATTTGACCAATGAATTCAATATCCTGCGGCTTATTTGCGGCCTGTTCCTGCTGCCGCATTTCTATTCCAAGGCGAGCAACCTCGATTTCACCTACAAGCTGTACGAGGACTTCAGGCTCTATCCGCCGAAAGCCTGGATTTACTCCTGCATGACGCTTGAGATTGTTTGCGCTATCGGCATGGTGTTCGCGATCCAGACGCGTTACGTCGCGCTCCTGGAAGCGATATTCCTGTTCGTCGCGGCCTGGTCCGTGTGGCGCCACAGCGGGGGAAAATGGTTGTGGCAAATCGGGGGTTACGAGTACTGCCTGTTCTGGGCGATTTGCTGCGTTGTCGTCGCCATGCACGGTTGACATGTTTCCACTACCGGCCGGCGCCACAAGCTTCAACATAACATTGCCGGACGAGCAGGCGACGGCGCGGTTCGCAATCGACGTCGCGGCCACGCTCGAGCCTGGCGATCTCGTGACCCTGTCGGGCGACCTCGGTGCCGGCAAGACGACGTTCGCGCGCGCGCTGATTCGTTATTTGGCCGGCAACGACACCATCGAGGTGCCCAGTCCGACATTCACATTGCTCCAGAGCTATGAGCTGCCGCGCTTCACGCTGGTGCATGCCGATCTCTACCGGCTGTCGGGCGCCGCGGAACTCGCGGAACTGGGATTCGACGACATGCCCGTCGGCACCATCGTATTGCTGGAATGGCCCGATCGCGCCGCCGGGTTCCTGCCGCCCGACCGCCTCGACATTACCTTCACATTGGCGCCGCAACTCGGCAGCGAGGTTCG
The DNA here is from genome assembly GCA_963829465.1 of uncultured Alphaproteobacteria bacterium. Lineage (GTDB taxonomy): Bacteria > Pseudomonadota > Alphaproteobacteria > Rhizobiales > Xanthobacteraceae > BOG-931. The sequence goes on from CAWHJE010000020.1 coordinate 158,165, forward strand.
CAATGCCCGGGTCCTCGGCTATGGCGCCTTTGCCAGGCGCGTTGCGCGGATCGGTCTGGTGCGTGACTTCCTGGAGGAAACCGGGCTCGGCGATGTGCCGCGGCGGCGCATGGAAGGCGACGCGTCGACGCGTATCTACGAGCGCCTGGTGGTCGAGGAACAGACCATGGTGTTGATGAACGCGCCGCGCCGTCCCGATGGTCTGCCGGTGCGCGACGGCAAGCCCTACAGCGCCATCGCTCATCTCGCTGAGGATGTCGTTCCCTATGTCGCGCTAGCGCAGGGTCTGCGCGATCGCAATCTCTCGGCGCCGGCGGTCCTGCATGCCGATCTCGATCATGGGCTGATCATCATGGAGGATCTCGGCAACGAGCGGGTGGTGGGAGGCGATCCGCCGGCGCCGATCGAAGTGCGTTACGAGGTCGCCGTCGATCTCCTGGTGTCGCTGCATCGCCGCAAACTGCCGGATCGGCTTCCGGTCGCGCCGCATCGTGAGTACCGGATTCCGTCCTACGACATGGAAGCTTTCCTGATCGAGGCCGAGCTTCTGCTCGATTGGTATTTGCCCAGCGCAAACGCCGCGGCCGCCGCCGCCGTGCGTGAGGAATTCATCGCCTTGTGGCGCGAAGCGCTCGAGCCGGCGATCGACGCACCCCAGACGTGGGTGCTGCGCGATTTTCACTCGCCCAATCTGCTGTGGCTTCCAGATCGGGAAAGCGTAGCGCGGATCGGGCTGCTGGATTTTCAGGATGCGCTGATCGGTCCCGCGGCCTACGACGTCGCCTCGCTGTTGCAGGATGCCCGCGTCGACGTGCCGGAAGCGCTGGAGGTTGCGCTATTCAGCCGCTACGCCCGCGCCCGACTTTACGATCAGCGGTTCGACCCGGCCGCGTTCGCGAGGCTTTACGCAACGCTCGCGGCACAGCGGGCGACCAAGATCCTCGGCATCTTTGCCCGGCTTGAGCGCCGCGACGGCAAGCCGCAATATCTGCGTCATATCCCGCGCCTATTGGGCTATTTGCAACGATCACTGGCGCATCCGGATCTGGCGCCGCTCAAGGCTTGGTATGCCGCCAATTTGCCGCCAAAAGCTGGTTCAAGAGAGGGCCCGAAAGACGGCCCAAAAGACAGCTCCAGAGACGGCCAAGGAGATTGATCCCGGGATGGGTTATGATGCGGGCGAATCGGCCGATGCGAAGGTCGGCCGGGGGAGACGATGACACCCAACCGCGCCTTCGTATTGGCAGCCGGCCTCGGTACGCGCATGCGGCCGTATAATGGCAATATTCCGAAGCCGCTGGTGGAAGTCGGCAGGAAGTCGCTGATCGATTATTCGCTCGACCGCCTTGCCGTCGTCGGCGTCGAAACCGCCGTCGTCAACGTTCATCATCTTGCGGACGCGCTGGAGCGCCACCTTGCTGCACGCCAACGGCCGCACATTGTCATCTCCGATGAGCGCGCGGAATTGCTCGGGACCGGCGGCGGCATTGCCAAGGCGCTGCCGCTGCTCGGCGGCAAGCCGTTCTTTCTGGTCAATTCCGATACGGTGTGGCTCGACGGCGTCAGGCCCAATTTCACGCGGCTCGCCGAAGCGTTCGATCCGAAAGCGATGGACGCGCTGCTGCTGCTGGCGCCGACGACCGACAGCATCGGCTATACCGGGCGCGGCGACTTCGCCATGCTGCCCGACGGCCGCTTGCGCAGGCGCGCCGAAAATCAGGTAGTGCCGTTCGTCTATGCGGGTGCGGCCATCCTGACGCCCGCGTTGTTTGCCGATGCTCCGGCCGGCGTATTTTCGCTCACCAAGCTGTTCGATCGTGCCGGCGACGCAGGCCGTCTGTACGGCTTGCGCCTCGAAGGCGTTTGGATGCATGTGGGCACGCCGGAGGCGGTCGCGGCCGCGGAAGCCGCGCTCGCCGCCACGCGCTAGAATCAGCTAGCTCACCTCACCATCATCCTGAGGTGCCCGCGCGCGTCGCGCGGGCTTCTGGAGACTATCAATGCCATGCGGCCTCGCGTCTTCAACATTCCAGCGTCGGCGCCGTTTCTGCCGACGCTGATCAAGGCAATTACCGGCGGCAAGCTGGGCTTCCGCCTCGCCGACGATCCGCTCGCGCTCGCTGCCGTCACACTTTATCTGCCGACGCGGCGTGCCTGCCGGCTCGCGCGCGACGCCTTTCTCGAAACGCTGAAGATCGATGCGGCGATCCTGCCGCGCATCGTCGCCATCGGCGATATCGACGAAGATGAGATCGCCTTTGCCGAAGCGGCAGCGGGTCCCATCGCCGCTGCTGCGTTGCAATTGCAGCCGGCGCTCGGCGGTCTCGAACGGCGTCTGCTGCTGACGCAACTGGTGCGCAAATGGGCGAGCGCGCCGGAAGTCCACGGGGCGAGCGGCAGTCCACTCGTCGCCCAGACGCCGGCGGCGGCCTGCGCGCTGGCCGACGACCTCGCGCGGCTCATGGACGACATGACGATGCGCGACGTGTCGTGGGCCAAGCTCGACGGCCTCGTGCCTGACTTCCTCGATCAATACTGGCAGCTGACGCTGAAATTCCTGGAACTGGCGCGAAGCAACTGGCCGGCGATCCTGAACGAGCGCGGCTTCATCGAACCGGCGAGGCGTCGCGACACGCTGATCAAGGCCGAAGCGGCCCGGCTCGCGCGCAAGACGGACGGCCCGGTGATCGCGGCGGGTTCCACCGGCTCGATCCCGGCGACGGCGGAATTGATCGCGACCATCGCGCACCTTCCTCATGGTGCCGTCGTGCTGCCCGGCCTCGACACCGATCTCGACGAAGACTCCTGGCGGTTGATCGCCGGGCACGAGGGCAAAGGGATTGCGCCGGCGCCGGGACAGGCCCAATACGCGCTACAGGCAATGCTTGCCCGCATCGGCGTCACGCGCGACGCGGTCGAAAACCTGGCCGAGCCGTGCGGCCGCGAGCGGCTGGTATCGGAAGTCCTGCGGCCGGCGGCGGCGACGGATCTGTGGCGGCAACGCGCGGCGGCGGCCGGTTTCGAGGCGCATGCGGACGCGGCCCTCGGCACCCTCACCATGATCGAGGCGGCCAACGCCGAGGACGAAGCGCTCGCCATCGCGGTCGCACTGCGCGAGGCGGTCGAGGAGGAAAAGACCGCCGCGCTCGTTACGCCGGATCGCGCTTTGGCGCGCCGCGTCACCGCCGCGCTCGAACGGTGGCGGATCGCGGCGGAGGATTCCGGCGGCGATCCGCTGACGGACACGCCGGCCGGCATCTTTGCCCGGCTCGCCGCCGAGTCGGCGCTTGGCGAACTTGCTCCGGTGACGCTGCTCGCGCTCCTCAAGCATCCGTTGCTGCGCATCGGCCCGCGCGACAGCGCGCGCGCGGTCGCCGCGCTCGAGCGCGCGATCCTGCGCGGACCGCGTCCGCGGCCCGGCACTGCGGGGCTAATCAGCGCACTCGAAGCGTTTCGCGTGCAGCTCGGAAAAGCGCGCAGCAAAGAGGCGTCCGAACTGCACCGCTCCGATCCGCGCATGACGCTCACTGACAGCGAACTTTCCGCCGCCGGCGATCTCGTTCGACAGCTTGGCGATGCGCTGCGGCCGCTTGAAAGCATCGGCAGGAAGGAGCAATCGCTCGGCGAGATTGCCGCGCGGCATCGCGACGTTCTGGCGGCGTTGTCGCGCGACGGCGACCGCGAGCTCGCCTTCGCCGGCTCCGACGGCACCGACGGCACCAAGCTTGCCGAGGCACTTGATGAATTGGCGACAAGCGATGCGGCTACGACGCTCCGCATTTTGCCGTCCGATTATGTCGAGTTGTTTTCCGCGGCGCTGGCCGGTCGCGTGGTGCGGCCGCCGCCGCAAGCGGGGACGCGCGTGCGCATCCTCGGTCTCTTGGAAGCGCGATTGACCGAGGCCGATCGCGTGGTGCTTGGTGGCCTCGTCGAGGGAGCGTGGCCACCGGAAAGCCGAACCGATGCCTGGCTCAGCCGCCCCATGCGCCAGCAACTCGGGCTCGACCTTCCGGAGCGCCGCGTCGGGCTTTCCGCGCACGACTTCGCACAAATGCTCGGCGCCCGCGAAGTGATCCTGACGCGCGCCGTCAAGATCGGCGGCGCGCCGACCGCGCCGTCGCGCTTCGTTCAGCGCCTTGCCGCCGTGGCCGGTGCGCGGCGCTGGCAGGCGGCGCTAGATCGCGGCGAAGTCTATCTCGGGTGGGCGCGCACGCTCGACCGGCCGGAAAGCGTGCATACCGTGCCGCGCCCGGCGCCGAAGCCGCCACGCGCGATACGGCCGAAGCGCCTTTCGGTCACCGAGATCGAGCACTGGCTGCGCGATCCGTACACCATCTACGCCAAGCACGTGTTGTGCCTGGCACCGCTCGATGAGGTGGATGCAGCGCCAGGCGCGTCCGAGCGCGGCACGGTCATCCACAATGTGCTGCGCGAATTCAGCGAGTGCTTCGCCGACCATCTTCCTTCCGATCCGGCGGCTGAACTGATCGCGATGGGAAAAAAGCATTTTGCGGCGCTCGAAGAGTTCCCGGAAGCCCGGGCGTTCTGGTGGCCGCGGTTCCGCCGTATCGCGCAATGGTTCGGCGGCTGGGAAGCCGGGCGGCGCGCGAACTTCACACTCGTTGCAGCCGAGGTCCGCGGCGCGATCGAAATTCCGCTGAAGGACGGCGTGTTCACGCTGAGCGGCGTCGCTGACCGCATCGAACGCGACAGTGACGGACGCTACGTCATCCTCGACTACAAGACCGGCTCGTTGCGGACCGAACGGCAGGTGCGTACCGGGCTTGCGCCGCAACTCACGCTCGAAGCGGCCATGCTGCGCCGGGGTGGATTCAATACCGTACCGATTCCTGCCGGCGGCTCGGTGGCTACCCTTGCTTACGTGGCGCTCAAGGGTGGGGCGCGCGCCGGCGAATTCATGCCGCTCGATTTCAAGGAGGGCACGCCGGACGGCCAGGCCGATCGGGCCTTTGAAAAGCTTTCGGCCCTGGTGCGGCGGTTCGACGACGACAACGAGCCCTATCGCTCGCTCGTGCATCCGATGTGGAAGGCACGCTACGGCGATTACGACCACCTCGCACGCGTCAAGGAGTGGTCGGCCACCGGCGGCCCCGAAGACGACATTCCTGGTGCTCCATGAGGGCGCCGCGATGAGATCGCCGAGCATCATTCCGCCCGCCGTGCTGCGGGTGCAGGGCGATGTATCCGATCCTACTGTTTCAGCATGGGTTGCCGCCAATGCGGGGTCGGGCAAGACCCACGTGCTAGCGCAGCGTGTGATCAATCTTCTGCTCGCCGGCGTACAGCCTGAGAAAATTCTCTGCCTGACCTTCACCAAGGCGGCCGCGGCGAACATGGCGAAGCGCGTGTTCGACACGCTCGGACGCTGGACCACGCTCGACGACGACGCGCTCGATGCCGCCATCGGCGAGCAGAGCGGCAGAGCGGCCGGGGCCCGCAGGGCGCGGGCGCGGCAGCTTTTTGCCCGCGCGCTGGAAACGCCGGGCGGTCTCAAGGTGCAGACCATCCACGCCTTCTGCACGCAGCTTCTGCATCAGTTTCCGTTTGAAGCCAACGTCGCCGCACGCTTCACCGTGCTCGACGAGACTGCGCAGGTGGAGCTTCTCGAGGAACTGACGCTGGCGGCGTTGCTCGAAGGCGCCGCCGAACCCGACAGCTCGCTCGGCCGCGCGCTCGGCATCGCCATGAGCGCCGGCGCCGACCAGACGTTTCGCGACGTGGTGCGCGAAGCGATCAACCGTCGCGACGCCATCATCCGCTGGCGCAGCAATGCCGGCGGCGTCGAAGCGGCCATTGCCGGCCTGTCGCGCGCGCTGGGCATCGAGCCGCAAGACAGTCTCGACAGCATCGAAGCTGAGTTCTTTACCGGTACGTTGATCGCAGCTTCGGAGTGGCCGGCGATCGCCGCCGCACTTGCGGAAGGCAACAAGACGGATTGCGAACAGGCGCGGCGTTTCAATGCGCTGACGTCATTGTCGGGATCGAATCGCCTCGAACTTTATCTGGAAATTTTTTGCACTGATGAAGGCAATGCGCGCAGATCCATCGTCACCAGGGCGATCAAGGACGCGGCGCTGGTCGCGCTTCTCGGGGCGGAGCAGGCGCGCGTTTGCCGTATTCTCGACCGGCGCAACGCCGTGATCTGCCGCGACCGCAGCGCGGCGTTGCTGATCGTCGCCGATGCGGTGCTGACCCGTTATGCCGCCGAAAAGGGACGCCGCGGCCTTCTCGATTATGACGATCTGATCGACAAGGCGCTGGAGCTGCTCGACAACTTCGAAGCGGCCTGGGTCCATTTCAAGCTCGATCTCGGCATTGATCACCTCCTGATCGACGAAGCGCAGGACACCAGCAGCAAGCAGTGGGAGATCGTCCGCCGGCTGGTCGCGGAATTCACCGCGGGGAAAGGCGCGCGCGAGGTCAGGCGCACGATCTTCGCCGTTGGCGACGAGAAGCAGTCGATCTTTTCGTTCCAGGATGCGGCGCCCAAGCAGTTCGCGTCCATGCGCCGATATTTCGAGCGCGCCTACCACGACAGCGGTGTGGAATTCGTCTTCCGCGAATTCAAGCATTCGTTCCGCTCGGGCGAGAGCGTGCTCGCCGCCGTCGACGAGGTGTTCAAGGCGCAAGGGATGGCGGCGAGCGTCACCTCGGACAGTGATGGATTTCCGCCGCACATCGCCCTGCCGGATTCGCCGCCGAGCATGGTCGAAGTCTGGGAGCCGGAAAAGCCCGACGAACGCATCGAGATCGAGGGCTGGGACGCGCCGTTCGACACGGTGAGCGAAACGAGCCCGCGCGTGAAGCTGGCGCATCGGATCGCCCGCACCGTGCGCCGTCTTGTCGAAAGCAGGGCGCCGGTCGGCGTGGATCGCCGCGCCGCGCGCTACGGCGACGTGCTGATTTTGGTGCGCCAGCGCGGGCCGTTATTCGAGGCGGTGATTCGCGCGCTCAAGAACGAAAATGTCGAGGTTGCCGGCGCCGACCGCCTCGTGCTTACCGAGCACATCGCGGTCATGGATTTGATGTCGCTCGCTGACGCGCTGCTGTTGCCGGCAGACGATCTGGCGCTGGCGGCGGTGCTGCGCAGTCCCTTGTTCGGCTTTTCCGACGACGACCTGTTCGTGCTGGCTTCGGATCGCGGCCGCTCGTCGTTGCGCGCGGCGCTTACGCAAAAAGCCGCCGAGCAGAAAAAATTCGCCGACGCGGCCGCGGCGCTCGATGAGCTTGCGGCCTCCGCCCGTCGCCAGTCTCCCTTTGCTTTCTATGCGCGCGTGCTCGGCGCGGGCGGCGGCCGGCATCGCTTCCTGGCGCGTCTCGGCGCCGAGGCCAACGATGCGCTCGACGAATTTCTCAATCTTGCCCTCGATTACGAGCGGCGCACGACGCCATCCTTGCAAGGTTTTGTCGCTTGGCTGCGTGCGGCGCGCGCGGAAGTGAAGCGCGACATGGAGATCGCGCGTAACGAAGTGCGCGTCATGACGGTTCATGGCGCCAAGGGGCTCGAGGCGCCCATCGTCATTCTCGCCGATACGATGACGCCTCCCTCCGGGCCGCGGCCGCCGCGGCTGCTGGAGCTTGCCGACGGCGCCGTGATCTGGGCGGGACGCAAGGACGACGACGTTGAGATTGTCGCGGCCGCCCGCCAGGCGGCTCTCGCCGAAGCGGAGAACGAATACCGGCGGCTCCTCTACGTCGCCATGACGCGTGCCGCTGATCGGCTGATCGTTTGCGGCGCCGACGGCGAACGCAAACGGCCGACGGGCTGCTGGTACGATCTCGTCGTCGAGCCGCTCAAGCCGTTTCTCGTCGAGGAGCAGGAAGACGGCGAAAAGGTTCTGCGGTTTCGCAAGGCGGCGTCCGATATTGCCGACCTTTCAGCGTCGCCGGATGTGGTCGTGAAGACCGGCGCATCCGAAATTCCGCAATGGCTCCGCCAGCCGGCATCCGCCGACACGATCCGGTCGGCGCTGTTGTCGCCGTCCTCGGCGTTCGATGAGGAGATCGGCCGCGAAATCGCGCACGCGCATGGCTCGGCGGCCGATCGCCGCAAGGCGCTTGCTCGCGGGCGCATCGTGCACCGGCTGATGCAGTCATTGCCCGATATTCCGCCGGCCGGTCGCAAGGAGGCCATCGCGCGCTATCTGAACAACGCCGCGGCGGATTTTCTTCCCGCCGAGCACGACGAAATCGCGCGGCAACTTCTTACCATCCTCAACGATTTGATTTTTGCCGAAGTGTTCGCGCCGGGCAGCCGCGCCGAAGTGCCGATCGTCGGCCGGCTGGCTGACAGCACCGGCGTTTCGATCGCCGTGTCGGGTCAGGTCGACCGATTGGCGGTTACGCCCGACGCGGTCATGATTGCCGATTACAAGACCGACCGCGCCACCCCGGCGCGGCTCGCCAACGTGCCGAAACCCTATGTCGGCCAGCTCGCGCTCTACCGGGCGATTCTCGGCCGCATTTACCCGGAAAAAACGATTCGGGCCGCACTGATATTTACCCAGTGTCCGAGGGTGATCGAGGTCCCCGGGGCGGCGATGGAGACGGCTTTGGCCGAAATCCTCAAGCAAAGTCACGCTCCGGTGAAGTTCCCTTGACGCGCAAGGACTCCATTCATAGGTTTCACGCCCTGCCCTTGATCTCACCGGAACAGCGAGGATTTCCATGGTCGATAAAACAACCGACGCGACGTTCGATCAGGACGTCCTCAAGGCAAGCGGACCGGTGGTCGTGGATTTCTGGGCGGAGTGGTGCGGGCCGTGCCGGATGATCGCGCCTGCGCTCGAAGAGATCTCCAAATCGCTCGACGGCAAGGTGAAGATCGTCAAGCTAAACGTCGACGAGAATCCGGGCACCGCGGCGAAGTTCGGGATCATGTCGATCCCGACGCTCATGCTGTTCAAGGACGGCCAGCTCGCTTCGCGGCAGGTCGGTGCTGCGCCCAAGCAGAAGCTTGAACAGTGGATCACCGCTTCGGTGTAAAGCACTCAGTTCGTCATTGCGAGCATAGCGAAGCAATCCAGTAGGCTTTTGCCTGCGGTGGATTGCTTCGTCGCATCGGGCCGGCCACTTCGGGCCGGACCCGTTGGCTCCTCGCAATGACGAAACCGCTAATGCCGGAAGTGCCGCGTGCCGGTGAACACCATGGCGATGCCATGCTCGTCCGCGGCCTTGATGACCTCGTCGTCGCGCACCGATCCGCCGGGCTGGATCACCGCGGTTGCGCCGGCCTCGATGGCGACCAACAAACCGTCGGCGAAGGGAAAGAAGGCGTCTGAGGCGACGACCGATCCCTTGGTCGCGGGCGTCGCGAGGCCGGCTTCCTTTGCCGCGTCCTGCGCCTTGCGCGCAGCGATGCGTGCGGCATCGACGCGGCTCATCTGGCCGGCGCCGATGCCGACCGTCGCGGAATCCTTGGCGTAAACGATCGTATTCGACTTCACATGCTTGGCGACGCGGAAGGCAAACAGCAGGTCACGCAATTCCGTGTTGCTCGGCGCCCGCCTGGTGACCGGTTTTAGCGCCATGTCATCGACGATGGCGTTGTCGCGCGATTGCACGAGCAGCCCGCCGGCGACGGTCTTTGCCGTCAAGCCCCGGGCGCGCGGGTCGGGCAGGCCGCCGGCGATCAGAAGCCGAAGGTTCTTCTTGGCGCCGACGATGGCAATCGCTTCGTCGGTCGCGTCCGGCGCGATGATGACCTCGGTAAAAATCTCGGTGATGGCGCGCGCGGAATCGGCGTCGAGCGTTCGATTGAGCGCGACGATGCCGCCGAACGCCGACACCGGATCGCACGCCAGCGCCTTGCGATACGCAGCCGCGAGGCTGTCGCCCTCGGCTACCCCGCATGGATTGGCGTGCTTGACGATGACACAGGCGGCGATCCGCGCCGGATCAAATTCGGCGACGCATTCGTAGGCGGCGTCGGTGTCGTTGATGTTGTTGTAGGATAATTGCTTGCCCTGCATCTGCCGTGCGGTGGCGACGCCGCGGCGCGGCTCCGGCGTGCGGTAGAAAGCCGCCGACTGGTGCGGGTTCTCTCCGTAGCGCAATTCTTCGATCAGCCGGCCGCCGACCGAGCGATAATCCGGCGCCTCGTTCCCGAGTTCGTTGGCGAACCAATTGGCGATCGCGGCGTCATAGGCGGCGGTGCGCGCAAAAGCCTTGGCGGAGAGCCGCCGCCGCAGCGCCAGCGTCGTCATGCCGCCGTGCTGCGCGAATTCCTCGAGCACCACGGCGTAATCGGTGGGCTCGACGACGACGGCGACATCGCCGTGATTCTTGGCCGCGGAGCGGATCATCGCCGGACCGCCGATGTCGATATTTTCGATGCAGTCGGCGAAGCTCGCGCCGCGCGCCACGGTCTCCTCGAACGGGTAAAGATTGACGACCACCAGATCGATGGGACGGATGCGATGCGCGCGCATCGACTCGGCATGACCGGCGTTGTTGCGGATGGCGAGAAGCCCGCCATGCACCGCCGGATGCAGGGTCTTGACGCGGCCGTCCATCATTTCCGGAAAACCGGTGAGATCGGAAATATCGAGCACGGCAAGGCCGGAGTCGCTCAACATCTTGCGCGTGCCGCCGGTCGAAACGAGCTCGACGCCGTGGCCGGTCAGCGCGCGGGCAAATTCGACGATTCCGGCTTTGTCGGAAACGGAAATGAGGGCGCGGGACGCGCGGCGCAGATGCTCGGTCATGGTCTTTTTCTAACCGCTTCGCCGGCTTTACGGGAGCGGAAAATTGACTGTCACAGCGGCAGCCTGGGTTCTGCCTCGCGCGCGCGGCGCGTCCCGCCGGCGGTCGCGAGCGCGCTGGCGCTGGCTTGCTGAAAACTCCATGTCACGCGCGGCTCCAATCGGGCGTGGCCGCTAATGACGATCTGCACCGCCCGGCGCGGACCGCCGTTTCCGGCAAGATAGACATCGTCCTCGAGCTGGACGCGATGTTCGCCGGCGTGGAAGGTCCAAGCCTCCTTGTTCGGCATGATCAACAGCGCGCCGCGCCCGTCGGTGAGCCGCGTCGCCTTGATCGAAGGATGCAGATGGAAGCGAACCGTGTAGTGATCCTTTTCGGTGCGCACCTGCGGCCCGCCGTCGGCGGCGAGCAGGAGGTCCTCGCCTTCGAGGCGCGTACCGTCGGCGGCAAGCGTGACGCTGCGCTCGTGCACGATGCCGTAGCGGCTCGCATAACCGTCATGATTGGCCCACACGGCGATCGCATCGGTCCGGTCTTCGCGCGACACATTGACGTGACCTGGTCCGCCGACGAGCGGCGAGCCGCCGAGGACGCGGCGAAATTTCGGCATTTCAACGATCTGCGCGGAGGACTCGTTATTGAGAGTCACCGTCGTGTGCGCTGCCGTTGCGCGCGCCAGCGGCCGCCATTCCTCCCTTGCCATCGCCGGCATCCCGGAATTGACCACGATGAGGCTTTGCTTCGGTGACGAGAACTCGAACGACAGGCAGCCGGCATGAGCTTCCAGGCTCGTTTCGATCGGCGGCGCGCGGCCGGTATCCATGATCAGAACCGCGCCGCTCGCCTCGAGCCGCTGATAGGCCGAATAGGGCGCGTTCGACAACGGCGCTCCGTGGCTTTCATCGTAGGCCAGAAGCGTGAGCAGCAGTTCTGCCGGCGTCGCGCCCATGCCGTTGAAATGCGCAAACGTTCCGTCGGAATGGCGGAAGAAGCGCAGCATCGGCATCATGCGTTCGATCGCGTTGAGCAAAGCCGGCGGCGGCGCGATGTTGCGCGATGCGTAGACCTGCCGCAGCGGTAGTAGTTCGATCAGGACCTCGATGATCGCACCGGGATCGCGGCCGATATGGCCGCCGTCGGGCAGGATCTGCCGCTCCAGTTCGCTTTTCAGCCGCGCCGTGGCTGCTTTGATGTGGCGGGCCTGACCGGCGATGCAGAGCGCGGCGAAGCACAGCGCGATCGCGGCCTGCACGCGCGCCACGCCACGATGGCTCTCGCCTGCAGTGTGGCGCAGATAACGTATTTGCCGCACCAGGCTGCGCAGGAAGCGCCGATAGAAGCGCACATCGGCATCCTGCAAGAGGAGCGGCGCCTGGCTGAGCCATGAGATGACGCGCCGCGACAGCACGTCGGGGCGCCAGGCGATCGGATGCCAGCCGCCCTGGAGTGCGATCCACTCGTCGACCAGTGCGCGCGCATTGGCGCGGGCAATACCGGAATTGGCGGCGCGCAGATGGCGCAGCCAGCCGAACCCTGACAATTCCGCCGCCCAATCGTCCGATGGCGGCGTCATCTCGAAAATCGACCGGCCGTCGCAGACCACGACCTTGCCGGCGAAGGCAAAACGTCCGGAATAGATCTCGGTTGCGCGGGTGGCGTCGGCGGTACGGAGATCCTGCGGCGCGATCAGGAGCCGTTCGGCCTTGAGTTGCCACAACGGCCACGGCACCATCGGATGGCCGATGATCCGTCCGCCAAGCTGCCGCAGTCCGCTGCGCAGCAAAAGCCAGGACAGTTTCGCACGATTCGCGACTGAAACGCGCGCCATCGTCGCGCCCGACCCTCCATCGGCGAGGTCGCCCAGCCGTCCCGCCGTGTCTTTCCTATAACGGAACGGTGCGTGAACGGCTAACGGGAGCGCTTTTTGTAGTAAACGCGCTAGTGCCTTACCAGCCGGGCGGCATAGAAGCCGTCGATCCCGGCCAGCCGCGAATCGGGGTCGGGGAAGTGGCAGGGCAGGGTTCGCAGATCGCCCGCGCCAGTAATGAACTCGCCATGGCCGGAAACCTCCGACGGTGTAATCGGCGCCCGGCGCATCTCTGGTTCCCGGGCGAGCAGGCCGGCGACGATGTCCTCGCCTTCCTCGGGTTCCAGCGAGCAGGTGCAATAAACCAGCGTGCCGCCGGGCCTGGTCAGCGTGACGGCGTGCTCGATCAGGCGCCGCTGCAGCCCGGCAAGCTTTGTGATGTCGGCCGGGTGCTTGAGCCACGGTATGTCGGGGTGGCGGCGGATAGTTCCCGTCGATGAGCACGGCGCGTCGATCAGAACGGCGTCGAACGGCTCGGCCGTCCATTCGGTCACATCCGCGCAAACAAGCTCGGCTGCGAGCGACAGGCGGTTCAGGTTTTCCTGCAGCCGGGCCAGGCGCGCCGGCGAGCGGTCGACCGCAGTCACGCGGGCGCCCGCGGCGGCAAGCTGCGCGGCCTTGCCGCCGGGCGCCGCGCACAGATCGGCGACGCGAAGCCCTTCAACGACGCCGAACAGCCGCACCGGCAAAGCCGCCGCCGCGTCCTGAACCCACCACGCGCCTTCGGCAAAACCCGGCAGGCCGGTTATCGAGCCGTGCACGATCGCGCGCACTGACCCGGTCGGCAATACCCGGCCGCCAAGCCGCTCTGCCCAGAGGTCCGGGTCGCTCTTGACTGTCACGTCGAGCGCCGGCTCGCGCCCGTTGGCCATGGCGATATCGCGGGCGGTCGCCTCGCCGTATGTCTTCACCCACCGCGCCATCAGCCATTCCGGCGTATCAAGAACCGCCGTATCGAGACTGCCCAGGCGCTCGGGGCCTTCGCGCGCGATCCGCCGCAGCACCGCGTTGACCAGCCCGGCATAGCGCGCCGCGTGGCGGTCGCTTTGTACGACCCGCACGGAGAGGTCGACGGCGGCATGATCGGGCACATCGAGGAAGAGAATCTGCGCGGCGCCGATCAGCAGGGCCGCGTCGACTTGTGGCGCCTTTGCCGGTGCGCCGCGTTCGAGGAAGGTGCCGATGAGATGACGCAGTGTGCCGAGACGGCGCAGCACCGTCGCGACCAGCGCCCGCGTCAGCGCGCGGTCGCGTTCGGCAAGAGCGGCAAGTCCGGCATTGGCAGTGGCGCCGTCGAACTGTTCATCGAGCGCGCGGTTTCTGCGCAGCACGCCATCGACGATATCGGCAGCGACGCGCCGAGCCGCCAGGCCCGGAACCGCGTCGTCGCGGCTGTTCGAACGAGCCTTCGGTTTGGGTGCAGCCGCCATCGGGCCTTCTTGGCACGGATCTGCCGCCGCAGGCGAGCGGCCGCGAGCAGGCGATCCGGGCGGCGCGATCCGCCTTGCAGCCGCGCGGTTGTTACGCCAAGTGAAGGCTATGTCGACGGACCAAAAAACGCCGCTGCCCGCGGCTGATGCCGTGAAGGAACGCGCCGGCGGGAAGCGGCCGCTGACGCCTGCGGCGGAACGGGCGCTGGCCGAAGCGGAGGCGCGCCGCGCCGAGCGCAAACGCCATCCGGCCGATCACGCGAAGGAAATCCAGGGCCGCGACGGTCCCGAGCCAACCCGCTACGGCGACTGGGAAGTCAACGGTTTGACGTCGGATTTCTAGCGGCCTGCCTTGACTATATTCCCGCATATACGGAATATAATCCCATATGATTCTCGATCAACCCGAGTGGATGGGCGTGGCTCAACACCCGTCCCTGCCGGCCCTCAACCATCCGCACCGCTCCGGTGGATTCGGTGGCGTGGTTGCGCTTGGCGCCGTGGTCTTCGGTTTGGGATTCGCGGCCGGCGCGACAATCCGGCCGACGCTCATGCCGCAACATTCGGCGGCGCCGGCAATGAACGACCGCAAGCCTGCTTCGTCCGCCGCGCAGGGGTCGCCGCAGTCCGACACCGCGCTTGCCTATCCGGCGGAAATCATCCGCGTCATCGACGGCGATACTTTCGAGGCGCGCGTGCGGGTCTGGCCCGGGCTCGACGTCAGCACCAAAGTGCGGCTGTGCAATATCGATGCGCCCGAGCTTTATGCCCGCTGCGCCGAGGAGCACGACAAAGCGGAAGCCGCGCGCGCCGCGCTGCAATCCATTCTGGCGGCGGGTGGTGTTATGATTTCACGCGTCAGGCTGGACAAGTACGGCGGCCGCGTCGATGCGCTAGCTGCCACCCGCAATACTGCCGATGTTTCCGCGGCTCTTCTCAACGGCGGCTGGGCGCGCGGCTACGATGGCGGCCGGCGCGGCAAATGGTGCTGACTTTTTCACGCTGCTTTGTTGGAAGCTTTTGTCAGGTGTCGGACATCAGGATCTTTTTGAAGCGTCCTGATGCCCGACCCTGATCCCCCTGTCAGAAATCGAGCTTCGACGCCCGATGACTGACCCCCAGGAATTACCCCAGAATTACTCGCCCCCAGAACTACTGAACGACGACCCGGGTGCCGACGCTGACACGATCGTAGAGATCCTTGATGTCCTCGTTGTACATCCGGATGCAGCCGTAAGAGACGAAGTGGCCGATCGAGCCCGGCTGGTTCGTGCCGTGAATGGCGTATTCGCCGCCCGACAGCACCATGGCCGCATAGCCCATCGGGTTGCTCGGCGCGCCGGCCGCAATCACATTCGGCAGGTTCGGTTTGTCTCGCCTTACCTCGGCCGGGGGCGTCCAGGCGGGATGGATATATTTGCCGTAGATGAACGACGTTCCCGACCACTGCTTGCCCACCCGGCCGACGCCGACCGGATAACGAATGGCGGTTCCAAACCCGGTGACGTAATAGAGATGCCGTTCGTTGGTGCGCACCACGATGGTGCCCGGCATGAACGTCTCTTTCATCGTGACCGTCTCGCCGCGCGCGTACGCCGATTGCGGGACGACCGCAAATGCGCAGGCCGCAGCCGCAAGAGTCGCCGAAAGCAGAATTTTTGCTCGCATCGTCGAAGCCCTTACCAAAAAAGCGCCGAACGCCCAGCACCCATTCGTCCGGCTGACTAAAGGTATCCTAGCCGAACGCGCACGCTCCCCCAGTGTCTCCGGCGCAACACCGTGATTTTTTCGAAGGGTGTGTCGTGAATGCACCAGGCATGGAAGACCGGCCGCAATGCCGGTCTTCCCGCCTCGCCAAGGCCCAATGATTCAGGCGCTTTTCTTGTTTTGCCGATGGGTGACGAGATCGTCGACCACCGCGGGGTCGGCAAGCGTGGAGGTATCGCCGAGACTGCCGGACTCGTCCTCGGCGATCTTGCGCAGGATGCGGCGCATGATTTTGCCGGAGCGGGTCTTCGGCAGGTTCGGCGCGAACTGGATGAGATCGGGCGAGGCGATCGGTCCGATCTCCTTGCGCACCCAGGCGGTGAGTTCCTTGCGCAGATCCTCGGTTGGCTGCTCGCCGCTCATCAGCGTGACATAGGCGTAGATGCCCTGGCCCTTGATGTCGTGCGGGTAGCCTACGACGGCGGCTTCCGACACCTTCGGATGCGCCACCAGCGCCGACTCCACTTCGGCGGTGCCGAGCCGATGTCCGGCGACGTTGATGACGTCGTCGACGCGGCCGGTGATCCAGTAATATCCGTCGGCATCGCGGCGGCAGCCGTCGCCGGTGAAGTATTTCCCCGGGTAGGCGCTGAAATAAGTGTCGACGAAGCGCTGATGATCGCCATAGACCGTGCGCATCTGGCCGGGCCAGGAGTCTGCGATACAGAGATTGCCGCTGACCGCACCCTCGAGCACCTTGCCCTCGGGATCGACGATCTGCGGAAGGACGCCGAAGAACGGCAGCGTCGCCGAGCCGGGCTTGAGCCGCGTTGCACCCGGCAGCGGCGTGATGAGGATGCCGCCGGTTTCCGTCTGCCACCAGGTGTCGACGATCGGGCAGCGGCCGTCGCCGACCACGCGGTGATACCACGCCCACGCCTCCGGATTGATCGGCTCGCCGACCGAGCCGAGAAGCCGCAACGATGCGCGGGAGGTTTTCTTTACCGGGTCGTCGCCGGTCTGCATCAGGGCGCGGATCGCCGTCGGCGCCGTGTAGAAGGTGTTGACCTTGTGCTCGTCGATCACCTCCCAAAAGCGCGAGGAGGTCGGATAGTTCGGCACGCCCTCGAACATCAGCGTGGTGGCGCCGTTCGCGAGCGGTCCGTAGACGATGTAGCTGTGGCCCGTGACCCAGCCGACGTCGGCGGTGCACCAGTAGACGTCGCCGTCGTGATAGTCGAAGACGTATTGGTGCGTCATCGCAGTGTAGACGAGATAGCCCCCGGTCGTGTGCAGCACGCCCTTCGGCTTTCCGGTCGAGCCCGATGTGTAGAGGATGAATAGCGGATCCTCGGCGTGCATCTCCGCGCATGGGCATTCCGCGGTCACCATGTCGGCGGCCTGGTCATACCAGACGTCGCGGCCCGGCAGCATGTCGACCGGCGCGCCGGTTCGCCTGACCACGATCACATGGTCGACGCCGCCCTCGACCTTCTCGATCGCGGCATCGGTGTTGGCCTTGAGCGGCACCTTGCGGCCGCCGCGCAAGCCTTCGTCGGCGGTGATGACGACCTTCGACTTGCAGTCCTCGATCCGGCCGGCGAGCGATTCCGGCGAGAAGCCGCCGAACACCACGGAATGGATCGCGCCGATGCGGGCGCAAGCGAGGATGGCGTACGCCGCCTCGGGAATCATCGGCAGGTAGATGGTGACGCGGTCGCCCCTCTCGACGTTGCGGTTGCGCAGCACGTTGGCGAAGCGGCACACATGGTCGTGCAGCTCCTGGTACGTGATTTTCTTTGAGTCCTTTGGATCGTCGCCTTCCCAGATGATGGCGACCTGATCGCCGCGCTTGGCGAGATGGCGATCGATGCAGTTGTAGGCGGCGTTGGTGGTGCCGTCCTCGAACCATTTGATCGAGACGTGATGCGGATCGAAGGAGGTGTTCTTCACCTTGGTGAAGGGTCTGTACCAGTGGATGCGCTTGCCATGCTCCGCCCAGAAGCCGTTCGGGTCGGCGATCGAGCGGTCATACATCGTGCGGTACTTGGCGCCGTCAGCGAACGCACGCTTCGACCACTCCGCTGGCACCTCATAGACTTTGTCCGACATTCCGTCCTCCCGACGACACACTCACGTTTGTATTGTCTCGCTTTGCGTCCAATATTCAAATCCGCCTTTTGGCGGATAAGCCTGCCGCGGCGACGCCTTATCGCGCGGGCAGGCCGCCCATCTTGCAGACGAGCTTCCATTCCTCCGCCGTAACCGGCTGCACCGACAGCCGCGAATATTTCACCAGCGCCATTTCCTTTAGCTTCGGCTCCGCCTTTACCGCCGCCAGTGTCACCGGCTTGGGTAGCGGCTCGATCGCGGCCGTGGTCACCGCGACCCAGGGCTCGCCCTTTGCGGCCGTCGGATCGGCATAAGCCTCGCGGATCACTTCGCCGATACCCACCACCTGCTTCTCGTCACCGGTGTGATAGAAGAAAAACTTCTCGCCCGGCTTCATTTCCTTGAGATGACGCCGCGCGGTGAAATTGCGCACGCCGCTCCAGGTCTCCCCTTTTGCGCCGCGCTTGACCTGATCGTCCCAGGAAAACTCTTCCGGTTCGGTCTTCAACAGCCAGTACGCCATCATCACTCCTCCGCCTTGAACGGACGCGACAACAGGGACTCGATCGCTTCGTCCACGCTCATTTTTCCGTCAAGCAGCGCCGCGACGGCGGATGCGATCGGCATGTCGACGGCGCGCTCACCTGCCATCTCCAGCAGAACCGGGGCGGTGAAAACGCCTTCGGCAAGACTGCCGTGAATGGCGTCGGGCTTTTGCCCGCGCCCAAGATTAATGCCGAAGCTGAAATTGCGCGACTGCGGACTGGAGCAGGTCAGCAGCAGATCGCCGAGCCCGGAGAGGCCTGTCATCGTCTCCGGCCGCGCCCCATAGGCCCGGCCAAAACGCACCAGCTCGGCGAAACCCCGCGTCGTCAGCGCCGCCTGGGCGCTGGCGCCCAGCCCGCGGCCGGCGACGATTCCGGCGGCAATGGCGAGCACATTCTTGACCGCGCCGCCAATCTCGACACCGCGCACATCGGTGGAATGATAAGGTCGAAAGTTCGCCGAACCGATCGCCCGCGCCAGTTCGCCGGCGAGTTTGTCGTCGGTCGCCGCCAGCGTGACCGCTGTCGGCATGCCCCGTGCCACGTCGGCGGCAAAGCTCGGCCCGGACAAGATCGCCGGTATGGCGTTCGGAGCGCATTCGGCGATCAATTCCGCCATGAATGTTCTGGTGCCGCGCTCGATGCCCTTGGCGCACACGACCACGGGTGTGCCGGTTGTGATCGCGGAGGCCAACGATTTCGTCACGATGCGGACCGCTTGCGCCGGCACGACCAGGAGGATCGCTTGCGCGCGCGACACGTCTGTGAGGCCGGTGGCGAGCCTGACAGCTTCATCGAGCCGCACCCCCGGCAGAAACAGACTTTCACGCTTGGCTGCGAGCTGGGCGGCATTCGCGGCTTCGGGCTCCCACAAGGAAACCACGCGGCCGGCGCGGGCGCAGGTCAACGCAAGTGCCGTACCCCAGGCGCCCGCTCCTACGACGAGGATTTCATTGAATGCCATGCTGCATATTTCCGCCGCGCAGTATTTTGTTCTGTAGCCTCGCGGCCGGTCCCGGATTTTCGTGGAAGATGAACAGTTATAATGACTTACCGCGCAGCAATTTGGGTACGTCGCCGACCAGGCCGGCGGCTTCCCGTATAAACAGACGCTTGAGATTGGGCACCCGGTCCACCAAACCAAGGCCGACATCCCGCACCACCCGCAGCACCGGCGAGCCGTTGGAAAACAGTCGATTGAGCCCGTCCGTCGCGAGTCCCATGGCCATGGTGTCGAACCGTCGCCAGCGCTGATAGCGTTCGAGGGTAGTGGCATCGCCGGGATCAAGCCCGAGCCGTGCGGCGTCGACGATAACTTCGGCGAGCGCGGCGACATCCCGCAGGCCCATATTGAGACCCTGTCCGGCGATCGGATGAATGAGATGGGCGGCGTCGCCGACGAGCGCGATGCGCTCTGCGATAAACGAGCGCGCCACGAAAAAACCAAGCGGATGAGCGCGCCGCGCGCCGACCGTGGTGATCTCACCGAGATGCAGCTTGAAGCGCCGTTCCAGCTCGGAATGGAAGGCGTCGTCGGGTAGCGCGATGATGCGATCCGCCTCGCTCGTCGTCTCGGTCCAGACGATCGATGAGCGGCGACCTTTGAGCGGCAGGATGGCGAACGGTCCCGCAGGGAGAAAGTGCTCGACGGCGCGGCCTTCGTGGTCGCGTTCGTGGCCGACATTGGTCACGATGGCCGACTGGCCGTAGCTCCAGCCGTGCACGGCAATGCCGGCATGCTCGCGGATCGAGGACCGCGCGCCATCGGCGGCCGCCAGGAGTCGCGCGTCGATCGTCATGCCGTCCGACAGAGAAGCGCGAACGGCAAGTCCCTCCCCTGAAAGGGGAGGGTCGGATTGCCGGAGGCGATCCGGGGAGGGGTCCACTTGCGTCGTGGATCCAAAGACCCCCACCCGGCTCGCAAGGCTCGCCGACCTCCCCCTTTCAGGGGGAGGAGAAAAATTGCTGACAGCCGCCGTTCTGAGCTGCACTCCCGCCGCTTTCGCCTTCGCTTCGAGCGCGGCGATCAGGAATCGGTTCTCGACCATGTGCGCGAAAGGCTCGCCAGGTTCTACTTCGCCGCCGAACGTCAGAAACACCGGCCGCACCACGTCGTCGACCCGGCTGTCGGTGACGATCATGTCGAGAATCGGCTGCGCTCCGTCGGCGACGTTTTCCCAAACGCCGAGCGTCTCGAACAACCTGCGCGCTGCGGCGACAATCGCGGACGCGCGTTCGTCGTTGTCATGGCCACGGCCCAGCGTCGGGTCGGCGACCATGACCGAGACTGACGGCCCGAGACCCTGCTGCAGCGCGATCGCGAGCGTGAGACCAGCGAAGCCGCCCCCGGCGATCAGAACGTCAACGTGGTCGTCTGCGCGGTTCATGGGCGACACGCTTTACTCTTGCCTTGAATTCTTGGCCTGAACTCTTGGCGTGAACTCTTGGCCCGAACTCTTGGCTTCCGGCTTTAATTCTTGGCCGCTGCCGATTGGCAGCATAGCATCGACCGCAGCGCCTGCGAATTCGTATCAAGGCTGTCGAGGCCGCCGTTTCCCCCGTGACGCTGATTGGAACTTGCGCATGTCCTCTGCCATTCAGGACGTTCTGGCCATTCTCGATCTCGAAACGCTCGAGGTGAATCTGTTTCGCGGCCGTTCGCCGCAATCGCGCTGGCAGCGCGTATTCGGCGGACAAGTCATCGGCCAGGCCCTGGTGGCGGCATGCCGCACGGTCGATGACGTGGCGTTGCGTCCGCCGCATTCGCTGCACGCCTATTTCCTTCTCGGCGGCGATCCCAAGGTGCCCATCATCTACGAGGTCGATCGCATCCGCGACGGCAAAAGCTTCACCACGCGACGCGTCAACGCGATCCAGCATGGCCGCGCCATCTACTCGATGTCGGTGTCCTTTCATGTGGCCGAGGATGGGTTGACGCATCAGCTCCAGATGCCGGACGTGCCGATGCCGGACGCGCTGCCGAGCGAAGCCGAAGTCAAAGACCGGATATTGCCGCGCATGCCGGATCCGGTGCGGCGCTATTATCAAAGCGAGCGGCCGATCGAATTGCGGCCAGTCGAGTACGGCCGTTATCTCGGCGAGAAGCTCGAAGGCGGCCGCTATCACATGTGGATTCGCGCCACCGGCCGCCTGCCCGACGAGCCGGCCATTCATCAATGCGTCCTTGCCTATGCCTCCGATATGACGCTGCTCGATGCGGCGCTCATCCCGCACGCCCGGACGGTCTTCAACGAGGACATCATGGCGGCGAGCCTCGACCACTCGTTGTGGTTTCATCGCCCCTTCCGCGCCGACGAATGGCTGCTCTACGCGCAGGACAGTCCGAATCTCGGCGGCTCTCGCGGCTTCTCCCGAGGTTCGATCTTCGCGAGCGACGGCACCTTGGTCGCCTCGGTGGCGCAAGAGGGTCTATTGCGCCAGCGCCGCGCCAAACCTGATTGAGCCAAGTCTTATTGCGCCAAGCCGGGCTAAACCAAGTCGATTGACCGTGCATCGGGCGTCGGACGAGGATATCGTCCGACCTCAAAATCCGGGACCGATCCATGAAACTCGTCATTGCCGTCATCAAGCCCTTCAAGCTCGAGGAGGTGCGCGACGCACTCACCGCGATCGGCGTTCACGGCATGACCGTTACCGAGGTGAAGGGCTACGGGCGGCAAAAGGGTCACATGGAAATCTATCGCGGCGCCGAATACGCCGTGAACTTCCTGCCCAAAGTCCGGGTCGAGGTCGCCGTTGCTTCCGATCAAGCGGAAAAGGTCGTGGAGGCAATCGGCGCGGCGGCCAAAACCGGGCAGATCGGGGACGGCAAGATCTTCGTCACCCCTATCGACCAGGCCGTGCGCATTCGGACCGGCGAGACGGACGTCGACGCGCTCTAGACGCCGCAAAGAGATCGGGGTCGCGGACCCGCGGGTCGGATTCCTCCTTTAAATCCGCGTTTTCCACATGCCAATTCCCGGCGGCCGGCGAAAAATAGCCGTCAGCCTAGTAATTATGCAGCTTGTCTGTTGTTTGGGCGTGCGGCCTGACACCGCCCCGAAACTGGTCGGCATTGGTCGAGGGAAACACTCGAATGACCGTGGATTGCCAGCACGTTAGAGCCCCTGTGACTGAACTGGCACGGCCCTTGATTACTGAACGCCACCAAACTGCGCTGGGACCACATTTCAACGAGGTCATCGCTAGCCTGCGCCGCCCGATGAGTTTCGCGGCGCAACTGGCGACGGGGAGATTGAACCAATGAAAATTGTCATGGCCGTCATCAAGCCCTTCAAGCTCGACGAGGTCCGCGACGCACTTACCAAGATCGGGATGCAGGGCCTGACCGTGACCGAGGTAAAGGGGTATGGCCGGCAGAAGGGGCATACCGAAATCTACCGCGGTGCCGAATATGCAGTGAGCTTCCTGCCGAAGATCAAGCTCGAAATCGCCTGCGCAGCCAATCAAGTGGACAAGGTCATCGAGACGATCAGCGCCGCTGCGAAGACCGGACAAATTGGCGACGGCAAGATTTTCGTATTTGGTCTCGACCACGCGGTTCGCATCCGCACCGGCGAGACCGATGCCGCAGCCCTTTAGCAACCCGCACTCGAATCGACACGGACAGGAGTGAAAATCATGAGCTTCAAAAGATTCTCGCGTGCCGGGCTGCTCGCTCTCGCCGGAGCGCTGGTGCTGGCATTCCTGCTAGGCGCGCCGACTTTCCAGGCGTCTTATGCAGAGACCGCCACGACGACGGCCGAGACGCCGGCCGCCGCGGCGCCGCCTCCCGCCTGCGACGCCAAGATCCTGACGAATTGCTCACCCAATTCCGGCGATACCGCCTGGATGCTGACCTCGATGGCCATCGTGCTGATGATGACCATCCCGGGCCTCGCCCTGTTCTACGGCGGCATGGTGCGGAAAAAGAACGTCGGCGACACGGTGATGACGAGCTTTGCCATCACATGCCTCGTCAGCATTCTCTGGCTGTTCTTTACTTATAGTCTTGCCTTCCGCGCCGGGACGCCATTCATCGGCGGCCTCGATCGTGCGTTCCTGCAGGGGATCGTGAGCGACATCACGAAGGGTATCGGCAATCCCAATCCGTTGGCGCCGACGATTCCTGAAACCGTCTACTCGATGTTCCAGCTGACCTTCGCGATCATTACCTGCGCGCTTATCGCCGGGTCTTTCGCGGAACGCATGAAGTTCTCGGCCATGCTCTGGTTCATTGGCCTATGGGCCATCTTCGTCTATTCGCCGATCGCGCATTGGGTTTGGGGACCGGACGGGGTATTGAACTCCGCCAACGACGCCGCCTGGTTCAAGGTGCTCGACTTCGCCGGCGGCACCGTGGTCCATGTCAATTCGGGCACCGCGGGGCTGATGGCGGCCCTCATGCTTGGCCGGCGCAAGGACACCGCACCGCCGCACAACATGGTCTACACCCTGATCGGCGCCTCGCTGCTGTGGGTCGGCTGGTTCGGATTCAACGCCGGTTCCGCGGTATCCGCGGGAATGCAGGCCGGCATGGCGATGCTGGTGACCCACCTCGCCACGGCGACGGCCGGCTTCACCTGGATGATCGTCGAGTGGATCATGCGCGGCAAGCCGACGGTGATCGGCATCTGCTCCGGGGCCGTGGCCGGCCTCGTCGCCATAACCCCGGCCTCCGGCTTTGTCGGACCGATGGGAGCGTTCGCCATCGGCATTGCCGCCGGCATCGTCTGCTATTGGGGCGTCACCGGCCTCAAGCATTTCTTCGGCTACGACGATGCGCTCGATGCCTTCGGTGTACATGCGGTCGGTGGAGCGACCGGCGCCATCCTCACCGGCGTATTCGCGGTGGCGGCCTACGGCGGCACCGCTGGCCTTCTTGAGGGCAATCCCCATCAGGTGCTCAATCAGGTCATGGGGGTCGCCATCGTCTTCGCCTACGACGTGATCGTAACGCTGATCATTCTCAAGATCGTCGACATGGTCATTGGGCTCCGCGTCAGCGAGGATGTCGAGCGCGAAGGTCTCGATCTCGCGCTGCACGGCGAAACCGTCCAGTGAGCTGAGCGACAACGGCCGGGCTACAACCCGGTACCGCTTTCAACCGAGAGGCCCTGGCACCGCCAGGGCCTCTTGCTTTGGTCCGGTGACGAACGCCGCGTCGGTCACGCGTGAGCGCCGCTTTGACGGTCCAAATCCCGATAAAAGGCCGGAGCCCGTCCGGAAACGGGACCGCGATTGCTTGGGACAACCTGCGATCTGGACAAAGGCCGGCCGGAATGGCTATGCCACCTCAACGCCGCCAAAACCGCCGCGTTTCGGGAGGAAGCCATGTTGCGTAGCTACTTTTTCGCCGCCGCCGCCGCCGCCGTCCTCGGCCTGTCGGCAGTTGACGGAGCATTTGCAGAGGACACGGTCAAAATCGGCTTCATCCTGCCGATGACCGGCCAGCAGCAATCCACCGGCAAACAGGAATCCGCTGCGATCAAACTCTTCCTGGCGCAGCACGGCGACATGGTCGCCGGCAAGAAGGTCGAAGTCATCATCAGGGACGATGCCGCGGTTCCCGACAATACCAAGCGCATCGCCCAGGAGATGATCGTCAACGACAAGGTAAACTTCGTCGCCGGCTTTGGCGTCACGCCGGCCGCGCTCTCGGTCGCTCCGCTCTCGGCCGAGTCCAAGACGCCCGAGATCGTGACGGCGGCCGGCACCTCGATCATCACCGAGAAGTCGCCCTACATCGCGCGCACGAGCTTTACGCTGGCGCAATCAACGGTGCCGATGGCCGACTGGGCGGCCGACAACGGGATCAAGAAAGTCGTGACGATGATCTCCGACTACGCGCCCGGCGTCGACGCGGAAAAGTCCTTCACTGCGGAGTTCAAGAAGAAAGGCGGAGAGATTCTGGAATCCATCCGCTTCCCGCTCGCCAATCCCGATTTCGCGCCCTTCCTGCAACGCGCCGCGGATCAAAAGCCCGACGCGATCTTTGTGTTCGTTCCGTCTGGACAGGGCGGCACTTTCGTCAAGCAGTTTGTCGAGCGCGGCCTCGACAAAGCCGGCATCAAGATCATCGGTCCGGGCGACGTCATGGATGACGATCTGATCAACGCCATGGGCGACGCCGTCATCGGCACCGTGACGGCGCATATGTATTCCGCCGACCACGATTCGGCGGCCAACAAGGCCTTCGTCGCCGCGTTCGAGAAGGCGAATGGCGGCATGCGGCCGAACTTCATGGCGGTCAGCGCCTATGACGGCATGAACCTCATATACGAAGCGCTGAAAAAGACCGGCGGCAAGGCCGACGGCGACTCGTTGATTGAGGCAATAAAAGGCATTGCCTTCGAATCTCCGCGTGGTCCGATTTCCATCGATCCGCAGACGCGCGACATCGTCCAAAATATCTACATCCGCAAGGTAGAGAAGAAGAACGGCGAATTGTACAACGTCGAATTCGCTACCTTCCCGGCGGTCAAGGATCCGGTAAAGGCCGCGACCGCCGCACCGAAGTAGAGGCCGCCAAGGCGCACCTCCCGGCGCGGGCGGGCTACCCGCGCTTTCGTCCGTGATCACGAGCCGTGCAATACCGCAGGACTGCGGTTATGAATCCGGAGTGCCACCCATATCGGGATCAACCCGATATCGTTGGCTTCCGGAATGACGATAGAGTAGCCGGCCCCTCATGCTGACGATCCTGTTCGACGGAATAGCCTACGGCATGCTGCTGTTCGTGCTGGCATGCGGCCTTTCGATCACGCTCGGCCTGATGAATTTCATCAATCTCGCGCACGGCGCTTTCGCCATGGCGGGAGGCTATTGCACGGTGATCCTCGTCAACCGCCTGGGCGTGCCGTTTCTTCTCGGGCTGCCGATCGCGTTTCTGGTGACGGCGGCGATCGGCGGTTTGTTCGAGCGCACGCTCTATATTCACGTCTATGCCCGAAGCCATCTCGATCAGGTGTTGTTCACGATCGGCCTGGTGTTCATGTCGGTCGCCGCCGTCGACTATGTGATGGGATCCTCGCAGCAATTCGTCGTCATTCCCGAGGCGCTGCAAGGACAGTTCAACGTGTTCGGCGTCGGCATGAGCAAATATCGCCTGCTCATCATTCTGATCTGCGGCCTGCTCACCGTCGGACTGCAACTGGCGATCACCAAAACACGCTTTGGCAGCCGCCTGCGCGCCGCCGTCGACGACCAGCGCGTGGCGCGGGGGCTCGGCATCAATGTCGGCGCGGTCTTCGCCATCACCTTCGCGTTTGGCTCCGGACTTGCCGGGCTTGGCGGCGCGCTCGGCGCGGAAATTCTCGGTCTCGATCCGACCTTCCCGCTCAAATATCTGATCTACTTTCTGATCGTTGTCACGGTCGGCGGCACGACCAGCATCACCGGGCCGTTTCTGGCCTCGATTCTGCTCGGCATCGCCGACGTCGCCGGCAAGTATTACGTGCCGAAGCTCGGCGCATTCGTGATCTATACGATCATGATCGTGGTCCTGATCTGGCGGCCGCAGGGCCTGTTTGCCCGCAGCGCGGCACGGTAGGCGCGATGACCACCGTCTCCGACGACGTCTCGGCCTACCTTGCGCGCCGATCCCATTGGTCGCCGCTCGAGATCGCGTTCTGGATTTTCGCCTTCGCGACGATCTGGCTGTTTCCGAGCAAGCATCTCATCCTGACCGAGACGGCGATCCTCGCGCTATTCGCGCTCTCGCTCGACCTGATCCTCGGCTATGCCGGCATCATCTCGCTCGGCCAGGCGGCGTTCTTCGGTCTTGCGGGCTATTGCGCCGGCCTCATTGCCAAATACGGCATCGTCGACGAGCCGATCGTTGCGCTCATCCTGTCGGGCCTGGCGGCGGCCGCGCTCGGGTTTGTCACCAGCTTTCTGGTGCTGCGCGGCTCGGACCTGACGCGGCTGATGGTCACGCTGGGCGTCGCGCTGATGCTCGGCGAGCTTGCCAACCGCTTTTCCAACATCACCGGCGGCGCCGACGGACTACAGGGCATCAGCATCGCTCCGATCTTCGGCAGGTTCCGGTTCGATATGTTCGGACACACGGGCTATGTGTACAGCCTCGTTGTGCTGTTCGTGTGCTTCGTCATCGCCCGGCGTATCGTGTATTCGCCGTTCGGCCTGTCGCTGCGCGCGCTGAAAGGCAACCCGCTCCGCGCCGCCGCGATCGGCATTCCGGTCAATCGCCGGCTGATCATGATCTATACGGCATCCGCGGGATTCGCCGGCATTGCCGGCGGCCTGCTCACGCAGACGACCGCTTTCTGCTCGCTCGACGTGTTGTCGCTCGAACGGTCGGCCGATCTTCTCCTGGTGCTGATCATCGGCGGGACAGGCTATCTCTATGGCGGCTTGATCGGCGCCGTGATCTACAAATTCCTGCAGGATTGGATCGCCAGCCTCACGCCGCAATACTGGCAGTTTTGGATCGGCCTCGTGCTGGTCGTCATCGTACTCGTCGGACGCGAACGGGTGGAGCAATGGACGACGGCATTGCGCGCCGGCATCTCGCGTCTTGCCGTCCGCCTCGTGAAGGGTCCCGCGGCAATTGGCGGCGCGTCGGCGGAGGGGCGTTGAAGCCATGCCGATCCTGCAAACAATCGGCCTGGAAAAGCGCTTCGGCGGCATCGTCGCCGCGAACGACGTTTCATTGTCGATTGAGAAAGGCGCGCGGCACGCCTTGATCGGGCCGAACGGCGCCGGCAAGACGACCGTGATCAATCTGCTCACCGGCGTGCTTCGGCCGACAGCCGGCACCATTATCCTCGACGGCAAGGATATCACCGCGGTCGTACCGCACGAACGCGTCCGGCTCGGCATGGCGCGGACGTTTCAGATCAATCAGCTCTTTCCGGACCTCACGCCGCTTGAGTCGATCGGCCAGGCGATCTCCGAACGCATGGGCGTAGGGGCGCAATGGTGGCGGGTTCCCGGCAGCAAATCCGTCGTCACCGACGAGATCGCCGAGATCCTTCAACGTTTCCGCCTCACCGATGTCATGCACGCGCGCACGGCCATCCTGCCTTATGGCAAGCAGCGGCTCCTCGAAATCGCGCTCGCCTTCGCCTGCCGGCCGCAGGTGCTGTTGCTCGACGAGCCGGCGGCCGGCGTGCCGGACGCGGAGCGCCAGGAGCTTCTTGCCACCATTGCCGAACTGCCGGCGGAGGTCACCGTTCTCCTGATCGAGCACGACATGGACCTCGTGTTCTCCTTCGCCGATCGCATCTCCGTTCTCGTCAATGGCGGACTGCTGCTCGACGGCGCGCCCGAAGAGGTCGCGCGCGATCCGCGGGTCAAAGCGGTCTATCTCGGCGAAGAACTCGATGGCTGATCTCCTCGACATCGAGCAACTCTCGGCGGGCTACGGCGAAGCCGTGGTGCTGTCGAGCATCTCGTTGTCGCTTGCCGAAGGACACGCGCTGGCGCTACTCGGCCGCAATGGCATGGGCAAAACGACGTTGATCAACACGATCGTCGGCGTCACCAGCTATTTCTCCGGCAAGATCACGCTCGACGGGCTCGACATCACCAAACTGCGTCCCGACCAGCGCGCTCACGCCGGCGTCGGCTGGGTCCCGCAGGAGCGCAATATCTTCAAATCGCTCACGGTGCACGAGAACCTGACCGCGGTCGCGCAGCCCGGCCGGTGGACGACAGAAAAAGTCTATGAGATGTTTCCCCGGCTCGCCGAACGCCGTCAAAATCTCGGCAATCAGCTCTCCGGCGGCGAGCAGCAGATGCTCGCGGTAGGCCGCGCGCTGGTGCTCAATCCGCGCGTCTTGCTGCTCGACGAGCCGCTCGAAGGCCTGGCGCCGATCATTGTCGATGAACTATTGAAGGCATTGCGCCGTATCATCCGCGACGAGGGCATGTCGGCCATCCTCGTCGAGCAGAACGCGAAAAAAATTCTGGGCGTTACCGATCATGCGGTCATCGTCGAGCGCGGCGCCGTGGTGCACGCCGCCGACAGCGCGACGCTCCTGAACGATCGCGCCGCCCTGGAAACTCATCTCGGCGTCACCGACACCGGTCCGCGCCGTTTCGGCCGCGCGCGGCTCTAAGCCGCAAATCAATTCCGGACGTTGCCGGGCCGGCCGCTTCCTGCTAGCCGTAACATACTGAACTTGCTGTAGTTTTTCTTTATAATAAAGAAAAACTGGAAACCGTCATTGCCGCCGCGGCGCGCAGATATTGGGAGCATCAGTGGTCATGAGATACCGTTTGCACGCAACTTGGATCGCCGCTGCAGTCTGCGCGGCGGGGCTTCCGTTCGCATCAAATTACCCGGCGGCGGCCAAGGAATTTTATGTCGGCGAGCCGGTGGTGAAGAATGAGATGCAGTTAGTCCCGCATTATCTGCTCGGCATCGAGATGGCGCCGATGGGGAAAGGCATGGCAATGGCGCCGAACGCCGTTCACATCGAGATCGACGTTCATGCCACCAAAGATGACAAGCACGGGTTCAAGGAGGACGAGTGGATTCCGTATCTCACGATCTCCTACACAATCGAGAAAGTGGGTACGAAACTGCAGAAATCGGGTCGGCTTCTGGCGATGACGGCGGGCGATGGGCCGCACTATGCGAACAATGTCGAGCTTATGGGTGATGGCGATTACCGCCTGACGTTCAATTTCGAGCCGCCGTCGCACGCCGGCTTCGTGCGCCACATCGACAAGGAAACCGGCGTGCCCGATTGGTGGCAGCCGTTTTCCCAGACCTGGACCTTCCACTTTCCGAGCAAGCCGGCCTCCGAGTGACGAACGTTCATGATGGGCACCCGGCTATCGTTGGGTATTGCGGCGCTGCTGGCGTCCTTGAGTAACAATGCGGTGGCCGAGGAGGCATACTCGGCCACCGTCACCATTCGTGCTCATCGATTCGAGCCGGCAGAGCTCCACGTGCCTGCCGGCAGGCGGCTCTCACTGACGGTCATCAATACCGATGCGCTGTCGGAAGAATTCGATTCGGCGGCCATGAAGGTCGAAAAGGTGATCGCCGGGAAGTAACAAGGCGTCGTTCATATCGGCCCGCTCAATCCCGGCAGCTATGATTTTATCGGCGAGTACCATGACGACACCGCCAGAGGCCGCGTCATCGCCGAATAGTACGCCGTATCCCCCTGATTCGGTTGCCGTATTCGAAGCCGCCATTATTCCATCATCCTGCGTTGGTTTATCGCCGGCGCGCGAATTCACGTCGCCAACGCTGGCGCGGCCGTCTAAAATCAATTCAGCTGAGTGAACGGCGGGAGAGCCATGTCTACGTCCTTGATGACGGCGCGACGTTTCGCGCCCCTGTTCTGGTGCCAGTTTTTCTCGGCGTTCGGCGACAACTTCCTCAAGACCGCACTGGTCTTTCTCATTCTGTTCCACATCGCCGGCGGCAATGCCGAGGCGTTGATCACGCTCGCCGGCGCCACGCTGATCGCGCCGTTCTTCTTCCTTTCGGGTATCGGCGGCGAGCTCGCGGACCGTTTCGACAAGGCTTTGGTGGCGCAGCGTCTGAAGTTCGTCGAGATCGGCGTCGCGGCGCTTGCGGTCGCCGGCTTTGCCTTCCATTCGATCACGCTGTTGTTCATCGCCGTTGGCATGTACGGGACGATTGCTTCGCTGTTCGGACCGATCAAGTACGGCATCCTGCCGGACCACCTCAAACCCACGGAATTGACAGCCGGCAATGCGCTGGTCGAGGGCGGCACCTTCCTCGCCATCCTGCTCGGCACCATCGTCGCAGGACTTGCGGCAAAAGAGGGCGGTGACCCGATCCACTTCGCCTGGCTGATGATGGTTTCGTCGGTGGCCTCCTGGATCGCCAGCCGTTTCATTCCGCCCACCGGCGAAGGTGCGCCCCACCTCACGATCGACCGCAACATTTTTGCCTCCACCGGACGCCTGATCAAATACGTGCGCGCCGAGCCCCGGCTGTGGTGGGGCTCGCTGGTGTCGAGCTGGTTCTGGCTTGTCGGCGCGCTGGTGATGTCGCTGTTGCCGCCGCTGGTGACATATCGCCTCGGCGGGAGCGAAGGCGTGGTTACCGTCTTCCTGACGATTTTCTCGGTCGCCGTGGCGGTGGGGTCCGGCCTCGCCGCGTGGCTTTCCCATGGGCGAATCATCCTCTTGCCGACGCTGATCGGCGGTGTGCTGCTAGGAGTTTTCTCGCTCGATCTCGGCTGGACGACATCGGCAATGATGCACCCGGAGCATCCGTTGGGCGTTGGCGCGTTTTTCGCCATGCGCCACAGCATTCACGTCGCTGTGGATCTTGCCGGGCTCGCAATCGCCGGTGGCCTGTTCATCGTGCCGACCTTCAGCGCGGTGCAGGCCTGGGCCGGCGCCGATCACCGTGCCCGCGTGGTCGCGGCGGTCAATGTGCTCAATGCCGCGTTCATGGTCGTCGGTGCGATCATCCTCGCCGTGCTACAAAAGCTCGGCCTCGGCACGCCGCTTTTGTTCGCCATGATCGGCGTCGCCAACCTTGTCGTCGCCGTCATGATCGCGCGCACCATGCCGGCAAGCTGGCTGAACGATTTTCTTTCCATCGTCCTGCGCGTTTTATACCGCCTTGACGTCGAGGGTCTCGAGAACGTCGCCAAGGCCGGCGACAACGCCATCATCGCGATGAACCACGTGAGTTTCCTCGATGCGCCGGTCGCGATGGCGTTGTTGCCGAAACGCCCGGTCTTCGCCGTTGACGTTGGCATCTCGCAGCGCTGGTGGATCCAGCCTTTCCTGCCCTTCGTGCGCACCATGGCGCTCGATCCGCTCAAGCCGATGGCGCTGCGGACCGTCATCAACGCGGTGCGCGACGGCAACATGCTGGTGATATTTCCGGAAGGCCGCATCACCATCACCGGCAGCCTGATGAAGATCTACGACGGCGCGGCGATGATCGCCGACAAGTCGGACGCGATGGTGGTCCCGGTTCGCCTCGAAGGACCGGAGCGGACGATCTTCAGCCGTTTGACCGACGCGCAGGTGCGTCGCCGCTGGTTCCCGAAGATCAAGGTGACGATCCTCGAGCCGGTAAAGCTCAATGTCGATCCCGAGTTCAAGGGGCGAAAGCGGCGTCTGGCCGCGGGGGCTGCACTTTACGACGTGATGTCGAATTTGATGTTCCGCACCGCCAGCCTCGACCGCACGGTCGTCGAGGCGGTCATCGAAGCGGCGCATGTCCACGGCGGCAAGTGGCTGGCGATCGAAGACCCGACCAGCGGCCAGCTGACATACAAGCGGCTGTTGCAGGCAACGCGCATCCTGGGCGCGAAACTGATGCCGCTCGCGCCCGAAGGGCGGCCGATCGGCGTCATGCTGCCGACGTCCAACGGCGCCGCGGTAACGGTGCTGGCGCTGATGTCGGGTGGCCGCGTGCCGGCGATGATCAATTTCAGTTCCGGGGCCGCGAACGTGCTCGGCGCCTGCCGCGCCGCGCAAGTGGACACCATTCTCACCGCCCACGCCTTCGTGGAAAAAGCGCGAACTCGAGAAGCTCATCGCGGCAATCGAAAAGCAGGTGCGCATCGTCTATCTGGAAGACGTCCGCAAGACGGTGAGCACCACCGACAAGCTGTTCGGCGCGTTGCGGGCGAGGCGGCCGCTCGTCGCGCGCAAACCGGACGACTGGGCCGTTATCCTCTTCACCTCTGGCACGGAAGGAACGCCCAAGGGCGTGGTTCTCTCCTACCGCAACATCCTGTCGAATGTCGCCCAGGTTGAAGCCCGTATCGATTTTGGCCGCGACGACCGGCTGTTCATGGCGCTACCCGCGTTCCATTCGTTCGGCTTCATGGGCGGCATCGTCTTGCCGCTTATCTCCGGCGTGCCGACCTATCTTTATCCCTCGCCGCTGCACTACCGCACCGTGCCGGAATTGGTCTACGGCATCTGCGCCACCTACATGTTCGGCACCGATACCTTCCTTGCCGGCTATGCGCGCATGGCCAATCCGTACGACTTCCGCTCGTTGCGCTACATCGTCGCCGGCGCCGAGCCGATCAAGGAAACAACGCGTCGCGTCTATCTGGAAAAGTTCGGCCTGCGGATTCTCGAGGGCTACGGCGTGACCGAGACGTCGCCGGTGCTGGCGCTCAACACGCCGATGTTCAACAAATTCGGCACCGTCGGCCGGCTGCTGCCGGGCATGCAGGCAAGGCTCGAAGTTTGTGCAGGGCGTCGACGAGGGCGCGGGAAGGCTCTTCGTCAAAGGTCCTAATGTGATGCTCGGGTATCTGCGGGCTGACAAGCCGGGCGTTCTCGAGCCTCCGCCTGAAGGCTGGTACGACACCGGCGATATCGTCGCCATCGACGAACAGGGCTACATCGCCATCAAGGGCCGCGCCAAACGCTTCGCCAAGGTCGGCGGCGAGATGATCTCGCTGGCGGCCGTCGAGATGCTCGCGGCCGAGCTTTGGCCAAGTTACAATTCGGCGGTGGTGGCTGTTCCAGATGCCCGCAAGGGCGAGCGGCTTGTGCTGGTGACGGACAAACACAGCGCGACACGCGCCGATTTTCAGGCTTATGCGCGCGGCAAGCACGCGTCCGAACTCATGTTCCCCTCCGAAATCATCGTGCTGGATAAATTGCCGCTGCTTGGCTCGGGCAAGCCCGATCTCGTGACGCTGCAGAAACTCGTCAGCGAACAGACCGCGGCCAAGGCCACCGCCGCGGAATGACCTCAGGTTGACGCCGCGCCGGCCTCGCCGAAAGCGGAGCGCGGGCTTGCGTGGCGCGCGTTAGCCTCGCATATGAACGTGGCAATGGGCGCCCCTGGGTCAAGGTCGTCCGGGTCACGGTAAGGTCATCTGGGTCACGGTAAGGTCATGTTTGAATTGTTCAGGAATTTCGTCGCCGAATTTGTCGAGGGCGAAAAGCATCCAAGCCAGTTCGCGGAAAACGACTACCGCCTCGCGGCGGCGGCGCTGCTGGTGCACGCCGCCTCGATCGACGGCGAGATGTCGCAGAGCGAGCGCGACAAGCTGCAATCCATAGTCAAGCGGCGCTTTGCCCTTGACGATAAGCTGGCCGACGAGTTGATCGACAAGGCGACGCAGGCGGAGCACGAATCCGTCGATCTTTATCACTTCACCAGTCTGCTCAACCGCATCCTCGACGAGGAAGGTCGCGCTCGCGTCGTCGAGATGATGTGGGAGATCGTCTACGCCGACGGCCGGCGCGACGAGCTTGAGGATAATTTGCTTTGGCGCGCCGCCGATCTTCTCGGCGTGTCGGCGCGGGAGCGGATCGAGTTGCGGCAGCGCGTCGCCAGAGAAACCGGCGAATCCGGCGCATGAGGCCGATCGCACTGATTACCGGTGCGTCGGCCGGCATTGGTGCCGAGCTTGCTCGCGTATTCGCCGCCCGCGGGCATGAAATCGTGCTGGTGGCGCGGCGCGCGGATCGTCTCAACGGGCTGGCCGATGAGATCGCCGCCGGCGGCAAATCGCGGCCGATCGTGCTCAGTGTCGATCTGGAAAAGCGCGACTCGGTATCCAGCCTCGCCACGGAACTAACGGCGCGCGGCGTTGAGCCTCAGATCGTCGTCAATAATGCCGGCTTCGGACTCCTCGGCAAGGCGGAAACGCTCGGCCGCGACGAGCAGCTGGCGATGATCGATCTCAACATCCGGGCGCTGACCGAGCTGTCGCTCGCTTTCGTCGACAGTCTCGCGCGCCATCGCGGCGGCATCCTCAATGTCGCTTCGGTGGCCGCCTTCATGCCTGGACCGGGCATGGCGGTTTATTACGCCAGCAAGGCCTATGTGCTGTCGTTCAGCGAAGCGTTGCATCAGGAGCTTTCGCCGCGCGGTATCAGCGTTACCGCGCTCTGTCCCGGCCCGGTGCCGACGGAATTCCAGGCGCGTGCCGGTCTCTCAGGCGACCGCATGGGGGGCGTGCTGACCCTTTCCGCCGAGCGTGTGGCGCAGATCGGCTATGACGGATTCAAGCGCCGCAAGCGCGTTGTCGTCGCCGGCGCCGGCAACCAGATCGGCGTTCGGCTTTTGCAGCTTATGCCGCGCGCCTGGCTTCTGCCGCTGCTGGACTGGGGCATGCGCCAGGCCGCCAGCCGTTCATAGCACCACGCTAGACCTTGAATTTGCGGGCGAACGCGATACCAACAATAGGCGGGGCGTCTCTCGATTCTTTTCGACCATGCCACAGCCGATCCTGATCGTTCTCCACCAGGAGCACTCCACGCCCGGAAGGGTCGGCTACGCCTTGCGGCAGTTCGGATATGCTCTCGACGTGCGCCGGCCGCGTTTCGGCGATCCGTTACCCGAAACCATGCGCGACTACACCGCCGCGGTCATTTTCGGCGGTCCGATGAGCGCGAATGATGCGGACGATTTCATCCGCCGCGAGATCGATTGGATCTCGGTGCCGCTGAAGGACGACAAGCCTTTCCTGGGAATCTGCCTTGGCGCGCAGATGTGCGCGCGGGCGCTCGGCGCAAGAGTGTTTCCTCATCCGCAGGGGCGGGCGGAGATCGGCTATTATCCGATCCGGCCGACGCCCGCCGGGCTTAGCGTCGTCAACCCGTGGCCGGAACAGGTCTATCAATGGCATCGCGAGGGCTTCGACTTGCCGGGCTGCGCCGAGCTTCTGGCCGAAGGCGATATGTTCGAGGTGCAGGCGTTCCGCTATCGCCGCAGTTACGCTCTGCAATTTCATCCCGACGTGACGCACGCCATGATGCACCGCTGGACGACCGTCGGCCACGTGCGCCTGGAAATGCCGGGCGCAAAACCCCGCGCCGCGCACTTTGCCGACCGTGAAGTCTACGATTACAGCGCCCGCGCCTGGCTCGGCGCCTTCCTCGAGCGGTGGATTGCAGCCCGTCCGGCTGCCGGATAGGCGTCTCAAACGCTTGGCGGGCAGCAATCTCGCCGAGTGTCTTGGACATTCAATGCGCGAGATCGAATTTCGGCGCCCGATGGCATCGTCTATTCCGGGGGCGGCAGCGTTTCCAGCGATTGCGCCTCGCTGAGGAGCGTTTTCTGTGCGTCGAGCGCTTTTTTGAAATCAGCCATCAGCACAATGATTGCTTCGACGTTCTTGTTGATTTTTCCGAGATACAAACTCAGCGCTTCCCGGCCTTGCAGCGGCATTGATTCATTGGCGGGAGGGGATTGGCTGGGAACCTTGTCCGACACCGTTTCGGTCCCTGGTTATTGCCCAGGTTGAAATCATCGCGACAACGGAAGCTGACTATGTGCCGACCAGGATCCCGTTAATCCGGCCGGTGGGCGGTCTCGGTGGCGAACGCAACAATGTGAGCGGTCGCCACCGAGTCCTTAGTCGCAGGTCTTAGAATTCCTGCCAGTCGTCGGTCTTGACGGCGGTGGCAAGCGCCGCCTGCATGCGGCCGACGGGGTTGCGTTTGGCGCCGGAGCCGTTGGTTCCTTTGGCCGCGCTCCGGGGCGCCGCAGCGGCAATCGGACGCTTTGGTTGCGCTCTCGGGGCACCGGCCCCGTAGTCGTCGACGAGGAACACACTGACTTCGTCGGCGAGCAACTTGGACTGCTGTTCGAGAGTCTTCGCCGTTGCCGCGTTCTCTTCCACCAGCGCGGAGTTCTGCTGGGTAACCTCGTCCATCTGTGTCAAGGCCTTGTTGACCTGCTCGATGCCGGTTGCCTGTTCGGCGCTGGCGGAGGCGATGTCGGAAACGACGTCGGCGACTTTCTTGATCGATTCCACGATCTCGCTAAGCGCCGTACCCGCCCGGTTGACGAGATCGACACCCTCTTTGACCTGGCCGTTGCTGTTGGTGATCAGGTCCTTGATATCCTTGGCGGCTTGCGATGACCGCTGTGCCAGGCTGCGGACTTCGGAGGCGACCACCGCAAATCCACGGCCTGCTTCGCCCGCCCGCGCCGCCTCGACCGCGGCATTGAGTGCGAGCAGGTTGGTCTGCCGCGCGATTTCGTCGATCACGCCGATAATGTCGGAGATCTTGCGCGAGGATTCCTCGATCTTGGCCATGGCTTCGACTGCCTTGGCGACCACCTGACCGCCGCGATCGGCGACTTCGCGGGTGCTGCCGGCGGAGTGATTGGCCTGTTGCGCGTTTTCCGCGTTCTTTTTCACGGTCGCCGACATTTCCTCCATGGAGGCGGAGGTCTGCTCCAGGCTGGCGGCCTGCTCCTCGGTGCGCTGCGACAGATCGGTGGTGCTGGTCGAGATTTCCGCCGACGCGCTGGATACCTCGCTCGCGGAATTCTTGATCTTCACTACAACCGTCGCCATCGTATCGATCAGGCCGTTGACGCCGGCGCAGAGCATTTCGATTTCACCGGTCTTGCCATCCGTCGGGATCCGCTGGGTGAGATCGTTTTCCTTCGCGGCTTCGACGACGCCCTGCACCTGCTGGACCGCCTGCTGCAGGGCCTGGCTGGCCTTCACGCTGGCAGTGACGTCGGTTGCGAATTTCACGACCTTGAAGGGCTTGCCATTGGCGTCGAGGATCGGATTGTAGCTCGCCTGAATCCAGACTTCCGTGCCGCCTTTGCCAGTGCGCTTGTATTGGCCGGCATCGTATTCGCCGCGGCCGAGCTTGTCCCAGAACATCCGGTATTCGGGGCTCTGCCGATAGGCGGGCTCGACGAACATCGAGTGGTGCTGGCCTCTGATCTCGTCGAGCGAGTAGCCCAGCACTCTCAGGAAATTCTCGTTGGCGTGCTGGACCTTGCCGTCCATGGAAAACTCGATGACGGCCTGCGCCTTGTTGATCGCATCCAGCATGCCGGAGTTCATGCGTTCTACCGTGACGTCGCGCCACTCAAGAACGTTTCCGACGTGTTTGCCTTTTGAATCGAACGCGCCGTTGACGAGCAGTGAAACCTTCAGCTGACCGATGGTGATTTCCGTGCGGATCGGAAGCCGCGAGGGGTCGGCAAGCAACTGGCGCTGGTGCGACGGATTTTTATGGAACGTATCAATGCACGTCCCCATGATTTTGCTTGAGTCGAAACTCGGCCATATCAAGCGAAAAGCGGCTTCGTGCTTCCTCAGCAGTTC
This sequence comes from uncultured Alphaproteobacteria bacterium, assembly GCA_963829465.1. GTDB lineage: Bacteria > Pseudomonadota > Alphaproteobacteria > Rhizobiales > Xanthobacteraceae > BOG-931. Next base: position 196,584 of record CAWHJE010000020.1, read on the forward strand.
AGCGGGTGGGCTCATTCACATAGGTGACCATGAAATCGCGATCCACCATCATGATGGCCGACGAGACTTTGTCTACGATCTGAGCTTTGATTTCTTCGACGTTGTGGCCGCTGGCGGCGCCCGGGGAAGACGATTTCTTGAACGAGAGCATGGCGATCTCCATTGTTCTTTGGTGGTCTGGTCTAGGGAGGGTTTTGACGCGTTATTTTATTGGGCGGGTTCCGTTTCGGCGGGCTGTTCAGCGGGCATCGAAAGCAGGTTTTGCAGATCGATCAGCGCCAGCATGGCGCCGTCGACGGTCACCAGGCCGGACAGGAAGTCGACGCGCAAGGATTGCTCGACCTTGGGTACCGGCTGAATTTTGTCGGTTTCGAACGAGACGATATCGAGCACCCGGTCGGCCAGCAGGCCCACCTGGCGGTCGCCGACTTGAACGATGATCATGATGTGCGTTGGCGTCGTTTCGGTCTGCCCCTGGCCGAAGCGGCAGCGCAGATCGACGATTGGCACCATGACGCCGCGCAGGTTGAGGATGCCGCGGACGTATTCCGGCTGGTTCGGCAGGTTGGTGATGTTCGACCACTCTTTGATTTCACGGACCGTCATGATGTTGACGCCGTACTGCTCGTTGCCGATGGCGAAGCTGATGAACTCGGTCTGCCCTGCGACGTCGGAGGAGCCCTCACCCGAACGTGGGCGGTTCGAGATCGCGGAATTGGTGGCTACAGTTGCCGCTGGCATGGTCATTTGGCCTCACCTACTACTGTCAAAGCCGACGCCGGTCGGCGAAAGTCGGACGCGTCTGTCGGCTTGATGTCGATGGGTACTCGGCCAGGCGCGATTCAAATGTTTCGTTTCGCAAGTAACTTATTTTGGTTCAATTAATAATCGAAAAAAGAAAACGCTAATCTAGATTGCCATCCTCGGGCTTCAAATAGATCGCCGCGCTTTTTTTGTTATCTGATCCCAACATTGCTCATGCGCGCCAGGCGATGCGCTGTCTGCGATTGCCAACCTCTCCTGGAATCATTATCTGTAAAAAAATGGCGACGACAGCGCGCGAAACGGCTGAAATTCTGCTGCAGATCGGTCGGTTCGTGCACGCCGTCGGCTATCGCGGTGCGGTGAATCCTGCCCAATGGATGGCGCTTCGTTACTTCAGCCGCGCCAATTCATTCTCCCGCACGCCCTCGGCATTTGCGGAATTTCAGGCCACGACCCGCGGCACGGCCTCGACCGCCATCAAGGAGCTCAAGGCCGGCGGATATCTGATCCACGAGCGGTCAAAGACCGACCGGCGAAGCGTTCGGCTGCGATTGACGGCCAAGGGCAGCAAGGCGCTCGCACGCGATCCGTTTACGGCTCTGGTAGACGCCGTGGACGCGTTAGACGAGGAAAAGAAATCCATCATCCATGCCGCGCTCGATCAGGTACTGGAATCGGTAGCCGCGCGTACGCGTCGTCAGCGGTTCGGCGTCTGCCAGAATTGCACCCATGTCCGCGAAGAAAAATCTTCCGATCCGGCGGGCACCTGCGCTCTGGCGCTGGTGTGCGGGCTGCACCGGAGCGCGATCCGGGCGGACGAACTGAATCTTCTTTGTGCCTATTTTCAGCCGGCGGAACGGGGCCGGTTCAGCCCATCCACGCCGGGCCGCCGGCCAAGAATATCCCGCCTTTGATACTCGGCCGTTGGCCTATCCGCCGGCCAGTTGCTGGGCGAAGTAGGCGACCGTCTTGGTGTAGACCTGCGACGCGTTCCATTGCAGCAGCACCTGGAAATTGGCGGTGCCTTCGCCCCAAGGCTGGCCGCGCTGCCAGCCGTAACCCTTGAGATAGTTGGCGGTGGAAGCGAGCACGTCGGGCACGCTGCGGATGAGGTCGCGGTGGCCGCTGCCGTCATAGTCGACGGCGTATTTGAGATAGGAAGACGGCAAGAACTGAGTCTGGCCGATTTCGCCGGCCCATGCGCCGTGCATGTCGTTCGGGTTCATGTCGCCGCGATCGACAATGCGCAAGGCGGCGATGACTTCGGGACGAAACTTGTCCGGGCGGCGGCAGTCGAAGGCGAGCGACGCCAGCGAACGAATGGTCGCGAACTTCCCCGAATTGGCGCCGAAGTCGGTCTCCAGTCCCCAGATGGCAACGATGACCGGGCCGGGTACGCCGTACTGCTGCTCGATACGGGCAAAGATCGGCGCGTACTGCTTCAGAAGCTTGGCGCCCTTCGCCAGCCGCGGCGGCACCATGCGGCCGGAAAATTGCTCAAAGCTTTGCCGGAAGACGCCTTGGGCGTGATCGCGCGAGATGATGCCCGGGTCGAATGTGAGACCGTCCAGCGCCGATTGGATCGTCCGCTGCGAGATGCCCTGCGCGGCGGCTTCCTGCTTGATGCCTTCGAGCCATGTAGCGAAATCGCCGCCGCAGGGGGCAGTCGCCAGAGCGGGGGTGGCGCATCCGAGCCACAACAGCAGGAGTGCCGGTAGTGTGATGGTCGGTCGCATGAGTTTGGTTCCTTGCTGCTTATCGGCGATGGACCCGCGCATCGGATACATGATGCTGCGGCGCGGCCGAACATTCCAGAAACATAGCATTCGAGGGGCATAATTGTGGCGCGGCGAGTATAGCCTGCCGAGCCGATAGGCGCGCCTCGCATCCGTGGCTGAACGTGGCCTTGGTTGAGCGTGACTTGGCTGAGCGTGGCTTGCCAAGCCCAAGCTCGCACAGCGAGCGAAGGCTGGTGGAGCCGAGGGGATTTGAACCCCTGACCTCCGCAGTGCGATTGCGGCGCTCTCCCATCTGAGCTACGGCCCCGCCGCGGGCACAATCCGGCCGATGAAGTGCCGGCAGTTGGCGAGTTCGGGCCATTTAGGGCCGGGGCCCAAAGCTGTCAAGGATGCGCCGCTTGCGCTTGTTCGCGCGGCGGCAAATGGCTAGGTTCGCTCCGTCTTTCACCAGTGAAAGTGGTCCATGCGCGCCCTTTTCCTTGTCATCGATCTTGCCCTCGAGCTTTACATCTGGATCGTAATCGCGGCGGCGATCTTTTCCTGGCTGGTGGCGTTCCACGTGGTGAATACGCGCAACCAGGTCGTCGGCATGATCGGCGAGTTTCTCTATCGCATCACCGAGCCGGCGCTGCGCCCGATCCGCAATTTCCTGCCTAACCTTGGGGGCATCGACATTTCGCCCGTCGTCCTGTTCCTGATCATCATTTTTATCCGCTACGTCATCGAGCTCTATATTCTGCCGAACGTTTTTTGAGCGACGCCAGGCCACCCTGGACGGAGTCGGCAAACGCTGTCCTCGTCGACGTGCGTCTGACGCCACGCGGCGGGCGCGATGCGATTGAAGGCATTGAGCGCCGGGACAACGGCCAGGCTGTCGTCAAGGCTCGGGTGCGCGCGGCGCCTTCCGACGGCGAGGCCAATGCCGCGCTCTGCAGGCTGATCGCCGGTGCGGCCGGTGTCGCGGTTCGGGACGTCACAATCGCGGCCGGCGCAAAATCGCGCGTCAAGCGGGTGCGGATCGAGGGCCGTACGGCCTCAATCATCGCCGCGTTGCGGCTGCTGACAAACGACGGTAGCTGATGAACGACAAAGCGTAATTCGCCGCCGGCGTTCCGAAGCGGCCGAGGCGCAGCTTCAGCTATTCCAGCCGAAGGCGACCTTATCGAGCACGCGTGTGCCGAATTTTTCCGACGAGCGCGCGACCGTCTTGCCGCCGAGCGCGCGGTAGAATTCCACCGCGGTGTCGTTCTCCGACAGCGCCCAAACGATCAGGGATTTAAGTCCGCTCTGCGCGAGGTCGCGGCGCGCTGCCGTGAACAGCCGGCGGCCGAACCCCAGTCCCTGAAATTCAGGCCGCAGGTATACCTCGTAGATCTCGCCATCATACTGGAGGCTGCGCGCGCGATTGCGACCGTAATTGGCATAGCCGGCGACCTTGTCGCCGAATTGCAGAAGCGCGATGCGGCTGCCTTTGCGAATCGCGCTGTCCCACCAGGCCGGACCGCGGCGATTGATGAGCCGCTCAAGCTCGGCGCCGGGAATGATGCCCTGATACGCCGCGCGCCATGCTTCATCGTGGGCGTCCGCAACCGCACCGGCATCGTACGGCTTGGCGCGGCGGATTTCGATGAGGATTGTGCTCATGGCGTGATCAAATCAAGCGATTCAGGTGCCTTCAAGTCCCACGATTCACGATCAGCTAACGATGTGGATTATTACCGGCCGCGCCATCATTGTGCGGAAAAAAACGCGCGCGGCTTCACAATCTGACCGGCTGTTGCAAGAGCGACACGGTTTCGTGACAGTCGGCCGAAACCCTTGGTCAGACAATGTTTCTGGAGTTGGCCCGCGCGTCGGCGCCTACCAGCAATTCCGCTGGAGGTAACCGGTGCCGCCGCAAAGCGCCCTTCCGGGCTATGGCCGGCCGTGCGACGTCACACGCGCTCGGCTTCCTTGCGCCGTTCGTCCTTCTTGCGCTCGTTGGGATCGAGCAGCTTCTTGCGCAAGCGAATCGATTTGGGCGTGACCTCGACCAACTCGTCATCCTGGATATAGGCAAGCGCCTTTTCCAGCGTCATGCGAATCGGCGGCGTCAGACGAATCGCTTCGTCCTTGGAATGAGTGCGGATATTGGTCAACTTCTTGCCCTTGAGCACGTTGACCTCAAGATCGTTGTCGCGCGTGTGTTCGCCGAGGATCATGCCGCGATAGACCTTCCATCCCGGCTCGATCATCATCGGTCCGCGGTCTTCCAGATTCCACATCGCATAAGCAACAGCCTCGCCCTGGTCGGTCGAGATCAGCACGCCGTTGCGTCGCCCGGTGATTTCTCCCCGGTGCGGTCCATAGGCGTGAAACAAGCGATTCATCACCGCGGTGCCGCGCGTATCGGTGAGAAGTTCGCCGTGATAGCCGATCAGTCCGCGCGTCGGCGCATAGAAGTTGAGCCGCACGCGCCCGCCACCCGAGGGACGCATCTCCACCAGCTCGCCCTTGCGTTCCGCGAGCTTTTGCACGACCACGCCGGAATGCTGTTCGTCGACGTCGATGACGACTTCCTCGATGGGTTCGAGCAGATCGCCCGAGGGGCCATGCTGAAACAAGACCTTCGGGCGGGATACGGAAAGCTCAAAGCCTTCGCGCCGCATGGTTTCGATGAGAATGCCGAGCTGCAATTCTCCGCGTCCGGCGACCTCCATGGAGTCCTTTTCGGATCGACTCGGAAATCCGCAGGGCGACATTGCCTTCCGCCTCGCGCAGCAGGCGCTCGCGGATGACGCGGCTTTGCACCTTGTCGCCTTCGGTTCCCGCGAGCGGAGAATCGTTGATGCGAAATGTCATGGCGAGCGTCGGCGGATCGATCGGCTGCGCCGGCAGCGGCTCGGTCACTTCGGTCGCGCACAGCGTGTGCGAGACCGTCGCGTCCGGCAGGCCCGCGATCGAGACGATGTCGCCGGCGAAAGCCTCGTCGATCGGCGTTCGCTCCAGCCCGCGGGAAGCCAGCACCTTGGTTGCGCGCCCCTCCTCGACCAGGACGCCATTGCTATCAAGCACCTTGATCATCTGGTTCGGCGTTACCGAGCCCGAGGAAATGCGTCCTGTGACGATGCGGCCAAGATCGGATTCGAACTCGAGGATCGTTCCCAGCATGCGGAACGGACCTTCCTCGACTTTGGGCTGCGCCACGTGGCGAACCACGAGATCGAATAACGGCGCCATGCCCTGGTCCTTGGGACCGCTGGCGTCCGACGCCATCCAACCCTGCTTCGCCGAGCCGTAGAGAATCGGGAAGTCCAGCTGCTCCTCGCTGGCATCGAGCGCGGCGAACAGGTCGAAGACTTCGTTCGCAACTTCGGTGGGGCGGGCGTCGGGCCTATCGACCTTGTTGATGACGACGATTGGCTTCAGCCCGACCTTAAGCGCCTTGGTGACCACGAATTTGGTCTGCGGCAACGGGCCCTCGGCGGCGTCGACCAGAACCAGCGCACCGTCGACCATGTTGAGGATGCGCTCGACCTCGCCGCCGAAATCGGCGTGTCCGGGGGTGTCGACGATGTTGATCCGGATGTCATGCCACAGAATTGACGTGACCTTGGACAGAATGGTGATGCCCCGCTCGCGCTCGAGGTCGTTTGAATCGAGCACACGCTCTGCAACGCGTTGGTTCTCGCGAAAAGAGCCCGATTGTTGCAGCAGGCGGTCGACCAGCGTGGTCTTGCCATGGTCGACGTGAGCGATGATTGCGATGTTGCGCAGGTTCATTTGGGGCGGTCTTAAATTGTTGCGGGCCCCGAAAGGGGGCCCGTGCGTTGCGCCCGAAATATAGTCAGCCGCCGGCAGTTAGCAATGCGCACCAGCACCGGCCGGCGATTGTGGTCGAAGTCGGCCGAAATTGACAATTTCGGCCGGATTCCGGGGCGAAAACCGCAATTGGCGCGGAGGGGAGGGTCCGTTTGCGTAGCCCGGTGGCTATCAGCAATGCCCGCAAGATCCTTTGCGTGTTTCCGGCCTATGCGCCCTCGTTCGGGACGTTTTCCCATGCCTATCACCTGTTCGGGCGGGTGCGCGCCTTCATGCCGCCGCAGGGCCTGCTGCTGATCGCGGCCTACATGCCCGAGCCTTGGCCGGTTCGCTTCATCGACGAGAATATCCGGCCGGCCAGCGTCGCCGATTTTGCGTGGGCGGATATCGTCCTGGTCAGCGGCATGCACGTCCAGGCGCCGCAAATTCACGACATCGCGCGCCGCGCGAAAGCCGCCGGCAAGGTGACCGTGCTGGGCGGGCCATCGGTGTCGAGCGCGCCGGAAATGTATCCCGACTTCGACTATCTCCATGTCGGCGAGATCGGTGAGGCCACCGACAAATTGCTGACCCGCCTCGACGAAAACTGCAGGCCGCCGCCGGCGCAAGTGCGATTCGAGACGATCGAGCGCCTGCCGCTCTCCGATTTTCCGGTGCCGGCCTATCACCTCATCAGGCTCGATCGCTATTTGCTCGGCTCACTGCAATTCTCCAGCGGCTGTCCTTATCGCTGCGAATTCTGCGACATCCCGGCGCTTTACGGCCGCCAGCCGCGGCTGAAAACACCCGGGCAACTCGCGGCCGAGCTTGATGCCATGTTGGCGCAAGGAAGTTATCCATCATTCGTCTATTTCGTCGACGACAATTTCATCGGCAACCGCAAAGCGACGCGCGAGATGCTGCCGCATCTGATCGCGTGGCAGAAACAGCGCGGCCACCCGTTGCATTTTGGCTGCGAGGCCACGCTCAATCTCGCCAAGCAGCCCGAAATCCTGGCGCTCATGCGCGAAGCGGAGTTTCACACCGTATTCGTCGGCATCGAAACTCCGGAAGTCGATGCGCTCAAGCATATGCGCAAGGAGCACAACGCGACGCTGCCGATGCTGGAAGCGATCGGTACGCTCAACAGTTACGGCCTCGAGGTCACGTCGGGCATCATCCTCGGTCTCGACACCGATACCGCCGACACCGAGGCGAGGCTCAAAGACTTTATCGACGCATCGAACGTGCCGATCCTCACCATAAATCTGCTTCAGGCGCTGCCGAAGACGCCACTGTGGGATCGCCTCAAGCGCGATGGCCGGATCGTCGCCGATGACAGCGATCTTGAGAGCAACGTGAGGTTCCTGCGTCCGTACGGTGAGGTCGTGGCGATGTGGCGGCGCTGCATCGCCCACGCCTACGCTCCGGAACGACTGTTCGAACGCTTCACCCGGCAGGTCGAGGAGACTTACGCCAACCGGCTCGTCGGGCCGGTGCGCGGCAAGCTGACATGGAACAATCTCAGCTTGGCGCTCGTGCTCGCATTCAACATTGCCTGGCGCATCGGAGTTTTCTCGGATTATCGCCGCTGGTTCTGGAAGGCGGTGCTGCCTGCGCTCCGCCGCGGCCAGATCGACGCCGCGCTGAGCATGGGTGTTGTCGGGCACCATATGATTACATTTTCGCGCGAGGCGCTGCGCGGCGAGCAGAACGCGGCGTTCTACTCGGCGCAGCCGCGGCGTGCCGCCGCGGCTTAGTCCGGTCAGGCTGCTGCGGCCTTCGAAGTGGTCGGGCTGGCGGCGGGCACGGAATCAGCTTGGTGTCGGCGGCGCCCTGGCCGAGCAGAACGGCCCGGCGGCTGGCGATCGCAAAGCGAACCTGATCCAGCGCGAGCGAGAACGACATCTGCACCGACTGATCGTATTCTTCGCGCTCGCCCTGATGGATGATCGCAACGACCAACTGGTCGACATCACTTTGCATTTGATCGAGTGACTCGAGCGATGGCGCGGTCGGCGCCTTGCGCACGAGATCGAGCACGCGCTGCAACAGGCGCAGCCTTCGGGTGCGGCCGTTACGGGTGAAATAACTCGCAACGGCGGCGATCGCCGATCCGAATATCGGGAAAATCAGCAAGCCGTAGAAGATGGTGTCCCCGTAGCGGTCAAAAAACGTCTTCTGATCGTCGCTCAGATAAGCGAGCGCTCCGGGATGCACCAGGACGCTGGCGTCTTTATTGGTCGACGGCGCCTCGATCTTGATCTCATGCGGCATCGCTGCTGCGAGCGCGAGCCGTGACGAATAAATCAATTTGGCCAGCGTGCCGATGGCATCGTGACTGAACCTCTTCCGGGCCACCAAATATTCGGCGAAGCTCAAACTCGTGAGGCTGTCATCCGGGGTCGGCGGATTGCCGCCGAAGGTGCCGGCATCGA
>CAWHJE010000021.1:0-102873 GCA_963829465.1 uncultured Alphaproteobacteria bacterium
GTCGACGTATAAAAATTAGCGAACTACGAACCGCGTTTTTCGCCTTCTCGGCCATTTATGACGTTTAACTTCCACCTCCGGATGGTGGCGAAGCACCTGCCAGACCGGCCGGGATCGCGAACTTTTTTTCGCCCAACCACGCCCCGCGTCATCGGCCAGCGCCGATCTTGTAAATAGAAGACGGCATCGCAAAGTTGCAGCTACATCAACTCACTCGCACGTGCAGGAGAAACAGATGCGTTTGGACAACGTTGACAGCGTAAGGAATTTTTCCGGATTTGGCCCAGTGTACGTGGCAGATAGAAAGCGCGTGAGGGCATACCGTGAGAACAATGCCGATTTGGAAGGTTTGCATGACCATGGCGGCTTTTGGGTGACGAACGAGGTGATTGTCGCATTGAGAAGCGACGTAGCGAGAAAGAGAGCCGTCAAGACCCTACGGCACGTAATAAAGAGGATTGAATACGAGATCGAAAAGGGACGACGCTGAAGACGACACGTGCTGCTATTCGCAGATGTTTTGGAACTTCGCTCGGCACTCCGCTTGAAAACCAACGCGATTTCACGTCATCATAGTAATATCGGACGACGACTCCACTTACCAACAAGCGGGCGAGTATCTGAGATGGGACGCCACAACCGTATTGTCGACGAAAAGGGCCTTTCGGTTTTTGACGTCGAGGATGTCGTGACACTTCTCGCCCACATACGGGAGGAGGCGTTCGAGGGCGAACGGGCGATCCGTCTCTTTCAATTTCGCGCCTGGATACTTTGTCCAGGTACGAACGAAGCGAATGCAGCCAAATGGGCGGCGTTGATCACGGCGGCAAAGTTTCTTGATGGAATGGAGGAGGACTATTTTTTTGAAGAGGAAGAATGCGCGACAGCGCAGAGCAGATGACCGGGCGTTCGTGGACCTCACCCTTAAGCCGCCGCAAACACTTACAAGGATAGAACTGCTCAAGAAGGATAATAATGCATATCGGCAAATATATGATCGGCTAATCGGAAGGCGCGGCGGATTATTAGCTCTACTTGATACTCCCCGCCCGTCCGTTTTTGATCATGCGGTAACAATGCGATTTGACCGCATGCCTATTGTTTCCGACTTGATCGATTATCGCCTTAGATACATCCAACATGGCAGCGGCAATCAGAAAGTGACCGCTGATCCAAATGGCGCAAATCACAATCACGCGCTGTTTTTTTGTTGGTGGCCAACACATGAGGTTAAGAGCGGACGAGGAAAGACATCACCGAATAAATCGGTTTCGATCAAAACGATGAGTAAATGGTGGAAGAAATTTGAAAGAAGCGCCCTCTTTATTTACCTGATTCAAAAGCACGGTTTCCACCAACTTCCAATGGATACCGATGATATTTCTTTTATGGACGATCTGCGACGCGAGGCAAATGACACGGGAGAGATACTTCGATTTCTAGGAGCCTACGCCTACTTGGTCGAGACGTTTATGAAGGCGCACAGCGATTTGTTCTACGTGTCGGTTCCAGAACTCGATACCACGGATCCCGATCTCAACCCCGCCATTCTCGAAAGCCGAATTAGAAACGATCAGTCAGTATAACGGAACAAAAACTATTTAGAGATGACCGAATAGAACGGCCTCGACCTTCTGCTCACATCCTCCTAGCGACGAGAATTCTGCAGAGCCATTTTTGGTGTGCCGACTCCACGCACAGGCGTGTTCGCGCGCAGCGCATTTGTTGGGGAAACTCCTACTTTCCAAAACGGCTCATTTGGCAGTGAGCCAGTTTCCTTAGGTTGTCCAGTCGCTTAGCTCCATATTGACCATCGACGGCACCGGCGCCCAGCCAATCCGGGCGGGCGTCTCTGGGGTCCGATCAGCAAGTGAGCCAGAGACACGCTGCCTTTCGCAGTGCGTCCAGTCAGACGCGGATCGCTTGGTGCGGCTTGTTCTGAAACGAAAGCAGAGGAGATTTGCAATGAACAGACACGAGCGCCGTAAGGCGAAAGCGTTCGAGATCAAAACTATCCCGCTAGCCGACATTTCCGGGTGCATGTGTGCCTGGGATGGATGCGCGGCAACCTTCAGCGGCGATATGCCGAGAGGGTGGATGAACCTTTTGGCATATTGGTCAAAGCGACCCGAGCTGAATTTTTTGACGATTCCTCCGCAGGACGTGTCGCGTGATGCCGTCTTGTGCCCCGAGCACGCGGGCGTCCTGGAATCCCAACTTAAAGACCTCTGTCGATTGGTGTCGATGCCGCCAAAGGGCTCGGCTTGAGGGAAACATGCGCGATCATCCTAATCAAACTCTTGTCCCACCTTTGATCGCAAGGGTGTTGGCCGACGAACAGCTTTACGGCGATGGCGCTCCAACCTGGCCGGGTGCACCGACCTTCGGAAACGCGAAAAGGGCCCGCAAACGGTACATCAAGCGGTTGCGGCGTTTTCACCGGATTTTCCCGAAGCTGCAAAAAGCTGGCCAAAATCCTGGCCCGTTGCAAACGGCGTCGCCGATGCATGAGCGGCGCCTGCCCAGAATGCGGGCGAGCGTTCCAGCGATTTTTCGTGTCCGAGGTGAGCAAACTAGCCACGAGCACGAGCCAGCGAGAACTTGCCAGCATCAGCATCGCGTTTCCGAACGATCGAGTGTCGGAAGACAGGCTCGAACGCTCTCCAGACCACAAGCATGAAGCGGGCCCTGTCTGAAGCCATCAAGGAGGCCGACGGGATCGCGTGGATGCTTGGCGGCATCGACCTCAGTCTCAACGACGACACGCAAAAGAAGCTTGATATCGGTTGGCAGCCGCAATTCTACGGGTTCGCCGACGTAGCCAACCTTGCAGCCTCTGTCCAAGGTGCTGCGGCGACACATATGGCCCAACCAAAAGAGCGCCCAGGCCGGTCCAGATCAAAGAATGCGATGGCTCAGCGAGGGCAATTTCGTATGCCTTCAAGACCGATTTCGTCCGGCGTATCGCCTACCGAACAAAAGTGGGGCCACCCGACAACCGGCGGAAATGTTGGCACACGCGCAAGGTTTCACTTCGACCCAGTTGAACATGTCCGAGCGATGCTTTGGCTGCACAGGATCGGTTTGGCCGGTCGTCTGTTCCTCCGAGGCATTCGCATGACACGCACCGGCGATAGCGTCGGCCTGGTCAAAATTAAAAAACGGGAATGAGTTCTTGTAACAGTGAATGCGACAAAACGAGCTGAAAGTCGCTTGAAACCGCAGTGAATAGGCGGATGATGAGCAGTTTTGGCTCGGAAAAGTCGCAACACTGCAGAACGTCGGCCGTTCGCGGCTGCCGCTGAAAACTCAACACACACAGAACTCGTCAATCACGCGTGCACGCTGTGCACGCAATGGTGCTGCACACCCTGCACGGTTTGCACGCTTAACTCTAAGGACAAAGCCATGACCAAGAATACAGACACGGAATAATCAAGAAAATCGCCCGTATCCGGGACAAGGCGACTGAAAAGTATCTTGAGGTGATCGAATTTCCGATTTCAAAATCCGATGTCAATAGGCTCGAACTGCCACCTTCGGTGGTCAATGACCCGGGGACCTTTGAAAAGCATCTCCGCGATGCAGGCGCGATCCTGCCAAAGGGCGACCAGGACCTGCAAGGATCTTCTCTCAGCTGTGGCAAAATCGGACGCGCCCGAGGAGTGGGTCTACGAAGCACGAACCGGCTGGACGAAGGACCGAAAAGCCTTCGTGCTGGTGGATCGGCGTGATCGGCGACGCCACGACCAAGATCATTGGCGTGAACCGGGCAAACTCCGTTAATGATCCTAGCGGTCGGCTGTCGAACAGCGGTAGTTGGAAATCCTGGCGCGATACGGTGGCCGAACCAGCCCGGCTCTCCACCATCTTGATGTTTGGCATTTGCGTCGCGCTTGCTGCTCCGTTGCTTGCCATCGTCAATCGTCCAGTCGTTCACAATATACATGTTTGGGCGAACGCGGATTGGAAAAAGCATCGCAACGCTGCTTGGAGCATCTGTCATTGGAATTGCGCGAATTGCCGAGATTAATTACGTGGAATATTAAGGATGCTCGGCTGGAGGAGCGCATCTCGGAGTTCAACGACGCGCTTTTCCCAATTGATGATCTCTCGATTATGCGGGGCAAGCAAAAGGACAAGTATGAGCGCATTCGCGACATTGCATACAGGATAAGCCAAGGATGGTCGACCGCACGGCATAGTTCATTCACGGCGGCGCATGGCGGAGTTCATGGTAGTTGGCGCACCATCGTGCTCACTTCCAGCGAAAAATCGATTCGTGATCTTGCCCAGGCAGTGAAGCTGAGCCGTCAACACGGTGAAGCACTTCGACTGATTGACCTGCCGGCAGTCTTCGATGGCCTGGATCATATTTTTGATCGGCTGCCCGAGGACCTGAACGGAAGCAATTTCCACGATTGGAAAAAGACACACGTTCAAGAAGATCGCCGATGCGTGCGAGAAAGACCACGGCAAGGCCTTTCGAAAATACATCAAGGCCCTTATCGCTGATCGCAGCGAGCTCAAAGGAGTATGTTGAAGCGAAGAATTGCCTTTTTCGTGCGACATGTGTGCGACGAATACGATGGAGATGTGGCACGTGATGTCGCCGAAAAATTCGGGCTGATCTACGCTGCGGGAAGGCTGGGCATTCGATGCGGGCTGTTGCCTTGGGACAAGCCCGAGCTGCTGGATGCACTTACCAAGTGCTATATCGGTGCACGCGACCTGTTGCCAGACGATGGCGTGGCTATTCGCCAGGGCATAACGGCTCTCAGGGCAAAGCTCCACGAGCTGCCACGCACTTCCAAGAAAGCAGCCGCAGCAACTGATTTCGATCGAAATCGATGGTTACCGCGAACGCCGGAAGAAGGTAAACCGGTATGTCATCAGGCGCGATGCATTCAATGCCATTTTTGCCAGTGGGACACAACGGACTCTCGTTATCGAGTGGCTGATTTAAAAGCAGCGCATCACCCTCGCGACTCCAAAAGCGTCTGCAGGCGCACCATCGCCCAAGCCGCAGGAACAGTTTATCTGGCCGGATGGCAAGAGGCGCCGTTCGATTTGAGATTCGATGGCCGCGCAAGTCGAGGGAGCGGGTAAGGCGACTTCTAAACGGGAGAGTGAGTAATAGCGGCTCGACCGCAGTAATCTAGGGAAGCTGCCGCCATGGCGACCCATCCGGCACTTGCCGATCTTGGGATTGCACCTCGCCTGTTAACGCGCGAGCAGGCGGCAGCCTATTGCGGTGTTGGCCTTACAACATTCACCGCTTGGATTCGGCGCGGCATAGTCCCGGGCCCTGTTCACAGGACCCATAGATGGGACAGAAAAGCCATTGATGCTGCCCTCGACGTCCTGGGTTGTATCGATGATAAGCTTGACGGCAAGGCGTTGGACCAGTGGAAAGCCAAGCACCGCGCGCGTCACACTGAAAGGAATTCACCGGGTTAAAATGAGCTCGGAACCGGCGATGCCGACGCGAGCGAGGGATTCTAGGGCGCGCTCAAGCAGGCGACGAAGACGGGCATCGAGGTTGCTCCCGTCGAGATCGAACCGAACGGGAAGATAGTGGAGGTCAGCATGCGCGTCAGACTTAAGGGCATCAATTCGAAGCAAAAGCGGCTCGCTGACGGCAGCGTCAAGACCTACTACTACGCCTGGAAGGGCGGGCCGCCGCTACGCGGTGAACCCGGGATCGCCGGAATTCGTGGCGTCATACAACGCGGCTGTCGCGCAAAAGATCGCGCCGCCGACCGGCGTGTTACTCGCGCTGCTGTTTCGCTTTCAGGAAAGCGCCGAATTTCAATTCGGAATTTCGCCGCGCACCCGCGCGACTACATCAAACAGATAAAGCGCATCGAACGCGACTTCGGCGATTTTCCGATCAAGGCGCTAGACGATCCGCGAGCGCGATCTGAGTTTCTCGACTGGCGCGACCAGTTGGCAAAAACGTCGCTGCGACAGGCCGACTATGCCTATGGCACCCTAGCGCGCATACTTTCTTGGGCGCACAATCGCGGACTGATCGCAAAGAATCCGTGCGCGAAAGCGGGTAAGCTTTATCACGGTAACCGCGCGAGCAGGATTTGGAACGATGAGGACGTCGAGCGGTTTCTGAGAACCGCGCCGACATATCTTGGCATGGCGATGCTGCTCGCGATCAACACAGGACAGCGTCAAGGCGATTTGTTGCGTCTACCCTGGAGCAGCTACGATGGCGCGACGATAAAGCTGCGGCAAAGAAAGACTGGCGCTTATGTCCCGATCCCGGTTGCCGATGCGTTGAAGGCTGCGCTCGATGCAGCACCAAGGCAAAGCCCCATCATGCTGACCAATAGCGAGGGCAAGCCGTGGAGCGAAAGCGGATTCCAAGGCGCGTGGGGCAAAGCAACCATGCGGGCAGGAATCCGTGGGCTGACATTTCATGATCTGCGCGGAACGGCAGTCGTGACTTTGGCGCGAGCCGGATGCAATGAAGTCGAAATCTATTCGATCACCGGCCATAAGCCGAGTGACGTGCAAGCGATCCTAACGACGCACTACCTGCCGAGAGACGCAGAAGTCGCCAGCAATGCCATCGCAAAGTTAAATCAATACAAAGCACAAAAGGTGGACGAAAAACTCCCGACTGCGCTCCCGACTACGCCAAAAATCGCGAAACCGAAAACGGGAAAGTCTAAATAAAATCAATTGGCTGGGGCGGGAGGACTCGAACCTCCGAATGGCGGAATCAAAATCCGCTGCCTTACCGCTTGGCTACGCCCCAATGCGCCGGGAAAATGACGGCCAACCTGGGCCGACGGGCGGAACATAACGACGCGACTCGCGCGGATCAACAGAAGTGTCGATTTGGGGGGCGGCGCTGACCAACGCTGTACGGGTCAGATCGGCTCCAGGCCGCGCCGCCCGACAATGCCATCGAGACTTTGACGGAGATGCAGATCGCCAAGGCGTGGCCAAACGCCGCTCGCCGGTCTCAATGTCCCTGACATTGGGCGATGCGCATGCGCCGGTAGTCGCGCTCGGCATTTACCGCCCCGACGTCAGCGGTCAGGCACCAGCCGTAGTGTCTCTGGTAGTCGAGGTGCCAGCGATTGTCGAAACCCTTGAAACAACCAGGCGTCGCCATGTTGACTTGGACCTCATGGACCGCAAGCCGCGCGTATTAGGCGCAATAGGCAGGATCGGCGGCATATGAAGCACCGGAAACGACACAAAGGGCGCCCGCCACCAGCAGGACGGCGAGACCGGAAAGGCGGACTTTCCTGAAGCTGGGTCGCATGACGTTCTCCCCTCGGTGATTTCGCGCAGACCTTATCACCATAGAATCACAATGCGACGCATGGCCGACAGCGGCCCCATAGGCAGAGGCGTTGTCACTATATAATGATGTGGCGCAATGGTAGCCGATCCGCCCCAAGGGCTGGCCCCGGGATAATACCTTAGAAGCGCTGCGGAGGAGACGATGACGTATCAGGCCCCCCTCGCCGACATGAGCTTCGCGCTCAAATTTGGGGCGGGGCTGCTCCCGGTTCTCGAGGAAGGTCTTTTCGGCGACCTCACCATGGACGACATCGATGCGGTGCTGACGGAAGCCAGCCGCATGGCTGGCGAAGTCATTGCGCCGCTCGATCGCGTCGGGGACCGCGTCGGCGCAACCTTCAAGGATGGCACGGTCGTCACCGCGCCGGGTTGGAAAGAGGCCTATCGCGGCTGGTGTAAGGGCGGCTGGAACGGGCTCGCCTCGCCTTCCGAATGGGGCGGCCAGGGGCTGCCCCAGATAGTCAACGCCGCCTGCACCGAAATGTGGAACGGCGCCTCCATGGCGTTCGGCGTCGGCCCGGTTTTGACCATGGGTTCGGTCGATGCGCTCAACGCCCACGGCAGCGAGGCGCTCAAGCGGGCGTTTCTCGAAAAACTGATCAGCGGCGAATGGACCGGCACAATGCAGCTCACCGAGCCGCAAGCGGGATCCGACGTCGGCGCGCTGCGCACGCGCGCCGAACGCGCGGCCGACGGCACCTACCGCATCACCGGGCAAAAGATCTTCATCACCTACGGCGAGCACGACCTCACCGACAACATCATCCATCTCGTACTGGCGCGGCTGCCCGATGCGCCTCCCGGCACGCGTGGCATTTCGTTGTTCCTGGTGCCCAAATTTCTGCTCAACAAGGACGGCACTCCTGGCCCGCGCAACGACGTGCGCGCGCATTCGATCGAGCACAAGCTCGGCATCCATGGCTCGCCGACCTGCACGATGGTGCTTGGCGATAACGGCGGCGCAACCGGTTACCTTATCGGCGAAGAGAATGCCGGCATGGCTTGCATGTTCACGATGATGAACCGCGCCCGCCTTGCCGTCGGCCTGCAAGGCGTCGGCATTGCCGAACGTGCCACGCAGCAGGCGGTCGCCTATGCGCGCGAACGCCGCCAGGGCCGGATTCCCGGCATGCCGGCCAAGGAGTTGGCGCCGATCATCGCGCATCCCGACGTCAAGCGCATGCTCATGACCATGCGGGCCCTTACCCAGGCGGCACGTAGCATCTGCTACGCAACCGCGCTGGCGCTCGATCGCGCCGAGCGTGGGGCCGACAAGGCGGCGCGGGCGGCGGCGCATGCACGGGCCTCGCTGTTGACGCCGCTGGCCAAGGCGTTTTCGAGCGACGTCGGCGTCGAAGTCGCGTCGCTCGGCGTGCAGGTGCATGGCGGCATGGGCTTTGTTGAGGAAACCGGGGCGGCGCAATTCTATCGCGATGCGCGCATCGCTCCGATCTACGAGGGTACAAACGGCATTCAGGCGATCGACCTTATCACCCGAAAGCTGCCGCTCGATGGCGGCGCCGTGGTTGAATCTTATCTCGACGAATTGCGCGGCATCGTCGAAGCGGTGAATGCGACCAACGATCCGGCGCTCGGCTGGAGCGGCGTTCGGCTTGGGGAGGCGGTGACTAGCCTGACGCGCGCAACGCGCTGGATGCTTGCCAACACGGACAGGAGCATGGACGAAGCGCTGGCCGGAGCGACACCCTATCTGCGATTGTTTTCCATCGCCGCCGGCGGCTGTTTGCTGGCCCAGCAGGCGCTCGCGGCATTGCGGATCAATGCCGATGCCGGCCCGCGCATTGCTCTGGCGCGTTTTTTCGCCGAGAATTTCGCCGTCCAGGCGACGGGGCTCGAACGCACCGTCGTCGAAGGCGCGCTGAGCGTAATAGGCGCCGACCCGGCGCTCGCTCAGTAGAACAATCACTTTCATGTCCACGCTGCTCGTGACCCACCCCGCCTGTCTCGAACACCTGATGCCGCTCGGTCATCCCGAGCGGCCTGACCGGCTTCGCGCCATCACGCACGCGCTCGAGGCGGAAAAATTCCAGATGCTCGCGCGTGTCCAAGCGCCGAGAGCTGAGCTCGAGACCATCGCGCTCTGTCACCCGATGGATTACATCACGCAGCTCCGCGATGCGACGCCGACCGAAGGGTTGGTGCAACTCGACGCCGATACTTCGATGTCTCCCGGCACCTTCGAGGCGGCGCTGCGCGCCGCCGGCGGCGCCGTTCATGCGGTCGACGAGGTGCTGACGAAAAAAGCCGTCAATGCCTTTGTCGCCGCCCGGCCGCCCGGTCATCATGCCGAGACGGCGCGGCCGATGGGCTTTTGTTTGTTCGGCAATGCCGCCATTGCGGCGCGTCATGCGCAGAAGCATCACGGCGTTGCCCGCGCTGCAATCGTGGACTTCGACGTGCACCACGGCAACGGCTCGCAGGAGATTTTCTGGGCGGACAAGACGGTAATGTATTGCTCTACCCACCAGATGCCGCTCTATCCCGGCACCGGCGCAGTAGGCGAAACCGGCGAGTACAATACGGTGGTCAACGCACCGCTACGGCCCGGCGACGGCGGCGAAGCTTTCCGCGCCGCATTCGAGGATCGCATTCTGCCGCGGCTGCTGGATTTTCGGCCGGAGCTCATCGTCATTTCGGCCGGTTTTGACGCCCACATGCGCGACCCGCTTGCCAACCTTAATCTCATCGAAGCCGATTTCGCCTGGGCGACGCAGAAGATCATGGATATCGCCGATCAATGCGCCGATGGCCGCGTTGTATCGCTGCTTGAAGGCGGCTATGACCTAGAAGCGCTGGCATACTCGACAGCGGCGCACGTTACCGCGCTGATGCGGGGTTAGCGGGACTATCTGTTCCGAAACTATCTGATATAAGGCTTGAAACGAGTCGGAAGGCGGCGATGGCGCAGCAAAGCTTGAACACTCAGAACGACACCGATGTCGGCCAGCTCTCGTTCGAGCGAGCCATCGAAGAGCTGGAATCGATCGTCAAGCGCCTGGAAGACGGAAAAGTACCGCTCGAGGAATCGGTCGCGATCTACGAACGGGGTGAGGCGCTCAAGCGCCGCTGCGAGGAGCTGTTGCACCAAGCCGAGGCCCGCGTGCAAAAGATTACACTCGACGCCGGCGGCAATCCCACCGGCGCCGAACCGCTGGACGTGGATTAAGCTGCAGCATGACCGTCATTAATCCCTGGAATCCTTGGTTCGCGCTTACGCTGAAGACGTTTCAGCTTGGCATCGAGGCGCAAAGCGTCGTCGCGCTTCGCATGCTGCGGTTCGCGTCGGGGGACGCTCGCGGGCAGGACGAACTGAACCGCATGGTGATGGAAAAGATCGCCGCCATCGCCGAAGCGCAGGTAGCGGCGACCGTTGCAATCATGAACGGCCACAAGGATCACGTCGTCGCCGGGAAAGCATTGACCGTTTTCAGAAGACGCGTGCGCGCCAACAAGCGCCGGCTTTCGAAGCCTTAGAACGCGATTGATTTAGATTGAAGATCTTTTCGGAAAGCCGGCTTCCACCTTTCCGGATCATGCTTTTTGGTGGAGCATGATCTTTTCGGAAAACCGGTATCCACTTTTCCGGATCATGCTCTAGCGAATTTTTTCCGACCGGCCGTCGGCGCGCGGCGGCTGATACAGCACCACCACGTAGCGCGATCCGCATCGCGGGCAGCGCAGCCGGCTTTCAAGCCGCGAAAGCGGGAATGCCCGTCCCCGCGTCCAGACAAGTGTCTCCATGTCCAGTTCTTTTCGGTAATTGCACTCACGGCTGGACTGCGACCGCGGGCCCTCGGAACGGCCGTAGCTGCAACGGACGGTGACGCGCCAGCCGGAACTTTTAGCGTCGCCGAGCGTCTCCACTCCCATTGTTAACGCTCTTGAATTTTAGGTTCAGCCGGGGTCTTGACTCTCCAGAACAAAAAGAGAACAATTGCTCGTCTGAGTCAAGAGGTAGAGGCAACGATGGACCCGGACAAAAAGAACGCATGGCTGCGCAAGCTTGACGTGGAATGCCCGCATCAAGTGGTTCTGCCGCGGCGACAGTTGACCGACGATAGCGAGATTCTGGATTTCCTCATCGCCCATGTCGGCAAGTTCGACATGTATGTCGAGGACGACTACGCGGCTTTCGTACGCTACTGCTTCGAGGATCCGCTCGACGCGGAAATCTTCCGGGCGCGCTTTGAGCCGAAGATCGAGCGCCTCAAGCTCGCCGGATAATTTCTCGTCGTTCTTCGGCATGGACCGACGGGTCACGCCCGGCGGTGACGAGGCAGATCCGGCAGCTTCTGCCGCACTTTGCCGATTTCGGCCCAGGCGTCATCCTTGAGACGTTTTTTCAGATCGAGCACGGTGAAATCGTTGCCGCCAGTGGTGCGCGAAAGCCGCTCCCAAGTGATCGGCGCGGATACCGGCGCGCCGGGCCGCGCCCGCGACGAATAAGGCGCTACCGACGTCGCCTCGCGCGAATTACGAAAATAGTCGATAAACACACGTCCCTTGCGCAGCGACTTTGTCATTTTGGCGAGATAGAGTTTCGGAGTGTCCGCGGCCATCCGCGCGGCGATCCGCTGCGTAAAGAGCTTGGTCGTCTCCCAATCGGCGTCGGCAATCGGCACGACGACATGGATGCCCTTGCCGCCCGAGAGCTTGACGAAGCTCTCGAGCTTCTCCGCCTTGAGCCGCTCGCATGTCTCGCGCGCCGCGGCAACGATCTGCGGCCACGCCACCCCCTCCCCCGGATCGAGATCGAATACGATGCGGTCGCAAGTTTCCAGGCTGCCGAGCCGCGATCCGCGGACATGAATTTCCAATGCGGCGGACTGCACCAGCGCGACGAGATCGTCGAGGGTCCGCACGGCGATCACGTCATGATCCTTACCCGGCACGGCGTGGCGCAATGGCGAAGATTTGACGTTGGCGGCGATGTGCTTCTGAAAGAACGTTTCGCCGGTTATCCCTTCGGGTGCACGCACGAGCGAAAGCGCACGATCGACAATGTGCGGTCTGATCCAATCCCAGACCGAGACATAATACTCGGCCAGATCCTTCTTGGTGATGCCGGCGTCGGGCCAGTAAATCCGATCGGGATGCGTGAGGTTTTCGCCGCTGCCGTCCGCGCGCGCGGATTTGTCGGCAGATTTTTCTGTAGATTTTTCTTGGGCCGAAGATTGGGCCGGCTTCGAAGAAGATCTCGCCATTCGGCGAACCGGCTCGCGTCTGGCTGTAGCGGCTACGGCAACCGGAACTTCGCGCACCACTTCGTCCGCCGTTTTGTCCTCGCGGATCCCTTTGAACGAAGCCTGCCGCAGCACCCCGCCGTGGGTCACTCCGGCAAATTCGGTGTCGACAACGACCTTGGGCGTGACCCAGACAATGTCCTTGCGGCGCTCATCCGCCGGCAATTCGACGGGGCGCCGATCGGTCTTCAGCACCGTCAGGCGCTTGAACAAATCGTGCGCCATTTTTTGCGTATAGCCGGTACCGACGCGTCCGGCGTAGCGAAGCCGGCCATGCTCGTGGTCGGCCACGATGAGCGCACCGATCGACCTGGGCGTTGCCGCCGACGGCGTATAGCCGGCGACAATGAATTCCTGGCGGCCGTGACATTTGGTTTTGACGAAGTTGTCCGACCGGCCCGAACGGTAGGAGGCGTCGCGGCGTTTCGATACGATGCCCTCTAGCCCCATCTCGCAAGCGTGGCGAAGGATAAGCGGTCCGGCGTCGTCGAAATGACCGGTGTAACGGACGATGCCGCTCTTGCCGGTTCCCTTCAGTAATCTTTCGAGTTCCGCCTTGCGCTCAATAAGCGGCGCCGCGGCCAGATCGCGGCCATCGAGGTCCAGCAGGTCGAATACGTAATAGACGAAGCGGTCGTTGCGTCCGTCCTTCAGGTCAGTCTGCAACAGCGAAAAATTGCTGATGCCATTGTCGTCTTCCACGACCACTTCGCCGTCGAGCAAAGCCGTCGTGGCGGGCAGCGCCGCAACCGCGTCGGCAACCGGCGGAAACCGATGCGTCCAATTTTGCCGCTTGCGCGTCAATAGCCGCACCTTGCCGTCTTCGAGCCGCGCTTCCATGCGATAGCCGTCGAACTTGATTTCATGAAGCCAATTCGAACCGCTCGGCGCTTTGTCGGAAAGCGCGGCAAGGCTGGGCGGAACAAATTCCGGCAGCTTTGACTTGGCCGCATTTTGCTGGGCTTTTGCAGTCCGTTTGCTCACGACGTTGCGCGCTGCGCGCTTTGCTTTCGCCGCCGGGCTTGCGGCGGGCCTTGCGGCGATCTGCTGGATCTTGCGCTTGAACGCGGCCTTTGCTTCCGATCCGCCGCCGGCCGCGCGATTGGAATGCCAGACCCGTTTCTTGCCCTTGCCGTCGGCGATCTCCTCGATCGAGCGGCCGGTCACAGCGGAGCGCGACTTTTCTTCAAGTATATCTTCGTCGCGCGGACCGCGGGCTTCTTCATCCTTGGCTTTGATGAGCAGCCAATTCTCGTGGCGCTCACGTTCCCGCGCGCGCATGCGCACCAGATGCCAGCGGCCGTGGAGCTTATCGCCGTCGAGATCGAAAACGAGATGGCCTTTGGCGTAGCCCTTATGTGGATCGCCCTGCGGATGCCAGCTTCCGCGATCCCAGATCATCACCGTTCCACCGCCGTATTCACCCTGCGGGATGGTGCCTTCGAACGAATTGTACTCGATCGGGTGATCCTCGACGTGAACCGCGAGGCGTTTTTCGTTGGGATCGAGGCTGGGGCCCCGCGTGACCGCCCAACTCTTCATGACGCCGTCAAGTTCGAGCCGCAGATCGTAGTGCAACCGCCGCGCGGCATGCTTCTGAATCACGTAGCGGTGGCCGTCCCGGGCGCCCTTGCGGCCGCGCGGTTCCGGCGTCACGGTGAATTGTCGCTTTTTTCGATAAGTTTCGAGCGCCACGAGGGTCAACTCATGCGTTTAGCGATGGTTCGGCCTTCATGACTGAACAAGGTCCCGAAAAGCATCCCTCGCGGGGTCTTTTGGCGCGGCAAAATACCCAATTTGCCAGCATAAGCAGTTGGGACACTCCCTGGGAGTCCCCATTTACGTTCCGGAAAAACAGATATTGCCCAAATTGCGTAACCGGCCCTTAATGGTGTAAGCACTGGGGGTTTATGCGTGTGTGCAGGGGCACTAGTGGGGCTGACCCCAATAATCGCCAATTAGGCTGCTGCGGCCAAGAAGGCTAATAACAAGGAGCATTCGCGTGACCGTTCCGTCGAAAACCCCGTTGCTTGATGTTGTCAAAACGCCGAGTGATCTGCGGCAACTTGAAGAGGGCCAGTTGCGTCAGCTTGCTGACGAACTGCGACGGGAGACGATCGACGCTGTAGCGGTCACCGGCGGTCACCTCGGCGCCGGGCTTGGCGTGATCGAGCTGACGGTAGCGTTGCACTACGTGTTCGACACGCCGGCCGACCGCCTTATTTGGGACGTTGGCCACCAAGCCTATCCGCACAAGATCCTCACCGGCCGTCGCGACCGTATCCGCACGCTGCGCCAGGCCGGCGGCCTGTCCGGATTCACCAAGCGCGCCGAGAGCGAATACGATCCGTTTGGCGCAGCCCATTCCTCGACGTCGATCTCGGCCGGCCTCGGAATGGCGGTCGCCCGCGACCTCGAAGGGAAAAAGAACAACGTCATCTCCGTTATCGGCGACGGCGCGATGTCGGCCGGCATGGCCTATGAGGCCATGAACAACGCCGGTTCGATGAATTCCCGCCTGATCGTGATCCTCAACGACAATGATATGTCGATTGCCCCACCTGTCGGCGCGCTCTCGGCGTATCTCGCCCGCCGCGTTTCCGGGCGCACCTATCGTGGTCTGCGCCACATGGTCCGTCAGGTTGCCAAACGCCTTCCCAGCAGAATGCTGGAGAAACGCGCGGTCGCCATCGAAGAATATGCGCGCGGCCTCGTGACCGGCGGCACGCTGTTCGACGAACTCGGATTCTTCTATATCGGCCCCATCGACGGCCACAACATCGACCATCTGTTGCCGGTCCTGAAAAACGTCCGCGACGCGGAGAACGGCCCGTTCCTCATCCACGTCGTGACGCAAAAGGGCAAGGGCTACGAGCCGGCGGAGAAATCGGCTGACAAGTATCACGGCGTCGTCAAGTTCGACGTGGCAACCGGCGCGCAGGTGAAAGCCAAGGCGTCCGCACCCGCCTATCAAAAAGTCTACGGCGAGAGTTTGATCAAGGAAGCCCGCAAGGATCCCAAGATCGTCGCCATCACCGCGGCCATGCCCTCGGGCACCGGCATCGACCTTTTCCAAAAGGAATTTCCCAAGCGCACGTTCGATGTCGGCATCGCCGAGCAGCATGGCGTCACTTTCGCCGCCGGGCTTGCGACCGAGGGCTTCAAACCATTCGCGACGATCTACTCGACATTCCTGCAGCGCGCCTACGATCAGGTGGTCCACGATGTCGCCATCCAGCGCCTGCCGGTGCGCTTCGCCATGGACCGCGCCGGTCTCGTCGGCGCCGATGGACCAACTCACGCCGGCGCATTCGACATCGCCTATCTCGGCTGCCTGCCGAATTTCGTGCTGATGGCGGCGGCAGACGAAGCCGATCTGGTGAACATGGTGTCGACGGCGGTGGCGATCGACGACCGTCCTTCCGCCCTGCGCTATCCGCGCGGCGAAGGCCGTGGCGTGCCAATGCCGGAAGAGGGCAAGCCGCTCGAGATCGGTAAGGGCCGCGTCGTGCGCGAAGGCACGAAGGTTGCACTGGTCTCGTACGGCGCGCGGCTCGGCGAATGCCTCAAGGCGGCTGACGAACTCGCCGCACACGGACTGTCGACAACGGTCGTGGACGCCCGCTTCGCCAAGCCGCTGGACATCGATCTTCTGCTGCGGTTGGCGCGCGAGCACGAGGTGCTGCTCACCGTCGAGGAAGGCTCGATTGGCGGCTTCGGCTCCTTTGTGATGCAGGCCTTCGCTGAGCACGGGGTGCTCGACCGCGGGTTGAAAATCCGCTCGCTGGTGCTGCCGGATATTTTCATCGACCAGGACTTTCCCAACGCCATGTACGCCCAGGCCGGCCTCGACGCCAAAGGCATCGTCAACAAGGCGTTCGAAGCACTCGGGCAGAACCTGCGCGGCGACGTGGTGAAGTTGGCAAGATAGGCCGGTCCAGTTCGTCAGCGATTGTTCGTTGAGGCCGGGCTAGTCCCGGCCTCACGCGTTTTTCAGTCCCCATCACAGGCACGGATGCCCGTCGCAAGACCCAGCGTGATGTGGTGTATAATTTTATTATGATTGCACGAGAGCGCGCCGACCGCCTGTTGGTGGCGCGCGGCCTGTTCGAAAGCCGCGCGCGGGCACAGGCCGCAATTACGGCTGGCCTCGTGACTGCCGATGGCGTGCCGGTACGCAGGGCGTCGGACACGATCTCTACTGATGCCGTGATCGAGTCCGCACCCGCACATCCCTATGTGTCGCGCGGCGCGCTCAAGCTCGCGGCGGCCCTCGATCATTTTCATCTCGACGTCACGGACCGCATATGTCTCGATATCGGCGCCTCGACCGGGGGCTTCACCGAATTACTGACGGCACGCGGCGCCAAGCTGGTCTACGCGGTCGATGTCGGCAGCGACCAGCTTCATTCCCGCTTGCGCAAGCAGAGCAACATCGTCTCGATGGAGCAAACGGATATCCGAACGCTCGATCCGTCGCGGCTCGCCGAGCTGCCAGACCTTGCCGTAGTCGACGTCAGCTTCATCTCGCTCAAACTCATTCTGCCCGCGATCGGCAAGCTTCTGCAGCCGCGCGCGGCCATCGTGGCGCTGATCAAGCCGCAATTCGAAGTTCAACGGTCCGGCATCAAGAAAGGCATCGTGCGCGACCCGGAAATTCACCGCGCCGTATGCGACAATATCGCCGCGTTCCTCAGCTCGCTCGGATGGCGCGTCGAGGGCCTCATACCGTCACCGATCCTTGGCGGCGACGGCAATCGTGAGTTCCTGATCGGGGCGAAGCGTGGTTGAGCAACTCGTAATCGCTCGGATCGGCCATCGCGGCGACGGCATCGCCGACGGCCCCGCAGGTGCGATCTACGTTTCCGGCGCATTGCCCGGCGAAACGGTCGAGGTCGAAGCCGTTGCCGGCCATCCCGACCGCCGCCGGCTGCTCAACGTCGAACGGCCGAGTGCGGAACGCATTGCGCCGATCTGTCCGCATTTCGGCGTGTGCGGCGGCTGCGCCGTACAGCACTGGGAGACGATCCAGTACCGCGCGTGGAAACGCGATCTCGTGGTCGACGCTCTGCGCCAGGCGGGACTGGACTTTCCGGTCGCCGAACTCATCGACGCGCATGGCGAAGGCCGACGTCGCGCGGTCTTCCACGCCAGAAGCGGCACCCGGTCGGTGCTGGAGGTCGGATTTTCCGCCGCGCGCTCCCACCACCTGGTCGCGATCGACCGCTGCCCGGTGCTTTCACCAAAGCTTGGCGGCGCCCTCAAAGCGGCGTGGGCCATCGCCGAGACTTTGGCCACGGCGAACAAGCCGCTCGACATTCACTTCACCGCGACGGATGACGGCCTCGACGTCGACGTGCGCGGCTCCGGTCCCTTGACGGCGGCGCTCGTTGCCGCGCTCGCGCCCATTGCCGCCAAGCACGATCTCGCGCGGCTCACACGGCACGGCGAGTTGATTGCGCTTGCGCGGACGCCGACCTTGCGCATGGGCAAGGCGACCGTGCAATTGCCACCGGCAGCGTTTCTGCAAGCAACTGACGACGGCGAAGCGGCGCTGGCGCGGCTTGTGCTCGCGGCTTGCACCGGCGCGGCGAAAGTCGCCGACCTGTTCGCCGGCGTCGGTCCGTTTGCGCTCCGGCTCGCCGAACGGGCACGGGTCAGCGCGGTCGATGACGATGATGAAGCGCTCGCTGCGCTCAAGCGCGCCGCCGCGTCCACCGCCGGCCTCAGGCCCGTCGAGATCGAACGGCGCGATCTGTTCCGCAGCGCGCTCACGGCCACGGAGCTAAAATTGTTCGACGCGGTCGTCTTCGACCCGCCGCGTCAAGGTGCCGAGATGCAAGCGCGTGAGCTCGCGACAAGCGGCGTTCCGCTCGTCGTTGCCGTGTCGTGCAATCCGGGAACCTTTGCCCGCGATATTCGCGAGCTTGTGCGCGGCAGCTACCGTCTCACCGAGATTACACCGGTCGATCAATTCCGCTATGCGGCGCATGTCGAGATCGTCGCGCGGCTCGAAAAATAGGCAGCTTTTCCGGCGTGCCGTGGTGTAGATTTTGGCCGCCCGGGAGCTACGAACGGACACGGAGATTTTGGATGAGTGGGCTCGGCGGATTGAACAAGACCCCCGACGGAGTGGTCATCGGCCTCGTTCAGCTGCAATTGCCGACGATCGCCACCAAGAGCGATCTGGCAGCGCAGACCAAGAAGATTTGCGCCATGGTTCAGAAGGCGCGCAAAAACATGTCGACGATGGACCTGGTCGTTTTCCCCGAATATTCGCTGCATGGTCTGTCGATGGACACCGATGCCGAACTGATGTCGCGGCTCGACGGTCCGGAAGTCGCGAGCTTCAAGAAAGCCTGCGTCGACAACCGCATCTGGGGCTGTTTCTCCATCATGGAGTACAATCCAGACGGCAATCCATACAATTCCGGCCTCATCATCGACGACGACGGAGACATCAAGCTCTATTACCGCAAGATGCATCCATGGGTGCCGGTCGAGCCCTGGGAGCCCGGCAATCTCGGCATTCCGGTATGCGACGGACCGAATGGCAGCAAGGTCGCGCTGATCATCTGCCACGACGGCATGTTCCCGGAAATGGCGCGGGAGTGCGCCTACAAGGGCGCCAACATCATGTTGCGCACCGCAGGCTATACGGCACCGATCCGCCACGCCTGGCATGTCAGCAACCAAAGCAACGCATTTTCAAATCTGATGTACACCGCCAATGTCTGCATGGCCGGCAGCGACGGCGTGTTCAATTCGATGGGCGAAGGCATGATCGTCAATTTTGACGGCATGCCTCTCGTGACCGGCAACGGCGCGGCGGATGAGATCATCACCGCGGAGGTACGGCCGAAGCTTGCCGACGAAGCGCGGCGTATCTGGGGTGTCGAGAACAACATCTACCAGTTCGGCCATCGCGGTTTCGTCGCGGTTAAGGGCGGCGCGCAGGATTGCCCCTATACTTACATGCGCGATCTCGCCGTCGGCAAATATCGGCTGCCCTGGGAGGATGAGGTCGAGGTGACCGACGGCTCGAGCTGCGGTTTCCCGATTCCCAATCGGGCGTATCAGGGATAGCGGCGGTTCACCGTGACGAGCGACAAGCCCTAGTCCGCCGCGTGGCGCGCAGGTGGGCGCACGAATTGCAGACCATCTGCATCGGTCGCCGAGCTGGTCGTGCGCACCATGACCCGCGCCTCGTTCGCGGGCCAGGGCCGGCCGCGATGCAGTATCGCGCGGTTGTCCCACATGACGACGTCGCCCTTCCGCCAGACGTGCTCGTAGCTCAGTCCCGGCGCCGTCGCGGCGTCGGTCAATTCGGCGATCAGATTTTGCGCCGCGCCGTCGTCCATACCGTCGATCGCGTAGGCATGCGACGCGATGTAAAGCGCGCTGCGGCCGTTCACCGGATTCTTCCACACCATGCGCCAGCATTGCGGCGGCAGGGCCGCGCGCTCGGCGTCACCGACAATGTTGGCGGCGACCTTGCCGCGCGAATGCGAGTAGTCATGCCAGGCGAACAGATCGGCGATCCGCTTCTGTGTCGCCTTGTCGAGCCGTTCCCAGGCGAGCCGGGTCGAGACAAACTCGGTCTCGCCGCCTTGCGGCGGCATGATCCGCCCCGACAACATCGACGCGAGCGCCGGCACGCTCTTGAACGTGCTGTCGGCGTGCCACAGCTGGTTTGCCTTGTTACGAAGCGCGAGCCGATGATCTGCCTGGACTACCTTGCCGTCTTTGTCGATGGTCGAGAGGATCACAAGGTTGGTGCCGGCACCTTGCGTTGCGGCCGGTGTCACCTCCAGTGGTCCGAAGCGTCGCGAGAAGGCGATCTGCGCATCATCGGTAACGTCCTGGCTGCGAAAGACCAGGACCGAGTGTTCCTCAAATGCGGCGCGAACCGCCTGGTAAGCAGCGTCATCGCCGGCCACGTCGACAAGCGTCACGCCGCGCAGTTCGGCGCCAAAGCCCGGACCCAGCGGGACGACATCCATTGGCCAGCCTCCCTTGCTGATATTTGGTTAAGCTTCCCGCAAAACTGGCAACGCGGCAACCCTGGGTTTGGCGCCGCAGGCGCTCGCGCTTAAACCCGCTCGCGCCTGCTACAGCCGCTTCGCGACTTCTTCCAGCATCACCTCGGTGGCGCCGCCGCCGATATTCTGCACGCGCGCGTCGCGCGACATGCGCTCAATGGTGCTCTCGCGCATGAAGCCCATGCCGCCGTGAAACTGCACGCATGCGTACATGACCTCGTTGACGAGTTCGCCGCAATAAGCCTTGACCATCGACACTTCTTTGGTCGCGTCGATGCCCTGCGTGTCGAGCCAGGCCGCATGATAAACAAGCTGGCGACCCGCCTCGACCTTTGCTGAAAGCATCGCCAGGCGTTGACGGATGGTTTCGCGCGCCCATAACGGAGCACCGAAGGCTTTTCGCGTGCGCACATAGTCGAGCGTGAGGTCGAGCGCGGCCTGCGCTTCTCCCATCGCCGTGGCGCCGATCGTGGTCCGCTCGTTCTGGAAATTCTTCATGATCGCGTAGAAGCCGCGACCCTCTTCGCCGAGGCGGTTCTCGGCTGGAATTCGGCAGTCGTCAAAATGCAGCTCCGCAGTGTCGGAGGAGCGCCAGCCGTGCTTGTCGAGCGTGCGGCTGACAGTAAGGCCGGGCGTGCCCTTCTCGACCAGGAACATCGTGATCGCCCGGCTGGGCGATCCCAACCGATCGGTTTTCGCGGCCACGCAATAAAGATCGGCATAAACGCCGTTGGTGATGAACATCTTCGCGCCGTTGATGACGTAACTGTTGCCGTCGCGGTGCGCGAAGCTGCGGATGCTCTTCACATCGGAACCGGCGTCGGGCTCGGTCACGGCCACGGCGGTGATGACCTCGCCGGCAATGATGCCCGGCATCCATTTGTCCTTTTGGGCCTCGCTTCCGGACCGGAACACATGAATGGATGCCATTTCGGAGTGGACGAGTGCGGTGGTCGCCACCCCGCTGAACGTCGAGCGCCCAAGCTCTTCCGCAAGCACGACGGTCGCGAGCGCGTCCATCTCCGATCCGCCGTAGCGGGCTGGATAGCGGATGCCGAAAAAGCCCAGGCTGCCCATGCGGCGCAACACTTCTCGCGGCACGAAACCCTGTTCTTCCCAGGCCAGCGCCTTTGGCTTGATCTCGGTTTCGACGAAGCGGCGCACCTGGGCGCGAAGAAGCTCGTGCTCCTCCGAAAAATACGGCGAGCGGCTGGACGCCGACGCGCCTTCCTCGGGTTTGATTTCGCCGATTTTGTTCATGGCGGCCCTCCGGCTCTTATGTGTCAGGTCCGCTGCGCCGCCAGCGATGGCTTCGGGGCGCCGGCCGTTTCAGCGTTGCGGCCCCGACAGGCTAAGCTCGCTTTCAGCGCGGAACACGTTGCTGTAGAGCGACGCAATCCATTGGCGGCCGCTCGACGTCACATTGAGATAGCGGATGGCGGTCTGAATGTGCGGCGCAACGCTGTTGTAGTAGAATTGTGGATATAAATCGGTCAGGTCGGCGGGCGACGCATAGCCGAGCTGTCTGTTCATGCCGACTTCTTCGAATTCGTAGTACAGCGCGTTTGCCTTGCGCAAATAATGCGGATCGCCGAGCTGCCCGATGAGGTCGGCAGCCCGCACCAGCGAACCTTCCTCGGCGTCCTGACGCTCCGGCTCGATGGCAGAGGGAAAGCGCGTGAATTCGATCGCCCGTGCAATTCTGGCTGCGTCGACCAACTCCATTTTTGCGAGCCTATCCAACGCAAAAAGCTTCGAACGTTCCACGTGGTATGGCGTGAGCGCTGCATCGGACGAGCCGCGTGAGAGCTCGGCTTTGCCACCCTTGGCGTCGATCACATACCCGTCCTCACTATCTCCCATGAGTATGCCGCGCACGTAGCCGATGTCATGCAGGAGGCAGGCGATGATGACGTGGGCGTAGTCATCGGCGGACGTGTCCATGAGCAGCGATCGGCCTTTCATGATGTCGTAGCCGACGAGCGTCACCAGCATGGTATGCTCGACCGTATGGTAGAGCGCGTCGCTGTTGCCGATGCACTCAAGCGCCAGCCTGGCGACCGTCGGAATAAGCTCGGTCAGACCGGCCTGCGTCGATCCAAAGCGACGGCTCAAATGCGAAGAAAGGAACGACCCCAATTCCTCCGCGGCTAATTCTGGAACGGTGATCATGAAACCTCAAATTCGCAATTTATATCGTGGCCGTGACTGGTGACAATTGCAAGACTACCCTTTGCCTTGCCCGCCTATCGCATTGGTAGGCCGGAAGAAATCCGCTACTCGGTGTCGACGTTCAGGCTATGCAGCATTGCGAGCCAGTGCTCGCGCACTTGGTCGTGTCGCCGTTCGACCGCTTCAGCGACTTCGTCGCGAACCGAAATGAGCTCCGGGCCTTTGAGGAACAGGATTTGCGCCTGAAGCAACCGTCCGCTTTCGAATTCGATGCGGCGCATCGCCAAAACGAAAGGGTCGGCGGGCGCTACACTCTCCGGTAACAGCGCCGCTGGCCGGATGCCGGCGTGCAACGCGTGACCGAAAGCCGCCATGTCGACGAGCAGACTGTGATACGCATCGCCCGCCATTTTTCCGGGTCTTGGCAGCCATGCCAGCTCCCATTGCCAGACGCTGAATGGCAGCGTCGGATCCGCGACCCATGACGTTGATCGCATAAGCAACGAGAGAATTTCCATCTGGCGACAAAACTGCGAGTGCAATTCCAACTGCCATGGATGATGCAGGCGCGCCGGTAACGCGGCAGCGAGTTGGCGCGCTTGTGCACCGTGCGCCGACAACAGAAAGGCCGCCACGCGGGTCTGCTGCGCCTGCGGAATACGGCCATCCTGGTCGATCGGGCCAAGAAGCGCATTCACGGAGACGTCACCTCGCTTTGCACCGCCTCCTCCTGGATCACATCGCGCTGCGTCGCTGCGCTGGAGGTCAGTTCAGGCTGTGCTTCGGCTCCTTGCGGCAGCCGTACCGGGACGGCGCGCAGATGATCGTAGCCGGCCGGAAACGGTATGAATTCGCCGCCGATCTCCTCAGGCGCGAGCCAGATCGATTTCTTGCCCTGCCAGTGTCCGGACATCACATCCTCGGCAAAGCGCGCCGCCAAATAGGCCGTCAATTCCGGTTTCTCCAGCGTGAATGCGTGGTAGGCGCGTTGCACGATGACGAGTTCGCTTTCCGGAATGTGAATGCGCAGCGAGTCTTGCAGCGGCCGCGGCGTGAGGAAATCGTACTCGCCGGTCAAGATCATGGTCGGCACGGTAATCGTCGACAGTTTCGGCGTCAGCGGCTCGAAGTCGAGAAAAGATTCCATCAGATTCTGCAACGCATACACGTCGTTGACCAGCCATCCGCGGTACCTGGCGAAATCGATTATGTGTGCTTTCGCTTCGAGCCATTCCCCCGAGAAATTCATCGGGAAAAGCAAGTCCTGAAGAAAGGTCGTGCCGCCAAGGACAAGCGCGGTTCGCAGCGCTGCGCCAAATCGAAACAGCTGCGGCGGCAACTCGGCAAAGCTGCTCATTGGCACCAGCCCGGCGACAGTGTTGCCGTGCTCGATGACATAGCGCAGCGCGATCACGCCGCCGAAGCTGATCCCGGCAAGGAAAACCGGCCGGTCTCCCAATTCGGCGATGAGTTCGCCGAGTACGGCGACCTGGTCCGATTGCTCGATGAACAGGCGCGGTTTGTCGGATTGCCCCTGTCCGAGCATGTCAAAGCTCACAACTCGAAAGCCCCTTGCAACCAGCGCATCGCGAAAGGGTATCCAAAGCTTGACGTACTGGGTCAGGCCATTGATCAGCACAAAAGCCGGGCCGTCGTCCGGACCAGCCAGTTCGTAGTGAATTCGGCGCGAATTGTACGAAAGCCAGGGCATCTGGGTCTCTCGAATTCCTTTACCGGCCTGGAGACTACCCGGATTTGGGCCGCTGGATATAGGCACATTTATGCGGCAAGGGGGTCTCTACAAAGCATCGGCAAACGCCTCCATTTGCCTGCGTTGGTCCGGGTCGGGCAGCGGACCGCGCATAGCGCCGAGATTATCGGTCATATGCGCGGGATCGGCGGTGCCGGGGATAACCGCAGTTACCCGGGGGTCGCTCAGAAGATACTTCAGGAAGAACTGTGCCCAGGTCTCGGCGAAGCCGCGCGCCCAGTCCGGAAGCTCCTTGCCACGCACCGCACGAAACAGTCGCGCCCGACCGAACGGCAAAGCGGTGAGCACACCGCTCTTGACCTCGGCCGCCGCGGGCAAAATCCGCTGTTGGGATTCACGATCGTCGAGCGAATAGTCGATTTGCACGAAATCAGGCTTCTCGCGCAGGAGCACCGCTTCGATCGCGGCATACTGCTCGCGCCGGGTCGACGTAATGCCGATATAGCGGCACACGCCTTGTGCCTTCCATTCTTTGAACTGCGCCAGCGACTGCTGCGGATCGCGGACATTGTGAAACTGAAGCAAATCGAGTTTCAGCGTCTGTAATCTGGCCTGTGATCGCTTGAGCTCCGCGGCGTCGGGCAACTCCAGTTTGGTGGCGATGAAAAGCTTTTGACGCAGACCGCCTGATGTCATTACCTCGCCCAGCACGGTTTCGGCTTCGCCATAGACCGACGACGTGTCGACCAGACGTCCGCCACCGGCAATGAGCGATTGCAGCACCGCAGCCGCCTTCTGCCGCGTCGCCTCGTCATTGGTATTGAAGACCTGCGCGGTGCCGAGCCCGACGGCGGGCAGTAACTCACCGGTGCTTGGGATGGCGCGGGTGAGCAGCGCCGAGGTCTGGCCGAGCGCCGATGACGCGAGCATTGCCGCGCCGGTCGCCATCGTGAATTCACGCCGCGTCAAATGCAGGCTCATGGATTTCCTCCCTGCGCCGCTTCAGCATCCACGAATGTTGCGCGGCGCTCCTGGACCTGCCCCAAGACGCTCGACAGCACAAGCCAGCCTGCGGCCACCGGCAACGCGACCAGTGCGATTGCACCAAGTTTTAATCCCAACGCCTGCAAGGTGTCGAATACCCAGCCATACAAAGCGTCGGAGCCGCGGTAGATCACGACGTCGATAAGGTTCTTGGCCTTGTATTTCTCCTCGCGGCTGAGCACCGTGAAGAAAACCTGCCGGGCCGGATTGGCGATGGCGAAATTCATCCAGCGCTGCACGATCTGAAGCGCCACCACAACCGCGAGCGTCGGCGCCAGGAACAGCGCGGCAAAGCCGGCGACATAGACAGCCGGCAGCGCGCCGGCGGCGAGGCCGGTGCCGAACCGCTTGAGCACCCGTCCCGTCGCAAAGACTTGCGTTGCCAGACTGAGCAGGCCGACCGCGAGATCGATGCCGGCAAAGATCCGCGTCTGTGCGTCGCGGTCGTGCACGGCCGCCGCTACGATGTTAGCCTGTTCGAAGTAGACGATCGTCGCGCAGAAAGACAGCAGGCTGACCCACGCGGCAACGCCGATGAGATAGGGCGAGCGAATGAGCTCCGGCAGCGCCGCGAAGGCGGAGCCGCCGATACGCCGCTCGTCAACGCGCGGACCCTCTTTGGCGAACTCCTGCGGCGCGGCGACGCGCTCGAGGCGGTAGACGCAGAAAACCGCCAATTCCAGCAGCACCGCCGCCGCGATCAGAAGATTGACCGCGCCCAGCGGCACAGACAGCCCGATGGTGATGAGCGGACCCAAAAGCGCGCCAGCGGTGCCGCCGGCACCAATGAATCCGAACAAACGCTTGCCTTGCTCGGCGCTGAACAGGTCGGCCATGAACGACCAGAACACCGCGACCGCGAACAGATTGAACACGCTCACCCATACGAAAAACACACGAGCCACAATCACCGGGGCAACGTCGAGCGTCCGCAGCAGCCAGAACAACAAAAGGTTGGCGATGAAGAAGTGATAGACGAAGGGGATGAACCGCGCACGCGGCAGCCTTGCCACCAGTACGCCGTACAGGGGTTGCGCGATCACGAGCGTTACGAACGTGGCGGTGAACAGCCACGGCAGATTTCGCACGCCGCCGGCTATGCCCATCTGATCGCGCAACGGCCGTAAGACGTAGTATCCGGCCAGGAGCGTAAAGAAATAGGCGAACGACCACAGCGCCGCCGCACGCTCCTGCGGCGTTGCGGGTATCGCCCAGTTCGTGCCACGCCGAAGCGCGGCAACCATGCCGGTCATGGCGCGAGCGACAGCTTCTGCTTGAGCTCGGCGGCGCTCACTGCCTGCCCGTAACCCGGCCCGCCACGCTGGAAGCGGCTTGCATCCGCAAGCTTGCCGACCACGACCGGATCGAATCCCGCGTCGCGGATCAAGCCAGCCGCGACTTGCACCGCTTCGGCGTCGTCGCCGGCAATCGGGATTGCGAGCTTGGGATCGGGACGGTTCGCCTCGCTGGCGAAGGTTTGGTAGTTGAGCGTATTGAAGGCGCGAACCAGCCGCGTACCCGGGAGATATTTCTGCGAGATCACGCCGACACCCTCGCGCTCGACCTCGTCGGTTATGGAGCCGTCACGCGCGGTGACGGCGTTGCAGGCATCGAGCATGATCTTGTCTTTGAGTGCCGCGCCGTAATCCTGGCCGATCTGCGGCAGCGCCGCATATGGCACCGCGATAAACAGGACGTCGCCAAAGGCGATCGCCTGATCGACCGTGCCGGCTTTCGCAAGCTCGCCGAGGCCGGCAACCAGATCTTTCAGTTCTTCAGGATGGCGTGACGAAAACAGTACGGGGTGGCCGGACTTGACCCACAGTCCGCCGATCGTGCCGCCGATATGACCCGAGCCGATGACCCCGATGCGCTGCTTGGTTTGCGCCGACGCGGACAATGGCTTCAGCGCCGCGCCGAGAACGAGCGCGCCGCCCATGCCGAGAATCGCGCGGCGGTCGTGGCGTGCTGAACCGTGGATGAAGCCTTGCTCGGACATTGGAACCCCCCTCGCATCTGCGGGTCGCGACGCCGGTCTGTATGCCCACAAATCAAAGTTCATGAGCAATCATTTCTCGGTGATCAGCCGTTTGCACGGCGATCCGGCTACATCACGTAGAGCCGATCGGGCAGCGCATTGGGCGAACCATCGGGTGGAGCGTGTGTCGCAAGCACGTTGCCGCAGCGTTCGATCGCGGCGGCGAAACCTTGCGCAATGTGGCCGGCGCGCATGTTGCTGCTCAAAGCATCGATGGCGGCCTGCCACTCGGATGCTTGCACCTTCTGGGCGATGCCGTCATCGGCGATGATGCGCGCGTAGCGCTCCGCAAGCGACACAAAGATCAGAATTCCACTGCGGTTCCTGGTGGCGGCGATACGGCGGACCACGAATTGCTCAAGCGCGGCGCGATGCGCTCGCGCCCTGCGCACGCTGCGGGGAACAAGCGCAAACCGCAGCGGCGTCAGTGAAAAAACAAGTGCGGCTACGATAAAAACCACGAGTTGAATCAGAAAGATCCGCTGCACGCTCCAGGGCGTGAAATTGATCAGTGGCCAAGGAGCGATGAGCGCCAGCGCAGTCGCCCACAAGATGGGAATGTGGGCATAGTCCGACGATGCGTGTGCGAGCACGCAGACGATCTGCCCGCCGGTGCGCTTCTCCGCCTGCTGAATGGCGGCCGACACCGCCTCGTGATCTTCCTTGCTGAACTGCATCACCAGCTCCCCGACGCCCCACCACCGCCCGACCAACCGCCGCCGCCGGAAAAACCACCGCCAAATCCGCCGCCGGAGGAACCGCCGCCCCAGCCCGAGCCCCAGGAGCCGCCCAGGGGGGGAACGATGATTGGACCGCGCCGGCCGCCCGTGCCGCCTGGCCCCGAGCCCGGACCCCTCGCCTGATGAATCAGGTACCAGATGAAAAAGATCAGCAATACGAAAAACAAGATCGGAAATAGCTTGTTGAAATCACCTGATGAATCGTCAGCGCGGACGTCGGCC
Source organism: uncultured Alphaproteobacteria bacterium (assembly GCA_963829465.1). Taxonomy (GTDB): domain Bacteria; phylum Pseudomonadota; class Alphaproteobacteria; order Rhizobiales; family Xanthobacteraceae; genus BOG-931. Next base: position 28,566 of record CAWHJE010000021.1, read on the forward strand.
TTTTGACGCCATTCACTGGCGTCGGTGGTAAGCACGGCGATGATGCCCTCGACACCGCGCTGGATACCGCCGGAATAATCGTTCGCCTTGAAGCGCGGAACGATCGCGCTTGAAATGATCACCGAGGAGAGCGCGTCGGTCAAAGTGCCTTCGAGACCATAGCCGACCTCGATGCGCACCTTGTGCTCGGCCGGCGCCACCAGGAGCAAAACACCGTTGTTCTTCTTGGCTTCACCGAGCTTCCAGAAGCGGAACAACTCGTTGGCGTAAGTCTCGATGTCGCTGCCTTGCAGCGACTTCACCGTTGCGACGACGAGCTGGATGCCGGATTTGTCTTCAAGCTCCTTCGATTTCGCCTCGATGTCGCTCCGGCTCGCGGCGCTCATGACGCCCGCCTGGTCGACCACCCGGCCGGTCAGCGGCGGAAAATCGAGTGCAAAGACGACGACCGGCATCAGACCGAGAACGAAAACCGCAATAATCAGTCGCATGGCAAGCCGCTTCATCACCAGCTCCCTGACGCGCCGCCACCACCCGACGAACCGCCACCGCCGGAGAAATCACTGTCGGACGAACTGCTGCTGCTGGAAGAGTCGCTGCTGCTCCAGCTGGAAGAGCTCGACGAGTGGCTGGCCGGCACGAAAACCCGTCGGCCGTGGCGGACGACATAATGGCCCGAACGGACATTGTTCCAAACGGCAACAACGAGGAGCGTGACAATAAAGAGAAACATAAAGAGCCCGGCCAGATCGCCAGCGCGGATGTCGTCGACACGCAGCGCCATTTTCGGCTGCCATTCCGCCGAGTCGCCGTGGAGCACGCCGATGATGCCGTCGACGCCGCGCTGGATGCCACCGGAGAAATCGTTCGTTTTGAAACGCGGAATGATGGCGCTGGATATGATCACCGACGACAGCGCGTCGGTTAGCGTGCCCTCGAGTCCATACCCGACTTCGATTCGCACTTTGTGCTCGTTTGGAGCGACGAGGAGCAATACGCCATTGTTCTTCTTGGCTTCACCGAGCTTCCAGGAGCGGAAAAGCTGGTTGGCATAAGTCTCGATGTCGCTGCCTTGCAGCGACATCACCGTGGCCACGACGAGCTGGATGCCGGATTTGTCTTCAAGTTCCTTCGACTTGGCTTCGATATCGTCGCGACTTTCAGCCGTCATGACTCCCGCCTGGTCGACGACGCGACCGGTCAAAGGCGGAAAATCGAACGCGAACGCCGCCGGAGCGATGCAAAGCAGCAGCGCGAACGCCAACAATGACGCGCTGACCCTCACCGCACGACCGCTAGAACTTCACCTGCGGCGGCTTTTCCGCGCCGTCACTCGCAGTAAATTCAGCCATCGGCTTGTTTCCCGCGAAGATCGTCTTTGCCCAGAGCAGAGTCGGGAAAGTACGGAGCGACAAATTGTAGGCGCGGACTGCCTCGATATAGTCGCGCCGCGACACCGCGATGCGGTTCTCGGTGCCTTCAAGCTGCGACTGCAACGCAAGGAAATTCGCGTTTGATTTGAGATCCGGATAATTCTCGGTCACCGCCAGCAGGCGGCCGAGCGCGCCCGACAGCTGGTTTTGCGCATCCTGGAAGGCCTTGAGCTTGTCCGGGTCGGTGAGCTGGGAGGCGTCGATCTTGACCTGCGTCGCCTTGGCGCGCGCTTCGATGACCGCCGTCAGGACGCTCTTCTCCTGGGCGGCGTAGCCCTGGACCGTGGCGACCAGGTTGGGAATGAGATCGGCGCGGCGCTGATACTGGTTCTGAACGTCGGCCCAGCGCGCCTTGGCCTGCTCTTCCAAAGTCGGAATGGTGTTGTAACCGCACGCCGACAAGGTCATGCCGAGGCCGACAAGCACTACGGCGAGACCAATCCGACGCAGGCTAATTCGATAACCGCCCATCGTGTGCATGATGCTGCTCATTTTATCCCTCGATTGTTGCCGACGCGCGACGGAGCGCGCATTCACACCTCGACCGGCTCAGTGCCGACGATCTCGATGCCGAAACCCGAAAGACCGACATACGTCATTTTGCGCGAAAAACTCAGCAACCGGATCGAGGTGACGCCGAGATCCTTGAGGATCTGAGCGCCGAGACCGACCTCGCGCCATTGGCGGCTGCGCGCCTCGCCCGAGGCAGTTTCGTCCGACTTGGGGATTGCAACCACGGGCACGCCGGCGGCGCCGTCCCGCAGGATAACGAGCACGCCGCTGCCTTCCACCTTGAAGCGCGCGAGCGTCCCGTGGATGGCTTTGGCGCCGCCGAATACGTCCAAAATGAGGTTGGCGCGGTGCAGCCGCGTCAGCACATTCGTGCCATCGCCGATACGGCCGTGAACAAAAGCCATGTGGTAAAATGGATCAAACGGTGTCTGGAAAGCATAACCGGCGAGCATTCCGATCTCGGATTCCACCGGAAATTCGCCGACGCGCTCGATCAATCTCTCCCGCGCTTGTCGATAGGCGATCAGGTCGGCGATGGAGACCCGCATTAGATTGTGCCGCGCGGCCAAGGCGGCGATCTGCGGCCCGCGCATGACGGTGCCGTCGTCGTTCATGAGTTCGGCGAGCACCCCAACCGGCGGCAAGCCGGCGAGCCGGCAAAGATCTACGCAAGCTTCGGTGTGGCCTGAGCGCATCAGAACCCCGCCTTCCTTGGCCACCAGCGGAAACACATGGCCCGGCCGCACGAAGTCAGCCGCTCCCATATTGCCGTTGGCAAGAGCGCGCACGGTATTGGTGCGCTCTTCCGCGGAAATGCCGGTGGTCAAGCCGTGGCGAACGTCCACCGAAACCGTGAAGGCGGTGCCCAAAGGGGCGTCGTTACGCGCAACCATCGGATCGAGATGCAGCCGCCGCGCCTCGTCCTGGGCCAGTGGAACGCAGACGATGCCGGAGGTGTGGCGGATGATGAACGCCATCTTTTCCGGCGTGCACAGCGAAGCCGCGACGAACAGATCGCCCTCGTTCTCGCGGTCATCGTCATCGGCCACGATGACAAGATCGCCGCGGGCAAATGCGGTTACGGCTGCCTGGATGCGTTGTTGAGCGTTTTCCATCTTTCCTTTTCGATCTCGTCGGCGAGCCTGCAATCAGCTTCGCGGCCGCGGAAACGGCCACGACGGAAACTCGCCGACCTGGGCGCGATGGCGCAGATAGTGATCGGCGATCACGCACGCCACCATTGCTTCGCCCACCGGTACCGCGCGAATACCGACGCACGGATCGTGGCGCCCGGTGGTCGTGATCTCGGTCTCGTGTCCATAACGGTCAACACTGCGCCGCGGCGTGAGGATCGAGGATGTAGGCTTGACGGCAAAACGCGCGACCACAGGCTGGCCGGTCGAGATGCCACCGAGAATGCCACCGGCGTGATTGGAGAGAAAGGTCGGCTTGCCATCATTGCCGGCGCGCATCTCGTCGCCGTTTTCCTCGCCGGAAAGTTCCGCCGCGGCAAAACCGCTGCCGATTTCGACGCCCTTGACCGCATTGATGCTCATCAAGGCGGCTGCGAGGTCGGCATCGAGCTTGCCATAGATCGGCGCACCGAGACCCGGCGGCACGCCATCGGCGACGATCTCCAGCACCGCACCAACCGAGGAGCCGCTTTTCCGGACTCCATCAAGATAATCCGCAAAAAAACCGGCCTTTCCCGGATCGGGACAAAAGAACGGGTTGCGGTCGACCTCGGCCCAATCCCAGCGCGTGCGCTCGATGCGGTGCGCGCCCATTTGAACGAGGGCGCCGCGCACCAGCAAACCGGGCACGATCTTGCGCGCAATGGCCCCCGCCGCCACGCGCATCGCCGTCTCGCGCGCTGATTGGCGACCGCCGCCGCGATAGTCCCGCAAGCCGTATTTTATGTCGTAGGTAAAATCAGCGTGGCCAGGCCGGTATTTATCCTTGATTTCGGAATAGTCCTTGCTCCGCTGATCGACGTTGTCGATCAGGAGCGCGATCGGCGATCCCGTAGTGACCTGCTGCCCGGTCGCCTCATCCAAAAATACGCCGGAAAGGATTTTGATTGTGTCCGGCTCCTGGCGTTGCGTCGTGAAGCGCGATTGGCCCGGCCGGCGTCGATCGAGATAGGGCTGAATGTCATCTTCACTCAGCGCGATGCGTGGCGGGCAGCCGTCGACCACGCAGCCGATGGCAGGCCCATGGCTCTCGCCGAAGGTAGTCACCCGGAAGGAATGTCCGAACGTATTGAAGGACATGGTTGAACGGTTTTGTGGAATGTCTTGTTCAAGGATTTTGCGCTGAAGGGGTAGCCCGCAGACCCCCAGGGGTCAAATGGGCCAGGCACCCCATTGCAGCGGCGTTCATGGCATATTCATCTCGCTGAACAATAGTTAATGGAAAGCTGAACATCCATTAAGCTACGGAAAAATCAGGGTTATTTGCGATTTTTATGTTGCGGCTAGGCCCCGTTTATGGCATCGTGACCGTCGGTAAGGGGACTAGGGCCAAGGGACCGAAACAAAGCTCGGAGAGCTTGAACTAAACCCTGCCGTGGAATCATCACACCAGAAGGAACGCACATCATGGCTAGCAAGCCGAAGAAGAAGAAGAAGATGAAGAAGACGTGATGCAGCGCGACCTCGTATCGAGGTTGCGTCATCATCTTCTAAATTCGCGAGGCGCCTTGAGCGGTGTTTCGTGACAGCGGCTGGACCCAGGTCCGGCCGCTGCTGTTTTCAGCCGCTGCATCACCTAGAAACGAAAATTCAGGCCGCCACGCCCGACGACGAAGCCCACCGGCGCCAGCGATGCCGTGAACGAAGCAGGCTGCTTTCCACCGCTGGGGTTTGTGGCGGCGACGGTGGCGTTATAAGAGCCGAGATCGACGTATAATACTTCGCCCTTGATGGTTAAGTTGTTGCTCAGAGCGAACTCGGCGCCGCCGCCAAGCGTCCATCCGACCAACGTGTTCGATGATGAGCCGGCAAAGCAGGTCGTGCCGGCCGCCAAGCAGGCATACGAGTATCCTCCCGAACTGAGAGCGCCCGGCCCGCCGGACGGTGTACTGAAGTTTGTGTTGGCCCGACCGTAGGCCAGACCACCCGTGCCGTAGAGCAAAAGCGAATTTATCGGCACCGCGCCCATACGCAGACGGACCGTGCCAAACGAATTGACCGATTGATTGACGGTCATGTTGGTATTGGCGCCAGTGGTCCGGCTGTAGCCGAGACGAAATGCCGAAACGCCCTGACCGGAGAAGCTGGCGCCCTGATAGTCGGCCTCTATGCCGGTCACCCACAACGAATTTATTTGGAAGTTATAGCCAAGCTGGCCGCCGCCAAACCCGCCCGGTACGCGATAGGTCGCCTGCGGAATGCATTTGCCGCCGCCCTTGCCGCCACCGCAGGTGCCAGCCTGAGCCGCCGGATCGTTGGCGTTATAGGAGGCAGACGAATTGATCCACCCGTATCCGCCGTTGGCTCCGAAATACACGCCTGTCCACGGGCGGTAACTTGTCGGGGATGTGATGATAAGCGCGGGCGCAACTGTCATTTCATCGGCTACCGCGCCGGCAGTACCGAACGCGCCGAATACAACAAACGCTATGACAGCACAGACGCGATTTTTCTTCACAACCGCCCCGCCGATACAACGGTAAACTGATGTATCGGACATCCGAAATTAGAACGCCCGGATCCCAGCCCTTACGATAGGGCAATTAAACGAAGGGCGCAATTCGGCCGTCTCGGGCGGGTTTGGCCTGGAATGGCAGCCGGCCCAACGCAGCGGCCGGGGGCGCACCCCGGGAAAGGGGGTTATTCCTTGCCGACAGTGATATCGGGCGCGTCGGGGTGCTTCATGCCGACGATGTGATAACCGGCGTCGACGTGATGGATCTCGCCGGTGACGCCTCGCGACATGTCCGACAGCAGATAGACGGCCGCATCGCCAACGTCCTCGATGGTCACGTTGCGCCGCAGCGGCGCATTGTATTCGTTCCACCTGAAAATATAGCGGAGGTCGCGGATACCTGCGGCGGCAAGCGTTTTGATCGGCCCAGAGGAGATGGCGTTGACGCGGATATTCTTCACGCCGAGATCGGCGGCGAGATACCAGACGGACGCCTCCAGAGCGGCCTTGGCAACGCCCATGACGTTATAGTGGGGCATCCACTTTTCCGCTCCGTAATAGGTGAGCGTGAGCATGGCGCCGCCGTTCGGCATCAGCTTCTCGGCACGCTGCGCGATTGCCGTCAGCGAGTAGCAACTCACCAGCATGGTCTTGCTGAAATTGTCCGCCGTGGTGTCGACGTATCGACCGTCAAGTTCGTCCTTGTCCGAGAATGCAATCGCATGCACCAGAAAATCGATCGTGCCCCAGGCCGACTGCAGCGCGGCGAATACCGCATCGATCGTGGCAGGTTCAGTGACGTCGCAATGGCCGACGACGATACCGCCGACTTCCTCGGCGAGCGGCTCGACGCGCCTTTTAAGCGCGTCGCCCTGATAGGTGAACGCAAGTTCGGCGCCGTGCGAACGGCAAGCCTTGGCGATGCCCCAAGCCAGCGAACGCTGATTGGCGACCCCGATGACCAGGCCGCGCTTGCCGCGCATGAGGCCCGAGATTTCTGGCATTCTCTGCCCCCGCTCGACGATTTCGGCGCCGAACCCTCCTATGGCATAGGCCCGAGGGAGCCATCAAGCGCGCATGCCGGATACGCAGGTCTAATTGCCTAACCAGAGGGTTTTGCGCCCAGGCGTGGTCAACTTGTCGCAGCGTGCTTTATCGACACACGGCGAACGAGCGAAAGGGTTGCCGGGCCGAGAACCAGCAAGACCCAGGTCATCGGCCCGCCGAGCTTGAGCCAATTCCACGGCACCTCGAGCGCGATCATCGAAAGCCACGCGGCGACCGTCCACGCGATCATCGTACCGGTGATGACTTCCTCGCCCCTGCGCTGCCACCCTTCGATGAAGAGCACGGCCATCAGCGGAACGGCGAATGTCACGTATTGCGGTCCGGCAAATGCGATCATCAGTGGTATCGCCGCGAACAACACGGCGCCGGCAACGAGGAGCGGATAGCCGGCGGCAGGTTGCGCGCCGCGCAAACTCCAGAAGCCGCCGCGGCCGAGCACGACGACGGCGACGACGACCGCGGCATTGAACAGAAGTTGGATCGCCGACGCCCATTGCGGCAGCGGTGCCGAATAGAATGCTTCGCCAGCGGCAAGGCGCGCGACAACGGCTCCGATGCCGATGCTCGAATATCCACCCGGCGAGACCTCGCTCGCGATCTTGATTGACATCGCCCCACTGGCAATGCCGGCGAGGTGTTCGGTGAACATGATGCGGTAGAGCTCGAACGTCGCCGTCACCCCAAGGCAAACCACCGGCAGGCAGAGCAAAAGAAGAAAGCACCAGCCCGCCGTCCACACCATGAACTTCCAGTCGCGCCGCAAAAACGGAATAACCGCGAGCACGAGCGGAAACAATTTGACGGTGATGGCGAGCGAGAAAGCGAATGATGCCGCTGCGACGCGGTTCTCGACGTAGAGGGCCAAAAATAACACGACCAGAAAAAGCAGCACCGGCGCCGGTTGGCCGCGGGCCAATCCGTCGCCGATGAAAGGCAAGAGCGCAATGACGGGGCCGAGCCGTAGCGCCCATGGCCGCTGCAAATATCCCGCGCGTACCTCGATAAGCCGATAGCGCTCCAAAGCGTTGGCCCAGACATGAATGGCGAGCAGCAGGCACGCGGAATTGACGAGATACCAAACCGTCACCGCCGCAGGATACGGCAGCGCCCACCACGGCCGCGGATGATCCGGCAGCGGATTTGCAAACGGGCCCATGAACAACGCGAAGGTTGGCGGATAATGATAGGTCCAGCCGTGATGATCGGCGACCTCATACAGCGGATACCCGGTCCAGATCGCCCAACCGGCGCGAAAGAAGACCTGCACATCGCCCTGGCCGAGCGCGACGGTCTTCCACACGACCATCGGAAGAAACAGCAGCATGAGGGCGACGACAAACGCGATGGCGACCCATTCGCGCCGGCCCGGCCGCGATATCGCGTCAAACGTAAAGACCCCGCTGCCCATTGGGTGGTGGGTACGCTGATCGGCAAAGACGCGCAACCTGGGTCGAGAACTTACATTCCCTTGCGCGGATCGTAGGGCTTCTCGGTCCGCCACTTTTTCATCAGCTCTTCGAAGTCGGCGTCGGCTTTTTCAGGAAGCACGATACGGACCGTGGCGAGGAGATCGCCGCGCCCCTCTTTCGCCGGGAAGCCTTTTCCTTTGAGGCGGAAGGTTCGTCCGCCGCTCGTGCCCGGCGGAATCGTGAGTTCGACGGGCCGGTCGAGCGTCGGCACCCTAACCTTGGCGCCGAGGGCGGCTTCGTAAAGTGTCACCGGCAAATCGAGCCGGATATCGGCACCGTCGAGCGTGAACGTCGGATGCGGACCGATCGACACGGTGATCAGCAGATCTCCGGCCGCGCCGTTCGGTCCCGCCATGCCTTGGCCGCGGAGCCGGATTTGCTGGCCGTTGCTTATACCGGCGGGAATTTTCACCTCGACATCCTTGCCGGACGGCAGCCGGATGCGCTGGGTGGCGCCCTGGGCGGCGTCCGGCAACGACACCGTCAACGAAGCTGAGATATTCGCACCGCCGCCGCCGAAATCCTCGGCTTCGAACGCCGCGCCGGCGCCGCCACGGCGCGCGCCGCCGAAGGCTTCGCGCAGAATGTCTTCGAAACCGCCGGCACCGGCATTGGCGCCCGCACGGCCCCGCCTGGTACTGCGGGTAAAGCCCTCGGGACCAAAGTTGAAAGATTCAAATTCGCTCTCTGGGCCAAAACCCGCGCCCGGGCGCGCGCCCGCGGCGCCGCCATATCCTTCGAAACCGCGGAAGCGGGGTTTGCCCTCGGCATCGATCTCGCCGCGGTCAAACGCCTTGCGCTTGTCGTCCTCGCCGAGGATTTCGTAGGCGGCATTAAGCTCGGCAAAGCGCGACGCTGCATTCGGATCATTTTTGTTGGCATCGGGATGCAGTTTTTTCGCCTGGCGACGAAATGCGCTTTTGATGTCGGCTGCGGCGGCCTTGCGGTCGACGCCCAGCACCTCATAGGGATCACGCATCCCCCAGTAACTCCGCTCGGTTTTGGGGCCGGCCCCGCCCGCCCATGGTCATCAATGTGGGACTTTGGCGACCGGCGTGCAATGCGGTTGCCTACGGAGACCGCGACAAGCAGCCGATCAGCCCTGCTTGAGGGGTTTGAGCCTCTTCACCTCCCACTTGCCGTGCTCGGTTCGGCAAGCCTCACCCTCCAACCACGCCTGCGCTTGCCCGAGGACGTAGCTCGCCAGGAAATCGCGGCAGGCGGAACCGCCCTCGTTATGCGCCGCGAGCGGCGTGATATTGCCGCCCGCGCCGGTGTTCGGATTCTCCCACGGAACGCTTGTGTCTTTCGATCCGCGTGCAACCGCGTCGGCGGCAGCCGCACGTGCGTAAGCCAAATCGGTTTCCGAAGGAATCGAAGCGGTCGCCGCTTCCACCGTCCGTTGGCTTGTTCGGGAAATGGAGCCGGTTTGCTCGACGTCGGCGTCAGCCTTGGAGTAGGTCGTTTCGAGCTGGTAGGAGCAGCCTGCCGCGGAAAAAGCGCCGAGGATCGCCGCAACGGAAGCGAGGTGGTGCGACGGCCGACATAGGCGCAGCCCTCTGGTTCCACTATATAGAGCCCAGCGGCCCGCTTCCCGATCGCCGCACGCGAGCACCTGGATACTCCGACACAATGTCCGACGCTCCCTCCATTGAACACCCCGGATGGTTAACAGGCGGTGACTTCACCGAAGCCGACGAACCTTTCCGGCTGTTCGCAGCGTGGTTCGCGGAGGCCGCACGCGCCGAGCCGGTCAACCCGGAAGCCATGGCACTCGCCACCATCGACGCCGACGGGATGCCGAATGCTCGCATGGTGCTTTTGAAGGGCTTCGATGAAAGTGGATTCGTCTTCTACACGAATCTCGGCAGCGTGAAGGGCCGCGAATTGACGGAAGCGCCAAGGGCCGCGCTGACCTTCTACTGGAAATCGCTGCAGCGCCAAGTCCGCGCGCGTGGCAATGTTGAACCGGTTGCCGTGGAAGAGGCCGACACCTATTTCGCCTCGCGCTCGCGCATGGCGCAGATCGGCGCGTGGGCGAGCAAGCAATCCACCGCGCTCGAAAGCCGCCTGGCGTTCGAGAAGGCGGTCGCCCGCAACACAGCGAAATTCGCAATCGGCGCGGTGCCGCGGCCGCCGCACTGGTCGGGCTATCGCGTGGTACCCATTGAAATCGAATTCTGGCAGGAACGGCCGTTTCGCCTGCACGATCGCGTCAGATTCCGGCGCGCCGACCCGAACGCCCCGTGGGATAAGACGCGGCTATATCCATGAGCCCCGAACAAGCAAAGACTCCAGCGGGCAACCGGCAACGCCGGACGCTACTCCTCACCGGGGCGAGCCGCGGCATCGGCCACGCCACGGTCAAGCGGTTTTCCGCCGCCGGCTGGCGCGTCATCACCTGCTCGCGGCATCCATTCCCGGAGAATTGTCCGTGGGAGGCGGGGCCAGAGGATCACATTCAGGTCGATCTCGCCGACACCGATAATACCGACGCAGCTATCGCGGAGATCAAGCGACGGCTCGACGGCGAATTGCATGCGCTGGTCAACAACGCGGCGATTTCACCGAAAGCGACGGGCGGCAAACGGCTCGACTCGATCGATACCTCGCAGCACGATTGGCACCACGTTTTCCAGGTGAACTTTTTTGCCCCCATCACGCTGGCGCGCGGGCTTCTTGATGAGCTCAAGGCCGCCAAGGGCTCTGTGGTCAACGTCACCTCGATCGCCGGCTCGCGCGTGCATCCTTTCGCCGGGGCGGCCTATTCAACGTCCAAGGCGGCGCTCGCCGCGCTTACCCGTGAGATGGCACACGACTTCGGCGCCGTCGGTGTTCGCGTCAACGCCATCGCACCGGGCGAGATCGACACGGCGATGCTTTCGCCGGGCACCGAAAAGATCGTCGAGATGATCCCGATGCATCGTTTGGGCACGCCGGACGAAGTGGCAAAGATCATCTACGTGCTGTGTACGGAGACCTCCTCCTACGTCAACGGCGCCGAGATCCACATCAACGGCGGCCAGCACGTATGAAATCGTCGACCCGCCTCTAGTTCTGCCGCGGGAGACGCCGCAAGGCCGATCCAACAGTGATGGCGGCCGGCGGGAAACGCTTCGCGCGGCAGCCGCAAGCGCGCTCCCACGGCATGAAATCCTGGGGGCAGTTGCCCGCGGCCATGACACCGCTTCACTGTTGAGGATTACTGCCACCCGCTCGCTGCACCGAGCGCGCGTTTCGAGGCCCAGCATGCCGAACCATCGATAGCCAGGGCGCCTTGGCACGCCGACACCTTGCTATTTGCCGGAACGATTTGCCAATAGGCGGAAGCCTTCTGTATTGTGCTGAAAATCATTGGAGGAATGCTATGGCCCTGACAATGCTGGAGAAGACCAATGACCGAGCCGATACGTCGGCTTGGCCAGCCGACATTGCCGCCGAATTCGAGCGCGAGCGGCAGAACAACAACGGCTGCGTCGGCAACATGCTGCTCTCCGAAAACGAACGCGTGCGGGTTTGGATGATCAGGCTGGCGCCCGGCGAGCGGTTCGGTTTCCATCGTCACGTGCTCGATTACTTCTGGACCAACGTCACCGGCGGGCGCGCCCGCCAGCATGTTTACGACGGCACCACGGTCGAATACTCCTACCAGCCGGGCGAGACGCGGCACGAAACCTACGGACCAGGCGAGTTCAAGGTCCACGATCTGGAAAATATCAGCGACAAAGAGATGGTCTTCATGACCATCGAATTCCTCAACAGCGCCAACAAACCGCTTGCGCTTCCGGATACGGTGCGGGCCGCAGCGTAGAGCGCGGGTCTTCTCGGATCGCAGGCGCGCACAGCGCTTTCCGGGGCAATCATGCCGGCACGCTGTGCACGCGGCCAGGACCGAGAATGATCTTTTCGTCCGATCTACTGATCAACGCCATCGTGTCGGGCATCCTGATCGGCGCCTTCTACGCAGCGGTGACGGCCGGAGTATCTCTTTCTTTCGGCATTCTCGACATCGTCAATATCGCCCATCCGGCCTTCATCATCCTCGGTTCCTACGTCGCCTACGTCGTCAATATCACTTTCGGGATCGACCCGATCATTGCCAGCATCGTGGTCATGCCGGCGTTCTACGCACTTGGAGCCGGAATCTATCAAATCTACTATCTTTCGTTCGAGAAACGCGGCCAGGAATCGCTGCGCGGTCTTGCCTTCTTCTTCGGTCTTTTGTTCATCACCGAAGTAACGCTGGTACTCTATTTCGGCGTCGACTACCGCTACGTCGAGGCGCCCTATATCGGCCCGACCTTTCATATCGGGCCACTCGACATTCCGCTGCGCATCCTGGTGCCGTGCCTAGTGTCGCTGCTGATGATCGCAGTGTTGCAGCTCTTCCTCACGCGCACGTTTCTCGGCCGCGCCGTCATGGCGGTGGCGCAGGACCAGTTCGCGCTCAAGCTCCTGGCTGTCGATCCCATCCGCATCAAGCGGATTGCGTTCGGCATCTCAATTGCGAGCGCCTCGCTGGCTGGAGCCTTTCTCATCGTCATCCAGCCGGTCGAACCATCGGTCGGACGCGAGTATATCGGCCGGGTATTTGCGATCTGCGTGCTTGGCGGCATGGGCAGCTTGCCGGGAACCGTCATCGCCGCCATGCTGGTTGGCATTGTCGAAAGCCTCACGTCGACTTTCTACGGCCCCTCGTGGGCGCCCGCCGTGTCGTTCGGATTTTTGTTGCTGACGCTGGCGGTGCGGCCGGCCGGCTTGTTGGGACGCTAGACGTGCGCTCGGACATCTTCTTTCTTATCTGCCTCGTCATCGGCGCCATGATCTTCGCGGCGGCGTTCGCGCTCGGCAACGAGTATTATTTTTTTGCGGGCTACGTCGTGCTGCAATACGTCGTGCTGTCGACGGCATGGAACATCCTCGGCGGCTATTGCGGCTACGTGAATTTCGGCTCGGCGGCGTTCTTTGCGCTCGGCGCTTATTCGACGGTCGCCATGTACAAGATCCACCCGGTGCCGGTCCCCGTTTTGGTCATCATTGGCGGCATTGTCTCCGGCGTCGTCGGCCTTGGCATGGGCTATCTGACACTGCGGCTGCGCGGGGCGTTTTTCGCCATAGCGACGCTCGCGCTCGCTGTGGTGTTGCAGACTCTCATCGTCAACTGGGATTTCGTCGGCGGCTCGCGTGGCGCCTACATCGTGCGGCCGGAAGCGATCGTCCTGTTTGACCACCGCATCGGCTATATCAAATACCTGTTTGCAATCATGATGCTGCTCGCGGTGGGCGCGATCACGGTGGCGCAGGTGATCGAGCGTTCGCGGCTCGGCTATGGCTTCGCCACCATTCGCGACGACGAATTGGCTGCGGAAGCCTCCGGTGTGCCGACGTTACGCCTCAAGCTGATCGCGACCACGATTTCCGGCACGCTGATGGGCATGGCGGGCGCGCCGTTTCCGTATTACATCGGCTACCTGCAGCCGAGTTCCGCGTTCGGCCTGGACTACAGCGTTAACTCGATAGCCATGCCGCTGATCGGCGGCACGACAAGCTGGGCGGGACCTCTGATCGGCGCAATACTGCTCGGCTCGCTCCAACAGATCGCGACCGTAACCATATCGTCCGCGGTCAATCTTCTGATCGTAGGGTTTTTGCTCGTGGGGTTTGTAATTGTGGCGCCAAACGGCATCATCGGACTGGCGGCCAAATTCCGTCAACGTCGTCCGGTCGAACGGGTCGGCCGCATCGAAGCCGATGCATCGGGGCAGTTACCATGAGCCAGTTGCTCGCAGTCGAAGGTCTCGGCAAGCGCTTCGGCGGCTTCGTCGCGCTGGAAGACATTTCGATCTCGGTCAAGGCGGGTGAACGGGTCGGGCTGATCGGACCGAACGGCTCCGGCAAGAGCACGCTGGTCAATTGCATCTGCGGCACGTTGCAGAACGAAGCAGGCTCGGTGAGCTTTGACGGGCATTTGCTCAACGGCTCCAACGCGCATCAGCGCACGCGCCGCGGCCTCGCGCGCACCTTTCAGTTGCCTCGGCCGTTCGCCAGCCTCAGCCTCCTCGACAACATGCGCATCCCCCTCCTCTACACGGTGGCGGCGCGCGGCGGCGTCGGGCGCTCGACACAGATAGTCGAGGAACGATGCGTAGATCTCCTGCGCGAGGTCGGTCTCGACGACAAGGCAAGACGGCTGCCCCGCGAACTTACCCAGGTCGAGATGCGCAAGCTCGAACTTGCGCGCGCCATGGCGGCCGAGCCGAAGCTCCTAATCGCCGACGAGTCGATGGCCGGTCTCACGCATTCCGAGGTCCAGGAAATCTTGAACTTGCTCCTGCGCCTGAATGGTCAAGGCGTCACTATCATTCTCATCGAGCACATCATGAGCGCGGTGATGAGCTTTTCGCAGCGCCTCATTGTCCTGGTATCCGGGCGCAAGATCGCCGACGGCGATCCAAACGAGGTCGTGCGCGAGCCTGAAGTGGAGAAGGCCTACCTTGGCCAGTAGTCTCACCATCGCCGGCATTCATGCCGCCTACGGCGCTGTGCGCGTGATCGAGGACGTCTCGCTCAACGTCGGCGGCGGCGAGACCGTGGTACTGCTCGGCACCAACGGCAACGGCAAATCGACGCTCATGAAATGCATCATGGGCATGGTGCAGCCCAGCGAGGGGTCGATCATCGCCGAGATCGACGGCATCAACCACGATCTTGTCGGTCGGACCACTGAACAGATCGTCGACCTCGGCATCGCGCTGGTGCCTGAAGGACGCCGGCTGTTTCCCAAACTGACGGTCGAGGAGAACCTTCTGCTCGGCGCCTTCCGCCCCACGGCGCGCCGAGCGCTCGCCCACAATCTCGAGGTTTGCTTCGAGACGTTTCCCCGGCTCGCCGAGCGCCGCAGCCAGCTTGCCGGCAGCATGAGCGGCGGCGAACAGCAAATGCTCGCGCTCGGCCGCGCCATGATGCTGGCGCCGAAAATCCTGCTGGTCGATGAGCCTTCCGTGGGGCTCGCGCCTATCCTCGTGGCCCGTACCATCGAAGCGATCGCCGAGATGAAAAAGCGATATGATCTTACGGTATTGATGGCGGAGCAGAATTTCACTCAGGCTATCCGCATCGCCGACCGCGGCTATGTGATCGTGCACGGCAAGATCGCCTTCGAAGGCGCCTCCGCCGAGGCGCTCAACAACAACGACCTGATCAAGAAGTTCTATTTGGGGCTGTGACCGGTCGCGGCGGTCGTCTCGCCTTCGAATTGGCATTCAATCGGCAAACTAAAACTGGGTCGCTCCGGTGCTTCGCTTGTGCCGTGACCCCGGCAGCGCCGATTTGTTAGGACGCCCACCAGCGGTGGCGCCATGGCCTCGTTCCGGTGCGCAAACGATGCCACCGGATGGGCCGACCAAAGCGGCGCGGATGCAGTCATCAGCCGACGAAAAGGCGCAGATTTCCGAACTGATGCCGGCAGAGTTCTCGAATGCACCAAGTTTCCGCATGGCCGATCGCGGGCATTGCCGTTGCCAATGCCGCCAGCAGGCTCGAGGGCAAAATCCACCTCACTGTCACCTCCGTACGTCGCCAAGCGCGAAGGCGCCCCTATTTGTTGGCGCCGTTGGCTTTCTTCACATGAAAAATAACCGGCAAGCTAAAGGTGAGCCCGTCGTCGGCGACCAATGGTGGTGGCGGCGGCACCGGGTCCGAGCGTTGCAGCATCTCAAGCGCCGCCGCGTCGAACGAAGCGTCACCGGATCCTTTTACAACGCGTCTCGACAGCACGTGCCCGACCCGGTCGAGGACGAAGCTCACCACGACCTCGGCGCGCTGCATCACACGATCGGACGGATAGCGTTTGAATTTGTCGAGATGGGCCGCCAGCTCTTTTTGCCACGTCACCCGTTCGCGCCGTGCGTTTTCGCCAGTCCCGGCCGCGGGAGCAACCGAGCGCGGCGATTCCACGACATTCTGGATGCTCTGCGTGGTGGTCTCCTCAGACGCCACTGATTCGGCTGAAGGCCTGGCCAGGACGGTCGGTATTTTCGGATCGTCGTCAGGCTTTTTCGTTTCATTCGGCGTGACGACACGATCGGGATCGTCGGTTTCGCTGGCCGCCGCCTTCGGCAAGTCGCTCGGCACGGCGACTGCTTTCTGTTCGACAACCGCTGGAGACGCGGCCGCAGCCGGGGTATCCGGGCCTACCGGCACGTCGCTTGGCTCGACACGTGGCGCTGTTAGTTCGACGCCGATCTCGATCGCCGGCGCCCCAAGTTCCATGTCCGCGTCCGGCTGGATCGAACCCAGCGCCAGTCCGATGGCGCCGGCGTGGAGCGTTACCGCACCGATCGCGGCGCCGAGCCAGATCATGCGCGACTGACGCGAAGGGTGCTCGGGATCGGACATCGCGGGCACTACCGATCCTCGCTCGCTGCGGGCGACGAGGCAGGATCGGCCGGTACGCCCTCCAGGGCCACGAGGGCAATTCTGCTATAGCCGCCGACGCGCAGGCGTTCCAACACATCCATCAATTCACCATAGGGAACCCCGCGGTCAGCACGCAGAAAGATGCGGCGGTCTTTGCCTTCCTCCGACATGGCGTCAAGCGAACGCACCAGATCAACGCGCTTGACCGCAGTTTCGCCGATGGCGACGGCAAGATCGGATTTGATGGTGACGTAGGTGGGCTTGTCCGGCTTTTTCTGCGGGACCGCGGTCGACGACGGCAAATCGACCGGAAGATCGACAGTCGACAGCGGCGCGGCGATCATGAAGATGATGAGTAAGACGAGCATGACATCGATGAACGGCGTGACATTGATGTCGTGCGCCTCGTCGAAATCGTCGTCGTCATCGAGATCACCAATTGCGATTGCCATCGCCTACTCCGCCGCAAGGGCCAGTGGCCGATCGCGCACGCGATCGAGGTCGCGCGAAAGCAGCCGGCCGATCGCGCCAGAACCCCGGCTGATAAGTTCCAGGTAACCCTTCGTCGTCCGCGAAAAGTGATTGTAGATGATCACTGCCGGTATCGCGGCGACAAGGCCGATGGCGGTTGCGAGCAAAGCCTCGGCTTTATTTGCTCCCAGTTTCGAATTGGAACAATTTTAAAATCTCGCCGTCAGTTGCCCTCCCACGACACGGCCCGGCGCCACCAGCACGAACGGCGCCGCGCTTTGGTAGAAGGTGTCGTAATAGAGCTTGTTGAAGATGTTGTTCACGAAGATTTTCCACTCGTAGTTCTTAAGGAAATAGCCCTCGACAAAGGCGTCGAAGCGCCAATAGTCCGGAAGGACGGTGCCCTGATTGGCTGCGAGCAGTGTGCCGCCATAGATTTGCGAACGATAAGTCGCCTGGCCGCCAACCTCGAGATATTTATTGACCTCGTATTTGGTCAGGATGTTGAAGGATTGGTTGGCGACGAACGCGAGCGGCAATCCGATGTTGGTTGGAACCGCCGAGGCGTCGACCCGGTTGTTCATCAGCACGAAACCGCCGAAGATACTCAACTTGTCGGTGAGCTTGCCGGTAGCGCCGACGTCGATGCCCTGGACGTGGTAGGCCGCTCCGGCCTGGATGGTGCCGGCGTTCGGAAAGCCGGCCGGCACCAGTTCGCGGGCGTTGCTGACGTCGGTCCGGAACAGCGCGCCGGTCGCCAGCAGATGCTTGTCCAAAAGCTCCCACTTGGTGCCGACTTCCGCCGCCCTTGCCTCCACAGGGCTGAAGATCTGGTTGATCGGCGATGATGGATTAAGGCCGCCGTAATTGACCGACGTACCATCAAGCTCGGCGCCGACCGGCTGGGAGGCGGTGCCGTATGCCGCATAGACGCTGGCAATCGGTATCGGCTTGACCACCACGCCGAGATTGTAATTCCACATGCCGGACGACGCCGACACAGTTGGAAATCCGATCTTGCTGGCGCTGATGTCGTACTGGTCGAACCGGAGGCCCGCGGTCAGGATCAGGAAATCCCGGTAGTTTGCCGTTTCGAGAGCGAACAGGCTTTCGGTATTGACCGGCATGATATTCGGGTTGCCGGTCACCGACGGAGCGCCAAAGGCCAAGTTGTTCGGCGGATTCAGCACCGAGACGGGACCGACGGTACCGCTGGCGAAGGCGCCCGCGCCGAGCGCCTCGGAATTCAAGCCGTTGTAGGAATCCAGGCTGACGACCTCGCGTGAAATCTCCGCCCCGGCTATGAGGGTATTGCGAACCGGTCCAGTGTCGAACTTGAGTGTCCCAAACGATTGGTCGGCCAGAACGTTGGTAACCTGATAACGGCTCTGCGGATTGAGGCAGACCATCCAGTTGGCCGGGTTCGGATTGGCGAAGTTGCCGCCATTTGAGTTGCAGGTGCCGCCCTTCCCGGTTCCCTGCTCGGGAATTGTTCCGATGTAATTGAGCACCGATCGCTCATCCCGGAACTCGTTAGTCCACAACAGATGGTCGTTGATCTGGAACTGCCCGATCAGCGTTCCGATATCCTGCTGCGCTTGCTGAAAGTCGCGATTCACAAACCCGTAGTAGGTATCGCGCGGAACGCCGACCGAAGTGACCGGAGCGCGCGCCAGCGTGTTATAGGGAACGCCAAAGTCGGGCAGTCCGCTCAGATTGGTATGAATGTAATTGGCCGTCACGCTTATCGAACTGGTCGGCGCCCACTTCACAGCCGCCAATCCGCCCCAGCGATCGTCAGTGGTAAAGTCGCGCTCCGATATGTCGGCGTTCTGCCACATGCCATCCATGCGGATGGCGAGGGTCGGACTGATGACCTGGTTGACGTCAAAGGTGAAGCGCTTGGTGTTGTCGCTCGCGAATTTCGAGTCGGCGTTGTAGAAGCTGGCCTCCGTCGTTGCCTGCTTGGTGACGATGTTTATCGCGCCGCCGGCCGTGCCGCGGCCGTTTATCGTGGCGGACGGTCCTTTGAGGATCTCGATCTGCTCCGTGAAGAAATTTTCTCGGATGTTCACGGCGGGATCGCGGATGCCATCGACAAAGAGATCGTTACGCGCGTCGAAGCCGCGGATGAAGAACCGATCGCCGAAGGCGTTGCCGCCCTCACCAGTTCCGATGGTCACGCCGGGCGTCGTTCGCGCGACATCCCTGAGGCTGGTGGCGTCCTTGTCCCGAAGCACTTCTTTCGTCAGCACTGTGACGCTTCTCGGCGTGTTGGCGATCGACTCGCTGACCTTGCCTGACTCGAGCCGATTGGCTTTGTACGGGGCAGCCGGATCCGCGTAGGGATCTTGCTGCGCTGCCTGTACTTTCGCCTCGGCGGCTCGCTGTTTGGCCAGTTCGGCGGCCTTGGCCTTCGCTGCGCGCCGGACTGCGGCGCGCACCCGGTTGTGTTCCGGCGACGGCTTGGCAGCCGGAGGTTTCGGTCGCGCGATCGGCGCCTCGACCGTAACCGGCGGCAGCGCCTGCTCTTGCGCTTCCGCGCCGCTCATCGCGGCCACCGCAATCAAACAACCGACCGTAACTTTTTGGGTCGGACCGTTCTCCAACGCCGCTTCCAGCCGTCCCATCGCCGCGAATCCGCGCAGCGAATTTGGCCGCAACACAATGCCCATGATCGCCCCCATTCCCCGAAAACGCGACGCCGGTTCGATTGCGGCATCAACGTGACGTAGGCGACCCTAGAGAAAACAAAATTAAGAATCAAACCAAACAACAGTATTTCCGCGTCTTAATACTGGAATTTATCGAGGATATTAGAGTATTGAATTTAGAATTATTACAATTACAAAATTATTTGCCAGTTTAAACTCCATCTAAACTTCACTCCAAGTCACGCCGGCGCAAGCTGATTGCGCCGCCGTATCCGGGCCGCGGAGCGGCGCGGGTTCGGGCCTGACATACGCCGAAAGCTGAGCAGCTATTCTTCCGCGCTAGGCGGCTTCATGAGCGAAAACAGTTCGTCGACTGTTTGCTCGGCGGTCAGACGCACACGATCGGTATCGAGGGTGCCTCCGATTTTTACCTGGCGCACGACCGCCAGAATTTCATCGCGGAAGTTCGTGAGGAACCGTAAGGGGTCCTTGGAGTCATTGGCGACGCGCGCAATTAGCCCGGTTATCAATATCTGACACGCGATCATACGGCCGTTCAGTTCTTCCATTGCGCTCTCCCCATTTGCCTTTGCCTTATACGCGATGGCGGCGATGGCAAAGGACTAAACCAAGACTCTTCGGGCCGAGCGCGGTCTATTCAGGCGGGGTCCGTGCTTGCCAAAATCTCAAACTAATTTAGCCTGCTGGCGGATTTGACAAGAAATGCAGGCACGGTCGCTGACAATCAGGCTGGTGCGGCTCGCGATGGCCGCGTCCTTGCTCGCCCCCTGCCTGCTTTTCGGGTTTGCATCGTGGAACAGCTATCGCAATCTCAAGGCGCTGACCGACGAGCGCCTGTCACGGTCGCTCGATGTCCAGCAGGAAGAAGCGCAAAAATCATTTGAGCTCGTCAACCTGGCGCTGAGTACGACAAGCGACCTGGTCGCCGGGATGTCCGACGCCGACATCCGCAACGACGAGGGCCAGATCTATTCTCAGCTCAAAAAATTGGTCAGCCAGATCCCGGCTATCCAGTCCATTTGGATCTACGGGAAGGACGGGCGGCCGCTGGTTTCGTCATGGATGCATCCGCCCCCAGATCTGAGCTTTTCCGACCGGGATTTCTTCACGGCGCACGTCCAAGACGACGTCGGAATCTATTACGGCCAAGTCTATCAATCGCGGTTCGACGCTCAGCCGTTCTTTACCGTGAGCCGGCGGCTTGAGAGCAGCGACGGCTTCATCGGTGCCGTCGAAGCCTCGGTCCTTCCGAGCAATTTCTTCCGCTTTTTCGCGACGCTGGCCTACGGCGAGGGTCAGCAATTTGCGCTGATCCGCAAGGATGGTCTGATTCTCGCGCGCTATCCGGCCGCGCCGCCGGGCGCGCCCGACCGCCTGGGCGAGAACACCGGATTTCGCCAGACGAGCAAGCAATCACCGGTCGCCGGGATGTACACTACGGTATCTCCAATCGATCACGTCGAGCGCCGTTTTGCATTTCGCCGTTTCGGCACGACCTCGCTCTACCTGACGTCGGGCATCTCGATCGCGGCAATACAGAGTGAATGGTTCCGGGAGATGGCGGCACATCTGATCTACGGCATCCCGGTAACGCTGCTGCTTTTCTTTACCTTGCTCGCGGTATTGCGAAGGACGGAGCGGCTTTATGCAGAGATCGGCAGGCGGTCGCTTGCCGAAGAAGCGCTACGCCAGTCGCAAAAACTCGATGCCATAGGTCATCTTACCGGCGGTGTTGCGCACGATTTCAATAATCTGCTCACGATCATCATCGGCAATCTCGAGGGCGCACAACGTCAGCTCGAAAATTGGAAGGAAGGGACGCAAATAAGGCTCGCGCAGCGTTTGGAAAACGCCATGCACGGCGCGCAGCGCGCCGCGACGCTCACCAAGCGCCTGCTGGCCTTCTCCCGGCAGCAACCGCTTCATCCGACCGTGCTCGACGTCAATCGCACGTTGAACGGTTTATCCGACTTCTTGCGGCGCGCGCTGAGAGAAGATGTGTCACTCGAAATCGTGGGCGGCGGCGGCGCCTGGCCGGTCGAGGCAGATCCCGTTGAGCTTGAGGCCGCCATTCTCAATCTGGTGGTGAATGCCAGCGATGCCATGCCCGACGGCGGAAAGCTCACGATCGAAATCAGCAATTCCTATCTCGACGACTCCTACTGCAGACAGAATGCCGATGTCCGGCCGGGACAATACGTTCAGATCTCAGTAACGGACACAGGCGCGGGAATGGCGAAAGAGGTTATCGAACACGCCTTCGAACCATTCTACACGACCAAGCAATCCGGCCAAGGCACCGGGCTTGGGCTCAGCCAGGTCTACGGCTTCGTCAAACAATCTGGCGGACACGTCAAAATCTACAGCGAGGAAGGCGAAGGGACCACCATCAACGTCTACTTGCCGCGGTTCTTTGGAAAGGCCCCACTCGCGGAAGTGCGCAAACCGGAACTAAGCCGTGGCCGTTCCGGAGAATGCATACTCGTCGTCGAGGATGATGCCGACGTACGCGGCTATGTTGTGGAAACACTCGAGGCGCTCGGATACGACGTTCTCGAAGCGGGCGATGCCGAGAATGCGCTCAGCTTGCTGAACGCGCACCGCACCGTCCAGCTACTCCTCACCGACGTCGTCATGCCTGGGATGAACGGACGCAAGCTCGCGGAGGAGGCAAGGCAGCAACGGCCGCTCTTGAAGGTTCTGTACATGACGGGATATTCACGCAACGCCATCGTTCATCAAGGCCGCCTCGATCAGGGCGTCGATTTGATCCAAAAGCCTCTCACCAGTGAGCTGCTCGCCGCCGCCATTCGCCGATTGCTGGACGCGTAAGCGCAACGATCTGCTCCGCCGCGCTCATCGGCGTCGATTTTGGTGCGATGAAAAACGCGGAGGCTGGTGCGGGCGTCAGACGGCATTTATGGTGGGGTCGAAACGAACGCGCGTTGGAGGACGAGGACATGACCGGTCAAGGCCGCGATGACGATTTGCTCAACTACGGCACGACCAAAGAACTCGTCGCCGCGGTTGCGGCGCGGACAATTTCCTCGCTCGAATTGACCGATCATGTCATCGCGCGCATCGAGGCGCTCGACGGGAAGCTCAACGCGGTCATCGCCCGCGATTTCGACCGCGCCCGCGAAGCCGCCAGGGGTGCGGACGCCGCTCTCGCCCGTGGCGAGCATCGACCGCTGCTCGGGATTCCGATGACGATCAAGGAATCCTTCGACATCGTCGGCTTGCCTACGACCTGGGGCGTACCGGACCTCAAGGACTTTGTTCCGCGCGAAGATGCGCTCGCCGTCGCGCGTGTCAAAGCCGCCGGCGCCATCATCCTCGGCAAGACCAACGTGCCGTTCCTGCTGGGCGACTGGCAGAGCTACAACGACATTTACGGCACGACGAACAGTCCGTGGGATCTCGGCCGCACCCCGGGCGGATCGTCCGGCGGTTCGTCTGCTGCCCTTGCCGCCGGCTTCGGTCCATTGTCGCTTGGCTCGGATATCGGTGGCTCGCTACGTGTGCCGGCGCATTATTGCGGCGTTTACGCACACAAGCCGACGCTCAATCTCGTACCGCCGCGCGGCCACCGTATTCCCGGCACCGTGCAACGCCTCAGCGATCTTGCGGTTGTCGGGCCGATGGCGCGCAGCGCCGCTGATCTCGATCTGGCGCTTGAAATAACCGCCGGGCCCGACGAAGCCCGCGACGGGATCGCCTATCGCCTTGCGTTGCCGGCGCCGCGTCACGAGCGGCTCAGGGACTTCCGCGTCCTCGTCATCGACGATCATCCGCTGTTGCCGACGGCTCGCGCCGTGCGCGCGGCGCTCGATCGCTTGTCGCAGCAACTGGTCAAATCCGGTGTCAAGGTCGCGCATGCGAGCCCGCTCCTTCCCGATCTCGCCGAGTCGGGACGGCTCTACATGCGTCTCCTGATGTCGGCCTTGTCCGAGCGATGGCCGCAGGAAATCTACGCGCAGGCTCAAACCGCGGCCGCAGCTTTCAAGCCCGATGACGACAGCCTCGCTGCCGAAAGAAGCCGCGGCGCGATCTTGAGCCATCGTGAATGGGCTGCCGCCGACATGGCGCGTATCAGTCTCCAGCAAAAATGGGCCGCCGTGTTCCGCGAATGGGACGTCGTGCTCTGCCCGCCGATGCCGACCATGGCCATTCCGCACGATCACACGCCGATGGCAGAACGCCAGATCGACATCGACGGAAAACAATTTTCGTTTTTCGATCAGCTGGTATGGCCGGAGATCGCCACGACGCCGGGTCTGCCGGCGACAGCGGCGCCGATCGGCCTTTCGGACAGCGGTCTCCCGATCGGCGTGCAGATTATCGGCCCCTATCTCGAAGATCGCACACCGATCGCCTTTGCGGCACTCATGGAACGGGAGTTCGGCGGCTTCGTGCCGCCTCCCGGCTACGCCTGATGTTTCATCGTACCGGGAAATCGAAATAGGTGTCCGGGAACGGCTCGTGCGACAGCGTGAAGTGCCACCATTCCTTCTCGTAGGGACGGAAGCCGCGGCGGCGCATGGCCGCGGCAAATAGCGTGCGATTGGTCTTCGCTTCGCTGCCGATGCCGCCGGCAGCGGCCCATGACAGCGGACTGAAAAAATCGAACGGTGTCCCCATGTCGAGTTCCTGACCGTCCACCCGCGCCAGGGTGAGATCGACGGTCGAGCCGCGCGAATGACCGGAACGGGAGGAGATATATCCGTTCTGGAACAGGGTGCGCTTATCGATTGCCGGATAGAACTCCTTTTTGCCGACGGTGTCGTCGACATCGCGCGCCCATCGCACGAAATTAGCCACGGCGCGGGTCGGCCGGTAGCAATCGAAGATTCTAAGGACGAAACCCCGCGGAGCGAGATCGCGGGCAACCTCGGCGAGAGCATCGGCCGCGGGCTTGGTCAACAGGCACCGCGGCGCCTCGTAGGCGTCGATCGGCCGACCGACGAAATTGTGCGAGCCGGCGTAGCGCATGTCGAGGACGAGGCCAGGAACGATCGTGGCGGCGTCGACGAAGCCGGCTGGTCGCTCCTGGCCGCGTGCGTGAGCGCACAGCGTCACCGCAACCGCACCGGCGAGCGAACATCGAATTGCGAATAGCAAATAGTTTGTCCGGCTTCTTTGCCAGCAGCTACGCCCCATTTTGCCGGCTCGCTATTCGTCACTCGGCCACGAGCGCGCATTGATTGACTTCGATCGTAACGTGCGAAAGTCCAGTCAAGCCCTCAAGCCTCTGTTTGTACACCGACGGCGGCAATGGTGAATCGGAAACAATGGACGCGATCATCGCGGCATGGCCGGGACCGAGGCGCCAAAGATGCAGATCGGCCAGCCGGTCGCCGCCGGTCTCGATGCGTTCGCGAATACGCTGGGCGAGCGCCGGATCGGGAACGGTGTCGAGCAAAACGCCCCCTGCCGCACGTATCAGGCTCACGGACCAGGATAAAATCACGATCGTGCCGACGAGCCCTACCAGCGGATCCATGAATGTCCAACCGAAGGCCCACGCCGCCGACAGGCCGGCGATGGCCAATATCGAGGTCAGCGCATCGGCAAGCACGTGCACGTAGGCGGCGCGGTAGTTCAAATCCTGCTGATGCGCAGCATGGGCGCCGCCATGGTCGTGATCGTGATCATGGTCATGGTCGTGGCCATCGTGATCGTGATGACCTTGGCTCGGGCCGTGCGCGTGATCATGCGTTTCGCGCAATAGCCAGGCGCTCGCGAGGTTGACGCACAGCCCGAGCACGGCGATCGGCACGGCCTCACGAAAGTGGATGACGACGGGGTGCAGGAACCGCAACGCGAACTCATAGGCAATGCCGAGCGCGATCATGCCCAGGATAATGGCGCTGGCGAACGCGGCGAGTTCCCCGAATTTGCCGGTGCCGAGCGAGAAACGCGCATCGTGCATATGCCGGCGCGCGAACAGATAAGCGAGCCCGGCGATGGCGAGCGCGGCGACATGCGTTCCCATGTGCCAGCCGTCGGCGACGAGCGCGATGGACCCGTACAGCATGCCGCCGGCAATCTCGGCGACCATCATGACCGCGGTGAGCGCAACGACGGTCCAGGTTCGCCGCTCGTGCGCGCCGTGATGCTCGCCCAGGAAGGCGTGATCGTGCGTCCAGGACGCCATCGATTGCAAATTCATGCTGCAACTCCATTCGAATAACCGGCGCAGAATATGATCAATTTGCGATGTTACGCTATCACTGCCCCACCCCGGCAAAGGCCCAAAAGCTCCACCTCCCGCCCTCGCCCAAAATAGGGCCATCCCGGAATTCCTCCCTAACCGGACGAAATATTAACTCCCCGGTAACCATAAACCCGGCACATTTTGCCGGGGGGTAAGTCCGTTTCCACCGCACCTTCGGGGGCAGTCTTGGACGCGAGCGCGGCTCCTTTTCCTTCCTTACGTGTCGGCGGCACGATACCCGCCGCGCAAAGCTTTGGAACCCGTGACCGTAGCCAACGGGCGCAAACAACCGGCATGACCGACACAACCTCGGCCGAGCGCGGCGACCAATCGTTGACGCTCTCGCGGCTTTCCGATCTCGGCTCTTTGCTGCGGCGCAGCGACATCGGGCTCGCCGTCGGCATGATGGCCATCCTCGTCGTGCTCATTCTGCCGCTGCCATCGCTGCTGCTCGATTTCGCGCTCGCCATCTCCATCACGTTCTCGGTGCTGATCCTGATGACGTCGCTGTTCATCCAGGCGCCGCTCGAATTCTCCGCGTTTCCGACCGTGCTGTTGATCGCCACCATGCTGCGGCTCTCCCTCAATCTCGCCTCGACGCGGCTGATCTTGTCGCATGGGCACGAGGGTCCGGACGCGGCCGGCCACGTCATCGAGGCGTTCGGCCGTTTCGTCATGAGCGGCAACTTCGTCATCGGCATTATCGTCTTCACCATTCTCGTGATCGTGAATTTCGTCGTCATCACCAAGGGTTCGGGCCGCATCGCCGAAGTGGCCGCGCGCTTTCATCTCAATTCGATGCCCGGCAAGCAGATGGCGATCGACGCCGATCTTTCCGCCGGCCTGATCGACGAGAAGGACGCGCGGAAGCGGCGCAAAACGCTGGAAGACGAATCCGGCTTCTTCGGCGCGATGGACGGTGCCTCCAAATTCGTCCGTGGCGACGCCATCGCCGGCCTCCTCGTGGTGCTGATCAACGTGATCGGCGGCATGGTCATCGGCATCATGCAGCAGGGCCTGACCTTTTCCGAAGCAGCCCACGCCTACACGCTGCTGTCGGTCGGCGACGGCCTTGTCACGCAGGTACCTGCGCTGATCGTATCGATCGCCGCCGGCCTGCTGGTCTCAAAGGCCGGCATCTCCGGCGCCGCCGACAAGGCATTGCTCAGCCAATTCTCCGGGTATCCGAAGGCGCTCGGGATGTCTGCCGCGGTCATGCTGGTCATGGCGCTCCTGCCGGGCATTCCCATGCTGCCATTCCTGGCGCTGGGCGGCGGCACTGCCAGCCTCGCGTACGTTATCGAACGCCGTCACAAGCAGGCGCTTGTGACGGAGACGACTAAATCCGAGGCGGCGAAAGCGCCGCCGGCGGAAGAGCCGATCTCGGCGACGCTCAAAATAGACGATCTCAAGATCGAGCTCGGCTATGCGCTGCTGCCGCTGGTCAACGCTACCGACGGCAGTGACCGCCTCACCGAGCAGATCAAGGCGCTGCGGCGCTCGCTGGCATCCGAAATGGGTTTCGTCATGCCGGCGGTGCGCATCCTCGACAACGTGCAGCTCGACGCCAACGGCTACGTGATCAAGCTGAAAGAAGTCGAATGCGGCGCCGGAAAGGTCTGGCAGGGCCAGTACATGGTCATGGATCCGGCCGGCAAGCAGGTGGCGCTGCCCGGCGTACATACGACCGAGCCCACTTTCGGCCTGCCGGCGACGTGGGTCGATGCTTCGCTCAAGGAAGAAGCCTCGGTGAGGGGCTACACCGTCGTCGACGCGGCGACCGTGCTCGCCACCCATCTCACCGAACTGATCAAAGCCAATATGTCTGAGCTCCTCTCCTATGGCGAGGTGCAGAAATTGATCAAGGAGCTGCCGAAAGAACAGAGCGAGTTGATGAAGGACATCGTGCCCGCACACATCACGATCTCCGGCATTCAGCGCGTGTTGCAGATTCTCCTCGCCGAGCGCGTCTCGATCCGCGATCTCGCTACCATCCTGGAAGGCATCGCCGATGGACTGGCGGGGACCCGCAATCCATCGATGCTGGCTGAGCACGTCCGCGCGCGGCTTTCGCGCCAGCTTTGCGCCCAGCATACCAGCCCGGCCGGCTACCTGCCGATAATCGCGCTCACCGCAAAATGGGAGCAGGCATTTGCCGAATCGATCGTCGGCCAGGGCGACGAGCGCAACCTCGCCATGCAGCCGTCCAAGCTGACGGATTTCATCAATCAGGTTCGTGAAAAATTCGAGCAGGCAGCGCGCGACGGCGAAGCGCCGGTGCTGGTGACTTCGCCGGGCATCAGGCCGTTCGTGCGCGGCATCGTCGAACGTTTCCGCGCGCAGACCAGCGTGCTGGCGCAGACCGAAATTCACCCGCGGGCGCGGCTGAAGACGGTCGCGAGCATTTAGGGCGATTTGCTTGATGTTCCACACGACGACATCACAAGCGCGAAATGCCGGTTCTTCCGGTGATCGGAACAACGTCGTCACGGGCTGTTCAAGGTTTGGTGAAACGCGTTTCAGGAGCGATCGCCGTCACGTACTTACCAGGTCGGATGAGTTTGTATCGCCCCGAAAGCCGCAACCGCCGGTGAAAACCGGGAGGACCTGATGAATCATTCGATGTATAGTGCGGACCGCCGCACACATTTGAAGATCGTAATCATCGGCCTTTTGTGCGCGACAATCGTGGCGGCTGTCGGCATTTTCGCCCGTTTCAACGACGTCGATCTCAGCACCGCGCCGCTCGTCAAAGCTGGTCAGCCAACGGCCGTGAGCGGCCGGCTTCCCGTCGTCCATTAACAAATAATCAGCCCAGACAATCAGGTTCTCGCCGGCTTGGGTGGCTGCGAGGCCGGGAGCGATTCAACCGCCTTACCCGTGAATAATACCGGACCGGTGGGCGCGCCGCTTTTCGACCCGCCGGTCGGTTCGAGCGAAACCGCGAAGCTTGCGGTACGCAACGTATCGACGTCATAGTTTCCGGGAAGCGGCCGCTGCGTGAACTCTTCGCTGCCGACCACACCCAGCGAACGCGGTGCGCCAAGGCGGCTCGATATCAGCCACAGCTCATAGCTCTTTCCCGCTTCGGGAGTGGCCGACACCCGGCGCACGTACAGCGTCCGCTGCTGGGTATCGAGCGTGACGAGGAAGGCAGGCGCCGTCGGCTGCTGCTGAAGCACAGCAACGAGCCGGTCCTGCTGCTGACGCACCGAACCGTCGGAACGCGCCATCATCCCGGCCCCGGCCGGCCGCAGCTGCGCCGGAATGAGATCGGGCATTGTGTGCCACGCGGCGACATAGAGCGCGAGCAAGGCCGCAATCGCACCAACGGCGAGCGTCAAGCGGCGCCAGCGACGGACGCGTTTGCCAAGGCGAATAACGTCAGCGCTGCGCTCAACCTGTTGCGGTTCAGCCGGCCCAGTGGCAACTGCCGTTTCTTCGGGCGGCAGGGCTTCTGTTTCTTCCGTCAGCTCCGGCTCCGGCGCCCGCTCCTCCAAGGCTGGATGGTCGGAAGCAGCCAGGGGCACTTCCGAATCGTGAACGACCTCCGCGGCATTCGCTGCGACGACCGGCTCAACCGGCGTGACCTCGTGCTTGATACGATCCCAGAGTTCACTCGGCGGCTCGACTGCCTCAACCATAACGTTGAGTTCGCCCAGCCGTCGTTCCCACTGCCGCACCGCTGCCTCAAAACCTGAGTCGAAGGTAAGCAATGCCTCGGCGTGTTCCCGCTCTTCAGCCGAAAGCGTGCCGAGCACGTATTCGGCGGCAAGCGTGTCCTGGTCTTCGTCAAGCATGGCTACCAAAGCTCCTTCTGGTTACGCCCCCATACATCCACGGATCTCGAGCAGGCTGCGGCGCAACCAAGTCTTGATTGTGTTCACGGGGATGTCGAGCTTCTTTGAGAGTTGATCCCGGCTCCAGCCGCTGTAATAGGCGAGAAGCACGATGCGTTGCTTTTCAGGATCGAGCTTGCCAAGGCACGCAAGAAGCCGCTTGAGCTCGTCGGTCATTTCGCGACGCGCCAGCGGAGCGGGAGTGTCGGCCGCGACCTCCATCGCCTCGGGCTCGTCCTCGATCGAGACCTCGCCCTTCTTGCGCACGATATCGATGGCCCGGTTGCGCGCGATCGCCACCATCCACGTGATGGGACTTGCCAGCGCCGGATTGAACTTATCGCTCATCTTCCAAACCTTGAGGTAAGTCTCCTGCATGACGTCTTCCGCCAGTTCAGGCTTCCTCAAGATACGTAGGAGCACCCCATAGAGTTTCGCGCGGGTGGCCTCATAGAGCCGCTCGAACGCGGCAGCGTCGCCCTTGGCGACGGCCGCGAGCAGTTCGACCAATTCCGCTTGCGTCAACATCAATGCCCCCGGCCCTAGCCATCCCCTCGGGAACCTCACGCGGCAATCTGATTATCGCCGGGGAAGCGGGCGCTCGTCGAGGGCGATTACGCGGTTTGAGGGGCGCGGCGGCTCATATCGCCGGCTCCGTCTCCTGAGAAAGGCGGGATTCCGAGCCGTGTTTCCTCACGCGGTGGCTCCCCGGCTTCTTCCGCGTGGAGAGCGGGCGGTCAGGCCGGAGCGGCGCCGCGGATGCGCATCAGCGCGATGGAGTCGATCTCCGCCTGCTCCAGGGCATTTTCGGCCTCGCGTTCACGAATCTGGTCGCGCTCGTCGAGCAGTTCGACCTTCTTGAGTTCATCGAAGGCATCGCCAAGCGCCATTTTGGCATCCTCAAGCTGGGTCCGTAGCTCGTCGGCCGAGCGCTTGAGGTTCTCCCGGCGGGTAATGGCCGCCTTGGCGTAGGTCGGATAAGCAAAATGCCCGGGGTCGTGAATGCCTGCGCGGTCCTGCTCGACCCGGATTTCGCGCTCCAGATCCCCGGCCATGCGTTCGAATTCGGCGATCATGGTCTCGATTTGCGCGACCTTGCGCCGTTTCTCGTCAACCTGAAACTTCTTCAGGCGAATGAGCGTCTCACGCGACTTCATCTACTGTTACTCCCCGAAGGCGCTGGACGATGGCGCCGGTCGACGTCCGCCGCACGGCGCCGCAGATCGCGATTGTGCCGTGATAACGTTAGCGTTCGGTTTCCGAAACCGTCATGATCTGGGCCAGTCGCTGATAACCATCCGCCAACCTGGTTGCTTCTTCCTTACTTTGGGCGAGAAAAGCCTCAAGCGGCTTGTGCAGCCGGATGGCTTCGTCGACTTCGGGGCTGGTTCCGGCCCGATATGCCCCGAGCCGGATGAGTTCTTCCATATCGGCATATGTCGCCATGACCTGCCGAGCCCGGTTGAGGACCGGCAGATAGTCCGGATCGGCCGCCCGCGGCATGGTGCGCGATATCGATTTGAGGATGTTAATCGCCGGATAGCGGCCGCGCTCGGCGATGGCGCGCTCCATGACGATATGGCCGTCGAGAATACCGCGCACGGCGTCGGCGATCGGCTCGTTATGGTCGTCTCCGTCGACCAGGACCGTGAAGATACCGGTAATCGTGCCCTGCTCGGTGCCGGGTCCCGCCCGTTCCAGAAGCCGCGGCAGCTCGGTGAAAACCGTCGGCGTGTATCCCTTCGCCGTTGGCGGCTCGCCGGCCGAAAGCCCGATTTCGCGCTGTGCCATGGCGAAGCGGGTGACCGAATCCATCAGCACCAGGACATCTTGGCCCTCGTCGCGGAAGTATTCGGCGATGGCAAGCGTTACGTGGGCGGCCTGGCGGCGCATCAGTGCCGGCTCGTCGGACGTTGAAACAACGACCACCGAGCGGGCAAGACCAGCATCGCCGAGGTCGTCCTGGAGAAACTCCTGCACTTCGCGGCCGCGTTCGCCGATCAGGCCGATAACGGTGACATCGGCAGCGACATTGCGCGCAAGCATGGACAACAGCACCGACTTGCCGACGCCGGAGCCGGAGAAAATCCCCATGCGCTGGCCGCGGCAGCAGGTGATGAAGGTATTGAGAGCGCGCACGCCGAGATCGAGCGGCGCCCCGACGCGCCGGCGCGCGTGCGCAAGCGGCGGTGTGTTGCGGAACGCATACGGAGAAGGCCCGTAAAGCAATGCTCCCTTGCCGTCGATCGGCTCGCCCAGCGCGTTGACCACGCGTCCCAGCCAACCTGCCGATGGCCGCACCGCGCCGGGAACCGCAGAAACGAGTGCACGGCATCCGCGCCGCACGCCTTCGAGCGGAGCAAACGGCATCAACAGCGCAAAAGGCCCGGAAAATCCGACCACTTCACTTGGAATATTCTTGCCGGGCGTCTCGATAATCACCCGCGCACCGACCGACATTGCGTGCAGCGGTCCGGCAACTTCCACCATCAGCCCGCGCACACCGACAACGCGGCCGTAGATCTCGACGCGTCAAGTTCGTTGATCTGTTCGGCCAGCGCCTTCACGGCGCACCTGCCTGAACGCCACAAATGGTTACTAAGTTGCGCGTCTTAACGGTGTATTTACCCGGGCCGTTAATCATTGCGTCGTCCTTGGGGATACGGCGGCTCGCCAAGCCCAATTGGAAGGGCGAGTCACTGGAGTCGGTTAGCGCCGAAATTTAACCTGACCTGTGAGCATCCACGTGGCTCGAAACTCTCTTTCTTGCAATATCTTAAGGCGATTCGCTGAAATTCGCCTAGGACATGCTTGCATGTGGGAATCAGGTTTTGTTAACCATAGCGCGTTTACAGTCTCGAATCAGTTTGTCCCAAGGCGTTTTTCGGGGGCCGCCGTAACGGCGTTGCCGACCTTGTGCCCCGCGCGGCGAGGAAGGGGACTGGCATGCGCGTTTTGCTGATTGAAGACGATAGCGCCACGGCGCAATCGATTGAATTGATGCTCAAATCCGAGAGCTTCAACGTCTATACGACCGACCTCGGCGAGGAAGGGATAGATCTTGGAAAGATCTACGATTACGACATCATCCTTCTCGACCTTAATCTTCCGGACATGTCGGGCTTCGAAGTCTTGCGCAGCCTGCGTGTATCGAAGGTCAAGACGCCGATCCTGATCCTGACCGGATTGGCCGGGATCGAGGACAAGGTCAGGGGCCTCGGCTTCGGCGCCGACGACTACATGACCAAGCCGTTCCACAAGGACGAGCTGGTGGCGCGCATTCACGCCATCGTGCGGCGTTCTAAAGGCCACGCCCAATCGGTCATCCAGACCGGAGATCTTGTGGTCAATCTCGACACCAAGACCGTCGAGGTCAACGCAGCTCGCGTGCATCTGACCGGCAAGGAATACCAGATGCTGGAGCTGCTATCGCTGCGCAAGGGCACCACGCTGACCAAAGAGATGTTCCTCAATCATCTCTACGGCGGCATGGACGAGCCCGAGCTGAAGATCATCGACGTCTTCATCTGCAAGCTGCGCAAGAAGCTCGCCAACGCCTCAAACGGCAAGAACTACATCGAAACGGTGTGGGGCCGCGGGTACGTGCTGCGCGAGCCGAGCGAGGACGAGGCGAAAATCTCCGCCTGAAGCGTCACGATTTTGGAAAACACAAAGCCCCGGCCATCGGCCGGGGCTTTTTCTTGCGCAGTTCAGCGTCCGCCATTGACGACGGCGAAGCGCGGCGGCCTTTCCCCGGCAACCGTTTGCGCCCTCGACGGGCGCAGGTTCGGCGCATAGAAGCCGCGCAAATCCGGCACTGTCTCGAAGGCGGCGGTCAATCCCATCACGGTTTCTGCTCCGCCGAGAACGAGATGACCGTCGCAGGCGACCACGCGGCTGAGACGGTTGAGCACATCAACCTTGGTTTCCTTATCAAAATAGATCAACGCGTTACGGCAAAAGACCACATCGAAAGTGCCGAGCCGGGAGAAATCGGACAAGAGGTTGAGCTGCTGGAACTTGACCATGGCGCGAATTTCCGGCGCGATCTGCCACATCTCGCCTTCTTGGGCAAAATATTTGATAAGCAGATGGATCGGCAGTCCGCGCTGTACTTCGAACTGGCTATAGATGCCCTTGCGCGCCCTCTCCAGCACCTCGTTGGAAAGATCGGTCGCGATCAGTTCGATCCGCCACTTGGCGGCAAGCTCGCCGTCCATCTCTTTCAATGCCATGGCCAGTGAATAAGGCTCCTGACCGGTCGAAGCCGCCGCGCACCAAATACGGATGTTGCGCGTGATCCGGCGCGCCGCCAAAAGTTCTGGCAGAACCGTGGAACGGAATGTCTCGAACGGAGTTTTGTCCCGGAAGAAGAACGTTTCGTTCGTGGTCATCGCCTCAACGACCTTGGTCATGAGCGGGTCGTCCGTGTTTTGTCTAAGCGCGGCTACGAGAGCATCAAGGCTGCCGAGGCCGGCCTTGCGAGCGATGGGCAGAAGCCTGCTCTCGACCAAATACTGCTTGTCGCCGGACAGCACGAGGCCGGAGCGCTCCTTGAGCCGCTTGCGCAGGTAATCGTAGTCGAGAGGTGTCACGCGCGAGCTCCACGAAACAGATGATTAAGCTCTGGGCCGATCAAGGAGAGCGGGAGAACCGCCGAACACAGGCCGGCAAAAGCGACGGAGCGCGGCATGCCCCACACCACACTGGTGGCCTCGTCCTGAGCGATCACGCTCCCGCCGGCGGCGGCGATGTCGGCCGCGCCGCGCGTTCCATCGCTGCCCATGCCGGTGAGAACAAGAGCAAGACTGGTCCCGCCCCACACCTTAGCCGCCGATGACATGAGCGCATCAACGGACGGCTTGCAAAAATTAATCGGGGGATCGTCTCCAAGCTCAATCGCCGGACCTGGGCGGCGGCGCACTACACGCATGTGGCGCCCTCCGGGCGCTACATAGACCCTGCCGGCGACGACCGGTTCCTCGTGCTCGGCTTCGCTTATGCGCCGGCCGCTCGCCCGGGTCAGGTGTTCGACCAGCGCCGGGGTGAAGGTCGCCGGCATATGCTGCGTGATCAAAACCGGTGCGTGTTCAATCGTGTCGCCGATCTGCCCGATCAAAGTCGCGAGCGCCTGCGGTCCCCCCGTCGAGGAACCAATCAGCAGCGCACGCGGCAAGGTCGCAGCGAAAGGCCGTAAAGCGAACGCCGGGTGTTCGGGTGGCGTTGCGCCGCGCCGACGCAAGGTAGAGGTCATCTGTCCGGGGGCGTCCGGCGCCGGCGCGTGGTGCAGCGAATGGCCGCGGCGGCCGAGGCTTCGTATCTTGTCGATCAACTCGCGCTGAAACGCGCTCGAAGCCGCCGTAAGTTCGGGCTTCGGTAGATAGTCGACGGCGCCAAGCGAGAGCGCCTGCAAGCTGATTTCCGCGCTCCGCCGGGTGAGCGTCGACGCCATGATCACAATCAGGTCGCGCTTTTTTTCGAGCAGAAGAGGCAGCGCCGAGAGGCCGTCAAGCTCGGGCATGTCGATATCGAGGACAACGACGTCAGGATCGCATTCTTCGATCTGCTCGACCGCCTCACGCCCGGTCCGCAGACACGCCGCCACCATCATATCGGGTTCGGCTGCGATCCAACGCGTCAACAGCCGGCGCACGACGATTGCGTCGTCGACGACCATGACCCGGATGGGTCTTTCGCAAACGGAAGCAGGCTCGCGAGCCGCGAGGACCGTACTCATGAACTCAAGACTTTCGGCACGACTGACACTCACACTCGAACTTGCATCAAAGCCAACGCCAATTGGAGTATTCCAATAAAGCCGTCAGATCAGGCCGACTTCCTGGAACTTCGCCTCGACGATGTCCTTGTCGAACGGCTTCATGATGTATTCGTTGGCGCCGGCATGGAGTGCGCGGGCGATGTGCGCGACATCGTTCTCGGTCGTGCAGAACACCACTCTTGGCTTGTCTCCGCCCGGCAGGCGGCGAAGCGTCCGCAGGAAATCATAGCCATCCATTTTCGGCATGTTCCAGTCGAGCAGAATCGCGTCCGGCATCTCCCGGCCGCACGCCTCGACGGCCTCTTCGCCGTTCTCCGCTTCCGCGATCTGGAAGTCCAGACCTTCGAGAATCCTCCGCGCCACCTTGCGGATGACGCTGGAATCGTCAACGATCAAACACGTCTTCATAATGCTTCACTCCATGCTTCGCGGGCGAGCCCGCGTTGGTGCTGTTTGGTCCGCAATTCCACGCACGCCACCCTTGTCCGTTGCTACGCCGCCGCGCGTTCGCCACACAGGTCCAGCACCCGGTCGATCTCAAGCATTACAAGGAGCTGACCTTCCAGCCGGTAAACGCCCCCCGACAGCGCAGCGAGCTTGCCGCCTAGGTTGATCGGACTGGCTTCGCGATCCGAAACCGGCACCTTGAGAACCTCGCCGACCGCATCGACCAGCAAACCGAACGATTCGCCGTTCGCTTCTATTCCGATCGCCATCACCGGCTCACCTTCGTCGCGCTGCTTCACACCGAGCCGGCGGCGCATGTCGATTGTCGTCACGATGCGGCCGCGCAGGTTAAGAACACCGGCGATTTCCGGTGCCGCCAGCGGCACGCGTGTCACGCGCGCCGGTTTGAATACATCCTGGACGCGCGCGATTGGCAGACCAAACATCTGGCCCGCAATGGCAAACGTAACAAATTCCGCGTACTCGATCTCGTCGTGCATCGAAGCCTCTTGGTGTCGCGCGCTCACGCCGCCTGATGCAGATCGTCGGTCTGCTCTTTGATCGCCGCGATAAGCCCGGCTCGATCGAACTTGGCGACGAAGTCGTGAAAACCGACCTCCCGGCCGCGCTCGAGCGCATCGGCGGTGATCATCGCCGAGAGCGCGATCACCGGTATGGAAGCGGTGGCGGGATTGTCGCGTAGCGCGAGCGCCAGCGCGAACCCGTCCATGTCCGGCATCTCGATATCGGTAACCACCACGTCGACTCGCGCGCCGGATTTGATCGCGGCGAGGGCCTGGGCAGCCGAAGCGACAGCGAGAACCTGATAGCCCGCCGCCTTGATCAGCGGCGCCAGCATATCGCGGAAGAACACCGAATCGTCGACGAGCATGATCCTGCGCGCAAGCGGCGCCGATCGCGCGTCCCGGCGGTGGAACCAATCCGCGTAGGCTTGCGGCAGAAAATGGCCGAGGTCGATGATCTCGGTCGCGCTGCCCTTCACCACGGCGTAGCCAAGCACGCCCGGACGCTCGCTCGCTACTTCGATGTTGAGGCGCTGCTCGACGATATCCACGATCTCATCGACGATGAGGCCCATGCAGCGGTCATCATTGGAGAACACCAGAACCGGTTGAGTGCCGTCCCGCTTGACGCCGCCCTGCGTATCGACGCGCAGAAGCGGCATGAGCTGATTGCGATACTGAACAAGACAACGGCCGTTGGAGATCTCGAACCGGCGGCAATCGATCTCCTCAAGCCGCGCGACCAGCGAGAGCGGCACCGCCTTCGGCTGTTGCGAACCGGCGCGGAATACGAGCAACGACGTCAAATCTTCGTCGCGGGCATCGACACCGTCATCAACGTCTACTTGCTCCGATTGCGCCATCGAGGCGGCGCGGCCGAGCGCTTGTGCAATCCCGTTCGGATCGAGGACCATGATGACCGTACCGTCACCGAGTATCGTGGTGCCGGAAAAAGCCGCGATGTGGCGCAGCCGCGACGACATCGGCTTGATCACGATCTCCTCGGTGTGGAACACGCCGTCGACAACGATGCCAAAGGTCTGGGCGCCGACTTGAGTGACGGCGATAAAGCCCTTGCGGCCTTCGCCATCACTCTCACCAATGCGCAGGACTTCCTTGAGCCGAACGAGCGGCAGCAATCTGTTGCGCAGCCGCAAGACGGGTGTGTCCTGAATCCGCTCGATGCGATGCTCGCCGCCGTTCAGCGTGCGCACCAGCTCCAGCACCGACAGCTGCGGAATGGCGAAACGCTCGCCGCCCGCTTCGACGATGAGCGCGGAGACGATCGCCAGCGTGAGCGGGATCTTGATGGCGAACACAATCCCGGCGCCGGGAGTCGATCTTAGCTCAACCGTACCGCCGATCTGCTCGATGTTCGAACGAACGACGTCCATGCCGACGCCGCGCCCGGAGATGCTAGTCACCTCGCGGGCGGTGGAGAAACCCGGCAAAAAGATCAGATTGCCGATCTCCGTCTCTGATTTGGCCGCCAACGCGGCCTCGTCGACAAATCCCTGTTCGACGGCCTTGGCGCGGATCCGCGTCAGATCGAGGCCGCGGCCGTCGTCGGCGATTTCGATGACGATGTGGCCGCCTTGGTGGCAAGCCGAAAGGCGGATCTTGCCCTTCTCCAGCTTCCCCGCGGCGAGCCGTTCAGCCGAGGTTTCGATACCGTGATCGGCGCAGTTACGGACAAGGTGCGTGAGCGGACCTTTGACCAACTCGAGCACCTGGCGGTCGAGTTCGGTTTCGGCGCCTTGCATCTCAAGCTCGATCTGCTTGCCCAGTTCCGCGGACAGGTCGCGCACGACGCGCGGCAGTTTCTGCCATGCATTGCCGATCGGCTGCATGCGCGTCTTCATCACGCCTTCCTGAAGCTCGGCGGTGACGTTCGAGAGCCGCTGCAGTGGCGCCTTGAAATCGGAATCCCCGTGGCGCCGCACGATCTCCAGGAGCTGATTGCGGGTGAGCACCAGCTCGGAAACCGTCGTCATGAGGTGATCAAGCGTGTCGACGTGCACGCGGATCGAATGGTTTGCCAGCCGCTCGCCGCGCTCCTCGTCGGGTCGATCCACCACAGCCCCGTCTGCCGGCCCTTCGGCACTAGGCTTGTCGGCCCCCGGCGCGGTCGGTGGAGCCTCCGCCGCCGCCTCGGCGGCCGGCTGCGACTGCGGCCTCGGCTCGACCCCCGGTGTCGGTTGCGGATTTACGTGCTCATGCAGAGTCAGGCGATTGAGCTGCCCAATGAGATCCACGTCATCGCCGGCGGGCTCGGCTTCACAGGCTTCAATCGCTTCCAGAATGGCCTTGATGCGGTCGATGGTAGAAAGGATGAGCGTGACGGCGTCGGCCGTCACCGGCATTCCATCGCGGAACTTGCCCATCAGACTCTCGGCAGCGTGCGCCAGCGTCTCCAGCCGGGGAAGCCCAAGAAATCCGCAAGTACCCTTGATGGTATGGACGAGGCGGAAGACGTTGCCGAGAATCTCGCGGTTGTTCGGCTCCTGCTCGAAGCGCACCAGCTCCGCATCGACCCGATCGAGACTCTCATTGGTCTCGGTCAGGAACTCGCGAAGCAGGTCATCCATGAGGCGCCTCGTCAGCACACGCGCTTTCGACGGCCGGCGCCGCCGCGCCACCGCCGTACGCACGCAGAACGCGTGCCGTCGCCGCTCGGACGCGAAACGCCCGATCAGACTTGCGTCAGTTTGTTGTGAAAGCGTTTAATTTCAGTTGCGGGCAGCGTTCCAACGCAGTCGAAACCTGCACTTTTTAGTAGCAGGCCGAAGGGTTAGCGGGCGGTTAATGCAACCCGACCGTCCTCGCCGTCCGCCGAAAGCACGAGGCCGCAATCCCGGGCCAAGATGCCCGCATAGAGAGGTTGGATGGCGTGTGCGTCGACAGCGTGCGCAGGGCTGCCAGTAAGAAGCTCTGCGGTGACCGGGTTCAACTTGGCATTGAGACCGGAAGCCGTGACCACGAAGCCGGTTACCCCCTCAGCGCCGGTGGCCGGATCGACGGTCAACGTTCCTCCGCGGGAAATTGTACCTGCTGCGATCAACAACATATTCAGGAGGAGCTTGACG
Source organism: uncultured Alphaproteobacteria bacterium (assembly GCA_963829465.1). GTDB lineage: Bacteria > Pseudomonadota > Alphaproteobacteria > Rhizobiales > Xanthobacteraceae > BOG-931. The sequence continues at coordinate 68,153 of CAWHJE010000021.1, forward strand.
CGGTTTTTTGCCAATAATTCGCGCGGTAGATTCCATACCAGCGTGATCTTGCCGTCCTCAAAGAGCCCCCGCGCCGCCTTTTCCGCATCGCCCAGATCGATCTGGGCGCCAGCCGAGCCTGCGGCCCCGAAGGCGAGCCGGCAAAATTGCAGTTTCGCCGATGCCTGATATGCACTCTTCTTGATCAGATCGAGTGCAAAGGCTTTCGTTTCCTCACCCTTGTCTTCCTCCATGACCTCGATGCCGTTGACGATGGCCCCGACCGGGCTGATCAGATCATGGCAAACGCGCGAACACAGCAGCGCCGCGAGGTCGAGGGCGCCGATAGCGATGGGGCCGGAAACAGGGGCGGACATGAGAAACTCCGCTCAATTGCGTTAGGCTCCCGTTGGGTGTCACAGCGCGTGCGATTCGGCAATCGTGCGTCACCAGGCATCCGCCATTCCGGAAATCATCCGGCAACATCGAGGACGTCGTCGTGCCAACCTTCGACACCGCTGCCAGCGACGACCTGATGGCGGAATTGACCGCCATCAGCATCGTCGCGGCGACTACAATTCTGGGCGCGCGGGGGAGCGGCGGCGTCCGCGCCAAGGCCGATGGCTCGCCGGTGACGAACGCGGACGAAGCCGCCGACGCGGTGATCCGCGAGGGTCTCGCGCGCCTTGAACCACATCTGCCGGCCATCTCGGAAGAGCAAGCCGAGCGGAACAACATGCCCGCGCAGAGTGAGCGCTATTTCCTGGTCGACCCGCTCGACGGCACCCGCGACTTTATCGCCGGCCTGGACGAATACACGGTCAATATCGGCCTCGTTTCGAACGGCAGGCCGATCCTTGGTATCGTTACGGCGCCGGCGTTCGGGCTTATCTGGCGCGGCATCATCGGCCGTGGCGCCGAGCGGCTGCGGTTTTCTGGGCACCACATGTCAGCGCCAGAGCCAATCCACACCCGCGCACGACCCGATGACGAACTGATCGTCATGGTGAGCCGCTCTCACCTCGACGCAGCGACCCGGGCGTATGTCGAAAGCTTGCCGCAGGCACGTTGCGTCGCCTCCGGCTCTTCGCTGAAATTCTGTCGGCTGGCCGAGGGCGCCGCCGACCTTTACCCCCGGCTCGGGCCGACGCGGGACTGGGACGTGGCCGCCGGCCACGCCGTGCTGGTGGCCGCAGGTGGCAGCCTGGCGCGGCCCGATGGCACCGCTTTAACCTACGGCACGCCGGAACTACGAATCCCGGCATTTGTCGCCTGGGGCAGACCGGCGCCTACCCAAGCGGCGCCCAAGGCCGGGTATTGAAAGGCACGTTCAACGGCTGAGCGTGTGCAGCACGTCCGGCCATTTGCGTTCGGCAGCGCTGTTGATGCGCTCCGGATCCGCCCTGAAAATTTCCTGCCGGTCGCGGTCGTAGAAGAGAAACAGCCGGCCTCTGGTAATCAGCCACGTGTTTGGGTTGCCGGCAACCGCAATGCCGCGGGCAACGCCGACCGGATCGTAACCACCGAAGCGCGGCATGTAGACCTCAGGCTGCGCGGCGAACGCTTCGCGATTGCCGATGTTGCAGAAGCGCCAGACCGCGCCGCCGTAGGTCAGTTCAATGCCTTCATCTCCGGGCACCGGCTTTCCGTCGGTATAAAAGGCGACGGGATCATAGCCGCCGATGGCCAGCCCGGAGTGCCGGTCGACCACGATCCTTTCGGATGTCCCGGCACGCGGAGCCGTAGCGGCTGGCAGCAGCGACAAGAGGCCGGCGAAGGCCACGATGCCCAAGCGGCGGAGCTTCCGTTGTTGCCGTGCTGCGGTCATAGTTTTAGCGAAGTATTGGCCGATTCGGACCAGCTTTGCGCAATATGAAACGGGCTGAGCCGACAATTAGCTGCAGCGCGTGAGCGTGGGGTTAACCGGGGGACACTCGATGAATTCTGCTTGGCGGCTCGCCGTTGTGGCCCCGATCCTCGCTGGCCTCGGAGCTTTGGCCGCTACCGCCCAGACCACACCGCCCGCTCAGTCGCCGCCACCGCAGCCGCCGCCGGCAGTGGTTGCGCCCTCGCCGCCGCCGCAACCCCCGGCGACCAATCAGTTCTCGCCCAACGAGATCATCGATGCCGGCCATCATTTCTTTGGCGGCGTGTCGCGCGGACTGGCCCAAATAGTCGAAAAGGCGGGGAGTCAGTGGGGGCTGCCGAACGGCTACATCCTCGGCGAGGAGGCGGGCGGCGCCTTTGTCGGCGGGCTGCGCTACGGTGACGGCACGCTTTATACCAAGAATGCCGGGGACGTGCGTGTGTACTGGCAGGGACCGTCGATCGGCTTCGATGCCGGCGCCAACGGCGCCCGGACCATGATGCTCGTCTATAACCTGCCGCGCACCGAGGCGATTTTCGAGCGATTCGGCGGTATTGAGGGATCGGCGTATTTCATCGGCGGCTTGGGCATGACGGGGCTGACCTACAACGACATCGTCGTCGTGCCGATCCGTTCCGGCGTCGGGCTGCGGCTCGGGGCCAACATCGGCTATCTCAAATTTACCCCCCACGCTACCTGGAACCCGTTCTGATCGCCGGCCCCTTGGGCTGAGGGCGAAAACGGCTGCGTCACAGGCTTGTCGCGTAGGCCTGTTGTCTTTTCTGGCGCGACGGCCGATCCCGGTTTAGGTTAGTAGCTCCGGAAGGTGTTGCTGCCTCGTATCCGCGTGGCATTTAGGGCGGACGGTGTGGTTCAAAGAGTGGTGTCATGATCGAACCGGTCATGTTTTTCGGGATCGGGTTTCTTGTCGCGGCGCTGCTCGGATTGCTTTTCGTCCCCCTTGTGCACAATCGGGCGGTACGCCTGACCATGCGCCGCCTTGAAGCGGCGACACCGCTGTCGGTCGCCGAGATTCGCGCCGACAAGGATCAGTTGCGGGCTGAATTCGCCATGTCGACGCGCCGGCTCGAAATGAGCGTCGAGCAGATGAAGGCGAAGACGACCGGCCAGCTCGCCGAGCTCGGCAAGAAGACCGACGCCATCAACCAGCTCAAGAGGGAACTCGGCGAGAAGACGGCAGCGATCTTCGCGCTGGAATCGCGGGACAAGAATCTGCGCGACCAGCTGCGCGCCACCGAGGACGAGTTCGAACGCAAGTCCACTTCGCTGCGTGAAGCCGAGCGGACGCTCGCCGACAAGCAGGCCGACCTTGCCAAGCTCGTCGCCGAACTCGGCGAACGCTCGATCATGGCCGACAGCCAGCGCGTCGAGCTTGCGGCGATGCGCACTCAGGTCGAAGCGATGAAGGTGAGCGTCACCGACTATGAGCGCGCGGTACGGGCTACCGAAGAGCGGCTCACGCGCGAACGCGCCGAGGCCGAGGCCGCGACCAGCCAGTCGAACGAAGCGCGCGGCAAGCTTGATGGACTTACGGCGCGTACCAGCGAGCTTGAGCGGCAGCTTCTGGTGCAGACGACCGAAGCAGAGGTCTTGAACCGCCGCGCGAGCGAGCTTGAAACCCGGCTCGGCGATCAAGGACGGCTTCTTGCCGAGCGCGAGTTCGAAGTCACCCGGTTGCGCGGCGAGCTCGAAGCGGCCGGCAAGATCGAGCGCGATTTGCGCGAAGAACTCGAGAATGCCGGCGGCCGCAGCAGCGGCGTTGTCGACAAATTCCGCGCCGACATCGGTCAGCTCGAAGCCCAGCTCGCCGCGGCTATCGAGGAGCGCACCAAGCTGCAGCGCGAGATCGCGACCATGAAGCGCGACGCGGAAACGACCTGGGCGGCCGAGCGCGTCGAGAACGCGCTGTTGCGCGAGCGCATCAACGACGTGGCGGCCGAGGTGGCGCGGCTCACCGCGGTGCTCGAAGGACCCGGCTCGCCGATCGAGTCGATGCTGGCGGAGGCGGTTCCCGAATTGGCGGCGGGGCGGCGCGACGGCGCGACCGTCAATGGCGCCGGCCAGACCGGCGGCGCAACGCTCGATGCTCCCAAGGAAAACAAGGGCACGTTGGCCGACCGCATCCGCGCCCTGCAGTCCGGCGCCTCGCGCGCGGCGTCGAACTGATCGACGATCCCAAAACCGGCGGTTTGCGGAAAAAAATCACGCTCAGACCCGCGCAGAGCGCTGGTTGGCGCGCCGGATTTGACAGCCTCGCTTGACACCCTGCATGACGGTTCCTTAAATCCGCCGCGAACTGGACCGGGCGCTTAGCTCAGCGGGAGAGCGTTCCCTTCACACGGGACCACCACCTAATAAAATCAGGGCCTTATCTAGGTTTTTGGCGACACTGGCGACAGCGATTGGCGGCAGTCTTATCGGCCGTCCTGATCGAACGGTTCGGCGCGACAGCCAGTCCACACATGGGGGTCAGGAGTTCGAATCTCTGTGCGCCGGGAGACTGGCAAGGAGTAGGTCGGTGAAAGTCCGACACGATGAAGGAGTAGCGAACCGCATCGGCCCCGAGCCGTGCATCGGTGGCCGCGAGGCCAACGGTGAAGCGTCGGCAGGGGAGTGCACAGACCAGCCATTGAGCCGCGATAGGAATATCCTGGGTGCTGACGCTGTAGAGATAGCGGAAGGCAATATGGTCGAGCACGCTAACGCGAGTGCTTGGGCAACCCGGCGTGGTCAGAGAACCTGGCATGTGTCGACGCTTCTTGCACGGGAACCGGGAGATCTCGCGTTCGGCCGACGGCAAAGCCGTTTCGGTCTGCATCGGGAAGGCGAGGAGCCGTAGCCGATGACGCACGGGCGCGAGAAGTCAAACTCCGCCATAGTAGCTGGGAAGCCGACGAACAAAGTGAAACAATCTGCTGCGGAGCCGGCGGAGCCAAGGGCGGAGGCCGAGGGGAATACGAGCCAGCAAAGCACGTGCCGGGCGCAGGACCGGGAAAGCGTGTCACAGGCGCTGGAACGCATACGGCAAGCTGCAAGGCAAAGGAAGAAGGAGAAGTTCACTGCGCTCTTCCACCATCTCACCATCGACCTGCTTGAGGACGCGTTTGATGAACTCAAGAAGGACGCCGCTGCTGGCATCGATGGTCTGACATGGAAGGAGTACGATGCAAACCTTGAACGCAATCTCGAGGAACTGCACACGCAACTCCACCGGGGAGCATACCGGGCACTGCCAAGCCGGCGAGTGTACATACCGAAGCCGGATGGCCGACAGCGCCCGCTCGCGGTCGCCGCTCTCGAAGACAAGATCGTTCAGAGTGCGACGGTTGCGGTGCTGAACGCGATCTACGAGGAAGACTTCCTCGGGTTCTCGTACGGATTCCGACCAGGACGTGGCACGCACGATGCGCTGGACGCACTCTGCGTCGGGATCAACAGCAGAAAAGTGAACTTCACACTGGATGCCGATATCCAGTCGTTCTTCGATACGGTGAGCCATGATTGGCTGATCCGTTTCGTTGAACACCGGATCGGCGACCCGCGCATCAACCGCCTGATCCGAAAATGGCTTAAGGCGGGCGTCCTCGAAGACGGGGTCGTGACAGACAGTGATAAGGGGACGGGGCAGGGCTCGGTGATCTCACCGTTGCTTGCCAACATCTACCTGCACTACGTCATCGATCTGTGGGCCGAGCGCTGGCGACGGTGCGAGGCTACGGGCGACATGATCATCGTGCGCTATGCCGACGATATCATCGTAGGCTTCGAACACGAGACTGACGCCCGACGCTTCTTGGATGCAATGCGCGAGCGGTTGGAGAGGTTTGCGCTGTCACTCCATCCGGACAAGACCCGACTGATCGAGTTCGGCCGCTATGCGGCGGACCGGCGCGATCGGCGTGGGCTTGGCAAACCGGAGAGTTTTAGTTTCCTGGGCTTCACCTTCATCTGTGGCAAATCCCGCCAGGGTACCTTCCAACTCAAGCGGAAGACCCGGCGCGATCGCATGCGGGCGAAGTTGCGAGCGATCAAACAGGAAATGCGGCGGCGCATGCATCAGCCGATCCCCTTCCAGGGGAAATGGCTGCAGCAGATCGTCAGCGGCTACTTCAATTACCACGCCGTGCCGACGAACAGTCGCGCGCTCCACGCGTTCCGTCACTCTGTCGCTAAAATCTGGCAACGCTCGCTACGGCGACGCAGCCAGAAGCACAGCATGAGTTGGGAACGGTTCACGCAACTAGCGAACGACTGGCTTCCCCAGCCGAGAATCCTTCACCCCTGGCCGGAAAGGCGGTTCGCCGTCAAACACCCAAGGCGGGAGCCGTATGCCTGAATTGGGCCCGTACGGTTCTGTGCGGGGGGCGCTCAGTAATGAGCGTCCCTACCGCAATTCGGGCGCGCCAGCCAACTAAAACAATGACTTACAGGGTGACTTAGCGGCATTAGCGGCGGTCATTAGCGGCAGTTTCCCGATCAAATTGGTATTGGCGCTTTAACGCGGGCTCCACGTGTTGGGGCTAGGCGAGCGGACCCTCGACGACGACCGTTCGAGGCATGGAGACGGTCACGCGTAGAATCCTTCAGCAAATGCAAGTGAAGATTGACGATCGGCGACGCCTTTTCAAGCGTTCACTACGCGCGTCGACTTACTAAGACGTCGCGGACGGCGCTGTGCTGCAAGCAACGCTGCTGACCGCCGCGAATTGCGGGGCGCGCGCGTTCCTTGGCGGCGTCAGCGTCGTCGGCGCCTGCGGCGAACTTGCAGTGTCACTCCCGGGCTTCTCTCGCATCGAAGACGCTCTGGCCGTCTTTGGCGCACGTACGGCCGACAGGATCCACCGGGATATGCCGACCCTGGTGATTGGCGACGTCGGCGGCGCGGACGTGGAGCCGCTCGCGCTGCGCGCGACGTTTGCAGACTGGTGCGGCGGTGTCGTTCCAGTGGCGAGCGGACTGCATCTTGCCGAGACAGGCGCGTTCACGCCAGCCGGCGTTTTGGCGGGCGCTATCGGCGTCGCAGAGATCTTCCAGCGCGTTCGCGGCGGAACGCCGATGGCTTGCCGCCGAGCGGTCGGTCTCGATCTTTGGGATCTCCATCGCGACTGGCTCCGCGGCAGCAGCGCACCGTTGCCGGAGTATCTTCCGTCCGAAATCTGGATCGTCGGCATGGGCAACCTCGGTCAGGCATATCTTTGGACGCTCGGACTTCTGCCCTACGAACGAAACACTGCGCGCTTGATCCTGCAGGACACCGACGTCGTCGCCCTCTCGAATCTCAGCACGTCGATGCTCACCACTCGAACCATGATGGGCAGAAAGAAGACACGTGCGATGGCGGAGTGGGCCGAGACGCGAGGGTTTGACGTGTCAATCGTCGAGCGGGACTTCGCGCCGAACTTCGCCGTCGCGCCGCGCGAACCTAGTGTGGCGCTAATCGGGGTCGATAACGCGCTTGCGCGGCAAGCGGTCGAGGACGTCGGCTTCGCACGGGCGATCGAAGCGGGCCTGGGACGTGGCCCGCAGGACTTCCTCGGGATTGATCCGCACACATTTCCCGCATCCAGGCCAGCCCGAGAGGTGTGGCCACAGACGGGAGCAAGCGACGCGGACATCGCGCTGCCGGCTTACCGCGCGATGTTGGAGCGATACGGCGATCGATGCGGAACCGTAAAACTCGCCGGCCGTTCGATCGGAGCTCCGTTTGTCGGTTCGGCGGCAGCGGCGCTCGCCGTCAGCGAACTCGTGAGACTTTGTACCGGAGGCAAGTCCTACGAACTCGTCTCCTGCCATCTTCGCGACCTGCGGGGTATCACCGCAGTTGTCGGGCCGGCGTTGCCAGCCTTCAATCTCGGTAGTGTCGCAGCGGCAGCATGATGCCATCGAAGGCTGCCAGCTCTTTCTACAGTTGCACTGGCCGTCTTATCTTCGGTCTCCGCTGACCCGCCGCCATCGCGAGATTTCGTGTCCGCGAAACGATGCGCAAAGTCGCAGCGGCTTGGTGGAATTGCCGAAATGCTTCCGCCGCGGAGGCATCGAGAAAGCTGGTTGTTGTCTGAGCATCTGCCGGTGGCGTGAGAACCCCGACTGGCACGCCATGCTGCCACCCGCGCGCGGCCCGGAAACTCACAACCAATTGCCCGAATGTCGGATAGGCATGGTCCAAATGGGCCTCGGCGAATGAGATCAGTTCGTCCGACAGATCGCAGGGTACTCGGCCAGCATCATCGCCATGAGTTTCGAAATGGCGCCTCTTTGCTGCGAGAAGATCGGCGGCGACCGCGCCGCGGCAGGCATCATAGAATTCCTGCGCGCTCGATTTCGGCTCGCTTTGCGGCTGGCTTTCACGCGCAAAAATAAAGCAACCTGCGGTCATGCCAGCGAAGAACACTCCAACTATCGCTTGCACCAACGGCCGGTCTCGGCGCGGTGACAGTTGAAGTCCTTTTAGTTGCTTGCGCCAGTCCACCTCTAAATCTCCTCGACGAGCCATCAATCAAGGAACACGCGAAACTGCGCAGCGTTCCACTTTCCTCTTCGCGCGGCCTACTTGTGGGGCGGTCCACGGTTCGCCGGCGTTTGATCGGAACGTGTCAGACGAGTGAGGTGCGGCCTAAAGTGAGAGCCCCGTCATGCGGGGCTCTTTACGCGTACGCTTACATTACCGGGGACAGATCTTCGCCAACGGGAATAGGTCAAGGTCCTCGGGCGCTCAGGGGCTGGGGAAGCCTGGCACTTGCAACCTTGAACCGAGCGGGCGAGGACATCTGTATAAAGACGCTCACTCGGACACATTATTGCGGCGTCGGGTTTGAAAAACCGACCATTGTCTGTTCTAAAACTGCAGTCGGCTCGGAAACCAGCCAGCATTGAACCACACTAAACTTTAGTCGAGGTCAGGCGGCGTGGTTAAACGCCTTTGCAACGCCCTCTTGTAGCGGCTTTGCGCCGACAAGTGCGACCTTCTGGGCAAGCCCCGCAAGCTGTTTAGCCTGATCCGTTAGAGTCTGGGTCTGCGCGCGCGCATGGGCTGCCGAAAGTTCCATGAACTCGGAAGGCGACTTCACACGAGACACGTTCTGAGCGAATTCGAATGCGGCGTTGGTATTTGCCTGCGCAAACTCCAGGAATTTGTTGCTATAGTCCTGAACGCCCTGAAGCGCCGTCGAACAACTGGCTTTTATAAGATCAGTCGTTTCGGTCGTCGCGGCGCTCATTTTCTCGTAAGTCTCTTTGGTTTGCGCGGTACCCTTCTCCGTCATCTCGCTAAATGCTCGCGAGGCATCAGATCTTGGGGGACTGATAGATTTTGTTGCTGCGGTCTTGCTCATATCCATAAGGCACTCGTCCTCAGGGCATCCTTGATGTAACACGGGACGCGACGCCCTGGGCGCTGGTCCTACGTTTTTTTGATAGCTGTGCGCACCGGAGGTGCGCACGGTTGCCGATCCGCAGATGCCTATCCACGGCATCCGCAATGCAAGCCAATTCATCTTTTCAGATTAGGATCGTACCAGCCGTTGGCATCACCGCTGCCAGTGGGTCAACGGTGACGTCGGCATGTCATCGCTTCGTGGGCAGCTGGGGCAAGCTGCGGCCTGCCGGTAAGGGATTAGTTGTGGTGCCGCTATCAAAGCGCAATGGTGCGCCGAAAATAAAAGGGAAAGCACATTCCTGTGATACGCGGTGACCGAACACCGGCTCAGAGAATAGCTCTTAGTCACGACCGGAACGGACTTGTACGTATGCGTCGCGTCACCGTACCGGGATAGAAGCCCCGGCCATCAAAGGCCCCCCAGCCCCCCGGCCGGGGTTTTTTATCTGCTGGCCATCAGTCGCGCCGATCGTTGCACTGAAACCAAGACCGTCCGACCCAGACGGCGCCTACGACCGCTTCCCAGACGGCAGCCGCCGCGACCGTCTCTGACCCAAGCGGACACCGCCCAACAGAAAGGTTTCGGGGGACAGACGCAATAAATGCCACAAGGAGGTGCAATGTTATCTCATACGTGTCCATACCGGCGCGGTCAGATCAATAAAAAAACACTGTCCGGGTCGTGTTTCACTCGGGACCAATCCGATCGGGGAGACGACTTCTTTTGTTCCGCTTCGACTTCAACTCCTTCGCCGGAATCTTGGTAATCGGCCCCGTATATTTCGCGACCGCCTCTTGCATTTTCAGCTTCGCCTGCTTGTTCTGGTTTGTCACCATCTTGATCTCCTGTTTGCGGGGCGATGATCGGGTTTTCAAACGTGCGTCTGGTCCGCCCCGGGGACACCCGATTATGTAATCACCCGGCCGATCGACTGTTAGAAGCCGGCGAGGCAAATCTACCCGGCCCTCGGTCTAATTTGGTCATTTTTGACCAGATTTCACTTCACGACGCGCTACTTATTTCGAGAGTGGTGTGAGTCCGCTGGGGCGTGGATCATGGGGGCGTGGATTGTACGGATTTCTGTCTCATCTCCACTCCTTGATGGTTACGATGAGCTAGAAATCCTCCGTTCCTCAAGTCGCTAAATCTGTCTCACAGGCGCTGACGTCGGACACATTACAAACGAAGTCGACACTCTAGACCGCCGAACGAGAGGCGACTGAGCGAAATTGCTCACCTGAGCCAACCGAGCCGGCAAGTCGGCACGCGATGATCGACCGATATTGGCACCTAACCGAGGCCCACCCGCATCGACAATCTCCGCTATCAGAAAGAAATCAAGCGGACGTTTAAAGTAAAGCCAAGCATCGACTCTTAAGAACGGATCAGGTTGCCCGAGGACCAGGATTGGAATTGGGGTTCGGCCAAACCGGGACTCAATCCGCCGACCTAAAGTTGTTCTCGGGCAACCGATCAGCGATCCGGTCGGACATACAATGCGCGCGAAAGCCGCAGCCAATGCCGTTGCCGTCGACAGCAGGCGGCGTTCGCCAATTGAATGTTGGTGAATAAGGAATATGGGGGACGGCGGATTCAATTTGCGACGCCAAACGCGAATCGGATTAACGTGTTGTCGGCTTCGCATACATCCGACTGGAGGATATTGAAAAATTGCGTGAAATAAGTCAGCAGGGAGCCGACACGATCGCCAGCTCCCCGCCGGCAGTGTTACTTCTGCTGCACGCTTTTCGCATTCGCCGTCTTGGATTGCTCGTTGGCGTTCTGCGCGTGTTGCTGGGCTTGGGTCGCATGCTCTTTTCCCTTGGCATGATCACTCCTGCCGTGGGATTCCGCTGCGGCACGATGGGACTTCGCTGCGGACTCGTGATGTTCCGCCGCTTTGTTGTGCGCGTCTTTCATGTTGATTTCTCATGTTGGCCGGAAAATTTCGGCAAGCAATACAAGACGCCTCGATAGTGGCCGAAAAGAGCGCCCATCTTGTTTTAATCGGGTGAACAGAACTCGCCGGTCTCCTCCAGATTCAAATCGAATCGATATTGACCCCGTTGCGGATACTTTCCGCCTCCGCGGCCTCAATTGTTAGATTTCTTTTCGAATTGTCATGATGTCGGTTAGACCAAGTTGGCCGTATTTATATGGACCAATTTTGTTGGAGATGAAAGATCCCGATCAATCGAGGCGATCGCGCAACCGGCCGAACCACAATCAGCCATTTGTCGCGCGCGTCCGAGGTTCCACCTTAGGGGCACCTGGCACAAGAAAGCGCCACGCAAGTCACCCCCGGGGCTGACGGTGACGAGCTGGTCTCGGTCTTTCGACTCTCGTAGAAATCACCCGACCGCCAACAATTAAGCGATAGCCCTTGCCATCGCACTCAGGACATTCACCGCCCCCGAAAAGTACGGTCGCTTTGCAATGCTCGCAGGGGGAAGGCAGTTTTTCATTCATTTAAAAATCCATTTTGCATCCCGGTGGCTTAGTGCGATTTTTCTGCGACTTTGCTAGGCTGCTGTCGGGCAGACGTTATTGCCGGCGGCGCCACCGTTCGCCCCTGCTCGCTCAAAACCACGCTCAATAGCGAACTGTGTACCTCAAGATGACCATTGTAGTCGATGAAGCCTAGTTGGCGAAATTTGTTCATGAAATGACTCACGCGCGACCGGGTCGTGCCGATCATTTCAGCGAGCACTTCTTGACTAAGTTTTGCGATAATCGGCTTCGGGCGGCCCTCCTTGCCGAAATTTGCCAGCAGCAACAACAGTCTCGCGAGCCGTTTTTCTGTCGAGTTGAAGAGCTGATCAACCAAGTCTTCCTCAACGCGGTCTTTCCTCGCCAGGATATGCGACACAAACCATCTGCGAGAACGAGGGATCATCTTGAAGAAGCCGCTGGATCTCACTCTTCGCGAGTCGCACGATCGTGCATTCACTCATGGTCATCGCCGACGCGAGACGCTTGGGTTGCCCGATCAAACAGCCTTCGCCCAGGAATTCGTCCGCGCCAAGCAGCGCGACCACGGCTTCCTTGCCCTGTTTGGATACGACCGTGATTTTGACCTTGCCCTTCTTGATGTAGAACACCGCGTTCGCGACATCGCCCTGAGAAAAGATAGTTTCGCTCTTACCAAGCGTCGAAATGCTGCGGCCGCTGGCTGCGGTTTCAAAAAAGACCGCAGAATCGAATCTCGGCATCGCCGCTCGCGCTCGCGACCCATTTTGCCTGGGAATCCCGGTCCGATTGGATTTCTCTTTACGAGCCATTTGCGACCGCCTTCCTCACGCATATTGCGCGCAGTTGCAGGCGCAGTTGAAACGCCTCAACCCGCCATTAAACTTGAAGCGTGCCTGCCGATGGCTTTGGTGCTGCCGATGAGAGAGTGCGACCTCGGTACGTCGCCCTATTTTTTTGCAGCTTCCGGCTACTTTAAGCCGGAGTTCAATATGTGGGGTCCCGCACGACGAGGAACAAGGACAAGGCGGACGATTAAGCCGCCCGGGCGGCAATCGTCCAGCCGCCGCAGCAGCCCTGGGCGCGTATTGCCAATATGCCCCGGCAAAGCATCGCAGCGCGCTGACGCAATGCCGTTTAGTGTGAAGAATTTGAGTTCGGTTGCTTTGTGCCGTGCTCGCGTTGCTTAGCGGCAAATTCTTCGCCTTCGGCGTGCGGGATCATGCCCAGCCAGGATGCCGACATATCGCGCCACATGTGCTTCTCCCGCGCACTCTCCTTGCTGTCTGCCATCCGTCGGCACTCCGCCGCATTGGCTCGATACTCATCCGCCTTACACATGAACTGGTCGTTGCTGGCGCGGGTAAAGATTACGACATTGAGGTGTTCCTAAATTCTCGGACGAGAGCGTTACCGAGATCCCAGCCACCGTTGTCAGCCATTAGTCATTAGCTAGGGGTCTGGACTACAACTTGATCCAATAGAGTGCCCCGACGAGGGTTGCGGCGGCAAGGAAGTTTTGGGCGAGTTTATCGTAGCGCGTGGCGATACGCCGCCAGTCCTTGATGCGGCAAAAATAATTTTCGATTTTATGGCGTCGCCGGTAAAAGCGCTTGGGGCAATAGGCTTTCTTGTTCGCGTTGTTGCGGCTGGGGATGATCGGCAAGGCGCCTTCATCTTTGATCTGCTGGCGCACTTTCTCGCTGTCGTAAGCCTTGTCGGCTGTGACGGCCAATGGCGGTCTGGGAGTGTCAAGCACTTCGCCAACGACCTGACTGTCGTGGACCTGCCCGCCCGTTACCGTGAAGTTCAGTGGACGGCCCTTGCTATCGACGATCGCGTGAATTTTCGTGGAGCGCCGACCGCGGCTGATGCCGATCGCCTGATTTTGCTCCCCCCTTTTGCCCCGCTGGCGGCGCGGTGGGCTTTCACGATCGTGCTGTCGATCAGATACAGTCGCGCGACTTCGATGCCAGCGCATCAAAACGCTTGCGCGACGAGATGCACGAATTACCAGACACAGGGCGCCTGTCAGGCCGCCCCAGGTTTAGTTGACAAAGGCCTGTTTCTCCTTGGCTACAGCCGGACAGCGTTTGATTGTGAGCAATTCGATACGGACTCATACGTCCCTTTGGGTTCTCCATGCGGTTTGCCGACTCATGCGATCGCGGAGGGCCGATGCCCGATCCTCGTGAAGACACCGAGACATTGATATCGGCCGTCCCGAGCGAAATCATACCAAGCAAGGAGGAGTGCCAATGCCGTTCACAGAATTTGCCGTCGATGACGGACCTCACAGCATGGACGGATTGCTGCTTCATGCCCGCGACGGGGGGCAGATCGTCGAAGCATTCATAAGCAGACAGGTCATGGACAGATGGGTCGATCCGATTGAACCCAATGAAGGACGGCGAAGTCTGCTTCGCGCGCAATACAACGCCCTTGGCAAATTCAATCTCGCGGCGATCGAGCGGATTGTAGTCTCCAAGTATCAACGCGGGGCGGCGTTTAACCGCCAGCATCCGTTAGTGGATGTTTTGCTGTCCGACATAACAGAAAGCAAAGAGGTGCTCGATACGAGCAAGTTGGTGCGCGAAGCTCGGCCCCCCTCCTTTCAACGGATATCGCGTTAGGCGGCGTGTTACGCAAACCTACCACGTTTTGGAGGAAGCTCACTTTAAAGGAAGCTCACAATGTCTTTTGACCTTTTCATGAATGATACCTGCCCAAAGTGTCGCCGGCCAATAAAGCTCGCCGTCATCGAACCACACGCAATCGACAGCGACCTAGCGGTGCACAAGTTCAAATGCTCAAACTGCGGGCTTGTAACAACCAAAACTCTCTTACGGAAGGAGAGTAAGGTGTCGTCGAACCTGGCGGCCTAGGACATTGCTGGAAGGCCCGTGTCTTGGGCGATCCAACTATGCGCCACACGGCGGAACGGACCGCTTGGTGTCCGCTCTGGATTCACGAAGCCAAGGAGGCGCCAATGTATGCCAACATCCTGATAGCAACAGATGGTTCGGAGCTTGCCGGAAAGGCGGTCCAGGACGGCATAGCCTTGGCAAAGCGGATCGGCGCCAAGGTCGTCGTGCTCACAGTCTCGCCGCCATTTCACATTTTCACCGCCAACCCGCAGATGATCGAGGATACATCGGCCCAGTACAAGGTGCGCGTGCAAAAGCATACTGAGAACATCCTTGGCGCCGCCGCCAGCACAGCGCATGCAGCGGGCGTCGCGTGCGAAACGGTCCACGTCGAGCATGAGCATCCCTATCAGGTGATTATCGATACCGCCGAATCAACGGGCTGCGATCTCATCGTCATGGCGTCACACGGCCGCCACGGCATTTCCGCCATCGTCGTTGGCAGCGAAACGGTCAAGGTACTCACACATTCCACTGTTCCGGTCCTGGTCCATCGGTAACAAGCTCGTGTCCGACCGGCGCCGGACGCCCTGCCCTTCGCCCTGAACAAGGTGCGGCACCTGCAGCGCGGCGAATGGTGCTAGTCAGTGGGAGCGTCATTTTTCGAAACGACGGCCGCGGAAGAAGCCTTTGTTGGTCGTGTTCTGTTTGATGTTGGCAGTTTCTCCTTCCTCAGCCTCGTTTGGATGATGTTCACGTTTCACCAATTTGTCCCTTGGCGTACTGCTTGATCCGCTCGCTGGACCCTTGCTGCTGCGGTTGCCTGGCGGCACGGGAGGCATTCTGTTCGTCATGATCGAATTCCCAAATAAGAACAACACAGGAACAGTCCATTCAGCCGAATCGAGCAGCAAGTCGCGAAACGCTATAGGGCCCACGCGCGGATAGCTGTTTGTGGCGGTGCCGCTGCCAGGCGCTGGTCGAGTTCCCGGCGTCGTAGCAAACCAGTTTGGGTGTCGATGTACCCAACAACCGACGCAGAATTAATCGTCGCTGCCCGTAGCGCTTCCTCGACCGAGTAGGCAAGCGCAACATAGGCGGTAAAAGTCGCACCGAACGCGTCTCCCGCCCCAGCTGTGCCGACGACTTTCGATTTTAGCGCCGGCGCAAAGAGGACCTGCCCGGGCGAACCTACGAAAGCGCCGCCCCCGCCGTCCGTAATGACCACGTAACGAGGGCCGAGGCGTGTAAGCGCGCAAAAGTAAGCGGCGATCCTCATCTCAAACCCGCCGGCGGCGAGACCACGCGCTGCAAGTGCAGGTGCTTCCTCGCCGGGAGCCAGTGCGAGCGTCGGGCCGCCCTCGCCAAAGCGTGCGACCAAGCTCGGCACTAAAAGATCGGCCTCCGTGTGATTCAACACCAGGATGTCGATCGTCGAAAGGCTTTCAAGAAACACCTGGCCGCGGGCGGATAGCTGACGCGGCCCGGGGTTTACCGCCACCAAGGCGTCATGTGCTTTGGCGCGGCTGACGATTCCCGGGAAACAATCGGCCGACCGATTGCTTAAACTAGCAATGTAGACGATATCGACCGCGAACGCGTCGTCGTGAAGGTCCTCTACCTCGAGCAGCGTGTTAGCGCCCCGAAACGTGAATATCGCTGCGTTGCGATCATGCGAGGCGATGAGGACGGCAGCGCCTGTGGTTGCGCGAGCATCTCGCATTGTCCACCGGCTCGACACGCCTTCCTGCGCGAGCCGAGCCAGAATTGCGTCCGCCCTCTCGTCGGTACCCAGTTTCGCAAGCAGCGAGACGTCCATTTCCAGGCGCGCCATGGCGACCGCAGCGTTGACGGCGCCACCGCCGGGATGAGTCGAAATTTCCTCCGCTTCGGTCTTCCGACCCTCCTCCAGCAGCAGAAACGAGCTGTCTGCATTCAGCATGCTCATGCGTTCGATACGGTCGCTGTCGATTATCGCAATGGTGTCGATCATCGCACTGCCGACGGTCAAAACCTTCATTCACGTGCTCCACAAAGAAGACAACCACACCATGGTTGTGCGTTTGTGGTTCCCCCGGAGAGCATGGAGCCGCAAACGGCGTATCGAGCAACCCATAGATTTCAATCGAGGTGACAAAAGGAGCCAGCGACCGGGCACGTAACGGTGAGCCCTGTCTTTCATTCACTGTGGCGCGGCAACCTGCTCTATTCACTGCCATTTATCTGTATAGAATTGCTCACTTCGGACAAACGGGGCCCGACACATCGCCTAATGTCAACGCGAGGTCTTCCGAATTGCAACAGAACGCGGAATTGCAAGCGCGCACCTTGAACTCGTCGCTATTCATCCACATGTTTAACGGCAGAGCGGTTCTAACCTCCAGAGTTGCGCTCACTTTTCCGGAGCGGCTTTTCTTTCATCTTTAAAACGCTTTCCATCGATAGCCGGACGCCGCCGTTTGCGTCCCATCCGTTCGCGCGGCGGGCATTTGCGACACAGAAATTCGGCGCGCTGTTGCGATTCGAAAAACGCTGTCCCGATCGAAGATCAGGTAAGGTCATGGTCATTGAACACGTGCGTGCGCGCGCATTAGCAAAGCCCTGGGGTGTCGTCGATCTATTTCCTTGGTGTGACGTAGGCAACGACGGCGGGGTAATTGGCTAAATTTGGTACGAACGAACTGATAACTCTGACATAGCTCCTTACCTCTTGCTCAAATTGTTGTTTACGAGCCAACCGCTTTCCATTCAGGTTCATCCCAACGATGCGTTTGCACGTTCGATGGGCCTGCCAAACGGCAAGACCGAAGCTTGGTATGTTTTGAGTGCCGCCCCCGACGCCAGGATCGCCCTCGGCCTTAGTCGGCGCCTGACGGCGCAGCAATTACGCGAAGCCATCGAAGACGGTTCGGTCTCCGACCTGATCGTTTGGCACGCGGTGTCGGCAGACGATGTCATTTCTGTGCCGGCCGGCACCATTCACGCGGTCGGCGCCGGTCCCGTCATTGCAGAACTTCAGCAGACCGCCCACTAAAGGAGTAAGGGATGGTCGGCAAATTCCATAGACCGCCTCAGTTGGCGGCCCCAGTCTAGCTTGCGACGCTTTTTGGGTACTGGCGCCGTTTCCATGTCGGTGGTCCATTTGATTTTGAGGTGGTCCATTTTGAACAGACTCGCTCGATAGTGCGCGACAGATTTCCTGCCTTAAATAGAAGAACGACAAGTACGAGGCCTACGCGCGTTACGGTGAGCATTGTTTGAACATGGTGGCCGCGACAACAGATCAGGAATCGCGCTGCGTTCAACGCGAAATTGCCGCCGAATCGCTAAGACTAGCGGATGCAATTCGGCGCCCTATTAGGTCCAAGCAAATGCAAATGGGATGATGCATTAAAATCAAATTCAGAGGTCAAAGGGGCCCACCGTGAAATCCAAAAGAGTCCATCGTCATGGAAAAGGGCCGTTACCCCAAGTTGGTGATTATGTCCAATGGACCTCAGATGGCGTCGATCAATTTAAGCCCGCTCGGATGGTTAGGCAGAATCAGGATCGCCACGTTTGGGTCGACGGCAGTCAAACAGGGATACCCATAAGCGAAGTGACAGTTGTCGAGCCACCCGCGCCGATTCCGGTCGCAAAGGTCACGACGCCAGGTAAGTTTGCATCCTCAAACAAAGAGGGCGACGGCAACGAGATTAGCGTCTTGGTGACACCTCAAGGTCGTCTGCAAATCTCAGCCAATTTGGATGTCAAGGGCCTTGGAAAGCTCAAGCAGATGCTTGAGCAGTATGAGCAGATTTTGAAACTTCTACAATGACGAAGCCGCCAGCTTAGGCGGTACTAGGCCGCTCCGGCACGATTAACGGCGGCTGTTGCCGTTCGGCAAATTCGCGTTCGCGCTGCAGCACCCGCTCCTTGGTTTCCTTGCGCCGTTTGTCCGCTTCTTTGTTAGCCACATAACCAGGCTCATAAGGCAGGATGATTTTGGAACTTGCGACCATGTTTTTATCCCTTCTTCCGGACAAGTAAGGCTCAGTCCGCGTGATTTCCCCTAATGAAAAAACGGCTCCGGATTCGGCGGTATAAGTTTTGGTTGTCATGTCGTTCTGGCTGATCTCGGGTTTGGACGATTGTTGTCGAGCATGCTCCGGTCAGACTCCGCAATCTGTCTCGAAGTGCTCACTTTGACGCTCGGCTGCCAGTTCGGGGGGGGGCGCGACTTCGGCTGCTGGCCCGGCTCGGACCAGCCGCGATGCCCGCATTCCCGGTCGCTATTGGGGATAAAGCAACATCGCGCAAGCGGCACGGAGAGTGAGCAATTTAGCTCAGTTTTTTTGCGGTTACTCAGTTCAAACTTAAAGTTGGAGGTGTCGGATCCAGTCGCGAATGTTGCCCATGAGGACCATATGGACACCGCCACTCTTCTGATCATTCTCGTCACGGTATTGGTTCTCGGCGGCAGCGCCCGGTACATTCGGGGACACTGGTTCTAGGCCCTTAACGCGATAGAGAATCTGCCTCAATTCCTGATTTTGTAAGTCGCCGGAGGCAACGTAAATGAACCGTGTGTGTACCGAAAAACTAAACCCGCAGGTAGTGGTGATGAAGCCCGCCAAGGATCGAGCGTGAACTTATGATTCCAGTCCGCTGAACGGGGGGATGCCGGCGCATCTTTGTCCAATGACCGGTGCGTTCTGACGTCATTGTAGTAGCGAGCATAGGTTTGCAGGGTGCGGCGCAGATGCGCGTCGCCAAAGACGATAAAATGATCCACACACTCGCGCCGGATCGATCCGATCAGGCGTTCGGCAAAGCCGTTCTGCCAAGATGAGGCTGGTGCCGTAGGCTTGTCCCGAATGCCTACGGCTCGTAACCGCCGCGCGACGACGGTGCCGTAGATCTGATCCCGATCGCGGATTAGGTAGCGCGGAGCCTCATCCCAGGGGAACGCCTCGGTTAGCTGGCGCACGATCCATTCGGCCGTCGGGTTTGCTGTGACGTTGATCCAGACCAATTCTCGGCGGCTCAGACGGACGATGACGAAGGCATAGAGCAGATCGAAGCCAATGGTGGGAACAACGAACAGGTCCATGGCAGCAATGTCCGGCGCGTGGTTCCGCAGAAACGTGCGCCAGCCCTGACTTGGCGGTCCGCGCCGCTCGACCATGTACTTGGCGACGCTTGACTGCGCGACTTCAAACCCGAGTTTGAGCAGTTCGCCGTGGATGCGCGGCGCTCCCCAAAGGGGGTTCTCGATACTCATCCGCCGGATCAGCGCACGGAGCTCCGTCTCGATCTGTGGCCGTCCTCCCCGAGGGCGTGATTTCCAACGCCAATACCAGCGAAAGTCCGTCCGATGCCACCGCACCAGCGTCTCAGGCTGAATGATCGTGACGACATGCAAAATCGACGGAAACCATCGATATAACCGGATAAGAAACCAGCGGTCGTTTGTTCGTCAGCCGGACCCGGCCCTGCACTTTACGCCGCAAAACCATCAACTGATGTCGGAGTGCCGCGTTCTCTGCTTCGAGCCGGCTCTTCGACTTGAATTGCGCAGTCATGAGCGCAAGAAATAAACACAGCAGCCCGATCATTGCGCCAGCTTAGGCGATTCGTTCATCCCAGCAACGCGGATAAGGTTTTCGGCACACACAGCCAATTCCGCCCGCATCGGCAGAGCGCTTTTTGACCTCGCCTGTTGGCGCGCCTTGAAATGTCGCCCGTGGCGGGCAAGCGACTGGCTCATGCACAGGTCGAACGCGGCGCAAAACCAAAAATAAAGTTTGTTCTAAATTCAGTGCGTTAACGGCATTTCGAGCGACTACCTGATCGCGAATTGGCAGTCTCACTTGAAGAGTGCTAAAGGGGCCCCAATTAAGGAGAAGAGGTGGCTTTCATATTGCGACTCCGCAGTGAGCCACTTCGCTTCATTGTCCGAAAATTAGGACCACAACTAGGAGGAGCGCATGAAATTTCGCCCACTTCACGACCGCGTCGTCGTCGAACGAATTGATCCCGAAGCGAAGTCCACAGGCGGCATCATTATCCCCGACACCGCCCAGGAGAAGCCCTCGCAGGGCGAGATCATTGCCGTTGGTCCGGGAGGCCGCGACGAGAGCGGCAAGTTGATACCGATCGACCTGAAGGTTGGTGACCGCGTGCTGTTCGGCAAGTGGTCTGGCACCGAGGTCAAGCTCGACGGCGTCGATTACTTGATCATGAAGGAGAGCGACATCATGGGCGTGCTCCAGGAGACGGTAGCCAAGAAGAAGGCTGCCTGAGCGTTCCCATCCCGAAACAGGAATTCACGGAGTTGCATAATGTCTGCCAAGGACGTTAGATTTTCAGTTGATGCACGCGACCGAATGTTGCGCGGGATCGACATCCTCAACAATGCGGTGAAAGTGACGCTGGGCCCGAAGGGTCGCAATGTCGTCCTCGACAAGTCGTACGGAGCGCCTCGCATCACCAAGGACGGCGTTACCGTCGCCAAGGAGATCGAGCTCGAAGACAAGTTCGAAAACATGGGCGCGCAGATGGTCCGCGAGGTCGCCTCGAAGTCATCTGACTACGCCGGTGACGGCACGACGACCGCCACGGTTCTTGCGCATGCGATCGTACGGGAAGGCGCCAAGTCAGTAGCCGCCGGCATGAACCCTATGGATCTCAAGCGCGGCATCGACCTTGCGGTCGAAGCCGTGGTCGAGGACCTGAGGAAGAATTCAAAGAAGGTGACCTCGAACGAAGAAATTGCCCAGGTCGGCACCATCTCGGCCAACGGCGACAAGGAAATCGGAGATTACCTCGCCAAGGCCATGGAGAAGGTCGGCAATGAGGGCGTCATCACGGTCGAAGAGGCCAAGAGCCTCGAAACCGAATTGGATGTCGTCGAAGGCATGCAATTTGATCGCGGTTACATCTCTCCCTACTTCATCACCAACGCCGAAAAGATGCGCGTTGAGATGGAAGATCCCTATCTCCTGATCTACGATAAGAAGCTCTCGGGCCTGCAGGAATTGTTGCCACTGCTTGAAGCAGTGGTGCAGACGTCGAAGCCGCTCGTCATCATCGCCGAAGATATTGAGGGCGAGGCTTTGGCGACGCTCGTCGTCAACAAGCTGCGCGGCGGCCTCAAGGTTGCGGCGGTGAAAGCACCCGGGTTCGGCGATCGCCGCAAGGCCATGCTCGAAGACATTGCGATTCTCACCGGCGCTCAGGCGATCAGCGAGGATCTCGGCATCAAACTCGACAAGGTTACGGTGAACATGCTCGGCCGTGCCAAGAAGGTGACGATCGAGAAGGAGAACACCACGATTGTCGACGGCGCCGGCAAGAAGTCCGCCATCGAAGCTCGCATTAACCAGATTAAAGCGCAGATCGAGGAGACCGCCTCGGACTACGACAGTGAGAAACTGCAGGAGCGTCTCGCCAAGCTCGCGGGCGGCGTCGCGGTGATCCGCGTCGGCGGCGCGACCGAGGTCGAGGTGAAGGAGCGCAAGGATCGCGTCGACGACGCAATGCACGCGACCCGAGCCGCGGTCGAGGAGGGTATCCTTCCGGGTGGCGGCGTTGCTCTCCTGCGGGCTAGCGAAGTTCTCAAAAAGGTACGCACGCACAACGACGACCAGAAGACCGGCGTCGAGATCGTCCGCAAGGCCCTCTCCGCTCCGGCCCGCCAGATCGCGTCCAATGCCGGCGAAGACGGCTCGGTGATCGTCGGCAAGATCCTTGAGAAGGATCAGTACGCCTACGGCTTTGACGCACAGAATGGTGAGTATGTAAACCTCGTTTCCAAGGGCATCATTGACCCGACCAAGGTTGTTCGGGCGGCCCTTCAGAATGCAGCGTCGATTGCCGGGCTGCTGATCACCACGGAAGCCATGGTCGCCGAAAGGCCGAAAAAGGATAGTGGGGCCACCGCTATGCCTGGTAGTGGCATGGGCGGCATGGACTATTAAACCCAGCCTCAACCGAAACGACGAAGGCCCGGGATTTTTCCGGCCTTCATCTTGGGTCGTAGCGGATAGTTTCGGGGCCAGAGACGGCTGCCATCAACAAGCAAGCCTGAGGCGCGGCTCGTTTTAACAACTTGGGCCTTTTATTTGGAGATATTCAAATGACAAACGCGTCCGTGGTCGAAGATGGGCATGATCGGATTCGATTACAGCGCCGAGGCGGAGCTGTTCGCCATCCGCAATCTGACATTGAAACGACAACCAACCGGGTACAGACGTTTTGCGCACGCTGCGGACGCCGCTCGCTTCGCGATAGAAGAGCTTGCGCCTGAATTTCTTCTCGGGACCCATCTCGAAGTCGATGAGGACAGATACGACCGCCAGGGAATTCGCCGCCTGTACGAAAGCGTAGACTATCCCTTGCGCCGCCGCAGGACGGCTTAGCGCCGTGACCACCCGCTCGCACAGCAAGTCCGTCGTCTTCAGGCATTCATTCGAGCTGAAAGGCGTCGATCGAATCCTGCCGCCCGGGGCCTATCGAGTTGTGACGGACGAAGAACTGATCGAAGAGTTGTCCTTTCCCGTCTATCGCCGCACGGCCACCATGATCTTCGTGCCGGCGGACTCTCACCATGCTTCCGCAGTCGAGATGATGGTCATCGATCCGCAAGAACTTCAGTCGGCGCAGGAGCGGGACCTACTCCATGACGCTTAGTTTTCCAAATCAAAGCCGCTTCTATGACGCAACGCGGCGTGCCGTGCGGTTTTGGGGGCATGATAGTGCAATGGAGGCGTCGTTTTTCGTCAATGCAGATGCGTTGAAGAGGATCAAGCCCGACATGCCGTTCGATGAAATAGGGCTGCTCGGCGCGTTCGACGCGAACCGCAAATTGATTTACGCGACCGCGGTCAAGGTTTATGGCCGCCAGCGTAAGGGATCTTACGACCTGATTGCCGCTGATTTTTGATCTTCTTTTTTGAGAGGGGACTACTGCTTTTGGCGCGTTAAGGTCGCGGGGCGGCGCGGCGCCTTTCGGGGACCTTTCTGCCGCCCCTTCGGTGGAGGTGGCGAGGCAGTTCGTGGACCCAAAGCGGACACGGGTGGGTGGCGTCCGGTCGGGCCTCCTATTCCATCGGGAGTCTTCATTGCGGCCTCACTTCTGCCGGCCCCCAACGCCGGGCGGCGTCACGCCTCCAGGCTTCTACCCGTTGTGAAGCCGTTCAATCTGAGCCGCTACGTAGGCCGGCCCGCCGAGCGGCCTGATCGTCGCTCTTTGCCTCTGCTCGAGCGTCAATTTATGCCAGGCTATCGAGGCCTCTTGAAATGTAAGGTAGTCGGTCGAAATGCCGCCGCTGTTCAGTGTTGAAGGCCGCCCAGTGTCGACATAGATTTTGTCGTTGTCGCCCATGATCGTGTTCTCCTACGATGTTCGCCCGGCGCTGTTACGGACATCGCGTCCGGCTAGAAAAATGCTGCTTTAACCAGCCTAAAAGACTCGTATCCGAGAAGCACTGTCCAAGTCACGGTCGCAATCAATCCAATGGCTATGTCTTAGCGCGGTGCCCTTCCGCCCCCAGACGGGCGTGACTTAAAATCTTAGGGTACTGGCGGCGTTATCCCATGTTTTCAAGCGTCTGAAGCCGCTAAGTCGGTAGCCCAAACAGTAAGCTGAACCGCCCCGGGTTTGCCGGAGGCCGATTGGTTTGAGTCAGGCTGCCATGGCTGGTTCATCCAGCATGGCGTAGTAGCGCTGCTCGGCTTCGGCCGGCGGCATGTTGCCGATGGGCTCCAGGAGCCGCCGGTTGTTGAACCAGTCTACCCATTCCAAGGTTGCGAACTCGACCGCTTCGAACGACCGCCAGGGCCCACGTCGATGGATGACCTCGGCTTTGTAGAGACCGTTGATCGTCTCGGCGAGAGCATTGTCGTAACTATCGCCGACACTGCCGACTGACGGCTCGACGCCCGCCTGCGCCAGGCGCTCGGTGTACTTGATCGAGACGTATTGGCTGCCTCGGTCGCTGTGGTGCACGAGCCCGCCGCGATGGACAGGCCGCCGATCATGCAGAGCCTGCTCCAGCGCATCGAGCACGAAGCTCGCATGCGCCGTACGGGAGGCCCGCCAGCCCACGATGCGGCGGGCGTAGGCGTCGATGACGAAGGCCACATAGACGAAGCCGGTCCAAGTGGCCACGTAGGTGAAGTCCGAGACCCAGAGCGCATTCGGCCTCGGCGCATGGAACTGGCGGTTGACGTGATCCAACGGGCAAGGCGTGGTCTTGTCCCGCTGATCGTCGTCCGCACGGGCTTGCCACGGATCACACCCTGCAGGCCCAGGCTCGCCATCAGCCGCTCGACGGTGCAGCGGGCGACCGCCAAGCCTTCTCGCCGCAACTGCCGCCAGACCTTCCGCGCGCCGTAGACGCCGAAGTTCTCCGCGAAGACCGGTTGAACCTCGATCTTTAGTTCGGCGCCCGCCGCGCCCGGGCCGAACGCTTGTCGGCGTCAATCCGCTGGGCCACATGCGCATGGTAGCTCGACGGGGCGATCGGCAACACTTTGCAGATCGGCTCGATCCCATAAGCTTCCCGATGATCGTCGATGAACGCGATCATGGCTTCACCCGGCGGTCGAGCTCCGCCTGGGCAAAATACGCTGACGCCTTGCGCAGAATCTCATTGGCCTGGCGCAGCTCGCGGTTCTCGCGTTCCAGGGCCTTCAGCTTCTCGGCCATCTCGGTCGGAACGCCAGCCCGCTTGCCGCTGTCGACCTCCGCTCTCTTCACCCAATCCAGAAGCGTCTGCGCTGTGCAGCCGATCTTGGCCGACACTGAAACGATCGTCGCCCATCGCGACAGATGCTCATGTTCGTGATCCAGGACCAGCCGCACAGCGCGGGAACGGACCTCAGGCGAAAACCTGTTGCTTGTCTGATTGCTCATGGCTCCATCCTCTCAAGAGTTGGAGCCTCCGGCAAACCCGGGGCGGTTCAGCTTTTTCCTTTCAGCCTAGTTGATGCACATCAAGACAAGTGGCGCAGCGTTCGCGCAAAAGAGCGTCATGGACAACATTCGACCGCCACTTTGCCCAACCTGTGGAAAGCCGATGCGGCTCGCGCGGACGGTTCCCAAGCTAGGCGGACTGCCTGAGTTGCGTACGTTCGAGTGCGGACCTTGCGGCGTTGCAGTAACGGAGGAAGGCGGACGCTGAAGGCCGGGCGGACGCCTTACCTAAATGGGAGGAAAGGCCATGATGGAATGGTTAAACGGGAAAACGTCAATAGCTGGCACTCTGGTTTCCAATTGGCTGATCTTTCTAGGCGCTGTCGTTGTAGTCGTGGTCATTTACGAGATGATACCGCACTAAACTCCACGGCACATGCGCCCTGGCGATGGTGTAAGCCCTCCTAAGGGGTAACGAAAAGTGGGAACCGCGCGCTCAAACTACTCATGTCCAGCATGTAATGCCAAGCTGCTGAAGCGACAGCGGGGTGAACCTGCGAAACCCGGTGAGCAAGCTTTTTGTCCGCACTGCATGGCGCAACTACCCGCACGAGACGGCCCATACACGCTAGGCTATGAATTAGTCGAAGCGTCGCCTAGTAGTTAGCGCGTCCCCTCATGGGCGATGTCGTTCGCATATGCCGTGTAGCTCGGCACCGGCTCTACATCCGTCACTAATCCTCGACCAGGCGCTCATATTCGGCCATCACACCAATCTCGCGACCTACTGCCTCTGGATCGCAGTGGTCGTTGACTAACAAATTTCGCTTGATGTTCACGATGAAGTACTGACCCACGTCCGACTCCGACTCAGCTCGACTGCCTCGGGCGACCTTCAACACTTCACCATTATGTCGAAGCTTGCGATTGATGCGCTGAATGAGCGCACGCATCGATATCGGGACTTTTTGCTTGGTGGCCATGACTTCCCCCTATAAGCGCATCCCAAAACGACGCCATCTGTTTAAGTTCTTTTTACCGGCGATGGCCACACCCGCCAGTGTGTCGGCTTCAACTTTATCCACTTATTGGTTTCGGCGGCGATCCATCCGCCGACAACCCGACGACAAGGAAACGCAACAGTGTGAGGGCCGTCTTTTTTAATGACGGCTAACTCAAGAGCGCCAACGTACGGCGCGGTAGATATTGACTTCCAATCCATTTGAAAATTATCAGCCGATCCAGCGCTTTGATCGAGATCATTTCCTGAAATGGGTTAAGGCGCACCGGGCAGGCTACGAAGACACGACTGAACGTACTTCTCCATCATCATCCAATCTCCGCCTTTCTTGGCCTCCTCGTCGATTGCATAACCAAGCCGTTCAAGTGAAGCTTTGGTCGCACCTTCACGCCGAAGATATCCGTTGATCTGCCGTTCGACCGAGAGCTGGCAATTTACGTCAGCGGGTTGTCTCACCAATACGCGAAGTACGTTCATGCATAGTCGGAGCTGGTCCATTTCCTACCCTCCCCAATGCAACGCAATTTTACATGATCGCCGATGCCTAAGCCACGCCGCTTCCCCGCGCCCTGGTCGATCGAAGAGATGCGGGTCAAACGTCAATTTGAGATTATGAGACAGTCGTTGCTTCTCGTAACACTGAGAGCGCGTGGCGATCGGTCCAAGAAGCAAACAAATTCACGCGCGAAGCGTTACGGCTTGAGTGAGATTGAAAAGGCGAGCCCTTGGTTCACAGGAAAACCAAGAAGCTCGCCAGGGAGGAAGCTTGCAACTACCAAATTGCTATAGATTGCCCCAACACCCGTGGCATTTTGGCTAAGCGAATGCGGCATGAAAGAGGCTCGGCTGGGGAAATACTCGGGCATGTGACCGGATTTCGGGAGCTATTCGCTGTTGTGCGCACCGGCCATCGTTCGGGTTGGAAGCCTGATGCCAGTGCGAGGCATCATCTTTCCAACAGGGCGGCACTATTTTGGATTTGTTGAACGTCTGATCGCATCCAATTCGCAAGCCGCTCTATGGCGGCTCTCGTATGTAATTGCGCCAGCTTGCGCACCTCGGCAGGAGCGCCCGACTAGGCCCGAGCCTCAAGGATCATGTTGAACGGGCCCTCCGTCGCCCTCCGAACCTGCGTAAACCCGCCTGCGCGAATGTTTTCAGTCAACTTGGCCTCGCCTGCCTGAGCGCCCAAGCCTTCGCCAACTTCCTGGTCCAGTGATGTCGGCGCGCAGATCACGGTCGAAGCGTTGTAATAAAGCCGTCCAACGGGATTCATGTTGTCCTCTGGACGATCGCCAGCGATTGGTTCAACTATCATCCAAGTTCCGTCGTCCTTCAGGATGCGTCGCATATGGCCCGCGCGGCCCCTAGGATCCCCCATGTCGTGCAAACAGTCGAACATTGTGACGAGGTCAAAGTCGGATTCGTTAATGTCCTTGGCGCTCGCCACCTCAAAGCTTACGCGATCGCTTATTCCATGCGCGAGGGCATGTCGCCTCCTTAAGATCGAGCGTTTCGAAACCTTCGGTGAACCAGCCGTACACCGGAACTAGAAGCTCGTGGGCCTCATCCCGCTTACCCTGATCGCGCCAGAGCCGCGCCATGCTCATCGCCGCACGTAGTTCCCACGCCTTTGATCGAAATCAATGTAACCGAGCCGCGATCGAAGATGATTACCGTTCGCTCAAAGCACGGAGGTGTTTGAGTCAGGGCAGCCAAGGCCGAACCTAAAGGGGCTCCGGTCTTGGCCGCCTAACCCTTTCAGCGGGGCACTAATGCCGCTCTTCTTGTATCGCTGCCCAAAAACCGGTGCGCGCGTCCAAGGTTTTACCGCTGAAGACGTTTCAGAAGACCACCATTCTTACGAGCCGGTGACCTGCCCCGTGTGCCGCCAAATCCATCACGTCAATCCGACCACCGGCAAGGTTCTGGGAGAAGACGACTAAGGTGCCAGGCATGAACCTTAAAGAGTGTCATGGACAACATCCGGCCGCCCCTTTGCGCTGTTGCAGTTCCTAATCGCCGCTGGCGCGCTCGTTGATCTTGCGGCGTTCGCTTGGCATGCACATTTGATTAATGAGGCTGGTGGCCAAGAACAACACCAGTGGTTTCGCCCCAGTTCTCTCGTGCTGCCAGACCTCATCTTTTAACACGCTTCTTAGCGTGATGGCGTCCACGTCGCGAGCCCATCACCGAAGAAGGGATGAAGTCATGGTCACAAAGTCCAAAATCATCCTGCCCTATGAGCCGGATTATGTGGGTAACAAAGAAGCGGATAAGCGGCGTAGGGAGGCCAAGCAGCTGTCGCGAGAGCGCAAACGCGAATATGCCGAACGGCGACAGCCGCCGTTAATCGTGCCGGAGCGGCTTGGAGCCGCCTCATCATTGCGGCTCGAAAGTTCGCACTAATTATTTGACCTCTTTGCTCCATCCCAAGGTTCCGACTGCCGCTTGGCGAAAAAGCGAACGCACGCTTATCAGCAGGGGGGCGCATTCCTCCGTAATTGACAGACGCTCGGTCACGTGGAGGACGGCGTCACTGCTGCTTTGTAGCAGCTTGCGTGCGACACCACTCCTCGATTTTTGACTGGTTAATCGCCCCCTCGGCTTCGTGATCAATCCGTCGAACCAATTTGCCGTGCGACGGCTTGGTATAGTACTCGAACGCCCTTTGCAGCGCCTCTTCTTTCGTTTCAAATAGGTCACAATATAGGACTGGCGGCAGTGCGGATGGAATCTCATAGTAGAGTTTCCAAACCATCGGCTCCTCCCTGACGCTATGGCCCCAGTGGATTGAATCTAAGAGGCCGTTTCGAAATTAGATGTCAGGCGTGCAGCTCATCGAGTAACGCCTTGGCCTCTTTCAGATCGAGCGTGTCGAATCCTTCGGTGAACCAGCCGTAGACAGGAGAGAGAAGATCGCGGGCTTCATCCGCTTACCCTGATCGCGCCAAAGCCGCGCCATGCTCATCGCGGCGCGCAATTCCCACGACTTTGCCTGCTGCTTCCGTCCAACGGTGCGGGGTGCCATATTATGGCATGGCAAATAGTCAAGTTGTCCTCGTGACGACTGAACCGCTTGGCGCGGGCGATCCGCCGCTGCGGACAGTCTATTACGTCGCCGAAGAGGATGCGAACAAAGCTGAGGCAATTATCGCGAGCGTGATGGCCCCGAATGAGAAAGTTGAGGCATATGGCCTGCTCCCTGAGGCAGCCGTTAAAGCCTTAAAATTAAAGCCGGGTGAGTTCATTACCGCATGATCAAGTCCATTCGTGGTCATATTGGCCACGAATGTTGATCGCAGCGCACGCCGCTTCCCGCCACCGTGGAAGATCGAGGCGCATGCCGAATGCATCATCGTCAAAAATAACGGCGTTTACTATTTCTCCACTCAATACTGGGCACATTCTCGGCTGATTTTGTGGAGAGAGCTATGGCGAAGAAAAGGCAGTCGAGCGTCGAACGACGTTCGGGCAAAGATCGGCGGAGCGGCGTTGACGCGCGCACCCACGAGGAGAAGAAATTTGTTGGCGAAAGGCGCGCAGCGCCTGATCGCAGATCGGGTTTGGATCGACGGTCCTGCACGGCCTCGACCACCAGCGGCGTTCCCAAAAGCGTTTAGCTTTTTCTGCGGCAAGCCCGAGCGGCTTTCTTATGACGCCAACTCGTCGAGCAGCGCCTTATAGTTGCAGGTGATTTGGGAATCCCAAGCGAGTCAGACTTACCGAGGATTGGTATAAGCTGATTGCGGGGTGACGCAAAGCGCAATTGGCCCGCTGTTACTCTGCGGGTCCAAGGTTCGAAGTCTTTGTGCGCCTACCATAAAAATCAAACACTTAGTGTGAAACTCCGACCGGCAAGAGCCTCGTGTAAGTTCGCAGGGTAATCTTTGGGGTAACAGTTCGCGGGGCCACAGTAGTTGTTAGATGCCGGCGTCGAGCTTGCCCTTCCTTGGTCAAGTGCCGCAAAACGTTTGATGCACGACTTGATCGGACCGCGGCGGATCGACGTAGCAGCCGAAAGTCGGTTGATCCTCGTAAGGCATGGAGAGGACTGTCAGCAGTCTCTCGAAGGGCTGGAAATCCCCAACGTTCACGGCTGCGGAGATCGCCTCCTCCACCAGATGATTGCGTGGGATGAAAGCAGGGTTGGCCGCGCGCATCGCCGCCCGGCGTTCGTTCGCTTCTCCACCCTCCTCTGTTAGCCGATGGCGCCATCTCACCGCCCAATCGTCGAAGGAGCTCGGATCGGTAAACAAGCTGCGCACACCCGCGTCGCCGTCGGGGCTGGCAGCGGCGTCGCACAGCCGGCGGAAGAGCAAGGTGAAATCGGCGCCGTTGCGAGCCATGCGCTCGAGGAGATCTTGTGCCAGGGACAGATCGTCCCGCCGCGGTCGGAACAGGCCGAGCTTGCGGCTGAGGCCCGCGGCATAGGCCGTCTCGAAGCCGGTGGTGAACGCGTCGATTGCCTCTTGCGCCTCTTTGACGGCAGCGTCCTTGTCCTCAGCAAGCAGCGGCAAGAGCGTCTCCGCCAGACGGGCGAGGTTCCATTGCGCGATGCGTGGCTGGTTGCCGTAAGCGTAGCGTCCCATCTTATCGATGGAGCTGTAGACCGTCTCTGGGTGATAGACGTCCATGAAGGCGCAGGGGCCGTAGTCGATGGTCTCGCCCGCTATCGACATGTTGTCGGTGTTCATGACGCCATGAATGAAGCCGATTAGCAGCCACTTCGCAATAAGCGCTGCCTGGCGCGAGATCACCAAATCGAGGAGGGTGCGGTACCGGTTCGCGGCGTCAACCGCCTCAGGGTAATGCCGCGCGATGACGTGATCAGCGAGGCGCCGGATCGCATCCACATCCCCGCGCGCCGCGAAGAACTGGAAGGTACCGACACGGATGTGGCTCGACGCGACGCGAGTCAGCACCGCACCGGGCAAACGCCTCTCGCGCCAAACGGGCT
This sequence comes from uncultured Alphaproteobacteria bacterium, assembly GCA_963829465.1. Lineage (GTDB taxonomy): Bacteria > Pseudomonadota > Alphaproteobacteria > Rhizobiales > Xanthobacteraceae > BOG-931. The sequence goes on from CAWHJE010000021.1 coordinate 99,613, forward strand.
CGCCTGTCGTCACAGCAGCGAGCGCTCGGGTCGTTGGAATCCCGAGCGCCGCCATCGCCTCGCTGACGATGTATTCGCGGAGGACAGGCCCGAGCGCCGCGCGTCCATCGCCCCGCCGGGAGAATGGCGTTGGGCCAGACCCCTTCAGCTGAATGTCGCGGCGTACGCCGCCGCGATCGATTACCTCGCCGAGAAGAATGGCACGTCCGTCACCGAGTTGAGGTACGAAAGTTCCAAACTGATGGCCAGCATAAGCCATGGCGAGCGGCTCGCCTCTCTTGGGCACCCGGTTGCCCGCGAGGATCTCCACGCCCTCCGGTGCGGCAAGCCTTCCCGGATCGAGCTCGAGATCCCAGGCGAGTTTCTCGTTCAGCCGAACTAGACGGGGCGCGACGACGGGAGTGGGCCGATGCCGCGCGAAGAATCGGTCCGGCAGGCGGGCGTAGCTGTTGTCGAACGCAAAAAAATCGACTGCCTCGATGTGTGCCGTCATGACAGTTCCAGCGCGCGGTGTTTTAGACCGGCAAAAACATCGAGAGCCGCGTGGGTCATCTGAATCTCAAGTTGTCACGGCTCAGCTGGTCGACCGACCGGCAACCCATCAGTTTCATGTCGCGTTCGATCAAGTGGAGGCAATGAGAAGTTCGCTTAGCTTCCGTCGCTCCCTCGTCGAATGTAGTTTAAATATTTCGTCAACCGCTTTATGATTGCGGCTGCGCTCCTATCGACTAGCCATCGGTTGAGTTTCAAGCCCTTGCCTCGCCTCATTGCGCCACCGATCGATGCCCATTTGAACGCGACGAGACATCGTGATGCTCAAGTAGATGCAGCCTGCGGCCGCACACAAAAATAGGACGAGAAATAAAACTCCGAGTTGTTCAGACATAGCGTTTTGCTTTCGCTGCTGGTTTAGCTAAATTCGAGACGGCGGCTCGCCCATCAGCTTCGATAGGCTCTGCATCAGCGTAAAGGCTGCTTCCTCCCCCGACCGCTCCTGGAAAGTCGTGAAGCCGACCATGTCCGTGAATAGAACCGTGACCTGTCTGCGTTCGGCTTCCACTCAGGCCCCCAAACTGCGGAGAAGCATTAGCGTAGCATAGGAGAAGGCAAAAAACTTCGTTACAAACGGTGCCATAAACACATTGTTTTGTATGCCCCAGTGAGGCCCGTTGTAGTTGGATATCTTGATGATTAACGCGGAGGAAATTGAGATGAACGTCAGAGAACTGATTGAGAAGCTAAAATATTTTTCGGACGACACTCGGGTCATGTATGTATCTGCTCAAGATCAACGACATGATATCGATATAGTTCGTGCCGAACGCGAGTATGTATGGGATTATGAACTCGTTATCCTCGACATTTTGATACGGGTAAGACAGTCGCAGTGTTGGAATGAACGATATCGAAATAACTGACCTTGTTTCCTCGCACCATTTCACGAAGGTGCTCTCCGCGTGCCTGGCCTCAACGATGACGTATGCCGTACGGTGCTAGGGCAGCGCGCACTAGGTTCCGTCGCCCGTGAACGACGCTATATTCCGCCTATGGGCGGCCACTCGACCTACCTAGCTTACCGGGAGCATTTGGTCGGCTCTTTCGGCCCGCTGCATGACCCGCCCCAACGCCATATGAAACAATTTCCTTCCGGGTTGCTCGTCGCTGCCCTGCTGGTCGCGAGCGGTCTAATGTGGGCGGTAATGTTTTTTGGCCCGTTGGCGCATCTTTTGCGGCTCGCAGGAGGGGCGACACCATTCGACATCAGACCCAAGGGCTACAGGTACGACGAGGCCCGCGCGTTTCTTGACGCGATCGGCGAGCAAGGCCGCGAGTGTTACGCCAACCCGGAGTTGGTCCTCGATATGTTCTATCCACCGCTTTATGCCGTTTCGCGTGGACTCGCGTTCGGGTGGCTGACGATGCCGGGGCGCGTGCGCGAGGCGTCGCTGCCGTTGAGCTGGCGTGCCGCGCTCATCGCAGTTCCGGTCATCATGGCGAGCCTTGATGTGGTTGAGAACGGCTGCATTGCAGCGATGCTGTGGACATGGCCCGATCTGTCGCTCGGTCTGGTACGTGTTTCGAGCCTCGCGACTCGGATGAAGATCATGACCGGCGTGCAGACCGAAATATTGATGGCCGGGCTTGCCGTAATTTGGCTGGTACGGCGGAGCAGGCGACGTCTTACGTGACGGCAATTGCAACCGACAGCTGGGCTTATTGAGATGCGGTGGACCTTTAACCAGTTTCTACGCGAACAAGGGCATTCAGACTTTGTTAACCGTGCACCAATAGTGATTTGAATTACTTTTTAGTCCCAAGGCGTTTCCGGGCCGCCGCTGCGGCCTACTAACCTTTAGCTCACGTGGCGAGGGAGGGACTGGCATGCGCGTATTACTAATTGAAGACGATAACGCCACTGCGCAGTCTATCGAGTTGATGCTCAAATCCGAGAGCTTCATCGTCTACACTACTGAACTCGGTGAAGAAGGGGTCGATCTCGGCAAGCTGTACGATTACGACATCGTCCTACTCGATCTGAACTTACCCGACATGTCGGGCTTCGAGGTGTTGCGCAGCCTGCGCGTCTCGAAGGTCAAAGTGCCGATCCTAATCCTATCCGGCCTCGGGGGTATCGAGGATAAAGTCAAGGGTCTCGGCTTCGGTGCAGACGACTACATGACCAAGCCATTCCACAAGGACGAGTTGGTGGCGCGCATCCACGCCATCGTGCGACGATCCAAGGGGCATGCGCGGTCCGTCATTCAAACCGGCGATATGGTCGTCGATCTTGACACCAAGACGGTCGAGGTTGACGGCGCGCGCGTGCACCTCACCAGTAAGGAGTACCAGATGTTGGAACTCCTGAGCTTGCGCAAGGGCATGACAATGTCCAAGGAAATGTTTCTCAATCATCTCTACGGCGGCATGGACGAGCCGGAGATGAAGATCATCGACGTCTTCATGTGCAAGCTACGCAAAAAACTGGCCAACGCATCGGGCGGTAAGGACTACATCGAGACGGTCTGGGGGCGCGGCTATGCAATGCGCGAGCAGGGCGAGCCCGAAGCGACAATTCCCGCCTGAGGCGAACTAGCCACGGGTCTCCAAGCGGGGCTTCACCATTCGATCAACTACAGTGATGGTCAACGGAATTGGCGGAGAAAAAGAGCGCACCTAGCCGATCTGCGTCGTGCGCACCTCGTCGACCAAGCATTTGTTCAGACCGCTAACCAAATAAAGAGAATTAAGACACAATTCGCT
>CAWHJE010000022.1:0-123125 GCA_963829465.1 uncultured Alphaproteobacteria bacterium
GATTGAAGCCGTATCCATCCGGTGAAGGCCCTGAAGTTCAGAACTCGGTATCCGAATTTTGCGTTTCGCTGACTTCTATCTTTTAAAAAAGAGCGATTTTTGCAGACCCGTTCACCGCTTTTCGAGGTTAGCTACTGCGACGCATCGCCAAAGGGCACTTATTTACATGATGCGAAACGGCGTTCTGCGAGGTGCGATTTTGTAAATTAGTGCCCCTTTGAAATGGGCTTCGGACGTCCACGAATCGTGTTTGCGATACCTGTAAATTAGTACCCCTTTTTCTCGCGGCTTTGCATTCGCGAGAGGTTGCTTGCTGACCTTGTAAAGGCTCAGTGCGCACGACAGAAGTCGGCGCGTTTCTTTAATAGGAGAAAAGTTATGACGAAGAAGAATCGCATAAAGCAAGTGCCACTCGAAATTCCCGAAATGCCACTCGAAATTCCCGGTCGGGAAGCTGAGTTGCTTAATCATCGATTTTGGACGGTACGCGTCCCAGCGAGCGAACTGACGGTCTTGGGTGAGTACATCACCTCTGGGACGATGGTGCTAAAAAATTATGGCCCCGCGACGATTTTTATCAACAACGGACGCCGCGAGGGTCTCGAACTTGAGTCCGGCGAGACGTGCATCATCTTCGTCTACCAGCATGTGGGGGTGTACACCACCGGTGAAAAATCGGCGTTGGTAGTGTTCGAATATATCCCTGGACTGAAGTAATCATCGAACACGACAACTAAACTTAGGGGCGGCTCGAAAGAGCCGCCCCTTTTTGATTCTGGGTTCCCGGCTCTGACGTCGGCATGCGTCTGTATGCTTACTCCTAGTAACACCATTGCAGGCGAGTTCGGCACGAGGATGTGAGGCTTCCAATTACAGCCCACAGAAGTGTCCTTATTACGCAGCCTCAGCAGCGACGCTCTGTGGCCGCCAATTCCACGGCAGAAGCTCTTGGATGCGCTTGGCAGGATGCTCCGGCAATCGAGCGAGCATGTCGGCGAGCCAGGCCTGTGGATCGATATCGCTGAGCTTGGCGGTGGCGATGAGCGTGTAGAGGGCGGCTGCCCGCCGGCCGCCTTCGTCGGAGCCGGCGAAGGTCCAGTTACGCCGCCCGACCGCGATGGCACGCAGCTCGCGCTCGGCGGCGTTGTTGGTCATGCATAGGCGGCCATCATCGAGGAAGCGGGTCAGCGCAGTCCAACGCTTGAGGCTGTAGTCGATGGCCTTGCCAGTGTCGCTGTTCTTGGAGACTCTGGCGCGCTGCGCGCTCAACCAGGTCTCCAACGCGACGACGAGCGGCCGGCTGCGCTCGGTGCGCACCCCTACACGCTGCGGCGGCGCCAGACCATTGCTCTCGCGCTCGACGGCAAACAGCGCATCGATGCGCGCAACCGCTTCGCTTGCGATCGGCGCCTTGTTGATCCTAGCCAGATCGAAGAACTTGCGCCGGGCATGGGCCCAACAGGCAGCCTCGATGATTGGCCCTGCCTTGCGGTCGGCCTCGTAGAGGCGGTTGAACCCGGCATAGGCGTCCGCCTGCATCAATCCGGCGAAGTCTGCCAAATGCTGCTCGGGATGCTCGCCACCGCGATCGCGGGAATAGAAGAACATCGCTGCCGGTGGATCGGGGCCGGCAAACGGCCGGTCGTCGCGGACATAGGTCCATAATCGGCCGGTGCGGGTTTTACCCTTGGCCAGTACTGGCACGGTGGTGTCGTCGGCATGGATGCGCTCCGCCGCGAAGACATGGGTGCGGATCTCCGTCACCAGCGGCATCAGCGTGGCCGCCGCCGCGCCCACCCAGTCGGCCAGCGTCGAGACATCGAGATCGATGCCTTCCCGGGCATAGACTTCGCTTTGACGGTTGAGCGGCAGATGCAGGCCGTACTTGGAGAACAGAATGTGGGCGAGCAGCTTTGGGCCTGCACGCCCACGGGCGATCGGGTGCGATGGGGCGGGCGGCTGGTTGATCGCTTCGCAGGCCCGGCAGGAGAACTTCTCGCGCACGTGCTGGACCACTTTCCACTGGCGTGGAATGAGCTCCAGTGTCTCGGTCACATCCTCGCCGATCTTACGCAATGTCGTCCCGCCGCAGCACGGGCAGGCTGACGGAGCCGGATAGACGATCCGCTCGCGCGGCAGATGCTCGGGCAGCGGCCGGCGTGCCGGCCGGCGCCGTTCGAAGGAGGGCACAGTCATTCTGGTCGATCCGGCTGCCATTTGGGCCACGGCCTCCGCTTGCGCGGCATCCGCCTCCAAATCGGCCAGTTGCAGCTCGAGCTGATCCAGCAGCGCACCACGTTCCGAGGATTGGCCGAACCGATCGTGTCGGAGCTTCCTGATCGTGAACTTGAGCTTCTCGATCAACAGCGCCCGGTATTGCGCCTCGCTCTCCGCCGCCGTGGCTCGCAGTTCAGCCGCACTGAGGGCCTGGCGCTGCGCGATGATCAGCGCATGCGCGCTCGCAAGATCGGTTGGAAGCGAATCATCAATGCTCATCGCCAATGATGGAATCACAAACCGATGCGCTTGCGAACGCGCAACCTTGTCGTGATTCACAATGCCGCAATCAGCCGGCCGCTTGCGGGCGCCAGGTCTGTTGCGGCATCCGCCAATCAATGCCCTCCAGCAGGTAGCCCAGCTGTGCCGATGAGATCGTCACGACGCCTTCGGTCGGCGACGGCCAGATGAACCGGCCACGTTCCAGCCGCTTTGCAAACAGGCACAGGCCTTGTCCGTCATGCCACAATACCTTGATCAGACCGCCACGGCGCCCACGGAACACGAACAGATGCCCACTGTGTGGATCACGCTTGAGCGTCTCCTGCACCAACAGCGCCAGGCCATCAAAGCCCTTGCGCATGTCGGTGTGGCCGGCTGCCAGCCAGACCCGCGCGCCGCTTGGGGCCAGGATCATCGCCGCTTGCTCTTTGCCAGCACCTTGATCAGCGCCGATACCGTCGAAGCAGCGACCGATCCGGAAATCCGCATCCGGCCGCCGCTGGCAAACTCGATCTCGATAACGCCGGCCTTCTCTGGCGACGTCGGCGAAGCCGCCGCAGGCTCTGGAGTGACCGCGACCGGATTGAACACCGCTGGAATTTGCGCTGGTTCGCACAGTTCCCGGCGCCAACGGAATAATTGGCTGGCGTAAATCCCGGCTGCGCGCGCAACCTCGGAAGCAACGGCGCCGGGCTCCATGGCTGCGGCAACAATCCGCTCTTTCTCCACCCGCGACCAGTATCGGCGACGCTGCACCGACGTGATCACCCCAACCTGCGCCTTGGTCATAGGACTAGCCCTAGGATTAGTCCTAGGACTTCACGCGAAACCTCGCCTCCGCAAGGCGGCCTTCACCGGATGCGTACCCCGTGAAGGTAACCCCGCAACCTGCTGGTGTTATGGTCGACGTCCGTCCTGCAGCGTGTGCACAGGGGCGCCAGCACGATCCCTCTGCTGGGTAACCACTCGTGGTAACGCCACCGGACCTGCGGCCTTTCAGCATTACACCATCACAAACTCTAACCCGCTGGCACCCCCAGCAACGTCGCCGAAGTTACCTGTGATGGTAATCGGTCTTATGGTGTTATGGTCAAAAGCGTCGTGCTGGAAAGCGGCATGGGGGCTGCCGAAACCTAGCCGTCATTTCATCATCTACAACCCGCCGCGCTCTTAACCGACCGGAATGCCGAACAGCGCCACTCCCCCAAAGGTCTGCTTTGGGGGCAAAGCGGAAGTGGCCGGCAAGCCAACTCCGCCAGGTCAGTCGAACCCAAAGCATGCGAAAATCCCCCTCAGGGGGTCACTATTGTCCGCGATTTTGCATGCTAGCTTGAGACGGTGCTATGGCTGTTGCTCGGCCCGATAGGCTACGCGAATGAAACGGCGCTCAGGAGCAGGTGCCAGACCTACTAATAAAGCGCGCCGCCGCAAGACGGCAACGCTAAAGCCGGAAGCCATGCGCCGTCATAGTTCCTCCGCTGCCATCCAGATGGAGTTACGGACCAGCGAGGAAAGATGGCGGTCGCTGCTCGATAACCCAATATTCGGCGTTACCTTTCTCGACGAACAACAGCGCTTCATTACGACAAATCGGACCTTCCAAAACATGGTCGGATATTCCGATCAAGAATTGCGGCAATTAACGCCCCTAGACATCAGCGTCCCCGGCGAGCGTGAAATCAACGAAGACCTTTTCAGGGAAATGCGACAGGGGAAGCGACAACATTACGAAATGGTCAAACAGCTCCGGTGCAAGAACGGGAACCTAATCTGGGTACATCTCTACGTCTTCGCAATTAGGGATCGTAAATCCGGCACACGGGTCTCGTTCGGAATAGCTTTCGACATTACGGAAAAAAAGCAGGCTCAGGACGCGCTCCAAGAGACGCGAACCGAGCTTGCGCGCGTCGGGCGCATGAACCAGATGGTTGCCATGACGGGATCGATCGCCCACGAAATTAAACAACCCATTGCCGCCATTGTGGCAAGTGCAAATGCGGGGTTACGCTGGCTAGAACGAACAAAACCCAATGTTGATGAAACGCGGGCAGTGCTCCAGGCGATTGTCCGTGATGGTCACCGCGTCGACAGTGTAATCAAAGGAATCCGCACGATATTCAAGGGCGATGCTGAGACGCGTGTCTCGGTTGATTTGAATGAGGTCATACGCGAAGTTCTGGCGCTGACTCAGGCCGAGTATCGGAATCGTCCGATCGAGGTTCATACCAATTTGGATGAAAATCTGCCACTTGTACCTGCTGATCGCGTGCAGCTGCAGCAAGTGATCTTCAACCTCATTGCGAATGCCATCGATGCGATGGATACAGTCATTGATCGAACCCGAAGTTTGCGCGTTGTGTCGGAGCTAAGGGGCCGCGGCAGTATAGTTGTGACGATCGAGGATGCGGGCATCGGCATCGCCCCAGAAAATATCGACCGCATCTTCAATTCTTTCTTCACTACCAAGTCTGACGGCATGGGAATGGGTCTCGCAATTTGCCGCTCGATTATCGAAGCTCACGGCGGAAAACTGTCCGCGTCGCCAGGCTACCCACACGGAGCCGTCTTCCAGATCGTTTTGCCGGTTGGCAGATCGAATGTCGAATAGTCATTTCGCGGGCACCCAAAAATTTTGTCGCTTTCGGGCCGAAGCAGACATTGAGCCACCCTTAGCAAGCCGTATTTGTGAGTACACGCTTCAGCGGTCCTGCAGGACCGAACCCGCGGCCATAACCACCACACCATCTAAAATCAAAATCTGCCGCCCTAGATCGTCTCCCAGTTACCATCTGTGGTAACGCCACCGGACCTGCGGCCTTTCAGCATTACACCATCACAAACTCTAACCCGCTGGTACCCCCAGCAACGTCTCCGAAGTTACCTGTGATGGTAATCGGTCTGACCTGAGCCGCGGTAACTCCTCCAAAAGTGGGTAAAGTCCGTCACCTGGAAGGGGATGGACATGAAGCCGAGCCGGTTCACGGAAGAGCAGATCATCGGGATTTTGCGGGAGCATGATGCTGGGGCGAAGACAGCCGATGTGTGCCGCAAGCACGGGATCAGCAGCGCGACGTTCTACAAGTGGAAGGCCAAGTACGGCGGCCTCGATGTATCGGACGCCAAACGTCTGAAGTCGCTGGAAGACGAGAATGCCAAGCTGAAGAAGCTGTTGGCTGAGGCAATGCTCGATAACGCCATGCTGAAGGATATCGCCACAAAAAAATGGTGACGCCCGCCGCCAGGCGCGAGGCCGTCGCTCACCTTCGGGTCGCGTATGAGGTCAGCGAGCGGCGGGCGTGTTTAGCCCTTGGAGCCGACCGCACATCGATCCGCTACCGCGGCACCCGGCCGGACGATGCGGCGGTGCGGGCACGCCTGCGCGAGCTGGCCGCCATTCGCCGGCGGTTTGGCTATCGACGGCTGCACATTCTGCTGACACGCGAAGGCATCATCATGAACCACAAGAAGCTCCGCCGGCTCTACCGCGAAGAACGGCTGCAGGTACGGCGCCGCGGCGGCCGCAAACGTGCGCTTGGCACGCGAGCGCCGATGACGCTGCCGCAAGGTCCCAATCAACGCTGGAGCCTGGACTTCCTGTCGGATGCTTTCTCCGATGGACGGCGGTTCCGCATTCTGGCGATCGTCGACGACTTCACGCGGGAATGCCTGGCGCTGGTGCCCGATACTTCGCTACCCGGACTGCGGGTCGCGCGGGAACTCGATGCCCTCATTGCGTCGCGTGGCCGTCCCGTGATGTGTGTCTCCGACAACGGCACTGAGCTGACCGGCATGGCGATCCTGCGCTGGTCCCAGGAGACGCGGGTCGAATGGCATTACATCGCACCGGGCAAGCCACAGCAGAATGCCTTTGTCGAGAGCTTCAATGGCCGACTGCGTGACGAGTTGTTGAACGAGACATTGTTCACGTCGCTCGCCCATGTGCGCGAAGCTCTGGCTAGCTGGAAGGAAGACTACAATACCTTCAGGCCGCACAGCGCGCTCGGCAATCTGCCGCCAGCCGTCTACGCCAAGATCAGCGCTCCCGAAATGCAACGGGACGGGACGCTGCGCTATATCGAGGCCTCCGCGCCCCATCCCGTTGCACCACCGAGCCAACAGCGCTCAAATGAAGCCAGGACTTTCCCTATCGGCGGATGAGGCAAGGGGCTCAGGTCAGAGCCTATGCTGGCATTGATAGCCGGCGTGCAGCGCGTCATCACCAACGTCTGATTGAAAAGACTTCTCACGTCTCGAAAGTCGATGCAGTAGCTAAAGCAACTGGCCTCTCAACGATCGTCATCCATCAACAAACGGTATTTACCATGCGGCACGCATCGAACTTATATCTCCCCTTCGAGGCTTGGCCCGAGGAAGACCGAAATCGTTGGGAGGCTGCGTTCAAGTTCGGTACCGATAGGTTCGAAGACTGTGGACCTGCCGCCTCTCTTGCAGAGGGTTCGCGACTGATGCTTATGCATGCTTACTCGAGGTACCTTGCCTTCGTATCAGCTTATGACGATAAATTGCTCGCCCTTACTCCTTCCGAGCGGCTCGATCGCAAGGTCATTGAAGACTATGTCAAATGGCAACCGGTCTCCTGCGGGGGCATAACGATGGCCAATAATCTTCGCCATCTCCGGACAACGCTTCAATACATGTGTCCAGGGCATGATTGGTTTTGGCTGTTGACCATCAGTAATCGGATTGGCGCTCAGGGAAGACAGAAGCCACAGAAACACCATCTGGTCACAAGCGAGACTCTCTATGCGCTTGGGATCGAACTGATGGAAGGTGCTATCACCGACTGCAACGCAACTAAGCGAATTTCCCCGACACATGCATGGGCGTATAGAGATGGCCTAATGATTTCGCTCCTCGCACTCATTCCCTTGCGTCGGCGTACGCTGGCGGCTCTGCGCATCGGGAAACAGCTCATAAAATCCGGTGAGCTATGGGCACTCGACATCCCAGCCGAAGACATTAAGACAAAACGGCCGATCGAGTTTCCAATTTCTGCAGAGTTACAGGGGCGTATCGATTTGTACTTAAATCAATTCCGATGCCGAATCTTTGACGCTGGAACGCACGACTATCTCTGGGCATCCAGCCGAGGCCGGCCAATGGACGACGGAACCATCTATGCCACAGTTCGACGGCGCACCTGTGAGGCCTTGGGCTTTGCGGTCAATCCGCACCGCTTCCGCCATGCTGCAGCGACACTTTGGTCAACCCGAGACCCAGTGAACGTGCGAGGTGTTAAGGACCTACTCGGTCACGCATCATTCGGTACGACGGAGAAGCATTATATCATGGCGCGGTCGCGCCTTGCGGGGCGTGCTCTCGCTCGGGCCATCGGCAATGTGGGGAAAGTTACTTCCTAATTCTTTTCCGGAGAACACCAGACTATGAATTTGGGAGTCATGAGTTTGAATCTCTTCGGGGCCGCGCCAATAAAATCAGGCACTTCTCACATTTCAGTCTGCCCAGAAAACGACCTCGGGCAGACCATGGGCAGAAAAGTACGCGAGCCTTAGAAACGGCCGCTGGTGCGCGTGACGCGAACGTGCGCGTTGCGCCGGCAATCCGCGGGGTATCCCGGTCGAAGGGACGGCAACCGGGCGCCGCGCGGATCGCCCCACGCTCGAAATAATAGTTGGACCGATTTGAGCGAACGCCAAAACTAAATCTGCGGTGCGTAAGGCTTCTTTTTGGCCGCGCAATGGTCTGCCCGGTCGCACTGGCGTCACGGTGAAACCTCTCGGCTCTTACGCGGGCGCGCGACTTCGTCGCCGCAGCCGACATCGCGTCGACAGCGACCGGGGCGTAGGCACGGTAGCCGCGAAACATCCAGATGTTCGCCGCGTGGCGAGATGTCCGAATGGGCTTTAGTGCAGACCGGTGAAAGCAATTAAGCAATTTACGTCGTTACGGTTCTCAGCCGTTCCCTCTGTTCTTATGGGCAGAATGCCATCGGTACGTAATGCTGGCGACGGGATCCTAACGTTAAAGCCAATGGGACAAGCAATGATACGACACAAGCCACGTCGCAGTTTTATCGCTGTAACTGCTGCGGCGATTACGTGGCCTGCTGTCACCATAGCGGCCGATATTTCTTCACCGGTGACGCATATCGCACCGGCAGGCGATCCATCAACGGTCAGAGAGGGCAGCCCTTTCACCGCGCCCGATGCGACTTGCCTCGAATGGAATGACGGGTGTCGCGCTTGTCGAAAGACCCCAGGCGGCGAACTTGCTTGCGCGAATGTCAGCATAGCCTGCATCCAACGAGCGGTGCAGTGCACGCGGCGCTGAGTGATGAGTTAGGGGGGCGGCGTCATATTCGATGATGCAACTGCTAACAATGCATAGCATGGCACGCCCGCCATTGCCGAAGGGCCCTTCAACAGAGGGGTCATTGAAGGGCCTTTTGGGTTCTCGTTGGTCTTTTGAGACCCTAGCTTGCTCCCGAGCCTTGAACGAGGGAGCAAAATGCTCCCTCACACCCGGCCCCTACCTATCTCCGTTGCGCTTCCTTCTGCCCCGGCAGTAGCGCCAACAGCGTCGCTAAAGGCCACATAGCAATCGGCACCAGCTCGATCCAGTTGGCCCGCCGTTCAAACACGGTGCCGACAAAGTGCAGCACCAGCCCCACCACCAAATAGCTAAGCGCGATATCGAGGACCATTTGTCCTTCCCGGTGTTAGAGAACCCCCGGCGGGGTCGAAAGTATCTGATTCGCTGAACCAGTGAGTTTATTTCAGTGAATTGATACGCGGAGTTGAATTTGGGCGCCGGCTTGCCACTTTTGATAAAATCGATTGGAACACCGCGGCCTAAACTACGGGTGAGCGTTATGCCCTCTGTAACTCGCAACCCATTGATAATTCAGCGATCCGGTATAAGTGCATCCGCGCGCGTCGTCGCCGACTGTAGCCGCATCAAGGTTGGCGTGGTCGTTGATCCAAAGCATCGCGTGATCGCGACTTGCGAATGTCAGGACCCGCGTTTGGAATTTGACGCCGTGCCTCTGGCAAATCTCGAGCCGGTGATGACCGTCAACCAGCGTGCCGTTCCAGACCGATAAGGCGCTCGTTGCAGCCGTTGCGCTTGATGTTGGCTTCGAGAAGTGAAAATTCCTCCGGCAACAACGGCCGCGTCAACTCACGGAATTCCTTGTCGACGATAACCTTCGTCGCTCGATGATCCGAGCGATCCCAGCTGCGGTTTCTGCTCACCGCCGCTCACCGAAAGCTTTCGCCTCGGTTGGGCCTCCGCGATCTCCGCCTGGGCGGCTTGATCTCGGCCGGCGGAAGTTTCGCCATATAATTTTCGATGGACGCCAGGGTGATCAACGTCTTCGATCCGTCTTTGACGGCATCGAGTTCGCCATTCCCGATGGCTTCGTAAATTTTGCTGCGGCTCTTTCTGCCCATCAACTGACTGGCGACATGAATTGGAACGGCGAATGGCTTTAAATTTTCGGCACCTGCGGGGTGGTGCGCATTTCCGGGCTGCGGCACGGCGCTCTCCAATGGGTCGCATGCGCGGCCAGCCCACGGCCGCGATTATGATCCTGCGTCGGGCAGGACCGTCTGCTCTTTCCCTTCGGTTGGAGAACAGCTTGATTCAAGAAATCAGCTGCACACAAATCATGACGCGAAACACGCGCGAACGCAAGCGCGGACGGCCGCATGCGCACAGCTATCGGAACAAATAGCGACGGGTAGGGCTTAGCTGGCCGCGCTGTGAAGAGTCGTGATGCTGGCGCCCGCCGGGACTGGCTTGGCGAGGAAGCCGGCCCAAGCTTCCATCAACTTGCGTCGCTTCTCGAGGGCGGTGGAACGGCGATAGGCAGCTTCTGTCTTGTCGTCTAACTTGTGCGCCAGCGCGAACTCAATAAGGTCGCGGGGAAACGCCAGTACGGTCTCCGGCCCAATCGCGGAACGTCGATCTAAAACCATGCACCGTGCGGCCCGGTCGCATTCCGCGCAAAAGCTCCAAGAGTGCCATGTTGCTAAGCGGTTTGCCGGTAACGGCGGTGCCGAAGACGAAATCACTGCGGCGCTCTAGTCCCTTCAGAATCTCGACTGCGCGCGCAGGCAGTGGGACGCTGTGTTCGACACCGGATTTCATCCTTGCGCCGGGAACTGTCCATGTTTTGCTTTTGTGATCGATCTCCGACCATCGGGCGCCGATCACCTCGCCGGTTCGCGCCGCCGTGAGGATCAGAAATTCCAGTGCGCTTGCGGACAGCGATTTTCGCCGGCGCAGTTCGACGATGAACGCTGGCGCCTCATCGACCGGTAACGCAGCGTGGTGTCTGTTCTCTTTTGTTCACCGCGCCGACCAGCGTTTGCAGGTGATTTTTCCAGCGTGCGGGATTCTCACCCTTCCGGAATTTACTCACGATGGCGAATCCGAGAACTGCCTCGATTCGTCCACGTAGGCGCCGCGCTGTTTCGGGAACCGTCTTCCAAATCGGTTGGAGGACCCGGACAAGATGCGCCTCGTCAACGTCAGCGACATTCAAATTGCCGATGATCGGATAGGCGTAGGTTTCGAGTGTCGTCCGCCATTGTGCTGCGTGTTTGGCATTCTTCCACTTGTCGCCATGAACGGCGAGGTATTTCTCCGTGCATTGCGCGAACGTCTGTGCCTTTGCTTGTTCGGCTCGCTTCGCAAGCGCCGCCGCCTTGCGCGTGGCTCTTTCATCGTTCCGCATTTCGAGCGGATCGTTCCCAGCTAGAAGCTGCTTCCGAAGATCGAGCGCCATCTGTCGCGCCTCGGCGAGGCTGATCGTGTGGAGCGGACCAAGCCCTAAATCGTGACGCCCAGTTACCTTTTTCGTCTTAGTGTCTGACTGAAAAAGAAACTGAGTGATTTCAGCGGGTTGTGATTCCTTCGGATTGGATCGATTCGAAGGAGAGCACGATGGTCTGGACCAAAATCACTCGACCACAGTATAGGCGCGAGGGCATGCGGTACGAAAGCGATACGACGGATGGCGAATGGCTTGTGATGGAGCGGCTTCTTCCGCCTCCCTCAGCCCTCGGGCGTCCGCGCGAAACAGACATGCGAGCATTGGTGAACGCGCTCCTCTACATTGCATCCACCGGCTGCCAATGGCGACAATTGCCGAAGGATTTTCCACCCTACTCCACGGTTCAGGGCTATTTCTACGCGTGGTCGCGCAACGGAACCTTTGCCTCGCTGAACCACGCGCTCGTTATGGCGGCGCGCGAGGCGGCTGGCCGAGAGGCGAGCCCGACGGCAGGAGTGATTGACAGCCAGTCGGTGAAAACCACGGAGAGCGGCGGCCCTCGGGGCTATGACGCAGGAAAGAAGATCAAAGGCCGCAAACGCCACATCGTCACCGACACGCAAGGCAATCTGGTCGGGCTGGTTGTGCATCAAGCCGACATTCAGGATCGCGATGGTGCCCCGTGCGTGCTCGCTTCGATCCGCCCGCTCTACCCATGGCTGCGCCTTATCTTCGCCGATGGCGGCTATTCCGGCGAGAAACTGCGCGAGGCGTTGAAACGTATTGGTGAATGGACACTCGAAATAATCAGACGCTCCGACACCGCGCAGGGGTTCGAAGTTCTGCCGCGCAGATGGGTGGTCGAACGAACTTTCGCATGGCTCGGCCGCTGCCGTAGACTGGCGAAGGATTTCGAAGCCACCATCGCCAGCGCCGTTGCCTGGGCGCTGGTCGCTCACATCCGCATCCTCACGCGACGACTCGCAAGAGTTTGAGATCAAATGAAATCATTTTGAGTCGGACACTTAGGATCGCGATACCCGTCGAGCTGATATCGAAAAATCCAATTCCGATTGATGCCGTGCGTCTTGCTCACGGAGGCTTGCAAATACAGTCCGCCACCGTCCGGGAGGCGCTTAATCGTTTTGCCCCTGTCTGGCTTCGCGTTCTTGACTTCCTTCTCGCTCAATCGGTCCAAGATGCGCATGCGCCAGTCCCCGTCCGTATCCATGTCTAAAAATGGGATATAGGCGAACGCTGGCGGATGTGTAAATACGAAAGACGAGCAGCGGAGCCTGTATTCATTGAAAAAAACGGACGTGTGCGGATACCAGCAAACATTTGGCGGCAGTCACCCCTTCCGCCAACCTACGCTGCCGTACGCTGCGCTATCCGTTTCTTGGTGCGGCGCGCCGCTATAATGGGCCGTAATGGACCTCTATTTTCTCGTCAAAACGCTTCACATCGTCAGCGCGACGATCGTGTTCGGGACGGGGATCGGCATCGCCAATTTCATGTTCTTCGGCCATCGTAGCCGCTCGACCCAGGAACGCGCCTTTGCCGCGCGCATTACAGTCAAGGCCGATTTCTTCTTCACTTTGCCGTCCGTAATCGTTCAGCCGGCAAGCGGCGCGTGGCTCATCTGGCAGGGCGATTTCCGGTGGGACGATTATTGGCTGGTCCTGACCTACGGGCTCTATCTGCTCGCAGGGGCGTGTTGGGTAACGGTGGTCCTGATCCAGATGCGCATGAAGACGATGCTGGAGGCAAAGCAGCGCGGCGAGGCATTCGACGAGGCAAGCTACAATCAGTTGTTCCGCCTCTGGTTTGCTCTCGGCTGGCCCGCTTTTGGCGGCCTGATCGTCATCTTCTGGCTGATGGTGAGCAAGCCGACATGGTAGCGCGCGTCCTCGTTATTGGCGGCTATGGCAATTTCGGCAGCTATATTGCCCGCAGCCTTGCCGGCGACGCCGATATCCAATTGCTGATCGGCGGGCGATCAGTGGCAAAGGCGCGGGCGTTCGCCGCTTCGCTGGACGCTTTCCATTCGGGCGAAGGGCATGCGATCGATATCGATGGCGATCTCGCCGCGGCGTTCGCGCGCATCGCGCCTGAAATCGTCATTCACACCACCGGCCTGTTCCAGACGCAGGATCATCGGGTCGCGCGGGCGTGCATCGCTCACGGCTGCCACTATCTCGATCTTGCCGATGCACGCGAATTTGTGGCGACCATCGATGCGCTTGATGTCGAGGCGAGGGCAAAGAATGTGCTCGTGGTGAGTGGCGCAAGCTCGGTGCCCTGCCTGACGGCGGCGGTGATCGACGCCTATCTGCCGGCCTTCGCGAGGCTGGAAAAGGTCGACTACGGCATCAGCGCGGCGCAGCATGCCAACCGCGGGCTCGCGACCACCTCGGCGGTGCTCGGCTATGTCGGCAAGCCGATGACCATGCTGCGCGACGGGATGATGAAGGTCGTCTACGGGTGGGAGGATACGCACGCCGAACGCTATCCCGGGCTTGGTTGGCGCCTGTTCGGCAATTGCGACATTCCCGATCTTACGCTGTTTCCCACACGCTATCCGACGCTCCGATACATGCGCTTTGCCGCCGGGCACGAACTCAAGCTGCTGCATATCGGCACGCGCATGCTCGGTGCCTTGGTGCGTCTGGGCATCATTCGATCCCTCGACAATCATGCCGAGGGATTTTTGCGGCTCGCCTTCCTGTTCGATCGGTTCGGTTCGGGACGCAGCGGCTTTCACATGATCCTCACGGGCACGGGTCGCGACGGCAAGCCGCTGGAGCGCCGCTTCGTCATCATCGCGGGCTCCGGCCATGGCCCGTACATTCCGTGCATGCCCGCGATCCTCCTGGCGCGACGGCTGGCGAGCGGAGATGCGCTGCCGCGCGGCGCGATGCCCTGCGTCGATCTGATCGATCTTGATGCCTATCTCGCCGCGCTCGCAGGACTGGACATCAGCGTGATTAGGGATGGCGGCAATGCCTGAGGTCTCCAGGAGCCGCTTCAGCTACCGCGAGGACGCGGCGGTGCCCAGCTTCGACGACAGCCGGGCCTTGTTCGTGTTCGATGGAGTCTGCGTGCTCTGCTCGGGCGGCGCGAGATGGATTATGCGGCATGGCGGCAAGGCGCCACTTAATTTTACGCCCGCGCAGGAGACGCTCGGCCAAACGCTCTACGCGCATTACGGCGTGGAAATGAACGAGAGCTACCTGCTGATCGCCGATGGCCGCGCCTACACTGCTTCGCGCGGTTACTTGGAACTGTGCCGGATATTGGGAGGCTGGTGGCAGATCCTCCGCGTCGCCGCCATCTTCCCTGAAGGCCTGCGCGACTGGCTCTATGCCCTCATCGCCCGCAACCGCTATCGCTGGTTCGGGAAAACCGACTATTGCGCGTTGCTCACGCCGGAGCAGCGCTCCCGCCTCTTGTAAACTTTCGACCGCTTTTGGCATCAACCTTCGGTGATCCCTTTCGGATAGGCCTCCCCCGCAATGGCTCCATCAATTCAACATGTGTCCTCGGATCCCACCCTTCCTGCGCGCGTCGATGCAGTGGTGGTCGGAGGAGGCATCATCGGGGTCTGCACGGCATACCATTTGGCAAGAAAAGGTGTCGCGGTCGCGCTGTGCGAGAAGGGAGTTATTGCCGGCGAGCAATCGAGCCGCAATTGGGGTTGGTGCCGCACGATGGGGCGTGACCTGGCGGAAATTCCGCTCAGTATCGAGAGCCTGCGGATGTGGGCCACGATGAATGAAGACGTCGGCGCGGAAACAGGATTCCGCCGAACCGGTATTGTGTATCTATGCGAAAGCAAGAAGGACGTTGACGGGCATGCTGCCTGGCTGGCGCAGGCACTCCCCTACCAGGTCAGCGCGCGGCTACTCGACTCCGATGAAGTCGCGAAGCTGCTGCCCGCTTCGACGCGTCGCTGGTCAGGGGGGTTGGTTGCGCCGCATGACGGGATAGCCGAGCCTTCAATCGCGGCGCCTGCGATCGCAGAAGCGGCGCGCCGCCTTGGCGCGGGCATTTTCACATCGTGCGCGGTTCGGGGCCTTGAAACCGCCGGCGGGGTGGTAAGCGCGGTGGTCACCGAAAAGGGGCGCATCGCGTGCGGCGCCGTTATTCTTGCCGGCGGGGCGTGGTCCAGCCTCTTCTGCGGCGCCCACGGAATCCATTTCCCGCAGCTCAAGGTACTGGCATCAGTCATGCGCGCGGCGCCGGTAGAGGGCGCACCTTTGTCCGCTGTGGGAGCTTCGGATTTTGCATTTCGCAGACAGCTCGATGGCGGTTACACGATCGCGCAACGCGGAGCCAACATCGCGCCAATTGTCCCCGACAGCTTTCGACTGTTCTTCGAGTTTCTGCCGGCAGCCGTCAAGCAATGGCAACAACTCCGATTGCGGATTGGGCGGCGCTTCGTTGAAGAATGGAAAATGCCGCGCAGCTGGCCGCTGGACGGAGCTTCGCCGTTCGAAACGATACGGATACTCGATCCGGAGCCTACTGCGTCCATTCTTTCGGAAGCCGAAGCGAATCTCACAAGGGACTTTCCGGTCTTCAGGGGCGCTACCATCACGGATCGCTGGGCCGGTCTGATCGATGTCACCCCGGACGCCATTCCAGTCATTTCGTCTGTTCCTTCGCTGCCCGGATTTTTCCTCGCCAGCGGATTTTCCGGTCATGGTTTTGGTATTGCGCCTGCAGCTGGAAAGCTGATGGCCGAGCTTGTCACCGGTGACAGCACGATCGTGGACCCTGCCCCGTTCCGCATGGAGCGTTTCGCAAACTCGTCGTCGCTTTCGTCCGGACTTCGTAACGCCGTGAAGAGTCTCTGGTCGGACGCCTGATCGGCGCAGGTTGATCGGGCGCCGCAATCACAGAATGCGCGTGTCCCCTTTTGAACTCTTTCGGTCCGCCGAAGGAGTCGTCCCGTAATTCGCGCGGTAAGCACGCGTGAAGTGGCTCGCATTCGAGAAGCCGCATGCAACGGCAATCTCAGTGACCGTTGCCGGCGATTGACGCAGCAGTTCCCGGGAACGTTCCAGTCTGATGCGCTGGTAGTGGTTCTGATAGCTGCACTTGAGCTTGTCGGCGAATAACCGGTCCAGTTGCCGCGTTGATAATCCGACGCGTCGGGCGGTATCGTTTCGCCGCAGCGGCGCACCGGGATGTCTTTCCATCAGCTCGAGCGCGGCAATAAGCCGTTTGTCGTGCACGTGATAGCGTTCCACAAGGGAAGCGCGCTGGGCGCCCTGCGCTGGGCGAATTTCGGTGTGCAGGAACCAATCCGAGACCTTGCGGGCGAGTTCGGCCCCGTAACGTTCGGCGATCAACGCGTGCATCATGTCGAGCGGCGCGGTGCCGCCTGCGCAGGTCAACCGGTTGCGGTCGATAATAAAGAGAGATCGGTTGAGCAGGATATTCGGATGAGCTTCCAGAACGGCGCGCGCGTGCTGCCAGTGTATGGTCATTTGAACGCCGTCCAGGATGCCCGCTTTTGCGAGAATGAAGGGGCCGCCAGACACGCCGCCAATCCGCGTACCCCCGACGGCCAAGCGTCGTAACCAGGCCAGCGTCGCGCGATCATCAAAGGCTGCCGGGTCGCCGCCGGCGCAGACGAGCAGAAGATCGAGCTTCTCCGCGGCGCCAACCTTGGCGTTGCACGAAACAACGGCCCCGCAGGAGGCTGCGACGGTGCGATGCGTTCCGATATGCACCAGACGATAAAGTTCGCGACCTGAAATAAGGTTGGCCGCCCGCAGCGGCTCGACGACACAGGCGTAGGACATCAGGGCGAAGCCGGGAACCAGCAGCACCCCGACAACATGCGGCCGCTCTTTCATGGCTCAAATTTAACAGAAAACGGCTTTGCGGAGCAAGACACAAGCGTCTCGAAGCCGTAGACCAAATCGATGGAATTCACGCCGGCACGTCGCCGCCGACACGTGCGCGATCCCAAATCGGCTTCGTTTTAGCGCATGCGCTATAGCCTGTTCTCACTTCTGAAAAACAGTCTCTCGGGACACCGAAACTGGACGCCCGCTTGGCGCGAGCCAGAACCCAAGAAGAGCTACGATGTCGTCATCGTCGGCGGCGGCCATGGTCTGGCAACCGCCTATTACCTCGCCAAGGAACACGGCATCTCGAACGTGGCGGTGCTTGAAAAGGGCTGGCTCGGCTCGGGCAATATCGGCCGCAACACCACGATCATCCGCTCCAACTACATGCTGCCGGGGAACAACCCGTTCTACGAATGGTCGATGAAATTGTGGGAGGGTCTGGAGCAGGACTTCAACTTCAACGCCATGGTGTCGCAGCGCGGCGTGCTCAATCTCTGCCACAGCGATGCGCAGCGCGATGCCTTTGCCCGGCGCGGCAATGCCATGCGCATCGATGGCGTCGATGCGGAACTGCTCGATGCGAAGTCCGTGCGCGAGATGTATCCTTTCCTCGATTTCGAGAATGCGCGCTTTCCGATCAGCGGCGGATTGCTGCAGCGCCGAGGCGGCACGGTGCGCCATGATGCGGTCGCCTGGGGCTATGCGCGCGGCGCCGATTCTCGCGGCGTCGACATCATCCAGAACTGCGAAGTGACCGGGATCAAGATCGCGAACGGCCAAGTCCTCGGCGTTGAAACGTCGCGCGGGTTCATCGGCTGCAAAAAGCTGGGTCTTGCTGCGGCCGGCAATTCCTCGGAGGTCGCCGCCATGGCCGGCCTGAAGCTGCCGATCGAAAGCCACGTGCTGCAGGCCTTCGTCTCGGAGGCCATCAAACCCTACATCGACGGCGTCGTCACCTTCGGCGCCGGGCATTTCTACGTCTCGCAGTCCGACAAGGGCGGACTTGTATTTGGCGGCGACCTCGACGGTTACAATTCCTACGCA
Organism: uncultured Alphaproteobacteria bacterium; assembly: GCA_963829465.1. Lineage (GTDB taxonomy): Bacteria > Pseudomonadota > Alphaproteobacteria > Rhizobiales > Xanthobacteraceae > BOG-931. The sequence goes on from CAWHJE010000022.1 coordinate 18,169, forward strand.
CGGCGCGGCAACTTGCCGATGGTCGAGCATGTGATCGAAGCAGGTGTGGCCATGATCCCCGGGCTTTCGCGCGTGCGGGTGCTGCGAAGCTGGGGCGGCATCATGGACATGTCGATGGACGGCTCGCCCATCATCGACAAGACCGCCATCGACGGGCTCTATCTCAACGCCGGCTGGTGCTACGGCGGCTTCAAGGCGACGCCGGCCTCCGGCTGGTGCTTCGCCCATACGATCGCCCGCAACGAACCCCACAGGCTTAACGCGGCCTATCGCCTCGACCGCTTTCGTCGCGGCTACATGATCGATGAAAAGGGACAGGGCGCCACGCCCAATCTGCATTGATGGCCGACCGATGCTGATCGAATGCCCCCATTGCGGAACGAGGCCGCTCGACGAGTTCACCTTCCTCGGCGATGCCGAGCCGGAGCGACCGCAATCGAACGATCCTGCCAGCATGGATCAGTGGTTCGACTATGTTTATCTGCGCGACAATCCGAAGGGTCGCTTCCACGAATATGCACATCATTCCGGCGGCTGCCGCGCGTGGCTGGTGGTCACCAGCGATACCCAGACGCACGAGGTGTTCGCAGCGGTGACGGCGCGTGACTTCGCGCACAAGCGACGGGAAGCGCAGGAATGACTTCCTTTCGTCTCAAGACGGGCGGTCTCATCGATCGCTCCAGCTCACTCGATTTCACGTTCGACGGCAGGCGCTTCGAAGGTCATCCGGGCGATACGCTCGCCTCGGCCCTGATCGCCAACGACGTGCACCTCATGGGCCGCTCGTTCAAATATCACCGGCCGCGCGGCGTGATTTCGGCCGGCGCATCGGAACCCAATGCGCTTGTCGAACTTGGCGAAGGCGGCCGAAAGGAAGCCAACACGCGCGCCACGATGATCGAGCTCTATGACGGGCTCATGGCCAAGAGCCAGAACCGCTGGCCGTCGCTCGATTTCGACGTCGGCGCGCTTAATTCGCTCGGCTCATCGATGTTTGTCGCCGGCTTCTACTACAAGACCTTCATGTGGCCGAAGAGCTTCTGGGAAAAGATCTACGAGCCGATGATCCGCCGGGCGGCAGGGCTCGGCTCCGCCTCAAAGGAAGCCGACCCCGACAAATACGAAAAGTCCTACGCCCATTGCGACCTGCTGGTGATCGGCTCCGGACCGACCGGCCTGATGGCGGCGCTAACGGCGGCGCGCTCCGGCGCTGCGCGTCATCCTTGCCGACGAAGGCTCGAGGCTCGGCGGTTCGCTGCTCTCCGAACACGAGGAGATCGACGGCAAGTCCGGTCTCGACTGGGCCAACGACGTCATCGCCGAACTCGCTCGCATGCCGAATGTCACGCTCATGGCGCGCACGACCATATTCGGCTGGTATGACGGCAATATCTTCGGCGCGGTTGAGCGGGTAAATGATCACGTGCTGGAGCCGCCGCCGCACGAGCCGCGCCAGCGCTATTGGCGCATCATCGCAAAGCGTGCGGTGCTCGCGGCGGGTGCCGAAGAGCGGCCCATCGTCTTTGGCGGCAATGACGTGCCGGGCGTGATGCTGGCTTCCGCCATGCGCACCTACGCCAATCGCTACGGGACAGCGGCCGGCAAGTCGGTCGTCGTCTTCACCAACAACGATTCCGGCTATCGAACGGCGCGCGATTTGAAAGCCCATGGCGTTCATGTCGAAGCTGTTATCGACAGCCGTCCCTCATCCGCGGCGGACCCGGCTGGTACACCCGTGCTGTTTGGACGGATGATCGCCGGCGTCAAAGGCGGCAAGCGTGTTTCCGGTGTCGAGCTGACCGATCACACGCATATTGATTGCGACGCTGTCGCCATGTCGGGTGGCTGGAATCCCATCGTCAATCTGCTCTGCCATCGTGGTGATAAGCCGCGCTGGAACGCCGCGATCGCCGGCTTCGTTCCCGGCGCGACGAATGGCGGGTTCGTTGCCGCCGGATCGGCGGCAGGGAAGATGCTGCTGTCCGAATGTCTCGCGGATGGCGCCGCTTCCGGCGTGCTGGAAGGCAAGAAGCCGGCGGTTCCGCCTTGCCGCGACGAGGCTTTCGCCATCACGCCACTGTGGTGGGTGAAGGAATCACGAGGCAAAGCCTTCGTCGACTACCAGAATGACGCGACCGCCAACGACCTGCCGCTTGCCGCGCGCGAGGGCTATACCGACATCGAACTCGCCAAGCGTTACACCACGACCGGCATGGCGACCGATCAGGGCAAGCTCGGCAACGTCAACGCCATTGCCATTCTCGCCGAGGCTACCGGCAAGTCGATCGAGCAGGTCGGCACGACGACGTTCCGGCCGTACTATACGCCGGTCTCGTTCGGCACGCTTGCCGGACCGTTCGTCGGCCATCATTTCCAGCCGGTGCGCAAGACGCCGTTGCATGAATGGGGAGCCGAACTCGGTGCGGTCTTCGTCGAAACCGGATTGTGGATGCGATCCTCGTGGTTTCCGCGCCAGGGCGAGGACTGGCTGGCAAGCGCGACCCGCGAGGTGCTCAACACGCGCGAGCGCGTCGGCATTTGCGATGTCATCACTCTCGGCAAGATCGACGTGCAAGGGCAGCGATGCGGGCGTATTTCTCGACCGGCTCTATTGCAATACGTTCTCGACGCTTGCCTGTCGGCAAGGCGCGCTATGGCCTGATGCTGCGCGAGGATGGCATCGTCTTCGACGACGGCACGACGTCGCGGCTGGCCGAAGATCATTTCTTGATGACGACGACCACGGCGAATGCCGCGCGCGTCATGTCGCATATGGAATTCTGCCACCAGGCGCTGTGGCCGGATCTTGATGTTACCTATGTTTCGGTGACCGAGCAGTGGGCGCAGATGGCGGTCGCCGGGCCCAAGGCACGAGCGACGCTGCAGAAGATCGTCGATGGCGTCATCCTTGACGACACGACCTTCCCCTATCTCGCGGCGAAGGAGATGCAGGTCCTTGGCGGCATTCCGGCGCGGCTGTTCCGCATCTCGTTTTCGGGTGAACATGCCTACGAACTGGCGGTGCCGGCGGACTATGGCAACATGGTGGCACGGGCACTCATGCAGGCGGGCGAGGAATTCGGCATCGCGCCCTACGGTGTCGAAGCGCTTTCCATCATGCGCATCGAAAAGGGCCATGTGGCGGGCGGCGAACTGAACGGCACCACGACGGCGGCCGATCTCGGACTCGGCAAGATGATGTCCTCCAAGAAGGATTATATCGGCCGCATGATGGCCACGCGCGAAGGCCTTGTCGACAAGAACCGGCAGTGCGTCGTCGGCATCCATCCCGTCAACAAGGCCGATCGGATTCGCACCGGCTCACATCTCCTGAAAAAGGACGATCCGCCCTCCATGGCAAACGACCAGGGCTACATTTCCTCGGTCGCCTGGTCGCCGATGTTGGGAAAGTGGCTTGGGCTGGCGCTTCTCGCGAATGGCCGCGAGCGCCGCGGCGAGGTCGTCAAGATTTTCGACGGGGTCAGAAACATCGAGATGCACGGCGAGATTTGCGACCCTGTTCATTACGATCGGGAAAACAAAAAACTCCATGCCTGAGCCGCCAACGATAGCCGCCGACGGCGAGAAAGCTGTCCTCGTCCGGGCCTCGGCGCTTGCGCGCGTGGCCCTGCCCGGGCGTTTCGGTGCGGACAAGGGTGTTCCCGGAATAGAACTCTCGGTGCGTCACCCGGCATCGATCGTGACGGTGATCGCACGCAGGGGCGCGGCTGGGCGGCTTGCGGACGTCCTCCGTGGCCTTGAGGGCTGCAATGCTTACTGGGCTGGCTTCGAGCAATACTTTGTCGTTGCCGAAGGACGCGCCGAGGGTTCTCTCTATCGGGAACTGAAGGATACGCTTGGTCATCTGGCTTCAATTTCAGAACAAAGCCACGGCCGCATCATCATACGCGTGGCCGGACCGAAATCGCGGAGCGTGCTGGCAAAAGGCACTCCCGTTGATCTGCACGCCGAGGCGTTCCCGGTCGGCAAAAGCGCGGTGACGCAAATGGCCCATGTCGGTGTCCATCTGACGCGCACCGGTGAGAATTCATTCGAGCTTTCTGTGTTTCGCGGCTTCGCCGAAAGCTTCTGGGAATGGCTTACCGAACAGGCCGAGGAATTCGGCTACCGAATCGTGTGACAGGAACCTGTCTGCCCGGCGCCGCGCGGCTGGCGAGCAGCCCCCCGGCCTGGACAATTCGGCCATCCCCAGCCCAATTGGTTCGTGGTCAATTTGTTGCCACGATGATTATGTCCCCTATGCGATTGTTATTTATGGGATATTGATCGTCATTGGCGGACACCGCTTCCTCCATTTGCCGATCGCTACCCGTCCTCTTCCGAGAAGTCCGTTGAGTAGCTACTATTCCATTGGGGTTGTTCAGGTTCTCGCATGTTTTTGAGGGGTGACTTGCAATGTCCAGGGGACGCATCGATCGGTTGTTAGCCTCGGCCGCTGTCGTGTTCTTCGTTTCCGGTGCGACCGGCGATGCCCTCGCTGGGCCGAAGGCTGGATCGAACGTCGATATTATAGCTTCACCCCCGACGCCCGTCCTTTCGGGCAAACCCGGTCTGTCCCCGGCAAAGCCGGCCGAACGGACGGTAATCGCGGTAGCCGATGAACCGGCCGTGGCGCCCTCTCCTATGGAAGGGGATGAGGTGCCGAGCCCCGCCGCCGCGCCTGCCGCGACCAAGACACCGGCCCCGCCGCCGGCCGCGTCATCCGGAGGCGACGAGGTTCCTACGCCCTCTGTCGCGGCGCCCACTGTTGCCGCGCCAGTGGTTACCGAGACTTCCCTCCCAAAAGGCCCCGCCTGCCTCCTTGGGCGCAGGCGATAACGCGACGCCGAAAGCGGTCGCCCCCTCGGGGGTGGCTGTCGTCCCGCCGGCGTCGACTGTCGTGCCGCCAGCATCGACCGACGTCGCTCCTGCACCGGCCGCCGTCGTCGACGGCAATACGCCGGTCGCGGATCAATTGCGCGAGATGGCCAGCGGCAAGTTCGATCGCGTTCTCGGTGGCGCAAAAGAGAGAGCGGGTTATGAGGCTTTCTATTCCGGCCACAGCTTCGCGCCGGTGTGGATCACCGACGGCAAGGTCAATGAGCGCGCCACGGCAGCGATCGCCTATCTCGGCAAGGTCGACGCCGACGGTCTCGATCCGGCCGACTATCCGGTGCCGGATTTCACTTCGCTCACAGATCCGGCCGCATTAGCCGACGCTGAGATGAGGCTTACGGCGTCGGTCGTCACCTACGCGCACCATGCGGCCACGGGGCGCGTTCATTGGACACGAGTCAGCGGCGACATCCTTTACGAATTAAAGCCGCCGCCGCCGGCCGAAGTTCTGACCGGCATGGCGGGCTCCAAGGACGTCGGCGAAATGCTCGCGGCCTACGAGCCGCAGGCGCCGGGCTATTTGGCGCTCAAGGCCAAGCTGGCGGAACAGCGCGCCGGTAAGGGGGCGGCCGGTAAGGCTCCGATTGCAAACGGTCCGGCGCTGAAGGTCGGCATGACCGATGCGCGCGTTCCGCAACTGCGGGAGCGGCTCGGCGTCGCCGGCGACGGCGACACGTTCGACAAGACGCTCGCCGATGCGGTGAAGAAGTTTCAGCAGGCGCATGAGGTTAAGGCTACCGGTCAACTCACGCAGCAGACGGTTGACGTGCTCAACGGCCGCCAGACCGATCGGCCGACCGACATCATTCTGGCCAACATGGAACGCTGGCGGTGGATGCCGCACGATCTCGGCAAGACCTTCGTGATGGTCAATCTTCCCGACTTCACGCTGCGCGTCGTGCAAAATGAGCGTCAGGTCTGGACGACCAAGATCGTGGACGGCAAGCCGGCCACGCCGACGCCGATCATGACTGCGGAGATGAGGTCAATCACGATCAATCCGACCTGGAATATTCCGGACACGATCGCCGCCAAGGAATATGTGCCGCTGATGCGGCAGGACCCCACTATCCTCGAGCGAATGGGGCTCAACGTCACGCGCAACGCCGACAACACGATTCATATTTCGCAGCCGCCGGGCCCACAAAACGCGCTCGGCCAATTGCGTTTTAATTTTCCCAACAAATTTTTTGTCTACCAGCACGACTCCAACGAAAAATTTCTGTTTTCCAACCCGGTTCGGGACGCCAGTCATGGCTGCATGCGGGTGGAGAATCCCGTCAAGTACGCTGAAGTTCTGTTGGCGATCGCGCGGCCTCGCGAAGGCTATACCGAGCAGCGCATCCGCAGCATGTTTGGCAACAGCGAAATTGATATTCGCCTGCCGGCAACCATACCGGTCCATGTGACCTACCAGACCGCGTTTGTGGATGCGGACGGCAAGCTGCAGTTCCGCAACGATATCTACGACCGTGACAAGGCGCTCTTGGCCATCATGAAAGGTGAAGAGCGCAAGGTCGCGGACATCCCAATCGAGCGAAAGGACAACGCCGTTCGCCGGGAGGCTCTAGCGATGCCCGACCAAGCTTTCGGATCGGGAAACTTGTTTTCGCGGCTGTTTGGGGCGTTCACCGCGCAGCAGCCGCCGCCAACTCCGCGCCGACCGGTAGTTCAACGCTGACGTCCGAGATTTATTTCTAGTTGTTTACGCCGCGACAGACCCGGCGGCGACGCCTATCGCCGTTGCCGGCACCTCGCTCACTGACGCTCCTCCTCTTCATCGGCGGTCAGAATAGCAACGATTTCGCCGGCAACGGGCTTGAGGGAGCGGCCTGGGCCGAAGATATCAGGGTCGCCCGCGAGCCACAGAGACGATTCCTCGACATCGACGACGGTCGGTCGCAGCGCGATGATGTCGAGCAGTTTGGCTTCATCCAGGTTTCCGATGATGCGCTTGACGTCGTTCGGCGTCGCCAATGTGTCGCGATCGTGCGCAGTCGCTGGTTCTTTTGCCATCTGTTCCAAATCAACCTCAACCGGTTGCCTCTGCTGTTCGAGCTTTCGACGTGGAAATGGCGGACGTTTCAGCAATATGAGATAATCCGAAATCCGCCAATCGCGATCACCAAAGACGCCAATACGTTTTTCATTTAATCCGAAAAAATTAGTCCTCGTTGATTTGCATCAAAACGGGCAAGCGGCATCACTTTGTCGGTTGGGGGCGAGGCGAGTGACTCTCAAACCTGACGCAAACGTCAAAGTTTCGTTTCAAGAGAGATTGCCGATTTTGACCTGGATCAAGCGGATCACGGCAGAGCGGAATATTTTTAAGCGATATGAGCGAGACCGACTCCGTGATCAAGGATTTCAAGAAGCTTCGCGCGGACATGGTTGAAAAGGCCATCTTCGCGCGAGGCGTCCGCTCCGAGGTTGTTCTGGATGCGATGCGTAAAGTGCCTCGTGAGTCCTTTCTGCCGGCGCGACTTCGTGAGTTTGCTTACGAGGACACCCCACTGCCGATCGAAGAGGGACAGACAATCTCTCAGCCCTACATCGTTGCGTTAATGACTGAGGCGTTGGCGCTTCGCGGTGGTGAAAAAGTACTCGAGATCGGCACCGGCTCAGGCTATGCGGCCGCGATCCTCTCCAAAATCGCCGCCGACGTCTACACTGTGGAACGACACGGCCCATTAGCCGAGAAGGCCGCCGCGACGCTGGCCGATCTTGGTTACGACAACGTCCACGTTCTGCACGCCGACGGGACCCGTGGTTGGCCGGAACATGCGCCGTTCGATGGGATTGTTGTAGCCGCTGGCGGTCCGACGATACCTGAATCTCTGAAATCCCAATTGAGAATTGGCGGTCGACTGGTCATGCCGGTGGGACCGGACCAGCACGCCCAGGAATTGGTGCGGGTGACGAGAATTGGACAAAGCGAATATCGCCGTGAAGACTTGGCCGACGTCCGGTTTGTTCCGTTGCTCGGGGAGGAAGGATGGGCGCCTAAGGAAGCGAAGCCGACGCGCGGTCGCGCTCCGCCGCCGCGTGGCACCGGCAGCGAGGAAATACTGGCCAAAAGCCTTGCCAGCGCGGTCGAGCCGTTCGCCTCGATCGACACAGCCGATCTCGGCCCAATGCTCGAACGGATCGGCAACGCGCGCGTCGTATTGCTGGGCGAAGCAACCCATGGCACCTCGGAATTCTATCGGATGCGCGAGCGCATCACACGTGAGCTTATCCTCAAGAAGGGATTTCGCTTTATTGCGATCGAGGGCGATTGGCCGGACGTCGCGCGCGTCGACAATTATGTACGACACCTGGAGTATTCGCCCTCCGAATGGACGGCCTTTGCCCGTTTCCCGACCTGGATGTGGCGCAACAATGAGGTGCGCGATTTCATCAACTGGCTGCGTGAGCACAACGCCGCAACCAAGGATGAGGCGCGGGTGGCGTTACACGGGCTCGATCTTTATAGCCTGTATGTATCAATTCACTCGGTTCTAGCTTATCTCGATCAAGTCGAGCCAGACGCCGCCAAGATCGCGCGGCAACGCTATGGGTGCCTGACGCCATGGCAGGGCGATCCGGCGGCTTACGGTCATGCCGCGCTGAGCGGCACCTATCACAATTGCGAGAAGCAGGTGGTGCGCGCGCTCAAGGATTTGCTGGAAAAGCGTGTCGCCTATGCCGCGCGCGACGGCGAGCGCTTCTTTGACGCCGTACAGAATGCGCGCCTCGTCGCGAACGCAGAGCGTTACTATCGGGTGATGTATTACGGTTCGCGTGCATCCTGGAACTTGCGCGACGAGCACATGTTCACGACGCTAAAGAATCTGCTGACGTTTTACGGCACAGGCAGCAAGGCGATCGTGTGGGCGCATAATTCCCATGTCGGCGATTCGGCCGCGACCGAAATGGCCTCGCGCGGCGAGCACAATATCGGCCACTTGTGTCGCCAGGAATTCGGCGGCGACGCCTACCTGGTGGGTTTCGGCACCAACAGCGGAACCGTTGCGGCGGCGTCCGACTGGGACGGGCCGATGGAGATCAAGACGGTTCAACCGGCCTTGCCGAAGAGTTACGAGCGAATATTCCACGCCAGCGGTCAGGCGCGCTTTACGTTGGGTATGCGCGACCGCGCCGACCTGCGCGATGCGCAGAGCTTGGGCAAGCCGCAGCTCGAGCGGGCAATCGGGGTGATCTACCGGCCCGAGACCGAGCGCGCCAGTCACTATTTCCAGGCGGTTCTGCCGCGGCAATTCGACGAATATATCTGGTTCGATGAGACCCGTGCGGTCACCCCGTTCGACACCGCCGAACTTGCGGGTCTGCCAGATACCTATCCGTTCGGGGTATGAGCGCGTCGTCAAGACCGCCGCTAAATCGGCGGCGCCCCTTCCCCAACATCTAGGTCAACTCGCGGGCATCTTTGCGATGAACCGCGTGTTTGTCTTTCACATCCGAAAAGGCGATTTGGCGATTGTGGTCACCGGTGTATTGGAGGTCGAAAGCGCTGCGCGCGAGGAAGACGAGATCGTCGTCGAAATCCTCGGCTAGCGACGAGCGATGGGTCGCGGCAAACTGGTCAATGGCCTGGCGATCGGCGGCTGATATCCATCGCGCCAACTGAAATTCGGACACACTCCAATCGACCGCCAGTCCATATTCGTTGGCGAGCCTTGCCTTCAATACATCGAGCTGCAGGAGGCCAACGACGCCGACAAGCGATGGGGAGCCGTCGCTCGGCCGGAATACCTGGGCCACTCCCTCCTCGGCAAGTTCCTGCAAGGCCTGCTTCAGCTTCTTTGCCTTCATGGCGTCGGGCAGACGGATGCGGCGCAGGATCTCCGGCGCGAAGTTCGGAACTCCCGCAAAGTTCATGTCCTCGCCCTCGGTGAGCGTGTCGCCGATCCGCAATGTCCCGTGGTTGGGTATGCCGACGACATCCCCGGCATAAGCCTCCTCGGCGAGGACCCGATCCTGAGCAAAGAAGAATTGCGGAGCGCGCAGGCTGACGGCTTTGCCGGTTCGCACCTGCTTGACCTTCATGCCCCGGGTAAGCTTCCCGGAGCAAAGTCTCGCGAACGCGATACGGTCGCGATGGTTCGGGTCCATGTTGGCCTGTATCTTGAAAACGAATGCCGTCATGCCGGCTTCGGTAGCCGCGACGATCCTCTTGTCGGCTGCCTGCGCCCGCGGCGGCGGCGCGAGCGCGCCGAGCGCGTTGAGCAAATCGCCAACACCGAAATTCTTCAGGGCGCTGCCGAAGAAGATTGGCGTCATATGCCCCTCGGCAAATGCCTGCCGATCGAACCGCTTGCAGGCATGACGCACGAGATCCAGTTCCCCGGCAAATGCCTCCCGGTCGAAAGCCTGGTTCAGGGCAGCGATCTCGGCCAGCGACATTTCCCGAAGCGCGGCGTGGGAGCCGGCGTCGCCGTCGAGCAGGCGCACGCCGCCGGTTTCCACGTCGATGGTGCCGAGAAAGTCGCGGCCGCGGCCGATCGGCCACGTGATCGGTGCGGCGTCGAGCGCAAGCGTCTTCTCGATCTCGTCGACAAGCTCGAACGGATCGCGGCTCTCGCGGTCCATCTTGTTGATAAACGTGATGATCGGAATATCGCGCAGGCGGCAAACCTCAAACAGTTTGCGCGTGCGTGGCTCGATGCCCTTGGCCGCGTCGATAACCATGACCGCCGAGTCGACGGCGGTCAGCGTCCGATAGGTGTCTTCCGAAAAATCCTCGTGGCCCGGGGTGTCGAGCAGATTGAACATGCGACCCTCGTATTCGAAGGTCATGACCGAGGTGACCACGGAAATGCCGCGCTCGCGTTCAATCGCCATCCAGTCCGAGCGGGTTGAACGCCGGTCACGCTTGGCCTTGACCTGCCCGGCGAGCGTGATGGCGCCGCCAAACCACAGCAGCTTCTCCGTCAAGGTTGTCTTGCCGGCATCGGGATGGGAGATGATGGCGAATGTCCGGCGCCTCTCAACTTCCGCGGCAAGGGCCGACGAACCAGCGGCGGCGAGGGTCGGGCGAATGGGCATGTTCATGGTGGTGCGGATGTGGCAGTTCCGGCTCATCCGATCAAGGCCGGAATTCGCTAGGCCGCGGCGCCGGCGGGGCCGACAACAAAGATCTATTCCGCTAAGCCGGCTGTTGACGCCGGCGCTCCACCGATGTCGGTGCCAGCGAGTTCTTCACGCAGGATTTCGAGTTCCAGCCAGTGCTCTTCTGCCGCCGCAATGCGCTTTTGCAGGCTTCCAAGGGCGGTAGCGGCTTCCTCGAAGGCGGCGCGGTCGCGCGCATAGAATTGGGGCTCGTCCAACCTCACCTGCAATGCGTCGGCTTCCGCTCGAAGCGTTGCGATGGTCTTGGGCAGAGTGTCGAGCGCATGCTTGTCCTTGAAACTCATCCGCCGCTTTGCGGGCTGCTTTTTGGGTGCCGGAGCGGCCTCTTGAGTTATTTTTTGGGGTTCACGCCTGGGTGCCTGGCGAATCAGGTCCGCGCCGCGCTGGGCCAGCATGTCGGTATAGCCCCCGGCATATTCGGTCCAGCGGCCCTCGCCTTCGGGCACAATGACGCTGCTCACAAGCCGATCCAGAAAATCGCGGTCGTGGCTGATGAGGAGGACAGTGCCCGGATACTCGCCAAGGGTGTCTTCGAGTACGTCGAGGGTCTCCATGTCGAGATCGTTGGTCGGCTCATCGAGAACGAGCATGTTTGACGACTTTGCCAGCACCTGCGCCAGCATCAGGCGGCCGCGTTCCCCTCCTGAAAGCTTGCCAAGCGGGGTGCGCGCCTGTTCGCTCGCGAACAGAAAGTCCTTCATGTAGCTGACAACATGTTTGGGCTGCCCGTTGACCAAGACCGTATCGCCACGGCCGCCGGTCAGCGCTTCCCTAACCGTGACGTCAGGCTCGAGACTATCCCGATGCTGATTAAGCGCAGCGATCGCCAGGTTGGATCCCAGACGTATTGAACCGGTATCGGGAGCCACGGCGCCGGTCAGGATATTGATCAACGTCGTCTTGCCGCTGCCGTTCGGACCGACAATGCCGATACGGTCACCGCGCTGGATGCGAATCGAGAAATCGCGGACGATCGGACGGTCACCGTAGCTCTTGCAGATATTGCGAGCCTCGATGACCAACGCACCGGACGGCGCTGCGGAGCTCTGGGTAATTGCGGCATCGCCGACGGCAGCTTGATAGCTTCGTCGCTGTTGACGCAAAGTCTGCAACTCGCCCACCCGGCGCATGTTGCGCTTGCGTCTGCCGCTTACGCCGTACCGCAACCAATGTTCCTCGGCGACGATTTTGCGGTCAAGCTTGTGTTGCTCGCGCTCCTCCTCCGCCAGCAGCATGTCGCGCCATTCCTCGAAATGAGCGAAGCCCCGTTCGATGCGTCGAGTGCAACCGCGGTCGAGCCAGATGGTGGAACGCGATAGATTGGAGAGAAACCGCCGGTCGTGGCTGATGATCACCAACGCGGTGCTACGGGAATCAAGGTCCCGCTCCAGCCATTCGATCGTGGTCAGGTCTAGATGATTTGTCGGCTCGTCGAGCAGGAGGACGTCGGGCGAAGACACCAGCACGCGCGCCAGCGCAGAACGACGCGCCTCTCCCCCTGAGAGTTGCGCGGGTTCTTCCTGCCCAGTCAGGCCAAGTTGCTCCAGGAGATAGCGGGCGGCATGAGGGTCGTCCGCCGGTCTGAGTCCTGCCTCGACGTAGGCCATCGTCGACGCGTAGCCCGCAAAGTCCGGCTCCTGCGGCAGATAGCGAACCAGAGCCTCCGGCTGCACGAATACGGTGCCGCGGTCCGGCTCGGCGAGCCCCGCCGCGATTTTCAGTAGGGTCGACTTGCCGGATCCATTTCGTCCGACGAGAGCCACACGCTCGCGGGCGGAGACCGACAGTTCCGCGCCGGAGAGAAGCGGCGTGCCGCCGAAGCTCAGTGCGACGTCTTTGAGTTGAAGGAGCGGAGGAGCCATATCGCGTGTTGCTGCCGTTGACAGGTTGCGCATTGCCGCGCGGCCGATCCGGTACAACTGAAAACACTTCTCGTCAAAGACGCGTGATCGGGCGTTCCGAAGGGATGTAAGAGCGCGCAACCATGGCTATAGTTTTATTTCTGTTCGCCGCCCCGCCGGGTGCGGCGATTTCAATTGGTCAGCCGATCGCGTTCTCGCGTAGGAGCGGGCACTCGATGGCGAAGTACTTCAGCGGGCTTCGCGTCAGTTATGTGAAAGATCGGCATCGGTAGGCTAAGTCATTGATATATAATAGTTAAATGATGAAATATTGAAGTCTCTTCGCCATTCCCAATGGCGCAAAAGTTGTCCTTTTCGCGGGAACGCTGGGGAAACGAAATTGTTAGCAACAACTGGCTTGTGGGTTTGAAAAGCGCATGGACGATCAAACCAACGCTCCGTTCACGACCAGGACAATTGTTGCACAAGCGTTTGGCGCGTCTGAACCCCTAACGAAAGCGCTGGTTCCGGCGATCCATATGTCGGCTACCTACCTGCGTGATGCCGACAATGGTTACCCTGCGGGCTACGTCTATGGGCGGACGGACAACCCGTCGGTCCAGCAAGCGGAGAACCTGATCGCAGAACTTGAGCGAGCCGAAGAGGCGCTCGTATTCGGTTCGGGCATGGCCGCCGCGACCGGCGTTCTGCTGGCCCTGGAAAAGCCGACACACATCATCGCGTCGCAAGTCATGTATTGGGGATTTCGCTCTTGGCTCCGCGAGATCGGCAGGTATGGCCACAGCGTGACCTTCGTCGACACCTCCGACCTCGATGCGATACGCGATGCGGTGCGTCCTGGTGAGACCGGCCTTTTCTGGATCGAGACGCCGAGCAATCCGCTCTGGACGATCACCGACATATCCGCTGTTTCCGAGATCGCCCATAACGTGCGCGCCATATTGTGCGTCGATTCGACCGTGGCCACCCCGATCTTCACTCGGCCTCTCTCCCTGGGCGCCGACCTCGTCATGCATTCCGCAACCAAGTACCTCAACGGGCACTCCGACGTTATCGCCGGCGCCCTTGCCACCGCGCGCGAGAGCGAATTGTGGGCTCGTGTTCGCAAGATGCGCCAGCAACTCGGGAGCGCGCTGGGCTCTTTCGATGCGTGGTTGCTGATGCGCGGCATGCGTACGCTGGACGTACGCGTACGCGCGCAGGCCGAAACCGCAGCGAATCTTGCCAGCCGTCTCGAAGGGCATCCCGCTTTGTCAGCGGTGCTTTATCCCGGTCTCGCGCGGCATGTCGGCCATGAAGTCGCCCTGCGTCAGATGGCCGGAGGATTCGGCGGCATGTTTTCCATCCGGATAAAGAAAGGCGAAAAGGCCGCTATCGCCGTCGCCGGCGCGGTGCGGCTTTGGAAGCGCGCTACTTCTCTCGGCGGTATCGAAAGCCTGATCGAACATCGGGCCTCGATCGAGGGCGAAGGCTCACCCTGCCCCAGCGATTTGCTCAGGCTCTCCACCGGGCTTGAAGATGCCGACGAGCTTTATCATGACCTAAGTCGCGCGCTGTTGGCGGTTGGTTAGCATCAGCGGATTGACGGTTCGAAGCGGTGGTTACGATAATAAATCGATTGATTATAAAAACGGCAAGGCGGGTCGTGCAGCCCCGAAAACAGACGGGTCAGCGGCAATGCAATCGTCGTAAAGATCGAACAACGGATCTCGATCCTGTGGCGACCCCTTGTCCGATGTTGCAGTCACGCCAAGTTTGTAACGCAACGCACCTTTGATCTCGGCTGGCTGATTAGAGCTGGCTCCACAGCCCTTCCGCTGCAGCAGGCTGTTGTTGATCAACAGGGGCTGAACAGTGTCGCTGACCATCTCACGCAGGGTTAAAAGCCGTTTGTTTCGCCCGTCATAAATTCTCTTCAGGAGAAAATCCGTGTTGGCCGGCCATGGTTGACAATCATGCGAGATTGCGTTGACGACCAACAATGGCGTCCCGAACGCCTGTACCGCGGTCGTCGGGCCCGACGTCGTTCCGATAGCGAAGCGGCTGTTGGCAAACAGAAATACGTCCATTCGCGGCAATTTGAACCGGCTTCGGGCGTAGTCAATGCTGCCGGATGAGAAGCAATGAATTCGGTGAATGCCCGACCGGTACAACACTTCGATTGTCGTGGCGGCTAATGCGCGTGAACCCGAACGTGCAAACCGATATTTGTGATCTTCACTGACAGGCGCCGGCTTCGGTAATCTCTTCGATTGCGAGTTTGTAGTCCTCTATATTGGCGGATGCGGTGCCGGCGATGCGATCGTTCCTGTTCCGTCGCCATACAGGCCCCCTTCGCGCACATGAAGGCCGACATACCAATCGTCGGGGCCGAACCCCAAGGCCTCGAGAACGCGGTCGCCAAAATCGCGATCGTCTGGCGTGAGGCCGACGAGCGGCCCTCGGCCGCCGCGTCGGCCGGCTCTTCTGCGCGCGCGCATGCGGCGCGCGACCACGGCTGGCCGGCACGTGGCTGAAAACGTTCCGGTAGAAATGCACCATGCAACGCTGCCATCGCGCCTCGGGCAGGTACTCCGCAGCGCTCTCCATGAGGCCGCGGCAGGCATCGGAGATGATGAGCCGCACGCCTTTGAGGCCGCGATCGACCAAGTGCCGCAGGAACGCCGACCAGCCGGACTTGTCCTCCTTGGCGCCTTCGCAGATGCCTAGAAAATCTCCCGAAAACCCTCGGAATTGACGGCGCTGGCCACCAGCAGCGAAACATTGCGCACCTCGCCGGCCCAAGTGCGCTTCATCACGATGCCATCGAGATAAAGATACGGGTGCTCGCCTTCGATGTGCCGGTTCCGCCAAGCTTCGATCTTGGCGTAGATCTTCTTATTGAGGTTCGACACCGTGCTCGGGCTAACCCGCGTGCCCCACAGCGCTTCAGTGATGTCCTCCACACGCCGCACCGAAATCCCCGCCAAGTACATCTCGATCAGCGCTTCCTCGACCGAGCTCTCCCGCCGGCGGTAGCGTTCGATGATCGCGGTCTCAAAGGTTTGCCGCCGCAGCTTCGGAATCTTGAGGTTGACCTCGCCGGCGCTGGTCTGCAGCGTCCTCTCGTAGCTGCCAGCCCGGGTGTCCTGCCGAGCCTGGCTGCGCTCATAACGTCCGGCACCGCAGAGCTGGTCAGCCTCGGCATCCAGCATCGCGTTCAAAGTCTCTTCCACCGTACCGCGAACCATCTCGCCAAGATCGGTCACGAATCCGGGCTTCATCGATCTGGATCACCTGACCCATCGGCTTCTCGTCACTCATCGGTTGCTCCTTCATTCTATGAAGAAGCCGTCAGTCCCGAAAGTGCGAAAGATTCTGTACGTTATCAGGCAACCCGGCCTTGACAGCCAGAACAATGCAAAAGAACACTAGGCTGGGCGGCGCATAGCGCATCGCGATGCGAAGGTACGAACGATTGCTGGGATAAGCTTTTGAAGACGACGGCGAACGGCGCTAATATTGTTTTCAAAAGGCTCGTTGTCCGGGATACGGTACGCGGCGACGCTAATACGACCGACGCTCCGAGCCTGATCGCTCGACGCTAGGCTTGGGGGGAACCGCGCCGATCCGCTGCGTGATCAGCTGATAGTGCTCGATGCGCCGATGCTCGGCGAAATTGAACATCGCCGTTTTGTTGTAACTGCTGATGTCAAGATTGCATTTCGCCGTAAAGACCTCGTCGCCGTTCGTTGTCGACTGCGCGACGATCTCCCCCGAAGGAGCGACGATGCAGCTGCCGGCCAGAAGTTCACTGCCCTCTTCTTTGCCGGCCTTGGCAATGCCGACGACCCACGTACTGTTCTGATAGGCGCCCGCCTGCATGCACAGGTGGTTGTGAAAGTCGGCCAGGTGATCGTAGACGGGTATCCACGGAAGATGGGTTGGCGTGTTGTACCCGAGTACGATCAGCTCGACGCTTTGCATTCCCATGACCCGATAGGTCTCCGGCCAGCGGCGATCGTTGCAGATGCACATTCCGACGTTGCCGCCGAACGCGCGCCACACCGGAAAACCCAAATCGCCGGGTTCGAAATAGCGTTTCTCGAGATGCTGAAACGGATAGTGCGGCCGATTGTCGGCATGACCGGGCAGATGCACCTTGCGATACTTGCCGACGATGTTCGGCGTTCTTGTCCACAAGGATCGCGGTGTTGTAGCGGTGCGCAATGCCATTGTGCCGCGCCAGCTCCGCGTATCCAAGATAGAAGCCGATCTCCAGCAATTTTGCGGTTTCGAACAATGGCTGCGTTGCCGGACCAGGCATTTCCTGCTCAAAAAAGCTGTCGATCTCGGCTTCGTCTTCCATCCACCAGCGCGGGAAAAATGTGGTCAGCGCCAATTCGGGAAAGACAACGATGTCGCCACCGCGCGACTTCGCCTCGCGCATCAACTCCAACAGCCGCGACACCACCCGCTGTCGCGACTCGTCGCGGGCGATCGGTCCGGTTTGAGCCCCTGCAACATTGATAAAGCGTCCCACGGCGCGCCTCCGGTTGCGGCTGATTTCACGCCTTTGTTTGCGCCAGTTCCGGCGTCCGGTGCTTATTGATCTTCATCCAGACATGCTCGCCCGACGTGGTCCGTCCGTAGCGTGCCGGCCGTTGCGCGCCGGTGCAGGTCGGCAGGCATTCGATCACCGCGTCGTAGTTAGGCTGGTGGAAAAACGCCATCGAAAGCCGCCGGCTTCCTGTCGCTTTGTCGCGCGACGGGTTGACGACGCGGTGCAACGTCGAAACCCAGCGATCGTTGGTCCACTCGGCCATGAGGTCGCCGAGATTGACGATGAACGTCCCGGGCAGGGTCGGCACATCGATCCACGCGCCGTCCTTCTGCACCTGAAGGCCGCCCGGCGCATTATCCGGCTTAAGGATAGTCAGGCTGCCATAATCGGTATGCGCGCCGGCGCGCAACTGGCCAGGCAGGGGTGGTTTGGACTGCTCCGGATAATGCAGCACGCTGAAATTGGTGATGTGCCGATCGATCTTGTCGTCGAAGAAATGTTTGTCCATGCCGAGACCGATGGCGAAGATGCGCATCAGCGTCGTCGCCACGCGTTCCATTTCGCGGTAATACGCCTCCCACACCGGCCGAAAACCCGGAGGGTGTTCCGGCCACAGGTTGGAAGCAAAGAATTTACCGGGCGCGGCGGCGCGGTGATAGCTGTCGTCGGTAGGGTCGACCGGCCCGATCGAAAACGACTCCTTGAAGTCCGGCGGAGATTCTTCGTCCAGTGAATAGGATAGCGCTTCGCTTCCCAGCGAGATGTAGCCGCGATAGCGATCCGGCTGGCATGCGCAGCTTGAGTTTTTCCTCCACCGGCCGATCGAAATAAGCGAACGACGTGCTGCGCATGTCGTCAATCAGGCTGTCCGGCACGCCATGCCCGGAGATGATCAGAAAAGCCGAGCGCGGAACAGGCGCCATCGACCGCGGCAGCGACACTCGCCTCGCTCTTGGCGCTGCCGTCGAGGAAAGGAGCGATGTCAATGACAGGAACGCTATCCATTTTTCAGACCCCAATTTCACGCCGCGACGACGTCGGCCGCCTTTCGCGAATCTTCAAGCAGAACTCCGGATTCCGCGTGCCAGCACAAAGTCTCGCGCTCGCCCACCTTGTAAATGTAATCCTGGGCATGGCGATGCTGCTCGATGTGAACATATTGGCCCGGCGCCACCTCGAATACGTCGGTCTCCAGCGAGCCTAAGAACTCGCTGGCGATGTATTTGCCTTCGATGCGGTTCGCCATGTCCTCTTTTTCGCCGGTATTCATCAAGTCCGCTCGCACGGAAAACCACACGTCCTTGCCGATCGGAACGTTCCGAAAGCCGGGCGGCACCTTGACATACAGCAATCGGCCGAGTGACTCGACGAACACGATCGAGCCGCTGCGCGACTTTATCCGGCCCTGGAACAGATTGTTGTTACCGATAAATTCGGCCACGAATTTCGTCTGCGGGTTCTCATGTACGTCACGCGAGGTGCCGATCTGCTGGATGACGGCGTCGCTCATGACGATGACCTTGTCGGCGAGCGACATGGCCTCCTGCTGCGAATGCGTGACCATAATGAAGGTGATGTTCAGTTCGCGCTGAACCTTTTTCAGCTCGATCATCATGGCCTGTCGCAGGTTGAAATCCAGCGATCCCAGCGGCTCGTCGAGCAAGAGCACGGTCGGTCGGCTGATCAACGCGCGCGCCAAGGCGACGCGCTGCTGCTGGCCGCCGGAAAGATCGCTCGGCCGCCGGCTCGCAAAGATGGTGAGCCCAACCATCTCGAGCATTTCCCAGACGCGGCGGTCTCGCGCGCTCTTTTCCATGCCTTTCATTTTCAGGCTGAATTCGACGTTTTGAAAAACCGTGCGATGGGGAAACAGCGCAAAGCTCTGGAACATCATCGAGGTGTCGCGGAGCGCCGGCGGCAGGTCGGTGACGTCCTTGCCGGAGATGAAGATCTTGCCCTCGGTCGCCTCTTCAAGGCCGCCGATCATGCGCAATGTCGTGGTCTTGCCGCAGCCGGACGGCCCGAGCATGGCGACGAATTCGCCGTGCTTCAGTTCGGCGTTGAAATCGATGACCGCGCGCGCTCCGCCCGGATACGTCTTTGAAACGTGCTCGAGGACGACGTCGAACTCGCTCATATTGCGGCCGATTTAGCCCGCGGATTTCGCGACTGCATTGATCATGGTCCACACCGAGTTGAATGGAACATTATCGAGCGCGCCTTCCTGGTTGAACTCGGACAACAGCTTGATCGCCTGACGCAGGTCTTCGTTCTCGCCGGCATGTTCGCCAAGCCGCGTGAGCGCCTCGGGGAACGGAACCTCCCGGGCCTTCTTGGTTCGCATGTGCTCCTGCACGAGCGCGTTGAGATGCTCGTAGGTCTGTTTGAGCGAACTGCCGTTATACGGCCGCCCGAGCAGGCCTTGGATGCCGTTGGCGCTCAAGCGCTGCCGGAGGCCCTCGGGAAGCGATTGTGCCAAACCTTCCAGCACCTCGCCGATCCCGAAACCTTGCGTGAACAGCCCGCGGATCGTGTCCATGGTGCCGTCGCCGCTGCCATACATGCGGATTTGAGCGCCGGAAAGCGCCGTGCCCATCGCCTTGGCCTGATCGATGTGAACGTCACGCTCTGCCTCGATCCGCAACCGCGCGAGCTCAAGGAAGGTGGCCGCCTCGTTGTACTTCTTGAGCGCCTCGGCCTTCGCCTCGATTCCGGTCGCCTCGGCTTCGAGCAGGCGTTGCGAATTGGCGATGCGTAGCTGCTCAACCTCCATTTCGGCGCGCCCGCGCGCACCCGCCTCGCGTTCGATACCCTCCGCACCAATCTTCTGCGCTTCAGTGGTGGCGCGAGCCCGGGTGAGGGTCGCATCGGCTTCGAGGTCCGCGGCGGCTTTGCGCGCTTCGGATTGGGTAATCATGTGCATGCGCATAACTTGCGCCTTGCTCTCCTCGTCGATGCGGCGCGCGTCCGCGCTCTTGCCGGCCTCGATGACCTCGACCTGACGGGCGCGCTCGGCATCGGCTACGACGCGCACCGATTTAACCACGTGTTCGGCCTTCTCGCGCTCGGCCGTGCTGGCAAGCCGCTTGGTCTCAGCGATCTCTAGTTCGCGGGTCTTCGCGGCTAACGCAATCTCGCGATCGCGTTCCGCCTGCTCGCGGGCCAGAAACCGCTCGATGTCGCTACGCTCGCGTTCGCCTTCCTTGGCGATGAGCGCAATCTCGCGGCTCATCTCCTCAATTTGAGTGGCCAAGGTGCGGCGGATTTCGGCGGCTTCGCGCTGCTTTGTCTCTTCGATGATGGCGATTTCTTTCTGGATCTGCGCAGCCTCCAGCGCCTGCTGCTTGCGGATTTCCTCCTGCTCGACTTCCCAGCGCCGCTCGAGCACAAAACGCTGCTGCTCGCTCAATATCTGCGCTCGCTCGTCGGAGACCACCTTTTCCTGTTTGGCAACGGCAATCGCCTCCTCCCGATCAATCTGCAGAATACCGAGCCGGGTCTCGAGGCTGCGCTTGCGCAACGAAAGGGCGGTCTCTTCGCTGACCTGATGGCGCTGGTCGCGGGCTTTTTCCTCAGCCGCGGCGACCGCCGTGGCGCGCGCAATTTCCGCCTCCTGGCGTTCACGCTCCTTGGTCGGCGAGATCGATAGCCTTGTCGCGTTCGGCGCGTTCGCGGGCAAGGTTGCGGTTGATCTCGGCAATTTCCGCTTCGCGCGCCTTGGTGATCAGGGCGATCTCGCGGTCGCGGCGCTCCTGCTCCAGCGCCAGCTCCTTTTGCACCTGTGCTATTTCGCGACGCTTGGCCTCGGCCGTGAAAGCGATATCGCGTTCGGTGCGAAGCTGCTCGAGGGCTTTTTCGTTTTCGAGCTCCCGCTGTTCCACGGCCAGGCGCTGATCGAGCACGAAAGTCTGCTTCTCGCGCAGCTGCTTGGCCTGCTCGTTGGCGATTTCCTTGTCCTGGCTGGCGCGGGCGACGGCTTCCTGACGCTCGATTTCCAGAAGCTCGAGCTGGGTGGTCAGATCCTTGTTGCGGATCGCAACCGTGGTCTGCTTCTCGGTGGTGTGGACCTTACGCCGCGCTTCGGAGGTGATCTCGGTGATGACCTTGAGACCCTCGGCGTCGAACACGTTGTCGGACCGGAAATATTCCTTGGTCGACTGTTCGAGCGCGACGATGGTCACTTCCTCGAGCATCAAGCCGTTGGCGGCGAAGCTTTCGCTCACGTCGTTCTTGATCTCGCGGGCGAAGGCGTCGCGGTTTTCATGCAGTTGCTTGAGCGTCTTGGTGGCGGCGAAACTACGCAGCGCACCGACGACCTTCGCTTCGAGCAGGTTGCGGACCTTCTCGGCATCGAAAGTCTTTTCGCCGAGTGTTCGGCTCGCCGTCAGCACCGCGTTTTCGGTATGTCCAACGTGGGCATAAAATTCGGCGTTCACGTCGACGCGGATGTTGTCGGCCGTCAAGATCGCCTGTTCGCGCGCCCGGCTGACGGCGAATTTGATCGTCTCGAGCGAGACCCAGGTGATGTCATGAAACACCGGCAGCACAATTGCGCCTTTGCCCAGGCAGACCTTGGTGCCCAGGAAGCCGGTGCGGATGAATCCCATATTGGAGGGCGCGCGTTTGTAGATCCAAATCGAGATTATGTAGAAAATCGCAATGAGGATAATCGCGACGACCACGAGACTGATAACGACTTCAAGCATAGCCCACTCGTCCCATTTCTTGAAGTTCTTGCCCTGTCATTGTCCGCTACCGCTCATAACGCATTTAAGCGGCGCGGGTCGAAGTATTTGCTCTGCGCTCACCGAAATCGAAAAGTTTAGGAGTTTTTCGATTCCGCCGCATACTGTCGCGCAACTCGTCAGTGGCGCGGCGATCGATGTCGAGATCGGGGCCGCTCAGAACGACGCCATATTCTTCGCGAGCCTTGGTTTCGGTCATCAGCTTTCGGGCGACGTCGTTGCGGGTCCGCAGCGGATCGCGATCGAGCGGGTCGCCCCAGCCGCCGCCGCCGGCGGTGCGGAAAATCACGCGGTCGCCGGCTCGAACCCTGACGTTATCGCACTTTGACGGCAGCGGCTGGCGGCTGCCATCCTTGCGCACCAGCCACTTCTCGGAGCACGCGCCGGGGCGTCCGCCGAGGATGCCCCAGGGCTGGCTAACGTGGCGATCGTCGTGGATCGAGATGTCGCCTTCTTCGAGCATGAAAAAAATCTTCTCGACCCCGTTGCCGCCGCGATGCTTGCCGGCGCCGCCGGTATCGATGATGCTCGTGTAGCCCTCGATGAGCAACGGATAGTAGGTTTCCAGGTACTCGCTCGGGATGTTCTGGAACAGCGGCCACCACGAATGGCCATCCATGCCGTCGCCGACCGGACGACCTGGAATTCCGCCGTAGAGAATTTCCATGAGCTGGAACGGCCGGCTGGACTTGTCCACGCCCGAATAAAGGAAATGCGGGCTGGAGCCGTAGCCGGCCGCCGTCGCCATTTCCGGCGCATTGTAGCTCAGCGCCCCGCCGAGCACGTCGAACTGCCGCGACAGCGCGTGGGTGCGCGAGCCCAGCGCCGCGGGAAAGTCGGGCTGCACCAGCGAACCTTTGGGCAGAGTGACGTGGATGAGATCGTAAAAGCCGTCGTTGAACAGGATCTGGGGGTCGAACACCATGATCATGTAGACCCCGATGAACATCTTGAACATGCCCTCGTGCAGATAGAAGTTGATCGGCCCCGGCGCTTGCGGAGACGTACCGGTCCAATCGAAGTAGGCGTTGTCTCCTTCACGCCACACGGTCAGCTTCATTTTGAAGGGGCCGTTGCCGCGGCCGTCGTCGTCGAGATAGTCCTCGAACGACTTCGGTTCCTCCGGCAGGTTCTGCACGATCAACTTGCGCATTGCGCGGTTGGTCCGATCAAGCAGCGCGTCGCAGGCTTGCTTGTACGTTTCACGGCCGAAACGATCGCAGATTTCGATCACACGCTTTTCGCCGGCCCGGCAGCCGGCAATGATCGCCATGAGATCGCTGTAGTTCATCTCCGGCGTGCGCGTGTTGTTCATAATGAGGTCGAGCACCGGTTTGTTGAGTTCGCCGCGGTGATAGAGGAGGAGCGGCGGAATGCGGAGACCCTCACCGAAGATCGACGTAGCGTCGGTCGGCATGCTGCCCGGCACCCAACCGCCGACATCCATCATGTGGCCGAACATCGAGGTGAAGCCGACCAGTTCGCCCTGGTGGAACACCGGCACCAGCACCATCCAGTCGTTGACATGGCTGATGGCGCCGCCGCATTTGTAGGGGTCGCTTTGCAGGATGACGTCGCCCGGCTCCAGGTCGAACTTCTGCTCCGCCAGCATCTCGTTGACGTAGGATCCGAACTGACCGACGATCATCCGGCCTTTCGGGTCGGTGATCATCGGGAACTCGTCATGCTGTTCGCGGATCACCGGCGACATCGCCGAACGGAACAGCACAGCGTCCATCTCATGACGGGCATTGCGCAGCGCGTTCTCGATCAGGTCAAGCGAGACCGTGTCCAGACGGCGTCCTTCCCGCGCCCGCGCCTCCGGAGCCTCGCTGCCGCGCGCTGCCGCCGTTGGTGCGTAGCGCGGACGGGTGCGTGCCGGCCGGCTGTTCGGCGCGGGCCTCCGACACAACAGCGTCGCCGAACATCTCGGTACAGCCGCGCAGCGCTGCTTCCGTCGCCCGGCGCAACGCCGCGCCCTCGTCGCCGTTGGCGCGCGCCGAACCGAATTGCATCTTCGAGGCGCCGTCAACGGTCAGCTTACAAAGCACGGTCACCGACCCGCGTTCGGTCTTATGCTCGACAATCTCGGACGACCAGCGCGAACCGAACCTGTGGTTGAGCATGGCGTAGAGGTCGGAGGACTGCGCAGCCGCTTCCGACGCAAGACTGGCGGAAGCCAGGTCCGCGGACGTCGCCGGCCGATGGCTCGAACCAAGCAGCCCTAATTCCTTGGTCTGCGCCGAAAAAACGCGGTCGAACTGCTGCTTGTTGGCCTTGAGCAAGTCGTCAAAGCTTACCGAGCTGCTCAGGGGGGTGTAATTCGCCATCGAATGTCTCCAGGCGCCTCAGGACGCCTTATCGGGTCTAATCACAACATTCAGGTACTCGTCGACCTCGCCGGTATGGTTCGGGTGGATCACCGTCGTCGCGTCCATCTGCACGATGATTGCCGGACCGTGGACGCGATTGCCGGCACGCAACTTGGTACGGTCATAGACATTAACCGAAGAGAAGCTGCCATCGAAATAGGCGCGATGCTGCTCGACGACCGCGCCGGCTGCGTCGGGCCCCTCCTTGTCGAACTTCGGCAAACTGATCTTTTGCACCGTGCCGACCCCGACAGCCCGCAGATTGACGAGTTCTACCGGCTGGTCGAGCTTGAAGCCATAAATCCGCTCATGGGCCAGTCCGAAACGGCCGGCAAGGTCGGTAAGTGCTCCGCTCCCGAGCCGG
The DNA here is from genome assembly GCA_963829465.1 of uncultured Alphaproteobacteria bacterium. Classification (GTDB taxonomy): domain Bacteria; phylum Pseudomonadota; class Alphaproteobacteria; order Rhizobiales; family Xanthobacteraceae; genus BOG-931. The sequence goes on from CAWHJE010000022.1 coordinate 43,083, forward strand.
TCCGGGTCGATTTCGAGGGAGAATTCGTAGCCCTGCCGGAAGTAGCGGACATCGGCCTCGTAGTTCAGGTGCTGGCGAGGCTCCTCGATGCCCTCCTCGCGCAGCCATGCTCGTGCGTCGCGGCCCAACCGGGTGAGGATATCCCCTATCTGGCTGGGGTCAGCGTCGTCGATCGTTCGCACGAAGGTTTGGGCGAATTCGTTCTTCACGTCCGAATAGAGAAAGCCCAAGGCTGACAAGACGCCGGGCGTAGGCGGCACGATGACCGGATAGCAGCCAGCCAGCATGGCCATGGCGTTGCCGTGGAGCGGGCCGGCGCCGCCGAATGGTACCAGGGCAAAATCGCGGGGATCGAGGCCCTTTTGAACGGTGACGAGCCGCAGCGCGCCGAACATGTTCTCGTTGACGATATCGAGGATGCCTTGCGCCGCCTGGTGCAGGTCGAGGCTTAGCGCGCGTGCTATTTTCGCCACCGCCTCCTCCGCCGCCTTGGTGTCGAGCATCATCTTGCCGCCGAGAAGCTTTGGCGGCAGGCGGCCCAGTACGACATTGGCGTCGGTAACCGTCGGCTGGTCCCCACCCTTCCCGTAGCTGGCCGGGCCTGGCACGGCGCCGGCGCTTTCCGGGCCGACGCGAAGCGCCCCGGTCATCGGCACATGTGCGATCGAGCCGCCACCGGCGCCGACGCTGTGGACGTCCACCGACGGTACCTTGATGGGGTAATAGCCGATCGAGGTTTGCCGCGAGATAGTCGGCTTACCGTCCTCGATCAAGGACACGTCGGTCGAGGTGCCGCCCATATCGAAGCCGAGGGCCTGCGGGTATCCGGCGAGCGAGGCCATGAAGGCCGCACCGGACACGCCGCCGGCGGGGCCGGATAGCATGGTGTGCACCGGCGATTGGCTGGCACGCTCGACGCTCATCAGGCCGCCGTCGGAGCGCACGATGTTGACGCTCGACTGGAACTGAACCTGATGGAGTTTCTCCTCGAAGCCGCTCAGGTAGCGCCGCATGCTCGGACGCACATAGGCGTTCATGACAGTAACCAGCGTGCGCTCATACTCGCGGAATTCCGGCAGGATTTCCGACGACAGTGATACCGTCATTTCCGGCGCGATTTCCTCGACGATGGCCTTGATCCGCTGCTCGTGCTGCGGGTTCGCGTACGAGTGCATCAACGAAACCGTGATGGCCTCGGCGCCCCGCTCGACCAGTTCGCGCACTGCCTTACGGGCCGACGCTTCGTCGAGCGGTGTGATGACGTCGCCGCGCGCACTGATCCGCTCGCGAATGCCGCGGGTCAGTTCGAGATCCGCTAGCGGATCCGGCTTCTGCATGATGATCCAGCCGGCCAACGGTCCCGGCGTCTGCGAACGCGCGAGATGCAGAACCTGCTCGAAGTTCTCGGTGACCAGAAGACCGACCCTGGCGCCCTTTTCCTCCAGCACGATGTTGGTTGACACCGTCGTGCCATGGAGAAGCGTGGCGATATCGGAGGCGGCGACGCCGGTCTCTTCAATCAGCTGTTGAATCCCGTTAAGGATCCCGACCGACTGGTCGCTGGGCGTCGATGGCGTCTTCAATAGCCGCATCTCGCCCGAGCGCTCGTCGAATAAAAGCAGGTCCGTAAAAGTCCCGCCGACATCAATGCCGAGCCGGCTACTCATATCACCCCCTGCGTTGGTCGCCACGGGACGTATTCTGCGCCGAAGCGTGCACCAATCCCTCGCTACTCCCACAGGGTCCGTGCCTTCGGGGCGCGTAAAAGAGCGCGTTCCGCACGCCCACTTTGGCAGCAATAATCCCGGAGGCCGGCATAGTCCCGGAGCGGCGCGCGGTTGTCAACTCATTCGCGGGCGCTCGCTGGCGTTGGAGAAGCATAGCGCCAGCGCGAGGTTTTGACATCACGCCGGAATGAATTACGATCTTCCGAGGATCCCACACTTAGATGGCGAAGATGGCGGACGATACCACAAAACAACAGCAGTTCTGGATATGGATCGTAGCGGTCGTCATCCTCCTTATTTTTCTATATTTCTACCGCCCGTTCGAGACCTACCTGGTCGCGCACATTCCATTCATCCATTTTAACAACGTCGTATTCTGGTTCGCTTCCGTGGTCGGAATCGCCGCCTACGCTTTCGCTCATTGGCAGTCGTTCCGCGGCGAGATTTTCCGCAATGTGACTGAACTCAACGTCGACACCCTGGTGTTCGACACGCTTCAGGCGGCGATCCTTGTCAGTGTGATCTTCTGCGCCGGCGCCACTTTGCAGGCGATCGAGGTCCTGAGTGAGTATTTCGTCAATCGCGGACCGATCTTCGACCCAGCGTTCGGCGAGAAGCTTCTCTCCATCGTGCTGTTGGTGATTTTGGCGGTGCTGTTTTACCTGCTGCACTATGTCGTGCGCGCGCTGCGCACGGGCTGGCGCCCGCGAAGCGCGCCGCCGCGGGCACGCTGACCCGATTTCTACCGGCGGATGTAATTTTTTGGTCAGGCGGATTGCCGGTTCATGCTGTCAGGGCCGCTTGCGGGTTGACCAGATCGTTAAAGACCGCGAGCGAATGCTCAATGCGGGCCCGCCGCAACCCGCGCACGATGAAAATTAGACGCGAGCGCCGGTCGGCATCCGGCCACGCTTCCAGGTGGCTCGGCGGGTGGACAATGTGCTGCACCCCGTTGATCAGCACCGGCGTCGGTACGCCTACGACGTTCAACAATCCCTTGAGACGCAGCACGTCGGCCCCATGACGATGCAGGAGCATGCTCGCCCAGACGCCGAACGCGGTCCAATCGAGCGGCCGGTCAAAGATCGCGGCGAACGAGCGAATGTCGGCGGTGTGATCTTGCGCGCCATGCGTCTCCTCTGCGGTCCAGTGGCTGGCCTCGCGGAATTTGCCTTCCGTGTCGTAGATGTCGTCGGTCAGCAGACGGTGAAAATCGCTAAAGACGGTCGTGGAATCCAGTATTTGCGCGGACAGGTTGAACGCCCGCAATCGCGTCCACAGGGCCGCGACCGTTGTCTCGTCGGAAAGATCGGCCTTCGTCACTACCAGCCGGTCTGCCATCGACACTTGTCTGACCGCTTCGGCAAAATCGTCGAGTTGCGCCGCGCCGTTCACGGCGTCGACAGTCGTGATGATCCCCGAAAGACGGAAATGATGGCGAAGAACGGCTTCCGACAGCAGCGTGTAGGCAATCGGGGCAGGATCGGCCAGTCCGGACGTCTCAATGACGACGCGGCGAAAATACGGTACGTCACCCCGGGTCCGCCTGGACAATAGGTCGCGTAGCGCTTTTTGCAGATCGCCGCGAACCGCGCAGCACAGGCAGCCGTTTTCCATCAGCAGCGTGCTCTCGGCAACGCCTTGCAGCAGATGATGGTCGAGCCCGACTTCGCCGAACTCGTTGACGAGTACGGCGACGTCGGACAATTGCGGCGAACGCAGTAGGCGTTGCAGCAGCGTCGTCTTTCCGCTGCCGAGAAAGCCGGTGATGATGTTGACCGGCGTAAGATCGCTGTAGCTTCCCATCGTGTGCGTGCTCAGCGTCCGCTTTTGGCGAGAGCGCTCAAGTAGCCTTCATTGAGCGGATCGCACGTGCGTCCGCCCAGCCGCTCAGCGGCCGCCCAGATTTCGCCTACGGTGGCGACTATCGCCGTTCGCCCGGTACGGCTGGTCAGCAAATAGGAATTACCCGACCAGTCCTTGACCGCCACGCCATGGTCCTTGAGGACGGCGTTGAGAATGCGGGTACGCCTCTGGCGCTCCCGCAGCCGCGTCTGCGGCTCCGCCCGTCCGGCAAAGACGGCCGGGGCGCTGGTGCTGTCGCTCCACTCGCCCCTGCCGCCGAGCACGCCGCATAAGGCGCACATCGCCGTCAGCCGTTCAGACCGCCCGCGCCGCTTCGGCGGGGGCGGCTTGCCGCGGATAGCGGCGGCGGAAATCGTCGGCGATCTGGTCGAACGTGCAGAACTTCACGCCGGCATGTTTGGAGAGGTAGTCGTAGATCCGCTCCAGCATCAGCAGCACCTGCGGCCGCCCGGAGACGTCCGGGTGAATGGTCATGGCGAAAACGGCGTAGTCGTACTCGCGATAGACCCAGTCGAACTGGTCGCACCACAGCTCTTCAATGTCGCGCGGCTTGATGAAGCCGTGGCTGTTCGGGGCGCTCTTGATGAACATCATGGGCGGCAGATCGTCGAGGTACCAACTGCCTGGTATGTCGATCAGGTCGGTCTCCTCGCCGCGCACCAGCGGTTTCATCCATTCGTTCGGGTGTTTCGAATAGTCGATGAGCGTCCAACTGTCCCCGACCCGCACGTAGAACGGGTGGAAGTCGTTATTCATCAGGCTGTGGTCGTACTTGATGCCCTTTCGCAGCAGCAGCTCGTTGGTGACGGTTGAGAATTCCCACCACGGCGCGACGTAGCCGCTGGGGCGCCGTCCGCTGAGGCGCTCGATCAGCTCGATGCATTTGTCCATGACCGCCTCTTCCTGCTCCGGCGTCATGGCAATGGGGTTCTCGTGCGAGTAGCCGTGCATGCCGATCTCATGTCCGGCATCGACCACCATTTTGCACTGTGTGGGAAATGTCTCGATGGAGTGTCCGGGAATAAACCAGCTGGTCGGGATACCGAGCCGGTCGAACAGCTTCACCAGTCGCGGCACGCCGACTTCGCCGGCGAACAGGCCACGGGAAATATCGCACGGCGAATTCTCTCCGCCATAAGAGCCAAGCCAGCCTGCGACCGCATCGACGTCTACGCCGATGGCGCAGAGTATCTCTTTCTTGCCGCTTCCGCCGGTGCGCGGCATCGATCGTGCGCTCCTCGCAGACTCTCCGCCCCGCGGCGTCACAAGCGAACTCGGCTGATAGCGTGGTCCGGTGGCTGAACCGTAGCCGGCACGGACAGGCGGACGGATGCGATTGTCGTCGGTCATGGAAGCCCCACAGACGCAAAGGTTTGTTGAAAGAGTTTGTTGAACGATCCTTGTCCGTTCGGTTGGCGACCAACGGACAACAGAACAGTCCCACGTTGCGCGCGCACCGGCAAGAGGCGGCGCCGCCAGCCAGCCAAGCGCTCCTGCGCGGCGATTCCCGAAGTCGTTGACAACCGGCCGTTGGCGACGCCATCCTTCCTCGGCCGTGCAGGTCCGGAGGGCGACGATGAACGATTGGCAGCGCGACACGCGAGCTGATTACCAGCGCAAGGGCTTCGCGAGCCGGTCGGGTTATGGCCGGAATCCCGCTCTGGTGATCGTGGACTTCATTAACGGTTTTACGGATCCCAGCACGCCCTTGGGCGGCGACTTCTCGTGGGAGATCAATGCGACGCGGGCGCTTCAGGAGGCGTTTCGTCGCGGCAAGTTGCCGATTTTCTACACGACCGTCGCTTATGCCGAGGATATGCACGACGCGGGCGTCTTTGCGAAGAAAGTGCCCTCGCTCGCGATCCTGCAGCAGGGCTCGCCGCTGATCGAAGTCGATCAAAGAATTAAGCCGCTGCCGGGCGAAAAAGTGCTGACCAAGAAATACGCGAGCGCGTTCTTTGGCACCAGCCTCGACATTGACCTGCGTTTACTCGGCGTCGACACCGTCATCCTGGCCGGCTGCACGACGAGTGGTTGCATCCGGGCCTCGGCGGTCGATTCCCTCCAATATGGCTATCAAACCATCGTCGTTCGCGAAGCGGTCGGCGACCGCGCCGCCGGACCGCACGAGGCAAACCTGTTCGATATCGATGCAAAGTACGGCGACGTGGTCGAGCTTGCGGATGCGCTCGATTACCTCCGATCGTTTGCCGGAAACGTCGATTTCGCGGCCAGAGCCCAGGACGATTTCGACCGCTGGTGGCCTCGTGCGCAGCGTGGGTGAGGCATAAAATGGCTGACCCGCATCGCCCTGAATTTTCGTCGGTCTTCGACGACATGCTGGTGCAGAACAAGAAGCGTTTCGATGATCTCTTTCGCGGCGGACGCGCGCAAGCCGGCGAGCCCGCCGCGAGTTCTGCCGCATTTGCCGGCTTGAACGGCAAAGGCCGGCCGATTGTCACCGCGCCCTCCGTCCGCCCCGACCCCGACTCGGCCGTGGTCCGCTTGCTGAACGAGCGCTTCGGCAACGATTGGCGCTACGAAATTTCCGAACAACGGCGTGCGGACGATGAAGTGATCGTCTTGTGCAAGCTCGTTCTCAGCAAGGATGGCGCGGTCAGGACGCAATTTGGACGCGCGAAAATCTCCGAGGGACCGGTCGGGGGCGTCAGCGGTGGCGTGCGGTTTAAAATAGGCAGCGAAGACGCCGAATATGGCGAGCGAGATGCCTTTCGTCGCGCCGCCGAAGCCGCGCTTATGAACTGCGCCGACCTTACCTAGTCCCGCGCTCCGCGGTGCACCAAGCGTTTAATGCGACGCGGAAGTGCTGCGTGACGTTTGTCGCGAGACGTCGCTCTTGTCGGCGTATTCGCCGCACCAGTCGCTGCCGAAGGTGATGGGCCAGGCGCCGACGCCATTTTCGCGGCGGCTCGGTGGAAAGCGACGGCAATATCCGACGGCCTGCTCCGAATCCGGTTCGGCGCCTTCGGTCGGGTGGTAATGCCACCACCTGCAACCGGAGCAGACGACTTTCGTGGTAACGGCCATCGCGCCCTATCCTCTCGATCAGCTTCTTCTCAACGGAGTGCCAACAAAGTCCCTATTCAACCACTAATGGTTTGTCTCTCTCAACTCCCGGACGAGCCGATCGCTTGGGGCGACGGAAGGATTGCGCAAGTGGCAGCCGCCAGCATTGACGTTAGGGGTTGCACGAGCGCGTCATTGCTGACAATCTTTTATTGAAATCGCTATAACCAACGGCGTTGTGCGCCCGGGTCTGGCACGGCGGCGCGAGGACTATCGGGGATTCATGGCGCGCGTTGGCGTCGATGTCGGCGGAACCAATACGGACCTCGTTCTCGAGGCCGATCACGGCGTTTTCGTCCATAAGGTCGCAAGTACGCCGCACGATCAGTCGGAGGGCGTGCTCAAGGGCCTGCGCGAACTCTGCCAGATCTCCAGCGTTCGTCCCGACGATGTATCGCTGATCGTGCACGGGACGACGGTCGCGACCAACATCACCATTGAGCATACCGGCGCCGAGGTCGGGATGCTGACATCGCGAAACTTCCGCGACATCCTTCATATCGGCCGGCATAAGCGGCCATACAATTTTTCGCTGCATTTCGAGGTTCCATGGCAGCAGCGGCCACTTGTCAAAAGGCGAAACCGCATCGCGGTGACCGAGCGGGTCCTGCCGCCGAGCGGGTCGATCGACACTCCTCTCGCCGAGGCGGAAGTCGTCGAGGCGACGCGCCTGTTCAAACGGCGAGGCATCAAATCCGTCGTCATCGGCTTTCTGTTTTCGTTTCTCAACGACACGCACGAGCGCCGCGCGGCGGAAATCGTTCGTGCCGAAATGCCGGACGCCTACATCTGCACCTCGTCCGAGGTAGCCAATGTGATCCGTGAATACGAGCGTTTCTCGACCGCGGCGATGAACGCCTTCGTCGGGCCCAAGACCTCGCTCTACCTCAACAACCTGCAAAACAAGCTGAGCGAAAACGGCTTCCGCGCCAATTTGCGGGTCATCCAATCGAATGGCGGTATCGCCACCGTCGAGACCTGCTCGCAAAAGGCTGTCGGCATTCTGATGTCGGGCCCGGCGGGCGGTGTAATCGGCGGCCGGGCGGAAGGAATGCTGTGCGGGCGTTCGAACCTGATTACCGTCGATATCGGGGGTACGTCGGCCGACATCAGCACCATCCCCGACGGCCGCATCAAGATCATGAATGCACGCGACTCCTACGTGAACGGCCATCCAATTTTGGTGCCGATGATCGATCTTGTCTCGATCGGCGCCGGTGGCGGATCGATCGCCTATATCGATTCCGCGGGTGGCTTCCATGTAGGCCCCCGCTCGGCCGGGGCCGAACCGGGCCCGGCCTGTTATGGCAGAGGCGGCGAAGAGCCAACCGTTACCGACGCGCAGGTCGTGCTTGGGCGCCTCGACGTCGACAAGATGCTGGGCGGCGACCTGCCGCTCAACGCCGATTTCGCCCACAAGGCCGTCGAGACGAAGGTGGCCAAGCCGCTTGGTCTGTCGATAACCGACGCCGCGCTCGGCATCATCAAGGTCATCAATTCGAACATGGCGTTGGCCATCCGCTCCAACTCCGTCGCGCGCGGCATCGATCCACGGGAATTCGCGCTGGTGCCTTTTGGCGGCGCGGGGCCCCTGCACGGGGTGGCGCTGGCCGAAGCGATCTCCGCGAAGGAGATCATCGTGCCCGTCGCTCCGGGCATTACCGCGGCGATGGGTCTCCTGCAGACCGACATGCAATACGAGCACGCGCGGTCCCTGATCGTTTCCCTCAAGCACGCCGACCAGACCGCCGTCGAACGCATCAACACCGTCGTCGACGAACTGGTCGAGCGTTGCCGGCGCGATCTGGAAAAAGATGGCGTGACGCCGGAGCTGCAGAAATTTCAAAAGCTGGCCGAGTGCCGATATCACGGTCAGGGATTTGAACTGCGCTCACAACTGCCCGCCGGAAAGGTAACGGCGGCGAATTTGGCCGAGGTGGTGGCGGGTTTTCATCACCAGCACCGGCTCGATTACGGCTACCACTTCGAGGACGGTGACGTGGAGCTCATCACGGTCCGGGTGATCGGGCGGGAGGAGGTTGAGCCGCTCAAGGTGGCGCCGATCGGCAAGGCTTCGGGTCAAAACATAGCGGACGCGCTGCTCTACAGCCGCAAGACCACGTTCGACGACGGGAAGACCGTCGAGACGCCGCGTTACGATCGCGGTCGCCTCAAGGCCGACCACCGGATCGTCGGACCGGCGATCCTGATCCAGCACAATTCGACGACCCTGCTGCCGCCCGGCTACGTCGCCGAGGTAGCCGAGTTCGGCAATCTCCACATCCGTCGCGGCAGCTGAAAGCGAGCGCCATGGCCCGGGAACCGATCGATCCGATCACGTTGCAAGTCATCAACGGCGCCTTGCAGACGATTGCCGAAGAGATGGGGCATGTCCTTTACCGCATGTCCTTCTCTTCCATCATTCGTGAATCGCAGGATCTCGGCGCTGGCCTGTTCGACACCGAATTCAACACCCTGTGCGAGTTGGAATTCGACGCCGCTCCACATCGGCTCCCTCCCCGGTTATCTGGCCGGTGTCCGCGACACGCTGCAGGACGGCGAGTGGCACGAGGGTGACCTCGTCATTCACAATCATCCCTATCACGGCTCCAGCCATTCGCCGGACATTGCCGTCATCGTTCCGGTCTTCCACGAAGGTACGCTGGTCGGGTATTCGGCGAATACCGCGCATCACCTCGACATCGGCGCCGCGACGCCAGGTTTGATCATTGACATCCCCGACGTCTTCGCCGAAGGCATGCTGTTTGCCGGCACCAAGCTCTACGAGCGCGGCAAGCGGAACGAGGCGGTGTGGAATTTCATCGGGCGCAACAGCCGGGCGGCGCGCCAGTTGCAGGACGATCTCGATGCCCAGATCGCGTCGGCGCGGCTCGGCGCCAAGCGGTTCGTCGAACTCATGGATCGCTATGGGCGGCAGCTGGTTCTCGACGCCACCCAGCAATTGATGGATTACACCGAGCGCGTGCTGCGACAGCGCATTGCCGCCATTCCAGATGGCGAATACCGCGCCGAGGGCTTTCTCGACGACGACGGCAAGAACCGCGATGTCCGTCTGCCGATCAAGGTGTGCGTCCGCGTCCAGGGCGACGGCATCGAAGTCGACCTCACGGGCTCGTCCAAGCAGGTCGAGACCGCATTCAATGTGCCGTTCGAAGGCTCGACCAAGGTCGCCTGTTTCTGCGCCGTCCGCTCACTGCTGCTCGACGCGGTAACCTTCGACGTGAAAGTACCCTCGAACCAGGGCTCGTTCCGGCCGGTGAAAGTTACCGCGCCAAAAGGTTCGATCTACAATCCGATATACCCCGCCGCCGCCGAGGCGCGTTTTGCGCAGATCAATCGGGTGATCGATTTGATCTACAAGGCGCTGGCGCCGGTTTTGCCGAATGACATCATTGCGGGCAGTTCCGCCAGCCTGTCATTCTGCTCCTATGCCGGCATCCGGCCCTCAGGCGATTATTGGGTCTTCCTCGAGGTCAATGAGGGCTCGTATGGCGGTCGTCCGCGCTCGGACGGTCCGGACAGCATCGACAGCCTGATGGCCAATACGCGCAATAATCCGATTGAAGATCTGGCGATGCATTTGCCGATGATCTGCGATCGCTACGAGTTGCGCGACGATGTGCTGCCCGGCGCGGGGCGTTTCCGCGGCGGCTTCGGCGTCGTCAAGGCGCAACGCGTGTTGACCGATGCCTTCATCACCCACGAAAACGAACGGCACCATGACGTGCCGTGGGGCATTTTCGGCGGCGATCCCGGACAGGTCGGCAAGGTCGACATCTACAACGTTGCGCGCCCTGACGACGTCAAGCATATGCCGGCGAAGTTCTCCGGCCTTCGCGTCGCCGCGGGCGACGTTCACGTGTTCTACGGCCCCTGCGGTGGCGGCTATGGCGATCCGCTGGAGCGGCCGGCTGAAAAGGTCCTGGACGACGTGCTCGACGGCTTTTGCACGGTCGAACATGCGCGTGCTGCATACGGCGTCATCGTCGATGCCGTTGCCGAAACCGTCGATGAGGCGGCAACAAAGGCTCTGCGGCAACGCATGCGGACGGCTCCGCGATCAAAAGCGGCCGCGCCAATCGCGGCGACCGTACAGGTCCCGGCCAAGCCGGCCCAAGCCCCTGCTCCGCGACCGCGCGCGACGCCGGCGATGCAGCCGGCCGGGAATGGTGCAAAACCCGCCAGCCGGCCGTTGCCTTCGGCGGCTTTGTCTCAGCCCGCGCCAATCGCGCCAACCAACGGTCATGATCGCCCCTTGGCCGAGGCGCTGCGCGGATTGCGCAGCAGCTACGGCAACGCATGGAGTTTCGAAATCCTGCGTCACAGCACGTACGGCAATACGGTCGAGGTGGTCGGGCAACTGCGCGCCAACGGAATAACCGTGCGCGAAACCGCTACGGCGGCCGGCGAAAGCGACCGCTCCCTGGGCGAAATGCTCGAGCGGACTGCCAATGACAGCCTCCGCAAGTGCGTCGAAACGCTCGGGCGCAAAGGACGTTAGACGTCGTCGGAAGGATCGGATCGCCCTTGGAACAGAGAGCAACAATTTTCGTCGAGGCGATGATCGTCTTCGCCATTATCGGGGTGCTGGCGTTCCTGATCGGGCTGATCGTGCGCGCGCCGCTGAGACGTCAGGCGGCCGCGGGCGGCGCCGTCCAGCCGGAGCAGTCTCCGCGATGGTACGAATTCACGCTCGCGCTCATTCTGCTCGCAGCGATTGCGGCGTTCGCTATCTGGCTCATTTCCAGCGGTACGCATTGGGTGTGGGGCGAGACGATCGAGGATTGGCGCACCGACACCCGCACCATCATTTTCGCGGCGGTCATGGTGGCGCTCGCGGTGATCGGGCTGGTCGTGTCCCTTGTCTACGCCCTGGTGCAGTCGTCGCAAGCCCCGGCGTTGCGGCGGCCGTTGGAGGTAATCGCGGCGGAGGCCGCGCCTCCAGGAGCGGTAGCGCCTCCTGCGCCTTCGCCGGCGCGAATCCTCGGCTTGCTCGGCCTGGCGGTGGCGGTGCTGCTGTTGTGCTGGATTGGCCTCACTCCGGCCGGACAATATGGGCTGCTTGCACAACTGATCTATCCGGCGAGCTTCGCCGTCATCCTCGTCCTGCTGTTCGACAAGGCTACCCGCACCTGGAGCGTAAAGGGTGCGGCCGAGTCGGTGCGCGAATGGCTGCTGTGCGATCTCCTAGCGTTTCTCCTTGTCGTCTCCTTTCTCAACCTGCGCTCGGCGGGCGCCAAGCCTGAGGCCTATACCGGCAGTTTCTGGGATCTTCTCAACCTCGTGCTGTTCTTCGCCGCGTTCTGGACCCTCGATCGCACCGCCGCCCGCAGCCGCTTTCTCGTTGGCTATGCGTATCTGGTGGTCCTTCCGGTGCTGCTGTTGATCCTGCAGGCAATGCAGGGCGTCGGGGCCGCGGCGTCGTGGTGGGCGACGATGTGGCCTTTCCTGATCCTGGCCGGCGTATTTTTCGTGCTCGAGGCTGTGACGCTCGTCTCGTCCAGCGACGACCGCCGGGCACTGCCGGCTGTCAAGGACGCGCTGTTCGTGCTGCTCTATGCCGTCTTGCTGATCGTCGCCGCGAAGTCGGCCTGAAAGCGAAATTGTGGTCGTCGCCCGGCTGGCGGCGCCCCCTTGCCGTTCGCGGCGTGACGTGTTGAACTTGGTATTCATCACGCGGTGTGTCGGGACCGCGAATAACGAGGGGCGTTGTCAAAATGTCGGGGTGGCGGCTGTTCTGGGCGCTGGTAGGTTATGTGGCCTTCATCGTCATTCTGATTTTTTTATATTTCTACAAGCCTTTCGAAGATTTCTTCACGCTTGTCATCAACGGCCTTGGATACGACAACGCGATGTTCTGGGTCGTGTTGATTGCCGCCATCGTCGGGTTTTGCGCCTATCACTGGCGGGCCTATCGTCTTTACATCGTGCAACGGCATAGCGTCGACGGCATGGTGCTGGCTTCGCTGCGCGGCTCGGCCTTTATCGCCGTGCTGTTCTGTGCCGGCGCGGCAGCGCAGTCCCTGCTCATTCTCTGCGTCTACCTGTTGCAGAGCGACTATTCACTCGGCGCCGAGTTTGGCCGCCGTCTCGCCGCCGTCGTGGCGATGGTAGTCCTGACGGTGATCTTTTGCCTGATCTACTGGGTGCTCAAAGTGATCCGGCAGGCTTCGAGCGCTAGCGGGAGCGCCGATACAGGATCGTATAAATTACAATAAACAGTCCGATCATCAGCAGCGAGAATATGGTCGACGCGGTGCCGAGCGCAAAAATGGTCGGCTGAACGCGTTGCGTCATCGACGCGTTGATATCGAGCGGCAACGTATTCTGTCCGCCCGACAACAGCGTGGTGCGGGCAAACTCATCGTATGACAGCGTGAAGCCGAAAAGACCGGCCGCGACGATGCCCGGCGTAATCAGCGGCAGCGTGATTTCCTTGAACACGGTCCATTCATCGGCGCCCATGTCACGCGCCGCTTCTTCCAGCCGGGCGTCGAAGCGGTTGAACACCGCCATCATCACTAGGAAGCCGAACGGCAGCGTCCAGACCACATGGACGCCGAGAGCGGAATACCACCAGCCCGGCGGAATGCCGATCTGGCGCAACAGCGAGGCCAGTCCGAGACTGAGCAATACGCCTGGCACCATCAGTCCGGCCATGACCGCATAAAACAGCACCCCGGAGCCGGGGAATTTCTTGCGGAATGCCATCGCCAGCATCGTCGAGAACAAGGCGGTAATCACCATGACGACGACGGCGAGGATGAGCGAGCGCACCAGCGAACTCTTTAGATCGCCGACGGTCGACGGTCCGGTCAGCTTTTCCCACCAGAAAAAGCTCAGGCCGCGCATTGGAAACGTCACGCCGCCACGCGGTCCCTGGAAGGACAGCGTGAACATGGCGAACATCGGCCCATAAACGAACAACAGAAAGATCACGTAATAGACGCTGAAGCCCGCCTTCACGCGTGCCTTGCGGCGACGTTCCGGCGTCGAGTGCGCCACCCCTAGAGCTCCTTCCGGATATCGACCAGCCGCAAAATGATGACGACGCCGATCATCATCGCCAGCATCAGCATGAAGGCGTTCACCGCGGCGAAAGGATAGTTGGCGATGGCGTAGTAGTTCAGGATGACCGTGCCGGTGGTCGAGGTCTTGCCGCCATAGACCACCACGGCAGTGGCGAATTCGCCCATCACCATGACGAATATGAAGATCATGCCGATGGCGACGCCCGGCAGCGACAGCGGGGCGATGATTTCGCGGAAGATCTGGAACGGCGTCGCTCCCATGTCGCGCGCCGCCTCAAGCAGCGTGCGGTCGATCTTGGCCAGCGAGAAGAAAATCGGCCCGATTGCCAGCACGACGTAAAGCTGAACCAGCGCCATCGTGTAGCTGAACTCGGAATACAGGAAGAAACTGACCGGCTCCTCGATGACGCCAATATCCAGCAGGAACTCGTTGATCAGACCATGCCGGCCAAGCATAGGCAGCCAAGCCACGGCGCGGATGAGATAGCTGGTCCAAAACGGCACCATGGCCAGCAGGAACAGCGCGAGCTGCCATTTGAAATCCTCTACCTGCATCGAGAGGAAGTAGGCGAGCGGATAAGCGAGGATCAGGCAGATCGCCATGACGGTGATGGTAAAGCGAAACGTGGTCCATAGCGTGCGGATGAAGACCGAGGGCGTCAGAAAATCCGATTTGTTTGGATCAAAAAATCCCTCGGATGCGAAGAAGTCGCGATAGTGCTCCAGCGTGAACGCCGGAGTCATGCCGTGACCGGTGGTTTTCCAAAAACTGAAGATGAAGATGGAAATCAACGGCAGAAACAGAAAGGCGACGAGCCATGCGGTCGCCGGCGCGATAAGAATGGGCACCGGGAAGCCCGCCTCGCGGGAATGTTTGCGTGTGGCATCGTCGAGCACGACCGGCGCGCCGCCGATCAGGCCGCGCGGCGCCGCCTCGACGTGGGTAATTTTCGAGTAGCTCTCGACCGTCGTCACGCGTCAACCACGCTTAAACGTGCCGCCGCCGGCCGTTTAGGCCGGCGGCATCGTTGTAACGTCGTCACACGACCCTCAAGACTAGGCGGTGAGGAATTCCGTCCACCGCTTAACGAGATAGTCGTTCTCGTCCATCAGCGAGTTCCAGACGGCGATCTTGGAATAGCGATTCCAATACGAACCACCGGAGCGAACGTCGCCCTTCTTGATGATGACGGTGCCGAATGGATCGGCAAGATCCTTTGCCGCCGGCTTGCCGTCGTACCAATAATCCCATTCCGCGGCCTCAAGGTACTTTTTCGCGTTGTCCGGAACCGAGTGGTAGTAGCCTTGCCGCGCGACAAAGGCGGCAGGCCAGCCATCAAGCCACCAGTTGATATACTCGTATGCCTGATCGAGCTGCTTGCCTTTGACCTTGGCGGAGATGGCCAGCCCGCCGTGCCAACCGCGCATGCCCTCCTTGGGGAAAGCATAGACGCAGGGAACGCCTTCGGCCTGGATCGCGGCGACGGCCGGCGACCACATGCTTTCCAGAACGACTTCGCCGTTGACCATCAGATTGACCGATTGACCGAAGTTTTCCCAGAAGGCGCGGAAGTGGCCAGCCTTCTTGAGCGGGATCAGATAATCGATCAGGAAGTCGATCTCGGCCTTGGTCATATTGCCTTTGTCGCCGAACTTCTTGAGGCCAAGCGCTTCGATTGCCATCGCCGCGTCCATCACGCCGATCTGCGGGACGTTGAGCAAAGCCACCTTGCCTTTGAAATCCTTGCTCAACAACTCGCCCCAGCTTTCGATCGGCCGGCCGGTCCCCTTCGGGTTGTAGCCCAGCGAGTTGGCATTGTGGAACGCGGGTGCCATGCTGATGTATTGCGACGGCCCCTTGGTCTTGTTGCCATTCTCGTCAACCCAGAGGAATTTGTAGGGCGCATCGCCCTGCCCCACGCTCGACTCCGGCGTCAGCTTTCCGGTCTTGGTAAGGTTCGTGACCTTTTCCCAATCCTTGATCTTCTTGGTGTCGAGCGGCTGCCACACCTTGGCGGGCAGCATCACGTCCATGTCGTTGTAATAGCCTTCGGCGATCTCGTACTGGTCGTTCTGGTTCAGCATTTTGCTGAACATGTCACCGTAGCCCATGGCCTGACCGGTGACCGTGAAACCCAAATCTTTCGACGCCTTGTCCTGTATCTCGTTGATCTCGCTGACGCCGAGACCGATGCTTCGCAGTCCCCCTTCGGCGGAGGCCGGTCGCGTGAACCCTGCACCTGCCAGTGCGCCAGTCGCGACGCCGGCAGCCGACGCCTTCATGAACGATCTACGCGAGAACTTTCCTTGCACACTTTGTCCAGGGCTTTTGTACGCCATACCCGCCTCCATTGTTTGAAGAAGCCAAATTGAGCTTTGATTATTGAAGCCCGGTGCGGCGGTCAGCCAAAGCTCTTGTGCGCCGCTTCAATTTGCGAATGATACATTAGTACCGGGACCTGTCAAACCGCATGGAGAGCGCGAAAGTGAGCGTATTGATCAAGAACGGGCGTATCGTCACTGCGGTAGATGATTACCATGCGGACATCTTCGTTAACGGCTCGACGGTGGCCCTGATCGGCAAGGATCTCGTGATCGACGCGGACACGCAGATCGACGCCACCGGCAAGCTGGTGATACCCGGCGGGATCGATCCGCACACGCACCTCGAATTGCCGTTTGGCGGCACAACCACCTCCGATACGTTCGAGACCGGCACCCGTGCGGCGGCCCACGGCGGCACGACCTGCATCATCGATTTTGCGGTGCAGACCCGGGGCACTTCGACCCTCAAGGCGCTCGACGATTGGCACGCCAAGGCCGAAGGCACGACCGCGGTCGACTACGCCTTCCACATGATCGTGACCGACATGCCGCAGGAGCGTATCGGCGAGATGCGCAGCCTCGCTGACAACGGCATCACCAGCTACAAGCTGTTCATGGCGTATCCCGGCGCGCTGTTGTCCGACGACGGTACGATTTTTCGCGCGATGCGCAAGGCCGGCGAGGACGGGACGCTCGTCTGCATGCACGCCGAAAACGGCATCGTGATCGATGAACTGGTAAAGATCGCGCTTTCGCAGGGTCACATCGAACCGAAATATCATGCCCTGACGCGGCCGACGCGCTTGGAGGCGGAAGGCGTGCATCGAGCCCTGGCGATTGCCGAAGTTGCGCGCGCGCCGGTTTATATCGTGCATTTGAGCAGCTATGACGCGCTGCACGAGTTGCGGCTGGCCCAGGCCCGCGGCGTCATGGCGCATGCCGAGACGTGTCCGCAATATCTGCTGCTCGACATCGATCGCTACGATGAGCCGGGATTCGACGGCGCCAAATACGTGCTGACACCGCCGTTGCGCGAGAAGTGGAATCACGACGAGCTTTGGGGTGGCCTGCGATCGCACGCTCTCGACGTGATCTCGACCGACCATTGCCCATTCTGCCTCAAGGAGCAAAAAGAGCTCGGCCGCAGCGACTTCAGCAAGATCCCGAACGGAGGTCCCGGGATCGAGAACCGGATGAGCCTGATCTATCACTACGGTGTGACCCAGGGTCACATCTCGCTCAATCGCTTCGTCGAGCTGACTTCGACGGCGCCGGCCAAAATCTTCGGGCTGTTTCCGAAGAAAGGCACGATCGCGGTCGGCAGCGACGCCGATATCGTGATTTTCGATCCGGCCCGCGAAGAAACGATCAGCGCTTTCAATAGCGCCACCCATCACATGAATGTCGACTACAGCGCCTACGAAGGTTTCAAAGTGAAGGGCTTCACCGAAACCGTAATTTCGCGCGGCAAGGTCGTGATCGAGAAAGGCAATTATGTCGGCCGCGCCGGCGATGGCGCCTTCGTCAAGCGGCAGCCATACGGCGGCCAGTATGCCAACACCCATGCCAATATGGCGCGCGATGTGCTTACGCCGCGTGCGAGCCTCGGCTCGCCGGGGCGACGCGTTCCCTGAGCCGGCGCGTCGGGTCGCACTGGAGCATGATCCGGGAAAGGCCTGCCCCGGACTTGATCCGGGGTGGAGGCCTGCTCGGCTGAAACGCTAAAGCGGCGGTCGCGCCGCGCTTCGCCCGGCCCCCGCCTCGTAAGCGGCGCCGACGCGAAACAGCAAGTCCTCGGCAAACGGGCGGCCAATCAACTGCATGGCGAGCGGTAGGCCGTTACGGGCGAAGCCAATCGGCACCACCAGCCCTGGCAAGCTGAAGAAGTTCAACGGTCGGGTACAGGCGACGATCTCGGCGAGGACTTGCGCCATCGTGGCCGAGGCGCCGACATCAGTAGCGGCTGCCGTCGGCACCTGGCGCTTAAGCGCGGGGACATGCAGCACGTCGCATTTCGTGAATGTTTCCCGCAGGAATTCCTCGAGCAGGCGCGAGCGCGCCTGCATCGCCTGAAGGTAAAGGCTGACGGGTATTCCCAGACCCACCAGGAGGCGCGCGCGGGTCTGTTTGGCGTAGTCCTGCGGACGCTCTTGCAGCCACGGCAGGTGCAAGGCGGCGGCCTCGGGCGACAGGATAGCGGCGGCGAGATCGTTGATGGCGCTGTGGTCGCCGATAGGCACGTCGGCAATTTTTGCGCCGCGCGCCTCCAGCGTCGCGCGGCTTGCCGCGAGAGCCTCGGCGGTCTCCTGATCCACTCCATCATCGTAATAGCGGTTCGGCACGCCGACCGTTACGCCGGCGAGCGAGTGCGGTCGCGTTGCCTCGTCGAGGCCTCGCTCGTAGTCCGAAACGATATGCCGGCTCGACATGCCGTCGCGCTCGTCCGCCCCCGCCATCACCGACAAGAGGCGGGCGCAGTCGCCGACGGTCCGGGCCAGCACGCCGATGCAATCGAACGAATGCGACAACGGCATGGTGCCGTATCTGCTCACACGTCCGAATGTCGGCTTGATGCCGACGAGCCCGCAGGCCGCGGCCGGCAGCCGCACCGATCCGCCGGTGTCCGAGCCGAGCGCTCCGAAGGCCAGGCCGGCGGCTACCGCCGCGCCGGAGCCGGACGATGAGCCGCCGGTGATGTAATCGGGATTCCAGGGGTTTCGGCAACGCCCATAGTGTTCGTTGTGGCCGGTCGGGCCCAACGCAAACTCTGCCATGTTGAGGCGGCCAAGTTCGATGCCGCCCGCCGCGTCGAGGCGCGTGAGCACGGTCGCCGTATGGTCGGGAATGAAATCGGCGCGGATTTTCGACCCGCAGGTGCAGACCTCGCCGGCACGGTAGAACATGTCCTTATGCGCAAGCGGTACGCCATGCAGTTGGCCGATCGCATGTCCGGCTTTGACGGCCCTATCCGCCGCCCGGGCTCGCTCGATCGCGGCGTCGGCGGTCACCCGAATAAAGCAATTCAGCATCGGCTGAACGCGCGCGATGCGATCGAGGCACGCTTCGACCAGCGCCTCGGAGCGCAACCGGCCTTGCGCGATCGCGGCAGCCGCGTCGCGCAGCGTCAGCGCCGTCGGATCGTTCACTTGCCGGTCCCCACAGCGGCGCCGGTGTCGAGAAGTCGATAGAAACGCTCGACGGTCTCGTCGAATGGCAGCGATTGCAGAAGCTTCGTCGCTGCGGCTTCGATGCGCGAGAGCGAGCGGGCCACCGCCTCGGCGTCTTCGGGTGTAACCTTCACCCCGCTCGCGGCCAGGACTTCTTCCAGCGCCGTCTTGCCGATACTCCAGCGCATTGCCGCGCTCATGCCGATGTTCTCCGCCACCGGGGAAGTGTACACAATTTCCGACTCGTAGCACACTCGTCGCTCTTCAGCGGCGTTATCGCAGCGGATACAGTGGAGCGTCTTGAAATGAGCAAACGAGAGCGACCCAATCTCCGTCCCCGGTTGGCGAAGAAGGAGCTGCTTGTCGCGCCCGGCGTGTTCGACGGAATATCCGCGCGTATCGCCGACCAGATGGGTTTCGAAGCCCTTTACATGACCGGCTACGGCACCGTGGCGTCTCATCTCGGATTGCCTGATGCCGGCATCGCCACCTTCAGCGACATGGTCGGCCGCGTGGCGGTCATCGCCAATGGCGCGACGACCCCTCTGATCGCCGATGGCGATACCGGTTACGGCGGCTTGCTCAACGTGCAGTACTCGGTACGCGGCTATGAGGCGGCCGGTGCAACCGCCATCCAGCTCGAGGACCAGGAGTTTCCCAAAAAGTGCGGTCACATGCTGGGTCGGCGGGTGGTGCCCATCGAGGATATGGTCGACAAGATCAAGGTTGCGGTCGCGAGCCGCGACGACAAAAATTTCCTCATCATTGCGCGTACCGACGCGAGAACGACGCTCGGGCTGGACGAAGCGCTGCGTCGTGCCGACGCTTATGCCAAGGCCGGCGCCGATATCCTGTTCGTCGAGAGCCCCGAGAGCATCGAAGAGATGCGCACCATCGGCCGAAGCTTCGATCGTCCCCTGGTGGCCAACATGGTCGAAGGCGGTCGTACGCCGGTTGCGGATCGAATGACGCTGGAGGAGCTTGGCTATTCGATTGCGATCTATCCGGCCTTCGGATTTCTGGCCGCCGGTGACGCACTGCGAAACGCATACAGCTACTTGAAGGACCACGGCTCCAGCGTCGGCGCCAACATTCCTCTCTACAAGTTCAGCGAGTTCAGCGAGCTGATGGGCTTCCGCGCCGTCGCCGAGTTCGACGAGACCTATCGGAAATAACGGAGCACCGGACGGACTAGGGTGTGGCAGGTGACGCGTTACGCCAAGTCTCTGGTTGATGCCGCCGTTGCACACCCACGCAATCAACTTGGCGCCGTTGGCGACCGATCCTCCCGGCACGTCCAGGCTCCGGCGGTCGGCATGAGAAACAGCGTTTCGATTGGGCGCCGGCATTGACCCTTATTGAAAAGATACCCTTCCAAACCATTCTGGATGCTTACTAAATGCCGCCGATTGTGGCCTCGGCGCCGGACATTGATCAGCGCTAATGGCCGACCTACCGCGGCATGCGTCGCGCTGGCGTTCGCCGGTGGCTTGCGGGCAGTTAGTGGCCGATGGATTTAAGATTGCTGGGCCGGGACCAGCCGGAAGCGTTCCCACTCCGTGGGCGTGCCTTTCAGCACCGCGGTCCAGCCGCTCTTGGTTTCGTTTGCACCCGGGCGGATGCGGCGCCCGGCGAAAGCGAACTCCGCGCCGTTGGCCGCAAAGGGAAACGGTGAAAGTGTGTAGACCCCTGCTTCTCTGGGCCGAATGGTCACCGAGGCATCTTCTTCCGCGTTCAGCGGCACGTGCACGAACGTCTGAGGGCCACGTTCGTCGCGATGGACCCTGTTGAAGTAAAGGGCAAGCGTATCGATAAACTGCAGCTGCTTGTAGTTCTGAAACAGCTTCTTTTCGTCGAGCCGTTCTGCCAGCTTCGGATCCTTGCCGATCACTTCCTTCAGGCGTTTCTGGCGGGCGAGCTCACCGTCGAGCATGCGTTCGGCCAGTGGCCGCTCCTTCTCGGGAAACTTCTCGATCAAGACGTGATCCGAAAGCCCGTAGCGGCCGTTGTAGAGGCCCCAGCTGTGCATGCTCGACATCAGGCCGCAGAATGGATGCTGCCTTTCGTTGAAATCCGGTGAGAGGCGGCTGGTGACCGTAATGTATTCGGCCGGCGTCTCGATCAGATTGTACGGCAGGCCGGTTTTGGCGTCAGTGAGCGGGTCGCGATCGAACTCCGCCCAGCCGGCGTCGTGATGCGCGATGACGTAGACCATCAATTCCAACGGCGCCAGCGACTCGAATGCATCGTTGCCGAAGGCGCGAGCGAACTGCCCGCAAAGCGCGGTGTGCTCGTACATCATGATAGCCAAGCGAGGCGTGCCGACAGGCGCTGTCTGAATGATCATGGCTTTGCCTAAGCTAGCGACTTTCCCCGAAGCATTCACTATTTTTTCCGCCGGCGATATGGTTGCGGCTGCAAAGGCAGGGGCGGACTTTCATGATGGCGACGGCAATCGAAGGCGCAAGGCTCACGTCGGACCCGGTGGCGCCGCAACAACTGCGCGCCGACGCCGCGCGGTTGTTCGAGGCGCTGGCCGGCGGCGGCATCGGCATCGTGCCCCTCGATGTCGCTTATGCGGTCGTTGCCACCACGCCGGTCGGCATCCGTCGCATTTTCGAGACCAAGCAGCGTTCCTACGAAAAGCCGTCGGGCATGTTCGGCAATTGGCGTCTGAGCCGCGAGATTCATCTCATGGACGAGCGCAAGCACGACATGGTTCGGGAACTGGTCGAGCAGGAAAAATTTCCATTTTCGGTGGTGGCGCCGTTCCGCACCGATCACCCGTTGCTGGCCGGGGTCGATCCCTTCGTGATGGCGAATTCATCGAAGGGTGGCACGCTCGACATGCTGCTCAATGCCGGCCAGTTCCACGAGGCTATCGCCGATGGGGTGGTCGAACGCGGCGCCGCTGTGTTCGGCTCGTCGGCGAACCTCTCGCTCACCGGCAGCAAGTATCGCTACGAAGACATCCAGCCGGCGATCCGCGAGGCCGCCGCGATCCATTTCGACTACGGGCAGTCGAAGTATGCGCACAAGGATGGCCTTGCCAGCACCATTATCGATTTCACGAATTTCTCCGTCATCCGCGTCGGCCATTGTTTCGAACGTCTGACAAGCGCGTTCGCGACGCGGTTTGGCGTCACGCTGAAAACCTGACTTGAGAGGTGAAATGAGCGATCCCTACAAGGATATGGGCTTCGACTCCAACCGCATTGGTTACGGGAGACGCGCCGGGGTGGTCGTGGTCGATTTTCAGAAGGGCTTTACGGAAAGTCGATTTCCGCTCGGCGGAAGCCCGATGGTCGACCGGGCGGTCAACAACACCGTCAAACTCGTGACCGCGGCGCGCAAGGCGGGCCTGCCGGTCGCCTGTTGCTACACGGCCTATTCCAGCGCCCGCGACGCGCCTTTGTGGAAGATCCCGGCGGTGGTGAACGATTTCCATCATGGCCATCCGTCCACCGAGCTGGACGAGCGCATCTACGACCGCGCCTACGACATGGTGGTGTGCAAGACCGCGCCATCGATCTTTTTCAATACCGCCGTCGCCTCCTATTTCATCAAGGACGGCGTCGATACCGTGATCGTTTCCGGATGCAATACTTCGGGCTGCGTCCGCGCCAGCATCAACGATGCGTTTTCCTACGGCTTCCGCGTCATCGTGCCGGAGCCCTGTTGTGGCGATGTGGACGAAGGCCCGCATCGCGACAATCTGCGCGACGTGCAACGCCGGTATGCCGACGTCGTCGGACTGGAAGAAGTTCTCGCCTATATCGAGACGTCCGGGCGGCGGAATGAATGAGGGACCGTGACAACTAGCAGTTTGGTGGCGGACCCGGGTTCGGTCGAGGAGATCGCGCGCGCGGTAGAAAGCCGCCGGATCGGTCCGGCCGGGGTCCTCGAAAGTTCGCTCCAGCGCATCGAGGCCGTCGAACACCAAGTCCAGGGCTGGTGTCTGCTCGATCGCGACCGCGCCCTCCGGCAAGCGGAAGCGCTGCGGCAAGAGGCGGCAGCGGGCCGCATACGTGGTCCGCTGCATGGCATCCCGATCGCCGTGAAGGACGTGCTCGACGTGGCCGGTCTTCCGACCCGGGCTGGCAGCGCGACGCGGGCGAATGTCGCTCCGAGCACGATCGATGCTCACATCGTTACGCGGCTGCGGACTGCAGGCGCGATCATTCTCGGCAAGGCGCACACCACCGAGTTCGCCTATTTCGACGGGCCGCCGCCGACGCGCAATCCGCACAATCTCGCCCATACGCCCGGCGGCTCGAGCGCCGGTCCGGCGGCATTGGTCGCAGCCGGCATGGTGCCGCTGAGCCTCGGCACCCAGACCGCCGGCTCGGTGAGCCGCCCGGCGGCCTATTGCGGCATTGCGGCGTTCAAGCCAAGCACCGGTGCATGGTCGAGCTTCGGGCTCGTTCCGTTTGCGCCGAGCTACGACACGGTCGGCGTATTCGGTCACCGGGTGAGCGATGCCGTCGCGGCGGCGCGCGTTCTTATGCCGCCCTTCCTGCGTCGCCGCTCGGCATCACCCTCCTCGCTCACCATCGGCTTCATCGATGACCCGATCACGGTCGCCGCGAGCACGGAAGTCATGGACACGTTGCGTGTGGCGGGCGATGCGCTGGCGGGTTCAGGTATTCGCGTCGAGCGTCTACCTTCGCCCGTGCCGTTTGCCGACGTCGTTGGTTGGCACAAGACGGTGATCGAATACGAGGTCGCTCATGCATATCCCGGTCTCGACCACAACCCCGAGGTGAGCGCCGGACTTCGCGAGGCAATCGCGCGCGGCCGATCGATCGATGATCGGGCTTATGGCGACGCGCTGCTCGCCCTCGACGCCGCCCGCGACCGGTTTCTGTCGGCAACGGCGCGCGTCGATGCGCTGATCTTTCCAGCCGCGCCCGATGTTGCGCCGGCCGGTATGAAAACCGGCGACCCGCGCTTCATCGTTCCGTTCACGGCGTTTGGCGGTCCGATTGTCTCCATTCCAGTTGGTTTCGGCGCTGGCGGGTTGCCGCTTGGGTTGATGCTGATAGGAGCGCCCGGGTCGGATGCGGCATTGGCCGGCATTGCCGGCGATGTTGCGAAAGTCATCGAGCTGCCGCGCTGACGCACGCTGCATACGGTCCTGGCCCGCGTGCGGAAACTTTCAGCTTGAAGCACTATGGCGGGCGTTGCACAGTTCGGGCGTCGGGTGACCGGTCTCCTGCCCAGCGGCTCCGTGATCCGCGGATTGTTGAATTGCGGAAGCGGCGAATTCTAGTAACAGGCTAAAATGGCGTTTCGGATATCGGTCGACACCGGCGGCACATTCACGGACGTGGTCATTGCCGATCCGGGCGGTATTCGGGCCATCGGCAAAGCCTTGACGACCCCCGCGCGCATTTTCGACGGCATGCGCGCAGCAATCGAAGTGGCGGCCCAGGAGATCGGGCTGTCCGGCAAGAAGCTGCTCGGCCAAAGCGACATCCTCATCTACGGGACGACGCGCGCAACCAACGCGGTCGTGACGCAATCGACCGCCAAGACGGCGTTCCTGACCACGCGGGGTTTTCGCGACGTCCTCGTTCTCAAGGAAGGCGGCAAATACGATCCGCACGATTACAGCTACGACTACCCTCCCCCCTACATCCCGCGGCGCTATACCTTCGAGATCGACGAGCGCATCGATGCGCAAGGCAATGTCGTGCGTGCGCTCGACCGCAATCAGGCGCGGGATATCGTGCGCACGCTGGCGGAACGGAAATTCGAAGCCGTTGCGGTCTGCCTGTTGTGGTCGATCGCTGACGGCAGTCATGAAAAGGAAATCGGACGGCTCATCGAGCAGGAAATGCCGGGGGTCCCCTACACGCTGTCCCACGAACTGATCCCGATCGTGCGCGAGTATCGCCGCGCTTCCACGACCGCGATCGACGCTTCGCTCAAACCGCTCATGCAGCACCATCTCCAGGAGATGGAGAGCGATCTGCGAGCCGCGGGCTTTTCCGGCGAACTCCTGATCGGAACATCGGGCGGCGGTTGCCAGCACGTGACCGAGGTGGTCGGACGTCCGGTAACGATGCTGAAATCCGGTCCGGCGATGGCCCCTGTTGCCGGCAAGGCCTACATCACCATCGAAGACCTCGGCCGCGACGCGATCGTTTGCGACACCGGCGGCACGACGTTCGACGTCGGCCTGGTGCGTGACGGGGAGCTTGTCTACACCCGCGATAGCTGGCTCGGCCGCCGCTGGCTTGGCCATATGGTGGCGATGTCGACGGTCGACGTGCGCAGCATCGGGGCCGGCGGCGGATCGATCGCGTGGGTGGATGCGGGCGGTCTATTGCGGGTCGGTCCGCAGAGCGCGGGGGCCGTTCCCGGTCCGGCGTGCTACGGCGCCGGCGGCGACCAGCCGACAGTAACGGACGCCTGCGTGATGCTCGGCTGGTTCGACCCGGATTATTTCAATGGCGGGCGGATGAAACTGGATGCCGCCGCGGCGCATCGCGTGGTCGAGACGCTGGCGCAAAAGCTTGGGCGCAGCGTTCCCGACACGGCTTTTGCGATCATCACCATTGCCAATGAGTTGATGATCAAAGCCATCCACGAGATCACGGTGAGCGAGGGCGTCAATCCGCGCGAGAGCGTGATCGTCGCGGGCGGCGGCGCCGCCGGACTCAATATCCTGCCGATCGCTCGTGAACTTGGGTGTGCGACGACGATCCTGCCGAAAACGGCAAGCGCCATGTCCGCCTGCGGTATGCAGTATTCCGACATCGTGTTCGAGCAGACCCGAAGCCGGGTCACGATGTCGGGCAGCTTCGATCTCGATGGCGTGAATACGGCGCTTGCCGAGATCGATGCGGCGCTCGATCACTTTCGCAACAATCTGCATGGCGCGGAGCGCGCGGCGGTGCGCAAGGAATTTCTGGTCGAGGCGCGCTACAAATCCCAAGTCTGGGAGCTCGATACGCCGCTTCCGGTCCAGCGCTTCCGAACCCAAAAGGACGTGGCGGCGCTGGTCGAAGCGTTCCACACCGTCCACGATCGGGTTTACGCCGTCCGCGACGAGCAAAGCGAGGTCGAATGCGTCAACTGGCGCGGCCGTATCTCGATCCGGCTGTCGAAGCCGGCGAAACCGGTGCGCAAGAAGACTTCGCGCCGCAAGCCGAAGCCCTGGACCCGCCGCGCCGCCTATTTCGGTCCGGAGGATTTGCGCAAGACGCCGGTGTTCCGCGGCAACGAGCTTGAGCCCGGTGCGACAATTGCAGGCCCGGCGATCATCGAAGAGCCGACAACGACAATCGTCGTTTATCCGGAAATGAGCGCCACGGTCAGCCCGTCCGGCCATTACATCTTGAAGTCATAGCGAGACGCCCCGATGGCCAAGCCGAAACCCAAGCTGAGATCCAAGCCCAAATCCAAGCCTAAATCCCGGCGCAACTCGCCCGCCGACATTCTCGATCCCGTGGTCATGACCGTGATAGCCAACCGGCTCGACGGCATCGTTCGCGAGATGACCAACACGCTTTTGCGCGCCGCGCGTTCGGCCGTCATCTCAAGCGCGCGGGATTTCTCCTGCTGCATTCTCACCGGCGACAATCAGCTTCTCGCGTCCGCCGAGGGCCTGCCGGTTCACATCTTCGGCGCCCATTTACAGGGCGAGAACATCCATAAATATCATGAAGGTGACATCCGCGAGGGCGACGCCTATCTCGACAACGATCCTTACGGCGGCAATACCCATCCGGCCGACCACACGTTCCTGGTTCCGGTGTTCATCGAAGGCGAGCACCTGTTCACGACGGTGGCCAAGTGTCACATGGCGGACATCGGCAACAGCATTCCGTCCAGCTATTTCGCCAAGGCTCTCGACGTTTACGAGGAAGGCGCACTAGTTTTTCCGGGCGTGCGCATCCAGCGCAACTACAAGAACGAGCCCGACGTCATTCGCATGTGCCGTGCGCGTATCCGCGTGCCGGATCAATGGTACGGCGACGCGCTTGCGGCGCTTGGCTCCGCACGTATCGCCGAGCGACGCCTCAAGGAGCTGTGCCGGAAATACGGGTCGAAAACGATCAAGACTTTCATCAAGGACTGGTTCGACTATTCGGAGCGGCGTGCGGTCGATTCGATCCGCAAGCTGCCGAAGGCGAAGATCACGAATACCGGGCAGTCCGATCCGCTCGAAGGAATCCTGCCCGAGGGCCTGGTGCTCAAGGTAATCGTCGATATCGATCCGAAGCAGGCGATGATCGACGTGGACCTGCGCGACAATCCGCCGTGTGTCGATTGCGGGCTCAATACCTCGCGCGCCGCGGCGACCAGCGCCGTGGTCGGCGCCATCTTCAACAGTCTCGACAAGGACATTCCGCGCAATGCCGGATCGTTCCGGCGGCTTTCGTTCCAGTATGCCGACAACAGCGTGGTCGCTTCACCGGTTTTCCCGCACAGCTGCTCGACCGCGACCACGAACGTGTCGGAGCGCCTGGTGAACATCACGCAATCGGCGTTTGCGAGGCTTGGCGAAGGCCACGGCCTTGCCGAAGGCGGCACCGGGCTCGGGGCCGGGATGGCTGTTCTGTCCGGCAAGGACCACCGGCGGAATGACGCGCGCTACGTGAACCGCATGATGCTGTCGACCAATGGCGGCCCCGCGAGCCCGACCGCGGACGGCTGGGTCAATTACGCGATCCCGGTCATCGCCGGCCTGATGTACCGCGACAGCGTCGAGATCGACGAACTCAAGCATCCATTCCGAGTCGAATCGTTGGGCTTGGTGGCTGACTCCGCCGGTGCCGGCCGGCATCGCGGCGCGCCCGCGCAGGAGGTGACCTACACCGCGCTGCAGAATCCGGTTCAGGTGGTTATCCCGTGCGACGGGCAATTCGCGCCGCCGCGTGGGGTGAATGGCGGGCACAACGGGACGCCGGGCTCGACCCATCTCATCGACCACAACGGCCATACGACCAAGCTGCCGAACCTCGTCAACATGCAGATCCGTAAGGATCAGCGCATCCGCGGCCGCGACAGCAGCGGTGGCGGGTACGGCGATCCGCTCACGCGCGATCCGCTGCGGGTGCTCGCCGACGTGCGCGAAGGCTATGAATCGGCCGGCAAGGCGCGCGACATATATGGCGTGATATTGATTGGAAGCATCGACGACGACAGCCTTGCCGTGGACGCCCCCGCGACGACGGCGCGGCGGGCCGAATTGGCTGCGGCGGTACAATCCGGCGAGGCCAAGCGCTAACCCCGCGCCTGTACATCGTCCAGGTCGTTTCGCCGTCCAAGTCGTTTCGCCGCCCAAGTCGTTTCGCCGCATATGTCATTTCATCGCCTATGTCATGTGCGAGTTGAGGCGCGATGCCGACAACCCGACGGTGAGTGGACCCATGAACAATCCCAGTCAGCTAAAAGCGATAATGACGCGGCGCGCCGCAATCACGATACCCGGCGCAGCTAACGCCCTTTTCGCGCGCGTCATCGAGGATCTTGGATTTGAGGCCGTCTACGTCACGGGTGCGGGCGTTGCCAACATGCTTCTCGGCGTGCCGGACATCGGGTTGACAACGTTGACGGAAGTGACGGAAACCGCGGCGGCGATCGCCGATGCGGTTTCCATCCCGATCATCGTCGACGCCGATACCGGCTACGGCAACGCGGTCAACGTCGTTCGGACCATTCGCATGCTGGAGCGCGCGGGAGCGGCAGGCATCCAGCTCGAGGACCAGGTATCTCCAAAGAAATGCGGCCATTTCAGCGGCAAGGAAATCGTGTCCTGCGATGAGATGGTGCAGAAAATCAAAGCCGCCGTCGATACACGTCGCGACCAGTCGCTTCAGATCATCGCCCGAACCGACGCCCGGGCGGTTGAGGGTTTCGAACGGGCCATTGAACGGGCGTGCGCCTATGTCGAAGCGGGCGCGGATGCCACCTTTGTCGAAGCGCCGACGGAATTTGCGGAGCTTGCGCAAATCCCGAAAGCTGTCGGCGTGCCGCAAGTCGCCAATATTGTCTTCGGCGGCAAGACGCCTGATCCCGGCCGCGAAAAGCTTGCGGAACTCGGTTTCTCGATCGTGCTCTATGCTAATGCGGTGCTACAGGCGGCCCTCAAAGCCTCCTACGATGTCCTGGGTGTCCTCAAGGCCGAAGGCTCGTTGCAGTCCGTAGCGCACCGCCTCGCGTCTTTCGACGAACGTCAGCGCGCCGTCGCCAAGGACATCTGGGACGCGCGCGAGGCGCGCTATCGGACGTGAAAGAGGCCGACATGACGAAGCGTGCGACGCCGAAGCCCTGGGACGGAATTATTTCGCAGGACGAGCAGCGCGCCTATAACGCCGCAGGCTTTGGACGGACATCAGGTCTCGGCAAACGGCCGGCGCTTCTGATCATCGATGTCCAATACCGCACCGTCGGCACGACGCCGAAGCCGTTCTGGGAAGCGATCAAGGAATTTCCGACGGCTTGCGGCGACGTCGGCTGGGCCGCGGTGCATAACATCGCAAAGCTTCTCGGATATTTTCGCGAGCGGGACTGGCCCGTCCTCTATCCGCACGTCTCGCCGAAAGAGAGTTTCGATTACGGACGACTGTCGGACAAGATACCGTCGATTATGACCGTTGCCGCCAAAGGCTATGAGTTCGTGGCCGAAGTCGCCCCGCGCGAGAAGGAGATTCTGCTGCCCAAGAAACATCCGAGCGCCTTCTTCGGCACGCCGCTGGCGAGTTACCTGATCAATGTCGGCGCTGATACAGTGGTGGTAACCGGCTGCACGACAAGCGGCTGCGTGCGGGGCAGCGTCGTCGACGCCTTCGCCTACAACTTCCGCGTTCTGGTCCCGGAGGATGCGGTCTATGATCGCTCCGCTACGTCTCACGCCGTCAATCTTTTCGACATGGCGTCGAAATACGCCGACGTCATGCCGACCAGCGACGCGCTCGTCGCGCTTCGGTCGATTGGCTGATCGAAACCAAATATGCGATCGTCAAATTAATGACGTCCTTCGATCTGGTCATCCGCGGCGGCGACACCATTCTTCCCGGAGTTGGGCGAACCGCATGCGATATCGCAATCCATGGCGACAAGATCGCCGCGATCTTGGCCCCGGGAGAGCCTGCCCCGGCTAAAGAAGAAATGCCGGCGCGCGGCCTCGTGATCATGCCGGGCGCTGTCGACGTGCATCTGCATCTCGGGCACGGCAAGGACATTTCACGACCGCGCGAACCGCTCGATGCCGACCGCGAGACGGCAGCGGCGGCCAAGGGCGGCATCACAACCTTCGTCCCCTATTTGATGGCAACCGAGCCGTTCGAGGCGATTTTCGACGATGTTGTCGCTGTCACCGAAAAAGGCGCGCGCATCGATTTCGGCTATCACTTCATCATCTCCACCGAAGCACAGCTCGCAAGCGTGCCGGCTTACGTGCGCGACTACGGCGCGCCGAGTTTCAAGATATTCATGAATAATCGCGGCGGCGAAGGCGCGCGCCTCGGTCTGCCCGACATCGACGACGGATTCCTTTTCCGGCTTTGCGAGGCGGCTGCAGCCAATAGCGGCATGGTGTGTCCGCACCCCGAGACCATCGAAATCGCTTGGGTCTTGCGCAATCGTCTCAAAGACAGCGACCCGGAAGGTCGCGGCGGGCTGGCCACCTGGAACGCGACACGACCCCCATTCGTCGAGGCCGACGCCGTGCAACGGGCGGCATATATCGGCCATACGGCGGGCGCACCACTCTATGTGGTCCACACTTCCTCGGCCGAGGCCTTGGAAGCCGCCTTGCGCCATCGTCGCGCTGGCGCTGTCGTCCACATCGAAACCTGCCCGCATTATCTTACCCACGACGTGAATTGGTCCGGAGGCGATATCGGGAAGATCAATCCGCCGTTGCGTGAAGCGTCCGATCGGGAACGGCTTTGGCGGGCGCTTGGCGCGGGCGAAATCGACACCGTCGGTACCGACCACGTTCATCGCGATATCTCGTCGAAAATCGGCGGCATCTGGACGGCATCACCTGGGTGCCCAGGTCTTGAAACGCTGCTTCCCGTTCTCCTGAGCGAAGGCCACCACAAGCGTGGCCTCCCGCTCGAACGCATCGTTGCGCTTGCCGCGACCAATCCGGCCAAGATCATGGGACTTGGCCACGTGAAAGGACGCATAGAGCCCGGCCTCGATGCCGATTTAGCGATTGTGGATCTTAATGCCGAATGGACCCTGCAACGCGATGACGTAGTGTCGAGCGCGGGCTACTCGATCTACGAGGGCGCTCGCTTCAAAGGGCGCGTTCGCCATGCCTTCGTGCGCGGCCGCGCCGTTCTGCGCGATGACGCTCTGGTCGACGGCGCCATCGGTCAGGGTCGCTATGTTCGACGTCGACTTTCGACCTGAGCAGTCCGCAGAGGGCGACGCGGTGCTCTAGCCTTTTGGCACAATTGCGAAAACGCGCAAAGGACTGCCGCTGCCTTCGAGGATTTTCAGCGGCGCGGCGATGACGATTGCGCCGGTCGCAGGTAACCGATCGAGATTGCACAAGCACTGCAGTCCATACTTGCTGGCGCCGTGCATGTAGTAGTGACACGGATACGGCGGCTTGAAGTGGGCTGCCTGGCCCGCGTCGGTGCCGATGGTCTCGGTGCCGAAGCCGAGCACGTCACGCTCATCCACCAAAAAGCGGACGCAATCCGGGTCAGGTCCCGGCGTGTGCTGGCCTGTTTCGTCGAGATTTTGGTAGGCGACCGGATCGGTGCGTTGCGACCAGTCGGTCCGCATCAGGACCCAGGCGCCGGCGGGAACGCGGCCATGCCGCTTTTCCCAAGCTTTGAGATGTGCGACCGTCAGCAGGAAGTCCGCATCTGCCTTCACCTCTGCGCTGCAATCGACGACGCAGGCCGGCGCGATGAAATGTTCGACCGGGAGCGTATCGACGGAATTGTTTGGCTGGTCGCGGCCGGAAATCCAATGAATAGGCGCATCGAAATGCGTGCCGGTGTGCTCGCCGAAGCTCACATTGTTCCAGTACCAACCGGGCCCGCGCTCGTCGTAGCGCGAGATTTCCTCCACGCGAAACGGACGGGCCTGGCCCATCTCCGGCGGCAATGCGATCGTCGGAAAGCCCGGCGACAACGTCTGCGTCAGATCGACAATCCGTACACCGCTCGCCGCAACAATGCTGCCCAGGATCGCCCGCAGATCGCCCACGGATTTTTTGGGCTGACTGGTCTTTGCAGCTCTCTTCTTTGCAGAATTCTTCTTGGCGGCTTTCATTGCCCGCCCTCGCTCACTTCGCGTTCGAGCGCCTTCGGATTGTCGAGGTGGCGCGCCAGCCAGTCTTGCGCCACATCGCCCGGATAGACGTCCTCTACTGAGCCCTTCAGCGCCTCGACGATTGCTGTCGCCACCGCGGCTGGTGAAAGCTTCGGCGGCCGCTCCAGTTGGTCCCATTCGTCGTCGATCGGTCCAGGGAACAGATTGATCACACGAATGCCGGCCGGTCGCAGCTCGGCGCGCAATGCCTGCGACAGGGAGAAGGCGGCCGCCTTCGAGGCTGAATAGGTGCCGTGCGGGGGATAGTTGGAAAGCGCAAAGATCGAAAGCACATTCACCCAGGACGTCGCCCCCGTGGCTCCGTCGGCGGCGCGGGCCTTCAGCGCTGGAGCGAATTCCTGCGCCAGCCGCAACAGACCGAAATAGTTCACGTCCATCTCTAGTTGTGCCGTTTCAACGCCGCGGCGCGAAGTGATGGAGAAAGTGCGGTGATATTCGGCCGTGTTGACGACGATGTCGACCTTGCCGCCGATCTCGCCGGCCAGTTCGCGCACCGAGCGGCCGTCGGTCACGTCAAGAGGTACGATCGCGACCTGCGGCAATTCGCTCAGTGCCGCCAGGCCGGAATCTTTCTTCCAGGGCTCGGCCTCGCCGACCCAAATTTGATCAGAGCCGGCGGCTGCCAAGGCGCGTACGACCGCTTGTCCCAACGCGGACTTGCCATCCGTCACCAGGACTTTGCGCAGGCGCGGATCGCAAGTCATCTCGCGCAGTTTAGGATCGTCGGACAATTTGTGCCTCCCATGTTCGGGAACCGCGACGAGGACTGCTTGCCCCGCCCGGTCGAGTGCTGCTTCGACCCGAACGCGGCAGGGTGCGGCACCAACGCTCGCGTGGACATACGCGACCACGTTGACGCCGGCGTCGATGCCCACGATCCCGACGCGCCACGGCAGGCGCTCGCGGAAGAATAATTCTTGCGCGCTGCGCAGCACGGATTCGGTGAGGAGTTCGCCGCGGCCGTCTTGCGGTCGCCAGACGAGGCGGTGCGAAAGGCAGGCGCGACAAACTTCGCGCGGCGGATATTGGACCGCGCCGCAATCGAGACAAACTTGCAGCGCCAGACGACCGCGCGCCGCTGCTGCCGTCAGTCCGAGTGCAACGCGGCTGCGCGACGATGGCGGCAGCGTGGGCTGCCGCGTCCGCAGAATTGGGTTCTTTGGTTTCGGCCGCTTTTTTGTCTGGGGCATTCTTTTGCGTTCCTCGGACCGGTGAGCGTCAAGCAGCTGCAAGCACGGCAGCGCCGGTGCAAACCCCGCGGTCGTAATTGATCATGCCGAAACCCGAGACCAATCCGTGACGTGCGTCCGGTACGCGACCGCCGAGCGTCTCGCCGGTAAGCTGGCGAATGGCTTCGACGATACCGAGATGCCCGCCGGCCGCGCCGGCTTGGCCAACGGACAACTGCCCGCCTGAGGTATTGCACGGAAACGTTCCGTCGGTTTCGAAAGTGTTGGCGCGGATGAAGGCGGCCCCTTCCCCCTCGGGACAGAAACCGAGACCTTCGAATTGCAGAACATTGATTACCGGATAATCGTCATAAGTTTCGATGAAATCCATGTCGCCGGGGCCGACGCCAGCCTGCTCGTAAAGTGCATCGCGGTCCATGGCCCAGCCGCCGCGATACTGCACCGGATCGTCAGGAAAAGCGTTGTGCCGTTCGATCGTGCCAAGAAGACGCGCGAAGCGAAGTCCAAGCGCTTCGGCGGTCGCGCGCCGCATGA
Source organism: uncultured Alphaproteobacteria bacterium (assembly GCA_963829465.1). Lineage (GTDB taxonomy): Bacteria > Pseudomonadota > Alphaproteobacteria > Rhizobiales > Xanthobacteraceae > BOG-931. The sequence goes on from CAWHJE010000022.1 coordinate 77,345, forward strand.
CCAGGAAACCCTCCGCGCCCGCGCAGGGCATCACGCAGTCGAACAGGCGAAGCGGATCGGCCACCAGCCGCGCATCGAGATATTGTTCCAGCGTCAGCGGTCTTTTGAACAAGCCCCGCGGATTTTTCAGCGCATTGTTGCGCTGCGCGACGCATAGTTTGCCGAAGTCGTCGCGCTGTGCGCCAAAGGTTCGCATGTAATATGCGGTCAAAAAGGCGAAGCTCGCGTTGGGACCACCGGACCCGTAGGGATAGACCGCATCCTGGGAAAACTGGCTGAACGCCGACGTGTTGCGGCGAAAGCTGTCGGTGTGATTGGTGTCGCCGGCGATGCAGGCCACGATCTCGGCGTCGCCGCTCTGCACCGCCCTTGCGGCACGGCGGATCGAGACGATGCCCGATGCGCCACCCATCGGCACGTGATCGAGCCATCGCACGGTAAGCCCCAGATGCTGGGTCAGGCCGACCGCTGTGTCGGGAGCAAGCGTGAAGCTCGCGACCGCGAGGCCGTCGATCCGCGCTTTCGGGATTTTCGCGGCGGCGATGAGTTCGGCGACGGCGCGGCCAAGAAACCAGTGTGCGCTCTTGATGGAATAGCGGACATAAGGGATCGTCACTGGCGCCGCCAACACGACGTCGTCATATGGCGCCGACGCGAACATCAGGCCGATCCGCCAAGATAAGTGGCGACGACGCGGGGATCGTTGGCAAGCGCGGCGGCAGGACCCTGATGCGTGATCTCGCCCATTTCCAGGACGTAACCATACTCAGCCGTTTCCAGCGCGGCACGCGCATTCTGCTCGACCAGCAAAATCGACACCCCCAGATCGCGCAGCGATGCGACGATGCGAAAAATCTCGCGTACCATGAGCGGCGCAAGCCCGAGACTTGGCTCGTCAAGCAATAGAAGCTTTGGCCTTGCCATCAAGGCACGGCCAAGCGCCAGCATTTGCCGCTCGCCGCCGGATAGCGTGTTCGCCTTCTGCTTTCGACGCTCGGCCAAGCGTGGAAACCGGGTATAGATCTGTTGCAGGCTTTGCCTCACCTCGGACCTGTTGCGACGCCGCGCATAGGCGCCCAGCAGAAGATTGTCGGCGACGGCCATATCGCCGAACAATTCGCGGCTTTCGGGAACCAGACAGAATCCACGTTCGACACGCTCCTCGACGTCGAGTGTTTCGAGATCGACGCCATCATAGATTAGCTTGCCGCGCGAACGCAGCAGCCCGGCGGCAGCGGCGAGCAGCGTGGTTTTTCCCGCACCGTTCGGGCCGATGACTGTCACGATTTGGCCGGCCTGCATCGCAACGCTGACCCCGCGGACGGCTTCGACTTTGCCGTAGGCGACGTGCAGGTTTTCGATCTGAAAGAGCGGATTTACGCTACGCTTCCCAGATAGGCTTCCTGCACGCGCGGATCGGTGCGCACAGTCGCCGGCGGCCCTTCAACGAGCTTGGAGCCAAAGTCCATCACGACGATGCGGTCGACCAGGCCCATGACAAATTCCACGTCGTGCTCCACCAGGAGAACGGTGACGCCTTGTTCGCGCAAAGCACGGAGCAATTCGGCGAGCGCCCTCTTGTCGGGTCGGCTTACGCCCGCGGCAGGTTCGTCGAGAATGATAAGCGCCGGATCGGCGGCGAGAGCGCGAGCGACTTCAAGCACGCGCTGCCGGCCGAGCGAGAGGTTGCCGGCCAGATCGTAAGGATTGTCGCCAAGCCCGACGCGCCTGAGTTGATTGAGCGCCTCGGCGCGGGCGCGCGCCTCCTCCGCGCGATCGAGCCGCAGCGCACCCCAAAGAAAGCTCGCGCGGGTCCGGACGTAGGTCCCAAGCAGCACATTGTCGAGCAGCGACATGCTTGGCCGCAGTTTCACGTGCTGGAAAGTGCGGGCGATCCCGGCTTCGGCAATGCGCCGCTGCCCCGCGCGCGTAATGTCTTGCCCGAGGAACACAATCTTGCCGTCGTCGCTCTTAAGCGCGCCGGTGATCAGGTTGAAAACCGTGCTCTTGCCGGCGCCATTAGGTCCGATCAGCCCAACGATTTCGCCTGCCTTGACCTCAAACCCGACCCGGCTGACGGCTTCAAGACCGCCGAAGCGCTTAAGCAAACTTTCCACGGTCAGGAGAGGGGCGCCGGGGTGCGGCATCGCACGTCGCGGCAATAGCTCGGCCGCAGCGGCGATCGCCGGTTTGGCTCCCCGCGGCAAGTAACGAAGGACAAACGGCATCACGCCGCCGCGAGCGAATTGCAGGGCAAGAACGTAGAGGACGGCAAAAACGACGACTTCCAATTGCTGACCGTTGCTCGATAAATGCGGCAGGACGTCTTGCAAAGTGTTCTGCAGCAAAGTCAGCAGCGCCGCCCCTACAACGGCTCCGAAAATGTGCCCCGAGCCGCCAAGGATCGCCATGAACAGATACTGGATGCCCATGTGCAGGTCGAACGGCGCCGGACTGACGTAACGGCTCATGTGCGCATAGAGCCAACCCGAGAGCCCCGCGAGCAGTGCGGCAATCACGAATATAACCAGCCGGACACGAAATACGCTGATGCCGAGGCTCTCGACCATCACGACGCCGCCACGCAGGCTGCGTATGGCCCGGCCTTCTCGCGATTCCAGGAGGTTCGCGATCAAAAACGTAGCGGCGGCTAGCGCGCCCCAGATCAGGTAATAGATCGCTCGCGTCGGCTCGAACGAGACCGAGCCGATGGTAATTGGCGGTATTTCGCTGATCCCGTTGTTGCGGCCAAGTGCATCCAGATTGCCGAACAGAAAATAGATCGACAAACCCCAAGCGATGGTGCCAAGCGGCAAAAAATGTCCGCCAAGCCGCAGCGTAATGGCGCCAAGGAATGCCGCGACGATGCCGGTCAGCCCGAGCGCAAATATCAGGCCCAACCATGGCGAGGCACCGTGGACGGTCGTCAGCCAGGCAGTCGCATAAGCTGCAATGCCGACGAACGCGGCTTGGCCGAAGGACGTGAGACCGCCGACACCCGTCAGCAGCACAACGCCGAGCGCCACCAGCGCGTAGACGCCGATATAGTCGAGCAGCGTAATGGTGAAGTCGGCGGCCCAGAGCGGCGCCGACACCAACAGCGCGATTGCGGCGACGACGAGCGCAATTCGCGTGCGGCCCATCATCCTTCGACCTCGGCGTCTTCTTCGTCCACTTGGCCGAGCGACAGCGATCGCCACAACAGCACCGGAATGAGCACGCTGAAGACCAGAACCTCCTTCAGCGAACTGCTCCAGAACGATGCGAAGCTTTCGAGAAGGCCGATGAGAACGGCTCCGATCGCGGTACCGGGGTAGCTGATGAGTCCGCCGATGATGGCGCCGACGAACGCCTTCAGCCCGATGATGAAACCGGAGTTGTAATACAGCGTCGTCACCGGACCGATCAAAATGCCCGATATCGCCCCGAGCAAAGACGCAAGAATAAAAGCCAGCGTGCCGGTATTGCCAGGTCGGATGCCGACAATGCGCGCGCCGACCCGATTGACGGCCGTAGCGCGCAGCGCCTTGCCTGAAAGCGTGTGTTCGAAAAACAAAAACAAAAGCAGACTGAAAACGACTGCGGTCGCCACCATCAAAAGCGTCTGCGAAGTTACTGTCACGCCGCCGAGGCGAAACACCTCGCTGGTGAGCGGTTGGGTGCGAAAGCCTTCGGCACCGAAAAACAAAAGGCCTAGTCCGGAAAGACCGAAAGTCAGCGCGACCGAAACGATGAGCAGAAGAAGGACGGACGCGTCGGCGATCGGCCGCAGTGCAATACGTTCGATCAGTGGCGCGATCGGCACGACAAGGGCGATGGCGAGTGGAATTTGTGCCCAACTTGGCAAGCCTTGTCCCGCGAACAGCCAGGCGATGGCGGCGGGAATAAGGGGCAGGACGCCGTAACCGAGAAGACCGTGTGCGATCCGGCGCGGCTGGCCTCGCCGCCAATGGTGAATACTGACCACCACGCAGGCGACGATCGCCAAGCATGTGATCAGATAAACCGTGCCCGGCATGCGGCCAAGTTGCAGCGAGGCGAGCGTTAGCGCCGAGAAGGCGACAATGTCGCCAAAAGGTACGAAAACGATCCGGGTAACGGAGAAAATCAGAACGAGACCCAGTCCAACCAGGACATAGATCGATCCGGTGGCAATGCCGTCGATGCCGAGGATGAGGGCGATTTCGGGCGTCATGCGCGGCGCCCGCGAGACCTCAACGTTCCGACTACCCCGCGCTGCATCACTCGAATTCCGGTTCGGCAGGCAAAACCGACCTGCGGCCTTTGAGCCCACAGAAATCCCAAAACCAAGAAAGCCATTGCGACACAATTGTTTCAAGCCTAAAATTTCTGTGCTTTCAAACGAGTTCGCGCCGCGTCATCGCCCCTTTACGATGTTCGCTGTCAGCCGTCGGAGCGGAGGTTGCTCGTGAATATTTCTGTGCGTCTTGCCTTGGCAGTTGCCTTTGCGTCCCTGCTGGCGCTTCCGGCCGAAGCCACCGACATTACCGTCGGTCTCGTGACCTCAATGACCGGGCCAGGAGCCTCAATCGGCATTCCGTATTCCAAAGGGACGTCCGCGGGTGTGGCCTACAAGGACGAAGTCAGCGGTATCAAGATCAACGTCATACAACTCGACGACGGCTCCGATCCCTCCACCGGCACCCGCGACGCGCGCAAGCTCATCGAGGAAAACAAGATCGATCTTCTCATGGGGGCCGGTAATACGCCGATCACGCTGGCGATTGCCGGTGTCTCTCACGAACTGAAAGTGCCGCTGCTCGCGCTTGTTCCAACGGGAGAGATCCCGGGCGACGCCGGTGCCTGGATGGTTTCCATCCCCCAGCCGCCGCCCATGATGGTGGAAGCCGTGGTGAATCGGATGAAGGCCACCGGCGTCAAGACGGTCGGCTATATCGGCTTCAACGACGCATGGGGCGACCTCGTCTACAACGCGCTGAAGAAGACCGCCGAACCCGCCGGTATTCAGATCGTGGCAAACGAGCGTTACGCTCGCGCCGACACCTCGGTTACGGCGCAGGCCTTGCACATCATCGCTGCCGCTCCGGATGTGGTGATGATGGGCGGTTCGGGAACGCCGGGCGCCCTGCCCTTCATCGCGCTCGCCGAGCGAGGCTACAAAGGTCAGATCTACGGGACGCACGCTCTGATCAATCCTGATTTCGTGCGGATCGGCGGCGCTGCCGTCGAGGGCGTGATCTGTCCGGCCGGGCCAATCGTCGTGGTCGAGCAGCTTCCGGAGTCCAATCCGACCCGCAAGATCGGCCTGGAATATCAAGCGGCGTATCAGAAGGCCAACAATGAGCCGGCGCGCGGCGGATTTGGTCCGTATGCGTTCGACGCCTGGCTGATCATGCTGGACTCCGCCAAGCGGGCGCTCGCGACAGGCGCGCAGCCCGGCACGCCGGAGTTTCGCACTGCGCTGCGCGACGCGATTCTCTCGACGAAAGAGCTGATCGGCACCCATGCCGTTTACAATTTCAAGCCCGGCACGACCTCCGGCGTCGACAACCGCGCCCAGGTTCTCGTGAAGCTTGTCGGCGGCAAGTGGACGCTGATTCAGTAAGCCGCGCGCAGGGTCACAACCCTTTCGGGTTGGTCAGGAACTCCTCGATAATCTCGGGGGGCGGCTTGATGAAGTCGGACACGCGGCTGACACTGAGTCCATTCAGTCGCTTCAGTTTTACCGCCAGCTCGGCCATCTTCACCACGATCGGGATGCCGTTGATTACCGGCGCGCCGTCGACGACGTGCCCGCTGAGGGCTGCGAAGAGCAACATCGGAATGCCGCCGCCGGGGATAAGCACGTCGCAACCTGCGGCGACCAGGGGTCTGGCCTGTTCGGCAAAAAGCCGTACCACATCTGCAGCCAGCGCCTTCGAGTCGTAGGCTTTCAAAATCTGACCCGGCTCGAACGTCATCGCGTGCACGCCGGTGACGCGCTTTTCCAGCCCGTATTTGCCGATCTGTTGGTGAAACCAGGGAATAAAGCGTGGATTGATAGTGACGATGCCGGTGCGCTGGCCAAGCTGGCAGGCGTAAAGCATCGATGCTTCGCCCAGCGCGACGACCGGAATGTCGACGACCGAGCGCGCTTCGTAAAGCCCGGCATCCTGGAAATGACCGACGACAAAGGCGTCGTAGCCCTCGCGCTCGGCTTTCACCGCGTTGCAGATCACTTCCCTGGCGCAGCGGAACTCGACGATCGGATGCGCATAATTGTCGTGCGGGGTGATGCCTTTTATCTCGACCGTCGTGCCCGGATCGACAAGGTCGGCGAGATGGCGGCGCAGGCGGTCCCAATAGGTCTTACCGTGTTCTTCATCGACGTAGCTCTGATACCAGATGCGGATCGGCTTCATAGGCTTTCCTAAATGCTGAAACTGGAGACGCTGGTGCCGCCGCAGACAAACAGAACCTGCCCGGTGACAAACGAGTTTTCCGGATCGGCAAAGAACATGACGGCGCGGGCGACATCATCGCTCCGCCCAAGCCGCTGGACCGGGATAGCTTTCGCCAGTGCCGCCGCGCGTTCGCTGCCGGTCGGGACCACTTGGCCGAACATTTCGGTGTCTTCGATCGGTCCGGGCGCGACGACATTCACGGTAATTCCGGCCGGTGCGAGTTCGAGCGCCCAGGTCCGCGTCATGCCGATCATGCCGGCCTTGGTGGCTGAATAGGCGGTTCGCGTCGGCAGCCCGAGCGCCGCCCGCGACGAGATCAGCACGATGCGGCCGAATTTCCGCTGTCGCATGCCCGGCAGCGCCGCCTGCACGATGAGGAGAGCTGCGCCGAGATGAAGCTGGGTAAGGTCGTGCAGGTCTGCCTCGCGGACATCGGCGAGGAGGTTTGGCCGGATCACGCCGGCATTGTGCACCACCGTGCTGACGGCGAATTGCCTGACGACACCGGCGGCCGCCTCGTGCGTCGCGGTTGAATCGGTCAGATCGACTTCAACGGCGTGAAGCGCGGGATGCGACCAGTCAGGCTTTCGCCGCGCCAGCGATACCACGTCATGGCCGGAGTCGAGCATGTGCCGGCAGATGGCGGCGCCAATACCGGTGCTTCCGCCGGTAACGATGGCGACTGGGCGTTCGCTCACCTGGGACACATGAAGATTTGCGCTCACATGAAGAGCTGGATGCTGCGTAGCGCTGCATCGCAGTTGACGAGATCGATGCGCTTTAATTTGATCTTGAGCTTGCCGTCCACCATTGCCAGCGTGTGGGTCGCCCAGGCGGCAAACAGGTTCTGCTCGTCGAGTCGGGTCTCGACATAATGCATGGGCGTCCAGGTGACATATGCGTTCGCGGTTTCGTCGCGCTTCTCGATTTGCGGTGTCTGCAAGACGTGATGGCAGCGGCTTTTGGGCTTCTGCGAGAACGTGCGATTGCCCTTGAGCCGCTCGACACGTATCTGCAGCAGCAGTTTGTCCTCGAACATTAGCGACGTGGCGAGCCGCGGATCGGTCTGGCCCCATTCCAGCGGCATCCAGTAATAGCCGTCATCCGCAAACAGTTCGAGCCATTCCTCAAAACGGTGTTGGTCGATTAACCGGGCCTCGTGCAGAACGAAGCCGATGAGATCCTGTTCCGTCGGTGCGCTCATCCGCAAAGCCCATTCACAGCGACATGGTCATGAATTTCGACCAGGCACGGAACTGATTGCGCATCTGCAATTCCGAAGTGCCGTTGATGACGGCGGTTTGATGCTCGCTTTCGGACGGCTCGTAGAGGCGCTGGATATTGACCCACGGGTTGGCGTCGGCGTGCAGGCCTTCCTGGGCGCGTTCGTACATTTCCAGGTCGTCGTGGGCGACCACCGAGGTGGGGGCGTTGATCAGCCGACTGTAAATGAGGGTCCTCTCAAGCAACTGGTCGGGGGCATCAACCAGGCGAAAGGTCCACGATTCGGCAAGCGTGCGATCGGGCGCGATCGGCTTGAATAGGCGGATGGCCTGGATCGGACCTTTGATCGTGAAATTCGGGAAATACAAGGTGTTGTGGCGGTTCTCGTTGAGGATCGCCTTGGCGCGTTCCTCGCCGTAGGCGGCTACCATCTTTTGGAAGTAGCCGGGAACGGCCGAGTAATCGGAATGGATCGAATGGTGCACTCCGGTATGGCCGTGGCCGTTCCGCCAGACCCGAATGCCCATTTTCTCGAAGGCCTCGTAGGCCGACATGAACGGGGCGAAGATCTCGACGGCCGGCGGCTTGACGTTGCTGCCGGGCGCCATTCTCTTCCAGACCTCGATTGCGGTTCCCGCCGACGATTCATGAGCGACCATCGGATGGCAGGTGTCCGTCAGATTGTCGACCAGCATTTTCCAGTTGCAATTGAAAACGTGACGCAGCACGCCGCCGGCGATTTCCAATCGCCCGACGGGCGAGCGGTCCACCATATTGTCGATGCTGGAAAGGCTCTCGCCGAAATAGTCCTCGAAGTCCGGGCCGACGTCGCTCATCTTTGCGAACACGAAGCCACGGTAATTCCTGACGTTGCGTACCGCGCTCATGCCTTTGCCGGCATGGCTCTGTTCAAAGCCGGTGTTCTCGTATCCCTTGCGCAGCGGAATCGCGAGCAGCGACCCGTCTGTCCGAAACGACCAGGCGTGATAGGGGCAGCGGAAAAACTTTCCGGCGTTCCCGCACGTATCGATGGTGATGCGCGTGCCCTTGTGCGGGCAGCGGTTGTAGAGGACGTGCACGACGCCGTCGCTATGGCGCACCATGATTACCGGCTGGGTGCCGATCGTCGTACCATAATAGTCGCCTGGGTTCGCCACTTGGCTATCATGGCCGACATAGATCCAGGTGTTGGCGAACAGGTGCTCCATCTCGAGATCGAAAACTTCCGGGTCGACATAGACGTCGCGGTGAACCTCGGTTTCCCGCACCAGATCATGAACCGCTGCTGCGTTTTCGTTGAACCGGCCCATGTATTTGTCTCCTGTCGGCGCTCGTTTTAATGCTCTCTAGAGATCGAGAACGAGACGCGGCGTCTTCGCCCTCGACACACAGACTTGCATCACCATGTTACTCGCACGCTCACTGTCGCTAAGGATGTGGTCACGATGGTCGGGTATGCCTTCCAGAACGGCAACCTGGCAGATACCGCATTCGCCGCGCTGGCAATCGTACATCGGATCGATGGCTTCCTCTATGAGCACCTGCAGGATGCTCTTGTCGGGAGGAACGATGAAGGTCAGGCCGGAGCGCTTCAGCACCACTTCGATTTCGGTATCTTCGGCCATCGATTCCTCGTTGCCAGCGACGTCGCATCGGAGCTTCCCCGCCGCCAGCCTTGGTAAGCTGCGGTGACAAGACCGGCGGCGGCCACCGGCTGGATCAATACTTTAAGCCTAAAATAATAGCGCGGCGGCGCAGCTTGCGCTACTCGCCTTGTGCTAGTGGATTTCTTGCGCCGAGGAGGATCGGGTCATGCCATTGCCAGCGAGCGCGCCACGAGGTCCCGGCCGGTCGCCGCCGCTTCGCGACCTGTTTGCGCCGGCCGAGCGCACGGTGCCCAAGATGCTGTTGCGGCAGGCCGAGCGTTACGGGCAGCGCCGCCTTGTCACCATCGGCGGTACGACACTGACCTACGCGGAGGCCGCCGCCGCCGCAGCGGGCTACGCGGCCACGCTGGCTGCCGCGGGCACCAGGCCCGGCGATCGCGTCGCCGTCATGTGCGGCAACCGTGCAGAAATCCTTTTCACGATTCTGGGCTGCGCCTGGCTCGGCGCTATTGTCGTTCCCATCAACGCGGCTTCGCGCGGAGCCCAGCTTGAGCACATTCTCAACAATTGCGGCGCGCGGCTCATCGTCATCGAGCGCGACCTGACCTCCGTGCTGACGTCGCTCGACAGGTCGCGCGTTCCGCTCGAGACGGTCTGGCTCGTTGGCGGCAGCGAAGGGCCCAATTTGCCGGGCTATAAATGCGCCGCGTTCCCGCCGCCCGGAGAGCGCATGGAGCCGCATCCGATCGAGCCCAGCGACACGTTCGCCATCCTCTACACCTCTGGAACGACCGGCCTTTCAAAGGGTGTCTGCTGTCCGCATGCCCAATATTTCTGGTGGGGCGTCTACACATCGGGACTCCTCGGGCTGCGTGAGACCGATGTGCTGCTGACCACGTTGCCTATGTTCCACACCAACGCGCTGGGCAGCTTATTCCAGACACTCCTGAACGGCGCGACCCTCATCGTGGAACCGCGCTTTTCGGCGTCCGGCTTTGTGCCGGCGCTTGCGCGGGAAAACGCAACCGTCACCTTCGTGCTCGGCGCCATGGTGCCGATGCTGCTGGCGCAGCAGCCAACCGACGCCGACCGCGCGCACAGCGTACGCATTGCGCTCGCGCCGGCCGTGCCCGAGCACTTCCACGCCGAATTTACCGATCGCTTCGGCTTCGGCCTCCTTGATGCTTACGGTTCGACGGAAACGAACTGCGTCATGGGGGCGCCGCTGGCCGAACAGCGCCCTGGCATGATGGGGCGGCTGTCGGAAGGCTTCTCTGCTCGCGTTGTGGACGCGCAGGACAATGAGGTTGCCGACGGCGAAGCGGGAGAACTGATGCTGCGCGCCGACGAGCCCTTTGCCTTCGCCACCGGCTATTTCGGCATGCCGGAAAAGACTGTCGAAGCCTGGCGCAATCTTTGGTTTCACAGTGGCGACCGAGTGGTGCGTGAAAGCGATGGCTTTTACCGCTTCGTGGACCGCATGAAGGATGCAATTCGCCGCCGCGGCGAGAACATCTCGTCCTATGAAGTGGAACAGGTGCTGGTCAGCCATCCGCTGGTTGAGAACGCCGCAGTTTTCCCGGTGCGGTCGGAACTCGCAGAAGACGAGGTGATGACCGCCGTCGTGCTGCGTAGCGCAGCCGCCCTCACCCACGCCGCGCTCCTCGATTACTGCCAGCCCCGCATGCCCTACTTTGCGGTGCCGCGCTTTGTTGAATTTGTCGACAAGCTGCCGGCAACCGAAAACGGCAAAGTGACCAAATACAAGCTCCGCGAACGCGGCGTCACGCCCGCCACCTGGGATCGGGAGAAAGCCGGCTACAAGGTGGTTCGCAGGATCGTGCCGTAGGCGTCGGCCCTCGCTCTACACCGTGCGTTGCGCACGGTCCTTCTCGTTTTGCGCCTTGATGGCGTCGCGCGCGGCGCTCCACTGCGCGTCGGTCCAGTGCCGCAGTTCGTAGAAATTCGAGCCGGTCGCGAGGCTCTGCCCGCCATCGAGCGTGATGGTTTGTCCGGTCAGCCATTCGCAGCCGTCGGCGATAAGGAATGTCGCCAGATTTTGCAGCTCCTCCATCCGGCCGACGCGGCCCATGGGGTTGGAACGCTCGGTGCGCTCGGTGGGACCTTCGCCGGGATTAAGGCGTTTGCTCGCGCCCTCGGTGGGGATGGCGCCGGGCGCGATCGCGTTGAGCCTGATTCCGTGACCCGCCCACTCGGTCGCAAGCGACATGGTCATGGTGTGGATCGCGGACTTGCTCATTGCCGAGGGCACCACATAGGGGCTGCCATTGTGGATCCAGGTCACCACGATCGAAACGACGTTGCCGCGGTGCCCGCCGGCGATCCAGCGGCGGCCGACGGCGTGCGTCACATAGAATGTTCCGTGCATCACGATGTTGGCGACGGCGTCGAAACCACGGGAGCTGAGATCTTCGGTGCGGGAAATGAAATTTCCGGCGGCGTTGTTGATGAGGTCCGTCAGCGGACCCGATGCAAAGATGTCGGCCACCATCGCATCGACGGCGGCAGCGTCGCGAATATCGACGCCATAGGTCGAGACCTTGCCGCCGTGTTTGCCGATGAGTTCGGCCGCGGTGGCGTCGCACACCGATTTTCGCCGACCGCAGAGGAAAACCTCCGCGCCGAGCGCGAGGAATTTTTCCGCCATGCCCTTGCCCAGCCCGGTGCCGCCGCCGGTCACCAAAATGCGTCTGCCGCGCAATAATCCGTCAGTGAACATCCCCTGCCCCTTTGGTTATCCCGTCGGTCCCGCTAACTCTGCCGGAACGCTTCATCGCTGTTTGCAACGTCCGCCAGCATGGTGAGAGTGCGGAGCGACGCGCGGTGGGCCTCCGCGTCGGCGGAAGCGCAGCAGTCCGCAAACAGTCGCACAATGTAGCCGATATCGGCCGCGTCTCGCACCGTGTGTTCGACCGAGAATTGCGTCGCAAGACCCATAACGTTCACCCGCGCGACGCCACGGTCGTGAAGTTCCGCCTCGAGATTGGTGCGCCGGAAGGCACTGTTGCAATTGGTCGTGACCACAATCTCGCCGGGGATCGGCTCGAAGCCCGCGAAAGCCGCGGCTCCCCATGAGCCGCGCTTGAGCGCGCTGAGCGTTTCGGTCTTTAGAAACAAGCGGCAGTTGCGCAACAAATCGGAATAGTCTTCGGCGAACACGATGTGGATGTGAGCGATCGCCCAACCGGCGTGCCTCGCGGCCGTCAAGGCGCGCTTGCTGGCATCGAGGAAGCTTCTGGTGTCGCTCGTATTGCGCCTGAGAGAAAACGGGATCCGTCCTTGCGGATCGCAAATATCGTTTTGGAAATGAAGAGCGAGAAGTGCATCCCTCGGGCCGCCAGCGTTCATTCGCATTCTCCGGTGTCCCTCCATCTTGACGTATCAGATGCGGAATGGCCAATTCAGCCGCAGCGCCTGTGGGTACAATTCAAGCAAGGAGCCGTCCTCAATGAGTGATGCGTCGTCAAATGGCGGACCTCCCGCGCCTACCGTCGATCCCACTGCCCTTAAGGAAATCGCCGCCAACGTCTTTGTCATTACCGATCGGCGCATCCCGCTCGTGCCGAATATCGGGATCATTGTCGGCAATGATGCCGTGCTGGTTGTCGACACCGGCATGGGGCCGGCCAATGGACAGAAGGTGCTCGATTGCGCGAGACGCCTGGCAGGCCAGCGGCGTCTGGTGCTGACGCTCACCCACTTCCATCCCGAGCATGGCTTCGGCGCCCAGGTTTTCAAAGGCGCGGCGAGAATCCATTACAACCGCGCGCAGCGGGATGAACTTCGCGCCAAAGGCGACGGCTATCTCGCGATGTTCAAGACGTTCGGCCCGCGCGTTGCGGCGGCGCTGGAGGGTACACAACTCGTTCAGCCTGACGATGTTTACGAGGGATCTTCGACCTCGATCGATCTGGGCGGGCGCACGGTCGAGCTGCGGACCTGGGGTCTCGCCCATACTGCCGGCGATCAGGTCGCATGGCTGCCGCAGGAGCGTATTCTCTTTACCGGTGATCTCGCCGAGGAGCGGATTTTTCCGATCTTTCCATGGTTCCCGCCAGACGATGCCAGTATCGACGGCGCGCGCTGGGCGGAAATCCTTGCGGAGGTTGCGAGCTGGAAGCCTGCCATCGTCGTGCCCGGCCACGGCGATATCGGCGGTGCCGAAATTCTCACGGCCGTGCGCGACTATATGGTCGATCTGGGCAAGCGCGTTGCGGCGGAGCGGAAGTCGGGAAAGGATGCCGACTCCATCGTCGCCTCGCTCGGGCCAAAAGTTCGCGCCGAGCATCCCGACTGGTCGGCGCCGGAATGGATCGACTTCGCCATCAGATATTATTCGACGCTGAGCTAATTTCTGCCGAACGGCCAAGTCAATTCCCGCCCGCCGGCGATGCCGTTGGGACGGAACAGAATGATCAGCAACATGACGAGCGCGAGAATAACGTCACCCACGCCGGGAGGCGCCGCGATCGTCAGATTGCCGATCGGGACTCCGATCTCGATCTGACGCAATAATTCGGTCAATACCGCGATGACTAGAGCGCCGAAAACCGCGCCGGTCAGGCTGCCGCGGCCGCCGATGATCAGCATCGCCACGATCAGGAAAGTGAGATCGAGATAGAAGTTCTCGACCCGGACGATCCCCAGGAAATGCGCAAGCAGCACGCCGGCGATGCCCGACAGGAACGCGGATATGACGAAGGCGGTGAGACGGTGCAGCACGACATTGACGCCAGACGCCTGCGCTGCGGCTTCGTCTTCGCGCGAAGCACGCAGCAGCAAAGCGGATCGCGTTTCCTGATAGATAAAGGCAATCACGATCGCCGCGACGGCCCAGCCGAGCGCGGTCCATAGATCGACATAAGCCGGCAACCCCATCAGGGAATTCTGACCGCCGGTTACCGCCGTCCAATTGCCGAGAACGATGTAGGCGACCACAAGCACGGCAAAGGTCGCGATGCTCGCCGATACGCCCGAAAGCCGCATCAGCGGCCAGCCCACCAAGAACGCGAGCACGGCGGCAGCGCCGCCGCCAGCGAGCGCCCCGGGCAGCGTCGGCCATTCGATGTGGGCGATCGTTGCCGGCAACTCGGGAAGAAAGACTGATTTCGCCGACGCCTTCATGGTGAGAAGCGCCGATACGTAAGCGCCGACAGCCATGAACGCGACGTTGCCGAACGACAAGACGCCCGAATTACCGACGAAAACGTAGAGACCGACCACAGCAATGAGGTTGATGAGCCCCTGGACGGTTCGCCGTTGCATCACGACCGGCGCGAAAGACGCGCATATCGTGACGACGACAACGATCGCGACGAGGGCGACGAGCGGCCATAAGCGCAGCAGCGCTTGCCGACATTCGAGAGTTCGAGGCGACCGGCGGCGGCATTAAATTCTTTCCTTCAGGCCTCGCGCCGGGATCAACCCCTGCGGGCGGAAGAGCAGGATGAGAGCAACGGCGACGAAGACAAAGGCTTCCCGAAAGACGCGCAGATCGGGTGGCAACAGCGCTTGCAGCAGGATGGATGCAGCGCCAACGAGGAAGCCGCCAAGCGCTGCCCCGGTCAGGCTGCCAAGGCCGCCGATCACCGTGCCGACGAAGGCAATGACGACGAGCTGCAACCCCATGCGCGGCTGAACGACGCCCGTCTGCACCACGATCAGGCAGGAGACCGCGGCGGCAAGGACTCCGGAGAGCGCAAAGGCCGTGGCGATCACTCTGTTGGCGCGAACACCCAACACCCGGGCCATGCGGAAGTCCTCCGCCGCGGCGCGCATCTGTAGTCCGAGCCGCGTCGCTCGCAAGAACCAGGTGAGGCCGGCGAGGAGCACGGCACTGACAACGATCGTCGCGATCTGGAGAAGCTGGAGACGCGTGCCCAGCACTTCAACCTGGCGGCCAAGCGCGGGCAGGAAGTCGATCCCCTTGAGCCGCGACCCGACCACCAGAATGAGGAGCTTTTGCAAAAAGAAACTGACGGCGAACGAAGAAATCAGCAGCGTCGTCGGGTCGGCGCTGCGCAACGGGCGGAAGGCGGCACGCTCGGTCAGCAGCGCTAGAACAACGGCAACGCCGATCGCGCCGAACAGCATGACCGGGACAGGCAGGCCGACGAGAAACAGCAGCGTGTATGCGGCGAACGTGATCAGCTCGCCATGAGCGAAGTTGATCAGCCGCATCACTCCGAAAATAAGGCCGATGCCGAGCGCCGTCAGGGCGTAGAGGCTGCCCACGCTGACGGCGTCGACCAGTGTCTGGACGAGCCGATCCATTAGCGGTCGTCCACCACTTCCTGCATGTGCACGCCGAAATAGGCCGCGTCGAAGCGCAGATCGTTCCTGATGTCCGCGGCGCTGCCGGTCAAGCCGAACGCGCCACCGCTCATGACATGGACGCGGTCGGAAATGCCGAACACCCGTTCGGCATTCTGCTCCACGAGCAGAATGGTCACGCCCTGCTCGCGCACGGACCGCAGCAGAGCGTAGACCTGCTCGATCACCGCCGGCGCCAACCCGAGCGATGGTTCGTCCAGCATCAGGAGCCGCGGACGCGACAACAGCGCCCGCGCGATGGCCAATTGCTGCTGCTCGCCGCCGGAGAGCTGTCCGGCGGGCTGCCGGCGGCGTTGGCCGAGGATCGGGAACCTTTCGAACAGACGATCGATGTCGGTGCGCACGCCATCGGCATCGGTGCGGATCGTCGCGCCAAGCATCAGGTTTTCGATCACGGTGAGGCTTGAAAAGATGTGCCGGCCCTCGGGAACCAGCGCGAGCCCGCGCCCCACCACGTCCTCAAGCGCGATCCCAGTGAGGGCTTTGCGGGCAAATACAACACTTCCTCCTGCGGGCGGCACGATGCCGGCGATGGCCGAGATGAGCGACGTCTTGCCGGCGCCGTTCGGTCCAACGATGCTGACAATTTCACCCTCGGCGACCTCGAGATCGACGCCGCGGACCGCGGTGACGGTGCCGTAACGCACGACGAGGGCCGATACTTCGAGTAGCGACGGGGCTGAACTCATTGCGGGGTGTCGGAGCCGAGATAGGCACGGCGGACGCCGGCATCAGAGCGAATTTCAGCGGGCGTGCCGGCCGCGATCGTTTTGCCGCCGTCGAGGACGTGAATTCGCTCACAAAGATTTATGACCAGCGCCATGTTGTGTTCGATCACAAGGACTCCGCAATCGTATTTCGATCTGATTTCGAGAATGAGGTCGCGGAGTTGTTCCGCCTCCGCCGCGGCGAGCCCCGCGGCCGGCTCATCGAGCAATAGGAATCGCGGATTGATGGCGAGCGCGCGCGCCAGACCGACGCGACGCTCCTCTCCGTAGCTCAAGCCCGCCGCGGCACGATGTGCCTTATCGGAGAGCCGCAATTCGGCAAGCATATCGCCCGCCCGTCGTCGCGCTTCGGCACGGCCGAGGCCCTGCCCGACATAGCCGAGCTCCACGTTTTCGCTGACGCTCATACCGCGGAACAATCGCACCGCCTGAAATGTTCGCACGACGCCTGCGCGCGGAAAGCTGTGGCGCGGCAGCTTGGTACAGTCACGGTCGCCGACCACGATTGCACCGGAGAGCGGGCGCTGGAATCCGGAAAGGACGTTGACGAGCGTGGTCTTGCCGGCGCCGTTCGGCCCGATAAGTCCGAGGATTTCGCCGCACTCGAGCCGGATGCTGACTTGGTCGACAGCAACGAGGCCGCCGAACCGGACGCTCACCGCTTGCGCCGCAAGGTGCATCGTCGAGCGTCCGGTCCGTCGCTACTTCATCACTGCAAGGGCGGGAACGACTCCACGGTGAAGCGCCCGACGGATGCAAACTTGCCGTTGGTCGCCGCCAAGATCGCCATCGGCCGTGTCGTCTGGATGTGCAGCTTGTTCGTATAGGTCGTCGGTCCGATGACCAACGGCTTCTTGTCGAAGGTGTCGAGCACCGCCGCCACTTTCGATCCTTCAAGCGAGCCCGCCTTGTTGGCCGCGGCGGCCCATGCCTGAACCGCTGAATAGCCGCGCAACCCGTAAGAAACGTCGGCCTTCTTGCCGTACTTGGCTTCGAAACGCTTGAAGAACCCGTTGACTTCGGGGTCCGGATCGTCGCCGTATTTCGAGCCGTAGCTGATGACGTAGAAATTGCTGAGATCCGGTACGGAACCGATCCAGTAGTCGCCGTCGAGCGATTCACCGGTCACGATCGGCGCGTCTATGCCGGCCGCGCGCAGCTGGCGCATCGCGCTCGGTCCACCCGGCGCGTAGGAGCAAAAGAAGATTACGTCCGGCTTCTTGCTCAGACTGGTGATGCGCGTGACCTGCGCGGCAATCGACGGATCATTGTTGAGGAAGGTGTCCTGCCCGAGCAGTCCATCCTTGCCGGCGAGCTCCGTCCAGCGTGTGGCGAAGCTTGCACACAACGACTTGGTGTAAGCGATGGTGTTGTCGAGAAGGACGTAAGCCGTCTTCCAGCCCTTCTGCTTGTAACCCCACTCTGCCAGCAACGCGCCTTGAGCTTGACTGGCATTGGAAGTCGAGTACGCGAGCGGTCCCACACCCTGCACGCCGAATTTGGGGTCCGACGCGCCGGAGAAAGCAATGACATCCTTCTGCTGGGCGACGTAGGCGCCCGGCGCTCCGAAATCGAAATCGCTTGGGAACAGGATCGCCTTGGCGCCCTTGCCGATGACATCGACGGCACCGTCGGCACCGAGCGGCGGCTCTGACTTATTGTCGAACTCGACGATTTCGATCTGCTGGCCGAGAACGCCGCCGGCGGCGTTGATTTCCGCCACGGCCAACTTTGCTCCGGCAATGGTGTCGGCGTCGACCGGCGCAAACCAGCCGCTAAACGGCATCACCAGCCCGAACACGGGCTTGTCGGCAGCCCATGCCGTCGTGGAGATCGAAAGAGCGGCGAGCGCCGTTGCCGCGAGTGCAGCAATTCCGACTTTTCTAAACATGAGACCACCTTCCCCGTGTTTCACGCGAACAGCGAAATCGAAGTGTAGAGGACATTACTTCAAGCTTAAAGGGTTTTCCGGCCAGCCCGCGGTCAGATGCCAAGATAGCGGTGTTGAAGATCCGGCGCGCCGGCGAGCGCCGTCGAAGTTCCCGACCACACGACGCGGCCGCGTTCGATGATGTAGTGGCGGTCGGCAATGCGGGTGAGCGCATCGACATTCTTGTCGATGACGAGGATCGACTGGCCCGCTGCGCGGAGGAGTGCGAGACAGCGCCAGATCTCGTCGCGTATCAATGGCGCCAGTCCTTCCGTCGCTTCGTCGAGAATAAGCAGACG
The DNA here is from genome assembly GCA_963829465.1 of uncultured Alphaproteobacteria bacterium. Lineage (GTDB taxonomy): Bacteria > Pseudomonadota > Alphaproteobacteria > Rhizobiales > Xanthobacteraceae > BOG-931. The sequence continues at coordinate 95,912 of CAWHJE010000022.1, forward strand.
CGGGTTGGTCATCAGCGCCCGACCGACTGCCAGCATCTGCTGTTCGCCACCGGAAAGGAGATTGGCCATCGAGCCGGCTCGCTCGGCCAGTCGCGGAAACAGCGCGAAAACCTTTACCAGGGTCCACGGATCGGCGGCGCCGTTGCGGTTGGCGGCGGTAGCGAGGAGGTTTTCGCGGGCGGTCAGATTCGGGAAGACCTGGCGTCCTTCCGGCACCAGTCCGATGCCGACTTTGGCGATCCGATATGGTGGCTGGCCGCGAATTTCCGTTCCGCCGAACCGGATCGAGCCAGAAGCCGCAGGCGTCAGCCCCATGATCGAGCGCACGGTGGTGGTCTTGCCCATGCCGTTGCGGCCCATGAGCGACACCATTTCACCCGGCGCGATGGCGAGTGAAACGCCAAACAGCACTCGGCTCAGGCCGTAACTGGTTTCGACATCCGCTACTTCCAGGAGCGGCGCCTCAGCCATGACGGCTCCGCTGATCGCCGCTTTCTTTTTCGCCGAGATAGGCCTGCCGGACGGCGGGATCGGCTCTGATCGCCTCGGGCGGGCCGCTCGCAATGATGCGACCGTAGACCAGCACGGTCAGCCGATCCGCGAGCGCGAACACCGCCTCCATATCGTGTTCGATCAGAAGGATCGTCATGCTGCCTTTGAGCTGGCGAAGTATCCGCACCATTTGGGCGGACTCTTCCGGCCCCATGCCTGCCATTGGTTCGTCGAGAAGGAGCAGGCGCGGCTCCGTTGCCAGCGCCATCGCGATTTCAAGTTGCCGGAGCTCGCCGTGGCTTAGTTTGTCGACACGCAAGCCGGCACGTTCGGCAAGCCCGATCCGGGAAAGCGCCGCCAGCGCCGGTTTGCGAAGCTCTTCCTCGCCGCGGGCGTCGCGCCAGAAGCGAAACGAGTGGCCGCGATGCGCCTGCACGGCGAGCGCAACGTTATCGAGCGCGGTCAAGTCGCGGAACAGCGAAGTGATCTGGAACGAGCGCGCGAGACCGAGCCGACTGCGGCGATAGACCGGCAACCGCGTGATGTCGGCGCCGTCAAAACGGATGCTGCCACCCTGCGGAGCGATTTCGCCGCTGAGCAAGCCGATGAGCGTGGTCTTGCCGGCGCCGTTCGGACCGATCACGGCGTGGACTTCGTGCGGCGCAATGTCGAGCTGGATCGCATCGGCAGCCACGACGCCGCCAAAACGCCGGGTCAAACCTTCGGTTTGCAGCATCGGTCTAGCCACGGCGCCGGCCCTCTAGCAGGCCCTCGATGCCGCCATGCAGATAGATCGCAACCAGAAGCAGAACCGGCCCGAGGATCAGGTTGGGATATTCGGTAAGCCGCGACAGCCCCTCCTCCAGCAGCAAAAAGGTCGCCGCGCCGATGAGCGGGCCGAACAGCGTGCCCAAGCCCCCAAGGACCACCATGACGATGAGATCGCCGGAGCGGGTCCAGTGCATCATCGCCGGGCTGACGAAGTTGGTGTGGTTGGCAAGCAGCGCTCCGGCAAGTCCGCAGAGCGCGCCTGCAATCACGAAGCCGGTGAGCTTGTAGCGGAACGTCGGAAAACCTACCGCCCGCATCCGCCGTTCGTTGGAGCGGGCGCCGCGGATGACCAGGCCGAAGCGCGAATTGACGAGACGGAAGACGAAATAGCTGCTCGCGAGCAGGATCGCGAAGCATAGATAGTAGAATACCGTTTTGTTGTTGAGATCGATGAGACCGCCGAATTCGCTGCGTTTGTAGATGGTCAAACCATCGTCGCCGCCATAGCGGTCGAGCCCGATGGCGACGTAGTAGATCATCTGGGCGAAAGCGAGCGTGATCATGATGAAATAAACGCCGCGCGTCCGCAGACTGAGCGCGCCGACGGCGAGCGCGTAAAGGGCCGACGCGGCGATCGCGACCGGCCACTGCAACAGTCCCGAGCCGATGCCTTCCTTGGCGAGGATGCCAACCGCGTAGCCGCCAATGCCGAGATAGGCGGCATGGCCGAAGCTCACCATCCCGCCATATCCCATGATGAGATTGAGGCTGACTGCGCCGATCGCGAGGATCAGGACGCGCGTGAACAAGGTCAGCACAAATGTGTCGCCGGTCGCCAAAGAATACAGCGGAAGCAGCGCAAGCGCCGCCAGCAGGACGGCGGCAAATGCGTTGCGTGCAGTAAACACCGATCCCGGAGTCGCATCGAGCGAAGAATCGAGCGAGGCGCTCATCTGCTGGCTGCCGGGAAAAGTCCCTCCGGCCGAAACACCAGGATCGCGGCCATCAAAATGTAGATCGACATGGAAGACAGTGAAGGCCCGAGCGTTTGCGCGGCGTTCGTGCTCAGGACGTGGTGCAGCAAATCCGGCAGAAAGGCGCGGCCGATTGTATCGAGGAGGCCAACGATAATCGCAGCCACGAACGCGCCGCGGATCGAACCGATGCCGCCAATGATGATCACCACGAAAGCAAGGATGAGGATGTTCTCGCCCATGCCGATCTGGACCGTGAGGATTGGCGCCTGCATGACACCGGCAAAGCCTGCAAGCGCTGCGCCAAGCCCGAAGACCAGCGTGTAAAGGAGCTTGATGTTGATGCCGAGCGCGCCAACCATCTCGCGATTGGAAGCGCCGGCGCGGATCAGCATGCCGAGCCGGGTGCGCATGACCAGGCCGTAGAGCAAGCCCGCGACCGCGAGCGTGGCGACGATGATGACCAGCCGATAGATCGGGTAATAGACGCCGGGAATGATCTGCACCGCGGTGAGCATCTCGGGCGGCAGCGACAGCGTCCTGCCGGCGGGTCCCCACACGAGCCGTACCAGTTCATTGAAGAACAACAGCAGCCCGAACGTGCCAAGCACGTGGTTGAGATGACTGGTTTCGTAGAGCCGCCGGATCGCGACGACTTCCAGCACCATTCCGGCAATGAAAGAGCCGATAACCGCCAAAATCACGGCGAGGACGAAGCTTCCGGTCAAGACGGCGAAGGTGGCGGCGAAATAGGCGCCAAGCATGTAGAGCGAGCCATGCGCCAGGTTCACCAGGTCCATGATGCCGAACACCAGGGTCAATCCGGCGGCCAGCAAAAACAGCAGCATGCCCAACTGGACTCCGTTGAGGCATTGCTCGATGAAATACAGCATGGCCTCGACAGCTATTTCCTTGTGCCGTCATCCGCTGGACGCTGCGAGCCCCTGCGGATGACGGTCTGCATGCGACTGAACGAATGCAAAAACTACTGGCCCAATTTCATCGGGCAGCGGTCATGGAATCGATCCTGGTCGTTCTCGACGATCGTGGCGACTGTCTTGAGTACATAGTCGTCACCTTGTTTCACCACTTCCTGGAGGTAAAAGTTCTGGATCGGAATGTGATTGTTGCCGTACTTGAAATTACCGCGCACGGATTTGAAGTTGGCCTTCTCCATTTCCTTGCGCATGTCATCTTTCTTGGACAGGTCGCCGTTGACCGCCGTCACAGCGCTGTTTAGCAGGGACACCGCATCGTAGGTCTGCGCGCCATAATATGAGGGCCGCAATTTGTACTTGGCGATATAATCGGCGACGAATTTCTTGTTGATTTCGCCGGGAAGGTCGTTGACCCATTCCTGGGCTCCCGGAATCCCTAGCGAAAGATCCTTGAGCCGCGGGATCGACAGTTCATCGATAGTGAAGCCCTGGTACAGCGGGATTTGCCCCTTGAGGCCCGACTGCACGTATTGGGTGACGAACTGGACGCCGGCGCCGCCCGGATAGAACACGAAAATCGACTCGGCGCCGGACGCGCGCGCTTTGGACAGTTCGGCGGAAAAGTCGAGCTGATCCGGCCAGCGTGTCAGCTCCTCGCCGAGGACCTGGCCCTTGTAGGTGATCTTCAGCCCGGCCAGCATGTCCTTGCCGGCGGCGTAATTGGGACCGATCAGAAAGACCGACTTCACGCCTTTCTGATTCATGTACATGCCCATCGCTTCGGGCGTCTGGTCGTTTTGCCAGGAGGTCGAAAACACGTAAGGCGAGCACAATTCTCCGGCAAACGCCGATGCGCCCGCATTGGTCACGACCGTTACGGTCTTCGAGTCGACCAGCGGCTTGAGCGATGCCAGCAGAACGTTCGACCAGATATAGCCGACGATGAAGTCGACCTTGTCGGATTCGATCAGCTTCTGGGTCTTTTGCACGCCGATGTCGGGCTTTTGCGTATCGTCTTCGTAGATGACCTCAACCGGCAGGCCGCCGAGCTTGCGGCCGAGATGGTCGAGGCCAAGCTCGAACGCATTGCGCATGTCGTTGCCGATGGCGGCGGTCGGGCCGCTGAATGTGCTGATGAAGCCGATCTTGACCGTCTTCTGCTGCGCCGCTGCCGGCTGAACCGTACCCGGCATCGTGGCCAGAGCTACCGCGGTTGCGGCAAGTACTCCAACTCCCGTCCTGTTCATTGCGTGGATCCTTCTTACTGCCGCACTTATCGGGTGCGGAGGCGTTCCCCTGATTGTTGAGGTTTAGCTACCCCACAAGCGGCTGATTTGACAGCCCTGTCGCTGCCTAAGCAAGCCGAACCAAGGGATTAGTAAATCGCACAGTGACGCAGGCCAAATCGAGCCTGTTACGTGCCGCTCCGCCCAAAATCCGGGCTTGGCCGCGCCCGGTGCATCGTTGCGTTAACAAGGGGCGTGTCCTACCTGTCCTCCATTGCGGACACCCCTTCGCGCGAATAGCGGCGCCTACAACAAGGTAAATTGGGACGTATGGCTCAGTCTTTTGAATTCGGATTGGACACTTTTGGCGATATCACCACCGGCCCTGACGGCCACCCCCTCACCCACGCCCAAGTCATCCGCAACGTCGTCGACGAGGGCGTCCTTGCCGACGAGGTCGGCGTCGACGCCTTCGGCGTTGGCGAGCATCACCGCCCGGATTTTTCGGTGTCCGCGCCCGAGATCGTGCTGGCGACCATCGCCGGGCGCACCAAACGGATCAGGCTCGGCTCCGCGGTGACGGTGCTCTCGTCGGACGATCCCATTCGGGTTTTCGAGCGTTTCTCGACACTGAACGCGGCGTCGAACGGTCGCGCGGAGGTCACCATCGGCCGTGGCTCGTTCATCGAATCCTTTCCGTTGTTCGGATTCGATCTCTCGCAATACGAAGTGCTGTTCGAGGACAAGATCGACCTGTTTGCCGCGCTGGTGCGGTCCGATGCGGTGACGTGGCAGGGAAAAACGAGACCGCCGCTGAAGAACCAGCGTGTGTTCCCACCGATCGACGGCGAACGGCTGCGCGTATGGGTCGGCGTCGGCGGCAGCCCGGAATCGGTCGTCCGCGCCGCGCACTACGAATTCCCGCTAGCGCTCGCCATCATCGGGGGCGATCCGGCGCGGTTCAAGCCTTATGTCGACCTTTATCACCGGGCGTTCGCCCAGCTCGGCAAACCCGCTTTGCCGGTCGCCGTGCATTCGCCGGGCTACATCGCCGACACCGACGAACAGGCGCGCGAGGAATACTGGAAGGGCTATAAGGCCATGCACGACAAGATCGGGGCCGAGCGCGGCTGGCCGCCGATGGAGCGGACTTCGTTCAATCACGAAGTCGAGCGCGGCGCGCTGCATGTAGGCGCGCCGGAAACGGTGGCGCGCAAGATCGCGAAAACCGCGAAGGCGCTGGGCATCGTTCGCTTCGATCTGAAATACTCGGCCGGCACGCTGTCGCATGACGGCATGATGCGCTGCATCGAGCTTTACGGCCGCACGGTGATCCCGATGGTCAGGGAAATGTTGGCCTAGAAAAGCCTCACGTCCCCACGAGCCCGAGTTGCGGGCTCGACGGCTCGGCGTGGGTCTTTTTCGCGATCCGTCCGGCGAGCCGCGACAGGCGGCCGGCTTCGACTGCCGCCCGCATACTTTTTGCCATCAGCACCGGATCGCGCGCTTTCGACACCGCAGTGTTGAGAAGAACGGCGGCGCAGCCGAGCTCCATGGCGAACGCCGCATCGGAGGCGGTGCCGATCCCGGCGTCGAGCACCACCGGCACCGGCGAGCGCGCGCAAACAAGCTCGATCAGATGCGGATTGGAAATGCCGAGCCCGGAGCCGATCGGCGAGCCGAGCGGCATGACGGCGGCGGCTCCCGCATCGGCGAGCTTGCGGCAAGTCACCGGATCCTCGGTGCAGTAAGGCAGCACGATGAAGCCTTCGGCCACCAGCGTTTCGGTCGCGCGGACTAATTCCTCGACATCGGGATAGAGCAGCTCGCGGTCGCCGATCACTTCGAGCTTGATCCACTTGGTGTCGAGCGCTTCGCGCGCGAGCTGCGCGGTAAGCACGGCATCCTTCGCGGTCTGGCAGCCGGCGGTGTTGGGCAGAAAGCGTACCCGCCCGGCCAACAGGTCAATCAGGCTTTCGTCGTCACCGGCCAGGCTGATGCGGCGGATCGAGGCGGTCACCATTGCGGTCCCGCTCGCCTCGACGGCGTCGAGCATGATCTTGCGATTGGGATAGCCGGCGGTGCCGAGGAACAGCCTCGAGCCGAATTCCTGTCCGGCAATGATGAGTGGATCAGACATTATGTTTCCTCTCGTGCCCCTCACCCACCTTGCCTAGCGCGAACGATCTCGACGCTGTCGCCCGGACGCAGCTGTGTTTTCGGCCAGGCCGCGCGCGGAACGACCGCGCCATTGAGCGCGACTGCAATGCCGCGCTGCCCGGTATCGACGGCTTTTTCCGCGAGCAGGGCTTCAAGCGTGGCGGCCGCCAGCGGTTCGTTCTCGCCATTCACGCGGATCGATGCCTGGTCCATCGGTGTCACACCATTACTCCGCCGCGCGTGCCGGGAAAAAGCGTTCGAGACCGAACGGCTTGATCGCCGGGTCGACAACGTCGTCGAGGATCAGGCGCGCCATCGCGTCCGCCGTAACTGGCGCAAGCAAGATGCCGTTGCGATGATGGCCCGTTGCATAGAACAAGCCCTCCAGCGGGCCGCGCCCAAGGATCGGGGCATCGTCGCGGCTGCCAGGCCGATGCCCGACCCAGATTTCGTCGATCGGCAATTCCTCGACCGCCGGAACTGCGCGCCATGCGGCCTCGAGCAACGTCAGCATGCCGCCGGCGGTAATGGTGTCGTCGAAACCCTTCTCCTCGACCGTGGCCCCGACGATGAGCCGGCCGTCGCGCCGCGGCACGAGATAGACGCCAGGAGCCCACAGCACGTGGGTAAGAAGCGGCGCCGCCGCGTCCATCCGCAGCGACAACATCTGGCCTTTGACCGGACGCACCGGCGGCCGGCGATCCGGCGGCAATCCGCCAATGGTGCGCGAGGAGGCGCCGGCGGCCAACACGACGATATCGGCCGGGGCGGTGGTGCCGTCTTCGAGCAACACACCCTTCGCAGCGCCGCCCTGCACCACGATCTCCTTGACCGGCCGATGCTCGATGATGTCCGCGCCTGCGGCTTGCGCGGCAATGCGCAGCGCCTGCACAAGCTTGCGGTTGTCGACCTGATGGTCTTCCGGCGAAAACAGCGCGCCCGCGATCTTGCCCGCAAGACGCGGTTCGCGTGCGCGGGTCGCCGCGGCGGAAAGCCATTCGAGCGGCAGGTCGAGCCGGCGTTGAAACTCAAGATGGTGCGCGATGGTCGCCTGATCGTCGGCGGTCAAGGCGAGCACCAGCGTGCCCTCGCGCCGGAGTTCAACATCAACGCCAGTTACGCGCGCAAGCTCCTCGGCGAAAGCAGGCCAGCGCGCCTGGCTCTCCCGGCCGAGCGCAACGAGGGTTTCTTCACCCGGCTCGGCCTCGCAACAGGCCGCCAGCATGCCGGCCGCTGCGTGCGACGCTCCCGCTCCAGCCTTGCCGCGATCGAACACCGTAACGTCCGCCCGCGCGGCCAGCCGCCAGGCGATGCCAAGCCCGACGACGCCTGCGCCGATGATGGCGACACGCGGCCGGCCGCCGACGGGTGTGATGGCGTGTTTAGTCTCGCTCAACGCGGCTCCCTTCGCTGGTATGACCCAGACAGGTTCGACGGGTGTGATCTCAGCCGCGTTTTTTGCGTGGCACCCCTGGCCGATGTAACGATGATGGTGATTTTCGCGCCGGGCGACAAGGGCCGCGTTCCCTACCTTTTGGACGCGGCCTTGGTCCCGGTCGGCCCTTCGGCACGGCCACGGCCCTGATCTTGGTTCTTGGCCAACGCGTCGAACTCCATTAGCCGCTCAAGAAGCGGCTCCATCTCCTTGAGAGGCAACATATTTGGCCCGTCCGACGGCGCCTTTTCCGGAGCCTGATGGGTTTCGATGAAGAGCCCCGCGACTCCGACGGCAACCGCGGCTCGCGCCAGTACCGGCACGAATTCCCGCTCGCCGCCCGAGGATGTGCCCTGCCCGCCCGGCTGCTGCACCGAATGGGTGGCATCGAAAATCACTGGAGCGCCCGTCTTGGCGAGCACCGGCAGCGCCCGCATGTCGGAGACAAGCGTGTTGTAGCCAAACGAGACACCGCGTTCGGTGACGAGCACGTTGGCGTTGCCAGCGCCGATGATCTTTGCCACCACATTGGCCATGTCCCACGGGGCGAGGAACTGGCCTTTCTTGACGTTGACCACACGGCCTGTTTTCGCGGCGGCGACAAGAAGATCCGTCTGCCGGCAAAGGAATGCCGGTATCTGCAAAATATCGACGGCTTCCGCGACGGCGGCGCACTGATCCGGTTCATGCACGTCGGTCAGTATCGGCACGCCAAGCTTTTCGCGCAGCTCGGCAAAGATGGCGAGCGCCTTGTCGAGCCCGAGGCCGCGGGCGCTTTTGGCGCTGGTCCGGTTCGCCTTGTCGAAGGATGTTTTGTAGACAAACCCGATATCGCGACGCGCGGCGATGTCCTTGAGCGCGCCGGCCATGTCGAAGGCGTGCGTGCGGCTTTCGAGGACGCACGGCCCGGCAATCAGCGCCAGCGGTAACGCGTTGCCGAAGCGCACCTTGCCCACGCCGACGACGGATTTGGGTTTTGCGGTCATTGAGCTCATCGCGGGCGGACCATGATGGCGAGGCGCAGCCGGGTCAACCGCCGCGCCGCGCCCTTCCTCGTCCGCCGAAAACGCCACTGCAAGACTATACCAGCCGGCTTTGCTCGACCGCCGCGCCGATGAAGGAAGAGAAAAGCGGGTGCGGCGCAAACGGCCGCGACTTCAGCTCGGGATGGAATTGCACCCCGATGAACCAGGGATGGTTCGAATATTCGATGATCTCCGGCAAGATACCGTCGGGCGACATGCCGGAAAAGCGCATGCCGTGCTGCGCCAGGCGGTCCTTGTAGGCGGTATTGACCTCGTAGCGATGGCGGTGACGCTCGGAGATCTCCGTCGACTGATAGATGCCGGCGATCATGCTGCCGCGATCGAGTACGGCCGGATAGGCGCCGAGCCGCATCGTGCCACCGAGATCGCCGTCGGCGCCGCGTTTCTCGAGTGCGTTGCCCTTCATCCATTCGGTCATCAGGCCGACGACCGGCTCGCGCGTGGCGCCGAATTCGGTCGAGTTGGCTTCCTCGATGCCGCACAGGTTTCGCGCCGCTTCGATCACCGCCATCTGCATGCCGAAGCAGATGCCGAAATACGGCACCTGCCGTTCGCGCGCGAATTGCGCGGCGCGGATTTTTCCTTCGGCGCCGCGCTGACCGAAGCCGCCGGGCACGAGGATGCCGTCGACATGTTCGAGAAACGGAGCCGGGTCTTCGTTTTCGAATACCTCGCTCTCGATCCAGTCGAGATTGACCTTGACCCTGTTGGCGACGCCGCCATGCGAGAGCGCTTCGATCAGCGACTTATAAGCATCCTTCATGCCGGTATATTTGCCGACGATGGCGATGGTCACGTCGCCTTCGGGATTGCGGATGCGCTCGTTGATGAACTGCCATGTGGCGAGGTCCGGCTCGGGTGGGGATCCGATCCCAAACGCCGCCAGCACTTCGCCGTCGAGGCCGCTGGCGTGGTAGGCCTCAGGCACCGCGTAGATGTTGTCGACGTCGAGCGCCTCGATAACCGCGCTTTCGCGCACATTGCAGAACAGCGCGAGCTTGCGCCGCTCGCTTTCGGGAATGGGCCGGTCGGAACGGCAAAGTAGAATGTCGGGCTGAATGCCGATGGCGCGCAATTCGCGCACTGAATGCTGGGTTGGCTTGGTCTTGAGTTCGCCGGCGCTAGGGATGAATGGCAGCAGCGTGAGATGGATATAGACCGCGTGATGACGCGGCAATTCGTTGCCGAGTTGGCGGATGGCCTCGAAAAACGGCAGGCCTTCGATGTCGCCGACGGTGCCGCCGATCTCGCAAAGGACGAAATCGAAGCCGTCATTGCCGTCGCGGATGAATTCCTTGATGGCGTATGTGACGTGCGGAATGACCTGGATGGTGGCGCCGAGATAGTCGCCGCGGCGCTCTTTGTTGAGAATATCCTGGTAGATGCGGCCGGTCGTGATGTTGTCCATCCGCGTCGCGGGGCGTCCGGTAAACCGTTCGTAGTGCCCGAGGTCGAGATCGGTCTCGGCGCCGTCGTCGGTGACGAACACTTCGCCGTGCTGATACGGCGACATCGTGCCCGGATCGACGTTGAGGTAGGGATCGAGCTTGCGGAGGCGAACCTTGTAACCGCGCGCCTGCAACAGCGCGCCGAGAGCCGCGGAGGCGAGACCCTTGCCCAATGAGGAGACCACGCCGCCGGTGATGAAGATGTACCGCGCCATGGGATTCAAGCTCTAGCCGCGAACAGGCGATTCGACGAGCGATATTCCCGATGGCCGGTCCCGCTGGCACGAAAAGCGCTGCAGAGACAATAACGTCCGGCGAAATCCTCATGCCACAAGGAAGCGCCCCCCGGCGGTATCATGGAGACTGCCGGGCTGCTCGCTTTCATCATGGCTTGATGCCTATTGCGACTGGGGTACTTGCGGCCCGGATGGCGCCGCCGGCGCGGGCTTCCCGGAACCGCCACCTAATTGATCGAGAACGCCGCGGCCGCTTTGGCTCAGCGGCGCCGACAACGGCGGCCCCAGCGGCGCTTGGGTTGTTGGCGCTCCGCCACCGGTATTGATGATCGAAGCCGGGTGGCGGCCGAGACCGGCAAGCCAGGACAAGGCGAGGCTGGTGATAAAGAACCCGACCGCAAGCAGCGCTGTCGTCCGCGTCAAAACGTTGGCGGTGCCACGCCCGGTCATAAAGCCGCTATTGGAGGTGCTGACGAGCCCGCCTCCCTCCGACTTTTGCAGCAAAACCACCCCGATCATACCGAGGACGAGCATCAGGTGGATCACGATAATAACGGTCAGCATCGATAAAAGCCGCTCCCAACGACGATGGCACCTGACGTGGCCTTCCCGGCCCCGCGACCCCCGATATAGGAAGCCGGGCGGGTCTCTACATGATCTGCTGGGGATTTTCTATGGCGGCTTCGGATCAAGGCCATGAACGCTGCGATCGGGTGAAATCGATGAAGGCCCGAAGGGGCGCGGGAAGGTAGCGACGGCCCGAATAGTAGAGAAACGGCCCTGAGAAGCGTTGCCACCAGGGTTCCAGCACGGGCTCCAAGGCGCCACTGGCGAAACATGGTCGCAGCCAATCCTCGAACAGGTGGATGACGCCCGTGCCGGCGACTGCGGCATCGATTGCAAGGTCGGTTGCGGCCCCGACACGGACGATGAGCGGACCGGATGGTTCGAGCTTTACGACCTCCCCGTCGCGTTCGAACTCCCAGGTGGTCATCGCGCCACTCGAGAACTGGCCGCGCAAACACGCGTGGTCGAGCAGATCCCGCGGATGTTTGGGGCGCCCGCGCCGGTCGAGATAGGCCGGCGACGCCGCGGTTGCAAAGCGTTGCTCTCGTGGGCCGATGGGAATGGCGATCATGTCCTGCTCGAGCCGTTCGTCGTAGCGTATTCCCGCATCGCAGCCGGCCGCCAGCACGTCGACGAAACTATCTTCGGCGATCACCTCAAGGCGGATGTCAGGATAGGCAGCGAGGAACGCCGGCACGATGCGCGGCAGGACGAGGCGCGCCGCAACGACCGGCACGTTCAGCCTGAGCGTTCCTGCTGGTCGATCGCGGAAGCTGTTGACGACATCCAGCGCCGCCTCGACCTCCCCCAGCGCAGGACCTAGCCGATCGAGGAGGCGCGCACCCGCTTCGGTTGGCGCGACGCTGCGCGTGGTGCGGTTGAGCAACCTTACGCCAAGCTTGGCCTCGAGCCGGCTCACGGCTTCGCTGAAGCTGGACGCACTTCTGGCGCCTGCCCGTGCCGCCTCGCGAAAGCCGCCTCCGCGCGCCACCGCTACGAACGCGGTGAGGTCGCCAAGATCTGCCGCCATTGTTCTGTTTTCCACACAACCTGTTTCGATTATAGCCGATTATCGCACAGATGCAGGCCGTCTATCTAGAAGATCGATCCAGAGGAGACAGCCCATGATCGACATCAGCAAAGCCGGCACGTTCAAGCTTGGCGACCGCATCGTGAAACGCCTTGGCTACGGCGCTATGCAACTCGCCGGACCGGGCGTGTTCGGACCTCCGAAGGACCGCGACGGCGCGATTGCCGTACTGCGCGAAGCGGTGGCAAGCGGCGTCAATCATATCGACACCAGCGACTTCTATGGCCCGCACATCACAAACCAGTTGATCCGCGAGGCGCTGCATCCCTATCCCGATGACCTCGTCATCGTCACCAAGGTCAGCGCGCGGCGCGGCGAGGATGGATCATGGATGCCGGCGATGTCGCCCGAAGAACTGACTCAAGCCGTCCACGACAATCTCCGCAATCTTGGCTTGGACGTACTCGAGGTGGTCAACCTTCGCAGCATGTTCGGCATCAATGAGCCTGCCGAAGGCTCGATCGAGGCGCCGCTCACTGTCCTGGCGGAGCTTCAGCTGAAGGGCCTCGTGCGTTACATCGGGCTGAGTAACGTCACTCCTACGCAGATCGCGGAAGGGCGTCGGGTCTGCAAGATCGCCTGCGTGCAGAACCTGTACAATCTGGCGCATCGGGCGGACGACGCGCTGATCGGCGATCTCGTCCGCGACGGCGTGGCCTATGTGCCGTTCTTCCCGCTTGGCGGTTTCACGCCGCTGCAGTCGACGGCGCTGTCAGATGTCGCCGAAGGACTCGGTGCTACGCCGATGCAGGTGGCGCTTGCCTGGCTGCTCCAGCGTGCGCCCAACATCCTGCTGATTCCCGGCACCTCATCGGTCAAACATTTACGCGAAAATTTGGCGGCGGCGCGCTTCGACTTGCCGGGCGACGGGGTGATCGTTTTGGATCAGATAGCGACCGGCATCGCGCCAGCCCAACACCTCTTGGCAAGCTGAAACAAAGCGCGTTCCGCCGGCGGATGGGCGCTCCGCAATACTCTCGCCGGCGCACAGAGCATCTTGTCAGCGGTAGACGCCAGCAATGGTCAAAAAGTCCGGCGCCTTGAGGCTGGCGCCGCCGACAAGGGCGCCGTCGACATTCTCGACGGCCAGCAATTCGCTCGCGTTCGCGGGATTCACCGAACCGCCGTAAAGAATGCGGGTGTCTTCACCGCCATGACCGTAGCGCCGGACCAGCCGCTCCCGGATCAGGCGGTGAATTTCCGCGACGTCGCCGGGCGTTGGCGTGCGCCCGGTTCCGATAGCCCACACCGGCTCATAAGCGATGACGAAGGCCGTGGAGTCGTCGGACAGCGAGCCTTCAAGCTGAAATTCTACCACTTCGAGCGCGCGTCCAGTGTCGCGTTCGGCGCCCGTCTCCCCGACACAGACAATCGCAACAAGACCGGCGCGCCCCGCTGCGAGTACTTTCGCGCGCACGGCCGCATCGGTCTCGCCGTGATATTGGCGGCGCTCGGAGTGACCAACAATCACGGCGACTGCGCCGGCGTCCTTAAGCATTTCGGTCGAAATATCTCCGGTATGCGCGCCCGACGTCAGCGCGTGGCAATCCTGGGCGCCGATCAGAACGCCCGATCCGCGCGCGGCAGCGGCAAAACCCGCGATAAGCGTCGCGGGCGGACACACCATCAGTTCCACATTCGAAAGGGCGCGCGCGCCGGCGATAATTTGCTCCAGCACGGAAATCTCGGCCGTAAGGCCGTTCATTTTCCAATTGCCGGCGACGAGCGGGCGGCGCGCCATTGTGCGTGTCTCGACGTTGGGGTTCAGAAATCATGCCGCGTGGCTGCGACAAAGAGGCGTTAGCAGACGCCTTGCAGCCGGAAAAGGGGCGTTTTACCAAGGACTCCCGTCAGTTGCGGGCTCGCGGGCCGGTCCTTATGATGCGCCGCTCCCGCCGGGCACCCCATCGGCATCACGCTAACGCGTTGGAACGCAATGCTTCGAGGTATCCGAAACGCCTCTGCAAACTGGCTCGGCCGCGCCGTCATGGGCGTGGTCATGGGCGTACTGGCTCTCAGCTTTGCGGTCTGGGGCATCAACGACATTTTCCGTGGTTTTGGCCGCTCCACTCTCGCCAAGATCGGTGGCACCGAAATCCAGCTCGAGCAATTCCGCCAAGCCTATAACGATCGTCTGCAGCTGATCAGCCGCCAGATCGGCCGGCCACTTCCGCCAGATCAGGCAAAGGCCATGGGCCTCGACCGGCGCGTGCTCGGCGAGATGGTCGCCGAAGCAGGTCTTGACCAGCGCGCGCGGCAAATGCGGCTCGGCATTTCCGACGCCGAGATCGTGCGCCGCATCACCGAAGAACCGACATTCCGTAATGCCGACGGCAAGTTCGACCGGGCGCGTTTCGAGCAACTTTTGCGCAACGTCGGTTACAGCGAACAGCGGTTCGTCAATGAGCAGCGCCGGCTGACGCTGCGGCGGCAGATCACTGAATCGCTTTCCGGCGATCTTCCGGTGCCGAAGGCCTGGCTCGATGCGGTCAATCAATTTCAAAACGAGCAGCGAAGCATCGAGTATGTAACGCTCGGCCCGGCGCAGGCGGGAGAGATTCCGCAGCCGAGCGAAGCCGAGCTCAGCAAGTATTTCGAGGCGCGAAAAATCCTGTTCAGGGCGCCGGAATACCGCAAAATCGAGATCGTCGCGGCCACGCCGGCTGAACTCGGCAAATGGATGGAAATCTCCGAAGCCGACATCAAGGCGGAGTTCGAGAAAAACCGCAGCCGCTACGTCGCGCCGGAGCGCCGGCACGTCGAGCAGATCGTTTTTCCCAACATGCAGGAAGCCGAAGCAGCGGCGGCGCGGCTGAAGGATGGCTTGAGTTTCGCGGCGCTCGCCGCCGAACGCGGCCTCAAGGAACAGGATTTCGATCTCGGTACCGTGCCCAAATCTGGAATTCTGGATCCAGCCGTGGCCGACGCCGCCTTCGCATTGAAAGCCGGTGAAGTCAGCGCGCCAATTAAGGGCCGCTTCGGCGTGGTCATCGCCACCGTGCTCGATATCGTGCCGGAGGAGGTAAAATCGCTTGCCGACCTGACGCCGGAGATCCGCAACAATATCGCGACCGAACGCGGCAAGGCGGAGGTACGGAACCTGCACGAGAAGATCGAGGACGAGCGCGCCGGCGGCGCGTCGTTGGCCCAGGTCGCCGAGAAGTTGAAGCTTCCCGTCATGACGTTCGACGTCGATCGTTCAGGACGCGACCCGGCGGGCAAGCCGGTCGACAGCATTCCGCATTCCGGGCAGGTCGTCAGCGCAGCGTTTGCGACCGAAGTCGGCGTCGACAACGACCCGCTCGACATCGACGGCGGATATATTTGGTTCAATGTCGCTGGTGTCACGCCATCGCGCGACCGCACGCTCGCCGAAGTGAAGGATAGGGTTGAAGCAGCCTGGCGGGACGACGAAATCACTTCGCGCCTGAAGACGAAATCGGCACAGCTGTTGGACAAGCTCAAGGGTGGCACCGCGCTCGACGCCATTGCCAAGGACGACGGCCTCAAGATCGAAACCGCCGAAAAGCTCATGCGCGGCAAACCCGTGGACGGGACATCCGCTAAAGTCCTCACCGCCGTGTTTCAGACCGCGAAGGATGGTTTCGGCAGCGCCGAGGGAGACAAGCCGAGCGAGTGGGTTGTGTTCCGCGTCACTGGCGTCACCGATCCCAAGCTCGATGCCAATTCGCCCGACGCAAAACGCATCGCTGACGTGGTCAAGCGTCAGGAGAGCGAGGACATCTACGGACAGTATGTGACGTGGCTGGAAGACGAATTGGGAACCAGCGTTAATCAGGCGGCGCTCGCGCAAGCTCTCAGCAGCAGCGCGCCGGATATCAACTAAAGATGCATATCGAGCCGTCGGCTTCAGCGTTCGCCGCGCGTTATGCGGCGGGCGAGCCGCAGGTCGTGTGGACGACCTTGGTCGCCGACCTGGAGACGCCGGTTTCCGCTTTCCTCAAGATCGCCGGCGCGCGGACCAAGGGCTCCGGAGGTTCGACGAGCTTCCTCCTGGAATTGGTCGAAGGCGGCGCGGTGCGCGGCCGCTACTCGATTATCGGGCTGGAGCCCGACGTCGTCTTTCGCGTCAACAGCGCGCACGCGGAAATCAACCGCAAGCCGCAGAACGATCCCGACGCCTTCGCGCCCGTGGACACGCCGCCGCTCGCGGCCTTGCGGGCACTGATCGCCGAAAGCCGCATTGCGCTGCCCGATACGCTGCCGCCGATGTCGGCGGGCATCTTCGGCTATCTCGGTTACGACACGGTCCGGCTGATCGAGGACACTTTGTCCGTGCCGGGTCCCGATCCGCTTGGCATTCCGGACGGGATCCTTGTTCGGCCGACTCTGGTCGTCGCCTTCGATGCAGTGAAAGACACGATCACCATCGTGACCCCGGTGCGGCCGCAAGCCGGCGCAGCCCCGGAAGTCGCGCTTGCACGCGCGGCGGAGCGCCTCTCGGCCGTCGTCGACGCGCTCGATCGCCCGCTCGACAAATCGGCGCTGGAGGCGGACGCCGGGCCGCCGGACGTAACGCCGCGCTCGAACACGCCGGCCGAAGAATTCAAGAGCATGGTGCTGCGGGCCAAGGAATACATCGCCGCCGGCGATATCTTTCAGGTCGTGCTGTCGCAGCGTTTCGAGGCGCCGTTCGCGCTCGCGCCGTTCGCGCTCTACCGCGCCTTGCGGCGCGTCAATCCCTCGCCTTACCTGTTCTTTCTCGATTGCGGCAGCTTTGCCGTCGCCGGTTCCAGCCCGGAAATCCTGGTCAAGACCGGCGGCGGCAAGGTGACGATCCGTCCGGTCGCGGGCACACGGCGGCGCGGTGCCACGCCGCACGAAGACAAGGCGCTGGAGGAAGAGCTTCTGGCCGATCCGAAGGAGCGCGCCGAGCACCTGATGCTGCTCGATCTCGGCCGCAACGACGTCGGCCGCGTCGCCGAAATCGGCACCGTCAAAGTCACCGATCAGTTCTTCATCGAGCGTTTCAGCCAGGTCATGCACATCGTTTCGAATGTCGAAGGCAAGCTGCGCGCGGATCGCGATGCGCTCGACGCGCTCGCCGCCGGCTTTCCCGCCGGAACGGTCTCCGGCGCCCCAAAAGTGCGCGCGATGCAGATCATCGACGAGTTGGAGAAGGAAAAGCGTTCGCTCTATGCCGGCTGCGTCGGCTATTTCTCGGCGGGCACCGACATGGATACCTGCATCGTGCTGCGCACCGCTTTGGTCAAGGACGGCGTCATGTACGTTCAGGCCGGCGCCGGCATCGTCGCCGATTCCGATCCTGAGTTCGAGCAGCAGGAATGCGTCAACAAGGCCAAGGCGCTGTTTCGCGCCGCCGAAGAGGCGAAGCGTTTCGCCAGCGCGCCCGGCGTTAGCGCATGATCCGGAAAAGTGGAATCCGGTTTTCCGAAAAGATCATGCTCCACCAAAAAGCTAGCGACGTGTCACGTCAAGCGCGCAAACAAAAAGCCCGGGACTTTCGTCCCGGGCTTTGTCGTTAAAACGTCGCGGCGATCAGTGGCCGAACCAGTTGAAGCGGTAGACCAGCTCGGTCGAAACCATCTGCGTGTATTTCGTCGAATTTATCGCGAAGCCGGTCGGTGCGCCCCCTGTGAGCAGGACAGGCAAGGTCGCCGTGCTGTAGCTCGAATACCGATACTCGGTCTTGAGGAAGAGGCCGGGCAGGATGTCAAACCCGTATTCGAAGCCGCTGCCGAGGAACCAACCGTTATAGGTGTTGGCGGCCATGAACGTGCCGGTCGCCGCGCCGCCGGACGTTTGGAAATTCACCTGGTTGAAGTTCGCCTGGGTGTAGCCGCCGCTAAAATACGTCAGGAATTTTGGCGTCACCAGGAAGCCGGCGCGGGCGCCGGCCGACCACGTCCACGGCAGGCCTTCTGCGCCGAAGGCGGCGCCGCCTGGAAGGCCGCCTGGAACGGACAAAGTGCCACGAAGTCCGTTGCTTCCGGCATACTCGTAATCGGCAAAGGCACCGATAACGACATTGGGGCTCCAGAAGGAGCCAAGCGGTAGGCCGAATTGATAATCGCAGCCGACTTGGCCCTGGCCGAACCAGCCCTTGCCGCCGTTGGTGGTTGTCTGCGTTACGCCGACGCCTCCGGGGGAAGTGACGACACTGGTGTCCTGGGTCCACAGTCCGTAGCCATAACCGGCGCCGACATAGCAACCTGTCCAATTATAAACCAACGGAGGCGGAGGCGCCCTGTAGACCGGCGGAGGCAGCGGAAGATCCGCCGCATTGGCGGCGCCGGTCATCGCGATCGCAACAAGAGCCGCGGTCGTCAAAAGCAGCCGTGTCATCGTTCTCGCCCCCAATTGGAATTCCTGATCAACCTACCAAAGGTCCCCCGCAAAGCCTGTACCATTTAGGCAACAAGCCGGGACAATCGGCAGCAACAAAACCGCAATGCGCAGCTTTGGACGGCGCATGCGGCGCTTACCAGCGGACAGCGTAAATCTTTGGTTACTCGGGGCTTTCTTCGCCGTCTTCGGTCAACCGCTCAACCGAGGCGACGCGCTCGCCTTCGGCCGTCGAGAAGACGATGACGCCTTGCGTCGAGCGCCCCGCGGTGCGGATGCCGTCGACCGGGCATCGAATCAACTGGCCGCCATCGGTGACCAGCATGATCTGGTCGCTCTCCTCGATCGGGAAAGAAGCGACCAGCCGGCCGTTCTTTTCCGTGATCGCCATGGCAACGATTCCTTTGCCGCCGCGGCCGGTGGTCCGGTACTCGTATGATGAGGTGCGCTTGCCGAAGCCCTTCTCGGAGATCGTCAGCACGAACTGCTCGGCCTCGGACATGACCACGTAGCGCTGCTCGCCAAGTTCGATGGCGCCCTCGGCCTCTTCCGGTTCGGCGCCGCTTTCCTCCGCATCGCCGTTGCCCCCTCGCCTCACCGCGTTGGCGCGCTTGAGATACGCCATGCGCTCGTCCGCTGTCGCTTCGACGTGACGCAGGATCGACAGCGAGATCACCTTGTCGCCGTCGGCGAGCGCGACGCCGCGCACGCCCATCGACGTGCGGCCTTGGAACACGCGCACATCGTCGACCGCGAAGCGGATGCATTGGCCGGCCGCCGACGTCAGCAGCACGTCGTCATTCTCGGTGCAGATCTGCACATCGACGATGCCGTCGCCTTCGTCGAGCTTCATGGCGATGATGCCCGAGCGCCGGACATCGGCGAAATCGGACAGCTTGTTGCGCCGAACCGTGCCGCGGGTCGTGGCGAACATCACGTCGAGCTTGTCCCAGGTCGCCTCGTCCTCCGGCAACGGCATGATCGTCGTGATGCTCTCACCCTGCTCGAGCGGCAGGATGTTGATCAAAGCCTTGCCGCGCGCCTGCGGTGCGGCCAGCGGCAGCCGCCAGACCTTTTCCTTGTAGACCTGTCCGCGCGAAGAGAAGAACAGCACCGGCGTGTGGGTCGAGGCGACGAACAGGCGCGTGACAAAGTCTTCCTCGCGCGTCTGCATGCCGGCGCGGCCCTTGCCGCCCCGCCGTTGCGCGCGATAGGTGGATAGCGGCACGCGCTTGACGTATCCCGCATGCGAGACGGTGACGACCATATCCTCGCGCTGGATCAGGTCTTCGTCTTCCATCTCGCCTTCCTGGTCGAGGATGACCGTGCGGCGCGGCGTGGCGAATTCGCGCTTGATCGCGGCGAGTTCGTCCTTGACGATCGTCTGGATGCGGGCGCGCGAGCGCAGGATGTCGAGATAATCGGCGATCTCGTCGGCAAGCTTGTCCAGTTCGGCCTTGATCTCGTCGCGCCCGAGCGCGGTCAGCCGCTGCAGTCGCAGATCGAGGATGGCCTTGGCCTGCTCGGCGGAAAGCTTGGTCGTTCCCGCCGGCGAAACGCTATGGCGCGGATCGTCGATCAAGGTGACCATGGTCGCGACGTCCTTCGCCGGCCAATCGCGGCTCATGAGTTCGTCACGGGCTTCGTTGGCGTCCTTCGCGGCGCGGATGAGCTTGATCACCTCGTCGATATTGGCGACCGCGATCGCGAGCCCGACCAGGATATGGGCGCGGTCGCGCGCCTTGCCGAGCAGATGCTTGGTGCGGCGGTAGATCACCTCTTCGCGGAAGGCGTTGAAGCAGGTGATCAGGTCCTTCAACGTCATCAGGAGCGGCCGGCCGCCGTCGAGCGCCACCATGTTGGCGCCGAAGGACGATTGCAGCGCGGTGAAGCGGTAGAGCTGGTTGAGGACGATGTCCGGCACGGCGTCGCGGCGCAGCTCGACTACAACGCGGTAGCCGTCGCGATCGGATTCGTCGCGCAACGCGGCGATGCCCTCGATCTTCTTCTCGCGCACGAGTTCGCCGATGCGCTCGACCATGTGCGCCTTGTTCACCTGGTATGGGATTTCTGAGACGACGATCGCCTCGCGCTCGCCGCGCAACGTCTCGAACTCGACCTTGCCCCGCATGACGATGGCGCCGCGGCCGAGATGGTAGGCCGAGCGGATGCCCTGCCGGCCGAGGATGATGCCGCCGGTGGGAAAATCGGGACCGGGCACGATGGCGATCAGGTCCTCGATCGACATCGCGGGATTGTCCATCAGCGCCACGCAGGCGTCGATGACCTCGCCGAGATTGTGCGGCGGGATGTTGGTCGCCATGCCGACGGCAATGCCGCCGGCGCCGTTGACCAGGAGATTGGGAAAACGCGCCGGCATGACGACCGGCTCGCGCTCCGAGTTGTCGTAGTTGGCCTGGAAGTCGACGGTGTCCTTGTCGAGATCTTCCACCAGCGAGCCGGCCACGCGTTCGAGCCGTACCTCGGTGTAGCGCATGGCCGCCGGTGCATCGCCGTCCACCGAGCCGAAATTCCCCTGCCCGTCTATCAGCGGCAGGCGCATGGAGAAATCCTGCGCCATGCGCACCAGCGCGTCGTAAACCGCCTGATCGCCGTGCGGATGATATTTGCCGATCACGTCGCCGACGACGCGGGCGGATTTGCGATACGGCTTGTTCCACTCGTAGCCGTTCTCGTGCATCGAATAGAGGATGCGACGGTGCACCGGCTTGAGTCCGTCGCGCGCATCCGGCAGCGCGCGGGCCACGATCACGCTCATCGCGTAATCGAGATACGAGCGCTTCATTTCCTCGGTGATCGAAACCGGACGGATATCGGAGGGGCCGCCGTCTGCCGGCGGGAGATCGTCTTCGTCTGCCATTTTCCAGGTAAGGTTGGGCTATGAAACCTGCGCGAATCCGTTGCGATTTTCATAGCCGATCAGGCGTCGCTCCGCCACTCTTATCGGCTCCCTGTAGATAGGTTTTTCCCTCTTATTTTCAATGTTTTATAGCGAGCGTCGCAGGCCTTGCGGCGGCCGCCGCACACGACGCGACAAGACGGTGATGCCGGATGCTGGCACAATCCGCTTTTGCGGCAATCGCGTATGAGCGATCCTGCTCCGCACGGAACACCAAGAATGCCTCTCGATTTCGTCATATCGGCGCTGGTCACCTTGTTCGTCGTGGTCGATCCCGTCGGTCTCGCGCCGACTTTTCTGGCGGTAACGGAGGGACTGCCGCTTCGCGCCCGCCGCAGCGTCGCCTTGCGCGCCAGCATCATCGCCGGCGCGATCCTCATCGGCACGACGTTGCTTGGCGACTGGCTGCTCCGCGCCCTTGGGATATCGCTGCCGGCGTTCCGCATAGCCGGCGGTCTGCTCCTGTTCGCGATCGCCTTTGAGATGGTGTTCGGCGTGCGCATGCGCCGCGAGAGCGAAGCGGCCGAACAGGCGGTCGAGGAGCATGTGCGCAATGTCGCAGCCTTCCCGCTCGCCATCCCGCTGCTGGCCGGCCCCGGCGCCATCACCGCGACCGTGCTGCTGGCGGGACGCGCCGCCGGAGACCTGTTGCTGACCGGCTTGCTGATGGCGGTCGTGGTCTTCGTTGCCGCTACCTGTTTTGTCGCCTTTGTCCTTGCCGGCCGCATCAGCGGACTGCTCGGCATGACCGGCAACATCGTATTGTCGCGGCTTCTCGGCGTGCTGCTGGCGGCGCTTGCCGTGCAATTCGTCGTCGACGGCATCCGCGCTGTACTCGCCGGCTGACGCGGCTAATCGTTCATTAGCAGCGTATCGGCCAGATATATTTAAGTTATGCCGATAAAATCTGCATTAATGCGATGTTCGCTTCCCCGATTTCCGTCGGGGAAGCAAGCGGGAAGCTTGCGATGGGTTTTGCGCGCGGCCGCTACCTCGGGCCGTCCGGGGCACGGAAAACGCATGGGTGAGGCCCGCAGCCAGCAAAGCTACGGACCATAAAGCAATGGTGCAGCTCTTGAATCGCTACTAGGCTCCCGAACCAAAAAGCGGGACAAGGGGATTGGGATGTTTGGGGAGTACCGTACGGCGGGCGGGCTCCGTTTGGCGTTCCGCAATCCCATTCGTAGTCGGCGCAGAACGTCCGTCGCCAAGGCCGCGAGCCTAGCCATTCTGCTTTTGATCGGAAACCCGATCACCGCAGGGGCCGCGACCGTTGAGGCAGTCGCGCGCTGCCGTGCGATTCGGATCAGCTTAGAACGATGGCAATGCTTCAACGCTTTGACAGCGCCGAAGGGACACGCTCTAAAGGCGAAACGTGACGAGACTCCGAAGGCGCAAAGAGAGGACGTTCCGGCGGCGGGCGGCCGCGGTAAACAGGAAACGGCACCGGATGATCCCGCAAGCACCGCGTCCATCGATCATCTCATCGTCTCGGCCGGTCAACCCGTTTGCGTCGATCAAGATTCTCTCGCCGCGGCGCTTATTGCCGGCATGCTTTCCTCAGATCCGGAGCAGGCGACCACGAACGGATGCCAAACGATACCTAAGGACGCCCAGGTCGAGCTTCTGCAACGCTATCCGAGCAGTTTAGATTTCCTGCGGGTCATCAAAGTGAAGGTGACTTCCCCCACACAGTCGAATTCGTCGGTCGGCTACACGGTCGAGATCGGCCGCTAGAAAGAACGTTTGAAGGCGCTGGGCGGCGCTAAGTTTGACCGGTGAGGCGTTGTCCCACGAGCCTCGTGATGCGCAACCGATCAACCGACCGGTAACTACCTGATCACGTATGGGTGGCCGTCCGTGCGATCAGAGTATTATTTGTGGTCCATGGATGATCGCACCGCGCAGATCGACGAGGTCGCACTAGCCAGCATTCGCCGGCGGCGTCAGTTCGAAGAATACGTCGACGCTGAACGTCGGCTCGCTGAGTTGGCGTTCGAGCTTGACGAGTTGGAGCCCAACCGCCGCAGACGGCTATCAGTCGAACAGTCCGCCCGAAATCGACGGGACGCGATCTGAAAAACGCGAAAAGAAAGAGCCCCGCCGCGATGGGGGCGACAGCGGGGCTCTCAGAGATGCCGAGCCATGGGGGGTCGGGGGAAGTAGGCTCAGCCTAAAGAGCCTCGCACGTCGTCGCTTAGAGATTGATTGCGGCGATCGCCGAAATCTCGTTAACGGGGCTGATGTTGGAGGGCGTCGATGCTTCCTTGCTTTTGCGAGCTCAGTCAGGAGCGAGAGAAGCTTCGCTGTGGTCACTATAAGCGCTGATCCGCTCCTCTTCCAGACGTGCGATAGCGATGTAGTGCTCGGCGATTAGGCGATAGTGCTTGGCCATTTCGGCAAAGCGACAACTATCGGACAGCTTCTTGCATTCCTGGGCGCGCGAGCGAAGGCGGCGCGCGCGCGCAAGCGCGTCGCTCATTGGTCCAACTCATTTTACGGTTCAGCAGGATCGTATCGTAGCGGCGCTGCGGTAAAAATAACGTGAAACATCCAGGATCGTTCTGACCTGTTTTTCGCACCTTACTCGATGCCGATGCACGCTTTCCGCGGAAAGGACCCCTACACGGGTCGTGTCGACTTCAGGAACTGGGCGGCGAGACGCTCGCCGGATAATAAGCGCTCGCGGGATACTAGCCCAAGCTTGTGCGCCGGGAACGGCATGCACCGATATGCTCGCCGCCCCAACCGGGGTGCTGCAGGGTAGCGCCCTTGCGGCGGCACGCGGTGCAGCGCCCCGCTGCCTCAGACGCGATTTACGGCTGCAAATCTGGCGGTACCAGGAGGCACTTCGCGGATCAAGTAATGGTCACACGGCGATTTGCCCGCGATCGATGGATCTTCTGGGAAAATGGGATCGGTATCTGCTTTGCCGGCGACCTTGGTGATGTTTTCGGAGGGATAACCTTCGTCCTCCAAGATCTTGCGCACGGCATTGGCTCGGCCGGCCGAGAGGTTCCGCGGTCTCTGTCCTGGCAATCCGGAGAACCTTTGCGGAGCCTGACGTGTGCCCAGTGATAGAAATGCGGTACAAAGCTACCCTAAGCGGCGTAGCAATCTTCTGAATAAGGTCCGAGTTGCGTTCGTACGGCTCCGTGGAGCCTTCCGGGAACATCGCGCGGCCATTCTGATCGACGATGTCAATGTTGAGCCCGTCCTTTGTCTCCTCGACAATGATGTGCTCGGAAAGCTCGTTTAGCTCCGGCATGTCACGCGGTGCCTGGCGCAATGATTATCTGTCGCGAGAGAAGGCGCGATCGACCTTGAAGCCGGAACCTTTTTCGTCAGGCGTCGAGCGTGACCAATAAGTCTTCAGGATGCGATGTGCCGCGTTTTTGATATGGGACCGGAGTGAGAATCCGTACGACTCCATGATGCCGGAGTAGCGCGCTTCCTTTTGCACACCAAACGCCTCTCGCATCGAGCCGGTCACGGCTTGCACCTTCTTCGAGTCTTGATTGGAGAAGGCTACCAGCATGACGAAGAAGCTCACGAGCAGGCCCATGAGGTCGGCGAATGTGACAAACCAGCCGTGACCACCACCGTGTGCTTCCTTGCGCCGCGCCATTTGTTCCTTGTCCGCCAATCCCTCAGGACGTAAGCGGCCCGAAAGTACCCTTGGCGCGTTTCACAGGATGGTTACCCATTTCTGAATGATCCTCCGGCCTACCGACGTCTGCGAGCCATGCGCCACCTTCCAGAGGATCGCCGGGCACGGCCGACCTGGCGGCATGTCACCGCGGAGCTTGACCGGGCGGCCGCCGGCGCCGACATGGCCGATGTCTTGATCGCGCTTGGCGGCCTGGCGCTAATGCTGGAAGGCGTCAAATGCCGAGCAATTAATGTTCGTAGGTAGGTTTTGTCCTATTTATTCGTTCAGTTTCCATATTGTTGAGATGCAGATGCGGTCCTCGATGACCTGGCTGCACCGAGCGACGCGTCGTCCAAAAAAGCCTGTTTTGAGAAGGCCAGGAAAATGGGAGAATCCCTCACAGATGCACCTCTCAGAGAGGCCTGGTAAATCTCCGGTGCCTCTCTCGTAAATGAACTCCAAAAGCACACGGGAGGCGACTTTTTCTCAATCGGTCAAGAAATAGGTCAGAGTATGGCAAAGACTACGGGGTAAATTCGCGGGGCTTGGCGATGAAGTCTCAGAAAGTCCGCTTTGAGGTTTGACCAGGGGCCATTTGGTCTTTGATCTGAGCCCATCTGCGGATTCAGGCGGCCCCGGGATGCTTGTGAGTAGCAAGTTCAAACGAGGCGGTTTTATCCGCAGATTACGAATGGACGGGCATGAAGGACAGGCAGACTCCGTTATAATCGGGGGCCGCCCAGACTTTGCGTCACAAATGGAGCAATTACGAAAGCTACGGCTCGGCGGGAGCCTCGCCCTCCTTATCTTCGATGGCGCCGTTTCGGAAGTTCTGAGCATCTGCCGGGCTCTCCTCCACCCCGCTGTTACGCTTTCACTGCGCGAAAAAGCATCGTGGGGGCCACTCAATCTGGTCCTAGTAGAAGCTCGATGAAGCCATGACCTCTCAGGGCTGCGAGAGTGAAGCTGGGTGAAAGCGGGTGTTGAGACGGGGATCGGAGAGGTTGAACGCAGCCAGGATGCGCTACCCCTTCCATCCTCCCGAACAAACGCGAGGGTGGTTTCGGGCGTGTCGACGAAGCGGATATCGCCCGAGCGCAACGCCGGATGTTCGCGCCGCCGGGCGAAAGGAAACGGCAGCGAGCCGTTCAGGACGGAATCGGAGGCGGGCTCCTGAAGATCGACCGCGCGAAGGCAGTCTGCTCCGGAATCGGCAGCCAGGGTTCCACGGAAGAGAACCCGGCGTGTTTTTCCTCTGCGGTCCAGGGCATGGGGGTGCGGCAACCGTCTCACCCCCTTGAAATACGGCAATGTTTTGTTAACCGTTCAGCATATCATGCAGGATATCTAAGCGCTGCCGGTCGAAGTTCCCCGAACCGTTGCTAACACTGAGGTTGACGTCGTTGAAGTCGAGATCCACTATTGCCCCTGGCGAAGAAGTCCCCGGTGCCGCTGTTGGTTCCGACCAGTAGGCGCGATGGCCAAGCGGCCCGGGCCTGCAGGGGATATTGTAAGCGCCGGCACCGAATCCTGAGGTGTTCAGGAAGAAGTAATCCGATGGGTGAATGTCATACCGATCGTAGAACCGTAACCACCCCAGAAGGTGACCTCAGGTGCGCTTTTGATGGCATTCTTCATTTCGACGTAGCACTCTACTATGCCGCACGAAAGCCATCGGAGCTGGTATTAACGCCGAACATTTTGTCGGTGCCGTCGGAGAAGAATTGGAAGGTGGTTGAGCTGGAGCGAGCCCCCGACACATAGGGATCATCTTCGGCATGTTGTTTCCAGAGCGGGCCCACCTCGACGTCAAAGTCATTTTCGTTACCCAACACTGCGGATTTCCCATCGAAGGTCCGGGGTGTCGAATCGAATTCCTGACCAACACCATTGGCAGTAAAGCCGGTGCAGGCACGGAAGTAGGTGTGAAAC
>CAWHJE010000023.1:0-77747 GCA_963829465.1 uncultured Alphaproteobacteria bacterium
CCCTAAGAGGCTGACTGAAAAAGAGGTGAGTGATTTCAGCAGGTTGGTGATTTCCGTCGGATTTGCGAATTCGAGGGAGATCACGATGGCCTGGACCGAAATCACTCGTCGACAGTATCGTCGCGACGGCTTGCGATACGCAAGCGATCTGATGGACGCCGAATGGCTTTGATGGAGCGGCTTCTTCCGCCTCCGTCATCGCTCGGCCGACCTCGCGAGACAGATTTGCGGGCGGTGGTGAACGCGATCCTGTACATGGCCTCGACCGGCTGCCAATGGCGGCAATTGCCGAAGGAGTTTCCGCCGTACTCGACGGTGCAGGGCTATTTCTACGAATGGTCGCGCGAGGGCAGGTTCGCGGCGATCAATCACGCGCTGGTCATGGCGGCGCGCGAGACGGCTGGCCGCGAGGCCAGTCCGACCGGCGGGCGTCATCGACAGCCAGTCGGTGAAAACCACGGAAAGCGGCGGCCCGCGCGGCTACGACGCCGGCAAGAAGATCAAGGGACGCAAGCGCCACATCGTCACCGACACGCAGGGCAATCTGGTCGGTCTGGTCGTTCATCCCGCCGATATCCAGGATCGCGACGGCGCCCCGTCGCGCTCGGCTTCGATCCGCCGACTCTACCCATGGCTGCGCCATGTCTTCGCCGATGGCGGCTATGCGGGCGAGAAACTGCGCGAGGCGTCTGGCGAGGATCGGAAAATGGACAGCTCGAAATCATCAAGCGCTCCGACAGCGCGAAAGGGTTCGAAGTTCTGCCACGACGATGGGTCGTTGAACGCACTTTCGCCTGGCTCGGTCGATGCCGCAGGCTCGCCAAGGACTTCGAGGCCACCATCGACAGCGCCACGGCCGCGTGGGTTATGGTCGCGCACATCCGAACCGTCACGCGGCGGCTCGCAAGAGTTTGATATCGTTCAAATCATTTTGAGTCGGACACTTAGCGTCATTTCGGTGCCGCGGAGCAGTCTGGTCGCTTTCGGAGCGAAGCGGACATTGATTGGGACTTGCGATGCCCCGCCGCTTCCCGCTGCCTTGGGTAATCGACGAGACATACTTTGTCGTCCGCGATGCGCGCAGCCAATGATCGGCCACTTCCCGGTTTTTCCCGCGAAGGTCCTTCCTCCATTCGAACAAATAGACCTTCGCCAGCCCATTCTGGCCGCTCGTGGCTCGCAGGTTGATCCGGGGAGCTAGGGCAGTATCCCGCGATTTGCTCCCCGCTGATCGCCGTTCCCATTCTCCCGCTGAACCGCTGATTTTCGGCATTTCGGCGGTCGCGTCCTCCACGATGGGGGAAGACGGGACTTGCCCCCGCCATGTCCCTTCACGACGCTCGTGGCTCGCTTGTTTCGGCCTGCCTGGTGGCAACAGCCCGCGTCCACGAACCTTCGCCCTTGGGGCTTCTGCGGCCGCCTAAACCCCTGATATTTCAATGGTTTACATGAACAGTTTTGAAAGCTAAAAACAGTTTTCTTTTCGCCGGAATTGGAGTATGGGGCATTTGGCCAGCCAGAACAGGCCCTGCCACTCGGACGTAGGGGCCGAGGGCAATTTTCAGCCGTCCCGATCTATGGGAAGGCACATGTGGCAAGCGGAACGACTTAGCGTCCGGAACTGGCAACCGTGGATCGCTGGGTGCCTCGTCGCAACAACCTTAGTTGTTGATCGAGGTAGAGCTATGCCCCGGCCCAAAGGGTCCAAGTCCAATCCCAATCGCAAGCCGATGGCGTTCAAGCAGCGTGAGCTTGAGCGCGCCCTCAAGGCTGCTAAGCGCCAGAATTTTTCGATCTCTTCCTACACGGTCGATCCGCACACCGGATTGATAACCGTCAAGATCGGCGAGCCGACCTCCGTCGTAGGCGAGAAGAACGCTTGGGACGAGGTACTACCCAAGTCGGGGTGAGCTAATGTTGAAAACCAAAAGCGGCCTGCCCAAGCACTGCTGCTACAGCATCGACCGTCACGGCCAGCGGCGGATCAAGTTTCAGAGGAAGGGCTTTTCGACCTACCTGAAAGGAACGCCGTGGTCGGAAGACTTCATGCGGCAATATGCTGCTGCGTTCGACGGTGTGAAGGAACAGGAAGAGGTTGGTGCCGATCGCACTAAGCCGGGATCATTCAACGCACTGTGCGTCTCGTACTACCGGTCGCCAGAATTTCGCGACCTGAAGCCCAGCACGCAGGTCATGCGGCGGAACATCATCGAGAAGTTCCGGCTCGCTCATGGCAACAAGCCGATGAAGGGTCTCGGCGTTGCCCATATCAAGGACATCATCGGTGCCAAGGCTGACATGCCAGAAGCCGCAAACAATCTGCTCAAGGTATTGCGTGTGATCCTGGGCTATGCCGTCAGCGTTGGCATGATCGCAAGTAACCCGGCTGCAGGCGTGAAGAAGTACCGCAGCCGAAGCGAAGGCTTTCATAGCTGGTCAGAAGGGGAAATCGCGCAGTTTGAGAAGCGGTACGAGATCGGCTCGCGTACCCGGCTGGCCTTTGCATTGCTGCTGTACACGGCGCAGCGTCGCTCTGACGTGGTGCGGATGGGTTGGCAGCATGTGACCGGAGACATCGATCGCGGTGCGTCAGGACAAGACCGGCACCGCGTTAATGATCCCGATTCACCCAGAGCTGGCCAAGGTACTGGCATCGGTGCCGCGAACGAACCTAACCTTTCTGATGACGGAGAAAGGAGCACCGTTCACACCGGCAGGCTTCGGAAATTGGTTTAGGGACCAGTGTAATGTTGCCAAGCTGCCGCATTGCTCGGCGCACGGGCTGCGCAAGGCCGCCGCGACCCGGCTGGCGAACGCTGGATGCAGCAGCGATCAGATCAAAGCGATCACCGGTCACCGCTCGCTGGCTGAGGTCGCGCACTATACGCGTGCTGCTGATCAGCAACGTCTAGCCCGTCAGGCCCTCGTTATGCAGCTAGGGGCGGAAAGCGAACGAGCGTTGTCCAACCTGCCGACCCGGTTGGACAAAACGAGGAATAAGTAATGAAAACTGAACGAGAATATTTTGTAGGTGGCGACCCCGGCAGGATTCGAACCTGCGACCTTCAGCTTAGAAGGCTGTTGCTCTATCCCCTGAGCTACGGGGCCCCACGGCGACCAGTCTATATACAATCCGACCCTGCAACGCCCGGTAAATCCGCGGGCGAAAGGACGGCTCAGCGCCCGTGCCGATTGCAGCAATGTTTAATTTGCCAACGCCCGGTCGGTCACGACCTCGACACGATCGTTATCTCAAATCGGGCGACAAGTAGCGGGCGAAATTGCGCGCCCCTCGGGAGGAGTCCACCGATGCTTTCGCTCATTCGCGCCGGTATTTCCGCCGCGTTGCTGATCCTTGCGCCCCTGGTTGTCGGGGCCGCGCATGCCGCCGAAAAGCCCTTCCAGAACAGCGACCTCGCCGACGCCGCGGTCACGCTAGAAGCGCAGATCAAGTCGGATGCCGGTACGCCGACAAAACCGGTGGCGCAAATCAGGCGCGATGCGGATGCGGCGTTCACCAAGAACGACTTCCGCGCCGGCATGGCGCTGCTCGGGCAGATTGTCGCAGCGGCGCCGAACGACAGCGCGACGTGGCTCCGCCTGGCGCGCACGATCATGCAAATCCGCCCGGCCGACGACAACGAGAAAAAGCTCCTGCTCGAGCGCGCGTCCACGGCGGCCTATATCGCCTATCAGCGCACCACGAGCCGCGCCGAAGAGGCGGATAGTCTTGCGCTTCTCGGCAACGTGCTGAGCCAGCGCGAGATGTGGCGGCCGTCGCTCGATGCACTGCGGCTGTCGCTTGAGCTGCGCGAGGTCGCGGACGTGCGCGGGCAGTACGAAAGATTGCGCGAGCAGTACGGCTTCCGCGTGCTCGACTACAGCGTCGACGCCGACACCGCGTCGCCGCGCGCCTGTTTCCAGTTCTCCGAAGACCTGCCGCCGCGCACCGACTTCTCGCCCTTCGTCGTTGTTGCCGGCACGACCAAGCCGGCTTTGTCAGCGGCCGAGAAACAGCTTTGCGTCGAGGGATTGCGGCACGGCGAAACCTACAAGGTAACGCTGCGCGCCGGGCTGCCCTCCACCGTGCACGAGACGTTGTCGAAGTCCGCGGAGTTTTCGATCTACGTGCGCGACAGGAAGCCGACCGCGCGTTTCTCCACCACGGCCTACGTGCTGCCGCGCACCGGCCAGCGCGGCATTCCAGTCATCAGCACCAACACGCGCAGCGTCGCGATCGAGGTTTATCGGCTTGGCGATCGCAGCCTTGCGGATGCCATCGGCAGCGACGACAATTCATCGGGGCGCGGCGACTTTCAGCGCAGCCCGAGCCGCTACGAGGTTCAGCAGCTGGGCGATTCGCGCGGGGTTGCAGTGTGGAAGGGCGACCTCGCCATCGACGCGGCGCCGATCAACACCGACGTCACGACCGCCTTTCCCGTCGACCAGGCGGTGGGCGATCTAAAGCCCGGCGTCTACGTGATGGTGGCGCAGCCGCAGGAGCAGAAGAACCTCGACAACAACTACGATTCGCTGGCGACGCAATGGTTCATCGTTTCCGATCTCGGCCTGACTGCGTTCTCCGGCAATGACGGCATCCACGTTTTCGTCAACTCGCTGGCGAGCACGGAGGCAAAGAACGCCGTCGATGTGCGGCTCATTTCGCGCGGCAACGAAGTGCTCGCCACCCGCCGCACCGATGCCAGCGGGCACGTGCAGTTCGAAGCCGGACTGGCGGGCGGGGAGGGCGGCTCCACTCCCGCGATGCTGGCCGCAACCGACAGCCAGGGCGACTACGCCTTCTTGAGCCTCAAGGGTCCGGCATTCGATCTCACCGATCGCGGCGTCGGCGGCCGTCCGGCGCCGAACGGGCTTGATGCTTTCGTCTATGCCGAACGCGGCGTCTATCGCTCCGGGGAGACGGCGTATCTCACAGCGCTGCTGCGCAACCCGCACGGCGCCGCGGCGCTCGACGTACCGCTCACCTTCGTTGTCGAGCGTCCTGATGGCGTGGAATTCCGCCGCGCGCTGATCGCGGATCAGGGACTTGGCGGTCACGCCCTGACCCTGGCGCTTCCGGCCTCGGCGCCGACCGGCACCTGGCATGTGCGCGCCTACACCGACCCGAAGCGTCCGTCGGTCGGCGAAACGACCTTTTTGGTCGAGGACTACGTACCCGATCGCATCGAGTTCGATGTGACGTCGCCGACCGGACGCATCTCGCAGAAAGTCCCGGCCAAGGTCGATGTCGCCGGGCGTTTTCTCTACGGCGCCCCGGCGGCGGATCTCGATCTCGAAGGCGAGGTGACCATCGCCGCTGCGAAGGAACGGACGGGCTTCGCTGGCTATCAGTTCGGCCTCGACGACGAGGAGGTCGATGCCGCCCAGCAGCCGCTCGAAAATTTGCCATCGACCGACGCCGCGGGGAAGGCGAGCTTCACCGTGGGTCTCGACAAGCTGCCGTCCAGCAGCCGCCCGCTGGAGGCGCAAATTGCGGTGCGCATGGCGGAGCCCGGCGGCCGCGCCGTCGAGCATAAGATCACATTGCCGGTCACCGCGAGCGGCAACATGATCGGCGTCAAGCCTCTGTTCTCGGGGCGATCGCTGGCCGACGGCGCCAATGCGACCTTCGATGTGGTCAACGTCGCGCCCGATGGCGCGACGTTGGCGCAGCATGGTCTGCATTATGAGCTGCTGCGCATCGAGACCCACTATCAATTCTACAAGCGCGACGGCAGCTGGAATTACCAGCCGGTCAAGACAACCAAACGCGTCGCCGACGGAACGATCGATACGGCGCTCGACAAGGCGGCGCGTATTTCGCTGCCGGTGAACTTTGGACGTTACCGGCTCCAAGTCTCGACCGGCGATCCGAACGGTCCGATGACGTCGGTTGCCTTCGACGCTGGCTTCTATGTCGAAACCAACGCCGATACGCCCGACATGCTCGAGATCGCGCTTGACAAGAGCGACTACGCAGCCGGCGACACCATGACGGTCGCGGTGACCGCGCGCAACGCCGGCCGCCTCACGCTCAACGTGGTCGGCGATCGGCTGCTGGCAAGCCAGACGACCGACGTGCAGCCGGGCGCGGTCCAGGTGAAGCTGCCGGTGGGCAGCGATTGGAGCACCGGCGCCTATCTCGTTGCGACATTGCGCCGGCCGCTCGACGCCCCGGCGCAGCGGATGCCGGGCCGCGCCATCGGCGTGCAGTGGTTCTCCGTCGATCGCGGAGCAAAAACGCTCAGCGTCGACTTGAAACCGCCGGCGCTGCTGCGTCCCAATTCGACGTTGCACATCCCGATCAAGGTGTCCGGGAATGCCGCGGGCGACGAGGCGCGCGTGGTTGTCGCCGCCGTCGATGTCGGCATTCTCAATCTCACCAACTACAAGCCGCCGTCGGCCGACGACTATTATCTTGGCCAGCAGGCGCTTTCGGCGGAGATCCGCGATCTCTACGGCCAACTGATCGACGGCATGCAGGGCGTCCGCGGGCAAATCCGCAGCGGCGGCGACGAAGGCGCGCAGTTGCAGGGCAGTCCTCCGACCGGGCCGCCGGTCGCGCTCTATTCCGGACTGGTAAAGGTCGGTGCCGACGGCAGCGCCGACGTGGCATTTGATATTGCCGACTTTGCCGGCACGGTCCGCGTCATGGCGGTGGCGTGGAGCAAAGACAAAGTCGG
The DNA here is from genome assembly GCA_963829465.1 of uncultured Alphaproteobacteria bacterium. Classification (GTDB taxonomy): domain Bacteria; phylum Pseudomonadota; class Alphaproteobacteria; order Rhizobiales; family Xanthobacteraceae; genus BOG-931. The sequence goes on from CAWHJE010000023.1 coordinate 6,684, forward strand.
CCACGCCAGCACCGACGTGACCGTCCGCGATCCGGTGGTTCTCTCGGCAACGCTACCGCGGTTCCTCCTGCCGGGCGACCGCTCGTCCGTGCATCTCGATCTCGACAATGTCGAAGGTCAGGCCGGCGACTACTCCATCGCCGTTACGAGCGCCGACGCCCTTTCGGCGAATGCTACGCAGAAACTGACGCTGCGGGCGAAAGAGCGCGGCGCCGCGAACGTTCCGCTCAGCGCGGCCGCGGCGGGCGCCGGCACCGTGCGGGTGAAAGTGAGCGGCCCTGGCGGCTTCGCGCTGGAGCGGAGTTTCGCGCTCACCGTGCGCTCGCCGGCCCAGATTCTGGCGCGGCGGACGATAAAGCCCCTCGCCAAAGGCGAGAGCGTGACGCTGTCGAGCGATCTTTTTGCCGATCTCGTTCCCGGCACCGGAGCGGTTTCGGTTTCGGTCGGTTCGCTCGCGGCATTCGACGCGGCGGGCCTGCTCGCCGCACTCGACCGCTATCCGTACCGCTGCTCGGAGCAAATAACGAGCCGGGCGCTGCCGCTTCTCTATGTCGGCGATCTCGCCAAGGAAGCGCAGGTTGCGGTCGATCCGGCCACCGATCAGCGGATTCGCGATGCCATCGAAGCGCTGCTCACGCGTCAGGATGCTAACGGCTCGTTTGGGCTTTGGAGCGTAGGCGGTACCGATGTCTGGCTCAACTCCTACGTCACCGACTTCCTGACCCGCGCGCGCGAGCGCAAGATCGCGGTGCCCGACGCGGCATTCAAGCTCGCGCTCGACCGGCTGCGCAACGAAGTCGCCAACATTACCGATCCAGGCAAGAACGGCGGCACCGATTTGGCTTATGCGCTCTACGTGCTGGCGCGCAACGGCATCGCTCCGATTGGCGATCTCCGTTACCTCGCCGACGCCAAGCTTGACGCGTTGTCGACGCCGATCGCCAAGGCTCAAATCGCCGCCGCGCTCGCCATGGTCGGCGACCGGCCGCGGGCGGAGCGTGTCTATGCCGCGGCGCTTGCGGCGATCGCGCCGGCCTCGCAGCCCGATCTGATCGGCCGCGAGGACTACGGCTCGACATTGCGCGACGCCGCCGCAGTCGTTGCGCTCGCCAGCGAAGGCGGCGCCGCGCCCGCGACGGTGCAAGCCGCCGTGCAGCGCGTCGAACAGGTGCGTGCCAATCTGCGCCCGACCTCGACGCAGGAGGATGCGTGGCTTCTGCTCGCGGCGAGCGCCATGGCGAAGGATGCCGGCAAGGTGACGCTCGATGTCGGCGGCACGCCGACGACGCGCGCGCTTTACCGCACCATCCGCGCCGGCGACCTCAAGGAGCCGTTGCGCGTGACCAATACCGGGGAGGACACGGTGCAGGCGGTGGTGACGGTCACCGGCGCGCCGGTAACCCCGGAGCCTGCGGCGGAAAAGGGCTTCAAGATCGAGCGCCAGACCTACACCCTCGATGGCGATCCGTTCGACACCAAAGAGGTGAAGCAGAACACGCGCATGGTGGTGGTGTTGAGAGTGACGGAAGGTCAGCCGCAATTCGGCCGCGTGATCGTCGCCGATTATCTGCCGGCCGGGTTCGAAATCGACAACCCGCGCCTCGTGTCTTCCGGCGATACCGGGACGCTGTCGTGGATCACCGACGCGGTCGCGCCGGTCGATACCGCGTTCCGTGACGATCGCTTCACGGCGGCGTTCGACCGCAAGAAGGACGATCAGCCGGTATTCACCGTCGCTTACGTCGTTCGCGCTGTCGCGCCGGGAAAATACGTGCGGCCACAGGCGAATATCGAGGACATGTACCGTCCGGACCGCTACGGCCGCACCGCGACCGAGAATGTGGAAGTGACGGCGGCGAAATGATCGGGATGCACCGGCACTGGCGTGTCGCCGTCCTTGCCGGATCGTTGATGTGCGTCGCGGGTTTCGGCGTCGGCGCGTGGTGGATCGCGTCGCTCGGCCCGCCGCCGCTGGGCAAGGATATCGGCTTCTCGACACGCGTCGCCGATCGCAATGGCCGCCTGCTGCGGGCCTATGCGGCCGGCGAGGGCCGCTGGCGGCTGCCGGCACGGATTGCCGACGTCGACCCGCGTTTCTTCGACATGCTGTTCGCTTATGAGGACAAGCGCTTCCAGGCGCATCCCGGTGTCGACCCGCTCGCGCTCGCGCGCGCGGGTTTTCAGCTTGTCACCAGCGGCCGGATTCTTTCCGGCGGCTCGACGCTGACCATGCAGGTCGCGCGACTGCTGGAACCGCGCAGCGGCCGCAATTTGTCGAACAAGCTCCGCCAGGTGGTGCGCGCCGTCGAGATCGAGCGCGCGCTCACCAAGGACGAAATCCTCGCGCTCTATCTCGATCTCGCGCCGTATGGCGGCAACATCGAAGGCATTCGCGCGGCGTCGCTGGCCTATTTTGGCAAGGAGCCGTGGCGGCTTTCACTCAGCGAGGCCGCGCTACTGGTGGCACTGCCGCAATCGCCGGAAGCGCGAAGGCCGGACCGCTCTGCCGCGGCCGCGCGCGCGGCAAGAGACCGCGTGCTGGACCGGTTTGCCGCATCGGGCCGCGTGCCGGCCGACGAGATCGCGCTTGCTAAAGCCGAGCCGGTGCCGGCCGGCCGCCGCCCCATGCCGACGCTCGCGCCGCATGCCGCCGACCGGGCCGTGACCGGAGCGCTGCCCGGGAGCGAAGTCCGTCTCACGATCGACGCCGATATTCAGAAAAGCCTCGAAGAGCTTGCGCGCGAACGCGCCCGCACGCTCGCACTGACGCTGGGCTCCGACATTTCGCTGGCGATGCTCGTGATCGACAACGCGACCGGCGAGGTGCGTGCGCATATCGGCTCGCCGGATTATTTCGACCCGCGCCGCGCCGGGCAGGTTGACCTGACCCAGGCGCTGCGTTCGCCCGGATCGACCTTGAAGCCCTTCATCTACGGGCTGGGATTTGAGGACGGTTTTATCCGTCCCGAGACGCTGATCGAAGACCGGCCGACGCGCTATGGCGGATATACGCCGCAGAATTTCGACTTCACGTTCCAGGGCACGGTGACGGTACGCAAGGCGCTGCAGATGTCTCTCAACCTCCCGGCGCTCGCCGTCCTCGACCAGGTCGGCGCGAGCCGGCTCGCAGCACGCCTGACGCAAGCCGGTGCTTCGCTGGTTCTGCCGGAGGGCGAGGCGCCGGGGCTTGCAATCGGTCTTGGCGGTGTAGGCATCAGACTTGCCGATCTGGCGATGCTCTATTCGGGGATCGCCCGCCTCGGTACCGTGTTGCCGCTACAGGAGCGCCTGGAGCCTGCGCCAACGGCGCAAGGCGCGCGCCTCATGGAGCCGGTCGCGGCCTGGTATGTCGGCAACGTCCTCATCGGGACCGCGCCGCCGGAAAACGGCGCGGCCGGGCGCATCGCGTTCAAGACCGGCACCAGCTACGGCTACCGTGACGCCTGGTCGGTCGGTTTCGACGGCAAATACACCATCGGCGTCTGGGTTGGACGGCCCGACGGCGCGCCGGTGCCGGGTCTCATTGGGCGCATGGCTGCGGCGCCGATCCTTTTTGACGCTTTCGCGCGCCTGCCGACGGCGCCGGCGCCGCTGCATCGCGCACCCTCAGGCGTGATGGTAACGACGAGCGCCAAGCTGCCGCCCCCGCTCAGGCATTTCGCGCCGGGCGATCGCGCCGGTGAGGCACAGGCGAGGCTGCGTATCCTGTTTCCGCCCGACGGCGCCCGGCTCGATTTGCGCACGGCCGAGAGCGGTCCGGCTCCCGTTCCCCTTAAAGTCACCGGCGCGGTCGCCCCCGTCACCATTCTCGTCAACGGCGTGCCGGCTTCTGCACAGCCGCGAGGAAGTCTCTTCTTTCAGCCGCGGGGGCCCGGGTTCGCCCGCGTCACCGTGATCGACGGCGCCGGTGCCGTCGACAGCGTGATGGTGCGCCTGGAGGACGGCGCTTTGGCAATTCCCGCCGCGCCCGCGGTCCGCTCTTCCTGCTCGCTTCCGGCCTGCGGCCAGCCCTGAATCGGTTCTTTCCCGTTGGAAGCGTTTTCACTATGGTCGCCCGGCATTTACGACCCGGGAGCGGTATGACGACAAGCAACAGCGCGGCGCCGCGGAGCCCGGCTACGCTGCTTGCGCTCCCGCAGCGGATCCCGACCAACCTGGTGCACTGGATTTTTGTCCTAGCGCGGCCGCCGCGGGCGCGGCCGCCGGGATGGAGCATGGGCGGCATCGTCGCGGCGCTCGGGATCGTTGCCGTCGTCGTGGCCTCGATGTTCCTTGTCGATACGACCGCGATCGACTGGGCGCGGCACCTGCCGCGCTGGGTCAACCAAGCCGCCGACGAGATCACCAATCTCGGACGGTCCGGCGTGTTTCTTTATCCGCTCGGTTTCATCCTCCTCGTTCTCGCGGCGATCATCACGCCGACCCGGTCGGGTACGGCGCAGGGTGTGCTGGCCTTTCTCGCCGTCCGCTTCGGCTTTTTGTTCGTAGCGATCGGCCTGCCCAGCCTGTTCGCGACCGTCATCAAGCGCCTGATCGGCCGGGCGCGCCCCTATGTCGGCGACCACGACGATCCGTTCGTCTATCTGCCGTTCGCCTGGAAGCCGGAATACGCCAGCATGCCGTCGGGTCACGCGACAACCGCGGCCGCGGCGGCTATCGCGATCGGCGCCATCTGGCCGCGGCTGCGCCCGGCGCTGTGGCTATACGTGCTGATCATCATGCTCAGCCGCATCCTCATCTTCGTCCATCATCCAAGCGACGTGATCGCGGCCGCGCTGGTGGGCGTCGTCGGCGCGCAATTGGTGCGCCGCTGGTTTGCTGCGCGCGGTCTTGCGATTCTCCGCCGTCGATTTGCGGGCCTATCCTTGGCCGTCGTCGCGGCGCTTCAAAGCGACCGCTCGCGAGGTGTTTGGCGCTTCGGCCTCGTCGGCAGATTAGACCGGTTCAGGCGCGCGCGTCCGCCAACGCCGCAAAGCCGCGTTCGAGGTCGGCGATCAGATCCTCGACCGCCTCGAGCCCGATATGGAAACGCACCGTCGGGCCGCCCGGCGCCCAGCGCGCAGCGGTGCGGATATTCGTGCAGTCGAACGGAATGGCGAGGCTTTCGTAACCGCCCCACGACGCGCCGATGCCGAACAGGTCGAGCGTATCGAGGAATGCGTATACCGCCTTCTGCGGCACCGGCTTGAACACCATGCTGAACAAGCCGGAGGCGCCGGTGAAGTCGCGCTTCCAGAGCGCGTGGCCGGGATGGCTTGGCATGGCCGGATGCAGCATCCGCAGCACCTCTGGACGTTGCTCGAGCCAGCGCGCGACGGCGAGGCCGGATTCATGGTGCCGCTCGAGCCGCACCGCGAGCGTGCGCAGGCCTCGCGTACCGAGATACACATCGTCCGGTCCGACACACAGGCCGTTGAAGCGCACGAAGGACTTCAGGTCTGCAACCGTCCTGCTGTTGGCTGCCACCGTGCCGAGCATCACGTCCGAATGTCCGCCAAAATATTTTGTGCCGGCATGGATCGAAAGGTCGACACCGAAATCCAGAGCGCGAAAATACAGCGGGGTCGCCCAGGTATTGTCCATGAGCACCACCGCGCCCCTGGCATGGGCTGCTGCGGCGATGGCAGGCACGTCCTGCATCTCGAAACTCAGTGAGCCCGGCGAACTCGAGGAAGACCGCGCGCGTATTCGCCTGAATGAGTTCCGCGATCGCGCCGCCGACAAGCGGATCGTAATAGGTCGTGGTGACGCCGAGCCGGGTGAGTATCTGGTCGCAAAAAATGCGCGTCGGTCCGTAGGCGCTGTCGGTGACAAGGATATGGTCGCCGGCATGGACGACCGACAGCAGCGCCGCTGAAACCGCCGCAAGCCCCGAGGGCAATAGCGATACGCCGGCGCATTGCGGCCCTTCGAGCTCCTGTACGGCGAGTTCGAGCGCCTCCGTGGTCGGCGTACCGCGGCGCCCGTATTGATAACGCGCGCGGTGGGCGAGGAAATCCTCGGCGCTGGGATAGAGGACAGTCGAGGCATGATAGACTGGGGGATTGACGAAACCATGGTATGCGGCCGGATCGCGGCCGGCGGTGACGACGCGGGTATCAGGGCGTTGCGCTTTTCCGCTTTTGCCGTCCTTATTCGTGGCCATCGATTCTTGCGCGCCTTGCCGGGCGCGCTTGGCGCCCAAAATAGTGGAGGTCCAGGTACCTGTAATTGCGCCATTACTTCGGCATCGTACCCTGTCGTCAACCCTTGACCTTGCAATGCGATCGTTCTCAGATGCCGGCCTGTCAGGGGTACATTGAATTCTTCCGCAAACCGCGCTTAATGCGGTCGCCCATCCTTGAAAGGCCCGAATATGAAACGCCTCGGTACGGCAATGGCATTGGCTACGGTGCTTGCTTTCGCCACGCAAGCTGCCTGCGCGGAGACGCTCGCGACAATCAAGGGTCGCGGCGAACTGGTCTGCGGCGCGAACGGTACGCTGGCAGGCTTTGGCCTGCCCGATCCGCAAGGCAACTGGACCGGTTTCGACGTCGATTTTTGCCGCGCCATTGCGGCGGCGATTTTCAACGATCCGACCAAGGTCAAATTCGTGCCACTGACGGCGAAGGATCGCTTCACGGCCCTGCAGTCGGGCGAGATCGACGTGTTGTCGCGCAACACGACGTGGACGATGTCGCGCGACACGTCGCTCGGACTCGATTTCGCGGCCATCACCTATTACGACGGCCAGGGTTTCATGGTGCGCCGGGCGCTCAAGGTCAGCTCGGCGCTGGAGCTTAACGATGCCTCCGTGTGCGTGCAGCAGGGCACAACCAGCGAGCTCAATCTCGCCGATTATTTCCGCACCAATCACATGGGGCTGAAGACGGTGACGTTCGCGACCGGCGAGGAAGCGCTCAAGGCCTATGAGTCCGGCCGTTGCGACGCCTACACGACCAACTCGTCCGGCCTCTACGGCGAACGGCAGAAGCTTGCCGAACCCGGTCAGAGCATCGTGCTGCCGGAGATAATCTCCAAGGAACCGCTCAGTCCGGCGGTGCGCCAGGGCGACGCTCAGTGGACGGATATCGTCCGCTGGACCCACTTCGTCATGCTCGATGCCGAGGAACTCGGGATCAACAAGGCCAACGTCGACGAAAAGCTGAAATCCGACGATCCGGAAACACGTCGGCTCCTGGGGGTCGAGGGCCAATACGGCGAAGCGCTCGGCCTGACCAACGACTGGGCGTATCGCATTATCAAGCACGTCGGGAATTACGGCGAAGTGTTCGATCGTAACATCGGGCAGGGCTCGCCCTTGAAGATCGTACGTGGCCTCAACGCTCTGTGGACCAAGGGCGGTTTGCAATACGGACCGCCTATTCGCTAAAGGCTGCAAGGCCCGTCGTTCTGATCCGATCAGGCCGATGGCGGAGAGACGACGCAACCTGCCACGCCACGCGCGCAGCCTGGGCAACATTGCCATCCAGGTCGCGATTGTCGTCGTCATCGCCGGGCTCATCTATGGCGCAGTCGTCGACGCGGCGCAGAATCTGGCGCGCGCCCACATCGCTTCCGGCTTCGGCTTTTGGAACAACACGGCCGGTTTCGATATCAGCCAGACGCTGATCGCCTATTCGGCGAGCACGTCGACTTTCGGCCGGGCGTTTTGGGTCGGCTTTCTCAATACCCTTCTTGTCGCCGCGATCAGCATCGGCCTCGCCACCGTCCTCGGCTTGTTTGTCGGCCTGGCGAGGCTTTCCAACAACTGGCTGGTCGCGCGGCTCGCGGGCGGCTACGTCGAAGTGGTCCGCAACATCCCGCTGCTGCTGCAGCTCTTCTTCTGGTACAACGCCGTGCTCAAATCGCTGCCGCAGTTGCGCGGCAGCGTCGCGCTTCCCGGCGGCGGCATTCTCAACAATCGCGGCCTGTTCCTGCCGCGGCCGGAATTCGGGCCGCATTTCAACGTCGTGATCGGCGCGTTGCTGGTTGGAATTGCCGCGGCGATTACGCTTGTCGTTTTCGCCAATCGCCGCCGCGACCGCACCGGCGATGAGGTGCCGACACTCTGGCCGGTGGTCGGCTTCGTCGTCGTTCTGCCGCTCGTGGTTTTTGCGATGGCTGGATTTCCACTGGTGTTCAGCATTCCGCAGATGGGCCGCTTCAACGTCAGCGGCGGCATCGAAATCATCCCCGAACTGGCCGCTCTGGTTCTGGCGTTGACGGTCTATACGGCGGCCTTCATCGCCGAAGTCGTTCGCGCCGGCGTGCAGGCGGTATCTGGCGGTCAGATCGAGGCCGCGCAGGCGCTCGGTTTGCGCTCCGGCGCCACGCTTCGGCTCGTCGTGCTGCCGCAGGCGATGCGCGTGATCGTGCCGCCGCTGACCAGCCAGTATCTCAACCTGATCAAGAACTCGTCGCTCGCGGTCGCGATTGGGTATCCCGATCTGGTGCAGATCTTCGCCGGAAGCGTGCTCAACATCACCGGACAGGCCGTTGAGGTGATCGCCATCACCATGGGTGTCTATCTTGCCATCAGCCTGTTCACATCGTTTCTGATGAATCTCTACGGGCGGGCGACCGCAATCGCGGAGCGCTGAGGAAATGAGCGCCATCGGCGACCAATCCTATCTGCGCGACCTGCCGGTCAAACCGCTGCCGCCGCCGGCGATGCGGGCGGGTGCGCTGGGCTGGGTCCGCGCCAATCTCCTCTCCAGCCCTTTCAACATCGCCCTGACGCTCCTCTGCCTCTTTCTGATCGCGTGGGTATTGCCGCCGTTCATTCGCTTTTTCTTCACCGACGCGGTCTGGACGGGCAGCGATCGTGCGGCCTGCGTGGCGTCTCCCGTGCAGCCTAACCCGGGCGCCTGTTGGGCGTTTGTGCGGACGTGGTTTGCCTATTTCGTCTACGGGTTTTATCCGCTCGGCGAGCGCTGGCGGGTCGATTGTTTCTTTGCGGCCCTGGCGTTCGGCATGGTTTGGTTGTTGTGGTTGCGGGCGCCGCGCCGCGATATCGGCGCGCTGTATTTCTTTGTCGCGCTGCCGATCCTCTCGTTCGTATTGCTTCATGGCGCTCCGATCGTCGGGCTGCGCGTCGTGCCGACGGCACTGTGGGGCGGCATCCTGGTCACTGTCGTGGTGGCGACGATCGGCATCGTGTTTTCGCTGCCGCTCGGAATCCTGATCGCCTTGGCGCGGCGCTCCGAACTTCCCGTCGTGCGGATCAGCGCCGTGACCTTCATCGAGTTCGTTCGCGGCGTGCCGCTGATCACCGTCTTGTTCATGGCCAGCGTAATGCTGCCGCTATTCGTCCCCGAACGCTTTGCTCCGGACAAGCTCGTCCGCGCGCTTATCGGCGTGGCGCTGTTTGCTTCCGCCTACATGGCGGAGGTGGTGCGCGGCGGCCTCGCCGCCGTCCCGCGCGGCCAATACGAGGCGGCGCGGGCGCTGGGTCTGAGCTATTGGCGCATGATGGGGCTGGTCATTTTGCCACAGGCGCTGCGTTTTACGCTGCCCAACATCGTCAACACCTTCATCGCGCTGTTTAAGGACACGACGCTGGTTTTCGTCGTCGGGATTTTCGATTTCCTGCGCACGATCGAGGCGGCGCGCGCCGATCCGAAATGGGCATCGCCGAATATCTCGGTCACCGGCTACGCCTTCGCCGCGGCCTTTTACTTCATTTGCTGCTATGGCATGTCGCGCTACGCACGTCGGATGGAAGCGCGGCTTTCGCGCGCCGGCCGGCGCTGAGGGACTGCGATGGACGACCGCGCACAGCCGCCGAAGGCAACGACGCCGCTCCCAGAGGTGGCCGTCGAGATCATCGGCTTGCACAAGTGGTACGGGGAATTTCACGTCCTGCGCGACATCAATCTGAAGGTCGGGCGCGGTGAACGTATCGTCATCTGCGGCCCGTCCGGCGGCGGCAAGTCGACGCTGCTGCGCTGCATCAACCGGCTCGAGGACTGGCAGCAGGGCCGCATCGTCGTTGACGGCAACGAACTGACGGAGGACCCCAAGCACATCCTCGCCGTGCGCCGCGATGTCGGCATGGTGTTTCAGCAGTTCAACCTGTTCCCGCATCTCACGGTGCTGGAAAACTGCACGCTCGCGCCGATCTGGGTGCGGCACATGCCCAGGAAGGAGGCCGAGGCGCTGGCGATGAACTATCTCGCCCGCGTCAAGATCCCCGACCAGGCCGGAAAATATCCGGCGCGGCTGTCCGGCGGCCAACAGCAGCGCGTGGCGATCGCGCGCGCGCTTTGCATGAATCCCAATATCATGCTGTTCGACGAGCCGACATCCGCGCTCGACCCGGAGATGGTGAAAGAGGTGCTCGACACCATGGTCGAATTGGCGGGCGACGGCATCACCATGCTCGTCGTTTCCCACGAGATGGGTTTTGCACGGCAGGTCGCCGACCGTGTCATCCTCATGGACGACGGACAGATCGTAGAAATCAACGAACCAAAGAAATTCTTCGGCGATCCGCAACACGAGCGGACGCGGCTTTTTCTTCAGCAGATAATTCAATAGAGCATGATCCGGAAAAAGCCTGCCCCGGACTTGATCCGGGGTGGAGGCCGTTTTTCCGAAAAGATCATGCTCCACAAAAAATGATCCGGGGGCGATCGGGGCGGCGCTATCCCGTTCGGACGAGCTTATTTGTTTGTCCGACCCGGTCCCCGAAATAGCCAGAATTGAGACGCCGCGTTTTCACAAAAATGTACGGCCGTTCACTCTGAAGCAAACAAATATTCATTTGCGGGGAAGCTTACCAAGCTTTAATCCGCGCGTAAGCCCTCTGACCAAACTTTAACTTGTGTCTCTATCGCCGCGGCATTTTACTTTCGATCACTTTAAATCACTCTTTGGAGGAGAAAAATGTTGAAGCCAGTGATCGTGGCGACGGCGGTCCTTGCCATCGCCGGCTCTTCGCTTGTGTATGCCCAGCAGCGTTACGACGGATCGGGTGCTGACGGCGGTCCGCGCTTCGAACATCGACATCGGTTGAGCGCCGAAGATATGGCGGCGTATACCGACGCCCGTATCGCCGCGCTCAAGGCTGGTCTCGAACTTACGCCCGACCAGGCTAAAAACTGGCCGGCATTCGAGCAGGCCCTGCGCGAAATGGCTCAGCTTCGCATCGAGCGAATGCAAGCTCGTGAAGCGCGGAAGCAACAGGCGCAGAACCAGACGCCGACCACGCCGCTCGAGCGGCTCTCGCGTCGGGCCGACAACATGGTCAAGGCGAGCGCTGTTCTCAAGCGTATCGCTGATGCCGGCACGCCGCTCTATATGAGCCTCAATGACGCGCAGAAGGAGCGTTTCACGAAGCTCGCGCGTATGTTGCGGCCGCATCATCATCACGCTCGCTACGAGGGTGAGGGTGGTCGCCGTGGCGGTCATGGCTGGCGTGAAGGCAATGGTTACGGTCGCGATGGCGGAAACGGCGGTCAGTGGTGGGGACACCATGGTCGTCGGTCCGGTCAGGAAGACAACAACCAGAGCGGCGGGTTCCATCGCATGATGAACACCGACGACCAGGACGTGCGGCTCTGATCCTGGCGGACGACCGCTGACTTTTCAAACAACGAGCGCCGGAATGCGAAGCCGCAGGGCAAGGTCCCTGCGGCTTTTTTCGTGCCGACGACGGAGCCGCGATCGCAATTAGGACCGCGCCAGCGGCCCTTCGGCGCTCTTCCACGCGGCGATGCCGCCTTCGATGTGGCAGGCGGAGGTGAGGCCGGCGTCCTGCGCCGCTTGCACCGCCATCGCCGATCGTTCGCCGTAAGCACAGTAGAAGATGATGCGCTTGCCGGTCGCCGCGGCCAATTCATGGAGTATGCCGCCCGTGCCGATGTTCTCCGCCAAGTCCGGATAGGGTGCATGCAACGAGCCGGGAATGACGCCGTGCTTTTCGCGTTCGCTTCTCTCGCGCAAATCGACCAGTGCCACGCCGGAGCGGCCGCATAACGCGATCGCCTCGGCGGCCGACAGCGCCCAGCCTTTGGCGGCGATGTCCTGCTGGCGCAGGCCGACATGCATGTTGGCAGGCACCGCCACGTCCATCATTTTCGGATTCGGCAGTTTCAGGCCGTTCATCAGATCGACATACTCGTCGATCGATTTGACCTTGAGGCGCGGATTGAAAAACTTTTCCTCGCCGATCGTCGACACGGTGTCGCCCTTGTAGTCGTGCGCCGGATAAACCATCGTCTCGTCGGGAAGCTTCATTAGCTTGTTGAAGATGAAATCGTATTGCGCGCGCGGATCGCCGTTCTGAAAATCGGTGCGACCGGTGCCGCGGATCAGGAGTGTGTCTCCCGTGAACACGCGGTCGGCCAGGAGGAACGAATAGGAGTCGCTGGTGTGGCCGGGGGTATACATCACGTCGAGGCTCAGTCCCTCGATCTGAATGCGGTCGCCTTCCGCCACTCGCATCGACACGACGTCGGCCGCGGTATGCTCGCCCATCACCGTGATGCAATGGGTGCGGTCGCGCAATGCGCCAAGCCCGGTCACGTGGTCGGCGTGCAAGTGGGTGTCCACGGCCTTGACCAGTTTGAGATCGAGTTCGCGAACAAGCTGAAGATAGCGATCGACGCGCTCGAGCACCGGATCGATGATCAGCGCCTCGCCGCCATGCCGGCTGGCGAGGAGATAGGTGTAGGTGCCGGAGGTGCTGTCAAAAAGCTGTCGAAAGATCATCCGTGCCTCCTTGGGGCGCATTCCGATAGTGCGCCATGTTTCCGCCGTGCGGGAACCGCGCGTTGAGCGAAGACCTCAGCGTTGTGCCGCCCGGGCGGAACAGCCTTCCGGCTTGAAAACCCGCTCGCGCGACGCCGGAAATCTTGCAAGTTTCGCCGCCGGCCGGATCGGCCGCCGCAGCAACTCGCCCCCGCAATTGGGACAACGTCCTTGTAGCACGCCGTCCGCGCAGCTTCGGCAAAATGTGCATTCGAACGAGCAGATCATGGCGTCGCGCGAATCCGGCGGCAAATCAATGTCGCAGCATTCGCAGCCTGGTTTGAGCAAAAGCATCGTCGGTTCCCGGTGGCACGGCGGCTAAAAACCCCGACCATTAGACCATCACTGCGTGCCAGGCTTGTAAAGCTGCCGGTCGACCGGAAAAGAGCCGTTAATGCCTGACGGCAATGAATGCCACGGCTCCCCCGGAACTCTTTGCGCCGCCGCTAGAGCGCCATGCACGTCGTGCTGCCATGGGCAATGACCTTGCCGTCTGCCGCGAAGAGACGGCCTTCAGCCGTCAAGATTCGCCGTCCACCGTGCACCACCCACGCCTCCGCGCGCACCTGTCGTAAATCGGCGAACAGAGGCCGGACCAAACTGATTTTGAATTCAAGAGTGGTGTGTCGGGCGTTGGCCGGCAGGAGGGTCAAAGCCGAACATCCCATCGCCGAGTCCAGCACCGTCGCCACAAAGCCCCCGTGCACGGTGCCTTGGGGATTGTAGTGGCGTGTTTCCGGTATAGCGCTGAAGGCAACTCGGCCTTTCTCAACTTCCAGGAGGCGCATGTTCATCAGAGCCAGCATCGGCGGCACTGCGATTTGGCCGTCTCTGAGAGCCTCCAATTGCGCGAGTCCGGATAGCGTCGCGGTCAATTCTTTGGGAAAAGGGGCTGGCGAGAGCTCTCCCGACATTTGCTCCAGGGAATTCATTGCGCGGTTTCCTGATTCAACTCTTCGAATAGCGGCCGCTCGCCGCGCTCGTGTGCGAGCAGCCAGCGCTTGCGATGCAGCCCGCCGCCGTAACCGGTCAGCGATGCGTCGGCCCCAATCACGCGATGGCACGGTACGACGATGGCGATCGGATTAGCGCCGTTCGCGAGCCCGACGGCACGCACGGCTTTGGGATTGCCAATCTGGGCCGCCAACGCACCGTAGCTGACGGTGTGTCCGGCAGGGATGCGGCGGAGCGCCGACCACACCGCACACTGGAAAGCCGTGCCATTCGTCGCCGTCGGCAAGTCGACAACAGCGTCAATCTCGCCGTCAAAATAAGCGAGCAACGATCGCGCGGCGGCCGACGGGCTGGAGGCGTCGCGTAACATGATCGTGTCGGCACCATAGTGGCGCCGCAGGAGATCCTGCATGCGCGCTTCATGGTCAGCCCAATCTACCGCTCGCAGCCGCTGCTCGTCGTCGCAGACGATACGCATGCGGCCGGTCGGCGTGTCGACGTGCTCAACAAAAAAATTCTGCATCAGGTTGGTCCGTCCAGCTACCGGAGGTAAGTATGTATTGGCTAATCGGCAGCGAGAAACTGGCGGATTTCGGACCCGTTCATCGGCTCCTGATGACCAGGTCCGAAAACCGCTAGACGCGAAGCGGGCGCGATATCACTGTGTCGTCATGGATCTCGATCACGACGCCTGCTACCGCGCGGTCTGTCAACGCGACGCCCGCTTCGATGGACGGTTTTTCACCGGAGTCAAAACCACCGGCATCTATTGCCGGCCGGTCTGCCCGGCGCGGACGCCGTTCTCGAAGAACGTCATCTTCTTTCCCACCGCGGCCGCGGCGCAAGAGGCCGGGTTTCGCCCCTGTCTCCGCTGCCGCCCGGAGACTGCTCCCGACCTCGGCGCGTGGCGTGGCACGTCGAACACGGTTTCACGCGCGCTCAGCCTGATCGAACTCGGGGCGCTGGACGAGGCCGATGTCGACGGGCTCGCCGGTCGCCTGGGCGTCGGCGAGCGGCATTTGCGTCGTCTGTTTCGCGACCATCTAGGCGCGTCACCGATTGCGGTCGCGCAAACCCGCCGCGTTCTCCTCGCCAAGCAGCTTATTCACGAGACGCGCCTGCCGATGGCGGAAATCGCGTTTGCCTCGGGGTTCGGCAGCATTCGCCGCTTCAATGAGACGTTCCTCGCGCTGTTCGGCCGTGCGCCGAGTGAATTGCGGCGCCGAGGCGGGCCGGATTTTTCGGCTGGACCGCGCGGCGAAATTGTTCTCCTGCTGCGCTATCAGCCGCCCTACGACTGGGCGGCGATGATCGAATTTCTGCAGCGCCGGGCGATTGCCGGCATCGAGCGCGTCAATGTCGGCCGTTACATGCGATCGGTGCAGTTGGACGGATTGCAAGGGACGGTCTCGGTCGAACCCGGTGAGGGAAACGCGCTTCGCGCGACAGTGCGGTTTCCAAAACTCTCGGCATTGCCCGCCATCATCGCGAGACTGCGGCGCGTGTTCGATCTGGGCGCCGATCCGGCGGCGATCGCCGCCCATTTGGCGAAAGACCCGATCCTGGCGCCGTTGGTCAAGGCGCGGCCGGGACTGCGGGTGCCGGGCGCGTGGGACGGCTTCGAATTGGCGATCCGCGCGGTGCTCGGGCAGCAAATCAGTGTTACAGCGGCGGCGCGCCTC
This sequence comes from uncultured Alphaproteobacteria bacterium, assembly GCA_963829465.1. GTDB lineage: Bacteria > Pseudomonadota > Alphaproteobacteria > Rhizobiales > Xanthobacteraceae > BOG-931. Next base: position 22,055 of record CAWHJE010000023.1, read on the forward strand.
GCCGCACGCCTCATCGCGGCATGCGGTGAGCCGCTTTCGAGCGCGGACGATGATCTGACGCACGTGTTTCCTAAGCCCGAAGCCCTGGCGGGTGCCGATCTGGCTTCGCTGGGCATGCCGCGTAGCCGCGCCGCTGCACTCTCGGCGGTCGCTGCGGCGGCACTCGCTGACCCGCACCTATTCGAAGCAAATCGCGAACTCGATGAAGCCGTGGATCGGCTGCGCTCGATACGCGGCGTTGGCGAATGGACGGCGCAATACATTGCGCTGCGCCAGCTACGCGAGCCCGACGCCTTTCCCGCCGCCGATCTCGGCCTCATGCGTGTGATAGCCGGCCGGGAGGGGCACGGTCGCTCCTCTTTGGAGCTTCTCGACCGCGCGGATGCCTGGCGGCCGTGGCGTGCCTATGCCGCGCAACATCTATGGGCGTCGGCCTGAACGGAGTTCGCAACCTGCGCTAATCGCGTTCAACGGCAAGGTCGGGCCGCGAACCCCATTCGGCCCATGAACCGTCGTAGAGGCCCTTCGGCTCCCGGCCGATGGATTCCAGCGCGAAGGTGAGGATCGCGGCGGTGACGCCGGAGCCGCATGAGGTGATGATCGGCTTGTCGAGGTCGACGCCGGCATCGGCGAACGCCGCTTCAATGCGCGCACGCGGCGCGAGGTGACCGTTCTCGACCAGGCGGCCATAGGGCACGTTGAAGGAGCGTGGCATGTGGCCGGAGCGCAGTCCGGGACGCGGCTCCGGCGCCTTGCCGCTGAAGCGTTCGGGTGGGCGCGCATCGACGATCTGGGCGCTGTCATCCGCGAGCGCCATGCGCACGTCGGCAAGCAGCGCGACCGCGCCGACATTCATATCGGCGTTGAGTTTTCGCGGGGGCCGCGCGGCGTCGCCTTTCTCCAGGGGCCGCCCCTCGGCTTTCCATTGCGGCAATCCGCCGTCGAGGATGTAGACTTTCTTTGCGCCGAACAGCCGAAACGTCCACCACACCCGTGCCGCCGAAAAGAGACCGACGCTGTCATAGACGACGACTGTATCGCCATCGCCGATGCCGAGCGCACCGACCACCTCGCCGAATTGCCTTGGGCCGGGCAGCATGTGCGGCAGGTCGCTCGAATGATCGGCGATCGCTTCGATGTCGAAGAAAACCGCGCCCGGGATGTGGCCTTCGCGATACTCGGCGTGGGCGTCGCGCTGCTGCGTCGGCAGGAAATAAGACCCGTCAACGACGCCAAGGTCGCCGTCACGCAGATGCTCCGCGAGCCATTGCGTCGAAACCAGCCAGCGGCTTTTGGGGGAGGGCGCGAATGTTTCGTCGGGTTTGAGCATGGTGGCCATATTTTTAGGAACGCGCCCGCAAGCGCGATGTTCAGGCGAAGGGGATCTTGATTTGCGAACGGCGTTCAAGCCATGCCGGAACCGGCAGCTTCTTTTCGCGTAGAAACTCCGGATTGAACAGCTTCGATTGGTAGCGCGTGCCGTAGTCGCAAAGAATGGTGACGATGGTATGCCCGGGACCGAGCTCCTTCGCTAGCCGAACGGCGCCGGCGACGTTGACGCCGGACGACCCGCCGAGGCAAAGTCCTTCGTGCTCGAGCAGGTCAAAAATGATCGGCACCGCTTCCTCGTCGGGAATTTGATAGGCAGTATCGATCGGCGCGCCTTCGAGATTTTTGGTGATCCGGCCCTGGCCGATGCCTTCGGTGATCGATGAGCCTTCGGATTTGAGCGTGCCGGTCGTGTAGTAGCTGTAAAGCGCGGCGCCCATCGGATCGGCGAGCGCGATGCGCACGGAGTTGCTGAAAGCCTTTAATGCCATGCCGATGCCGGCGAGCGTTCCGCCGGTGCCGACGGCGCAGACGAAGCCGTCGACCTTGCCGTCGGTCTGCCGCCATATCTCCGGCCCCGTCGTCTCGGCATGACCCTGGCGGTTGGCGACATTGTCGAACTGGTTCGCCCAGATCGCGCCGTTCTTTTCGGTCTTCGCCAACTGTTCGGCAAGCCGGCCGGAAAGCTTCACGTAATTGTTGGGGTTGGAATAAGGAACGGCCGGCACCTCGACCAGCTCGGCGCCGCACAGCCGCAGCATGTCTTTTTTCTCGTTGCTCTGGGTTTCCGGAATCACGATCACGGAGTGAAAGCCCATCGCATTGCCGACCAGGGCAAGCCCGATGCCGGTGTTGCCCGCCGTGCCCTCGACGATGACCCCGCCCGGCCTGAGCTGTCCCTTTTTCACCGCGTCCTGGATGATGAACAACGCGGCGCGGTCCTTCACCGACTGGCCGGGATTCATGAATTCGGCCTTGCCGAGAATGGTGCAGCCGGTCGCGGCCGAGACGCGCTCAAGCTTGATTAGCGGCGTGTTGCCGATCGCCTCGACAATTCCGTTACTGAACTGCATCGCCGCATATCCTTAGAGGGACGCCGACATCGTGCGGCGAAACTGAAGCTTCGACAAGGATGCCGGAAACTAGATGAGTAAACCCTTGGAAAGCAAGCGTAGTTCAATAGCCGCGGGATTTCGAAAGGCCGCCGAAACCATAGCCGATTGTAGGCCGAGACGAGTTCCATTCATTCACCGATTGTTTCCAGCCAGGCGCTATTGCGAAAGCCCGATGGGTCTTTCCACAATCGCCTGCCGATAGCCGATCAATCTGGTTGGAACGCGATGAATCTGGACGTCAATACGCTGTTCCTCGTGACCATTTACGTGGAAGCAATTCTCGGATTGCTCCTGCTCTTCGCCTGGGCGCAGAACACCGCGATCACGGCCGTGGCCTGCTGGGGCTTCGCGGACTTGCTACGGGCAGCTTCGATCATGCTGTTCGGTCTTTACGGCTCGGCGTCCGACCTTATCTCGATCGACCTCGCCAATGCGATCCTGTTCATGTCTTTCGCGACGACCTGGACCGGGGCGCGGCTGTTCGACCATCGCAAGCCACAACCATTTCTCATGTTCGCAGGCGCGGCAATTTGGCTGCTGGCGTCGCGCGTGCCCGGTCTTATCGATTCCTTCGACTCGCGGGTGCTGCTCAGCTCCGGGATCATCACCGCCTATACCTGGGCCACCGCTTTCGAATTTTGGCGCGGGCGCAGCGAGCCTTTGGTCTCGCGCTGGCCGGTGATCTTCATGCTGTTCGCACACGGCGCCCTCTACCTTTTGCGCACGCCGTTCGGCGCCTTGCTGCCGTGGCTGCCGCAGAGCCAAAAGGTATTCGGAAGCGTTTGGCTCACCGTGCTCAGCTTCGAAGGGCTGATGTTCACCATCTCCATTGCGTTTATCCTCCTGGCGATGGCGAAAGAGCGGACCGAGTATCGTCACAAGACCGCGGCGCTGGTCGATCCGCTGACCGGAATTTCCAACCGCCGGGCCTTCCTGGAAGACGGCGAAGCGCAGCTCAAGCGGCACGCGACCGATCCGCACCCGATGGCGGTCATGCTGCTCGACCTCGACAACTTCAAATCGATCAACGATCGCTTCGGTCATGCGGTTGGCGATCGGGTGCTGGAGATTTTTGCCGAGGTCTCCAGCAGTTGCCTGCGGCGGATCGATCTGTTCGGCCGCCTCGGCGGTGAGGAATTCGCGGCGATGTTGCGCGACACGACCCGGGAGCGGGCGCTGGCCGTCGCCGAAGAGATCCGCAGGTCATTTGCCGAGGCCGCCCGCGAAGTCGAAGGACGGCCGGTCGAGGGAACCGTCAGTATCGGGATCGTCATCAGCCATGACGCCGTACTCGATCTTTCGGCATTGCTGGCGCAGGCCGATCACGCGCTCTATCGCGCCAAGGACAGCGGCCGCAATCGCGTCGAAATCGCCTCGATCGAACTGATCCTTGACCGCACCCGGCGCAGCGCCGTCGATCGTCTCACCGCCATTGGCGGCATGGCCGCGGCCGCGAAGCCGGCGGCAAAATCAGCGGCCTAAGCCGGGCGGCGTCCGCCAGAATGGTCAATGCCGTTTGCTGTTTAAGCGCCATTAAATTGGCCGGCGCGAACGACCGCCCGCGTGGGCTAAATCCCCCGTCAGCGCCCGCCAAGCCCGTTCATCTTCTCCGGCACATTTGCTAGGGTGGGGGTCCCCACAGCCGGAGATCGAACCATGCTCGACACAGTCACGCGAAAAAGCACTGCGCCCTTCGATACCGCGTTGCTCGACCGGCTGATGGACGAGGCGGGACTTGATGTGCTGGTCGCGACCTCGAAGCACAATGTTCAATATCTTCTCGGCGGCCATCGCTCCTTTTTCTTCGACAACATGGACGCGATAGGCGTCAGCCGCTACCTGCCGGTTTTCGTTTATCCGAAAGGTCATCCGGAGAAGGCCGCCTATTTTGGCCACGGCATGGAAACGTATCAGACCCAGATAAAGCCATTCTGGGTATCCGAGGTGAGCACGAAAAGCGGCGGCTCGGTCGACGTGATGCAAAAAGCTGCCGACTATGTCCGCGGGCTTTCAGCGAAACCGCAACGCGTCGGCGCTGAACTCGCGTTCGTGCCGGCGGATTCCGCGGCCACGCTGCGCAAGGCGGTTCTGGACGGCGAATTGAAGGACGCGCTGTTCGTGCTTGAGCGATTGCGGTTGCGCAAATCTCCGGAGGAGCTGGAAAAGCTGCGGCTTGCGTCCGAGCTGGTAATCGATTCAATGCTGGCGGTGATAGCCACGCACGGCGCTGACGCCACCAAGGCCGAATTGAGCGAAGCGCTCCGCCGCGAAGAAACAAAACGTGGCCTGGTGTTCGACTATTGCCTGATCGCCGCGGGATCAAGCCACAACCGCGCTCCCTCCGACCAGCGCTGGGAGAAGGGCGATCCGCTGTCACTCGATTCCGGCGGCAACTATCACGGCTATATCGGCGATCTGGCGCGCATGGGCATTGTCGGCGAGCCCGACGCCGAGCTTGAAGAATTGCTTGCCGAGGTCGAAGCGGTCCAGCAGGCATCGTTCAAGCCGATCCGCGCCGGCGTCAATGGCGGCGAGATCTACGCCGCCGCCGATCCGGTGTTGAAGAAATCGAAGTTGCACAATCACTACGAGTTTCTTGCTCACGGCATGGGGCTGGTGAGTCACGAAGCACCGCGGCTCACCAATTCAGGGCCGGTGCCTTACGACGCCTACGATTCGCAGCGGCCGCTCGAAACCGGCATGGTGATTTCGGTCGAGACCACGTTGCTGCATCCGCGCCGCGGCTTCATCAAGCTTGAAGACACGGTGGTGGTGACGCCGACCGGGCACGAAATCTACGGCAATCGCGCCAGGGGCTGGAACCGCGCCGGCGGCTGATCGCGCCCCTAGTGGACGCTTAAGCCGCGTTCGAGTTCCTCGATGTCGCGGCGCAGCTTACGCAGATAGCCGAAATACGCCACCGCGCCGGATATCCAGCACGCGGCGAACACGCCGAAAACTATCGGATCGGTCCCGGGCCATAGTCTTCTGATCAGCACGCAGGTCATCGCCCAAGCGGCGATGACGAGAACGGTGCGCGGCAACAGGTAAGCCATGATGGGCATCCCGCTATTGTGGCGGGAGCCATGGTGCCCCAGTATGGTTAGTATCCGGTAAAACTTGATCTTCAGCCCGCCCGAAATCGCCGGCAATTCTTGCGTAGAGGAAGCTTGGTATGCGCGTCGTTGCACTTGAGGAACATTTTGCGATCCCTTCGCTGGCGCGGAGAATAGGTCCGGCGGCGATCGCGAAGCACGGTTTTCCGGCCGGATTCGGCGGCAATCTGGAAAAACAGTCGTCGGACCTGGGTGCGGGCCGGCTTGCCGAGATGGATGAGGCCGGCATCACGATGCAAGTGCTCTCGGCCTCCGGCCCGGGTGCTTATTTGCTTGATGGCGCCGACGGCATCGCTTTTGCGCGCGACATCAATGACGAGTTGGCCAAGGCGGTGGCGGCCCATCCTGATCGCTTTGCGGGCTTTGCGCATCTGCCGATGCGAACGCCGGAGGCCGCCGCCGATGAACTGGAGCGAACGGTCCGTGATCTTGGCTTCTGTGGCGCTTTGATCAACGGCTTGACGGAGGGCCGCTTTCTCGACGACCCGCGCTACGACCCGATCTTCGCGCGCGCCGAGCAGCTCGACGTGCCAATTTATTTGCACCCCAATCTGCCGCCGTCGGCGGTTCGCGACGCCTATTACAGCGGCTTGCCGGGCCAGACGGGCTTTCGCCTCTCGACGGCCGCCTGGGGCTGGCATTCGGAAACGGCCATCCACGTGTTCCGGCTTGTTCTGTCCGGCACTCTCGACCGGCATCCCAAGCTCAGGCTGATCATCGGACACATGGGCGAGGGGCTCGCGGCGATGATGACGCGGTCCGACAAGATCCTGACCGCGGAGGCTCCTCATCTTAAGCGCTCTGTCAGACAAGCGATCCTCGATCAGGTCACCGTCACCACGAGCGGCATGTTCACGCAACCGCCGCTCGATGCCCTGATTGCGATTTTCGGCATCGATCGGGTGATGTTCTCGATCGACTATCCCTACAGCACCAATCGGGTCGGCAGGGATTTCATCGACCAGCTCAAGTGGCCGGCTGCCGATCTGGAAAAGTTCGCCCACGGCAACGCCGACCGGCTGCTCAAGCTCAAGGTCTAGCGTCATGTAGAGGCCGTCCGATGCGCACCGTCCGCTGGCTTGCCCTGCTGCCGTTTCTTGCCATGCTGGCCGGCCCGTTCTTCGTCAACCGCGTTACGCCTATCATCTTCGGCATGCCGTTTCTGCTGGCCTGGATCGTGGCCTGGCGCGAATCGTGGTTGTCACGTATCGCGGCTATGAAAAATCCGTGACCGTTCGTGGCCGAATCGCTTCGTGAGCAAAAAGAGGGTCTCAGAATGGATCTGGCGCCGAATACGGGTAGCGGTACCGGCAGCGCGCCGACCCCGCCACATGGTGCGGACGCCAAGTCTGGCGATGCACACAAGTCCGGCAATGCCCACAAGTCCGGCCGCGCACAAACGCTTCTGGCGCTGACCGCGCTTGGCGTTGTCTTCGGCGATATCGGCACGAGCCCGCTTTATGCATTTTCCGTCGCCCTGAATGCCACCGGCAAGGTGCCTACCACCGAGCACGTGTTCGGCGTCGTCTCTCTCACATTCTGGGCGCTGATGATGATCATCTCGCTCAAATACGTCGCGATCGTTTTGCGCGCCGACAATGACGGGGAGGGCGGGATACTGGCGCTGTCGTCTTTGGTCGAGCGTCACGACACGACCGTGCACGGCGCCAAGCTATCGATCGTGGTTCTGCTCGGTATCATCGGTGCCGCGCTTCTCTACGGCGACGGTGTCATCACGCCGGCGATTTCGGTTCTGTCCGCGATCGAAGGCATAAAGTTCAGCCCGGACGCGGCGAATTTCGTCGTGCCCGTGACGCTTGTCATCCTGGTGGGCCTTTTCGCTCTTCAATACCGCGGTACCGGCAGCGTCGGCCGGTTGTTCGGGCCGGTGATGGTGGTCTGGTTCGTCGCCATCGGGGTTCTTGGCATCATCAATATCTGGGCGGCACCGGAGATACTCCGAGCGTTCAGTCCGCTCGAAGCGGTTCGTCTCGCGGCCGCCAGTCCGTTTACGCTCTTCCTCGTGCTCGGCGGCGTGTTCCTGGTGTTGACCGGCGGCGAGGCGCTCTATGCGGACATGGGCCATGTCGGCCGTCCCGCGATCCGGCTGGCATGGTTCGGGCTGGTGCTTCCAGCGCTGGTCCTTTGCTACTTCGGACAGGGTGCGCGCGTTCTTGTCGATCCGAAGGCGATCGAAAACCCGTTCTACAGTCTGGCGCCCGGATGGGCGATCATCCCGATGGTCGTGCTTGCGGCACTCGCCACCATCATTGCCTCGCAGGCCCTCATCTCCGGCGTCTTTTCGATGACCCGGCAGGCCATTCAGATGGGACTATGCCCGCGCTCCAGAATCATTCCGACTTCGAGCGAAGAGGCCGGCCAAGTTTATCTTCCCACCGCAAATTGGCTGCTGATGATCGGAACACTGGTCGTCGTGATCATGTTCCGCACCTCCGACGCGCTCGCTTCCGCCTACGGCATCGCCGTGTCGGGGACGATGATAGTCACCACGATGCTGCTCTATCGCGTCGCGGTCGACGAGTGGAAATGGCCGCCCATTTTCGCCGGCCTGGTCATTGCTCTGTTCGCCGGTATCGAAGCGATCTTCCTGGTTTCGAATTCGCTGAAGATCGTTGAAGGCGGCTGGTTTCCGCTACTCGTCGGCGCCGTGATCGCGACCATGATGCTGTCGTGGCGCAAGGGTTCGTTGGAACTGAGGCGGCGCCTGTACGATATGTCGATGCTGCCGCTCGATCGCTTCCTGACCTATGTCGACGATCTGGTGATCGGCCGCGTGCCGGGTCTCGGCGTCTGGCTGACCAAGGTCGAGCATGGTGCTTCGCCGATGTTGATCAGGCACCTCGAGCACAATCGCGTCTTTCACGAGCGCGTCGCGCTTTTGAGCTTCCTTTCCGATCGGCGGCCGCGCGTGCCATTTGCCGAACGGTTTAAGGTCGAGAATATCGGCCACGGCTTCTATCGGGTGCAGGTCCGGCTTGGCTTCATGCAAACACCGGACATTCCGCGGACGTTGCAGAACATCCAGATGCTGGGGTTCGATTCCGATCTCGACCGCAAGCACTATTACCTCGCGCATGAGACCATCGTTCGCCGCGAGAACAATTCCGGAATGGGTCGGGTTTCGTTCGCGATCTTTTCATTTCTCAGCCGAGTTTCGAGCCGGGCGCCGGATTACTTCAAAATCCCCCACGACGGGGTGATCGAAGTCGGCTTCCGCGTAGAAATCTGATGCGTTTTCCGGCTTGACAACGCGCCGGTAAATCGGCCGACATGAACGGCAATAAGATGGAGGAACACATGCCCATCCGCGCCCTTGGCTTGGCCGCATTCCTGCTTTTCGCCCCCGCGGCGCATGCCGACATGTCCGGCGGCAAGATCAAGATCGGGGTGCTGACCGATCTTTCCGGGCCATACGAGCAGAATTCAGGCGTCGGCTCGGTCGAAGCGGCGAAGATGGCGGCAGAGGAGTTCGGCAACAAGGTCAACGGCGTGCCGGTCGAGATCGTTTCCGCCGATCACCAGAACAAGCCGGATATCGGTGCCGCGATTGCGCGGCGCTGGTTCGATCTCGAGGAGGTCGACGCCGTCACCGATCTGGTCAACTCCGCAGTTGGCTTTGCGGTGCTGGAGATTGCGAAAGCCAACAACAAAACCCTGCTGCTGACGAGTGCGGGATCAGCGGACTTTACCGGCAAGGCCTGCGCTCCGAATAATTCGGTGCACTGGGTCTATGACAGTTACGAATTAGGCTCAGCCATCGGCCGGGTGCTGCCGCAACTTGGCAAAACCTGGTTCTTCATCACCGCCGACTACGTTTATGGTCGCGCGTTGCAGGCGGGCGCCACCACTTTCATCGAAAAGAACGGCGGCAAGGTCGTAGGCTCGGTCCACCATCCGCTCGGTACGACCGATTTTTCGTCGTTCATGCTGCAAGCCCAGGCGTCGCAGGCGGAAGTGGTCGCGGTGGCGAACGGCGGCGACGACGCCATCAATGCGGTCAAGACCGCGCGCGAATTCGGCATCACCGACAAGCAGAAGGTCGTGCCGTTCGGGCTCGACTCGCTGCCGGCCATCCGCGCCACCAGCCTGCAGCTGGCGCAAGGCATGATGTATGTCTCGCCATGGCTGCCGGGGATCAACGATGCGGCGACCGCGTTCTTCGCCAAGTTCATGGAGCGCCGCAAGATAGCGCCCACGAGCTTCCAGGTGGGCACCTACTCCGCAGTGCGCAGCTATCTCAAGGCGGTCGAAGCGACGAACTCGGACGATCCCAAGACCGTGATCGCAAAGATGCGCGAGTTGCCGGTGAACGATGCCTTCACGCCGAACGGACGGCTGCGGCCCGATGGCCGCATGGTACACGACGTCTATCTCGTGCAGATCAAATCGCCGGCCGAATCAAAGGGCGAGTGGGACATGCTGAAGCTCGTCGCCACGTTGCCGGGTGACGAGGTGTTTCGCCCGATCGCCGACGGCGGCTGTCCGGCTCTGGCTAAGTAGCGACGCCCGCCTCGCGCCGGCCAATTCTCGCGAATCGTGTGCCGGCGGGCGATGACAAGCCCGGCAACGGCTTGGAGCAGACGGGATTTGGCCATTCGGGCGCGGTTAACGATCGGGTAACCATGCGTTAACCATTGTGCCATCAGGCTGCGCGAATTGGGGCACCGACTGACGCGCCAGACATGGCACTCACCGAGCGGAATCGACAGAACGAATGGCCGCGGCATCGGGCCGCGAGCCTCGCTACGAAGCGTCCCGCGTCGGGGACCACGGCTGTGGCGATAGCTGCGGCGGAGCAGGCCAGACCGCAATTGCGGCGCGAGAAGGCAACGCTCCAACCTGCCAAGCCGGAATTCAACTTTGCCCCGGGAAAGACCAAATTTGACCTCGCCAACGAGCTCGAAGAAGCGCGCGAGGAAATTACCCGCCTGGAGCGGCGGGTGTCGCAGGAGACCGAAGCGGCTCGGACGTTGAGGGAACGGGTGCCGATACTGACGGCGGAGGCAGAGGCTGCCGGCGCGCGCGCCGCGGGACTGGAAATCGAGCTTGCTGCCGCGCGCGACCGGCTTCGCGGAGAGCGCGATTTCGAAGCTGAAAATACGCGCATCTCGAAAACGCTCACCGAAAAGGACGCCGCGCTCGAGGATGCGCGCGCACGAATCAAATTCCTGGACACGGCGCTGGCTGTGGCGGAAGCCGAATGCACGAGGCGGACCGCCGACGCGAGGGCGGCGACCGCCGCGAGAGAAAAGCGCGAGAGTGAGTCAGATACGCTCAATGGCCTTCTCGAGGCCATGTCCGCACGCGCCCTGACGGCGGAGAAGATGCTCGCCGATGCGAGGCAACGTTTGCTCGCGCGTAGTGTGCAGAGCGACGCCGCCGAGCAAAGGATCACCGAGGCGAAGGCCGCTTGCGATGAAGCGGACAACAAGAACCGGCAGCTTCAGGAAACGCTTCGCTGGCAACGAGGTCAAGTCGAAGAACTTGAGAAGTCGCGCCTGACGGTTATCGCCGCCGCGAACGCGCTGTTGGAAACCTACCAGAACCGCGACAGAGCTCTAATCGACGCCGAAGAGAAGATCAAACGCCTTATCGAGCGAAACGCTCAACTTGAGGCCGAAGCAAAATCCGCCAATAGCCGCGCTGCAATGGCGATCGCCAGCGCCGACGAGCGCATGCGCAAAAAATGGGCCGAGCTGGCGCGGCAGCTGGCCATCCGCTCGAAATCTAACGTCACGCTTCGGGACCGGCGCGAACGCACTTTCTGATACTCGGACCGGCGTCGGTTGACGCCATCTGCGTTCGCTGCGCGTGATCAGGCGCCGAAAGTTTGTTTTTGCTGGCCGTGCACGGAAGACCGGCAGGCAGTTGGCGAATTTACGCCGTCTTCCGGGTGTTGAAACTCGCAATCAGTGCATCGATCCGCTTCGCATCCATAGGTTTGCCCAATAGAAATCCCTGACCCAAGTCGCAGCCAAGACCGCGGAGCATTCGGAGATCTGCTTCCGACGAGATGCCGACGGCGACCGCCTGGCTGCCGAAATTCCGAGCCATCTGGATGAGGGTTTTGCAAATGTTCGCCTTGCCGGCGTTGGTCGCGCAGTTCTCGATCAGCTCACGGTCGATTTTGACCTCGGCGAAGGGAATTTGATTGAGAATGTCGAGGCTTGTCGATCCACGCCCGAAATTATCGATGGCTATCGAAACTCCTGATTGCTTCAATTTCAGGAAGCGCGATTTCAAGAATTCGATCTTGTTGACGACCTGTCGCTCTGGTACTTCAAGGAGCAGGCTCGGCCAATCGTTGCCCGGCGGACGATGCGCCTCCACCAGATCGGCAATTGGAAGCCGCAACAGGTTTTCAACGCTGATGTTGATCGCCAGCACCAGAGCGACGCCCAATTGACGGAAATGCGTGCTGGCCTTGAGCGCGGTCACCAGCGCCAAATGCGAAAGCTTGAGCAAGTCCTCTTCGTCGGCCCCTTTCAGAAACTGATCCGGAGCGAGCAGACCACGTTCGGGATGGGCGACACGCGCGACGACTTCGAACCCGGCCATCGTATGCGTTTTTAAATCGAACTTTGGCTGGTACAGGAATGTGACCAAATTCCGCAGTAGCGCATCGCTGAGCGACATGCCGGCCGTCGATGCCGTCGCGGTGTTGAGCTTACGCTCACGAATGATCTGATGAATTCTCTCGGCTTTGACCGGCTTCTGCAATGGCGGCAGCATCGTCAGCGAGCAATCGGCGCCGACGGTGTTGAAGCTCTCGAGAAACTTTGGTTCGCAGCGGCCAAAGATCTGGACGGCGCCTGAATAGCCGCATTCCTTGAGAGCCCACAGCGACCGGACGTATTCGTGGGGCAGAGCGCTGTTTAGATAGACGAAAACAATATCGGGACTCTGGTCATCGACCATGTCCAGCAGCCGTGAGCTGTTGGAGAACTCGACGACGTCAACACCGTCCCGGCGCAATTCCTTGGCGAGGCTTTGCCGGAATACAAAATCCTCGTCCATCAAGAAGCATAGTGGATTGGCAGTTCTCGCGGGTTTCGCATTGATGGTGACGATGTCTTGAATGACGGCCATTTTCGGACCCGATGCGCGGACGTGAGACGATGCGAAACAACTGCTGATTGTCCACATTCACCAAAAAGAGTTAAAGGAGATTTACGCACGCCAAGCCGCATTCCCCAGATGCCGGGGAAATTCAGATCGCGCTTTTGGTCACCGACGGCAATCGGTCACCGGAATGCGGGCATTACTTCTTTCGCGAACAGGTCCACGGAGCGTGCTGCCACCTCGTAGGGCAGCGAGCCGAAAATCATGTCGCCGACGAAATAATTGACCCCGGTCTTCTCGACCGTGTCGGCGATATAGCGGCGGACTGTTTCCGGCGAACCGGCGACGCCCATATGCATCCCGACGAGCGCGTCGAATTCACTTGGGTAGACCGCGGCGATCGGGAAGGGGATGCCCGCCCATTCCCATAGGAACGCCATGTGGTGACGCCACAGGCGATAGGCGCTGCGGGCGGCGTCCTCCGCCTTGGCGTCGGTCTCGGCGACGACGACGTGGCGGAAAACGCCGAGCAACGGGATGTCCGCGGCGTTGTTGCCGTCGGCCTGCCAGGCCGCGCGATAGGCGTCGGTGATCGCCTTGACGCCCGCGTCGGGAATAAGCGTCACGATGTTGCCCTTGAGCCGAGCGGCGTCGGCCGCGCGCGAGGGTTCGATCGGCGCGAACCAGAGCGGAGGATGTGGCTGTTGTATCGGCCGCGCCGCGATGCGTACATTCTTGTATCGATAGAACTTGCCTTCGTGGTTCAAAATGTCCGAGGCGAGCGCCTTCAGAATGACCTCGGTCGCTTCCCGATTCATGGCCGGCGCCAACTCGGGATCGACATCGAAGCTCGCGATCTCGACGGGCGATGCGCCGCGTCCCAGTCCCAATTCCAGCCGCCCATGGCTCATATGGTCGAGCATCACCACTTCTTCGGCGACCCGCAACGGATGATACATCGGCGTGACGTAGAGCAGTGGACCGAGGCGCAGCCGTTTGCTGCGTTGTGCGGCCGCGGCGAGGAATACGCTCGGCGACGGCGCCATGCCGAGCGGTGTCGAGTGATGCTCGGCGATGTGATAGGAGCGAAAGCCCGCCCGATCGTATTGTTCGATGAGCTTGAGCCTGGTCTCGAACAGATCCGCGAGCGGAATCCCGTTGTCGTCAAGGTGATCGAAAATGCCGAATTGCAGAGCCACGGCGCCTACTCCCCGATTTTATTTTTTGTCGCGCGCAAGTGTTACTGTTCCGGAAGGGAATTACCAGCCCGGCTTGCCGGCGGGCCGCGGGAGCCTTGAAATGGGGGGAGGAGTCTTCGAATGAAGCGGACCAGCCTTATCGCGCGGGTTGAGAACGCGATGTGTGCGGCGGCGGCCGTGGTGGTGCTCGTTGCAGTGCCGGCGTCAGCCGTGAATGCCGAGCCGCCCCCTCGGCAGGGATGCCGGTCCGTTTCCAAGGTCGAGTATGACGCCGCCAAAAACGAAAATCTGCTGCGTCAAAAATTTGGTACATATCTGAGAACCGGCCGATTTTGGCGGCGCTTCTACTGGTATTGCCGGTGATTTCGATCGTGCAGGTTCCGCACCGGATCAAGCCCGAATGCGGAACTCACCGGATCGGATAGAAGGTGAGATCGAGCTTCTTCCACTGCTTGTACTTGTCGGGCGGGAGCATGGTGTAGGGCTGGCATTGTTGCAGCGCGTTGATTGAGCTTTGCACCAGCGCCTGCTGTTTGGCCGACGTGACCGGCTCCATCAATAGCGGCCGCGATGCCAAGGTACCGTCGCGGTTGAGGAAAACCCGCATGGCGATGCTGATATTCTCGCCGGGGGAAATTCCCGCCGGCAGGGACGAACAGGAACTGACGCGCTCGCGGAATGCCATCGTAAAGTCATACCCGACGCGGGAGGAGTCGACCGGCGGGGCGTCGAAGCCGCCGCCGAGCCGTCCGCCAAGCAGCGCGAGCTGCGCCATCGTCGCGGCGGCGCTCGGCTGATCCGGCGTCTCCTCGGGGTGCGGCTCGGGCGGGGCAGGCAGCGACTCAGTGGTCCGATCTTGTTCCGTTTCGGGCGGACCGGCTTCGGCATGCGCCAATTTCGGCTGCGCCTTTTCGGGCTTCGTTTTTTCCCGGCCGGCGTCCTTCTGCGGGTTCGTATGCGGCTCCGATTGTTGCGCTGGCTGGGTGGTTGGCTTGGCCGGCTGCTGTTGCGAGGCGTTGCCGTTGTTGCCATTGACCGGCACCTCGGAACCGGACGACCGCTCCATGGAAGGAGCGCCTTGGAGCCGCGGCGCTTCGGTTGGCGTTACGAGCTCGACCTCCATCGCATCTGGTGGCGGTGGTGGCTGGGGTGCGCTCCCGGCGAAAGAGATCAGGCCGAGCCCAAAAGCGCCGACATGGGCGACGACCGAAATAACTATCCCGGGTCGAATGAATCGCTTCAATTCGATCATAGAAGAACGTGCCAACACCGCTGTGCCCCGCGGGCATCATACCAGATGCGGCAGGTTGCGTCCTGCAATGGCGTCAGGCGAATTTCGCGGGGCACACCGGGTTGCGCCAGCGACAGCTATCTGCATTAAAAATCCGTGGCACGTCAGGCAGCGGCGGACCCAGGGCGGATCATGCTTTTGACACAGACAGTTATTGGCCAATGAGCCATCGACGGGTGTTTCCGGCCGCCGCGCTGGTCGTCGGCGACATCGAGGCGGCCACGCCGTTGCGGCGGGATTAGTGGCGCGTTGGTCGTAACAGACCGGCTGCTTGGCGATGTTGGCGGCGTTGCGCCGGGTTTAGCGACGTTGCCGCGGTGAGGCTCGACGTGGTCGCCGATCACGGCGTGACGGTTCCCGCAACAAGAAATATTTACAAACGTGTTTTCCCTCTCGCCAAGGGAATGGCGCGCCGCATTCCCGACAGGTCGATTGGCGGTCGACCGTGTTGGCTTCGGCTTCGACTTTGATGAGGTGATAAAGCGCGTTGCAATTCGGGCAATTGAAATGAACCGCCCCGGCCCTGGATACCATACGCCACCCCCTAACCCATTTCTCCAAGCGGACGGGTTAGACCGGTCGCCGGCGACGCCTAAGCTATGTCGACACTACGCCACGCTTCGTCCTCCCAGGCTCCCCCCCAAATGGGGGGGCGCGCCCAGCCCCTGGCCACGTCGACTTGATCCGCCTTTGCGGCCCGTTGCACCCCGCCGGGGTCTTTTTATCTAGCGTGACGGTGCTAGCGTAATGCCGCCGAACGGTGGACGGTTTATCACCGGTCGCACCGTTATCCACGCGCCATTACCGCAAGCATTCAAATAACCTGAAGAGACGCCACCTGTATATGGATTGTCTACGTTGCAAGTTTTTCCATTATACAAGTAGCATTGAAGGCCGTGAGAGCTGTAGTTCATTAGGGCAATGAAATTGCCCCCGGGTCCAAACCAATTTACATTGCATACGCAAGAACAAGTTTTCCCGAAGCCTTGCTTCGGCAAAGCCGATGCGGCGTGCGGCACGCCGCCAACGATGGCGCAGAGAAGGGCAATCCTTAGACCGTTTCGACTAAATGTTCCCAGCTTCATCACGCTCGCCTCCATTTATGGACGCTGATAACAACGCAAAGCAACCGGCTGTCTTACTTGCATTGATAAACTTAAGCCGAAAGAAGCCGCCCAAAAGGCCGGCATTCGCGTTGGCTCGGTCGCGGTCCTGGTTTCTCTTCATATTAATGGGACATTTGACCTGCTGACTTTTGATAGTCGGTCGGCGGCTGGTGTCCCGAGGGGAAGAGCGCCTCGGCGGAAGGGCGTTGTTGTCTTTCATGGATTTGGGGCCGGTTACGACTGGGTACTTTCCGCCGAAGGGTGATCTTGTGTCAAAATTCGATCTTGCGCTTGCGGAAGAAGGCGTCGATGCCGGCGCGGGCATCTTCGGAGGTCATGCTCACGGCCTGGGCGACGCTTTCGGTCCATAAACCGTCCGCGGCCGACATATCCTCGATGCGGGGGATCGCCTGGACGATCAGATAATTGGGGATCTGTGCGTTCTTGGCGATGGCGTTGGCGAGTTCGATCGCCTTTTCCAGCGCCTTGCCGGGCTCGACCAGATAATGCGACAGGCCGAGCCGCTCGCCGGCGGCGGCATCGAGGGTTCGGCCGGTCAGCATCATCTCCACCATGCGGCCGGAGCCGATGATCTTGGCGACGCGGACGCTGGCGCCGCCGCCGACATAGAAGCCGCGGCGGCCCTCGGGCAGCTGATAAAACGCGGTGGTATCGGCGACGCGAACATGCGTCGCGGTGGCGACCTCGAGGCCGCCGCCGATCACCGCGCCCTGCATCGCGGTCACCACCGGCCGGCCGCCGAACTGGATGGCGTCGAGGGTGGCGTGAGCAAAGCGCGACATGAAGATGCTCTCGAAGGCCTCCCGGTGGCGATGCTCGGAAAGATCGAGGCCGGCACAGAAATGTTTGCCGGCGCCGGCGAGCACGACACAGCGCACGTCGGGCTCGAAGTTTTCGAAGGTCTTCTTCAGTTCCCCCCACAGCTTTTCGCTGAGCGCGTTGCGCTTGTCGGGTCGGTTGAGGGTGACGATGGCGATCGGGCCCTGGCGCTCGATCAGCAAAAGCGGTTCGGTTTCGCTCATTTTGTTCCTGCGGCTTGAACGGTCTCAGTCTCGGAGGTTGGGGCGGTGCGCAACGCGGTTTCGCGGAGCACGCGGCGCAGCACTTTGTTCGTCGATGTGCGCGGCAATTCGGCGACGAAGGTGTAGAGCCGCGGCCGCTGATAGGGCGACAGGTCGCTGGCGCGGACGTGAAGCTCCAGCGCCGCTTCGTCAAGCGCCGGATCGCCGCGCACGACGAAAGCCTGCACCCGTTCGCCCCATTCCGCGTCCGGCACGCCGACCACCGCGCACTCAGCAACGCCCCTATGAGCCAGCAAGACTTCCTCGACGCGCGCCGGCATGACGTTGATGCCGCCGGAGATGATCATATCGTCGTGGCGGCCTTCAAGGTAGAGATACCCGCCGGCATCGATGCGGCCGAGGTCGCGCGAGCGCCACCAGCGCCGGTCGCCGTCGGTGACGAAAGTCGCGGCGGTCGTCTGCGGATCGCGCCAGATGCCGACGGCGAGCGAGGGGCTGGAGACCAGAATCTCTCCGGTCTCGCCCGGCGCCACTTCATCGTCCGGGCCGCCACCGGGCACGACGACTCGCAGCTCGCCGTTGAGCATGGGGCGGCCGACGCTCACCAGGCGTTCGCCGATCATTTCCTCGGCGGTGATGCAGCTCGCGGCCGCGCCGGTCTCGGTCGAGCCGTACATCTGGACGACGTTCGGGCTGATTTTTTCCCGCAGCCGTTTCAGCGTCGGCGCGTCCATGGGCTCGGCGGCAAAGCCGATCAGCCGAACCGAGCTGAAATCCGCGTCTTCCTCATTCGCGTTGAGGAGCCGCCGCCACAGCGTTGGCGTCAGAAAAACGTGGGTAGCGCGCTCGGCGGTTACCGTCCGCGCCAGTTCGCCAAGATCGAAATGCTCCATGAAGATCGTGCAGCCGCCGGCGTTGAGGAACGGAAACCAGCCATTGTAGCAGCCGATGAAAGCGGTGCTCAGCGGCACCAGCGAACGGTCGCGCGGCGAAAGTCCCTGATAGAGGTAAAGGTTGCTGCGCGCATTCTCGATGAAGCCGCGATGAGTGTGGACGACACCCTTGGGCACGGACGTCGTTCCGGACGACAGAACGATCACCGCCGGGTCGTCCTCGGCCGGACTGGCGAGCTGCGCATTTGAATGTGCGCCGCCGAGATCGGTCGGGATGGATGCGGCCGGGCGAAACCCGCCGCCGCGCTTGGGCGGTACCGCCGAAACTGCTTCGACGCAGGCGCGCAGACCGGAATGGGCGGCGGCAATACCGGCCGCCAATACTTCCAGGGAGGCGTCGTAAACGAGGAGGCTTGGCTCCATCTTGCGGCAGACCGCGGCGAGGGTGGCTGCGGACTCCCGCGTATGCAGCGCCATGGGCAGCGCCCCGAGCCGGACCGCGCCGAGCCAGGCGACCAGATATATTGTGCTCGGCGGGCAAAGCAGCGCCAGCGGCTTTCCCGGCTCGGCGCCCAACGCCGCAAACAGCGCGGCGGCGCGCAGCGATTGCGCCTCGAGCTCGGCGTAGGTGAGCCGCGTGCCTGAATCGACCACCGCTTCGCCACTGCCGAACCAGCGCGCGGTGCGCGCAAAAGAGTTCGGGATGGTGAGCGGCAGGCCGACCGTCATCTCGCTCGCCGAATTTTTGTTATTGCACCTTGAGGCCCATCTGGGCCGCAATCAGGTTGCGCTGGATTTGCGAACTGCCGGCAGCGACGGTCGCGGCGCGGGCATCGCGAAAATGCCGCTGCATGTCGAACTCCATATTGTAGCCGTAGCCGCCCATCACCTGCATGCCGGCCTCCGTGGTCTTCACGTAGGTCTCGGCTGCCAGCAGCTTTGCCATGGTGATCTCCTTGAGCGCGTCCTCGCCGCGGCTGACGCGCCAGGCGGCTTTCAAGGTCAGCGCCCAGGCGGCTTCGACCTGCGCCTCGAGATCGGCGAGCATGTGAGCGATCGCCTGAAAACTGCCGATCGGCCGGCCGAATTGCTTTCGCTCCTTGGCGTAGTTCACCGCCATGTCGAGGACGCCGCGCGCGCTGCCGCAATCGCACGCCGCCGCCACCACCCGCTCGGCCTGAAGGCCGGACAGGATGCATTCCCAGCCCTTGTTCTCGCCGCCGATAAGCCGGTCGGGCGGGACGCGCACGTCGTTGAAGTGGAGTTCAAAGGTGCCGACCGATCGGCGGCCCAGCATGTCGAGCCTGCGGATCTCGAGGCCGGCGGTATCGTTGTCGACCAGAAACAGCGACATGCCTTGACGATAGTGGGCCTTGGGATCGGTCTTCACGTAGACGTTGATGACGTTGTCCCTGGCGCCGGCGGCCGTCGCCCAAATCTTCTGACCGCTGATCACGTATTCATTGCCGTCGCGGCGGGCTTGCGTGCGCATCGCGCCGACGTCCGATCCGGCATCCGGCTCCGACATCGAAATCGACATGCGAATCTCGCCGGAAATCAGTTTCGGCAGCCAATGCCGTTTCTGCTCCTCGGACCCCTTGCGGGCGATGTTGAGGGCGCAAAACGTGCTGCCGCCAAAAGCCATCGCCACATCGGCGCTGTAGCGACCGATCTCCTCGGACACGATCGCAAGGTCGACGACATTGCCGCCGACGCCGCCGTATTCCTCCGCGAAGGGCAGGGCGAACAGCCCGGCTTCGACCCAGGCGTCGTAAAGCTCGTACGGATAAAGCCGCTCGCGATCGAGCCGGCGCAAGTATGCCGGCGTGGCAACACGCTGCATCAACTTCCGGACGCTGTCCCAGAGCAGCTGCTGCTCGGACGAATACTCGAAATCCATCGCTTTCTAATGGCCAAGCGGGTCGCAGACGCAACTGGGCAATGACGAACCAGTTAGCAGCACTGCCATAGGCCCACCTTGCGCTTCCTTTCTGCGATCTCTGAAATCCGGCCCGGCCTTAAATGGAGTGACGAGGCTTAGCCCGGCTTGTCAGTCCGCTAGCCTTTGACCTCGGGCCGTTTAGCAGCCAATTCGGCTTTTGGAAGGCTGCAGATATCATTCTCCCCAAACTTCTTTGGCGACCTCAACGACGAGCGCGAGCTTGGCGAATTGTTGATCTTCAGTGAGCAGATTGCCCATCAAAGTTGATGCAAATCCGCATTGCGGGGAAAGCGCAAGCTGATCCAGATCGATATACTTCGCGGCGGCATCGATACGGCGCTTGATATCGTCCTTTTTCTCAAGCGCTCCCTTCTTGCTGGTAACAAGTCCGAGGACGATCATTTTACCCTTTGGGACGTACCGCAGCGGTTCAAAGCTCCCCGAGCGTTCGTCGTCATACTCGAGAAAGAACCCGTCCACGTTCAGTTCGTTAAACACAGCCTCGGCAACTGGATCATATCCACCGGCGGCTACCCAAGCAGAGCGATGATTGCCTCGACAAGTGTGGACGCAGACCGTCATTCCGGGCGGTCTTTGCGCCAGCGAGTCGTTGAGCAATCGAATATACGTCATATGCAGTTGTTCTTGCGCCCCGGCCAACGAACTCAGCTTTTTTCGATAGCTAGGATCGCCCAGGGTCGCAAACATCGTGTCATCGATCTGCAGGTAGGTGCAACCCAGCCGATCCAACGCCAGTAGCTCGTCAACATAGACTTTTGCCAAGTCGCGCCAAAAGTCCTCTGGATTCGCGTAGACGCTTTTGTCTTCGAGCGTCAATCCGAGGCCGTGCAACATGCTTGGCGATGGAATCGAGAACTTGGGTGTCGCCTTGGTGACGGATTTTAAAAACACAAAATCATCGGCGAAAATTGGATTGTTCAACTGGAGGCGCCCAACAACTTTTGGAATTTCGATCGCGTTGCGGACTGCGCCCGACTCATTGTGAAATGGCCGCTCTTGAGTTCCTGCGGAAATCACGCCGCCGATGCGGCAGATGAAGTCCATGTGCCAACTCCGCCGGCGGAATTCGCCGTCGGTAATGGCCCTGAGGCCAACTCCTTCTTGACGCTTAACTGCTTGCCGAATTGCATCGTCTTCTACGAGCCGCAACTCGGCCGCGGTAATTTCTCCTTTGTCGAATTTGCTCCGCGCTTCGAGCAGATGCTTTGGGCGAAGCAGGCTGCCGACATGGTCTGCACGAAACGGCGGTTTCCCGCGCCGAGATAAGTGTTTTGCTGCCGGTGCGATATTGTGAGACACGGTCATGTTGTGCACCACATTTTGTGTTTTCTTCACTATTAGAGGTCGATTGTCGCAGACAAGCCTTCACTGCTTGGCTACACCAAGCGTCGATTCTGAAACTGGGCGTTGCTTGCAATCTGCTTCAGTAAAGAGGCGGAGTCTGTCCTGATGCCTAAGGACACCGGCGTCACGGCCGGGCCTTAATGCCGCGCCGAATGGAGCGACGCCGCGCATTGCTGCTCAGTCCACGAGGCGCGCCGGGCTGTCACGAAGGTTGGGGTTTGTTAGAAGCGGACTCATTACGTTGCCGGTACATCATCCAGTCCGGTGATCTTAATTCCTGAGCCCGGGATTTTGTATTTGCGGTTCAGAAATATCAGAACAGAAGTCAATGCTTCCGCTGCGGCCGAATTGCAAATTGGCCCCGCGTCGAGCCCACGAAGGCCCATTCTGGCGATCAATTCCAGCGTGATTGTTCGTGCCTCGGCGTTGTCGGCACATACCAGAACGTCACAGCCGACGTCGGCTCCTAATTGGCGGAGTTTGTGCGCAGCCACGTTCTGAAAGGCGGATACGACGCTCACTTTGTCGCCGAGCATTGTCTGAATCGCAGCAACGGCCGAACCGCCAGGTGGCAACTGAACATTGCCAACTTTTGGCGGTTTTAGCGGGACGGTGGCGTCGATCAATATCTTATTTTCAAGCGCCGGGCGAATTTCTTCAATCATCGCAATTTGAGCGTTGTAAGGCACCGTCATGATCACGATCGCGGCCGTCTGTGCGGCATTGACGTTTTCCGCGAATGCTAGCGCCTTGGTCCCAAGAATTTCGTTTAGCTCGGCGACGATCCGGGCTCCTTTGGCTGGGTCGCGTGTTCCGATGATCACATGGTAACCCGCGTAGCCAAGACGCAAGGCGATCGCGCTTCCTTCGGCGCCGGTCCCGCCGATTACAGCGATTGTTGGAAGTGTTCGATCCATTTCCACTTGCCTTCTTCGTCGATACACAATTCACGTCGCGCGTTCAATGCTTTGCGCTGTTGCGTTGCGAAACCGTGTACCGCTGTGTTGTCATACTGCTTGGTAATCTTCATAGGCTTGCAGGTGTTTCTGGGGCCAGCGAGGGGCGTGATTGGCAGTGCTTGGCGATGCGGACGGACGGACTGCTTACCATGATCGAAAAATCGGCGCGCTATGCTGAAGACTATAAAGTAGGCGACGTTTATGATCTGGGACAGATCATTGTCACGCCGGAAGAAATAATCGAGGTTTCGAAGAAATGGGATCCCCAGCCCTTTCACGTTGATGAACGGTGTGCCGAAAAATCCGTATATGGCGGCCTTATCGCGAGCGGCTGGCATGTCACATTGCTATGATGCGGATGATGAATGATAGCGGATTTATTTCGCATGAGACCAGCCTCGGTTCACCCGGTCTAGATGGACTGCAGTGGCTGAAACCGGTGCGTCCGGGCGACAGGCTTTCAGGTACGGCAGAAATAATCGATGTACGTATTTCGAGGAGCAAGCCCGAACTTGGTTTCGTCTCTCACATTGCGAAGTTGCGAAACGATGCACGCGAAGACGTGTACGTCCTGAAGAGTACCTCGATTATTAGGACGCGCGGCCCAAAAACTAGCTGATCTCCGCCAGCATTTGCGCGGCCTCGCGATGACCGGCAAGAATTCCGGACACGCGACCTGGGTCCGTACGCCCAAATCCGCATTCTGCCGCGATGCCAAAGTCACTAACTACCCGCCGGGCTGCGGCAATACGCGCTCGATTTCCGGAATCGTCATTGAATTGCAGGAGCCCAAGATACAGGTGGGTTGCAGCGGGGCGGCGCCAATCCCGCAGTGGAGCGAAAAATGCGCTGTCGGCTTGTTTAGGTACTGGAATATGAATGAACTCGACCGGCCGCGGCACAAAATCGGCGATGCCGTTCATCAATTCCACCAACACGGCCGCGTCTTTAAGGAGCAGCAGCGGTTGGTCTCCCGGCGAGCCGTAGCAAAGGTGAAATCCCAGTTCGACACTACTTGGGATGGCTGCGCCGAGGCGGCCGAACTGTTCAAAGACGTCCTTTTGATAATTCCGCTCTCGAACAGGAAAATAGTTTTCAAACAACAATACCTCCTGGCAGACATCGAATTGGATTGAAAGTTCGGAGTGGGGAATTGTTTTTAGTATGTTGTCGAGGGCTTTGAGCAACGAGTGTTCGTATGCGCGAAGATAGCGATCGCGTCCGACTGGACTTACATACATCAGTCCGGTGGCCATCGGCGTCGGAAGGGCAACTTGCAGGCGGATTTCCGATGCGATGGTTCTGTTTTCCCTTAGGCGCTGAAATATTGGATATGAGGCAATTGCCGCGCGGTCGTACCCCGTGTCGAATTCAATCGTTTCGACATCGACACCGGGCTTCAGCCTGACAAGTTGAATGTGGCGGTGTACTGTACCGTCGGCCTGCTTGACCGGAAGAGGCGGCTGCGTTGGATCGAGTTCAACAGCCGGATGGTCGAGCAGCATTTTTTGCTGAAATTTG
Organism: uncultured Alphaproteobacteria bacterium; assembly: GCA_963829465.1. Lineage (GTDB taxonomy): Bacteria > Pseudomonadota > Alphaproteobacteria > Rhizobiales > Xanthobacteraceae > BOG-931. The sequence continues at coordinate 46,017 of CAWHJE010000023.1, forward strand.
ATCCAGAGAGTGCGCTCACCTGTCTCGCCGTCGGGGATGCGCCGGAGGAACTGTCCCACCTGAGCGTTGAGTTGGCGAAATACTTCGTCGCTACTGGGCAACGGAATACTGCCAACGAAATGAAGGCGATCGCGCTCTGAGAGCATCCTGACCAAGTGGTTCGCTAAGAAGTCGCCAAAAATGGACGAAACGACAGGCGATGTCTGCCCTCAGGCTTGCGGACAGCGTTCAGGCATGGCCAACGATGGAACGGAATTCCAGCGGCCCGCCGGATCACGAAGCGAGAGCGCGCTCTGCATGCATGTCATTTAAGAGCGCCACAAGCTCGTTCGTTCGGGAAATACCAAGCTTTTGGTAAGCGCGCTGCCGATAGGTGATGACGCTTGTTCTCTTGATATCCAAATCCAGCGACGTGCCTTCAATTGTCTTGCCAACCGCAGCGCGCGCGCAAACCTCACACTCACGTGTGCTCAGTGATGGAGCCCGCATCTTCAGGAGCCTCTCGATGCCTTTTACGTCCAAATGACGCGGGGCACCGCGCCGTTGCTCCATGAGAATCTCGTGCTTTTGCGCACTAACCAAAAGCAGTTCCGCCAGCGCGGCAAAATAGTTCATTTCGGCAGGTGTAAACCTGCTCATGCGCGGGCCACGGAAGGCGCTCAATTGATACAAATCATCTCCGATGCGGGAGAACAAACTCACGCGTTCGCGCACCTGGGTGAGCTCAAAGCAGTGGCGGTATTGCGTATCCTCGATGTCATTGATGTCCAATTTGGTCAGCGTCGCCACGGATTTGAGCTTGTTAGCCGCGTGCACACACGGATCGACGCTGTGACACCGAATAATATACCTGCCGGTATTTTCCAGTGCGGCCGTCCGATGATGCAGGCTTGCAGTCGCGACACATTTCAGAGGTATGCCGGAGCGGAAGCGAAATAGTGCCCACTGATCGGCGTTCAATGACTTTTCCAGGAATACGAGACAGCTCTGGTCATATGAATCCGTTCCGATCGATCGCATCACCTCGCGCAAATTGTGCGTGTGGAGATTAAGACGCTCGTCTGAACGAACTGGAGAAACGACCATCATTGCGTTCTCCTCCCCTCTAGATCTGCGAAATGTTTTTCTGCAGTGCCGCAAGCGGCTATTAATTCTAAGTATACTCGATCGCTCAACACGATGCCACAAGCGGAGTGCGCGCCGGGCGGAGCAAGCGCGGGCAGCCGGAATCTTCGCTCGTGCGCCGTTATTGGGGAACTTGGGGGAGGAACCCGGCGCAAAGGCAAATGATTGCCCAAAACAGCACGTATTCGATGCCCGGATGTTGCCAACGCCACATGAGAGTATGGGCGCGGCCGATCGCGTACGCCGCGCCGACAAGGACGATCGCCGCCGCCAGCGCTGCAAGCCTCGGGTAGAGCCCGGACACGAGTCCGAACGCCGCAATCACTTCGAGAAGAGCGGTCAATACGACGAAAAAGCGAGCCGGGCGAAATCCGACCTTGTCGAACAACACCGATGCGCGGTCGATATTGAGCAGCTTTGCGATCGTGTGAGGCAGGAAGAACAAGCCGCAAATCACGCGAACGGCGGTTCTCGCGTCGGGCACGAACTCGGGCGGAAGAACGTTCATCGCACTGCGCTTTTTCCTCGTTAAGCGCGATCTATCGCTGCACTGCGATAACTATCATCTAGCACGTTCCGGGCGTTTGCCATCAGTCGATCGTCGGCAAGCCCCGCTCTGTGCATCAATTCGATCGATTTCGCGAACGCCGCATCGGGAATCGAAAGATCCGGTGAAAAGACTCTTTTGTCACGCATATAGTTCAGAGCCTGCCTGCCGTATTTTCCTTCGGCTTGCGTCAATTCCCTGGTGATTGCCAGAAGCGCCTCGTCGTGGGCGGGATCGTATACCCACTTCGTTCCTTCGATGACGCCCGACAGGAAGGCGACGATTTGCTCGCGGTGACTATCTGCTGCAACGCTATCGACGATCAGGGCGGTAAAGACGATCTCCGGAATGTAGTCGGTGACCTCACCGAGATTTCTATAGCCGGCGTCCTCCGCGACGAAGTTCAATGGAATCAATTGCACCGCTGCGTCTATCGCGCCTTCCTGCAGCGCTTTCCATCGTGCCGGATGAACACCCACCACGGCAAACTCGTAGTCGCCGGGGTAATTCAGCCCATGTTGGCGGAGTACCTCCATTGTATACAACGCCGTACCTTCAGTTAGCGACGAAGTACCCAATCGCGCGCCCCTCAACTCTTCAATTCGCTCAATGCGCGGATTTGCGATCAGCGAAAGGGGCAATCGATTTGCATTTCCAGCAATTATCTTAAGATTGCCGCCGTTCACGCAGTCACGGATGGCGCCCTCTGGCGGCGTAATGACAAGATCCAGTTCTCCATTTTTTACGGCGGCAGTAGCCTTATCGACGGCACCGAGTCGTTTTATTTCGACTGCAAGATTGCGGCGCGCGAACATTCCCTGGCGCTCGGCCGCAACGACCGGGAGCCAATTGAAGCCAACGGCGCCGCCCCCGATCCGCAAAATAGCAAGATTTGACTTATCTGCGCCCATCGCGACGGCGCGCTCGCTCGCTGTATCGCCCATTGATCCGTCATCCTTGATCGCCTGTACATTGACGAGACGTGGGGTTTTAGGAGGGTGTGCAAGTTTGGTGCGTCATCAATCCTTATGACATCCGGCTTTTGCCTCCCTCAACATCATTTGCACGAGCGGTCGTCCAAGTCTGTCCTTAAAGCGGAGGACATCAAACCGTTGGTCATCGTGCATATTAGTTTCGCGGTTGTTTGCCGCGAGATATTTCAGTTCGTCCAGAAACAAAGATGGGCGGCGACACCAACAATAATCTAAAGCTGAGGGAGACACTCATGCAACGACGCGAATTGTTGAAATATGCCGGCGCGACGGTGCTGGCTGCCCCGTTCATTCGACCCGCGCGCGCAGATCAGGGAAGCATCAAGGTTGGCGCCGTCGGCGCGAAGACTGGTCCGTTAGCGCCTGGGGCGGCTACGACGTTCTTCCCGCCATGGCAACTTTGGGCAAATCAGGTCAACAAGGCGGGCGGCCTGAAGCTCAAGGATGGTCCACGCAAAGTCGAATTGATCGAATATGACGACCGCACGCAACCTCCCGAAGCCATCAAGGCGCTGGAACGCCTCGCGGCGGTGGACAAGGTTGATTGGATCGTGGGCTTGTATAGCACCGGCTTCAACGTGGCCGCGGCGCCGGCGTTCGCGAAGCTTGGCTATCCGCAGATGGCTGTGGCCTGCGTCACCGATCTCGGCGCGGAGCTAACCAAGAAATATTCCAACCTCTTTTTCGCCAACGGCACAACAAGCCAATACAGTGGAGCGGTGATCGATATCCTTAAGAAGCTGCGAGAAGGCGGTCAGATCGGCAATAAGGTCGCCATGGTCAACGTGGCCGACGAATATGGTATCGAGTTCGGCGAATATCAGCCGCAAGCTTCTCCCGGCCGCCGGATTTCAAATCGTTTACGACAAATCGTATCCGCTCGGAACCCAAGATTACACGCCTGTCATCAAAGCCGCCAAAAACAGCAATCCTGATGCGTTCATCGCTTACTCCTATCCGCCCGATAGCTTTGGCCTGACGGATCAGGCGAAAATCGAAGACTTCAATGTGAAAGTATACTATAATGGTATTGGCTGCGCGTTTGCCGGTTACGCCGGCAAGTTTGGCGCTTCAGCAGAGAACATTATCGGCTTCGGTGGCATGCCGGATAATGACAAGACCCGCGCCTTCTTAAAGCTGCACAAGGAGGTCACGGGTATCGATGCTGACTACAATGCCTGCTTCTATATTTATGCGAATGGACAAGTGCTGACGCAGGCGATCGAAGGTGCAGGTACGATCGATCGTGACGCCGTCGCCGCATATTTGAAGTCCCACACGTTTAAAACATTGATCGGCGAAATCGACCTTCGTACGCAGTTGCAGAACATCGCGTATACGGTCGGTCAATGGCAGAACGGTTTCTTCCGTTCCGTTGCGGCCGTCGGCATACCCGAGTCGGATCTCGTGAGTGTTCGTGTGAAAGCCGGCTGGGCCTAAGGAGTTAAACGTCCCGGGACGGCATACAAAGGCGGCCCTTTGCCGTAGCGCGAAATTCTACCCGGCAGTCGCCCCGGCTCAAAAGGGCCGGGGACTGAGCCGGGAATTCCGTTCCGGATTGACGCTAGACAAGCGGCGCTTGTCACAAGAGCATTCGATTATCTGCGCTTCTTTCGGTAGAAGGCGGTATGGACAGCGCCCGCCAGACCCGTTCCTTGTTGCTGATTCCGATGGCTGGCTTCCCTTTGGTGGAACCGGGGACTGACCTTGGTGACGTTATCTGTGGGTTTGCTCAAAGGCACGAGCCGGAACTCTTCGATCACGATGTTTTGGTAGTTGCGCAAAAAGTAGTTTCGAAGGCTGAAGGACGATATGTCGACCTTGCTGAGGTGAAGCCCGGTAGCGAAGCGCTGGCTTTGTCGATCGAGGTGCAAAAAGATCCTCGGTTGGTGGAGGTTATCTTAGCCGAGTCGCGCCGCGTAATAAGACATCGTCCTGGCGTCATGATCGTGGAGCATCGACTAGGCTTTGTTGCCGCCAATGCTGGAGTCGATCAGTCGAACGTCGATCCTTCGAAAGGTGCAGAGCCTGTCCTTCTCTTGCCGAGAGATCCAGATGCCTCGGCGCAACAACTGCACGAGCGGCTTCACCGGCAGCTTGGCAAATCCATTGGGGTGGTGATCAGCGATAGTTTTGGGCGCGCCTGGCGTCTCGGCACCGTTGGCGTGGCGCTTGGAGCGGCAGGGTTGCCGTCCTTAGTGAATCTTCGTGGACAGCCGGATATCTACGGACGCCGATTGCGGGTGAGCGAGACTGGATTTGCAGATGAGATCGCTGCAGCCGCCTCCTTGCTTATGGGCCAGGCAAACGAGGCGACGCCGGTCATTGTCTTGCGCGGTCTAACTTGGTCTGACCCGCCGTCATCCGCTGCTGCCCTGGTCCGCAAACCGGCAGAAGACCTGTTTCGATGAAAACTGCGCACGATCAAGACCTGGTTCTCGCGCTTTCTGGAGGAGTAGGCGGCGCAAAGCTGGTTTTAGGCCTCAGCAAAGTCGTTCCAGCGGGCAAACTCGTCGTGGTCGCAAATACCGGCGACGATTTCGAACACCTGGGTTTGCATGTGTCGCCGGACATTGACACGCTTCTGTACACACTGGCAGGGCTTGACAATCCAGAGACCGGCTGGGGTCGTCGCGACGAAACCTGGACCTTTATGGCAGCGCTGGATGCGCTAGGAGGTGAAACTTGGTTTCGCCTGGGAGACGGCGATCTCGCAACTCACGTAGAACGAACGCAGAGGCTCAAAGCGGGCGAACCGTTGTCCAACATCATCGCCAATTTTTCACGTCGTTTTGGGATAACTGCCAGGATCCTGCCCATGACGGACGAGGCCGTCCGGACCCGCGTTCTGACTTCCGGAGGCTGGCTCGAGTTTCAGCGGTATTTCGTCGAACAGCAATGCGGGCCTGAGGTTCGCGATTTTTCCTTTGAGGGCGCCGCTTCGGCTCTTCCGCATCGCGATTTCGTCGCGGCGATAACCGATCCCGCCCTGAGGGTTGTGGTAATCTGCCCCTCTAATCCATTTATCAGCATCGATCCCATCTTAGCCCTTCCCGGTGTGCGTCGGGCCTTGCAAAACTGTGCTGCGCCCATCGTTGCCGTTGCTCCCATTATCGGTGGCAAGGCCGTGAAGGGACCGACAGCTAAAATGATGTCCGAGCTTGGTTTGGAGATCAGCGCCACAGAGGTTGCGCGTCGCTATGAGGACTTTTTGGACGGCTATGTCGTCGATCACGCTGACGCGTCGATAGCGGCAACTCTTCGGATTCCCACCGTGACGGCTAGAGCGCTCATGCGTTCCCTAGCGGATCGCAAAAACCTGGCAAAAACAGTGCTCGCACTGGCCGACGGTTTATCGCACTCTGACCGCTAGATCGCACTCCATGCCGCGCTTTGTCCTAAACAGAAGGGACAGACGGGCCGTTTGAAGGGAAGCCAAAATCACACTTTCAGCCAAAGGGGCATCCCTGTTGCGAGCGTTCGATGGCAAGTGATCGGGGGCCTTCGCATCGCGATATCTGGGCGGTCGTGCCGGTCAAGGAGACCGTTCTCGCAAAACAGCGCCTGGCGAATGTGCTGTCGCCTCGTGTGCGGCAAGAACTTGCAGTGGCTATGTTCGAAGACGTGATGCAAGCCGTGGCTGGAGCTCCGGGACTTGCCGGAATAGCGGTAATCACCTTGGACCCGAAGGCCAGGGAAATTGCGCTGCGCTGGGGCGCGGAAGTGTGGACCGACGGCGCGCGTGAGGGACACACTGGCGCGGTAACGGCTGCGGCGCGTCGGGCAGCCGCGAACGGATCGGCAATGTTGACGATGCCAGGCGACATTCCCCTGGTGTCGCCGGCCGATATCGCCCACTTGCTGATTGCGCACCCGGAAGCACCGGCTTTCACGATCGTTCCGGCTTGGGACGAGCGCGGCTCTAACGCGATCGTATGTTCGCCCGCGGATGTTGTCCCTTTGAGGTTCGGCCCTGACAGCTTCTTTCCGCACCTGGCCGCGGCGCAACGCCAGGGCCTAAGCCCGACCGTCGTTCGGAGAGACGGGATTGCGCTCGATGTCGACGAACCGGCGGATCTCGCGAAGTTCATGAGAAATCGCTCCGACACGCGCGCCTGGGCTTTGCTCGACGAATACAGGACCGAATGGGACAAGATGCCCGAAATGGTTTTTGAAATGTGATGAGCAAATTCGCACGGGTGCTTGAACGCGCAGAGCGCGGCCGGCTGACGGCTGCCGATGTCTTTATGCTGCTCGACTGCGAGGATCTGCCGGCGATCATGCGAACCGCGGCGGGACTCCGCGACCGCGGCCATGGCGCGGTCATTTCCTATTCGCGGAAAGTATTTATTCCACTCACCCAGCTGTGCCGCGACTCGTGTCACTATTGCACCTTCGCTCATCCGCCGCGCAGCGGCATGCGCGCCTATCTCACCGCTGAGGACGTGCTGGCGATCGCGAAGGCCGGTGCAGAGGCGGGATGTCGCGAGGCGCTTTTCACGCTTGGTGACAAACCGGAACGCCGTTATCGCGCGGCCCGCGATGAGCTGGCCGCACTGGGGCATGAAACGACGATCTCCTATCTCGCCGCGATGGCGTCCTCGGTGCTCGAGCGCACGGGTTTATTGCCGCACATCAACGCCGGAGTCATGACCCCGGACGAACTGGCGAACCTGAGGCGAGTTTCCGCCTCGCAAGGCCTCATGCTTGAGACGTCCGCTGCGCGTCTTGGCGCCAGAGGTGGACCGCATTTCGGATCGCCCGACAAGGAACCTTCAGTCCGTCTAGACGTCATCCGCGCCGCGGGCGAGGCGGCGATACCGTTTACGTCGGGAATCCTGATCGGCATCGGTGAAACCCGACGCGAGCGCCTGGAAGCTTTGCTGGAACTCCGCGAGCTCCACGAAAGATATGGGCACATTCAGGAAATCATCATCCAGAATTTTTGTGCCAAGCCTGGAACAAAGATGGCCGGTTTCCCCGAGCCCGCGCTCGACGAGCATTTGTGGACCGTAGCCGTCGCGCGGCTCGTGTTGGGGCCGGAAATGAACATACAGGTGCCGCCCAACTTGTCGCCGGGCGTTCTGGGCCAACTCGTCGCTGCTGGGATCAACGACTGGGGTGGAATTTCGCCAGTCACACCCGACTATGTCAATCCCGAGCGGCCCTGGCCGCAGCTCGAATTGCTGACGCGAGAGACCGCCAAAGCCGGGAAGGTCTTAGTCGAGCGGCTGGCGATTTACCCGTCATATGTTCGCCGCGCAGATATCTGGCTCGGTACGGAGTTGCGGCCCGTGGTAGTACGTGCATCAGACGGCGAGGGATTTGCTCGTGCTGACCGGTGGATCCCTGGAACGCTGAACAAGCCAGCGGGTGAGCCGTCGACGGCGCTCGTGCATAACGAGATCGATGCAGTCCTTGCCAGAGCATTGGCAGGTGTGACGTTAAGCGAAAGCGATATCGTTAAGTTGTTCGAAAGTCGCGGCGATGCGTTCCACGTCGTCTGCGAGGCGGCCGATGCAATGCGCGCGGCACGTTGCGGCGATGATGTCAGCTACGTCGTCACGCGAAATATCAACTACACCAATATCTGCTATTTCCGCTGTAAATTTTGCGCTTTTTCGAAAGGGAAGCTCAGCGATAGTCTGCGCGGGCGACCGTACGACCTGGACCTTGAGGAAATTCAACGTCGCGCCGTCGAAGCGTGGGGTCGTGGTGCGGTGGAAGTCTGCCTGCAAGGCGGAATCCACCCGTCATATAACGGTTCGACCTACCTTTCGATTTGCCGCGCAATCAAAGAAGTCTGTCCCCGGATGCATATTCATGCGTTCTCGCCACTGGAAATCTGGCAGGGCGCATCGACGCTTGGAATTTCCGTACGCGAGTTTCTCACGCGCTTGAAGGAAACAGGTCTCGGATCGTTGCCGGGTACCGCCGCCGAGATTTTGGACGATGAAGTCCGCGCCGTCATCTGCCCCGATAAGGTCAACACCGCGCAGTGGTTTGAGGTGGTGGAGACGGCACATCGTCTTGGCATCAGGACGACGGCCACGATCATGTTCGGTCACGTCGATCGATATCGACATTGGGCGCGGCATCTGTTGCGGCTGCGTGAGCTTCAATGTCGTACCGGCGGCTTCACTGAATTCGTTCCGCTGCCGTTCGTGCCAATGGAAACCCCGCTCCATTTGCGCGGGCTTAGCCGGCTCGGTCCCACGTTCCGCGAGGCCGTTTTGATGCACGCCGTCGGCCGCGTTGTTCTCGATCCTTTGCTGACAAATATCCAAACCTCCTGGGTCAAGATGGGCGCGGATGGAGCTGCGGCGTGCTTGCGCGCAGGTGCCAACGATCTGGGCGGCACCTTGATGAATGAACGCATTACACGGGCGGCTGGCGCCTTGCATGGCGAGGAGATGCCTCCCGAAGCCATGGATCGGTTGATTGCTTCGCTAGCAAGAATCCCACGGCAGCGCACTACGCTCTACGGCGAGGTTGGGCAAGACAGAATCACTGCATCATTTGGTGCGGCGCAATTGCTGCCAACCGTCAGCCGCTCTACGGACAATTTAGTGCACAACATTTGATCCAGTGCACTGCGCAAAGAATGGAACCGAGGGCTGGAGGAACAACAGATGGAATTCGGTATATGCTTGCCGACAAAAGCACGATCATGGGAGGTCGTGAAGCGCGCGGAGGAATTGGGTTTCACCTACGCCTGGTTCTACGACACGCATCTGCTGAGCGCCGACGTGCTTGTCGCCATGGGTGCAGCCGCGATGAAAACCTCGAAGATAAAGCTGTGCGCCGGCGTCTTTATCCCCTCGAACCGTATCGCGCCGGTGGCCGCGAATGCGCTTGCGACGCTAAACGCACTGGCGCCCGGACGCGTCGTGTTTGGCACGTCGACGGGGTACACGGGTCGGCGGACGATGGGTCTCGGGCCAGTGACGCTTGCTCGGCTTGAGAATTACATCGAGGTCGTCGAAGGCTTGTTAAAGGGAAAGACAGTCGAGTGGTCGGAGGAAGGCGGAACTCACAAGATTCGCTTTTTGAATCCGGAGCTTGGGCTGATAAACATTAAAGACCCGATACCTACCTTCATCTCAGCTTTCGGGCCAAAAGCGCGAGCCCTCACCGCCAAGCTAGGCGCCGGGTGGATTGGCGCCGTCAGTTATCCGCAGCGCGAGCAGGCAGATATCGACGATATTCGTGCTGCCTGGCAGCGATGTGGCCGCGACTTGAAGAACTTTTACGCAGCGGCCAGTACCGGCGGATGCGTGCTCGATGAGGGCGAGCCGGCCGACAGTCCGCGTTCTATAGCGCAGGCTGGTCCATACGCCGCGATCGCGTTCCACAACCTCGTGGAAGAAGATCAATTCGGGTCTGTGTTTCCGCTCGGCGGCCCCTTCCCATTTGCGGCCGAACTCGAGGCGTATCGCAAGGTCTACCTAAAATATGAACCTGCCGACGCTCGGTATCTCAGTAATCACCGCGGCCATCTGATGTTCGTTCGTCCCGACGAAAAGCACCTGTCTGCCGACGTAATCCGCGGGCTGTCGTTGACTGGAACGCGCTCCGAACTGGCTGAGCGGATCCGAGGAATGAAGGCGCTCGGTTACCATCAAATAGCGCCTAACATTGTCCCCGGGCAGGAGGATGACATGCTCCAACGATGGGCTGACGTGATGGCAAAGGTTTAGTGTCTCGCGATCCTATCTTCAGCAAGTTGAGACAACATAGAGGAGGAATACCATGACCGTGCGCCGCGTGGTGACAGGGTACTCGGGGGGCAAGTCGAAAATCGTGTCGGACGGCGGTACGCGACGCGCAAAGGATTTCAAGCATATTCCGGGACAGTCTGCGGCACTGATTTGGTCGACGCCCGGCACTCCCACCCTGCCTATCGACGGCGCCGATGTGGTCACTGAACAGAGCACATATGTGCCACCGAAGCCCGGCGAGACACGTTTGATGATTGTAACTTTCGCGCCTGATTCAGTGATGATGACGATCGATCCGGCTGCGGCTGGGCAGGAATTCATGGAGCACATTCCCGACCTCGCGCAAACGATGGAAATGGACAATCCGGGAATGCATACGACGCAGACCGTTGATTACGGCATCGTTCTCGACGGCGAAGTTTGGCTGGAGGTCGATGACGGCAAGCAGGTTCACCTCAAGCCTCACGACATCGTGGTGCAGAACGGGACGCGGCACGCATGGCGGAACAAGGGCGACAAGCCGGTCAAGATAGCGTTCGTGCTGATCGGAGCGAAAAAGAACTAAGGACTCGCCGAAGTTGCCGCTAACGCGTTTCCCGGTCGCGGATTACGACCCGACCGGGAACAGTTTTAATCACGAATTCCCACAAGGAATCGCTAATGCGTTTGTATGGTTCGAACATCGGATCGGAGGATCGTATCCTCACGACACATGTCGGCAGCCTCATACGACCGCCGGAACTGATCTCGTTTCATGAGAAGAGGCTCAATGATGAGCCTTATGAACAGGCGATTTACGATGCCTGTCTAGCGCACGCCGTCGCTGATGTGGTCAAGCTACAGGCCGAAATAGGAATCGACATCGTTAGTGATGGGGAGTTCGGCAAAAATGTAAGTTGGTCCCGATACGTATTGGAGCGATTGTCCGGCTTCGAAGAACGGGCAGGGGGTGTCGGATCAATCAAGGCGACTGCAGGGAAGGATCGTCGGGATTTCGCGGAATTCTATGCCGAGTTCGAGGCTGAAAAGGGTTTCGTTGGCATGGGCAAGTCGTTCGCGAAAACCGGATTACTCCATGTAACCGGACCAATCAAATATACCGGCCAAGCGCTGGTGAGCAGGGACATCGGGAACCTCAAGAGCGCTCTGGCGGATATTCAGGTCGCCGACGCTTTTCTGCCGGTGGTCGCCCCCGCGAGCGTGGCGCCTGACCGGTACGAGCAATTTTACAGAAGCGCAGACGAATTGCTCCTGGCGATCGCAGCCGCCTTACACGATGAATATAAGGCGATCATCGATTCCGGTCTCACGCTGCAGATCGATGACGCATACTTGGCGACCTACTTTGACGTAATGGTCCCGCCGCACACCTTCTCTGACTATTACAAATGGGCTGAATTCAGGGTCGACGCAACGAACGAGGCGATTAAGGATTTGCCGCCCGAACGGATTCGCTATCACGTCTGCTGGGGAAGCTGGAACGGACCGCACACGAATGACGTGCCGGCCAAGGACATCATGAGTCTGATCCTCAAGGTGAATGCCAGTGCTTACTCACTCGAAATGGCCAACCCTCGGCACGAGCACGAGTGGCGCGTTTGGGAGAAGGTCAAATTGCCTGGCGACAAGGTTTTACTTCCGGGTTTAATCAGCCACTCAACGAATATCGTCGAACATCCCGAACTCGTGGCCGAGCGTATCACCCGTCTTGCCAGGCTCGTCGGCCGCGAAAGGATCATCGCCTCGACCGATTGCGGCTTTGCGCAGGGGCCGTTTACGCGCCGGGCCCACCCGTCAATCCAGTGGGCAAAGCTGAAAGCTCTCGTGCAGGGTGCTGACATCGCCAGCAGAGAGCTTTGGGGTACCCGGTCGGTAAGTTAGCGTCGGATCGATCGCCGACCGACAATGCAACGGGATGCCGAATTCTCCAACAATGGGTCTTTCATAGTTGGGCGAAGCCGCTTTAGGATTTCAGCGACCGCTCGGGGGAGCTCGACCCGTAAATCTAGCCTCAGCGCGGCCATTTCCCAACCGCGTCGGAAATCGATTATGTGTTTGCGCATCCAGAGTTCCGCCTCGGCGGAATTGCCTTCGCGGATCGCCTTTGTAACGTTGTCGTGCGCCTTGAGCATGCGGTCCCTGGCTTGAGGAATGAGCGGACAAAGCCTTTCAAAAGCGGAATACAACAACAGGCCTATCGGCGCTCGAGATAGCAAAAGCGCCTTATTGTGCACGCCCTCCGCCACAAGGGCATGAAACTCCGTGTCGAACTCGGTGCACTGCTGTACGTTGTCAATGAAGTGGCGCGTGCCCTGCAAATTGTTCTCAAGTGCGGCCACGATTTTATCGTCGTGATTAGCGGCGCTTAGCGATGCGCAAGCTGGCTCTAACACCAGCGCTGCTTCCCACAGCTCCCGAAAAGTGACCTGGTGCATCACCATAGCGCGAATTGCCCGCGGGGCGAGGTCGCGGCTGTCGGGGACGGAAACGCGCAGCCGTTCCCGTCCTTTACGGCGGACAAGTCCTTCGTTCTCAAGTTGCCGAATGCCTTCGCGAACGGTCGAGCGGTTAACTCCGAGTTGTTCGGCAAGCTGCAATTCGGTCGGCAATTGGTCTCCGGTCTTGAGATCCCCCGAAAGAATCATGCGCCTTAGCTCACGGGAGACGACTTGATAGGCAGAAAGGACGCTCAGCTTTTCGAACTGCATGCTCATGCCATTTGCCCACTTTGCCATCGCGTCGAAGGGCCTGAAATCACGGCTGCGGACCGAAACTTTACGCAAGCCATCGGTATGCCCTTGCCAATTCGCTGGATAAAAATCCGAGAAAACCCACCAGGTCTTGACGACCCGAAATCACCATACGATACTTATGTCGGACAATCGGACATTTGTCCAAGGCACGATTACAATGCGGCCGCAACGGATCACGCAGCAAGGCATCGTGTTCGGCATCTTCGTGGTGCTGTTTGTTGGTTTTTCGCTGTTCCTGCCCGGTTTCTTGAACCCCGACAACATGATCGCGCTGCTGCAGAATGTAGCGGTCCTCGGGATCCTGAGTGTTGGCATGGCCGTCGTCATCATTGGACGCGGCATCGACCTCTCGATGATAGCGACACTGGCAGTGCCGGCGGCATTAGTGCTGCAGATGGTTCAGAGCGGTCATTCTGTTCTAGAAGCTTTCGCCGCAGCGGCCGCGCTCAGTGTTGGCTTCGGCCTGGTTAATGGCTGGCTCGTTGCATATGCCGAAGTGCCTTCATTGTTCACGACGTTAGCCTCCGGCCTATTCCTCGCCGGATTGGGCCAAGCATTTTTCTTTCAGCTAGACGTCGTTCAATGGAACGACAAACTCGATCCGATAGCTTGGATCGGTCGGGGTACTGTACTCGGTGTGCCTACGCCGATCATTATGTTTGCTCTAGCGGCGCTCGCGGTCGGCTTATTTCTGCGCCGCACGCGACTCGGCGCATACATCTACGCAATCGGAGACAATCCTTTCGCGGCGCGAACGTCGGGTATTCCGACGCGGCCGGTGATTGTCCTGCAATATCTACTGGCAGCGCTGATTGGTTCGTTCGCAGGCTTCGTTTTGGCAGCTTCCGTAAACAGTATGGAGACGCGTATCTACAATTCCACGTTGATATACGACGTCATCCTGGTTTGCGTGCTCGGCGGCATCGGGCTTTCCGGCGGCCGCGGCGGCGTTCTCAGTGCGGTGATCGGCACGATGCTCATTGGCACTATCTTAAACGCCATGACAATTCTTGACGTTTCCTATTACGGTCAGAATTTCATCAAAGGGGTCATATTGCTGATCGCGATTCTCGCGGATTCGATAATCAATCCGCGCAACGAGGAGACCGCTCAGCAAGGTGACATCTAAGCCGCCGCGCGTGCGGGAAATGCAAGACAATAATCAAAGGGAGGAGAACATGGACTGCAAATACAACCGTACTCTGAGACGAATATCGGCAGCCGCCACTCTGGCGGTAGGGCTGCTCGGGTTGACGTGCTCGGCCCAGTCGCAGGGAATAGAAGAGCCATTTCGCGAGCCGTATCTCAAGGCATTGCAGGGCAAAGTCGTGGCCTACCTTCCGGTGGCCATGAGCTTCGATCTAGCGCAGGGGTGGCTCGCCGGTCTTAAACGCGAACTCGAGCCACTAGGCGTTAAGGTCGTCGTGCGTGACCCTAATTGGAGCACGAACGCGGGCGCTCAGGCGCTCACCAACCTGATCACCGAAAAGCCCGACGTGATCATTGCCCATAACCCGGACGTGCAAACTTATGCAAAGCTGTTGCAGAAGGCCGAGTCTTCGGGGATCGACGTAATCCAGATCAATATGCGTTCGAGCTATCCGACGACTGCGTTCGTCGGGGCAGATTGGGTTGACATCGGTCAGAAGGCTACGACGGCCGTGGTCAACTTCTGCAAGGACAAGTCTAACAAGATTGCGATCGTGCAGGGTCAACTCTCGGCGGCGGCGAGCGCGTATACGCTCAAGGGAGTTGAGGATGTGCTGGCGAAGCATCCAGAGGTCAAAGTGGTCTCGAGCCAAGCAGCCGACTGGGACGCGTCCAAAGCGAAAGGCATCGTGCAGACGGTCCTGAAGCAAAATCCCGATCTGTGCGGCATCGTCGGATTCTGGGACGGCATGGACATCGGTACGGCAGCCGCCATCAGGGAAGCTGGGCTAACGGGCAAGGTTTTCCTTGCGACGTCGGGCGGCGGTGAACAGAAAGGCGCCTGCGACCAGGTGAAATCCGGAGCGTTTGATCTCGATCTCAGCTACGACGTGCCTACTCAAGCCGCAAACATGGCAGCCATGATCAAGTGGTTGCTGGTTTCAGGTTTAAAGCCGGGTTCCGCCAAGGCGTCGATCTATACAACGCTCATTCCCATCACCAAGGAAAACGCCTCCGCCGAAGGCACCTGTTGGACCCTCGGCAAGAGCTAAACCGACCCCAAATGCTGTCCTCCGCTTGAACGCACAGAAAGCATCTGTAGCAGCGTCCAGGCGGAGGCGGTCGGTGCCGGCATAACATCACTCTCGCAACATTCAGACAAACGTGCCTTTCACCCATGGATGATCTGACACGTCATGCCTCGCAGCAGCCGATTGCGGATGCGGCAGCCGCGCGACCTTCGTTGCTCGAAACTTTGGTTAGGTTGCGCTATCGCTATTGGCCCGACCACATGCTGGGCGAAATCCTTGCCAAGCGGTGGACTGAAACAGCGATACCGGTGATCGTGCTTATCATCGTTGCTTTCGCGTTGAGCAGGGCAATCAGCGGCTTCTTCTCACCGGCGGCTCTGTCGGATGCGGCTCGCCAGGCTGGCGAGATTGGCTGCGTCGTGCTCGGCATGGCGTTGGTCATGATCGTCGGCGGTATCGATCTTTCGGTCGGCTCGACATTTGCACTGACTAATTTTTGCGCGCTTTACGTGATGCACGTACTGAAATGGCCTGTGGCGGCGGCCGTGCCGATTACGCTGATATTCGGAGCCGCTCTGGGTGCGATTAACGGAGTTTTGATTGGTTATTTTCGGTTGCGCGCCTTCATAACCACACTGATCACCCTGATTATCTACCGTTCAGCGTACGACATGCTGATCCAGAAATACTCAACGCGCATTGCCAGCGGATTTCCTGACTCCGCCTTATGGGACTGGATGGGCAGTGGCGACATATTGGGAGTGCCGACAGTCGCTGTAGTCTATGTGGCGATTGCCATCTTCGGCCATTTCTTCATGACGCGGCTGCGACCTGGTTGGCATATTACTGCCATCGGCGGCTCGCGACGTTCTGCTTACAACAGCGGGGTCGCCGTGCGTCGCACGGTGGCGATGTGCTATGTTGGCTGCAGCGTTCTGACGGCCATCGGCGCAATTTTCTTCGCGGCCCGCCTCGCGACTGTCGGCGGCGACATCGGCGTCGGCCTTGAGGTGTTGGTGTTGACCGCCTGTGTGCTCGGCGGCATCAGCCTCGGAGGCGGCAAAGGTACGGTCTCAAAGGCGTTGGTCGGAACTCTCATTGTTCTGTTAATCACGAACGGAATTACCACCATGGGCCTGCCGGGCGGTATCAACCGCATGGTGTTGGCCTCGATCCTGCTCCTTTCCGCGGTGATCGATATACGTTGGCTCAAAAACCGCCATCGGATTGTCAATAAGGTTTATGTCAGCCCGACCTATCACAATGTGTTGGCGGCGCCGTCGACGGCAGCGGACTGCGGCACACCTTGGGCCATCAACGACAAACTGCGGGATGTGACTGTCATCGGCCTCGGCCGCATCGAAGGTGCCGAGGACGTGATCCTCGATAGGGACGATAATCTCTACGGCGGCTCGCGCCACGGCGACATCATACGCTTTTTCCCACCCGACTATGAGCGCATGGAGGTCTATGCCCATATTGGTGGTACGCCGCTCGGCATGGCGTTTGACCGGCAGGACAACCTTTATGTTTGCATCGGCGGCATGGGACTGTATCGCATCACACCCAATCGCCACGTCGAAAAGGCAACCGACGAAACCAATCGCAGCCTGCATTCCATCAACGACGACAGCCGCTTGCGGCTTGCCGACGATCTGGACATTACCGACGACGGTCGCATTTTCTTCTCCGAGGCGACGGTGCGTTATGAAATGCACGAATGGGCGACCGACGGACTTGAGGCGCGTGGCAACGGCCGTATCATCTGTTACGATCCCAAGACCAACAAGACGCATACCGTGCTGCGCAACCTTATCTTCCCAAACGGTATCTGCGTCGCCAGTGACGGACAGTCGATTCTGTTCGCTGAAACGTGGGGGTGTACGGTCAAGCGCTATTGGTTCGACGGACCTAAATCCGGCAAGGTCGAAATGGTGATGGAGAACCTGCCGGGCTTCCCCGACAACATCAACAACTCGTCCGACGGAAACTACTGGATGTCACTGGTCGGCATGCGTTGCCCGGCACTCGATCTCGCCTGGAAGATGCCGAACTTCCGCCGCAAGATGGCAAAGCGCGTACCGAGAGACGAATGGTTGTTCCCAAACATCAACACCGGCTGCGTGCTCAAGTTCAACGAAAAGGGTGAGGTGCTGGAGACGCTGTGGGATCTCAACGGCATCAATCATCCAATGATCACCTCGATGCGCGAGCATCGCGGCTCTCTTTACCTGGGCGGCATCATGAACAATCGGATCGGCCGCTACAAGATTCCAGGCGCTGATCCCAATTTCGTCCAATACGACCGTCGCTGGGGCCGGCGGTCGTGATCGGCACGCTCCGCACCTGGACCGATCAGCTGCTAGGCCGGGGTTCGGCGGCCATCACGGTGCCCATCTTCGATGGCGCGCTCAAGCCCAATCAAATTCTGGAGGATGCCGAGACCTTCGCCGAACTTGAAGCACCTGAAGACCTTGCAACGGATGGAACGTCACTCTTTGTCGCTGACGGTGTGCGCGTGCTGCGGTACGATGGCGACGTCGCGACCACGGCAGTCCTGGTCGATCGGCAAATCACCGCGCTTGCCAGCTTGCCGGGCGGAGGCCTCGCTGTCGTGCTCGACGGTACTGAGGTGCGCGTTATCGGTGGCCTGCACGATGGACAGACGTGGACCAGCGTCGCGGGAAAGCCATTGACTGCCGTCAACGCGATAAGCGCCACTGCCGACGGCCGACTGCTAGTAACGGACGGATCGCAAACGCAGCCTTACGACCGCTGGTGTCACGATCTCATGTCTCTTGGTCGCAGCGGTCGTCTCATCGAACTCGACCTGACCGACGGCGGTGCGCGCGAGATCGCCAGCGGACTTGCCTACACCTTCGGCGCCGCCTCAGTCGGCAAGGATGTCTGGGTGTGCGAGAGTTGGGCCCATCGCGTGCTTGCTTACGGCCAGGATAAACTGGGTCTGCCGGTCGTCAGCCGATTACCCTGCTATCCCTCGCGCTTGGCTCCAGCAGCAGATGGCGGGTTCTGGCTTACCGCTTTCGCCTGTCGCACCCAGCTCGTCGAGTTCGTGCTGCGCCAAAAGCCCTATCGCACGCGCATGATGAAAGAGGTCGACCCGCGATTTTGGATCGCGCCGGCGCTTACTTCCGGCAATTCCTTCCTTGAGCCGCTGCAAGGCGCTCACCTCAAGATGCGCGGGATCCACAAGCCGTGGGCGCCTCCGCGGTCTTACGGGCTAGTGATGCGTCTTACTCCCGAAGGTTTGATCCGATACTCGCTGCACAGCCGCGTCGACGGCAAGAACCATGGCGTCGTTGCTGCAGTCGAGTGCAGAGGCATCCTGTTTGTGCTGGCCAAGGGCCGTCGACGGATTTTGCGCCTGCCGGTCGCCGACATCGAGCGGAGACAGCTGTCATGACCGCGCCGATCGTGGAATTGAGGAAGGCCACCAAGAGATATGCCGGCGTGCCGGCCATTGAAGAGGTCGACTTCGCACTGTTGCCGGGCGAAATCCACACCCTGGTCGGCGAGAACGGTGCGGGCAAGTCAACTCTAACCAAGGTGTTGGCGGGAGTCGTGCAGCTCACCTCAGGTCAAATGTTGATTGAGGGCCGAGAGGTCCGGCCGGAAACGCCCGTGCAGGCGCTGCAACTCGGCATTGCCATGGTGTTTCAGGAAACGAGCCTAGTTCCGACTATGACCGTCGCGCAAAACCTATTCCTCGGCCAGGAGCGGTTCTTCAACCGCCTTCGAGGCATCTACATCGCGGCTCAGCAATTCTTGCAGTCTTTGCAATTCGACGTCGATCCGACCGCAACCGTGAGCTTGCTCGGTGCTGCAAAGAAACAGATGGTGGAGATTGCTCGGGCGGTGCTGCACAAGGCCAAGGTCATCATTTTTGACGAACCGACGGCAAGCCTGACGCCTGAGGAGAAGAAGTATTTCTTCGATCTCGTCTTCAATCTGAAGGCCCGGGGTGTTTCCGTCATTTTTATCTCGCATGCCCTCGAGGAAGCGCTACTGGTCTCCGATCGAATCACAGTGCTGCGCGACGGTAAGCTTGTAGTCACTGATTCCAGAGCCAACTTCGATCGCGCGCGGCTCGTTCAAGCGATGGTCGGACGCGATCTTTCGCAAACACTATATGGTCAGCGCAAAACGACGATGCGGCAGGCAGGCAAGCGCGTGCTGTCGGTCGAGAACCTGCGCATGGCGGCCATGGTGAAGAACAACTCGCTTTCAGTCTTCGCCGGCCAGATCACCGGCGTGTTTGGCTTGGTCGGTGCCGGGCGCACTGAGACCTTTAAGGTCGTGGCCGGCGTGATCAAACGCGACATCATGTACGGTGGCGAGATCCTGCTGCACGACAAGCCGGTTCGTTATCTCGTTCCGGCGCCGGCCGTTCGAGACGGCATTGTCTACGTCACTGAGGATCGTAAGCTTGAAGGCTTCTTCGAAACCAAATCCATCGCCGACAATATATATCTCGGTCTTCTTGCTAAACTGCGCGGAAAACGCAAGCTGGTATCGAAACGCGAGGCGACGGAGGTCGGCGAACGGTTGATCAAGCGTCTGAACATCCGAGCCATTAGCAAAGACGTGAAAGCGATAGAGCTTTCAGGCGGGAACCAACAAAAGCTGGTGATTGCGAAGTCGTTGGTGCAGGACCCCGAGGTCATTATCTTCGACGAGCCAACGCGCGGCGTCGATGTCAGCGCGATCACTGAGATACATCAGCTGATTAATCAACTGGCTGATGAAGGTAAGGCTGTGGTCGTTATCTCCTCCTATCTACCAGAGGTGATGGCCCTGTCGGACCGTATCCTGGTTTGCCGCATGGGTAAGGTGGTCGAAGAGTATTCCGCATTGGAGGCAACCGAAGAGAAGATCATGTACGCGGCAATTCATTGAAATCGATGCCGTTCTATCGCCTTCTAAGGAAAGTTCGCCATGGCCGACCGCCTTCAGTATGGCCTTATGATGTTCCCCCGCGGTGTGACCGAAACACGTCGCGTAGCCGAGCGCGCCGAAGCGCTGGGGTTTTTGTGGCTCGGCATTGCCGATTCGCCGACGATCTATCAGGAAAGTTATCTGCATCAGCTCGAAGCGTTGCGGGCCACCCGCCGTCTTACGGTTGGGCCGGTGGTAACTCACGTGACCCTTCGCCATCCGCTCGTCGTCGGCAATCTGCTCGCGACGCTGAACGAGATCAGCGAGGGCCGTACCGTCGGGGTGCTTGCCACGGGAAACAGTGGCGCTCGTGGGGTGGGATTGCCCCCGGCGACCGTCCAACAGTTGAAAGAGGCCGTTGGCGCGATCCGGGGCTATTGGGCTGGCGCCGGCGGCCATTTTGGCGAGAGCCGCATCCCAGCGACCGGTCTTACGCGACAGGGCTGCCCGCTTTTCATCGCCGCCGACGGGCAGCGCGTGGCGGCGCTCGCGGGTGAGCAGGGGGACGGCATGTTTTATGGCGGCACAATGGAGCCGGCCGTACTGGCGCGCCGCATCGCCGCGGGGCGCACCCGACCAGAGCAAAAACTCTGGCTGGGACCAGCGGTTTCGCTAGCCACAACAGTAGGATCAGTGCTTGACGAGATGGGCACGCTGGTTGTCGCCATGGCCAATCGGGCCTTTCGCGGCGATCTCTTCGAACGTGGCATACCCGAGACGTTGCACGCTGACGTTCACGCCATGTGGAAGTCCTACGATTACGCCTACCACGCCGACGCGAGTCGGCCTCTGAATTTGGAGATCGTCTCTGCGGCGCTGGCCGAGTTCTTGGTGGAGCATTTCGTCATTTGGGGAGACACGTCACGCTGGCGCGCGAAGCTTGATCTACTCCGCAGCCATACCTGTGACGGTATCATGTTCATTCTCGGCCAAGGCGACGCCAGCAAAATAACCGTATCGCTCGCCGAGCGATTGCGGGAGCTGGGCGAACTGCCGCCCTTGGACCAGTAGATCGTCCAGGACCATGTACGTCGCCATGCTGTAGTCGGGTCTTTTCTTGAAGGGAATGAAAGAGGTCATGGACGCCCCTTCGCGAGAAGCCTGATCGCAAAAAGGCGAAAAGGTCACGGTCACACGTGCAGTACTTGAGAAATCCGCGGGCCCACGTGCCACCGATCGGTCTCGCCAATCGTTTGCGACGATTGATCGAGACCGAGTGTGACACCTGCTGTCGCATCGTTAACTTGCATGCGATGGAAGACGGGCACGCCGGACTGACCTTCGGCTTTGACGTTTTAGGTGTCGCCGGTCAGCCGCTCGGTTCTTATGTCGTTAAGCTTGCCCCTGCCGGCGTCACGCGCCGGGGCAATACAGACGTCTATCGGCAGGCTCCGCTCCTTCGGGGGTTAAAGTTCATCGGGATGCCGGTGCCGGCGGTGCCGTGGGCCTCGCCGGACGATGATGCGCTCGGCACGCCCTTTATCGTCATGGAGCGTTTGCCGGGACGCGTGTTCGTCGTCTGGGAGCCCCACAGCTCGTTTCCACGCGATCCGACGAAACTTCGCGAGGTATGGATTGCGGCAGCGCGAATGCTGGCGCGGCTGCATACCGCCGATTGGCAAAGCGTGCTGACCGATTGGGAAAAGTCGCGCTCGCTGCAAGAAGAACTCAATTTCTGGACTCCGCTCCTTCGCCACGCACTGGATCAGAAATGGCTCACAGCGGGCACCGAGCTCAACAACTTGCTTGCCGCAAACATTCCGGATGCACAACCGATCGGTGTGGTCCATGGCGACTTTCAGCCGGGCAACATCCTGTACGTGGACGGCCGAGCAGAAGCTCTGATTGATTGGGAGCTGGCATCGATCGGTTCGCAGGGACTGGACGTCGGCTGGTTGCTGATGATGTCGGACGGCAAAGCTTGGGACCCGAGCTGGCGGCCGGTCGCGCCCGTCGCGCGGGAGGATCTGATCGATGCCTATCGCGAGGCTGGCGGCCCCGCGCTCTTCTACATCGATTGGTATCAGGCTCTTGCTCACTACCGGCTGGGAGCCATTGCTTGCCTAAACGTGAAGCTTCACCGCACCGGCAAGCGCAAGGACGAATTGTGGGAGCGGTTCGCCACGTCGGTGCCCTCGTTGTTTGTCCGTGGCATCGAGCTGGCGCGTGGAAAGCATATGGTTAGTGGAGACAAGCGTGATTGATTTTGAAATTCCTGATGAGCTGGTCGAGCTGCGTGATCGAGTTGAAAGCTTTATCGCCGACAGAATCGTTCCCTATGAGAATGATAAGCGCCAGACCGCACATGGCCCTTCGGAGGAGCTACGCCGTGAGCTTGTTGGACTGAGCCGCGCAGCCGATTTGCTGTCGCCGCACGGGCCTAAGGAATTCGGCGGTCTGGGGTTGGATCACCGCGGCATGGCCGTGGTGTTTGAAGCGGCGGGATGGTCGACACTTGGACCGTTGGCCCTCAATATTCAAGCGCCGGACGAGGGCAACGTCAATCTGCTCAACGCCATCGCCACGCCGGAACAGAAAGCTCGGTGGCTCGCACCGCTGGTGCGCGGCGAGATTCGTTCCGTCTTCTCCATGACCGAGACTGTAACGGACGGCGCTGGCTCCGATCCGTCGCTGCTGCAGACAACCGCTCAACAAGTCGCGGATGGATTTGTGATCAACGGCCGCAAGTGGATGATTACAGGCGTCCCCGGGGCCAGCATCAATATCGTTATGGCGCGGATGCTCGACGCCAAAGGCGCCGACCTCGGCGCGACAATGTTTTTTGTGGATACTGATGCGCCGGGTTTCCGGGTCGACCGCATTCTGGAAACGATCGATACAAATTCACCGGGTGGCCATGAGGAAGTCTCGTTTGCGGACGTCCATGTAACACCCGATCGCGTCCTTGGCCGGGTCGGGGAAGGCTTCCGCAATGCGCAAGTCCGGCTTGGACCCGCGCGATTGACCCATTGCATGCGGTGGCTGGGCGCAGCGCGGCGATGCCACGCGATTGCGGCCGAATATGCCGGACGGCGCCATTCGTTCGGCCGCACGATTGGCGAACATCAAGGCGTCGGTTTCATGCTCGCCGACAACGAAATTGATTTGCACCTGTCGCGCCTAACAATCTGGCAGGCGGCTTGGCTATTAGATCGTCACGAGCATGCTCGCGACGAAACCAGCATGTCCAAAGTGTTCTGCTCCGAGGCGCTCGGGAGGGTGGTCGATCGCAGCCTGCAAATTCTTGGATCGATCGGAATAACCCGCGACACAGTTGTCGAGCGCATTTACCGCGACATCCGTCCATTTCGCATCTATGATGGGCCCTCCGAAGTCCATCGGTACGCGTTGGCCCGACGCATCGTGTCGCGCAACACGCATCAGCGGCGATAATTGCGGCTGTCGCCTCCATGGAAAGATTGCCGACCTACGAACAGATCTATACGTCGTTCCGCTGGAATATCCCGGCGCGGTATAACATCGCCGCTGATGTTTGCGATCGCCATGCGGCCGATCCCGGCAAAATTGCGCTGATCGACGAGGAGGAAGACGGCAAAACCTGGCGAATGACCTTTCGCGAGATACAACGCAAGGCAAATCAGCTGGCAAATCTGCTGGTGTCGCTCGGCCTCGTGAAGGGCGACAGGGTCATGTTGTTGCTCGGCCAAAATCCGTGGACCGCGATCGCGCATGTCGCCTGCTGGAAAGCCGGCTTCGTGTCGGTTCCCGTATCCACGCTATTTGCGGCGGACGCTGTCGCTTACCGACTCAATCATGTTGCCGTGCGCGTGGTCATTACCGATGTAGCGAACCTCGAAAAACTCACGCAAGCTCGGATGTCCGCTCCGGAAACCGAGCATGTCTACGTCATCGACGGCCGCGGACCCGAAGCTCGATCACTGACTGCTTCGCTAGAAGGGGCACGCGATACATTCACCAACGTCGACACAGCGGCCAACGATCCAGCTTTCCTGAATTTCACTTCGGGTACGACTGGCAACCCAAAAGCAGCGCTCCAGGCACACCGATCAATGCTAGGCCATCTGCCCGGAGCCGAGTTCTGCCTCGATTTCTTCCCGCAACCGGGCGACGTGATGTGGTCGCCGGCAGATTGGGCTTGGCTCGCGGGCCTGATGGATGTGCTGATGCCCGCCTGGTACCACGGCGTTCCGGTTCTCACCTTCCGGGCGCCACGTTTCGATCCCGAACAGGCCTTCACCAAGATCGGCCGTCACAAGGTGCGCACCACTCTGTTGGTGCCGACGATGCTGCGCCTGATGCGCCAAGTGCCAGACCCCGTCGGGCGCTTCGGCGTCGAGCTGCGCGCAGTGTATTCTGGCGGGGAATCGGTTGGCAAAGAACTTATCGAGTGGGGTGCCGAAGTCTTGAAGATATCGATCAACGAAGTGTTCGGTCAGACAGAATGTAATCTGGTGCTCGGCTCGAACGCCAGCGTTATGCCAATCAGGCCCGGTTCGATCGGACGCGCGGTACCCGGTCATGTCACTGCGATTGTCGACGATGCGGGCCAAAAGCAACCGCCCGGAACAATTGGCAATATCGCCTTCCGCAGTCCCGACCCGGTGATGATGCTTGAATACTGGCGCAATCCAGATGCCACCCGTGAAAAGTACGCCGATGGCTGGCTCATTAGCGGCGATCTCGGGATGTGCGACGAGGACGGCTATTTCTGGTTTCAAGGCCGCGCCGACGATGTCATCACCAGTGGCGGTTATCGCATAGGCCCTTCGGAAATCGAGGATGCATTGGCTCTGCACCCCGCGGTCGTGATGGCCGCCGCGATCGGCGTTCCCGATCCGGTGCGCACTAAATCGATCAAGGCGTTCGTGGTCTTAAAGGAAGGGTTTCGCACAAGCCCGGGGCTGGTTGACGAGATCCGCAACTTTGTGCGCGAACACTTAGCTAGGCACGAAGTGCCGCGCGACGTCGAATTCGTCGACGCCCTGCCGATGACCACGACCGGCAAAATTCTCCGCCGCGTATTACGCGACGCCGAGCGCGCCAAACTAGGCGACTAAGGATAGGAGCGCATGGCCGATATTCTGGTATCGTTCTGCCGCCGCCTACTTCAGATCGACAATCCAACCTTCGCGAGGCCGTCGACGATCTTTTGGACATCCGCTTGTCTCTGGAAAGGTTGCCGCGCGTAATGTTCGCTGAAGGAATATTTTGGATTGATTTCTTTGAGTTCATTCCAGATGCGACGGGCCTCATCGCCATCACCGAGATGACCAAGAGCTGAAGCGAGTAAGACGCGGCTAAAATCCGTCCCTGGGATTAGGAGAATGCGCTCCTTTAGCAAGGCCGCGGCTGTTTCGTACTTGCCCGCAAGCAGGTACGCCATGCCGAGGAAGTGTAGATGTGTAGGCCTAAAAGCGGGATCGAGACGCGTGGCTCGCTCGAGCGCCGGTATCGCTTCCAACGGCCGCCCCGACAGTGTTTGAATGTGGCCAAGCAGGAGGTAAGCCCCGGAGTAATTTGGATTTAAAGACAGTGCGGTGTCTGCCTCGGACTTAGCCCGATCGAGGTCCTTTTCAAGGATTGCGGTCCACGACGCGACAAGCCTTGCAAACGGATCTTTCGAGTTCTTTTCGATCGCCCGTTCCGCATTGTGTTTGGCAAGTCCCAGCGACAAATCAGGATTGTCACTCCAACGGTTTTGATAGTCCAAGCCGTACGCCATACTTAGTCCGGCGTAGGCTTGCGAATAGCTGGGATCGAGTTCCAATGCCCTCATGTAGAACTTTGTCGACTGTTCGAACCGCTCACGGTTCTTCGGATTCACGGCCATAACCTCGCGGCCGCGGAGATAGCAGTCGTAAGCCTCGACGTTGGGCGTACCGCTGTCGGCAAGCCGCATGTTTTCGGCCGGACTGAGCGTGACTTTGAGCGCATCGACGATGCGGCGCGTTACGTCGTCCTGCACTTCGAAAATGTCGGTCAGATCGCGATCGTAGCGGTCGGCCCACAGATGAGCGCCGTTGGTCGCGTCGATAAGCTGTGCGGTGATTCGCACGCGCTTGCCGGCGCGGCGGATGGAGCCTTCAAGCACGGAACGCACGCCAAGCTCCTTGCCGACTTCGCGAATGTCGACCGAGCGCCCCTTAAAAATGAAGCTGGAGTTGCGCGCGATCACGATCAGGCCAGCGATCTTTGACAAGTCGGTGATAATGTCTTCGCTGATACCATCGGAGAAGTATTCCTGTTCCGGGTCGCCCGACATGTTGGTGAACGGCAAGACAGCGATCGACGCAGGAGCGGCGTTCGGTTCCGGTTTAGCAGCATTGGATCGGGCGGCTGTAGGGATCGTCGCGCTGGGTTGCCATTTCCAGATTCGGATAGGCCGGTCGATATTCTTGACGCTGATGTCGCCGCTGTCCTGAAAGCGAACGTCGATGCGATTGCCGACACTTTCATTGACGATCGAAGACACGCAAATTCCACCGGGCTCGGCGAGCGGCTCCAGGCGTGCGGCAATATTGACGCCATCGCCATAAATGTCGTCGCCTTCGATAATGACATCGCCAAGATTGATGCCGATTCGTACCACGATGGTCGGTTGCGTCGCGCTTTGATGCAGCGTTGAGGCACCTGAGCGTTGCACCGAAAGTGCACAATTCACGGCGTCGACCACGCTGCCGAACTCGGCGATGACCCCATCGCCGATCAACTTCACAATGCGGCCGTTATGGGCGATGACTGCCGGGTCGAAAATGGCTTCCCGATGCCGCTTTAAAGCGGCCAGCGTGCCCGCCTCGTCGGCCTCCATCAGACGCGAATAGCCGACTACGTCGGCGGCGAGGACTGCCGCCAATCGACGGTTGATGCGTTCTTCGACCATAAATGATTCCGCACCCTGTGCAGGCCTTGCTTGGGAGCGCATGGACCCCCGTGCCTCGATGATAGCAGGCGCTCGCATACCGATATGTAGGCGTGCGTGCACCGTGGTCCAGAGGGAAAAAACCGTGCTCAACGCTCCTGTTCGTCGACTGGCAGCCTTTCTGGCCGTCTCGGTTGCACTTACAGCCGCGGCAATGGAGGCTGACGCGCCAGCCGAAGATTGAGCGCGGACAGCCGGGGCGGCAACTGGGTGCTCTCCGCGGGCCAGCAGGCGCAGGTCCGATGCTCCCGCGATAGCGGGTGATGCGGCACACGCCCTTAGTTCGCCGGAAAGAGAACACTAGGGTATCAGAGCCTGAGGATTGTTCTGCCGCGCGAGCCGATCGGCGCGGTGATCTCGCATCGGGAACCCAGCGCCTTGGACTGTTAATTCGGCCTGTCGGATAAACCAAAAAATTGTTACGTTCGCGTCGGTTTAAGACTCATCTGAGGAATCTCGGAATGTTGCTGCGAATTGTCCGCAAAGGAGGATCACATGCGTAAAATACTCTTGCGTCATGCCGTTGCAGGAACTGCGATCGCCGTGCTGCTGGCATTCGGCTCGGCCAGTTATGCCGAAACCGTGCAATTCAAGGCTGACCTCAAGGGGTCCGCCGAGGTGCCGCCGAACCAGACCACGGGAAGTGGAACGATCACCGCCACATACGATACCTCGACCAAGCAATTGACTTGGAATGGCAGCTATTCCGGTCTCACTGGCCCCGCTACCGCGGCCCATTTCCACGGGCCGGCCGAACCGGGCAAGAACGCTGGCGTTGCTGTACCAATTGCATCTGCAACAAGCCCTTTGCACGGCTCAGCAACGCTTACCGACGCGCAAGCCTCCGACCTTATGGCGGGCAGTTGGTACGTTAATATTCACACCGAGGGCAATAAAGGCGGCGAATTGCGCGGCCAGTTGGTGAAGATGTAATCGCGCGGATTAGACGCGTCGTTACTACCAGCCGCGGTTTGTGACCCCTCTGGTCGCCGAAATCAGCGCCGATAAACGGGGATTGCAACGATGGTTCGCAACCTCGCCAAGCTATGTTTGCTCACCCTCGCAGGGCAGCTCCCTAGCGTCGCCAAATTGTGCTCGGAGCTGCCAACGGTCAACCTCATCATGATCGACTACAGGTTCGTCCCAGATCGCCTGATCTTCGTTCACGATGTCCATTATCAGCTGCATCTGGAGAATCACGGAAAGGAAACCCACGAGCTCACGGCGCCAACTTTCTTCGCCACCGCCGATATCGACAATCCCGATGCACTCAATCATTACCGGACGGAGATTGTGGTGCAGCCTGGGGAGACGAAGGACATCTTCCTGACAGCCCACCGGCCCGGAACATACGACCTTCGCTGTGCTGACCATGATTGGGACGGCATGGTGGGCGGTATTACGGTCGATTAATTTCGACTAACGCCAAATTACGCCCCGGCCGAAACCTTCCTCCTTTGGTTGCGGAAGCGGTGCGATGTCGGGTTTTGGCACATAGCTGACTTCGTCAGTCCGCCGAGCGCGTATCGGCTTAGCCTTTTTCGGTTAGTCCTCGGCCGATAGCTTTTGCGGCCATAAGTTTTTCAGCGGAAACCCGTCGAACGCATCGTAGCATTGACACGCTTGATACGCTATATTTGTATGAATATAGCGTATCCATTGGAAAAGCTGGCTGTCGTTCCGGCTCCTAAAGGGGGACTCGCTTGGATTATCGGCGCTAACTTCTGAGCGCGCGCTGTCAGCTGGGGCGGTCTCTTACTGCGGAGGAGGGCTTCCCCGGCTTGCATTCGGAGCCCACGACCAGGGAGTAGCACGCATGTCGGAGTCGTTGTTTGAAGAATTCGAATTGTTCTATGACGAACTGCCCTCAAACGTGCGGCACGACCTGGCGTTCATGATGGTGACGCTGACCGATGAGAATCTGATCATCGACGAAATGCACGGCGTCTTCGAGCGAGAGGCGCGAGATTTGTTCGACGCGAGAACGCATATCGGCCGCATCGGCAATTTGATTAACGCCGTATCGATTTTCGACGTCTATTTTGCAATGGATACCCGGGAACGGTTTGCTCCCGACAGCGTAGTGCCGCAATACGACAGCCATCATACTGGAAACGTAGGAACCTCTTTCGCCCATTATGCCGATCACATCGACGCTATACAAACGGCGAAGCGACGTTGGCTAAATCTTCGCGCGACGAAGTTGAATCCCATAGCGATCGCCGCAGCACTCGACCCAGGGCAGCCAGAAGGCGCGGCCGGCGTTTCTCAAAATCGTCAACACCACACGAAAATGGTCTAAAAGACGCTAGCATTACAGTTGCGGTTTATCCGAACTTCTGAATCGATGGGCCACCATGATTCGGGAGATCATGGATGGCTGGCGCATCGATTGAGACGACGCTGGAGCTTTGGGCGTCGTTGTTACGGGATGTGAAGGCGCGGATACGTCCCTTATTCAGGCAGGAGCGGGTTGCAGTATCGGCTGGGAAGTTTCTGGACGGACTTCTTGGGAACGAGCCGCGAAAGACAGGCTGGATGCGCGCGGAAGCGGCGGGCGATTCCGGCCCGTGGCGTCAGCAGGCTATCCTGGGCCGCGGCCAGTGGGATGCCGATACGTTGCGCGATATCGTACGCGAGTACGCGCTGGAAACGCTTGCCGACGAGACAGCAGTTCTGGTGATTGATGAGACCGGCTTCTTGAAGCAAGGCAAGGCGTCGTGCGGGGTTTCCCGCCAATACACGGGCTCGGCGGGCAAGATCACCAACTGCCAGATCGGCGTGTTTGCTTCCTACGTGTCGCGCCATGGCCATGCCTTCATCGATCGTGGGCTTTATCTGCCAAAGGAGTGGACGGGCGATCCCGACCGCCTGAAGGCGGCGCATGTACCAGACGATGTGGGGTTTGCAACGAAGCCCCAGATTGCACGCCGAATGATTGCGCGCTCGCTCGTCGCAAAGGTGCCATTCGCCTATGTCGCGGCGGACAGCGTGTATGGCACGGGTGACATTGAGACCATGCTACGCAAGGCAGGCAAGGGGTATGTGCTGGGCGTCGCCGCCAATCATGTGTTCCGGTCCTGGGGCAAGAAGCAGCTTATCGGTGGCACCGCCGCCAAGATCGCGCAGAACCTTCCCAAGAGCTCTTGGCGGCGCCTGTCGTCCGGCGAAGGAACCAAAGGTCCACGCCTGCACGAGTGGGCCTATCTCGAACTCGCCGACCTCGATGCCGCTGACTACAACAGCGCCCTCACCGGGGAGTGGACGCGAGGGTTACTGATCCGCCGCAACATTGCCGATGGTGCTCTGGCCTTCTTCTCCACCTGGTGCCCGCGGGGCACGCCTAGGGAAAAGCTGGTCTCAGTGGAAGGTCATCGCTGGGCTATCGAGGACAGCTTCGAGACCGCCAAGAACGAGCTCGGCCTCGATCACAACGAGACCCGCTCCTGGCATGGCTGGCATCGGCATGTCTCGCTGGTCATGCTCGCCTTCGCCATGGTGGCCGCCATCCGTCATCACGCCAATCACGTGCCGCTCAAAAAAACACTGCCACGTCTTCCGAAAAGGCGTCGTTCCTGATCTGCTGGTCGATTTAAGAAATCCGCCGTATCGCGATCAAGCTCGCACAACGGCGCATCCATCCCGCCCATGTCATCGCCTGGTCATTCTGGCGACGCGCTCACCAGGCTGAGGCCCGCAGCGCTCATCTCAAAAGAAAAACGCAACTGTAATGCTAGGGTCTGGACTTACAACTTGATCCAATAGAGTGCCCCGACGAGGGTTGCGGCGGCAAGGAAGTTTTGGGCGAGTTTATCGTAGCGCGTGGCGATACGCCGCCAGTCCTTGATGCGGCAAAAATAATTTTCGATTTTATGGCGTCGCCGGTAAAAGCGCTTGGGGCAATAGGCTTTCTTGTTCGCGTTGTTGCGGCTGGGGATGATCGGCAAGGCGCCTTCATCTTTGATCTGCTGGCGCACTTTCTCGCTGTCGTAAGCCTTGTCGGCTGTGACGGCCAATGGCGGTCTGGGAGTGTCAAGCACTTCGCCAACGACCTGACTGTCGTGGACCTGCCCGCCCGTTACCGTGAAGTTCAGTGGACGGCCCTTGCTATCGACGATCGCGTGAATTTTCGTGGAGCGCCCACCGCGGCTGATGCCGATCGCCTGATTTTGCTCCC
This sequence comes from uncultured Alphaproteobacteria bacterium, assembly GCA_963829465.1. GTDB lineage: Bacteria > Pseudomonadota > Alphaproteobacteria > Rhizobiales > Xanthobacteraceae > BOG-931. The sequence goes on from CAWHJE010000023.1 coordinate 77,369, forward strand.
CCCTTTTGCCCCGCTGGCGGCGCGGTGGGCTTTCACGATCGTGCTGTCGATCAGATACAGACTGTCGCGCGACTTCGATGCCAGCGCATCAAAAATCCGCTTCCAGATGCCGCGTCGAGACCACCGGTTGAAACGATTGTACGCCGTCGTGTACGGCCCATAGCGTTCAGGCAGATCGCGCCACGGCATTCCGGTCCGTAGCACGTAAAATATCGCGTTCATGATCTTTCGATCGTCAGCGCGGGCGCTCTTTCGACTCTTCGGCATCAGCGGCTCAAGAAGAGCCCATTCGTCATCGCTTAAATCAAATCGCATGATCCACCTCGACCACGGTGAATCACGTTCGGCTTTGCTTTTCAATAAATTATCTGGGTACAGA
>CAWHJE010000024.1:0-33244 GCA_963829465.1 uncultured Alphaproteobacteria bacterium
GGGGTCAAATTTGAACGCCGATTGACATTCATTGGTGCACTCGCGCGCCGGTGAGTAATTCCCCCTACGCCGGCGCGCGAATGGTGGCCACGGCTGTGGCGGGGGCGGGGGCGGGGGCGGGTTTTTGTTACCTGAGGCGTTACCTTTATCGCCAAATCGCCCGTCTGATGCCAACTATATCCCTGATTTAATTGGACTAGCGTCACGATGGACTGCGCTTTTGTAAACCGTTGGTCGGGAGTTCAATCCTCTCACCCGGCACCAATAAAATCAATGACTTAGCTTTAATTTCGAGGAATTAAATCTGCCCAGAAAGCCGCTTGGGCAGACTATGGGCAGATTGTTTTTATCGCCCGGTGAAAACGTCGAAATCCAGGCCGCGCGCCAGTTCGTTATCCCGGCTCCGATCACGTTGCGGCGGACGCGGGTCGTAGTTGCCCGGATCGGCGCCGGGGGCGCGGCCATATGTTTCCAGCCCCTCCAGCAACTTGCCGCTCCGGCGCATCATGAAGGCATAGCGCACCGCCGATAACAGGTCGTCGCGCAGCTTCACGATCTTGTAGTCCTCATCACGGTGATAGCTGAGGATTTCCTCGGCGAGCTCGCTCATGTGGCTGGCGATCGCAAATTGCTCGCGTTTCATGTGGCCGCACATTTCCTCGACGGCCGGCTCGACGTGGTAGCCGCCGCCTTTGTTCTCAGCGTGCGTGGCGAGCATCGGTCCACCGACCCGGCGGTACACGTCGGCGAGTGCAATGCCCGCTGCCCTTCTCATGCTGTAGCCCATCGTGCGGCCAGGCAATCGGAATGCGCAACCCGCGACACATGCCGGCGATGCGCTGGATATGTGTGAACGCCTCGCCGCGCTCCATCTTGAAGCCGTCGACGACAAAGAACTCATCCGTGTCGTTCACCCAGGCGCAGAGTGCTGCCGCGAACGGATGGCCATAACCGAAGTCGACGCCGACAATCCACCGCGCCCAGGATTTGATATCCGTGTCGGGATTGATCGGTCGCATCAGCGTTTCGATCGGGAACGGGAACACGCGCGCAATGCCGAGCTGCGGAATGCCGTGGATGCGCGCTTCCCGCTCGTGCGGGAGATAGCTTTCCTCGAGCTGCGCGCGGCGTTCGGGGCTGATGTGCCTCGCGTCCTGAGCGTCGATCCGAATATCGATGCGATCGGCGCAGTACTCGTTCAGGAAGCGATAGGTTAACTCGCCGCCTCCCTTCAGTGGGGTATAGCTCAGGAACACGATGCCGTCGGTCGCGGTCGTGCGCGCGATCAACTCGCTGTAGATTTCCTCGCAACAGCGCTCGTCGACCCATATCCAGTCGACGGATTCGGATTGCATCTTCTCCGAGCCCTGCTCGAAAGATCTTGAACGGTCAGCGGTGCTAATGCCGTCGCGTTTGCCGTCGGTCTCATGCGACCACGCTGCATGGTGTCGATCGAGCCGGTGCCGCCGGGAACCATGACGGGCTTGCCGGCGAAGGTCGCGAGCGGAATTGTGCCGGTGCCGAACTCGCCCTGCTTCGCCGTCAGCTGCCGCTGCGGTCCGTCGCGGACGAGCTGTGCGTCAGGCCGACGACTCCAGCCGCGGTCGGCTTGTGTGAAGCGCCGGCCGGTCCACCATCGCGGATACGCGCCGGTCAGGTGCAGCGCCGGCCTCGAACGCGCAGGCAGAAGCGACTTGCCGACCTGGTTGCCGCCGCGGATCAGTCGCTGATGATGCTGTGCGCCGTCCGCAAAGAATTGAAGCTGCGGCGGGTACAACTCCTGCAGGCCCCAAAAGTCGGCCATGTGGAACTTGCGCCGGTACTCGGACGAGCTCATGGCCTGGCGGGCGAGGCGCATGATCTTTTGCGGGTCCGGTGCTTGCTCTTCAGCCATTGCTCGCCTCGTGTTCGATGACCTTGCCCTCGATGACCTTGGCCTGGGCGGCACGCTGCGCGGTTTCGGCAGCCTCCAAAATCTCCAGCCGATCGAGCCCGTTGGGGCCGTAAAGTTCGAGTAGTTTCTCACGCGGCGTGCCGAGCTTGCGGAGCGCCTTCAATTCCTCAAGCGCGGCGCGGTCGGGATCCTCGGTCCGGTGCGTCACGTCGACGGAATGCTTGCTGACGATCGGGTCAACCCGGTCCAGTAGCGCTGCGACTGCTCGCATGTGATCGCGGTGCGACGGGTCGCGGAGGACGTTGTAGAGCGCCGCTACAGCCTCACCGTGGCCGAGCCGCAGGAGCTTCTTCGATTCCTCCGCAACAGCAGCGATGATCCGCTCGTCGCGGCTTAGGTGGTGCGCTTCTTTCGATAGCGTCGCCGCCTTGGAAGTCTTGCCGTAACCGGCCTTGCGGTAGGCCCGCGTGATGGCGCCGTAGCCTGGCTTCTCCAGGATGAACGCCCGCACGAACGCTTGCTGTCGCGAGCCCAGCGCCCGCATGGCCGGGCCGAACTCGCCCCAGGTTTGCTCCTGTTCGGCCGTCATGGGCGCGGCCTTTCAGGCTCGGTAGCCTGGAATTTCTCAGCAAGCGCGCGGCGGATAATGGCTGAAATAGAACGCCCCTCTTCGACCGCAGCCGCTTCAACTCGCGACCGCAGCTCCGGGGGAATGTGCGTGATTGTCTTCTCGCAGCGGGTCGAACGGTCCACCATGCCCCGGTATGACCCGACTACCGACCGGGCCTCAACGCACTGCCGTGCGCTATGATCGGGGTATGGCAGCCCGCCGCTTCGTTCCGCGAAAAAGCCGGGGACTAAATGACGACTGACAAGATTGTGGCGTGGGCGATAGCGCTTGCCATGGTGGCATTTGTCTTTCTGGCGCCGCAACGTTGGTTCCAGGGGAGCGCCTGGCTTCAGGCCCCCGCCCGGGTGTGGCTACGTCGCGTTGGCTTTGTAACGCGTGTGCTCGTTTATGCGCTGCTGCTGGGGATCAATTATGCCCTCTGGCCGACGGGGATTACTGACCGCCCGCTCGCCGAACTTACGCTCGGTGCCATCTTCCAGTGTGTCGGAGTGATCGTGATTTTTTTGCTCCTTGGTTGGTGGCTATTCCATCCTGCCGAAGAAGACTTCGCGCGCAACGGCTGGGGGTGGCTGGGGATACTGCTGATAACTGGGGCTGGGGCTTTTACCCTTTGGGCGTATTACGGCTAGCCTGATCACGCGCGACGAAGCCCGGCGGATTGCTTCCAATATCGCGAAGCTGCCGGAGCTGCTAGGTCAACGGCGGGCCAAGCGGATCAGCCGGATTGCCGCGGTTGAACCCTTTGTTCGGCCCGATTAGTGGTATAGTTTTTAATGCTTTGGCCGGCAGAAGTGGCAATCCTTGGCAGGATGTGCCCTAGTCACCATCTTGGAATTGTAGGAGAGCAACCGTGGGCGATGAACTCAAGACCCTGATCGAAGTAGCTAAGCGCGTGACGCCGACGGCGGAGCACCGCGAGGAGCAACGGCGGAGCTTTGCCTACGGCAATACGGCATTCGAGAATACGCGGATCACGCGCGAGATGGTTGACCAGCAGGCGGAAAAGCTGGCCGACGAAGATGCCAAGCGAGCCTCGTGAGACGCGACATAGCCGCGCGCTCGAACCGGAACTCATTAGCGACCCGCAATTGAAGGCAGAGGCGGAAGCGGCTAACGGCCTCCGCCAATACGACTTTGTCGTTAAGTCGGTCTATCAAGCACTCGAACGCGAGCCGTTTAAGTTGCGCCGTCCTCATCTACTCGTTCCAGAGGGAGGCGTTACGAGGCATTAGTGCGTATGCTGGCGTGCCTCGCCCCGCGAGTGTGGAGATTTCGGGGGCAGCAAACACGAGCCACCGGGCGCGCATCTCGTATCGGAACTGGTCGAAGACCTCTGTGAATACGTCAATGACAACTGGGAATCGCCGGCCGCTGTCCACTTGGCGGCGTACGTAATGTGGCGATTGAACTGGATTTATCCATTTGCGGATGGAAATGGGCGCACCTCTAGGGTGCTGTCGTTCTTCATCCTTTCCATGAAACTCGGTGTTGTCCTCCCGGGGACGCCGACACTTCCGGAACTCGTAATTCAACATCGATCCGCATATGAGGATGCCCTCGACGTAGCCGACGAGGCTTGGAGGGAAGACCGAGTTGATGTGTCGGCAATGGAACGACTAATCGAATCATTACTCGCAAAACAGCTCGCGCGGGTTTACGAAATGGCGGGCGGAAAAGGCACAACATAACAAAAAGGCGCCCCCGGTTGGTTTGGGGACGCCTGAGTTGGAAAGTAAGGCTAGCCCTCAAAGCTTCTACCCAGGATCAGCCGTTGTCAACGGCGGGGCTCCATAGGCTTGAGCGCGCGGGCAATTAAAGCCAGCGCTTCCGCGAGGGGACATCGGATCGCTTATCCCAAAATCCGTTCTGGTCTGCGGTGAGGAGTAGGCCGAGCCAGGCCGCACCGATAGTAAGCGAAGCGACGAGTAGCATCCAGAGAGTTTGGTTCAGTGGCGGAAGTGCCATGAATACTTCATACACAATTTACAGGACATGCACTCGACGGCGTGGCCGCGCGCAAAACCAATCAGGCATCAGGAAAACGCCGCCTTAGGTCGCCGGCGATGCCTGAGTTCAACTCTCCATAATAGAAATGATTGCTCGGCTGATTGCCGTTCGCGTACCGTACATAGATGGCAACCGCGGCTTTGATGCGGGCTACGAAGCGCGTGAAAAGTTCCATTGATTGACTCCGGACAGCCACGCCAACATCATAATAACAAATGACCTGTTCAGCTAGAGGCGTAATGGCGCCCGTCTGCTAACGGCTGTCATAAAAGTTACGTAAAATAATACGCTGGGCGTGTACGGATGCGCGCGGCATTCTGGATTATTCAAAAAAGTGAAACGGCGCGGAGCCAGCATCGCAGCCGACCAAACAAAACGACCCCGGCCGTGGGACGACGACCGGGGCCAAGGGATCCGCGGCTGGGGTTCGGGGGGGGGGGATGGATCCCGGATCCCTCTCGACTAGATAACGTCCGAGTTCGCCCTTAGTTTCCGTCATCAATTGCCGCAGCCGACGCTCAAACATCGCCCAGATTGCGACCGCATGTTGCCCACTAGGTGCCATTATTTGCGCCGAGCCTAAGACTGTCGGGTCCTAAAGGGGGGATGTCATGAGTAGCGACGTTTATTCGGACGACACGCTTCAGTGTAATTCGCATCTTCTGCAGCACGGTTTTACTAACTCAATTCACTACTCAAGTTTCGATAAAATCGAAATGAGCATCGGACATTGGTATGTTGACGAGTTCGGCAATCGAACCCGTGAAATCACGGCACTGCACTCCAATGAAGAAGTTCAATTGAGGACGCCGGTCGATCCAGATCGGCGGACCAAACAAAGTTTACGGACCGCGGCGGCGCGTATGGCTCAACTGGCTGCGATCTAAGAAAGCGACGGGCCGGGCAAGCGACGGCCGGCTCCAAGCAACAAAAAGGCGCCCCCGGTTGGTTTGGGGACGCCTGAGTTGCGAGGTAATTGAACTCTAAAGCTTCTACCGCGGATCAGCCGTTGTCAATGCCAGGGCATCGCACCGCTTCGTCGATCATTCCCTTTTCCAGACGATCACGCCGCGAAGCAGTGACCAGGAATCCCTGGGATGCTCTTGCGGCGGTCAAATGCCACTGCTAGCTAGTTAGTTAGATTAGGGCATGTACTCATAATGCGCAGGATTGGCGCCTCCTGCAGGCCGCCAGGCAAGGGGATGAGGAAAAATGAGGATGCGATTGATTGGCACAGTATTGGCAATCTGCTTTCTGCCGGTAGCTGCAAATGCACAGACCGTAATCGATATGAGCGCGTTCACGTGCGCCGATTATCTGGCAATGTCTCCGACGATGTCCCGTGACTTTTCCGCGTGGATGAGCGGCTGGTTCAGTAATCATACCGGCCGGAGAGTTGTGGATGTGGTTGTTCACCAAAAAAACATCGCGATCATGAAAACATGGTGCCAATCCCATCCGCAAGTAAGCGTGATGATCGCCTTGCAGAGCGCGATTGGTCCGTAGTGACATCTTGGATCCCGGAGAGTAGCGATGAGATGGAATGTTCTTTTCGTAGCAGCAGCTTTTCTGGTGGCAGCTTCGCTGCCTAGTGCCGCTCAGATCCGCATGGACATGAATAAGATCACGTGCGGAGGGTGGCTCGGATACGGTCCGGAAGAGCGGGATTTCGTTCGTTTTTGGATGAGCGGTTATTATAATGGGGCTGCCAGTAGCACGATTTTGGACTACGACCGTTTTCAACAGAATTCCGCAAAGGTCGCGGACTACTGCAAGAGCCACAAGTCCAAAACCTTACCGACCGCAATCAAGAACCTTGGCTTGTGGCGGTGAACAGGTGGATTGCATCACGCGTCAAACAATCGGAAAACGGCGTGCGATGACCCTGGAAATTGGTTATTAGCCCTAAGCGGCCCATGATGGCCGAAGCGTGAATGTCCGTTTTGGGGGACAAGCGCTAAACGAAGCGCGGAGCCAGCATCGCAGCCGGCCCCGCGCCGTAGCTAGTGGCGGATCGGCGGTGGATGCGCAGGCGGCGGTTGCTGTTGCGCGCAGCGCTGCGCTGCGAGCGTGGAAAGATATTGTTGCCTCGCCGCGAGCGCATCCATTTCTGTTCCCGCGGCTCCCTTCGCGTCCATTGCAAACCACACCGGCCAGATCACAAGGCCCACGACACCCGCGGCGACGTTCTGCGCTATCTTTACGTGATTTTCGTCAGCGAGCTTTTGCGCTTGGGCGTTGTTTGCCTGTATCTCGGCCTGGATCATGGCGCAGTCGCTCTGGGTATCTTGCGGCTGCACCACGGAGATCGGATGCGGATCACGGCCTGCGCAAGCGGCCAAGGCGGTGCGGATGATAAGTGCCGAAAGAACGCCGCCCTCCCCGCTCAGCAGTACGAGGACAGCGCTCTATTTCGAGACGAGGCAATCTGGAGAAATAACGGGGGCATGTTTCCCAACCTTTCCCGATATCATTCTCAAAAATGGAAGAACATGATGGGTCCCGACGATCCAACGGTTCGAGGCAGGAGAATTTCCAGTTCATCGATGGCACAGGCGAGCAATGACTTCCACAAAAGCTATTGGGAGCCAGTTTATTTTGCCCTCGAATTGGTCGACAGAGTTCGTGCGGCTGTAACCGAAGCCATCAAGGAGATTGGCCCCACAGAGGATGGCGAGTACGAAGAAGAGGTTGGAACAACTTGGAGGAGATCGCGTCTGACCCGTCCGTGAGGGGAAAGCTTGCTAAGCTGGGCCGTCCGTGAGCGAACCGCAGACGCGCGGATCGCACGGATGCGGAAACGGCGCGAAGCCCACATCGGCGCCGCCCCAACCCGGGTGCTGCAGGGTAGCGCCTTTCCGACCGCACGCCGTGCAGCGCGCCCGCCGCCGCAGCACGTCGCTCGACGCGTCAGCGCCCCAGCGGATGACGGGAACAGCGCACGCCAGCGGCGCGTGGTGCAGGCACTTCTCGCAGAACAGCCAGAGCCAGGGCGTCGACCGGTGCAGGTCGTATTGTGACCCTCCGGTGACACCCCTCGCCCAAATGCCGCGATATCGGAAAATTGCGTGTTTTGAATTTTACTGTGTCGTTTTCTGTGAATTACGAATTGGGCCCTAAGCCTGGGGCGACGCTCTTGCTTTTGTCGGACGCCCAGAGGAAGCGCCATGCACGCTCCTTTGCCAGCCGCGGAATTGCGGAAGTTCGCTTGCGACGATGAGTGCTCGCGAGGGTGCGTGTGCTGTGGCGCCCCCACTCCTACCCAAAGTATGTGCGCATGCTGGCCGCACTGGATGGCGTTGCCGGAAAATCTGCGCTCGGAGATTTTGAAGTCATACGGCCGAGACGACTTCGCTAATTACCGCCGCAACATACTCATGGCCATCGGGACTTGGCGCCAACTCGGTGTGTGGCGTGTTCCCAATAGTGGAAGCTGGCAGCTAGCAATGGAAACGTAGACCCCAGAAACTGATCGCGAATGGCTAAGCGCCCAGACCGGTCGTGGCCGTTGCCGCACGTGCTCGTGATCCCCACCATGATGACGCTCAAGACGCTGGCCGACGTCCGCGAGTTGCTGCGGCACCAGCAGCGCTAAACGATGCATTAACCTACGGGCGATTTCGCCAAGGTGTAGGTTGGGACACCCGGTAATCTCCGCCCTTGAATTGTACTAGCGAATCCTCATTGCTCCCTTATGCCGCCAAGATTCCGCCACCTTGTTTGAAACCGAGTGTGGCGTTGCGGTTACAGTGTTTTTCCATGGGCTGGGCTACGTTCCGCGCAGCCGGGCGAGTCCCGTCATTGGGGTCGGAGAGACATTATGAGACGTATAGCGTTGGGAGTAATCGCGTTTAGCACCATGGCAGGGTCTGCTGCACTCGCAGCCGATCTACCTCCGCCCCCTCCGATGCCGCGGGCGCCGGCGGTTTACGTTCCTGCGCCGATACCGGTTTATACTTGGACCGGCTTCTATGTCGGCGGCAACTTGGGTGTCGGCTGGCAGCAGGGCAACCTCGGCGACAACCTTGGAAACACCTTCACCACCAGCAACAGCGTGAAGGGATTGGGCGGCGGTCAGGTTGGCGTCAACTACGAGTTCTACAACGGCGTCGTCGTCGGTGCCGAGGCGATGTTCGATTGGCGTTTTAACAACAACAACACCTCGAATACGATAACTCTCGTAGGCCCTGGTGGCGTTAATAACGGCACGACCGCGTCTATAACTGCCAACAATCAGTGGCTGACCACGGCGACCGGCAAGCTCGGTTACGCTTGGGATCGGGCTATGCTCTATGCCAAGGCCGGTGGCGCCTGGGTGGGATCGAGCAATCCCACGATTGCGCTGAATGGCGTGGGGGCGCCTGTTAACAGCAGCACCAGCAGCAGCAACTGGGGCTGGACGGTCGGCGCCGGCGCTGAATACGCGTTCTACGGCGGCTGGTCGGCCAGAATCGAGTCTTGTCGACGGCTAGTCGTCTGAGCGAGCGAGACCTCTCGCTCTCGAACGGGGCGGAGGCATTCCTGCTCGGAATGATTCATTTGATCTCAAACCGCGAGTGTCGCGGAGGATGCAGATGTCACCGCCGGCATCAATACAAGTTCGGCGCTGGGGATGGTGGCTTCGAAATCCTTCGCCAGTCTACGGCAGCGGCCGAGCCATGCGAAAGTTCGTTCGACCACCCATCTGCGCGGCAGAACTTCGAACCCCTGGCGGTGTCGGAGCGTCTGATTATTTCGAGTGTCCATTCACCAATACGTTGCAACGCCTCGCGCAGTTTCTCGCCGGAATAGCCGCCATCGGCGAAGATAAGGCGCAGCCATGGGTAGAGCGGGCGGATCGAAGCGAGCACGCACGGGGCACCATCGCGATCCTGAATGTCGGCTTGATGCACAACCAGCCCGACCAGATTGCCTTGCGTGTCGGTGACGATGTGGCGTTTGCGGCCTTTGATCTTCTTTCCTGCGTCATAGCCCCGAGGGCCGCCGCTCTCCGTGGTTTTCACCGACTGGCTGTCAATCACTCCGGCCGTCGGGCTCGCCTCTCGGCCAGCCGCCTCGCGCGCCGCCATAACGAGCGCGGGTCCATCGAGGCAAAGGTTCCGTTGCGCGACCACCCGTAGAAATAGCCCTGAACCGTGGAGAAGGGTGGAAAATCCTTCGGCATGTCGCCATTGGCAGCCGGTGGATGCAAGTAGAGGAGCGCGTTCACCAATGCTCGCATGTCTGTTTCGCGCGGACGCCCGAGGGCTGAGGGAGGCGGAAGAAGCGGCTCCATCACAAGCCATTCGCCATCCGTCGTATCGCTTTCGTACCGCATGCCCTCGCGCCTATACTGTGGTCGAGTGATTTTGGTCCAGACCATCGTGCTCTCCTTCGAATTGATCCAATCCGAAGGAATTACAACCGGCTGAAATCACTCAGTTTCTTTTTCAGTCAGACACTTAGAAAAAGTGGCGGAATAAAACCGATCATCTCGTTGACGCCCCACAGCGCCGCACGCGCACTGAGCGAAGAATCCTTTCCCGGTCGCGCCAGCGGCAGGCCATGCGCGTAGACCGCGACCAGCGCCAATGTGGCCGCGAACGACATCTGAAAGCTCGGATGCACGACCGCTTGCGGCGCAAACAAAAGAACCAGCAAGGCGGCGATCGTCACGGAGCGCAGCGTCAACACCGGCCGATCGAGCATCACGGCGATAAGTACGATCGCGATCATGATGAACGATCGCTGCGTCGCCACTTCGGCGCCGGATAGAACCAGATAGAATGCCGTCACCAGAAGCGCTGCGAACGCGGCCCATTTCTTGATCGGCATCCGGTCGGCTAGACCGGGGATCAACGCCAGCAGCGCGCGGATGATGAAGAACACGACGCCGGCGACGACGGCCATGTGATAGCCGGAGATCGAAAGAACGTGCCCGATGCCGGACACGAACATCGCGTCGTAAACATGCGGCGTGATCGCATCGCGTTTGCCGTTAATGAGCGCCGAAGCGATAGATCCGACATCGCCGGACAGGACCGAACGGATGCGCAGATCGATGGTATCGCGGAGCCCCTGTATGAAGGCGTTGGCGCGCATGCGCACGCTCGCCCCGGCGGGCGGCGTGACGACCTTGATAGCGCCATGCACGAAACCCGACGCGCCGATACGCTGGAAGTAAAGATCGCGGGCGAAGTCGTAGCTCCCAGGCCGCAACGGCGGGAGCGGCGGATTGAGTTGCGCCTTCACCTCGACGAAGGCGCCCGCAGGCGGCGCCGTGCCGCGGCGCACGGAAAGCCGGACACGCTCCGGCTTCTCGACGATCCGGTTACCCTCGATCCGCTCGACACGGAGCACGAAGCGGTCGGTTTTCTGGCTCTCCTCGCGCAGCTCGACAAAGCCGGTCAACGACACGCCATAAGCGGGATAGCGCAGGAGCGGATGAGCGATCAGCGCCGTCTTGAGCGTGGCAATGGCGAAGCCGGCGCAGATCGCAAACAGACCGAGCGCGATGACGAAAGCCACCGCCCGCCGGCGCAAAAGCACAGCCGCAAGCGCGGCGGCGATGGCCAAAGCCGACGCCGCCCACCATGCCGGCTCGGTATCAGCCGCGAAATAGACAGCGATCCCGGTGCCGAAGGCCACCGCGAACCACGGCAGCAGCCGGCCGGCGCCGACTTCCACCGCGGCCCATTCGCGGATACGCGCCGGCACGGCGAATTCGATCTGGGGCGAAATTCCGCCCCAAGTCGTGTCCCAAGCGCGGCGCGCGCGCTCGACCGGCCAAGTTCTTGTGCCGGCGCGCGCTCGTCGCTGCGGGTTGCCCTCGTCCGCCACCGCGCGTTCCCCACCCGTCGCGCGCCAAAACCAGCGGTCATGCTATAGGCGCGCGAACGACGTGGCGAGCGTGTCATCGGCCCTCTCCCCTCGTGGGAGAGGGAAGCGAACCGAGCGGTGCCCGTAATGCCTCTCAGCCGCTTGCCGAAACTTTCGCCCAGGTATCGCGCAAGCCGACCGTCCGGTTGAACACGATCCGATCGGGCTTTGAATCCGGATCGAGGCAAAAATAGCCCTGGCGTTCGAACTGCACCGGCTCGTCCGAGGTTTGCGCGGCAAGCGCCGGCTCGAGCCGTGCGTCTGCGATGATCTCGAGCGATTGCGGATTGAGATCGGCCGCGAAAGCGGAAGCATTCGGATCGGGGCGCGTGAACAGAGGATTGTAGAGCCGTACCTCCGCAGGCACCGCATCCGCCGCCGAAACCCAGTGCATCGTCGCCTTGACCTTGCGCCCGTCGGGCGCGTTGCCGCCCTTGGTCGCCGGATCGTAGGTGCAGCGCAGTTCAACAACCTCGCCGGCCGGATTCTTCACGACCTCGCGGCAGGTGACGAAATACGCGTAGCGCAACCGTACTTCGGCGCCTGGCGACAGGCGGAAGAATTTCTTCGGCGGGTTTTCCATAAAATCGTCGTGCTCGACAAAGAGCTCGCGGCCGAAGCGAATGCGCCGCGTGCCCGCGCTCGCGTCGTCGGGGTGATTAACCGCCTCAAGCTCCTCGCTCTGGCCTTCAGGATAATTCTCGATGACGATCTTGAGCGGCCGCAGCACCGCCATGCGCCGCAGTGACGTCTTGTTGAGATGCTCGCGAATGGAAAATTCGAGCATACCGACATCGACGATGCTGTTGGCCTTGGCAACGCCGATCCGCTTGACGAAATCGCGGATCGCGGCCGGCGGCACGCCGCGGCGGCGAAACCCGGCGAGCGTCGGCATGCGCGGATCGTCCCAGCCGTTGACATGACCGCCACGCACCAGTTCGGTCAGCACGCGCTTCGACAGCACGGTGTAGGTCAGATTGAGCCGCGCGAACTCGTACTGGTGCGGGTGCGAAGGCACCGGCAGATTCTGCAAGCACCAATCGTAGAGCGGGCGGTGGTCCTCGAATTCGAGCGTGCAGAGCGAGTGGGTTACACCCTCGATGGCGTCGGATTGGCCATGCGCGAAATCGTAGCTCGGGTATATGCACCACATCTTGCCGGTGCGCGGATGCTCGGCGTGCAGAATGCGATAGAGAACCGGGTCGCGCAGATTGATATTGCCGGAAGCCATGTCGATCTTGGCGCGCAGCACGCGCGCGCCGTTGGGAAATTCACCGGCACGCATGCGGCGGAACAGGTCGAGATTCTCCTCCACGCCACGGCTGCGATACGGACTTTCGGTCCCAGCCTCGGTCAATGTGCCGCGGGTGAGCCGCATTTCTTCCTGGGTCTGGTCGTCGACATAGGCTTTACCGGTGCGGATCAGGTGTTCGGCCCATTCGTATAGGCGCTCGAAATAGTCGGAGGCGTGATAAAGGTGCGTGCCCCAATCGAAGCCAAGCCAGCGCACATCGCGCTCGATGGCGTCGATATATTCCTGTTCTTCCTTGGTCGGGTTGGTGTCGTCGAAACGCAGATTGCAGTGGCCGCCGAATTCCTCGGCGACGCCGAAATTCAGGCAGATCGACTTGGCGTGGCCGATATGAAGATAGCCGTTCGGCTCCGGCGGAAAACGGGTGACGATCGCGTTGCGCCGGCCGGCCGCCAGATCCGCACGGACGATGTCGCGGATAAAATCCTGCCCCGCTTCCCGTGCCGCCGGTTCGGTAACCGTCATGAGCCAGTCGCTTCCATCATGCCGCGGCGCCATGTGCGGCGCGCCCGGATTGGACAAAATGGCAGGCGCGGTCAAGTCCGCGCTCAAGACAGGAACTCCTTAACTTCCTTTCGCTTCTAGCTGTGTTACACGAGCGCGCGCCCGCGAGGACCAAGCCGAGAATGACTGTCGTCACCCGTTTCGCCCCTTCGCCGACCGGCTTTTTGCATATCGGCGGCGCGCGCACCGCGCTCTTCAATTGGCTTTACGCACGCGGGCGCGGCGGCAAAATGCTGCTCCGGATCGAGGACACCGATCGCGAGCGCTCCACGCAGGCCGCCATCGATGCCATCCTCGACGGGCTCGGCTGGCTGGGAATAACCTGGGATGGCGACGCCATCTATCAATTCTCGCGCTCGGCCCGGCATCGGGAAGTCGCCGAACAGCTTCTCGCGGCCGGCCACGCCTATCGCTGCTATGCGAGTCAGGACGAGCTCGCGCAAATGCGGGAGGCAGCGAGGCGCGAGGGCCGCGCCAGGCTCTATGACGGGCGCTGGCGCGACCGCGATCCGGCGGAAACGCCCCCCGACGTAAAGCCGACGATCCGCCTGAAGGCGCCGCTGACCGGCGAAACCGTCATCGAGGACCGGGTACAGGGCCGCGTGGTGTGGCAGAACGAGAATCTCGACGATCTCGTTCTGCTGCGCTCGGACGGAACGCCGACCTACATGCTGGCCGTCGTGGTCGACGATCACGATATGGCGGTGACCCACATCATCCGCGGTGACGATCACCTGACCAACGCCGCGCGGCAAAAGCAGATCTACGACGCACTCGGTTGGCCGGTACCGGTGATGGCGCATATCCCGCTGATCCACGGCCCCGACGGCTCGAAACTCTCCAAGCGTCACGGCGCGCTCGGCGTCGACGCCTACCGGGCGCTGGGCTACTTGCCGGCAGCTTTGCGCAACTATCTCGTTCGGCTTGGCTGGAGCCACGGCGATCAGGAAATATTTTCCACCGAAGAAATGATCGCCGCGTTCGATCTGCCCCAGATCGGCCGCTCGCCGGCGCGGTTCGACTTCGCCAAGCTGGAAAGTCTCAATGGTCACTACATCCGCGGCAGCGCCGATGCGGCGCTCTTGCACGCGGTCGAGCAACTCCTGCCGCACATCGCCGGCGGCGATGCGATCGCCGCTAAGCTGACGCCGCGGCTGCGGGAACAGTGGCTGGCGTCCGTGCCGAGCCTGAAGGAGCGCGCCAAGACGCTCATCGATCTCATTGACGGTGCACATTTTTTGCTTGCCGACCGGCCGCTTGGCTTGGATGACAAGGCCGCCGTTTTGCTCACCCCTGAGGCGAAAGCGCTGCTGCACGATGTCAGCGTCGAACTGGCGCAGGTCGAACCTTGGACTGCGGATGCGACGGAGCAAACGGTCCGCGCCTTTGCCGAGCGCAGGGGCGCCAAGCTCGGCGCGGTAGCGCAGCCGCTGCGCGTGGCACTTACCGGCCGCACGACATCGCCTGGAATCTTCGAAGTGCTGATCGTGCTCGGCAAGGCGGAGAGCCTTGCGCGCATCGCAGACCGAACCAAACTTGAAGGCGCTGCGCCGCCCGCGGTCTGATCCGAGAACTACCCTGTGGCTCGGTTGTTCCGAAGTCTGCGACAGTTTCTTAATACGACGTTGCAGAGGCTGGCGCGGCCGTCGATCGCCGCCTATTTTCTTGCAGTGCACACTGCGTTGCGCTACGCCAACGGAGCCGGAACAGCAGTGCTGCAAGGATTTCTTTAGCCCCAAGGCCGCATGTATCGCCCTGTTGCGGCTGTCACACATTGAGGTGCGCTCATGGATGCGAAGACCGGCACCACCAGTACGAAGACGGGCAAGCTGACACTCGGCGAAAAGAACTGGTCGTTTCCGGTTTACGAGGGGACGATCGGTCCCGAGGTGTTGGACGTCAGCAAGCTTTACAGCCAGACCGGCATCTTCACCTACGATCCCGGTTTTACCTCGACCGCAAGCTGCGAATCCAAGATCACCTACATCGACGGCGACAAGGGCATACTGCTTTACCGCGGCTATCCGATCGAAGATCTGGCCGAGCACGGCGACTTCCTCGAGACCTGCTATCTGCTCCTGTACGGGGAGTTGCCGACCGCCGCCCAAAAGGAAAATTTCGACGACCGCGTGGTCCATCACACGATGGTTCACGAACAGATGAGCCGGTTTTTTCAAGGTTTCCGCCGCGACGCGCACCCGATGGCAGTGATGGTGGGCTGTGTCGGCGCCTTGTCGGCGTTCTATCACGACTCCACTGACATCACCGATCCGACCCAGCGCATGATCGCCTCGATTCGCATGATCGCGAAAATGCCGACGCTCGCCGCGATGGCGTTCAAATATTCGATCGGCCAGCCGTTTGTGTATCCGAAGAACGATCTGGACTATGCGTCGAATTTTCTGCGCATGTGCTTTGCGGTGCCCTGCGAGGAGTTCCACGCGAATCCCGTGGTTGCCCGCGCCATGGACCGCATTTTCACGCTGCATGCAGATCACGAGCAGAACGCGTCGACCTCTACGGTGCGGCTAGCCGGTTCGACCGGCGCCAATCCCTTTGCCTGCATCGCCGCCGGCATAGCTTGCCTTTGGGGCCCGGCGCATGGCGGCGCCAACGAGGCCGCCTTGAAGATGCTTGGCGAGATCGGCACCGTCGATCGCATCCCCGAATTCGTCAAGCGCGCGAAAGATCCTGACAATTCTTTCCGCCTGATGGGCTTCGGCCATCGCGTCTACAAGAACTACGATCCCCGCGCCAAAATCATGCAGAAGACCTGTCACGAGGTCCTCAACGAGCTCGGCGTCGACGATCCGCTGTTCGACGTCGCCCGGGAACTCGAGCGCATCGCGCTGCACGACGAATACTTCATCGAGAAGCGGCTCTATCCGAATGTGGACTTTTATTCGGGCATCACGCTGCGGGCCATGGGCTTCCCCACGGCGATGTTCACGGTGCTTTTCGCGCTGGCGCGTACCGTCGGCTGGATTGCGCAGTGGAAGGAAATGATCGAGGACCCGCATCAGAAACTCGGACGTCCGCGCCAGCTCTATACCGGCTCGCCGCTGCGCGAGTACCAGCCGATCTCGCGCCGGAGGTAGCCGACGCCTTGTGTTCGCCGTCATCCTGAGGCGGCCGCAAAGCGGCCCTCGAAGGACGAGCGCTCTAAATCATCGCCCTTCGAGGCTCGCGGAGTTTATCATCGGGCCGGCCACTTCGGCCCGGACCTGTTAGCGCCGGCCGGGTAATCACGCCTCGCTAAAAGTGACTGTACGAAGCGTGCGCAAACGTCAGCGCTTTGCCTTCGTGCCTGAAATCGGCGCCCTCACCCTCGCGCACATCTCCGATTTCGGTCGCGGAAACGCCGGCGGCGCGGGCTGCCGCATGGAACGCCGCGAGTTTTTCCGGCGCCACGGTCAAAACGATTTCGTAATCGTCGCCGCCGGTCAGCACCGTCTCGATCAGGGCCGGGTCAGCCGCAAGCGCCGCGCGCGCCGCGATCGAAAGCGGCACGCGCGAAACATCGATCTCTGCCGCTACCGACGACGCACGGCACAGCTTGGCCACATCGCCGGCAAGACCGTCTGAGATGTCCATCGCGGCAGTAGCGTGATGGAGCACGGCTTGCGCCAGCGCGTTGCGCGGTTGCGGCAGCAGATAGCGCAGCTCAAGCTGCGCCGTCATGGCTTCGCTGAGCCGCCAGCTTTTGGCGAGGCCGCGATCGCGCCGTAGCCTTACACCAAGCGCCGCATCGCCGATGGTGCCGGTCACGATAATGCGATCACCGGCTTTCGCGGTCGAGCGCCGAATCATTTTGCCGTGCGGCACCGTGCCGAACGCGGTTATCGAAACCGACATCGGGCCAGGTGTGTGATCGGTATCGCCGCCATAAAGCGGACAGCCATAGTGCTCCGCATCCTCGCCAAGCGCGGCGGCGAACGCGGCAACAAAAGCCTCGTCTGTTCCGACCGGCAGCGCGATCGAGAGCAGAAATCCCAGCGGCTCGGCGCCTTTTGCGGCGAGATCGGAAAGGTTCATGCGCAGTGCCTTGCGGGAGATGTGCTCCGGCGAATCGTCGGGAAAGAAATGCACGCCGGCGATGACGCCGTCGGTCGTCATCACGAGATCGCATCCCGGCGGCGGCGTTATCACGGCGGCATCGTCGACCAGGCCAAACGCACCCGGTACGGTCGCAAGCGGCCGGAAGTGGCGCTCGATTAATCGATCTTCGGCGGATTCCGTTGAGTGGGTCATCGCGCTGCTTCGGTGGCGGATTGTGCTAGTTGTTTATCAGCGCAGGGCTCCCGAGGAAATGCCGTGGAACCGTTCGACCTTTATTCACCTTTGATCGATGCCGACCCTTTTCCATTTTATGAAGAGCTTCGCGAGAGACACCCCTGCTATTGGAGCGACGGCGGGCAGCTTTGGATCCTCTCCCGCTACCACGATATCGTCGAGGCCGCGCGCGACTGGCAGACCTTCTCGTCGTCCGCCGGCAACATGATCGACGAACTGCCCGGCCGCGCCGGCGCAACGCTCGGAACAACCGATCCGCCGCGCCATGATCGCTTGCGAGCTTTAAGCCAGGCGGCGTTTCTCAAACGGAATCTCGACCGCATGGTCGAGCCGACGCTGGAGATCGCCGATCGTTCGCTTGACCGCATCGTCGAGCAAGGAACGTTCGAGTTCATCAACGATTTTTCCAGCCAAATCACCGTCGGCCTGCTGTTCCGCACCATGGGCCTGCCGGACCGCGATCACGCTGAAATCAGGCGCAAGGTTATCCTCGCGGTCTCGACCGACAAGGCTGCCAAAGGGCGAACGCCGGAGCACATCGCCGCCTTCAAGGAATTGAGCGATTTCTTGACGTCTGAAGTAGCGGCGCGGCGAAGCCATCCGACCGACGACCTGATCACGCATCTTGCCGAAGCCGAAATCGACGGCGACCGGCTTTCGGAGCGCGAGGTCGTGCTGACCACGGCGACCTTCGTCATGGCGGGCGTGGAATCGCTGTCGAGCTTCATGAGCGTTTTCGCCCTCAATCTTCACGACTATCCCGACGCCCGGCGGCGTGTCGTTGCCGATCCGGCGCTGATCGCGGAGGCGATCGAGGAATCGCTTCGACTTCAACACCTCGGCCCAGCGTTTCAAGCGCGTCGCCATGCGCGATGTCGAACTGCACGGCAAGACGATCCGTGCCGGCGACAAGGTCGCGCTTGCCTTCGGCTCGGCCAATCGCGACCGCCGCAAATTCGCCGACCCCGACAGGTACGACATCGACCGTCGGCCGCTGGGACATCTCGGGTTCGGCTCAGGCAAGCATTTCTGTCTTGGCGCCCAGATGGCGCGGCTGGTGACGCAGGTCGCAATGGGCCGCTTCCTCGAACGCGTGCCGGACTACCACCTGACGGCCGACAAAATCGAGTGGAATTCGTCGTCGAATTTCAGGAGCCCGTCGGCATTGCCGTTTGCGCGCGACTAGAGCGCGGGCGATTGCGGATCATGTTTTTTGGTGAAGCACGATCTTTTCGGAAAACCGGTTTCGACTTTTCCGGATCATGCTCTAGGCGCGAGCGGCGTCAAACTCATCCGGACGGA
This sequence comes from uncultured Alphaproteobacteria bacterium, assembly GCA_963829465.1. GTDB lineage: Bacteria > Pseudomonadota > Alphaproteobacteria > Rhizobiales > Xanthobacteraceae > BOG-931. Next base: position 18,802 of record CAWHJE010000024.1, read on the forward strand.
GTTCGCGGGCGATCTGATTGAGCACGGCATTGACCATGCCGGTCTCTTCGCGATCGACAAAGGCCGAAGCAACGTCGACATATTCCGACATAACGACTTGCGCCGGCACATCGCTTCGGCACGCAAGCTCGTAGGCGCCAGCGCGCATGATCGCGCGCAGCACCGCCTCGACCCGCTTCAGCGGCCAGCCGCGCGTGAGTGCAGTGTCGATCTGCGGATCGAGCCGTCCCTGCTCGCGCACAACGCCGCCGACGATGTCGCGAAAAAAAGCCGCCTCCGCGGGGCGGTATTGCGCGCCATCGACCTCGCCGCCGAGCCAGTGACTTTCGAACTCGGCCATGATTTCGTTCAGGCCAGAGCCGGCAATATCCATCTGATAAAGCGCCTGAACGGCGGCAAGCCTCGCGGCGCCGCGCTTGTTCGCCTTCCGGGTATCACTCGCGGCGGGGCGCGCCATGATTCATTTCGCGGTGAGCTGGCGCTTAAGGCGGATCAGCGCCAGCGCGGCGTTGGCGGCGTCACCGCCCTTGTCCTGCTCCTCGACGCGGGCGCGGGCCATGGCCTGACTGACGGTGTTGACAGTGACAATACCGTTGCCGATCGGCAGCGCGCGGGCGACCGAGAGCTCCATCAGGCCTTGCGCGGAAAGCTGCGAGACGATCTCAAAATGGATGGTGTCGCCGCGAATGACGCAGCCAAGCGCCACGGCGCCGTCATACGGGCGCCGTTTCTTCGTTTGCGCGGCGTCGAGCGCGATCGCGATCGCAACAGGGATTTCGAGAGAGCCGGGCACGGTAATGCGCTCGACTTCGGCGCCGGCCTCGTTGAGCACCTTCATCGCGCCGGCAAGCAGCAAATCGGCGATGTCGTCATAATAACGCGCCTCGACGATAAGGACGCGTGCGCCGTGGGCGCGATCCTTCTCGCGCTTGGTTCGCCGTGGCCCGGCCATTGCGTTACTCCGGTTGAATTGGCGCATGGTCTTCCCCGAAAACCGGCGACCACTTTTCGGGATCATGCTCGGGCGCGGTGGTAGCAAGCGAAGCGCTCGCGAACAAGCACGCTCAATGCGGTCGCGCTGACTCCAGGAGCCGCGCGGCATAGCGCGCCATCTGGTCGATTTCGAGATTCATCTGCGCGCCGGCTCTCAAGCCTCCGAACGTCGTGACCTTGAGCGTGTGCGGAATGATCAGCACCGAGAACGTGTCGCCGGCGACCTCATTGACCGTCAGGGAAACGCCATCGAGAGCGACCGAGCCCTTCGCCGCGATGAACCGCGACAGCGTGAACGGCACGCGCAGCGACAGCCGCGCCATGTCCCGCAAGTCCTCGCGCGACTGGAGGTCGGCGAGACCGTCGACGTGACCGCTCACCAGGTGCCCACCCAATTCGTCGCCAAGCCGCAGCGAGCGCTCGAGGTTGAGCTTCGTGCCACGCCGCCAAGTCCCCGCCGTCGTCACACGCAGCGTCTCGGCGGCCACATCCACGGCGAAGAAGCTGCGTTGGCCGTGCTGGCCGCGGTCGACCACGGTCAGGCAGGGACCTGAGCAGGCGATCGAGGCGCCGATATCAATCGTTGCCGGGTCGTAACCGCAGGCTATGGTCAGCCGGCGCAATCCCTCGGCCCGCTCATCGACTTCAATAACCTCGCCTAAGTCACTGACGATACCCGTGAACACCGCGTTCACCTCCGCTCGAACAAGTCGCACGAATCGCCGCCGATCACTTCGCTGCTTATCCAGGCCAAACGGGGCGATTGCGTCAGCGCCGTCAGCGGCAGGCCATCGAGCGCGTCGATGCCATCCGCGCCAACGACCTTGGGTGACTGGAAAAGGACAGCCTCGTCGATGAGATCGGCGGCCAAGAATGCCGCTGCAAGGGTCGGTCCTCCCTCCACCATCAGCCGGGTAATGCCCTTGGCAGCGAGGAACCCAAGTACGTCCTTGAGATCAAGCGGGTCGCCGCTCTCCGGTGACCGCAATACCTCGACCCCCATCGCCAGCAAGAGGAACTCGGCTTCTTGCGGAGCCCGCATTCCGGTGACGACCCAGACTGGCGTGTCGTACGCACCGCGCACGAGGCGCGAGTCGACCGGCAGGCGCAACATGCTGTCGGCTACGATACGCACCGGCGAGTATTTCGCCATGCCGGGCAGGCGGCAGGTCAGCAGCGGATCGTCGGCCAGCGCCGTGCCAATGCCGACCATGATAGCGTCGTTCTGCGCTCGCAGGAGGTGGACGCGGTCGCGTACCTCAGACCCGGTGATCGCCAGCGGCTTGCGGCCGGCGGCGCCAGCCTTGCCGTCCGCCGAAATCGCGAGCTTGAGCACGACGTGGGGCCGTCCGTCGCCCATGCGTCGGATGTGGCCGGCGTGGTCGCGGCGCGCCTCGTCGGCGCCGAGGCCCACCTCGACCGCAATGCCGGCGGCGCGCAGCCGCTCATGGCCGTTGCCGGCGACTTTTGGATTGGGGTCTTCAAGCGCGGCGACGACGCGCGCAACCCCGGCGGCGACGATGGCGTCGGCGCAAGGCGGGGATTGCCCGTAGTGCGAGCAAGGCTCCAACGTGACGTAGAGAGTGGCGCCGCGGGCAGCCGTTCCGGCGCGGCGCAGCGCCTCGACTTCGGCGTGAGGCCGGCCGCCGGTTTGCGTCCAGCCACGGCCGACGATGACGCCGTCCTTCACGATCACCGCGCCAACAGCGGGATTGGGCCAGGTGCGCCCTAGACCGCGCCGGCCGAGCGTGAGAGCGAGCGCCATGAAACGCCGGTCTTCCGTCACAGCGTCTACTCGCCGCCCATCGGCCCCGCTCATTTGCGTGCGATTTCGGCAGCCTCTTCGCCCGACAGCTCCGCCAGCGCCGTCTCGAAATCCTTGGCCTCGCGGAAATTGCGATAGACGGAAGCGAAGCGGACATAGGCGACGTCATCGAGGTCCCGCAGGTAGGCCATCACCGTCTCGCCGATCGTCTCCGACGAAACCTCGCTTTCGCCTTGGCTCTCGAGTTCGCGCACGATCTTCGAGACCATCTGGTCGATACGCTCGGGTTCGACCGGCCGCTTACGCACCGCGATCTGAACCGAGCGCAGCAACTTGTCGCGATCAAACGGTACACGGCGGCCGTTGCGCTTGATCACGATCAATTCGCGCAACTGGACCCGCTCGAAGGTCGTAAAGCGGAAATTGCAGGACAGACAAACGCGACGGCGGCGGATGACGGAGGAATCCTCCGTCGGCCGCGAGTCCTTCACCTGGGTGTCGAGGCTTCCACAACTCGGACAGCGCATCGCTTACCCCTACCCCTCGTAGATCGGGAATCGGCTCACCAGCCGTTTGACCTTCTCGCGCACGCCGGCTTCGGCCTGCGCGTCCTCTTCGGCGCCCTTCAGCGACAGCGCGTCGAGCAGCTCGGCAATCAGCGCTCCGACTTGCCGGAATTCGGCGATGCCGAAGCCGCGCGTTGTCCCGGCGGGCGAGCCAAGCCGGATGCCTGACGTGACAAAAGGCTTTTCCGGATCGAACGGGATGCCGTTCTTGTTGCAAGTAATATGGGCGCGGCCCAGCGCAGCCTCGGCCACCTTGCCGGTCAATCGCTTTTTGCGCAGATCGACCAGCATCAGGTGCGTGTCGGTGCCGCCCGAAATGATATCGAGGCCGCTTGATTTCAGCGTTTCCGCAAGCGCTTTCGCGTTCTCGACGACATTCTTGGCGTAAAGCTTGAACGACGGCCGCAACGCCTCGCCGAATGCCACCGCCTTGGCGGCAATAACGTGCATGAGCGGCCCGCCCTGCATGCCCGGGAAAACCGCGGAATTGAGCTTCTTCGCCAGTTCCTCGTCGTCGGCAAGGATGGCTCCGCCGCGTGGACCGCGCAGCGTCTTGTGCGTCGTCGTCGTCACCACGTGAGCGTGCGGGAACGGGCTCGGGTGCACGCCCCCGGCTACAAGACCGGCGAAATGGGCCATATCAACCATCAGGTAGGCGCCTACCCCGTCGGCGATCTCGCGGAAGCGGCGAAAATCGATGATGCGCGGGTAGGCCGAACCGCCGGTGATAATGACCTTGGGCCGATGCTGCTTTGCCAGCCGCTCGACCTCGTCCATATCGATCAGGTGATCGTCGCGGCGCACCCCATAGGGCACGGGCTTGAACCAGCGCCCCGACAGATTGACCGGCGAGCCGTGGGTCAGATGCCCGCCGGCGGCGAGGTTGAGTCCCATGAAGGTATCGCCCGGCTGCATCAGCGCCAAGAACACCTCGGCGTTGGCGGAGGCGCCGGAATGCGGCTGCACGTTGGCGAAGGCGCAGCCGAACAATTTGGTCACGCGCTCGATTGCCAGCCGTTCCACCACGTCGACGAATTGGCAGCCGCCATAGTAGCGCTTGCCCGGCAGCCCTTCGGCGTACTTGTTGGTCAGCACCGAGCCTTGCGCCTCGAGAACGGCGCGGCTGACAATGTTCTCCGAGGCAATCAGCTCGATCTCGTCGCGTTGGCGGCCCAGCTCGCGCCCGATGGCATCCGCAATTTCAGGATCGCTTTCGCCAAGCACGGCGGAAAAGAACCCCTCCTCCGTGACCTTTGCACCATGAGAGACCGACATGCATTGCCGCCTTGTTCTTGCGCCGCGAGATGCCGTCCGGCGGACGGCCAACGCTCGCCGATAGCATACTAGCCGACCGGCGCAAGCACTTGAGAGCAAGTTCTTGGGAGGGTATCGCGCAGACACCCGCTACATTTGGGGTATTTAGGAGCTTTCGCCGCACCCGCGGACCGGCGCCGAACGATGCTAATTCGAGCTCGTCGCCTGGGGCCCGGCCAGGCCGTCCTTGCCGTAAATATCCTCACGGAATTGCACGACGCCGTCGGCGCCCGACCAAGCGGTGACATAAACCCAGTGCAGCGGCACCTGCTTGGTGAGTTGCGCGTCCTTGCGATCCCCGGATTTGATGACGCGATCGATATCCTCAAGCGACCAGCCGCGCGTTCCCTCGAGCAGCCAGGCGACCAGTTGGCGCACATTCTGCACGCGCATGCAGCCCGACGAGTGAAAACGGAAGTCGTCGCCGAAAAGGTTCTTCAGCGGCGTGTCGTGCATGTACACGCCAAAGGCGCTCGGAAAATTGATGCGGATCGATCCCAGCGAATTGAGGCTGCCGGGATCCTGTTTGAACGAATAATGCGTCGCGTCTTCCGAGTACCAGTTGATCTCGGACGGCTGCAACTCCCTCTGGCGGCTGTCGAAGATGCGGATGTGATTCTTGGTCAGATAGTCGGGCTGATCCTGCATTTTCGGGATCAGGTCTTTCTGCACAATCGAGGGCGGAACGGTCCAATACGGATTGAAGTTGATCTGCACGATCTTGCTGTTGATCTCGGGCGAGGGCCGATCCGGCTTGCCGACCACTGCGGTGTGCCGCGAGACGGCGACACCGTTTTCGATCGCCTCGATGCGCGCCGCCGGAATGTTGGCGAGCACGTAGCGCGGGCCGAGATTGGCGCCGAGCGCCTTTAACCGCGTGACGTTCACCTTCAATTGGGTCAGTCGCGTAGCCGCCGGCACGTTCAGCGCGGCCAGCGTCTCGGTGTGGATGACACCGTCGATCGTCAGGCCGTGACGGGCCTGGAAACGGCGTACGGCGGTCTCGACATAGGAATCGTAAACGTCGGTGCCGGCGGCATTCGGATCGATATCGCCGGATGCGGCAAGGCGCGCGCGTAGAGGCGCGACGCTTGGGTGCCGGTCGCCCACCCGCAACGCGCTGACGGTCGGGATCTGCGGCCAGCCGCCGCGTTCGACGATGCCCGCGTAGCGCCCGACGGCCTGCTCGGTGGTCTGCGCCGTTGCCGTCGAGACCGTCGGCTCCGATGCTTTCGGCATGTGGATGGTGCGTGAGGCATCGTCGAAGCCTTGCCCACCCTGCCGGCGCTGGGTTTCGCCGATCAGCGCATCGAGTGCCGCGTCCTCCGCAAAGGCCGCGCGCGCCGACACTCCGGCCGCGGCCAACGCCGTCGCGCCGGCCAGGTGCCGCAGGAAGGCCCGCCGGTCCGTGGCCGCTTTGTCTCGAGACTCGCTCATGAAACCTTCTACCCGACACAGCATGTAGGCCTAATGGGGCCAAAGCGTGGACTAGCATGCTGCCGGCAGGCAAAAAAAGACCCCGGCATTAACGCCGGGGTTTGAGGCTTCGCCAGTACGACGAAAAAAGCGTTGTTGGAATTTCGGCCCGATTAGAGCCGATAAAGAATCTGGTCGGTCCAGAAGCGTTCAAGACGGTGCAGCGCCTTGTTGAGCGATCCGAACTCCTCGGCGTTGATGCCGCCGACCTGCTCCACCGTGCGCACGTGCTTCTGATAGAGCGCATCGACGGCGTCGCGGACCTCGCGGCCCTTGTCGGTGAGCTTGATGCGCACCGAGCGCCGGTCGACCCGAGAGCGCTGGTGATCAAGGAAGCCCAGTTCGACCAGCTTCTTGAGATTGTAGGAGACATTGGAGCCGAGATAATAGCCGCGCGTGCGCAGTTCGCCGGCGGTCAGCTCTTTGTCGCCGATATTATACAGAAGCAGCGCCTGCACCGAGTTGATGTCGGCGCGGCTGCGGCGGTCGAATTCGTCCTTGATGACGTCGAGGAGACGCCGGTGCAGACGCTCGACCAAGGTGAGCGCCTCCAGATAATGCGGCCGGATATGGTCGAAGCGCGCCTCACGCTCGGCGGGTTCGACCGTCTTGACGACGGCTTTCATAGTGACGCCTTTCCCAATTTTATTTCGTTGTCGTCGACGGGCCCTGTTCCCGTCGTATGGCGCCACCCTAGCCTTCAGGGTCTAAGATCAGTTTAAATAACACGCTAAAAATAGGGTTTATTCGCCTCGGTCGAGGTATGATTAAGCATTGATTTTACAGGCGATTACGATAGGTTTTGTTCACCGTCTTGGTCGCCGTTTTGGGCCCGTCCTGATGTTGTCTTGGCGCGGTTTTCGCGGGCATTTCGCGCACCTTATGCCGATGTCGCGCGGTTGACACCGCGACGGCCCGACATGATAAACACCGCCCGCGCAACTGTCGTCCTTACTAGCCGGATGATTGCGTTCCTCACGCCACCCGAAACCGAGTGCGCCGTGCGGGGGAGTGTCCCGAGTGGCAAAGGGGGCGGACTGTAAATCCGCTGGCTTAGGCCTTCGTAGGTTCGAGTCCTACCTCCCCCACCATCACAAAATTAGCTTTGATTTTATTTACCTTTTTCCAAGGTGAGGGCGCGTTCCCCTTAAGGTGAGGGAATAGAGAGAGCCGTTTTGTTCTCATGTCTCGTCGTTCTCATCGAGCTTGTGCATGGCCGCGGCCGCTAATCGGCGTCGGTTCGCCGCCCTAGTATAGAGTGAAGCCATCCGCCCTCCGCGCCAGCCGAAGATCGCTTCAAGCTCGAACTCGGTCGCCCCCTTGTTCGCTGCCCGCGTCGCCGCGATCTTGCGTAAGCCGTGTGCGGAACCGGGAACACCGGCGGCACGGCACGCCTTCTTGAACAGGTTGCCGAATGACTCCTTCGTCAGTGGATGGCCCCGCTCGCCGACAATGAACGTCAGATCGCCGCACGGCCCCGCCGCCAGTGTCTTCGTCAGCCTCGGCAGGATCGGTAAGCTTACCTCGGTCCTGTCTTCTCCGTCTTGATAGTGACGACACCGTTGCGCACATGCTGTCGGCCGAGCCGTACGGCATCACCGCGCCGCAGACCTGTGTAAGCGATGACGTCGAGCCAGACCCGCTGTCGTGTTCCGATCAGCCAGCGCGCCTCGTAGGCGAGCATGTCTTCCTCGGTCCAAGTGCGGTGCCCCTCACTGCGCGCCTTCGGCGGATTGGTGACGCCGGCGGTCGGATCAGTCTTGACCAGCCGAGCCAACACCGCCCAACGGAATAGGCCGCGCATCGTATCAAGGAAGTGCCGAGCCTGCGCCGGCGTCGCTGCACGTCGATCCCGCCCCGCCATCATCGTTGCCGTCGTGATCTTGGCGAACGGCTGACCGCCGGCGGATGCGATTACTTGCTCGAATATATTGGAGCGTTGCCGCCTCGTTGCCTCAGAGAGGCCACCCCACGCGGTCGTTTCAAGATAGCGGGTAATCAGCCATGCCAGCGTCCCCTCGACCGGACCTTCCGGCTGGCGTGGCATAGTCGCAAGGGCGGCTTGATATTCGGTGTCAAATTCCGGCGTGCCAAAGTCGGCACGAATGCGGACGCGCGGACCCTTACCGATGCGGACATACCAAGCCGTCACGCCGTGGCGCGTCACCTGACGATGCAAGTGCGGTGGTCGTGGTCGAGGCATGTATATTATCAAAGGACGATGTCCCGCTCCGGTTCAAGGGGCTTGTCGGCGACGGCGGATAGTGTGGTCGGGCGGATCAGGATATTCGACCCCTCGGACAACCACTTCAAATCCACCGACCTGTTTCGCTGCGCGCACCGCGCGAGCGAGATCTGCTTGTGTGACCAGTGCGGGGCGACGGCTCATGCCACACCCCTCCCCGAACTCGTCGGCCGTCGGCGCGCGTCGCTCTAACGCAACGAACCTGCCGAGCCGCCGGCTGGTGATATCTTTGGTTTTATGTTCGGCCGCGTCTTGCTGGCCGCGAGGGGGCAGAAATTCAACATGGGGCACTGAAAGCGGATTTTACTCGACCTGTTCACTGAAAAACTAGCCCCTACCCCCCATTGATTTTACAGGGATAACCGCCGCGACAACCCGCAACAACCCGCGACGATCAGCCCAAGCGGGTTGTGCTCGGGCACCGGAGCCACGAAAACGCTTTTAACCATCACCCCACAATTCGCTCGACAAACTTACGGAAGAAGACCCACAAACCGGTAAGTTGGCGTCGCAACATGGGAGTTTTACCAATGGCCGCGCAGCTAAAGCTGGTCACGCCAAGCAACGAAAACCGGCAAGTTGTGCCGACACGCTTGCGCAACGCCGACGTTCGGCCCCGGGAATACCTGACGCCGGCTGAAATCGACAAGCTCATGAAGGCGGCTCGCGACGGTCGCTATGGCCATCGGGATGCGACGTTGATCCTGATTGCCTTCCGGCATGGACTGAGGGCGACCGAGATCTGCGATCTCGAATGGTCGCAAGTTGAATTTAGCCGGAACGCCAGCCTGCACGTTCGTCGGATTAAAAACGGCACACCATCCGTTCACCCGCTGCGAGGCGACGAGTTGCGGGCGTTACGCGGAGCTACAGCGGCAATATCCCGACAGCCGCTATGTATTCTGCACGGAGCGAGGCGGGCCGTTCACGGCGACGCCGTCAATCGGCTTGTGAAGGGCATCGGTAAGCGCGCCAAGCTTCCCGATCCTGTGCACTGCCACATGCTCCGACACTCGTGCGGCTACGCGCTGGCGAATGCGGGACACGACACGCGGCGCATTCAGAGTTGGCTTGGTCATCGCAGCATTCAGCACACGGTTCGCTATACCGAGTTGAGCAGCGCGCCGTTCAAGGATTTCTGGCGCTAAGGCCCGGGTTGCCACATCGGGCTTTATTGGTGTGAGTTGCTCGATGTCCGCTTCTCTAATCGGCCAGTTAGGGTCAAGCACTTTTCAGGCTATCCACCATTTCAGTGTCGATGTCTCTCGCAGGCTCTCGCTTCTCTTCGAAATCGGCACCAAGGCCCTTCCATCATGGGGTTCGAAGACGAGGTGGAACAATCTTTACCGCGGTCTTGCCGTCAGAGTGACGGCAGATCCAAGCGGACATGCGAACTCACCTCATCCATCGTCCCGCAAGGGACATCTTTCCGACCGCTTGGTGGAGTTCGGGTTACCTCCTATGGCGTTTGATCTGTCGCGGCTGTCATGCTGTTGCAGTTGCCTCTCGGGTCCAACGGAACTCGGAGCCATCAACCCAGATACGGTGCATGATCACCGCCAGCCGTCGCGCCAGGGCGACGATCGCCTTCTTCGTCCCGCGGTGCCTGGCGATCTTCATTGCCCAAGCCTTGAGCCAGGACCATTTTTTCGAATGCACGGCATGATCTGGGCCGCTTCGTAGAGCATCGTCCGCATCATCTCGTCTCCACACCGCGATATCGCACCGCTGCGGTCGATCTCGCCGGATTGGTACTTGGCGCAGGCTCAATCGAAACACCGCCCCGACTGACTTGGATTTGCGAAAGCGGGCGGGCACGTAACGGTAGCCCGTCGATAGACGTGAGAACTCGTAGTCCTTGGAGTGACCTTCGTAGTTCTGCGCCCGATAGATCAGATAGATGATGTTGTAGACCTTGTCACTGGCGACAGACTTCAGGATCTCCAAATCATCGTTCTCCTCAAGATCGCAGGAAGCCTGCGCAGCAGAGCTGCCAGCGCACGCTGTACCCGATGCACCTTCTTGAACTGGTCGGTGCTTGCCCGCGTTCGGCTCGAAAATTGGATCTCCTTCTGACGTGTGGCGACCTCGGCCATGTTGCGCGGAAGCTGGCCCCGCGCGCTCCAGAGATCGACCTGGAAAGCGAGGGTATCCTGTCGGCGGGGGTTGCTCTCGATCACCCACTGCAGCGGCGTGTTGGACACGAGGCCGCCATCCCAGTACTGCTCGCCCTCGATCTCGACGGCGGGAAAGCCTGGTGGGAGGGCGCCGCTTGCCATGACATGCTCCGGCCTGATCGTATGAGTGGTGCTGTCGAAATAGACGAAGTTGCCGGTCCTGACATTGACGGCCCCGCGCTGAAGCGCGTCATCCCGGCGTTGATGCGATCGAAATCCACCAGCCGCTCCAACGTATCCCTCAGCAATTTGTATCGTAGACAGCTGGTCGCCCCGAGCGTCCCGCCCGGTTGCAGCCAGGGCATCAACGGCCGCGCGGAGAAGAATCCTGTTGCACCGAACGGGGCAGCAAGACTGGCGCTCATCTGGTTGAGCAGATTGCGTATGTGGTCGCTTCGCGCCAAATCCACAAACGGGTTGTTTGACCAACCCCAAGGCGCGCTCGAAGTCACCTGCGTCCAAAACTCGCGCAGCCGATCGAACTCGAGAATAAGGCGGATTGCCTGCGATAATCGCACCATTGATGGCTCCGATCGAGATGCCGGCGATCCAGTCAGGATGGATGTTGGCTTCCGCCAGCGCCTCGTAGACGCCTCCCTGGTATGCCCCCAACGCACCGCCGCCTTGCAGAAGCAAGGCGACGCACTCGAATGGGAGACGGTGCTCATGAGCCGTGAGGTGTGGTCGAAGCTGAAAGTTCATTGGGTGCTCTTCTGTTGAAGATTACCGACCGTGATCGAGTGTCCCCCTCGGTCGAAAAAGAAGAGGGTTGACATTCTTCGGGCTGGTGAATATTAAACTATACCGTATAGTTTATCAAAAGTCATGAACTAGCGGGTCTGTCAAGAAACAGAAGTTCACGTGCCCGTGTCCGGCCTTTCCTGAAGCAAGGAGTCCGCGCGAACTCCCGCCTTCTGCGGCGGTCGTTCGATCATTGAAATCCAGATGCAAGCTCAACGAGAGGAGTGATCCGATATGATTTGGAAATCCAACCGTCTTTTGATCGCAGCGGCCGCAACGTTCCTTTGCGCAACGAGTGCCTTTGCGCAGGAGAATTATGGCACCCCCGAGCAGAGGGCCGCGTGCGCGTCCGACGCCTTCAAACTCTGCAGCAGCTACATCCCCGACGCCACGAAGGTCGAAAGCTGCTTGAGGCAGAACAAGTCCGATCTTAGCGACGCGTGTCGATCGGTTTTCGAGCAAAGCGACGGCCCGGTGGCTAGCAGAAGCAAATAACTGGATCGGGCCACTTCAAAGGAGCCATGGCCACGAAATCTTGCGCAAACGCGGCAGAGATGCCGTTCGAGCCCGCAATCAAGGAGACAGCAAATGGATCTGTTCTATATTCCCGCCCTTGCGTCATTTTCGGGATCGGCTTCCGGAACCCTTGCGTCGATTGTCACCGGCTGGGTGACCCAGCGCCGCAGGGACCGCGCCCGTCTTACATCGCGAACGATTTCCCGGCGTGAAGAGCTCTACAGGAGCTTCATCGAGGAAGCATCAAGGCTCTATGCCGATGCACTCGTCAGCGACAAATCCGAGATTTCGAAACTCGTCGACTTGTTCGCTCTTGTAGGGCACATGAAAATCCTGTCGAGCGACGAAGTCATCGAAGCGGCCGAGAAAGCGGGTCGACTCATTGTCGACACCTACCTTTCCCCGAACAGGGAATTTGCCGACTTGCCCGAGTTGATGAGCGGGATGGATCCCTTTCGCGATTTCAGCGACGCCTGCCGACGTGAATTGCAGGCGGCTCAACGGCGCTGAGGCTCTCCGACCATGCCGTTGCTACAGTGTTTCGGGTGGCTGGGAAGCTTTCTTCTCGCCGCGCTTTTTGCCGCAAGCTGGTGGTTTTCGGGCAACGTCGCCGATGCGCCGCCTTCCAGGGCGCCGCTGAGTGAGAGCATTCACATCCGGATCCATTCGGACCATAAATGGCCCGAGCGAGTGGTGTTTGACACCACTCGCTCGAGGTTGGCACCGGCTAAAAATCGCCCAGGCCGAAACCGAGCCGCAAGGTCAAGAGGCTAGTCAAGAGCCTGTTGCAGCCGAGTGGCACGACCCAATCGAGGCGTTCGCAGAAATGGGGCGTGAGACTGTCGAAGGCTGTTTGCAGCCGCCCTGTTCAGCCGACCAGAATCCGGAATCGGACGCTCCGCCGAAGCGCAAGGCCGCCCTCCTGCGGTCTCACCCAGGAGTATCGAGGGCGGCGAAGGCGTTCACCGCCCCCAATCCGTTTCACAGGCTGCCAGGAAAAAGTTGACGCGTTCGCGCACGAAACCGGGCACCTCCTTTCGAAGGTGTTTCGCGTCCTCCCCCGTCAGAGCTCGCATCAGCATTGGGAGCAGAATGAGGTCCATGAAAATCTGCGCGGTGGCGAGGCTTCGCTTGGTGCTGAAAGGCCCCTTTGGACCGCGCTGAAGCGTGTAGGTCGCATTGTTCAGGACATGAGAAACCGCAGCTGCAGCCCGATCTCGGCCTGCCTCATGGACATGGCGGCTCAACGCCGGGAATCTGTCTGCTTCGGCAATCGTGGCGCGCGTTACGCCGACTGTGTCCTCAAGGAATCTTTCTACGAGCTCGGTGCCGACACTTGTGAGCTTGTCCGTCACTGTGCGTCCCCTGGGCGCGTAGCCCTCGAAGTTCGTCAGTCCGGTGATGACGCGGGCTATGACCGCCTCGAAGAGTGCCTCCTTGCCGTCGAAGTGAGCATAAATTGTCGGCTTGCTCGCCGGCGCCATCTCCGCGATCTCATCGACACTGGCGCTTTGGTAGCCTCTCTTGAGAAAAACCTGCTGAGCCGCATCGAGGATACGGCTTTTGACGTCGCCGGCGAGGTCCTTGGGCGGCCTGCCCAAGCGGGTCTGCGGTCGTTTCGAGTTTCTGTCCCTGGTCATGATTGTCCCTACGATCACGATAGTGCGATTAGCTCAAGTCTCACCCGGTTCCGAGTTGACATGGCACGAACGAAAATGCAAGTAAAATAAACTATACGGTATAGTATATACATAGGAGATCGTCGTGACCAATACCGCCGTGGCACATCCGCCCGACCTGAATGAACGGACCCTTGTCCGCGAATTGACCCACAGGATTAACAACCAGCTCGCCTCTGCAATCGACGTGGTGACCGCCGCCGCCGTGCGGGCGGACAATCCGGAGGCCAAGGTCGCGCTGGGCAATGTCGCCGAACTGCTTCAGGAGCAGACCAATGTGCATCGCGTCCTTACGATTCCGGAAGGCGATGCGCCTTGTCGACGCCGCCCAATATCTCCGCAAGCTTTGCCTCGCGATAACCCGGTCCCGTTTGGAGCCAATCGGCGTCCATCTCTCGTTTCAAGCCGATACCTTGCCGCTCGAACCGGAGCGGTGCTGGCGTCTCGGGATGGCCGTCCACGAGCTGGTGACGAATTCAGCGCGGCATGCGTGCTTCGACGGCCGAGCTGGAGAGATCAAGATCAAGCTGTCGCTGGCGCACCCGGTGGTCAACTGCATCATTGCGGACAACGGGTCGCTCTCCACGCGGTTGAAGCCGGCGCGGGGGCTCGGCCTCGTTCGGGATTTGATCAAGAGCCTGGGCGGTCGGCTCGAATATGGCTTTGGCCCCGAATATTCATCCTTTCCTTTGGTGTTTCTGCTCACCGAACGCGAGCGGCGGGCCAACAGGGTAGTCGCATCGCGCCGTGCAAGAACGCCGCGTCGACTGAAGACGATCCGTTCGATCCCCTACCAGACGCGACACGACAGCTCCCGAATCCGGCAAGCACTCCATCGCGCCTGCATGGGCCAACTCCGGGATCAAACGCACTGGAAGGAGCCCGATCAGCGCGAACGACTGACAAGGCGGACGTCCTCGCGCCGTTGCTCGCAAAACCCCGCATCTAGCCCCAAAGGAGAAATGGAATGT
>CAWHJE010000025.1:0-88058 GCA_963829465.1 uncultured Alphaproteobacteria bacterium
TTCAATCTAAATCGATCGCGTTCTAGGCGACGAGCCGGGAGAATAATTCCGGATCGATATTGCCGCCGGAGAGGACGGCCACGGCGACCTTACCGGTAACGTCCACCTTGCGGGTCATCAGCGCGGCGAGCGCCACGGCGCCACCGGGCTCGACCACGAGCTTTAATTCCGAGAACGCAAACGCGACGGCGGCAGCGACCTCTGCGTCGCTGGCGACAACGCCGGCGCCGACCAGCGATTGATTGATGGCGAATGTAAGCTTGCCGGGCGTGCGCGCCATCAATGCGTCGCAGATCGTGCCGCTTACGGCGGCATTTTGTTCGCGTTGGCCACTGCGAAACGATCGCGCATGATCGTCAAAACCTTGCGGTTCGGCCGTGTAGATCGCCGCATTCGGTGCGCGCGCCCTGACCGCGAGCGCGATGCCGGCGGTCAGTCCGCCGCCCGACGCGGTTACCACGACGATGTCGGGCGCAAGCCCGCGAGCGCCAAGATCCTCGACGATCTCGAGGCCAACCGTACCCTGTCCGGCGATGATCATCGCGTCGTCGTAGGGCGGAACCAGAACGGCAGAACGACGGGTCGCGATTTCGCCGGCGATTGCTTCGCGGTCGTCGTGGGCGCGATCGTAGAGCACAATCTCCGCACCGAGCGCTGCGGTACGTTCGCGTTTGGCCCGCGGGGCATCGCGCGGCATCACGATCACGCAATGCATGCCAAGGAGCCGCGCCGCCGCCGCAACGCCCTGTGCGTGATTGCCGGACGAGAACGCGACAACGCCGCCCGATCGCTGCCCGGGCGGGATTGCCGCCAACCTGTTATAGGCGCCACGGAACTTGAACGATCCGGTGTGCTGCAGCGTCTCGGCCTTGAGAAATACGCGTCCGCCGGTCATGGCGTCGAGCGCGGCCGAAGTCAGAAGCGGAGTGCGCAAAGCTACGCCCGCGAGCCGGGCGGCGGCCGCCTCGACATCCGCGGCGGTGGGCAAGGAAACCGAAGCTTCCATGGTGAACGGTAACGCCGCCGGCGCTCGGCAGGCAAGCACCATTCGGCGACACGCCGCCGCCGGGTAGGGGTTGCGAGGGTAAGGGCCGTCCGCCGCCTGGCGGACGGCTGGGTTATTGGTCGAACCGTCCGGCGGCGTGCGCCAGCATGGTGTAGACCTTGCCGGTGTCCGAAGTCAGATAGTTGCGCACCACGGAAGGGCCGCGATCGCTGCGGGCAACGTCGTCGAGCAACCGTTCGAACTCGTGGATGTATTGCTCGACGGTCTGCCGGAATTCCGGATCGGAGCGGTATTTGCGCCGGATCTCGTCGAACGCCTTTTGGCCGGGTGCGGTATAGAGGCGACGGCTGAACATGCCGCGTTCACCGCGTTTGTAGCGCTCCCACAAATCGGCCGCGGCCTCGTGGTCGATCATGCGGGCGACGTCGACGGCCAGCGATTCGAGCGACTCGACATTGTCGCGCTGCGGGCGTTCCTCGCTGCGGGCGCTTTCCCGTGGCCCCGGCGGTGCGATCGGCGGGCTATCCTCGCGCGAGGCGCGAGACAGCAGGTCGCCGAGCCAGCCGCCATTGCGGCCATTGCCGCCGTTCTGGCCCTGGGGTGGTTGCTCCGGGCGCCGTGGCGGCGCGCCGGTGATATCGCCCCGGGTCGGGGCCGGCGGTGCCGCGGTGATGTCGCCGCGAGCGGGCCGCGCCGGCGCCGCCCGCCCGCTGCCGACATAGGCCGGCTCCGGCTCGCGCCTTACCGGTTGCTCCTGCCGCACGGGCTCGTGCCGCATCGGTTCGGACCGCATCGGCTCGGCGGTGTCGAGCGATCGCCCGTGGCGCGCGACAATGCGGTTTAGCTCGGCCAAAGCCTCGATCTGGTCGACGATGACGCGGCGCATTTGCGCCGCGCTATCGGCGGTCTCCTGCGGCAACTCGAAGATGCCGCGGCGCAATTCGGCGCGGGTCGTCTCCAGCTCCTGGTGCATCTCCGCAGCCATTTGCTTCATGCCCTGAACGATTTCGGTGAATCGCTCTGCCGATTGGTTGAATATCCGATGCACGTGCGTCGCGGCCTCATCGTAGACGGCGTTCAAAGTCTCGCCGGTACGCTTGCGCTCGTCATCCGCGGTCGAGCGCACGAGTTCGTATTGCCGCTCGATTGTCTGCACGCTGTTGTTGCTGGTTTCGGCGACGATGCCGGCAATCTCTCTCGCCCGCGTCGTCGCCGCATCGAGCGACTCGTCGAGCAGGCCGGAGAAGCGCTCCAACCGCTGTGCGAAATCGTCGGTGCGCGCGTCCATGGTCGCGACAAGCGCTTCGATGTGTGCGTGCTTGGTCGCAACCAACTCATCGGTGCGTCGATTGCTCTTTTCGAGAAGGTCCACCGCCTCGGCGAGCGTGCGTCCATGTCCGCTGAATTGCGATGCAAGTTCGCCGAGTTCGCGTAGAGCGTTGGCGGTCACGGAGTTGAACGAGCCGACATGCTGTTCCATGATGGTGGCGCTGCTGTCGCTCTTGGCCGTGACGTCGTTCATGGCGGTGACGAACGCGGCCACGCGTGTCACCATCGTGCGCTCCAGGGAGCTCATATTCTCGTGGGCGCCGCTGAGCACTTCTTGCAGCAGAATATTGGCCTCGCGCAGGCGCTCGAACAGCGCGGTTGTGTCCGAGCGCAGCATGCCGTGTGTCTCCAGCATGTCGGCGACGGTTGCCGAGGCGGTCTGCTTGGATTCCTCGATCGCAGCGCGGGTCGCCTTGTGCAAGTCCTCCAGCGTGCGCGTAACCGTCGTCTTCGCCGCGTCGGCGACGCTTTGCGTGCCTTCCTGCAACTGGCCGAGTGTTCGCGTCATTGCGGCGGTCGCGGTCTGGCTGGCATCATTGATGAGCCGCGCGATGCCTTCGCTGTTATCCATCATGGTTTGGGTGAAGACGAAGCCCTTGGCTTCGATGGACTTCACAGCCTGGTCGGTGACGCGGTTGACCTCGCCGGCGAATTCCTGACCCCGGCCGGACAGTGCGGCGAGGAAGGCGTTCGATTTTTCGTCGAGAAGCTGCGTCATCTCTGAGACGCGTCCCGACACGGTTGCCGTGATCTCGTTCGCGCGGCCGCTGATGCTGTGAGCGACCTCTTCACTTACCGCGGTGAGGGTACGTTCGGCTTCGCCGGCGCTGCGTCCAATGGTTTCGGCCGTCGCGGCGGCGCTTCGTGAGAGGAGCGCGGTCGCAGTTGCGGCCGTTTTGTCGATAGCTTCCGTCGCAGCGGCGGTGGTTCGTGTGAGCAGGGAGGTCGCATTTGCGGTCGTTTTGTCGATAGCTTCCGCCGCACTGGCAGTGTTTCGTGACAGCAGGGCGGTCGCATTTGCGGCTGTTTTGTCGATAGCTTCCGCCGCGGCGGTGGTGCTTCGCGAAAGCAGGGCGGCTGCATTTTCGGCCGTCTGGCCGATAACTTCCGTGGCGGCGGTGGTTCCTCGTGAAAGCACGACGGTCGCATTCGCCACCGTTTTTTCGATGACTTCCGTGGCGGCGGTAGAGCCTTGTGAAAGCAGGGTGGTGGCATTCACCACCGTTTTTTCGACGACTTCCGTCGCAGCGGCGCTGCTTCGTGAAAGAACGGCGGCCACGTTCGTTGTGGTCTTGTCGACCAGTGCGGTCGTTGCGAGAGCGCTGCGCGAAATGACGTCAGCTGCGGTCGCGGTTGTCTTGTTCATCGCTTCGGTCGTGGTGGCGACGTTTCGCGCGATGACCTCGGCGGCAATTGCGGTCGTTTTACCGAGCGCTTCGTTTGCCGTGGAAGCGCTATTGGCGATGGTGTTGCTCAGCGCGCCGGCGCTTCGATTGAGCGACACTGTCGCTTCGGCGGCGCTGCGGTTGAGAGCCTCTGTCGCCGCAGCGCTCGCCGCCGTGCTCTTGCCGAGCGCATCGACCGTCCTGGCCGCAAGCTGGCCCAGCGCCTGTTCGGCATTTCCGGAATTCGTCTTGATCGATTCCGAAAGCTCCTCGAGCCGGGCATTGAGAAGGTCGGCGGCGGCGCGGCTGCGCTCCTCGATCTGCTGCGTGACGGCTTCGGCCCGACCCACCAGCAGATGCTCAAGATGGCCGATACGGCTATCGAGCGTGTTGGCGACCCGCAGCGCCTGGTCGCCGAGAACCTTGTCGATTTCGGTGCCGCGCTGGCCGATGCTTTCCGTGAGTTTGGCGCCGCGCGCGTCGATGATCTCGGTGACGTCGGCGATGCGCCTGTCGATCGCGGTGACGACTTCTCGGCCGCCTTCGGTCAGCGTCTTGGCGATGTCCATGACCCGGCTGGACATGGCTTCAGTGAGCGTTTGCGTGCGGCTGTCGAGCGCCTGCTCAAAATTTGCCAGGCGCTGATCGAGGCCGGTGGTGACTTCGTTCGCCTTGGTGGTGACCCGATTGTCGAAGCTGTCGACGTAGCTGCGCATCGATTCGGAAACATCCTGCGTGCGCGCGCCGAGCCGTTCGACGAGTTCAGAGCCATACGTTTTAACCGTACGGTCGAACTCCGCGAGGTGGCGGGTGATCAGGTTGCCCAGCGTCGAGGAATCCCGGGAGATTTTTTCGCCCAGTTCTGCGCCGGAGTTGTTGAATACCTCCTCGAATGCCGACAGCCGCGTCGAGAGTATCTGTTTGACCTCTTCGCCGCGCGCGTCCAGTGCGCCTGCGACGCGGTCGACGCTCTCGCGCACGGTATCCGCCATCTGGGTGCTTCGCTCGATCAGCGTCTCGGCGACGCGGGCGCCCGCCGCTTCAAGCTTCTTGGCTACGTCTCCGCCACGCAGGTTGAGGTCGAGGATGATCGATTCACCGGAGGCCTTGAGCGTGGAGTTGACCTCGTCGGCGCGTGTGGCGATCGTTTCCGCGAGTTGGCTCGATGTATTGATGATCGCGTCGGTGAGCTCCTGCGAACGGCCCGCCATCATGTCGACGATAGCCAGCGACTTCTCCGAGAAGCCGTCGGTGACGCCGTCAAGCCGCGACGTCATCATGTCTTCGAGGCCGCGCGCGATCTCTGAAAATTCCTCGCCAATATGATCGGTCTTGAAATTCAGGCTCGTCGTGAGCTGATCGCTTGCCGTGGCAAGCGCGCGCGAGGTCTCCTCGCTGGCGCTTTCCAGCCGCACGATCAAATCTTCGCCGCGCACGCTCAGCTGTTGGATCATGTTGTCGCCGATTTCACTCAGCGCCAGCGTGATGTGTTCGCCCTTCTCAGCCAACGACTGGGTGATGCGTTCCGCCGCTTCGTTGACCTGCTGACCGACGAGATCGCTGATCGTCGAAAGATCCTGGGTGAGGTCGATGTGGACGTTGTTGATGGCATAACGGACCTGCTCCGCTTGTCCGACCAGCGTGTCGCGCTGGTTGGAGAGCTCCTGGAGCAGGCCGCGGATGCGGACTTCGTTGTCGCCGTAGGTACGTTCGAGCGCGGCGACCTCGCTGCGCACCAGCGTTTCAAGCTCGCTCGCGCGCGCCAGCGCGCGCTCGACGCCGTCGCCCATGGCCGCTACCTCGCGGCGGATCGCCTGCCCGACGGTAACGATGGAATCGCGCGCCACGATTTCCGGCTCGGCGAGCCGCATGGCGACTTTCGCCATCGATTGCGCGACGAGGCGCAGTTCCTGGGCGCGCCAAGCCATGTGCGCCACACCGAAGAAGAAGATGATCGGCAACAGCGCCGCAGCGCCCAGCCCGATCAGGTTAGCCAGCGGCGAATGGTTGGGCCCAAGCGCGGCATTGACGTCGCCCAAATAGGCCACGGCGAGGGCGAGACAGCCGACGATCCAAACGCCGGAAAAAATCGCGGCGACGAAATACGACGTGCGCGCCGGCCGGTTCTGCAACGCTTGCAGGACCTGACCGATCGATTGCTGGTCGTCATTGGCGACGGGAAAGACCCGCGGATCGCTGCTCGGAGCGCCGATCTCTTCATTGGTGTCGAACAAGTTCGGCCCTGACGGGGCGTCACGCCATCGCTCCTCGGCGAAACTCGCCGGTGGCTCGGGGATGCGATCGGGCCGATGATCCGGCTGGTCCTCGTCATCCCGAACCTTGAGCGCTTCCTGGATGGCCGAAAGCGCAGCTTCGGTCGGATCCACGATTTTCTTCGGGCTGTTGGCCATGTCAGTCGTCGCCTCGCGTGTTACGCCGGACTAGGGCGGCCCAAGCGAACTTGTGGCCGCGCCACGAGCGCGTGATCGTTCAAATACCCATTCGGCACAAAGGGCTCCCTCGCCCTCACGTCAAACCGCCGCGCGCCTATCCTATTGCTCTGGAGGATCGAAAGAAACCGAACCCTTAACCTCCTTTTAATCATCGTTAACGGTTTAACGGTTTGGTTACCATAATTTCACGGCCGGCTCGCTCTGCGTGGACTAGCCATTCTGGTGCCAACAATGCGGCCGGTCTGGGGCCGGCGAGGGGCGTGCACCCGGGTTCCCGAGGTTCCGGAGCGTCCCGGAGAAGGGTCGAATTGGGGGCTTCTGGGTAAGAACTCACTTACCCCTCCGGCTGAAAGATCAGCGCAGAATCCGATAGCCGGCTCAAGATTTACGCCTTTTTCGCCGGCTCCCGGCATGGTTCCGCACGCGTGTAGACTGAGAACGTCGGGGAGGACGTCGTGACGCAATCGAACATTATGACGATGACGGGGCATGAGCAAAAGTCGCTGACGATCGATGGAGCTCATCTTGAGCGCATGACGCTGGGCGACCGCAGTCTCGAACGGGAAGTTTTGGAGATTTTCGCCCGCCAAACCACGCTGACGCTCGAGCGGATCGCGGGCGCGGCTCCCGAGCAGGCGGCAGCGGCAGCTCATACCCTCAAGGGGTCGGCGCGCGGGATTGGCGCCTGGCGCGTCGCGCAGGCGGCCGAGCGGCTCGAAGTGGCCGCCGGCAAGCCTGATGAGAGTGACATTTGCGCCGCGATCGCTGAACTCGAGGCCGTGAGCCAGGAGGCGCGGACGGCGATTGGGTTACGTCTGGCCGAGCATGGCGACGAGTCCGCGAGCGAGACTTTGAGCGACCGGTCGCGCGGCCACTGATTTCTTTATCGCACGCGACGCACTGGCGCGGCGCGAGGCGGTTCGATAGAAGACGATCCGCCGGCCGACCCGTTGACGCTCCGTTTCCTCGCCGGCCAACAGGCGCGGCTTTCCATCCCCATGGTCAAAATCACTTTTATCGACGCCGAGGGTTCCGCCCGCACGGTCGAAGGCGAGGTTGGTTCGACCGTTATGGAGACGGCAATCAACCATGGCGTACCGGGTATCGAGGCGGAATGCGGCGGCGCCTGCGCCTGCTCGACCTGTCACGTCTACATCGACGAAGGCTGGCAGGAAAAGGTGGGCGCTCCGTCGCCGATGGAAGAGGACATGCTCGACTTTGCCTTTGGCACAAAGCCGAACTCGCGGCTGTCCTGTCAGATCAAGGTGGTCGAGGAATTTGACGGTCTCATCGTGCGTACGCCCGAGCGGCAGGGTTAAGGCCGGCATAAATCCAAGCGCATCTGTAACAACTCAGGCCCAGGTCGCCGCGCTCGACGCTCAGCTTCCTCTTCCCCTGCCGCGGCCGGCACGCTAGACACTCGCCACCTCACCTCAGACAAAGACGAAGACGGGCACGATACGATATGGACGAAGCTATCAAGACAGACGTTGTCATCATCGGTGCGGGGCCGATCGGCCTGTTCGCCGTGTTCGAGCTCGGGCTGCTCGACATGAAAGCGCATCTCATCGACATTCTCGACAAGATTGGCGGCCAGTGCGCCGAGCTTTATCCGGAAAAGCCGATTTACGATATTCCCGGCATTCCCGTCACCAGCGCCCAGGGTCTGGTGCACGGGTTGCTTGAACAAATCAAACCGTTCAATCCGCAATTCCATCTCAACGAGATGGTGGAGAAGGTCGAGAAAATCGGCGACCCGCTGTTTCGGGTGACGACCGATCAGGGCAAGCAGTTCGAATGTAAGGTCGTCGTCATCGCCGCCGGCGGCGGTTCATTTCAACCGAAGCGACCGCCGATCCCCGGTGTCGAGCCCTATGAGGGCAAGTCGCTGTTCTACGCGGTGCGCAAGATGGAGGCGTTCCGCGACAAGCGCGTTCTAATCGTCGGCGGCGGCGATAGCGCACTGGACTGGACGCTCAACCTCGCGCCCATCGCTAGTCACCTGACCTTGGTGCACCGGCGCAGCGAATTCCGCGCCGCGCCCGACAGCGTCAACAAGATGATGGCGCTGGTCGGCCAGGGCAAAATCGATTTCGTGCTCGGGCAAGTGACCTCGTTGCACGGTGAGCAGGGTCAGCTCAGCAAGGCCATGGTCAAGAGCAACGAGGGTTCGATCCACGAGATCGCCTGCGATGCGCTGCTGCCGTTCTTCGGCCTGACAATGAAGCTTGGGCCCGTCGCCAACTGGGGTTTCGAGCTGAAGAACAACGAATTGATCCCGGTCGAGACCGCGGCGTTCGAGACCAGCACGCCGGGCATATTCGCCATCGGCGACATCAACTGGTATCCCGGCAAGCTCAAGCTCATCCTCTCCGGCTTTCACGAGGGTGCGCTCATGGCCCAGAAGGCGTATCACTATATTTATCCGGAGAAGAGACTGGTCTTCCAGTACACAACTTCCTCTTCCAGCCTGCAGAAGAAGCTTGGCGTAACACCACAAACGCCGCAGCCGGCCTAACCGACTTTCCACGCATTGGGTCCGGCACGAGAGAATATGTGATGCCGCCATCGACGAAAGCCACCAGGTGCTGCATTGTTGGCGGCGGCCCGGCTGGCATGATGCTCGGCTTTCTGCTCGCGCGGGCCGGCGTCGAGGTCGTGGTGCTGGAGAAGCATGCCGACTTCTTCCGGGACTTCCGTGGCGACACCATCCACCCGTCGACGCTCGAACTTATGTACGAGCTGGGTTTGCTCGACGAGTTCCTCAAGTTGCCTCATCAGAAACTCGATCACATGACCGCCCAGATCGGCGACGAACGGGTGCGGATGATCGACCTCACGCATTTGCCGACCCGCTGCAAGTACATCGCGCTGATGCCGCAATGGGATTTCCTCAATTTCCTCGCCGCGCATGGCAAGCGCTATGCGACTTTCGATCTGCACATGCAGGCGGAAGCAACCGACCTGATCGAGGAAGCCGGCCGGGTCGTCGGCGTGCGCGCCAAGACGCCGGACGGGGAACTCACGATCCGGGCCGACCTCACGGTGGGCTGCGACGGACGCCGTTCGACCCTGCGCGACAAAGCCGGTTTCAAGAGCGACGACTACGGCGCGCCGATGGATGTGCTGTGGTTTCGGCTGCCGCGCAAAGATACCGACGACAGGGAAACATTCGGCCATTTCGAAGCCGGCAAGATGATGATCATGCTCGACCGAGGCGATTATTGGCAATGCGCCTTTGTCATTCCGAAAGGCGGTATTGACCGGGTACGGGCGGAGGGCGTCGATGCCTTCCGCAAGCAGGTCGTCGCCATGTCGCCGTTCCTTGCCGACCGGGCCGGTGAGTTGAAATCCTGGGACGACATCAAACTTCTAACCGTCGCGGTCGACCGGCTGCGGCAATGGTGGAAGCCCGGGCTCATCTGCATCGGCGATGCGGCGCATGCGATGTCGCCGATTGGCGGTGTCGGCGTTAATCTCGCCGTCCAGGATGCGGTGGCCGCCGCCAACCGTCTCGCCGCGCCGCTTAGGGCCGGGACCGTGAGTGATGACGACCTGCGGGCGATCCAGAAACGGCGAACGTTTCCCGTCCGCTTCACCCAGGCACTCCAGCTGACAATGCAGAAGCGGATCATCGGCCGGGTGCTTGCCGGCACCGCGCGGCCGAAGCCGCCATTGCTCTTCAGGCTCTTCGAAGTTTTTCCGGTTCTTCGGCGAATCCCCGGTCGCCTTCTGGCGGTTGGCGTGCTGCCGGAGCATGTGCGGACGCCGGAGATTTTGTCCTCAACCTAGTTCGTTGCGCCGCGGCGCAAGGTCTTGAATTGGGGAGGTCTTCTTGCCATCTCCAAGCCGACAATTTTGCCGGGATGCGACCATGACGATGACGGATGAAAACCAAACGGAAAGCCGTCCGTTTGAGGCGGATGTCGCCAAGCTGCTGCACCTGATGGTGCATTCGGTCTATTCCGAAAAGTCGGTTTTTCTGCGCGAACTGATCGCGAATGCCGCCGACGCCTGCGAGCGGCTGCGCTACGAGGCCATCGCCGAACCGGCGCTGCTCGGCGATGACCCGAAGCCGCGCATCACGCTCACGGTCGATGCGGGCAAAAAGCTGCTGACCGTCGAGGACAACGGCATTGGCATGAGCCGCGAGGAGATGGTGGAGGCGCTGGGCACCATCGCCCGCTCGGGCACGAAGGCTTTTCTCGATCGCATCGCGGCGGCGAAGGCCGAGGAGGAGACGGCTTTGATCGGCCGGTTCGGCGTCGGGTTCTACTCGGCCTTCATGGTGGCGGAGCGGGTCGAGGTGATTTCCCGCCGCGCCGGGACGGACGCGGCGTTCGTCTGGTCTTCGGACGGCAAGGGCACCTTCGCGGTATCTCCGGCGGAGCCGGCATACGCCCCGGTCCGCGGCACCCGTGTCGTGCTGCATCTTTTGGAAGACGCCCAATCCTACGCCGAGCGCGCCACCATCGAACGGATAGTGCGCGCCCAGTCCGGTCACGTACCGGTGCCGATCTCGATCGTCGTGGCGCCCGGCGCCGAGGTCTCCGAAATCACCGATGGCGCGGCGTTGTGGGCGAAGCCGAAGTCCGCGATCACGCCCGCGGACTACACCGACTTTTATCGCAGCATTGCCGGGCAGTTTGATGAACCGGCCCTCACCATCCACTTCCATGCCGAAGGGCGGCAAGACTATACGTCGCTGTTTTTCGTTCCGGGTACGCGGCCGTTCGATCTGTTCGATCCCGACCGCGCGGGCCGGATCAAGCTTTACGTCAAACGCGTTTTCATCACCGACGATGCGGAGATATTGCCGCGCTATCTGCGCTTCGTCCGCGGCCTGGTCGACAGCGCCGACCTGCCGCTCAATGTCTCGCGCGAAAAAATCCAGGAAAGCCCGCTGCTCGCCGCCATCAGGAAAGGCGCGACCAGCCGCGTGCTCTCGGAATTGGAGCGGCTCGCCGACAAGGAGCCGGATACCTACACGAAGATCTGGGACCTCTTTGGCGTGGTGCTCAAGGAGGGTGTCTACGAGGACTTCGAGCGCCGCGATGCGCTGCTCGCGCTGGCGCGCTTCAAGACGACGGGGTCGACGGATAAGTGGCGGAGCCTGAAGGATTACGTCGCCACGCTCAAGACCAACCAGACGGCGATCTATTACCTGGCCGGCGACGACATCGAGCGGCTGAAATCGTCGCCGCATCTGGAAGGTTTCCGCGCACGCGGTATCGAGGTGCTGTTGCTGTCCGATCCGGTCGATACGTTCTGGGTAATGTCGGGTCTGGGATATGACGGCAAGCCGTTCAAGTCGGTGACGCAGGGCGCCGCAGATCTCGCGCTCATTCCATTGCTCGATACGCAGGAAGCGCCGCCGCCGCAGCTGCAGAGACTCGGTGAAAGATTTTCTGGCGTTCATGAAGAGCACGCTCGGCGACACCGTGGCGGACGTGCGGACATCGGATCGGCTCACCGACAGTGCGGTGTGTCTTGTCGCAGGGGATAGCGGACCGGATCGGGCGCTGGAAAAGCTCTTGGCGGGCGCGGGCCGGCTGAACGCCGCATCGAAACCGATCCTGGAGGTCAATCCGCGGCACAAGCTTGTGGTCGCACTCGCGGGTCTGGGCGAGGACCGGCGAACACTGAAGGAGGACGCGGTGCATCTGCTTCTCGACGAGGCGCGCGTGCTCGAAGGCGATCGGCCGGCGGATGCGCGGTCATTTTCTGAGCGGCTCGCGCGCGTGCTCGAAAAGTCGGTGGGTTAATGAAAATCGCGGCTTTTAAGCAGGAGTTGCGTATCCACCGGATGCTGCCCGCCTGACAGTTTGGGTGAAAACAAATCGCCGCCGTTTCGCAGCGACGGCAGCTCTGCTGATAGATCGAAGAAACTTTCCGCGACCACATGGATGACAAGTCCTGCCCGTTGCAGGCGTCCGCGGACGGCGAGGAAACGCGCCGTCATCACCGTGCGGCGATTTTTTTCAAAAGCCTTTGGCCAGACGATGATGTTGGCGATGTCGGTCTCGTCCTCGATCGTCATGAAGATAACGCCTTTTGCCGTTCCCGGCCGCTGCCGGACCAGCACGAGGCCGGCGACGGTCACCACCGCGTCCTGGCGGACCTCATCGCTGCGAAGCTCGGCATTGCGCTTGGCGCCGAGCGCGGTGAGGCGTTCGCGGAAAAAACGCACCGGATGCTCTTTGAGCGACAACCCGGTCGCCACGTAATCTTCCACGACGTGCTCGCTGAGCGCCATTGCCGGAAGCGTGACCGACGGTTCGGGAAACAGTTCGTCGCTCAGATGCGGCGTCAAGAGCGGCAATGCGTCCTCGGCCGCGGCGGCATCCGGCCGGCGCGGCGGACGGGCGCCAATCGCGTCGAGCCGGCGCGCTGCCCATAATGCGGCGCGCCGGTCGAGACCCAGCGAGCGGAACGCATCCGCTTCGGCCAACCGCTCGATGGTGAAGCGCGAAATACCGGCGATCGCGGCGAGCCGCTCGATGCTGGAAAAACCGTTGCCGCGCGCCGCGATGAGTTTTTTCAGCTCGTCTTCGTTGAGCCCTTGAATGAGGCGGAAGCCGAGCCGGACGGCGTGACCCCCACCCATTCCTCCCCCGCTCGCGGGGGCGCTTGGCTCCAGCGTGCAGTCCCAATCGCTGAAGTTGACGTCCGCCGGACGGATTTCGACGTCGTGCTGGCGCGCATCGCGCACGAGCTGCGCCGGCTGATAGAAACCCATCGGCTGGCTGTTGACGATGGCGGCGCAGAATATGTCGGGATAGCGGCATTTGATCCAGGCCGAGGCGTAGACCAGAAGCGCAAAGCTCGCCGCGTGGCTTTCCGGAAATCCGTATTCGCCGAAACCTTCGATCTGGCCGAAACAATTCTCGGCGAATGCGCGCTCGTAGCCGCGCGTGGTCATGCCGTCGATGAACTTGTCGCGGAACAGGTGCACATTACCGGTATGGCGGAAGGTCGCCATGGCGCGCCGGAGCCCGTCCGCCTCGTCGGGCGTGAATTTTGCCGCGGTGATGGCGATCTGCATCGCCTGTTCCTGGAACAGCGGTACGCCGAGTGTTCGCTGCAGCACGTCTTTCAATTCATCGGCCGGCCCGTGCGCCGGATCGGGGGAGGGGTAGTGCTCCTTCTCGATGCCATCGCGCCGGCGCAGGTAGGGGTGCACCATGTCGCCCTGGATCGGTCCCGGCCGCACGATCGCAACCTCGATAACGAGATCGTAGAAACATTTCGGCTTCAACCGCGGCAGCATCGACATCTGCGCGCGGCTCTCGACCTGGAACACGCCGACGGAGTCGGCGCGCGACAGCATCTCGTAGACCGCGGCGTCGTCCTGCGGCAGCGTGGCGAGCGAATAGGTCTTGCCATAGTGTTGCTGGAGAAGATCAAGCCCGCGCCGAAGGCAGCTCAGCATGCCGAGCGCGAGCACGTCGACCTTCATCAGGCCGAGCGTATCGATGTCGTCCTTGTCCCACTCGATGAAGGTGCGGTCCTCCATGGCGGCATTGCCGATGGGAACCGTTTCGTCGAGCGGCGCACGGGTGAGCACGAAACCGCCGACATGCTGCGAGAGGTGGCGCGGAAAGCCGATCAGATCGTCGGCGAGGTGGACGGCCTGACGGATCGCCGGATTGAAGGGATCAAGTCCGGCCTGGCGGATATGGGCGTCCGGTAATCCGTCGCCGTAGCCCCATACGGTCTTTGCCAGCGCCGCGGTCACGTCCTCCGTCAGTCCCAGCACCTTGCCGACCTCGCGGATGGCGCGGCGGGAGCGATAATGCACGACAGTCGAGCAGATCGCCGCGCGGTCGCGCCCGTAGCGCTTGTAGATGTACTGGATCACCTCCTCGCGCCGCTCGTGCTCGAAATCGACGTCGATATCTGGCGGTTCGCCGCGATTCTCGGAAATAAAGCGGGCGAAGAGAAGTTTGGTCTTTTCCGGATTTACCGAGGTGATGCCGAGGCAATAGCACACGGCGCTGTTGGCCGCCGAGCCGCGGCCCTGGCAGAGGATTTCCTTTTCCTGCCGGCGCGCGAAGGACACGACATCGTGGACGGTGAGGAAATACCGCGCATAGTCGAGCTTGGCGATGAGCTTAAGCTCATCGTGCAGCCTTTTCTCGACGTCGGGCGGAATCCCTTCCGGGTATTTGTCTCTCGGGTAGCGGTCATGCGCGCCCGCCCAGGTGATATCCTGGAGATGCTGCTGCGCGGTCTTGCCTTTCGGCACCGGTTCGTCGGGATATTCGTATTTCAGTTCGCCGAGCGAGAAGCTGCAGGCGTTGGCGATGTCGACGGTACGGGCGATGGCATCGGGAAACCGAGCGAACAGCCGCGACATTTCCGCAGGCGTTTTCAGATGTCGCTCGGCATTGACGGCGAGCCGAAAGCCGGCTTCGCGAAGCGTGCATTTCTCGCGCACGCAGGTGAGCACATCGGCAAGCGGCAGGCGCTCCGGCGCATGATAGAAAACGTCGTTGACGGCGACCAGCGGCGCATCCACTCGCTCGCCGAGGTCTGCCAACAGGCCGAGCCGGCGCGGCTCGTCGCCGCGATGATAGTGGATGCCGGCGAGAAACGTGCGCCCGGGCGCCGCACGGGCCAAGGTCGAGAGGCGTTCGGTGAAAACATCGTCGACGATTGTTCGCGGCGGTATCGCAATGAGCATTTGACCTTCGCTCGCGGCGAGAATGTCCTCAAAGGTCAGATGGCATTCGCCTTTCTTGGCTTTGAGATTACCCGCGGTAACGAGGCGGCAAAGCCGGCCATAGGCCGCGCGGTCGGTCGGATAAGCCAGCGCCTCGAAGCCGTCGATCGTCACCAGGCGGGTGCCGACGAGAAGCCTTATCTTCCGGTTTTTTGCTTCGTCATAGGCGCGCACCACGCCGGCAAAAGAATTGCGGTCGGCGATGCCGATAGCGGTCAGTTGAAGTTCATCGGCGGTCGCCACCATTTCCTGCGGATGCGAGGCGCCACGCAGGAAGGAAAAGTTTGTGGTTACGGCTAGTTCGGCATACGCGCTCATGTATTTTCTCGCACAAAACTCACCCGAACAAGCCGTCTACGCAAACAAGCCTTGCACGAACCAGCGCGCAGCCGCCGTTTCGCGCTCGTAGAGCCCTTCGCGGTAGAGCCAGAACTGGTGACCGGCCGCATCCTCGACGAGGTAATAATCGCGCGTCGGCTCCGGCGAGCGATGGCCGTCGTGCTGGCGCCACCATTCGGCGCCGATGCGTTCCGGACCTTCGGAGCCCGCGACCTCATAGGTCACGCCGCGCCAGCGGAAACGCCGCGGCGGGCCGTCGGGGACCAACGCAGTGACCTCGGCTGGCTCCGCACGGGGCAAAAGCAGCAGCGGACGCGGCTTTCGCTCCGGCTCCGGCCACGAGGCGCGCGCCTCGGCGGTGGCCGGCAACAGCGCCTCTGCGCGCTCGGGAAGATGACTGGCTATCGGTTCGAACCGCTGCACGCTTCGCGGGCCGAGACGCTGCCGCAGCGTATCGACCAGGGCCGCGCAGCGTTCCGCGCGATCGATATTGCCGGCATCTTCGGCAATCAGTTCGTTCTGTCGCGCCGGAATGGTTTCGGCGCGAGTGACGGCAAGCCCGACCGCCTCGAAGCCGAAACCGGCGTCTTCCGTTGCCGCCAGCGCTTCGAGCTTCAGGTCGATGAGACGCGCAATGTGCGCCACATCGCGCGTCGGCAGGGTCAGCCCGACATCGATCGTCTCCACCGCGCCATCGACGCGATAAAGGGAAAGCCGCAGCGCGCGCGCTCCCACATCGTCGCGGGTCAGCACATGCACAAGGATATGCATGAGGCGGTTCGCCAGCGCGACGATCGCCTCCTTCGTGATGATCGGTTCAAGCAGATAACGCAGCGTGTGGTAGACGGGCGGCGCGACGATGGGGATCAAGGGCTCATCGGCGCGGCCAAGCGCCTGATCGATCCGCCGCAGCAACTCCGCCGGAAACCGCGCGGCAAACGGCGCGCGCGGTTTGTCGAGCATCATGCCGACGGATTTAAAGCCGAGCCGGCGCAGCGTCCTGCAAGTTTCCGGCGAAAGCCGCAGCGCTTCTATGGGAAGCGGCGCCAGCGCCATGGCTTCCTGTCCCGAAGGCAGGACAGGGGAGGGCGCGGCATGAAACCGCGACAGCGCCCATGCGGTGCCGGGTGTACCGGCGACGGCAAGCCGTGCCGGCAGGCCGAAGTTTCTTTCGAGCCGGAAAGCAAGATCAGCCAGGAGCTTTTCCTCGCCGCCGAAGAGATGCGCGGCGCCTTCGATGTCGAGGAAAAAGCCATCGGCGCCGTTCTCTTCGCCCCAGGGTGAGGCGGTCGGCGTATAGCGCGTCGCCCACAGCGCGAGACGGCGCAGCGCGGCATCATCGGCGGCGGCATCGATGGCGCGCGTCTGCACATTACTGGCCTTCGCGCGCGCATCCGCCAGCGGCTCGCCGACCATGAGCCCTGCGGCCTCCGCCGCCTCGTTCAAGGCGGCAATGCGCGGTCCGCCGGCGGCGGTGACGGCGAGCACGAACGGCTGCTCGGGATCAACAGGCTTGTCTGAAGGCTTTTTCGCCTGCGCCGCGAGAGCGCGCAGGATCGGCCAGCGCGGCAGCCAGACTGAAACGATGCGCGACATGATCGTACTCCACCATCCATTCACCGGCGCGTCCGTTGCGGCAGCGTTCAAGCGTGAGCCGCCAACGCGAACGCACGATCAGGCCGAAACGGTCGCGCGCGGCGGGAGCCGTGCCGACGCGCCAGCGTGTCGCTGCCGCGCTCGATTCCAGGTCCGCAGCCGGCCGCAGCAGAAAGAGCGGCAGGCCACAATCCGTTGCGGCGAGATGCAGCCTCTGGCTGGTTTTCAGATCGAGCTTGTCGATGACGCCGGCGACGGCGGCAGGCGCGCGCGAGCGTAACGCCTCCTCCATGGCCCAGAGCGTTTCCTTTCGGTGCGCCGTCTCGACCAGAATGAGACGATCTTGGATCGAGACCAAGCGCGCGCAGGCCATGGCCGTGCGGCCGGCCGTAATCGCGAAGCCCATGGCTTGGGAGAACGAGAAATATCTGAGGAGTTCGCGCCGTTGCTTTTCCCTCCCCTGAAAGGGGAGGGGCGGATCGCCATAGGCGATCCAGGGAGGGGTCATCTTGCGCGCAACTGACCCCCACCCGACGGTCTGCGACCGTCGACCTCCCCCTTTCAGGGGGAGGGGTAAGCAAGGTCGACAGGCGGGCAAAAAACGCCACGACGAAGCCGAAGGCGGCGGGGGTGGCGCCTGCTTCGGGGACGACCTCATGCAGCGCACCGCCGGCGAGGCCGCCTTGCGGCAAGTAACGATCGATGGCGGAAAGGCCGAAGGGAATGGGTTTGGCGGCTCGAAACCCTTCCATTCTGGGCAATAACCGCCGCAATTCCTCCGCCACGGCGGCGCGGTTACGCATCACGGAAAGGGCGGTCGGCGGGGTCATGATCGGCTCTGTCCCAACGGGAAAGCATACTAGAACAAAAAGGGAACAAAGCCAAGATTGTTTCTCACGGGGGAGCCGATGCTTGACCGATCCATAACCAAATGGTTATGGATCTGGACCATGCAAACTGCGCCCGATACCCTTTTCCGAAGCCTTGCCGATCCCACCCGCCGCGCGATCTTCGAACGGCTCGCGCGCGACGGCGAACAGACCGTGCAGGGGATCACCGAGCAGTCGGGCGTCTCCCAGCCCGCCGTGTCCAAGCATCTCGGCGTACTCAAACTCGCCGGTCTGGTGCGCGATCGCCGGGCTGGACGTCAGACCCACTACAGCGCCCAGCCGCAAGCGCTGGGGCCATTGATCGACTGGATGAGCCTCTATGGCGCCTTCTGGCGCGACCGGTTCGATCGCCTGGAAACGCTCCTCAAGAGGATGGACCAGTGACCAACACCGACGCCGCCACGCGTTCCTTCGTGATCGAACGCGAAATGCCGTATCCGCCGGAAAAAATCTGGCGCGCGCTGACGCAGGGGCCGCTGCTCGAGGAGTGGCTGATGAAAAATGACTTTGCGCCGGTCGTCGCCCATCGGTTCACTTTCCGCGCAACGCCCATGCCCAACTGGAACGGCATAATCGATTGCGAAGTCCTGGTCGTCGAGCCCAACAAAAAGCTCTCCTATAGCTGGGGCTCCTTGGGGTTGGAGAGCGTCGTTGTTTGGACGTTGATCGCGACCGAAGCCGGAACGCTCGTGCGCATGGAGCAGTCCGGCTTCCGTCCCGATCAAGAGGCCAACTATCAGGGCGCGAAGTACGGCTGGCAGAAGTTCATCGGCAACCTGGAACGAGTTGTCGCCGGGCTGCAATAACGCGGCATCGAAAAGGAGCTGATCGTGAACCAAGGCATCACGCGTTCGATTATTCGCTGGATTCACATCGTCTTCAGCATTCCGATACTCGGTTATATTTATAGTCCGTTTGAAGAAATTCCAAAGTATGCCCCCCTGTTCGGTTTGTCTTCCTCCCTGTAATGGTCCTTTCGGGGCTTTGGATGTGGAAAGGCCATGTCCTTCGACGACTGATTTCGAAAAGACCGGCCTGACAAAACGAAGGATCGGAGAGAACATGAAGCCGACAAGTCGTCCGAATGACGAGGCCGCTTCAGCGAACATCACCAAGCGGATTCAAGAGCTGGGGGATTGGAGAGGAGAGACCCTCGCTCATGTCCGTCAGCTCATCCACGATGCCGACCCCGACATCCAGGAGGAGTGGAAATGGGAGTGCGGAACCCCCGTCTGGTCCCATGACGGCATCGTCTGCACAGGGGAATCGTACAAGCAGGTCGTGAAGCTCACCTTCGCTCGCGGAGCCTCCATCAAAGACCCGAAGAAGCTCTTCAATTCCAGCCTGGAAGGGAACACGCGGCGTGCGATCGACATCCGCGAAGGGGAGAAGATCAACGAAGCTGCCTTCAAGCAACTCATCCGCGCCGCGGTGGCGGCCAACTCCGCAGCGCGCGCTCAGCGGGCAGCCAAGAAGAAGTAAGCCCGGCTGACGTACGAATGGCCTTATGCGGCGTGCGTTGTTTGGGCGGCGGGTGACGGATCCCATCACTCCGGGCGGAATAGTTCCGCCTTGATGCCGCAACGGCGATGCCGCATACGTTCGTTCCCGATTGCGCGGCGCGATCGAAAAGGGCGGTGGAACGAGGAACGTCATGCCGGAAGTCGACAAGGAAGGAGAGCGTTACTCGGCCGATAAGCCGCAGCAGACGCCAGGCTTCTATCTCAAAGGCTCCCACCAGCTCGACTGGGGAATGAAGAACCGCCTGGCCCGCGTTTTCACCCCTGCCACCGGCCGCACCGTGATGCTGGCCATCGATCACGGCTACTTTCAGGGCCCGACCACGGGGCTTGAGCGCATCGACCTGTCCATCCTGCCGCTGTTGCCGTCCTGCGATGCGCTGTTCTGCACGCGCGGCATTTTGCGCTCGGTCGTTCCGGCGGACTCGACCAAGCCGATGGTGCTGCGCGCCAGCGGCGGTCCGAGCATCCTGCGCGAGGAATTGTCCGACGAGCAGATCGCGATGGACATGGACGACGCGGTGCGATTGAACGCAGCCGGCGTCGGCATTCAGGTTTTCATCGGCGGCGAATTCGAGACCCGCTCCGTCCACAACATGACGAAGCTGGTCGATGCGGGACTTCGCACCGGTATTCCGGTCATGGGCATCACCGCGGTCGGCAAGACCATGGTGCGTGACGCCAAATACTTTCGGCTTGCCTGCCGCATCATCGCCGAGCTCGGTGCGCAGTACGTGAAGACCTATTACGTGGACGAGGGGTTCGAAACCGTCACCGCCTCATGTCCGGTGCCGATCGTCATGGCGGGCGGCAAAAAACTTGCCGAACTCGATGCGCTGACGATGGCCTACAACGCCGTGCAGCAAGGCGCTGCCGGCGTCGACATGGGCCGCAACATTTTCCAGTCGGAAGCGCCGAAGGCGATGATCGCCGCGATCAACGCCGTCGTGCACAAGAACGCAAAGCCGAAAGAGGCTTACGACCTGTTCAGCTCGCTCAAGGCGAAAGGGTAAGGCCGTCACTTTTTTGGTGCACGCGAAATCGCCGCAGCGAAATGAGCCGAGCATGATCGATCTGAAAATCGAAAATGGGATCGCAACCGTCACCATCGGGCACGGCAAGGCCAATGCGATCGACGTCGAATTGTGCGATGCCATCGCGAAATATTTCGAGGAGCTTCGTTCGTCCGAAGCGCGCGCGGTGGTCGTGACCGGACAGGGCCGGATGTTTTCGGCCGGCGTCGACTTGCTGCAAGTGAGTTCCGGGGGACCGGATTACGTGCGCCGGTTCCTGCCGGCGTTGCATCGGCTTTACGACGCGGTGTTTTTCCACCCGAAGCCGGTGGTCGCGGCGATCAACGGCCACGCCATTGCCGGTGGCTGCGTGCTGGCTTGCTGTGCCGACCGGCGCATCATGGCACGCGGAGCTGGGCGCATAGGCGTTACCGAGCTTCTCGTCGGCGTGCCGTTCCCCGCGCTTGCCTTCGAGGCGGTGCGTTTTGCCGTTCCGCAGCGCCACTTGTCCGAGTTCATGTTCGGCGGCGCGACTTACGATGTCGATGCGGCATTGCAGCGGGGCTGGGTCGACGAGACTGTAGAAGCCGACGCTTTGATGGAGCGCGCCGTTTTCGCCGCACAGGAATTGGCGCGGCTGTCGCCGGCGGCGTTCGCCCAGACCAAGCGGCAACTGCGCCAGGACGTCGCCGACCGGATCGAGCGAAGCGGCGCAGCGACCGACAGGATCGTAACTGAAATCTGGACCCAAGCACTGGATCACATCCGCGATTACGTGGCGCGCACGCTCAAGAAAGCTTAGCAATCTTCGCTTGCGATTTTTGGCGGGTGTGGTCAAACTTGCATCACAGCCGGTTTTGCCTGATTTTTGTGCTTCGCGGTATGACCGCGCGGAAAAACGCCCATGGATGTGGGTCCCCTGCAATCGGAAGACGCGGGGTATTTTCAGACGCGTCGCTCGTATTCTCGTCGCGTGACTTCGACGCGGTGCGGCAGGGCGTTGCCCGTATTTTCAAGCCCCATCTTCTGCGCCTGCACGGCACCAGCGCGGATTTGCGGGCGCGCATGCATCACCTGCGGCAGGGCGGGGCGTCGGTTAATCGTCTGGAATACGGCGCTGAAGTTGAGATCGATCCCGACCGGCTCGATGACTTTTTCCTCGTTCAGATCCCCGTTGCGGGACATGCCTCGATTGCGTGCGGCAACGTGCGGTTCGAACTCCACGCCACAGGCAGCGTCGCTTGTTTCGCCGACATTGCCGCTGCACATGCGCTGGCATGCTGGCAATGCGCAGGTCTGTGTGCGTTTCGAGCGCAGTCTGGTCGAGCGGCATTGCGCCGCCCATCTCGGCCATTCGCTCGATCAGCCACTGGAATTCGAGCCCGAGTTGCGCCTCGACACGCCGGCTGGGCGTTATTTTCTGCGACTCGTGAAACTGTTTGCGGAAGAATTGGCGTTCGCCCGGAGCGGTGACGGAGCGGCGCATCCGTTGGCCAATGAGCACGTTGCAGAGCATTTCTCGGCTGCGTTGCTGAATGCGCTGATTTACGGACAGCAGAACAATATGAGTGCTGCGCTCGCACGGGTGGAGGCGTCACCGGCGCCGCGCTTCGTCCGCCGCGCCGAAGACTACATCCGGCAACACTCTGCCGAGCCTTTGAGCATCGAAAAGCTGGCGCTCGTTGCCGGCGTCAGCGCGCGAACCTTGTTTGCGGGATTTCGCGATTTTCGCCACGTCACTCCGATGGCCTACCTGAAAGCGTTCAGATTGGACAAGGCGCGGCAAGTTTTGCAGAGCGGCGATGTCAGCGGCAAGGCTGGCGTAACGAAGATCGCTCTCGACATCGGGTTCTCGCATCTCGGCCGCTTCGCGCAGGACTATCGCTCCCGCTTTGGCGAATTGCCGTCGGCGACCGCGAAAATGACGACGGGCGGGCGGAAGGCGACATGGGGCCGTCCGGCCCCGTCGGAAGAGTAATACTCAACGCACCCGATCCGCCCGCGCCGTCTCGTGTCATGCCGCCAGTGATTTGAGATACTTGTCGGCTTCTTCCGGCACCGCGAACCACGGGAACAGATCCAGCGGCTCGTTGAAGCAATTGGCGATGCGTCGGGCAAGAACAGGAATGCCTTGCGCGGCGCCCATGATGTTGAGGACATGCGGCGGCGGCGGTTGCAACAGCGCGTTGGTCCAGCCGGTTACATATTGCGCGTAGTCCCAATAGCGGTCGAAGGTCGCCTGCATCCAGGCCTGATCGTATGGCTTATCGCCGTGGGCGAGGATGGCATCGAGATAGACTTTGGCGCATTTCGAGGCGTTGTTGGAGCCCTGTCCGGTGATCGGATCGTTGAGCACGACGGTGTCAGCCATGCCGAGGATGGCTTTGCCCGAGGGCAGGTGGGCGATCGGCTTGCGCACTGTCGGTGCAAAACGCCCGGCGAGGATGCCGTTGGCGTCGGTGAGCTCGACATTCTTGGCGCGCTCGGCTTCCCAGGGCAGGAACGTGTCGAGAATCCACTTCGATTTGGCCAGATGTTCGGCCGGTGAGGAAATTCCTTCCCAGCAATCCATCGGGCCGCCCGGGAACTCCTTCGAGCACCATGATTTCACACGGCCCGGTCGTGGTGAGCGACGGGAATACGAAATACTCGCCGACGCCGGGAATAAGATTGAAGGAAACCGCAGAATGCTGCGGACGTGGCGTCAGCCCCTTCACGTAGGTCAGCGCGAGCGCACGTTGCGGCGCGTCGTATTGGCTTTTTTGTGCGTCGCGCTCGAACATCCTGGCGATCTCGCCCTTGCCGGCGGCGACGATCACGAGATCGGATTCTTCCGCGTATTTTTCCAGGTCGGCCGTTGTCGCTTGCTTGTATTCGATAGTGCCGCCGCGCTTTTCGAATTCCTCCATCCAGCGCGGAAACTTTACCCGCTGATCGACCGCTTGCGCTGGCTTATCGAGGAGGCCGTTCCACTCGATCGCCTTTTTTCCCGATCCGTCCGGCGCCGGAACGATGAAGCTGATGGAATTGACCGTCGGGCATTCCTTGTCCCAGAAGTTGAGCCCAAGGTCGCGTTCATAGCTCAAAGCCTTGTCGAACATGCACTGGCTCGACATCACCTTGCCGTTGCGGATGTCGTCGGCTTTGCGGTCCTGCACGAGGCGGACGTCATAACCGGCCGAAAGCAGCCCGTTGCCGAGTTGCAGGCCGGACTGGCCGCCGCCGATAATCGTGATCACTCGTTTCCCAGAACTCATCTTGCCCTCCTGCGACGCTTTTCGGCGTCTTTGTTATTCCATCAACAGCGGAATCGCGGGGTCCGCGCGTTCGGGTCCCATAGCCGTGTAGCCGCCGTCGACCCGGATATCGGTGCCGGTGATAAAGCTCGCATTGTCGGAGAGAAGGAACGCAACGGCTTCGGCGACTTCGGCGGGATTACCGGTGCGGCCGAGCAGATGGAAAGGTTTGGCAACGCCATCGGTTTTGGCACGATTGCCCTTGGTCAATTCGACCATGATGTTGCTCCAGGTCCATCCCGGCGAAACGGCGTTGACGCGAATGCCGTCCGGGGCGAGGTCCATCGCCTGATTGCGCGTCAATTGCAGGATGGCGGCCTTTGAAACCGGATAGACCCACCGCCCGGTCTGCGCGACGCGCGAGGAGATCGAGCCGAAATTGACGATGGCGCCTTTG
This sequence comes from uncultured Alphaproteobacteria bacterium, assembly GCA_963829465.1. Classification (GTDB taxonomy): domain Bacteria; phylum Pseudomonadota; class Alphaproteobacteria; order Rhizobiales; family Xanthobacteraceae; genus BOG-931. Next base: position 23,950 of record CAWHJE010000025.1, read on the forward strand.
TTCTTTTTCAGATGCGGCCTTGCGGCCTGCATGAGCATGACCGAGCCGACGACATTGACCTCAAAGGCCTTCAGCCAGTCGGCGCGCGTCGTTTCGGCGCCGTTGTCGAGGTAGGTGCAGGCCACGTTGACCAGATAGTCGAGCCTGCCGGTCGCCTCGACGGTTGCTTTGACGAGCGCTGCGATGTCGGCGTCGCTGCAGAGGTCACAACGAATGAAGCGGGCCTTGCCGCCGAGTTTTTTGGCGGCCGCCTCGCCGTCGGGCACATTGATATCGGCAATGACCACGTTGCAGCCGTAGCCGGCTAGCGCTTCGGCGACGCCTTGTCCGATGAGGGTCGCGCCGCCTGCGACGATCGCCGTTTTACCGTCCAACCCGCGCATTACGCCGCCTCGCTCTTAGACCGATGCTACTCGCACCATTGTCCAAAAGCCGGTCGGCGGAGCCAATCCGCTTTGTGCAAGCTTTATCCGCTTTGCGCAGGAAAGGCCGCAAAAAGCGGTTACCCAAGCTCGGTAATGGCTTCGGGGAAGCGGTGAAGCCTGTCACCCGGCCCGTTGGTCTCGATCAAATAGTTGTCGCATACCCACGACAGCACATGGCCACGGATGTAGGTCGGGTGCACGACGATGTTCATGTGCTTCTCGATCGCCATCGGCTCGTCGCTGCGAATGAGCGGCCGTTCGACCAGATCGTAGCCTTGACCGTGACAGTGGAGGCGCTTCTCCTCCGGCCGGTCATTCTTGCGCATGAAATCGTTATAGGCCGCGAAAATATCCTTGCAGGGCGTGCCGGGCTTGAGCAATTCGAGATTGAATTTGCGCGCTTCCAGTGCGAACGCGAACTCGTCCTTGAGTTCGGCCGAGGCCCTGCCGACGACACAAGTGCGGCCAAGCTCCGCATACATGCCGCCGGGACCGGAATCCTCGACCAGGAGTGCGATAACGTCGCCCGTTTCGATGACGCGGTTCTGGAAGTGGCGCTGGCTGAACTGCGCCGGACGATCTGGCGGCATCGACGCGCACAGATAGATGCCGTTCTCGCTGCCGTTGCGCTGGCTGTAGCATTGCGCGATCGCCGCGATATCGCGGTCGCGCATTCCCGGCTCGACCGCGGCAAAAGCGGCGCGCATGGCGCCGTCCTGCATCGCGGCGGTGCGGCGAATGAGTTCGCGCTCTTCGGCGCTCTTGATGACCTTGATGCGGTCGACCGTATCGGAGGCATCGACAAAACGGGAATTCGAGAAACGGCCCTTTTGCAGATGATCGACCATTGCAAACGACATTTGGTAGGTACCGAGCAGGCCGATGGTGCCGCCGGCATAGGGTGCGAGCGCCTTGGCGGCGAGTTCGGGATCGTAGTTCGCGGTGTAGTGGCACGAAGCATAGCTCGGCGTTGTGAGCCATTGCTTGACGCCCCGGCTCACGCCATCGCCGTTTGCGGTCGGAATGTTGACGCCGCCAAACGGACCCTGGCTGATCAAGGTCATAAGATCGTCGCGTGGGAATACGACAGTCAGCGGATAGCCGTTGGTTGCCGGCAGATCGGTGAAATATTTGACGTAACCGCCCATGTGGTCGTTGTTGTTCTGCATGAGCAGCACGTCGATGTTTTCGCGTCTCCATGGCGGAACGAACGGCCGCCCAGCGGCGTTCGAGTTCGGCCGTCGAGATCGGCGTCTGCAGGCGTTCCGAAAGCTGGTTCATATTCCTGTGTATCCCTGGCGCGCCCCGGCCGAGCGCCCGCTACAAGGCAAAGATAGACTGGTATAACGCTGTGCGCTAAGCGCCGCCAAGCGGTCTCGCGGCGATGGAAGCCCTGCCAGACTTCAACTAGTCTCGTCCGACTCGCATTCCCAGGAGCATTAAAATGCCTTTCGATTTATCAGCCGTGAACTGGGCCTTCGTCGCTTTGATGGCGCTGTTCTCGTTCGTCACCGCCTTGCTCGGCAGTATCATCGCATTCCGAAACCGCTTCATGGGTGCCATCATCGCCGGCATTCTCTTTGCGATAGCCTTCGTCTTTTGGAACCATTATCCGCACCCGACCCTGCCGCTGCCGATCATCTCCGCATACACCACCCCGGCCGGTTGACCTTTGCGCCGGCCAAGTTATGCGTAACAGTCGTCGTGGGTAGGATTGTGCCGGGAGGAATGGAGCGGTCATGAATAAGGTCTATGCGGACGCGCGCTCCGCGTTGGCCGGGTTGCTGAAGGACGGGATGACGATCATGGCCGGCGGTTTCGGCCTCTGCGGCATTCCGGAAACACTAATCCTGGCGATCCGTGATTCCGGCGTCAAAAATCTCACCGTCGTCTCCAACAATTGCGGGATCGACGGCACGGGTCTCGGGGTGCTTCTCGATACCCGGCAGATCAAGAAAATGATCGCTTCCTATGTCGGCGAGAACAAGACCTTTGCCCAGCAATTCCTCGCCAACGAGCTCGAAATCGAGTTCAACCCGCAGGGCACGCTCGCCGAGCGCATCCGTGCCGGCGGCGCAGGGGTGGCGGCGTTTTTCACCAAGACCGGGGTCGGTACCCTCATTGCGGAGGGCAAGGACGTACGCGAATTCGACGGCGAGCGTTATGTCATGGAGCGCGGGCTCGTCGCCGATCTTTCGATCGTGCACGCCTATACGGGCGATACCGAGGGAAATCTCGTATACCGCAAGACTGCGCGCAATTTTAATCCGGTGATGGCCACGGCGGGCAAGGTGACCGTCGCCGAGGTCGAGCACCTGGTTCGGCCGGGCGAAATCGAACCCGACCACATCACTACGCCCGGCATTTACGTGCAGCGCATCGTTCACGTCGTCAATCCGACGAAGCACATCGAGCAACGCACCGTCCGCAAGCGCACGATGGCCGATTTGCCGGCTGGAACAGGGGAGGAAGTCTGATGCCTTGGACCCGCGATCAAATGGCGGCGCGCGCCGCGGAGGAGCTCAGGGACGGCTTCTACGTCAATCTGGGCATCGGTATTCCGACATTGGTGTCCAACTTCATCCCCGATGGAATGAGCGTGCAACTGCAATCCGAGAACGGCATGCTCGGATTCGGTCCGTTTCCCTTCGAGGGCGAGGAAGATCCCGACCTCATCAACGCCGGCAAGCAAACCGTTACCGAACTGCCGACGACAAGCTTTTTCAGCTCGGCCAACTCCTTCGCCATGATCCGTGGCGGCCATATCGACATCGCGATCCTTGGCGCCATGCAGGTGGCGGAAAATGGCGACCTCGCCAACTGGATGATTCCGGGAAAGATGGTCAAGGGCATGGGCGGCGCCATGGACCTTGTCGGTGGCGTCAAGAAAGTCGTCGTGGTCATGGAGCATTCGGCCAAGAACGAGGCCAAGCTTCTGCACAAATGCACGCTGCCGCTGACCGGCGCCGGGGTGGTCGACATGGTGATCACCGATCTCGGCGTGTTCACCGTCGACCGCAAGGGCGGCGGCATGACCCTGATCGAGCTTGCCCCGGATGTCACGCTTGACGACATCAAGGCCAAGACCGAGGCAAGCTACAAGGTCGCCAATACGCTCAAGCACTAAGCTCGGCCGCCAATACCTGCTGAGCCTGACGCCGGCGCCCGCGGCGATGGGCGCCCTTTACGCTTGCCTCGAACACGTTGAGAATGGCGGCGTGGGGAGCGCTGTGCCTGAAGATCCGATCCTCGAGACCGAGGACCTGACCAAGGAGTTTGCCGGCTTCGTGGCGGTCCGGTCGGTCAATCTGCGCGTCAAGCGCGGCAGCATCCACGCGCTGATCGGGCCGAATGGCGCCGGCAAGACCACCTGCTTCAACCTGCTCACCAAATTTCTGGCGCCGACGCGCGGACGCATCGTGTTTGACGGGCGCGACATCACCGCGCTCAAACCGGCCGACGTTGCGCAGCTCGGGCTCGGGCGATCGTTCCAGATCTCGGCAGTGTTTCCGCATCTCACGGTGCTGGAAAACGTTCGCATCGCGCTCCAGCGCCGTCGCGGCACTTCGTTCGATTTTTGGCGCTCGAAGCGCGTGCTGCGGGTGCTCGACGATCGGGCGAAGGCGATCGTGGCCGATGTCGGCCTTTCGCCATATGTCGATGCGCTTGCGGTCGAACTGCCCTATGGCCGCAAGCGGGCGCTGGAAATCGCGACCACGCTCGCGCTGGACCCGGAACTGCTGCTGCTCGACGAGCCGATGGCCGGGATGGGCCGCGAGGACATTGTTCGTATCAGCGCGCTGATCAAATCGGTCGCCGCCGATCGCACGGTGCTCATGGTCGAGCACAATCTCAGCGTCGTCGCCGATCTTTGCGATCGGATCACCGTTCTTACCCGCGGTCAGATTTTGGCCGAGGGCGACTACAAGACCGTATCCGCCGATCCGGCGGTGCGCGAAGCTTATCTTGGGACCGGCCATGCTTGAGACTCGAGCGATGCTTGAGACCAGCCATGCCTGAGACCAGCGCGCTGCTTGCGGTGAAGGATCTCGAAGCCTGGTATGGCGAGTCGCATATCCTGCACGGCGTCACTTTCGACGTGCAGCCGGGCGAAGTGGTGACGCTTCTCGGCCGCAATGGCGTCGGCAAAACCACGACGCTCAAAGCCATCATGGGGATCATCGAGAGCCGAACCGGCTCGGTGCGGTTCGAGGGAAAGGAGCTGATCCGCCGTCCCTCGGACGCCATCGCGCGAGCGGGTATCGCTTTTTGCCCGGAAGAGCGCGGCATATTCTCCACGCTCGACGTCAAGGAAAATCTGCTCCTGCCCCGGCAAGTGCGGCCCGGCGGACTCGATCTCGAACGCATCTTCGAGCTTTTTCCCAACTTGCGCGAGCGCCTCCATAGCCAGGGTACAAAGCTCTCCGGCGGCGAGCAGCAGATGCTGGCGATCGGCCGCATCCTGCGCACCGGCGCGCGGTTGTTGTTGCTGGACGAGCCGACCGAGGGGCTCGCTCCCGTCATCATCCAGCAGATCGGGCGCACGATCTCTCTGCTCAAAGCGCAAGGTTTCACGGTGCTGCTGGTCGAGCAGAACTTCCATTTCGCCGCGACCGTGGCCGATCGTTACTACGTCATGGAACACGGGCGTATCGTGGACGGTTTTACCGCCGCTGAACTAAAGGCCAATACGGAAAAGCTGCACGAATATCTCGGAGTTTGATATCTAGGGGGTCAACAGCTTGAAAGCGCGTTACTCGCGGGCCCAAAGCCTGCTCACAGGGAGGTTTGCCATGACGACCGCACGCAGACTTGCGCTCGCCGCTGCGACATATGCGTTCATGATTGGTGCCGCGTCGGCGCAGGACGACGACGTCGTCAAAATCGGCGTCCTGACCGACATGTCGGGCCTCTATTCGGATATTGGCGGACCAGGCTCGGTTGCGGCGGCCAAACTGGCTGTTGAGGATTTCGATCCCGCGGCTCACGGCATGAAAGTCGAGGTCATCGCCGGCGATCATCAGAACAAGCCGGATATCGGCGCCACCCTCGCTCGGCAGTGGTACGACGTCGACCACGTCGATGTCATCGTCGACGTGCCGACATCGAGCGTCGCGCTGGCGATCAGTGAAATCACGCGGGAAAAGAACAAAGTCTTCCTGGGCTCGGGGCCTGCCAGTTCCGACCTCACTGGGCCGAAATGCTCGCCGAACACCATCCAGTGGACCTATGACACCTGGATGCTGGCGAACGGCACCGGCAGGGCGGTCGTTCAAACCGGCGGTGATACCTGGTTCTTCCTCACCGCCGATTATGCGTTCGGGCAAGCGCTCGAACGCGATACCACGAAGGTCGTTTTAGCCAACGGCGGCAAGGTGCTGGGTAGTGTGCGCCATCCGCTGAACACATCGGACTTTTCGTCTTTCCTGCTGCAGGCGCAGGCTTCGAAAGCCAAGATCATCGGGCTCGCCAACGCCGGCGGCGATACGGTCAACGCGATCAAGCAGGGCTCGGAGTTCGGCATCGCCGCGAGGGGCCAGCAGTTTGCCGGCCTGCTGGTGTTCATCAACGACGTCGAGGCGCTTTCGCTGAAAACCGCGCAGGGACTGGTGCTGACCGAGACCTGGTACTGGGACATGACGGACGCGAACCGCGCTTTCACCAAGCGCTGGCAGGCCTCGCGACCCGGCAAGTTTCCGAGCATGGTGCCGGCCGGCGTGTATTCGTCGGTCATTCATTATCTGAAAGCGGTTGCCGCGCTGAAAAGCGACTCCGACGGAAGGGCGGTCGTCGCCAAGATGAAAGAGATGCCGACGGACGATCCGCTATTCGGCAAGGGCTCGATACGCATCGACGGGCGCAAGCTGCATGATGCTTATTTGTTCGAAGTGAAATCGCCGAAAGAATTCGAAGTATCCGGGCGACGACTACAAGCTCCGCGCCACGATTCCGGCGGCCGAAGCGTTTCGGCCGCTGAAAGACGGCGGCTGCCCGCTGGTGGGCGGTTAAGTCGTTCCGGGGATGCGGCCGCACGCTCAGGCGCGCGGCGGTTGGGGGGATGCGGCATGTTCGAAATCTTCGGCATTCCTTCGCAGGCATTATTTGGCCAGTTGCTGCTTGGCCTGATCAACGGCTCATTCTACGCCCTGTTGAGCCTCGGGCTTGCCGTCATTTTCGGCATGCTCAACATCATCAATTTCACGCATGGCGCTCAGTATATGATGGGGGCGTTCGCCGCCTACCTGCTGCTGCAGCATTTGGGGATCAGCTATTGGGCGGCGCTGGTAATCGCGCCGATCGTGGTCGGCGCCACCGGCATCCTGATCGAACGGCTGTTTCTCCAGCATCTGCGCAAGCTCGATCCGCTATACGGGCTTCTCCTCACCTTCGGCCTCGGGCTCATCATCGAAGGGCTGTTCCGCAACTATTACGGCTCGTCGGGACTACCGTATCAGGTGCCCGATGCGCTGCGGGGCGGGCGCAATCTCGGCTTTATGTTCCTCCCGAACTATCGCGCCTGGGTCATCGTCCTTTCGCTGGCGGTATGCTTGGCTACCTGGTTTGCCATCGAACGCACGCGGCTCGGGTCGTACCTTCGCGCCGCCACGGAAAACCCGGTCCTGGTTCGCGCTTTCGGCATCAATGTGCCGCGCATGGTGACGCTGACCTACGGTTTTGGCGTCGGGCTCGCGGCGCTTGCCGGCGTCATGGCGGCGCCGATCTACAACGTCTCGCCGCAAATGGGCTCCGACCTCATCATCGTCGTGTTCGCCGTGGTGGTGATCGGCGGCATGGGTTCGATCATGGGTGCGATCCTTACCGGATTTGCGCTCGGCATCGTCGAGGGGCTGACCAAGGTTTTTTATCCGGAAGCTTCGAACACCGTGATCTTCGTCATCATGGCAATCGTGCTGCTGATCCGGCCGTCCGGTCTGTTCGGACGGAGCGCGTAAATGGAACGCTCAATCGAGCCGGCGGTTCTGGCGCACCAGCGGGAGGCCGGTTGGAGCCTCGCGGCGGCGTTTGCCGTGATGATCGTGCTGTTCGTCGTCGGGCCGTTTGTGGTCTACCCGGTCTTTCTGATGAAGGCGTTGTGCTTTGCCCTGTTTGCCTGCGCCTTTAACCTCCTCATCGGCTATGTCGGCCTGATTTCCTTCGGCCATGCCCTCTTTTTCGGCTGGGCAAGCTACCTCACGGCGTATGCCGCGAAGGTTGGCAATCTGAGCTTTCCGTTCTGGTTCGGCAAAGTAGTGTGGCTAGTGATTCCCTTGCCGCCACAGTCGCCGGAAGCGTCGATCCTGATCGGCACGCTCCTCGCCGCGATCCTTGGATACGTCACGGGACTGATCGCCATTCGCCGGCAGGGCATCTATTTCGCCATGATCACGCTGGCGCTGGCCCAAATGATGTATTTCTTTGCGTTGCAGGCGAAATTCACCGGCGGCGAGGACGGCATCCAAGGCGTGCCGCGCGGCCGCTTGTTCGGAATGTTCGATCTGTCGAACGAAAGGACGATGTACGTCTTTGTTCTCGTTGTCTTTCTCGCCGGCTTCGTTCTCATCTACCGGATCATCAATTCGCCGTTCGGCGAGGTTCTCAAGGCGATCCGCGAGAATGAGCAGCGTACGATCTCGCTCGGCTACAAGACCGAGCGCTACAAGCTGATGGCGTTCGTACTGTCGGCGACGCTGGCGGGCCTGGCGGGGTCGATGAATTCACTTGTCTTCCAGCTCGCCTCGCTGACCGATGTGCATTGGACGATGTCGGGCGACGTGGTCCTGATGACGCTGCTCGGCGGCCTCGGCACGGTGTTTGGGCCTGTGGTCGGCGCTTTTCTGGTTATCGCGATGCAGAACTATCTGGCGCCGTTCGGCCAATGGGTTCTGGTGATCCAGGGCGCGATCTTCGTGGTATGCGTGCTCGCCTTCCGGCGCGGCATCGTCGGCGAACTGGCGCAGGTTCTGCGCCTGCGCCTTTGATTTGATGCCTCTGAAACAAACTTTTCCACACACTTATCAACAGAATCAGTTTATCAGCAGCATTCGATGCACAGGTCGAATGCTTGGACCGCTGCATTTTTGTTGCTTGGCGGCGAGTCTCAGGTGAGCTTGATCCCAGCGGTTGGTTGAGCAGTTTGAGTTTGTTTCCCAGCAGCCTTTTGTGTTTCCGGCGTGAAATGTGCGCTCTTGAGTGAACGTGCGTTTTTACGCGTCCACGCGTCTCTCATTGAAAATTCCTGTTTCCGGCCAGGCGGGCACATCCGGTCTTTTCATGTCGGCACGGCAGAGCAGTCCGTACGACGATGTCGCGAGCAAATGGCACGCGTTGGCGGAGCGTCGCAGGGCGCATGTCGTCGAGTTGCGCGATAGCGGCCGGTGGAAGCACTATTATGATACGCAGGATGAGCTTGTCGCCGCGTTGCACGATGCGGTGATCGCGTGCGACGAATGGGCGAGGATCGGCGGTCTTCCAAGGGCGACGCTTCCGCTTGACTGCGGGGAGCGCTTTTCCGGATCACGCCCTAGCGTGCGCGGTTGCCGCCGATCGATAGTTGCGCGTAGCGGGCGGCGCCGTCCTTGGCGAGATCGCCCGTCACCGCTTTTTTCCACTCCATGCCGACGATGGCGCCGCTGCGGACCTCGGAGATCATGTTGTCCGCGATCACGGCGGCGCCGGCGCCCGGCGCCACGGAAACCGTGATGCCGAATTCAGCGCGGCGAATCACATTGGATGTAATGGCGACATCGCGCAGGTAGGCGCCCCAGCCGGCGGCGATCCCGGCATTGGGTGCATTCTCGACGACGTTGCCGGTCACCACAGTATCGGCTTCGATGCCGATGCCGATGCCGGCGCTGTCATTTGGATCGGTACCGGGCGGCCGGCGTCCGACCAGGTTGCGGATGAGATTGCCCTGCACGACGGCGAGCCGGCCTCCCTTGTCGAAATTGGTGACCGATACGCCGAGCGCCGCGCCGTCGACAATGTTGTTTGCTATCAGCGCGCCTTCGAAACCGAACTCGGCATAGAGCGCCACCTCGCCGAGGCCCGTGCAGGTATTGCCGACGACTTGCAGGTTCGAGGCCGCGTTACCGCGCACCGCGGAGAACGCCGCGGCGCGGATGCGATTGCCGCGGACAATGACATTGTCGGCGCGGAAAACATTGATGGCATTGCCCCACTCGCCGGAGCCGCCGGATTTGTTCGAAATATTTTCGACGCGGTTGTCGACGACGAGCGTTCCGTCGTCGCCCGGCGTCGAGCGCCAAACCAGAATGCCGCCATTGCCGGCGCCGTTTATGGTGTTGGCATTGATGCGAAGTCCGCGCGCATCGATCGAGAAGATAGCGATATCGCCGGCGGCGATCGTATTGCCGGTTACTTCGCCGGCGACCGATTCAAGAGAAATTCCGTTGCGGCCCGCGCCGACAATTTCGCAGTCAACGATGCGTACGGAGCGGCCTCGGCTGAAGTGCAAAAGCCCGCGCCGTTCCGGGAGTGGAATTCCGGCGCCGTCGAGAACAAGACCGCTTACGCCGATATAGTCGCTGCCGGTGGCCGATAACATTGAGGGTCCTCCCGCCATGACGATGCGGGTTGCTCCTGCAACGCCGGCAATCGATGCGTAGGACGGGAGCACAAGCGAACCGGCGCGATAGAAGCCGGGCGCCAGCCGCAGCACGGCACGCGCGGCAGATGCTTGTTCGATGGCGCGCTGAAAAATCTGCGTTTGGTCTTCCGCCGCGTTCGGGCGCAACCCGAGCGTCGCGGCGTCGATTTCGGCGCGCGGACCGCCATCGCGCATTGGCGCGGATTGCGCGTTAGTCGCGGCACCCGCTGCGCCGGCGCCGGCAATGGCCGCGAACAGGTGGCGGCGATCGATGCCCATCAAACAATCTCCGACGCCAAGAGGCGCGCGGCGCGACGCGGGTTCTTAAAGCCATTTCGCTCCGGCACCGGGGACTATTCCACCGTGACGGTTAACGGCGGCTTGCAGCCATGAGCGCGATGAGCAGCGCCTCCGCTGCAGCGAGGAGGCGCCCAAATTGAGGGTGGCCGGGTCTCACGGGGGGAATGTGAATGAACTGAACCAGCGGCCGGTCGCCGCATGCGCGCTCCAACGCCAGCCAATAAGCATAGTTGCAAAGGTAACGTCCGGCATCGCGCGACAAGCGTGCCGGAAAACCGCTGGCCCGAACCGCTCCGAGCAATGGGGCGAAGCGCGCATTGCCTCGAAGCGCCGCAGGGCCGCCGGTCGCGATGACGCCGCGAATAGGGCGATATCCACCCGCATCCGGGTGCAATACCGAGACGGCGTTGCGCGCCTGGGTCTCGATGCACAGGTGGCGGCGGCGTCCGGCCAGCCCGAACATCAGAATGATGTCGGGATCTCCGGCAAAAAGCTTCGGAAGTTCGCGATCAACGCTCGCGTAGGTCGTCGCAAAGACGTGCGTGGCGCGGCCGATACCCGCAAAGGCCGGTCGCCGCCTTCGGGCGAGCATATTGACCAATACGGCGCTGGGATTGAACGGCGCGCCGGGAAAGGGGCCGAAGCCGACGAGGAGCGCACGCATCTCAATGGCCAAGCATGTCGGCAATCTGTTCCACCGCGGCATTGGCCGCCAGCCGTCCCGCTGCAACATCGGCTTCTATCCGTGGCAGTGCTGCCTTAAGCGTCCGGTCCGAACGCAATGGCGCGAACAATCGCTCCTCGAGCATCGACCACATCCACTTCACCTGCTGCTCGCCGCGGCGCGAGGCCAGTTCGCCCGATGCGGTGAGCTTCTGCCGATGATCGAGAACGTTCGCCCACAGAGCCGCGATGCCGTCGCCGGTGAGCGCCGAGTAGGTCAGCACCGGCGGCGCCCAGTTCGGTGATCGCGGTGAAAGGATATGCAGCGCGGCGCGATACTCAGCGGCCGCAGCCTTGGCGCGGACGAGATTGTCGCCGTCGGCCTTGTTGACGGCGATCAGGTCGGCGAGTTCGACGACGCCCTTCTTCAATCCTTGCAATTCGTCGCCGGCGCCGGGCAGCATGAGCACCAGAAAAAAGTCGGTCATGTCCGCGACCGCGATCTCCGATTGGCCGACGCCGACGGTCTCGACCAGCACCACGTCATAGCCTGCGGCCTCGCACAGCAGCATGGTCTCGCGCGTCTTGGCCGCGACGCCGCCAAGCGTGCCGGAGGCGGGGGAGGGGCGGATGAAAGCATTGGTGTCGCTGGCGAGGCGCGCCATGCGCGTTTTGTCGGCGAGGATCGAGCCGCCGGTCCGTTGCGACGAAGGATCGACAGCCAGCACGGCGACCTTGTGCCCTTGCCCCGTCAGCATCGTGCCGAGGGTATCGATGGTCGTCGACTTGCCGACCCCCGGCGCGCCGGTAATGCCGACACGCACTGCCTTGCCGGTCGCTGCCAGCAGCGTCTGGGTGAGCGTGGCCGCGGCGCGGCGGTGATCGGCGCGTTTGCTTTCGATCAGCGTGATCGCGCGCGAGAGCACGGCGCGGTCGCCTGCACGAAGGTCGCGCGCGATCCGGCCGACGTCGGGAACGGGAGAAGACGACGCCATAGCGTCTCTTCCGCGAGCGGGCGGCTTGCGTCAAGGCCGCGTGTCCGCGTTCCCATTTACGTTTTGCTAGCCTCGTCCGCAGCCGACCGGGGATTTTCGCCGAATAACCCCGTTGTCGTCGAAATGCAGCCGCATCCCAAGACTGTGATCGCCGCGTTCGCCCGAGCCGAGGCGCGACGTCGTCTGTCCATCCCCAATACGGAGACATCGATGAACTGGAACCTGATCGAGGGCAATTGGATGCAATTCAAGGCCAGCGTGCGCGGCAACTGGGTCAAGCTTACCGACGAAGATGTCACGCGCGTCGGTGGCCGCCGCGATGAATTGGTCAAGCGCCTGCAGGCGCTTTACGGATTTGGCAAGGGCGAAGCCGAGCGCGAGATCGACGCCTGGATGAAAACGCAGCGGCACGCTGCTTGAGCATGCGCGACCGGCCCGGGCATCGGTCTGGGCGGGGCGCTTGTTGCGATGCCGGAGCGAGAGATTGAATCGATTGGCGCCCTATCTTTTTGGTGGCGCATGATCTTTTCGGAAAACCGGCTTCCGCCCCGGATCAAGTCCGGAGCGGGCTTTTCCCGGATCAAGCCTATGCGGTGCCGCGCCGGCACCGCTGCGGAGAATCCTTACCCGATGCAAACGCTCAGCGCCAAAGTTCGCGGCTTGCCAGGGCTGCGCCCTGGGCGAGGGCTTCGAGCTTGGCCCAGGCGATCATTGGATGAACGCGTCCGCCGAGACCGCAATCCGTTGCCGCGATAACCCGCTCGCGCCCGACGCTCTTGGTGAAACGCAGGATGCGCTGGGCGACAAGCTCGGGATGCTCCACCACGTTGGTGGCGTGGCTCACGACGCCCGGCATGATGATCTTGCCGTCCGGAAGCTTGATGTCTTCCCACACCGTCCACTCGTGCTCGTGGCGAACGTTGCCGGCCTCGAACGAGTAGGCTTGGCATTTGACGGCCAGCATCACGTCGGCAATGTCGCGCATCGGAATGTCGGTCGTGTGCGGACCGTGCCAGCTGCCCCAGCAGAGGTGAAAGCGGATGCGGTCTTCGGGTAAACCCCTGATGGCGTGATTGAGCGCCTCGATCCGCACCATGCAGAATTTCTTGTAAGCCTCCACGGACGGCTCGGGATTGATCATATCCCAGTTCTCGGCGATGGCTGGGTCGTCAAGTTGCAGGATCAGGCCGGCATCGACGATAGCCTTGTATTCCTCGCGCATCGCTTCGCCGACCGCGTGCATGAATTCTTCGTCGGTCTTGTAGTAGGCGTTCGCGAGCCGCGACGCGCTCGCCGGCGCCACCGAGGTCATAAAGCCTTCTTCGACGCCGTTCGCTTTCAGCGCCGCCTTCATATGGGCGATGTCGGCCTTGATCGCGTCGTGTCCCTTGTAGGCTACCGGACCGGTGCATACCGGCCATTTGGCCATGCCCGGTCCGGTGTACACGCTGCCGTCCGGGTCCGTGTAAACCGGCAGGAACTTTGTGCGATCGCGCCGGTCGGCAAAGCTCGTGAGCACGACTTCGCCGGGTTTGGCCCGCTTGGGCGCGGCGTCGTACAGACCCGGCCCGGTCAAATTGAGTCCGTCGAGCCGATTGAAGCAATAGCTCCACCAGGCCCGATAGTTGACCTTGTGGCCCATCGACTTGCCAAACTCGCCATCGCCGGGCACGTCGATGCCGATTTCCTTTTGCTTGCGCACGACGTCCACGACGGCCGCTTGCAGCGTCTTCTCGAACGCTGCTTCGTCGGTGGTTTCGCCGGCCTCGCGGGCGCTATTGGCGTTGATCAGATCGTCCGGACGCGGCAGGCTTCCGGCCTGACTGGTCAAAATGTGGTCGCGGCTCATCCTCATCGCGAACTCCCGGCTGGCAAGGACTGGATCGGCCAAAGGAAAACGGACGACGGGAAGCGAACCTAATAGTCCGCTTCCTCGTTCGTCCGTCTGCCGGTGGACTTCAGATAGCGTGGAACGGCTGCTCCTTCAGCGAAGCGACCAGGCCATGGAACACTTCGTTGACCGGGCCCCAGCTCGGCAGCTTTTTCATGTTGTTGAGCCAGCGCTCGACGTTCGGATACGCCGAAAAATCGCAGCGGATGACTTCGCCGAGCGTCACCAGAGCGGCGCCGAAATAATCGGCGATCGTGATCTGGTTGCCGCACAGATACTGGTTCTTCGGTCCGATCCAATGATCGTTGAGGATCGTCAGCCAGCGCTTGGCGTTCTGCTGGCCGATCTCGATCGTCGCCGCCTGCGCCTCGTCACTGCGCCGCTTTTGATTGGGGAATAGCTGCGGATAGGCGAGATTGTAGGCCCAGTCGCGATAGAAGTTGGTGTTGAGCCAGTCCATCATCTCGTTGACCTTGGCGCGCTGCTTGAGGTCCTTCGGATATGCCGGCGAGCCGATCTTGTCGGCGAGGTATTTCAGGATCGCCGAGCTTTCGGTAAGGCGCAGATCGCCGTCCTCGATCATCGGGACAAGGTTGTTCGGGTTCACGGCCGTATAAGCCGGCTGGTAGTGCTCGCCGGTAAACAGATCGACCGTCACCTCTTCTACCGGGATCTTGTTCTCGGCAATGAACAGCCGCACCGGGCGGCTCGTCATCGACACCGGATGCATGTAGAGCTTCATGACAATTTTCCTCCCAAAAAAACGCTATCGGCATGGCTTATAGAACATCTTCGCGAGCGGTGAAATGCGGAGTTCTGCCCACCAAAAAATATCGGCACGATGGGCACCGATACTCCACGAGCGGCCGCGCCGGGGAGGGCCCGTCGCTCGAAGCCGCGACTATCGAGGCTTCGCTTTTGCGACCATGTCGGCAATAAAACGGGGTAGGGCGAACGCGGCGGCGTGCACCTCCGGCGTCCAGTATCTGGTCGAAAAGCTGCCGGCCTTGCGATGGCGCGCTGTGAGGGTCTTGACCGGAACCTGGCGCAACCTCTTGTCATCGGTCGCCCAGCCCATGGCCATATGGCCCCCGATATAGGTCGGGACCGCGGCGATGTAGCAGGTGCCGTCGGCGAATAATCGCCTGAACTTGCTGATGCTGGAGACCAGCTCGCCGGGTTGGAAAATCGGTACGCCGTTCTGCGTTACCAAGAGGCCGCCCTTGTTCATGCAGCGTTTGCAGGCCGTGTAGAATTTGCGGCTGAACAGGATTTTTCCCGGCCCTTGCGGGTCGGTCGAGTCGACGATGATGACGTCGAAGCGCTGCGCAGTCGTGGCGACATGTTTCATGCCGTCTCCGATCACGCTCTCAAAACGCTTGTCGGCAAAGACAGGCTTGGTGAATTCCGGAAAGTGCCGTTTGGCGAACTCGACGACAGCGGGGTCGATCTCCACCTGGGTAAGCCGCCGCACGGATTTGTGCTTGAGCACCTCCTCGGCGATTCCGCAATCGCCGCCGCCGACGATCAGCACGTCGCGCGCATTGCCGTGAGCGAACAGGGGCACGTGCGACATCATTTCCTGGTAGATGAATTCGTCACGCCTGGTGATCTGCGTGGCGCCGTCGAGCATCAGCATCTTGCCGAAGAAAGGTTGTTCGAACAGCACCAGGTGTTGATGCTCGGTTTGCGTCTCGTAGAGCACCTTGTCGACCCGGTAGCTCATGCGAAAGCCGAGGTCGTCAAAGAGCGTCTCGGCGATCCAGCGGTTCTCGGCCATGGCAGCCTCAATTTCGGTGTGAAAATGAAGACGGCCGGGACCAAAGCCCGGCCGCTCAAAACCGGTCAAGTGTCGCCCGCTTAGGAGCCGTCGATCCCGCGCAAAATCTCGTTCACGCCGACGCGCTTCGCGGAAAACGCCTCGCGCAGGACCGGGATGCAGGCGTCGGGATCGGCCGATCCGCACATGAAAACGTCGAGCGCGGCATAACGCGCCTCCGGCCACGTGTGGATGGAGATGTGGCTTTCAGCGAGCACGGCCACGCCGGACACGCCGTTTGGCTGAAAATGATGGAGGTGGATGTGCAGCAGCGTCGCGCGAGCGGCCACGACGCACCGGCGCAGGGTTGTTTCGATGTGATCGATGTCGTTGAGCCGTACCGCGCCATGCAGGTCGACGATCAGATGCACGCCGGCGCAATGTACGCCCTTGCGGAGCGCGAAATGATCGTGCCGGGCATCTGCCGGTAGCGGCACAGCCACCTTCAGTTTGGTCTTGCGGTCTTCCTTTCGGGCGGTACCTGGGTTCCCCAAGCCCTTCCCCAATCGCAAGAGGGCGTTCTGGCTCATGCCGTCCTCCCCAACCAGGATGTGAACCCGAGATGCCGGTGGACCGGCGCCGCGGAAGTGAGAAAACTCGATTATACGTCGACGCAATTCGATCAATTGCGTGACGACCCCACATAATTGCAAACCCTTCGGAGTCAAGCAAATTCTCAACAAAAAACCGTAACCGCGCGTGAACGCAATCGTCTTTTACGTCACCCAAAGGCAATGCCTCGGTACTCCGCGCGGCCGACGCGGAAGCCGCTGCCGTTGAAAGATGCGACGACGCTGCGTCACACTTTCGCCAGTGAGATTCCTATGATTCCGATTCCGTTTCACCAATGCAGCACCGCGCGAGCGCAGGCTCGAGCGGCCAGGATGGGAGAGCGAATATGATGCGGACGGTGGGAGCTGCGGCACTCTTGATGCTCGCGGCATTAATGCCGGTGCAACACGCGGCGGCGCAGGATCCTCTTGCTGGTGCGATCATCGGCGGAGCTCTCGGCGGCATCGTCGGCGGCGCGCTCGGCCGCGGCGGTGGTGCTATCGCAGGCGCCGCGATCGGCGCGACGACTGGCGCGGTTATCGCGGCGGAAGCACAACGGAGCTCAACCGGATATTACTGGTGGCGGGGCGGTTGTTATTACCGCTATCCGAACGGGGGGTGGCTCCAAGTGCAGCCGGGATATTGCTCTTACTGACTTGCCGTGGCCGCAACTGCGCCGCTAGCCGTTCACCGCGACCGGCGGAGAGATGATGGGTCGCGTGGGCGTCGTTATCCGCGTGCGGAAAAAGCCGAGCACGCGCCGCGCTGTATCGAGGTGCATCCGGTTGAAGCTCGCCATTGCGTGATCAAGGTCGCTTACGGACATGCCGCGGTCGGCCGCGCGCAAAAGCAAGAGGGCCTTGGTGGTAGTAGCCGAGAGGCCTGAGACTTTGGCAAGGATCAGCACAATTTCCGCGCCCGGATCGAGCAGCGCCCGCTCGACGACGTCGATGGGCGTGTCGGAAAGAAACGACAACGCGATCGCGGTCTCCTCGAATTTACGATCGCGCGCATATTGATAGATTTCGTCTTCGCCAATACGGCGTAGCCGGTTCTGCCGCTCCACCGCAGCCA
Organism: uncultured Alphaproteobacteria bacterium; assembly: GCA_963829465.1. Lineage (GTDB taxonomy): Bacteria > Pseudomonadota > Alphaproteobacteria > Rhizobiales > Xanthobacteraceae > BOG-931. The sequence continues at coordinate 41,276 of CAWHJE010000025.1, forward strand.
GCGCTTTGGCGAAATCCGGCGATGAGTTCCGTGAATCGTTTCGAATGCCGCCGGCGATCTCCGCCACGATGCTTGCAACAGCACTTGCCGCTTCCGGATTCTCTGCGGCCAGTGATTGCGCACGGTGTCCGACGCTTTTTCCAGCAGCACGAGAAAATGTGGACGCGGGATATCGCTGCGCCTGCCGACAACAGTTGCCAGTTCGTCGTCGCCGGCGGAACGGTTGACCAAGAGGCGAAATCCGGCGTCTGAAAAGCGCGCGCCGGCATTTTTGACGACTGAATGGACGACGTCGCGGTCGCCGCGTTCGACCAGAACGTCGGTCACCGCTTCGCTGAGCGATCGGCGCTGCGACATGGCGAGCAGATGCGGCTGGCCTTTGATCCTGGCGCCGGCGACGAGCGCAGGGTCCCTGAGCCGCTCCGACTGTTTGAGCACTGGCCGGGCGACGTCGATATCGTCATCAAAGGCGAGCAAGTGGATCACGTTCGATGGCGCGTTCGCGATGGGCGCCAGCTGCTGCGCCAGCCTGACGCGCGCCTTGGCCTCGATGGCGCTGACGAGACGCACCATGATGTCATCGAATACCCCGATCTGTTCGTCGGAATAACGCGAGGCGCTGCCGACAAAGAGATCGGTGATGCGCGTGAGCATCTCGATACGGCGTGCGGCCGTGCCCGAATTGAGTGCGGCTTCTAGCTCGTCAAGGAGAGGAATGCGCATTAGTTATCGCGAGCCGAGCCTATGGAACGCAGCAACAATGCGCTGCGAACAATGAAGAAAGGCTTGCGGACAATTCGCCGGGCGGCGGCGCTTAAGAAATTATGAAGGGGCTCGCCGGCGGCCGCTTGTTTCGAACACGCCCATACGATTTTTCACCTCGGCGGGAACGTCGTAGGCACGGAAAATCAGCCGTTGGTCGCGCAGACCGCAAGCTTCGCGCTGAACAACAAAGCACCATAATGCGTCGCTCGCGTCGCGCACCAATTGCTCCCGTTCGAGATTCATCGACGTTTCCGCCGCCGGACCGCCATCGCGGTGCCGATCCGCGCGGTCGTAGCGCGATAGCGCAGCCAATGCGGTTTCGAGCGCGTGGCCGAGCCGGCTGAGCGCCGCCGCCTGCTCTTGTGCGATTTCGTAGTCGAGCGCGCTATCGCGCCGGTCATTTGAACGAGATCGAGGGGGGCGCAGCGTCATCCGGGCACTAAACTAATCTCGGACAACAAACTGCATTATTGGCGTGGCCGTACCCACGTCGCAAGCGTGATGCCGGCAGCGGCGTCAAGCTCGCGCTGCGGCCCGGCGCGCAGGCCGTGGCGCGCGAGCACATCGCCGGGCGCCGCGTGTGCGCCGACCTCCGGGAAAAGCGGCAATCCACCTGGAATGGCTGCGTGAGCGGCGCGGGTGAGGTGGAAGGCGTCGTAAAGCGGCAGGAACAGTCCAAATATTTCGGTGCCGCCAATGATGGCGATCGTTCCTTCGCCAGCCCCCAGCATTGCGATCGCGGTTTCGATCGTCGCACCCGCGGGGTTCCAAAGCACGGCATTCGGGTGCGACGGATCAGGCCCAACGCTCGCGATTTGGCGCGTAACGACGATGCGCTTGCGGCCCGCCGCGCGCGGGCCGCCTTCATGCGAGTGGCGTCCATGCAGGATCACGGCCGCCCGATCCAGTTCCGTCTGCAAAAACCTCTGATCGGCCTCGTTGCGGATCGAATCCGGCATGGCGCCGTTGCGGTCGGCAATCATGCCGTCGGCGGAAACGATGGCGTACCCTTCGATACGATGCGGCCCGATCATGAGGAGCGACGATAACGGGGCTCGCAGGCCAAGTCATCGCATGTGGAACCCGTTATCGGGGCAAAATTTGCAAATTCGCTCCAAAGGGTTTATCTAGAATTCAAACGGCGGTTTGAAAAAGGGCGGGAATGACGCGGCCTTCCGAAATCACCCGTGAGCGCATTCTCAAAGCGGCGGAGCGTCTGTTCGCCGACCGCGGCTACGACGCGACAAGCGTTCGCGCCATCGTCGCCAAGGCGCGCGTCAACCAGGCAGCCATCAATTACCACTTTGCCGGCAAGGACGGGCTTTACCGCGAAGTACTGCGCGCCTCTATTCGGGCGCTCACCGAGCACCAGCTCGCCCACGCCCAGGAAACGAAAGCGTTGCGGCGTGAGGAAGCGTTGCGCGAATTCGTGCGACACCAGTTGCACCCGCTTCTGACGCGCGACGAACTCAGCCGGCACTTGCGCATCTTTAACTGGGAGGCCGTGCGTCCTACTGCGGTGTACCGTAAGCTCGTGAGCGAGGAAGCTGCGCCGTTCATGGGTCTCGCAGTTGATCTTGTACGCCGCTTCCTGCCCGATGCCGATCAGCACAGTTTGGTGGTCGCGGCCGTCTGGCTGATTGGCCAGTGCAGCATTTTCGTGCGCAACCGCGAGCAGTTGGCAAATCCCCCGGTCTCGCTCGTGCTCGATGAAGCCGCGGTCGAGCGCCTCGCAGTAATGGTAACCGGCTGGGTGCTTGGCGGGCTGCGGGAGCCGAATTAGGGCCTCTCCACCCGCAGGAAATCCCTGGGCTGCCACAAAAATTCCTTGTTCCCGGCCATCGGCCGCCTATAACGAGTGTTTGAAATTCAATCGGTCGTTTGAAAACGCGGGTGGAGGGAGAACAGGGTCATGCGCTACGAGGTGGTCAAACGCTTCATCGCCAAGCTCGTCCACGACGTGCTGCCGGCGGCGCTCGCAAGTCTGATCGGTGGCCTGGTGTTTACGCATTTCCAATTGGGGCGCGCGCCGGGACCGGTGACAACTCAGGTTTTGCCGGCCTCGCCGGAGATGATGCAGATGCTGCGCGATGAGCACGGCTTGATCGTGAACTACGTCAAGGCGCAGGCAGCGATCGAGAGGAAGCTGCTTGCGGCCGATGAAGGTACGCCGCGCGTCCCCGCCGATGCGCAGCCTGCCGTCGCCGCTGCGGCCGCGCAGCGCCCCGTGAACGTCGCGTTGACGACGGTGAAGTCGTCGTCGCCGCGCGGCAAAACTCAGGTCGTCGGCGCGTCGCTCCCGACCCTCGTGGTCGCCGACGCCCAACAGACCGAAAGCATAAGGCCCGATGGGCGCGACGAGGATTCGCTCATCGCGAAGACGATCGGTATCCGGGATCATGTCATCGCCGTCACCAATCGTGCCGTCTCGGTGATCGGCGGCATTCCCTCATGGATCGGGTCGATCGGCGATCGTATCGGCGGGGAGGACCCGAGCCCCCGCCCGCCAGCTGATTTTGTAAGTGCATCGTAGCGTGTTCGGACGCCGGCGGCGCGCCGCGGCGAAGTCTTGAGTACCGCGGCCGGCAGTTTGTCCCATTGTCGAAGGCCGTCGGCGTCCGCCGGGTAGTGTTTGCCGATCGCTAACCATCTCGGCGTCGGCTTTGGAACTGGCTGGATTGTTGTTGCGTTCGAGCGTTGGGCGAGGGGGGCTGTGGTGACTTTTCTTGGAGGTTACGATGCGTCTCGCCGGCAATTTCAATCCCGAATGGGGTTATATCGCCCCGGCGCCTAGTTTCATGCGCGCCCTCCGCATCGCGATTGTTGCAGGTGCGGTCGGCGCCAGCGCGGGCGCGGCGGTGGTTTTTTCCCTGGTTGAGCGGCCTGGGGCCGAAGAATCGGTTGCGTCCCGCACCTTGGTACAGGCGACCACAGTCGCAACGGTCCCGGTGCCCTCCGCACCGGCAGCCCCCACGGCATCGGTCAATATCTCGGCGCCGCCTGCCTTGGCGAACGCCCACACGCCAAGTCCGCCCGCGGATGAACTCAGCGGGAGCGCGGCGATTTCCCATCCGGCGCCGAGTGCCGCGGCGGTTCTGGCTGAATCTGTGACGACGAGCGATGCGACGCCGGTCCAAGCTGTCGTGCCGGCGGCCAAGGTAACGGCGACGTCGCTGGACAAAGTGCCCGCACAAAAGAAGCCGGCCAAGCGCGCGCGCGTCGCGCCGCGATACGACCCGTCGCGATACGATCAAGCATTGAGGGGGTCGCTAGCGCTGCTGCCTCTTAGCGGGACAAGGGCTCTAAGCGGCGATTATTATGGCCAGCGCGGCGAGTACTAAAGCAGAAACGCTGCGCTCGCGATTATCGTGCGAGCACAAGCGTGCAAGCGCCGCCCGCCAAATAGGGCGGGCGGTGCAGAGTGGCTAAACGCTGAACCCTATCCGGGTATCAGAACTCGGCAGCGATGCCAAGCGACTGCCTGGTGCAACTTGTGCTCGGCGGCCGCCCAAGTCGGCAGGCGATAGTACCAGTGGTGGTGCGGCCACACGGAGTGCCACCACAGAAAGTGCCCATCCGGAGGTGCAAATGCGGTGTTAGTCCACACGCGGCAAAAGCCGCTCCGGAACTTAACCACGGCGAAATCGGCGCTGGCCGGAGTAGCGGCAGCCAAGCCGATCGTCGCCAACAGTCCAACTATCATTGCAAGTCGCGTCATAGTTCTACCCCCCAATGTTGGAGGCCTTCCACCGCCGGCTCGTTTGTTGCCGACGGCTCCAGAAGGCAGCGTTACCAAATCCACGATTTGCACCGGTGGTGCAGCATCGCATAGTGCCTCTTCGACTCCGCTTCGATCCAGCTCTTCAAGCCGACCCAGTGGTATTTCCACCCCGGCGCCAACGAAGTAGCCTTACTTCTCTGCCAAGCCCGGCGCGTGCCGGGTTTGAACATCGCCACGGCGTAGTCGGCGCGCCGCGTGGTTCCGGACAACCTCAGCCACCAAAACGCCGATTGAAAAGGCCGAAAGCCTCATCATCCAGCGCCTTGTCCGACCCCACCAAGTTCCGATAGACGGAACGTGCAATTCAGGCAAGCCCGGTCACGGCAATCACGCTCAATTTGTGCCGACTGAAGCGGGCAAAACACACCGAGGGATCCATGCCGGAAATCATCGTCTATCTCCTGGAAGGCCGCTCGATCGAATCGAAGCGCGAGCTCGTCAAAGACATCACCGCAGCGGTGGTGAAAAACATCGGCGCGCCGCCCGAAGCGGTCACGGTGTCACTCGTCGAAACGCCAAAAACATCGAAGGGCAAAGGCGGCGTACTCTTTAGCGACATGCCAGGCCGCTAAAACTTGCCGATATAACATGTTATAATATCACAATATTCTGCTTTGACGACTTTGAGCGAGGTTGTGAATTTGTCGTGAGTGCAACGCACAATTTCCTTGCTGCAATGCGGTAGACGGCCGATAATAGCTGTAGAAGGAAAAACAAACCTCAGGTGCGACATGACCGACGTATGGGAGACCAAGGACGGAAGGCGCCGGGTCCGGCGCGACCCACCCACGATAGAAGAAGCCGTGGTTGCGGCACAGGGACTCACGGACGACCTCAAAGAGCAGATCGAAATCGTGGCCTCGTTGATGGAGATCTCGGTCGACGAGGCGCGCGGAAGCGTCTTGCGCATGGGTCAACGCAAAGACGTAAACCACGTGACCGTCACCGACCGCGTTGGCGCACCGCGCGCTGTTGTGGTCGAACGGCGCACGCCGCGCTTTTCCGTCGCGGGGGCGCGGCGGTCGATCGGCCGTTAGAACAAAGTTTTGCAGGCTGAAGGCAGGCCATTCCTGCCTTCAGGCGAGCCCTGAAGTCAGGGGTTGCCTGGATCGCGGATGACGTGGCTCGCTACCAGCCGGTTCCAAATGAAAAGGACGATGATCGCCCCGACCGCGGCGCCGACAAAGCTGGCGCCCTGGTCCGGCCCGTACCAGCCGATCGCCTGGCCGATAAAGGTCGCAACAAACGCGCCGATGATGCCAAGGACGGTCGTGAGAATGAAACCCTGCGGGTTGTTTGGGCCCCGGGATAGAAAGCGCGCGATGATGCCGGCGACAAAGCCGACGATAATGATCCAGATGATTCCGGAAACATGCATGGCGGTCCTCCGTGATGCGGCGATCAACGCCACACCGGTACCGCGTTTACATAACGGAAGATTGGCGTCCCCGGCAACTGCAGCGGGGACGGCGAACCGACCCGGGCCCACCGCCGCCGTGGATTGGGAACTGGCCGGCATCCGGATTATATTACTTTCATAAGATTATTGGCACGCGCGCACAGCCTCACTCGGACGGTTGAGGCCGCGGAGCAGCAGACCGATGACCGACAAGACGCTCGTAAAACCGCGCACTAAGGTACGGCTCAAGACACAGCGCCCGCCGCTCTACAAAGTGATCCTGCTCAACGACGACTACACGCCGCGCGAGTTCGTCGTGCTGGTCCTCAAGGCGGTGTTCCGCATGAACGAGGACCAGGCCCATCGCGTAATGATGACGGCGCATCAAAAAGGCGCCTGCGTCATCGCAGTGTACGTCAGGGACGTCGCCGAAACCAAGGCTAAAGAGGCGACCGATCTCGGCAAGCAGAAAGGCTATCCGCTGTTCTTCACGACCGAGCCGGAGGAATAGCGAGGGGCAATTCTTTTCTTTTAGGGATGCGGCGCCGCGCGAAAAACTTCGGCGAGGTGGCCAAAATAACTTAACCGTCAACGCCTTGCGCGGAATTTTTGAGTGCCAGTGTTGACATCACCGTCGGGCAGGTTTCGAATACAATACATGCGTGTCGCAAGCCGCTTCGCCGCGTCGTTCGTTGTTCTGGCCGCGCTTGTGAGCGCTGCCGGCGCCGCCGGCGTGGGCAAGACCTGTGGTGGTGTTGCGAACCTGTCCTGTGACGCCGGTCTGTGGTGCGAACCGCAAGCTGGCCAATGCACGGGTGCCGACGTTTCCGGCAAATGCGTGCGCGTGCCTGACCTGTGTTACGAGGTCATGATGCCGGTCTGCGGCTGCGACAAGAAAACATACAATAACGATTGCGAGCGCCGGCGCGCCAAGGTGCAAAAATCGAGCGACGGCAGCTGCTGAACGGTCGGCGCGAGCCAAAGCGCGGCAGCGGGGACGACTATTCGCCGAGAGCCTCGACGAGCCAGGGCCGCAATTCCGGTGGCACGTCGGTTCGCGCCGCAATGGCGGCCGCAAGTTCTTTGTCGCCGTTGAGGCCCATGATCACGCGCGCGAAACCCGTTTCCGACACGCGCGCTTGCGGATTGTCGATGACGCTCCGTTGAACGCCGCGATTGCCGCGCTTCAGCAGAACGTCCGTGACGGCTTCGCTGAGTTGCGGCCGAGCGGCGATCTTCATCAGCATATTCATGTTGGTCCGGTCGTTGTCGGCGATCTGGACCAGATCGTGGTCCGGCAACGCTGCGGCACGCTCGAGAACCGGCCCGCAGACGGCAATGTCGACCTGCCTGGCGAGGAGCCCGACGACGTTGACCGGCGCGCTCGGGGCCTGTGCCAGGAGGTTGCTGAGCTCGGCGAGCTGCCGCCGGTCCGTGTTGGGGATAAGGCGGCCGATCACCTCGCCGAACAGGGCAACCTGCTCGTCGTTATAGTTCTCGGCACTGGCGACAAACAGGTCGGCGATTTGGCGCAAAGCCGCGCTGCGCCAGGATTCCGTCGCCTGGGGAAGCGTGGTATCGAGTTCGGCCAGCAAGCCCTGGGTGGTCAGCGACATCCATTGATCATAACCCGGCACAGTGAACGGGTGCCTAACGCAGGCTGGGACGGGCGGAGCGCTGGAATTCGTCGCGAGGCGGGAGCAACACCTTCAATAGGGCGCGGACTCTTAAAGTGAAATCATAATCTGATTGATACGCCCATGAAGGGCGAGATGTAGGCCGCGAGCTCATCAACGGTATCTAAATTAGTTTGGTCGCAGATGACAGGCTCGCAGCCCAGCAGCGAGACGGCCATTCATGACGCCGCAACAGGTCGAATTGGTGCAGCAGAGCTTCGGTAAGTTAGCCGCGCTGGGCGAGCCGGCCTGGGATGGGTTCTATATCGAGCTGTTCGCCATCGAGCCTTCGCTCAAGCGGATGTTCAAAGGCGACATGCTCGAGCAGCGCAAGAAGCTCCTGGCTGCGCTCGCGCGGGTGATCCTCGCCTTGAGTGCCCCGGCGACGATCCTCGATCCGCTCAAGGCGCTGGCGGTCCGACATGTCGGCTACGGCGTCAGGCCCGAACATTACACCTATATGGGCAATGCATTGTTGCGCACGCTCGATAAGGGCCTCGGCGAGGAATTCACGCCGGAGCTGCGTGGTGCCTGGATGGCAGCCTTCCGGACCCTGGCAAGCATCATGAAGGAAGCAGCCTACGGCACGGCAAAAACCAAAATGCACCACTTGCCACCACCCGATGTGGAGTCCTTACGGTCGGAGACGTGGATAATCCCGTTGTGACTCGGGATACGCGGACGGCCCAATACTAAGCGCGCCGCCGCGAGGCCGGGCGGTAGGCCATGCGCGCATGGCCGGCGCAATAGGAAAAGCCCTTGATCGCCTCATTGCCGCAGAAGTCGAAATCGGCCGCGCCCGGCTCGCTGATCGGCCAGCGGCATTTGCTCTGCGCCAGTTCGAGCAATGAGCACCGCTGCGGGCTATCGACCACCGCGAGTCCGCCATTTGTCTGGTCGCCGATACTCGGCGCTTCCGCCTGGATCAGGCGCAGAAGCTGACCCTGGGTGGCGGGGCGCGGTTGCCGCAGCCGCGGAGCCGGGGCACGCCCTGACCCGGCCGGCGGGCGTCCGGGCGACAGGCCGAGACGGTGGATTTTGCCGATGACGGCATTGCGGGTGACGCCGATTTCGGCGGCGATTTGGCTGCAGGTCAGGCCGGCGCCGACGCAAGTTCGCAGTTGCTCGATGCGCTCTGGATTCCAGGTCGCGATGGTGGTGGCGGTGGTCATAGGGACGGCCTCATGAGTGCCGCGGCCGGTTCTGGGCCGCCGACAGAGCAAAGGCCGCGCGCAACGGGCCGCTTTCCGGGGCCGTCATGAGCCGAGCGCGAGCTGTCGGTGACCGCGGCGGCCATACCGCCGCGATCACCGAGCCGTACCCCCGCCTAAGCGATTGCCAGCCCGAGGTTTTCAATCGCCGACCCCCAAAAGGGTCGCCTTAAGCCTGTTGAGCGAAAACCTTCGCCGGCACTAAAGTTTGCATGATTCGAGTCGCCTGCCAAGGGTTTTAACGATATTATAACTATGTTATAACCTGAGGCGTTGAGTGATGGCGCGACCCGAAAACCGCTCGGAAGCGAGGGCGTTGAGCCTGACGCTGCCGCTCGAGACCTTTAATTATCTGGCTTTGCTGGCAACGCTCGGAAAGCTCGGCCGCACCGAAAACGAAGTGGCGACTCACATTCTGGTGCGCGAGGTCTACGAAATGATCGAGCGTCGCTTCCACGAGATGCGGATTCCGCTGGCGGAAGGCGAGGGCGGGTGACCGCTTGATCGGCGGAACTCGTCCTAGCCTTTGATGCCGAGCAGTTCGACGTCGAACATCAACGTGGCGTTCGGCGGAATGGCGCCGCCGGCGCCGCGTGCGCCGTAGCCGAGTTCCGGCGGAATGATGAGGGTGCGCTTGCCGCCGACTTTCATGGTCGCGACGCCTTCGTCCCAGCCGGCAATGACGCGATGGGTGCCGATCGGAAACTCGAACGGCTCGCCGCGATCGACCGAAGAGTCGAATTTCTTGCCCTTCTTGCCGTTCTCATAAAGCCAGCCGGTGTAATGCATGACGCAAGTCTGCCCGGTGCGCGGCGACGGCCCGGTGCCGATTTTGGTGTCGATGATCTGCAATCCCGACGGCGTGGTCACTGGCGTCCCCAGGGTTTGAGCCAAGGCTTCTTGGATGAAGGCTTCCTGAAAAAAGGCGGTCGTTAGCAGCGCCGGTTTGAACGAGGCCGGCACGAAGGCAACGATGGCGGCAAGGGCTGCGGCGGCCAAAGCGCCGGCGCGCGGGAGATTTATCATTCAATCGGCTCCTTGGGGATCCTTTGCAGGGGCCGGACCGTACCTCGTTGCAGGCGGATGTAAAGCGCCGCAGCGGCGCGCCTCAGGATGACGGTCAACTGCGAATCGGATGCCCCGCGCTGACTTACGGGCGGAACCCTGATTGCGCTATCCTCCATCGTGCAGGCCATGCTTGCGCGATGTGGCGAACAGGAGCGCTGTCAATGCCGCCGATCCACGACGCCGAGGTCTGGCAAGCAAGGCTCGCCGCGCTTCCGCTGGAAACCTATGAGGTGGGCGAGACCGTGTTCGCCGAGGGCACCAAAACCGGCCGGCTTTTGATTCTCAAAAGCGGTGCGGTGAGCATCGTCAGAAGCGGCATCGAAATCGCCACGGTTGCAAAACCCGGCGCGGTGTTCGGCGAACTCTCGGCGTTGCTCGACGAGCCGCATAGCGCCGATGTGCGCGCATTGGAAACGTCCGAGTTTCACGCCGCGGACGCCGCCGCATTCCTGGGGCAAGACCCGGTGGCGCTGCTTTACGTGTGCACGGTGCTAGCGCGGCGCATGGACGACGCCAACCGCGCTTTCTTCGAGCTGAAGACTCAGCTTGCCGCCGGCGAACCGCAAGGTCTGATCGACGCGACGCTCGATAAGATCGAAGGATTGCTGGGCGCTATCGGCAGCGGCTACATCCGCGCCGGGGCTGGCTATTCCGGCTTTCCCTTCGCGTGAATGAGCAAGCAATACCGGCTGGTCGGGCGCGATGGCGCGGTATATCTCAGCCCCGCAAAAGGGCTCGTCGGCGGCAATCGTCGAAGCAAGATTTACGGAAGGCTGGATTGCCCATCCGCTCTGCGCGCGATCGCGAAGGGCGACACTTACCAGAAGCACCGCGTGTTTTTCGCCGAAGCGGCGACTGCCGTGGCAGCCGGTTATCGGCCTTGTGGGGCTTGTCTGCGAGCCGAATACGAACTGTGGCGCGCTCGGTAGCGAGACGGCAATGACGATGTCTCGTCACCCTGAGGTGTGCGCCAACTGGCGCGCCCCTGAAAGGATCAGGCGCCGGCGACGAGATGACTGACCAGGCAAGCTACATTGACCACGCACGCGGACATCAGCGCGGCGACCAGCATCGCGTTCATCGCGGGCTCCAGTGTCTAGCTTCAGGCATCGCCTGAAGAATCGCCCGCAAAGCATGAACGAGACTCAGGTCATGAGTCCCAGTGTTTGTTTTTTCGCGGATTCATATCTCGTTTACGAAAGGCGGCGCGATTCTCGCTGTTCCGCCTTTCGGCATGGACCACCGGGTCAAGCCCGGTGGTGACGAGGGGAAGAGTGTTCCGGCTTCCTCCTCGAATTCGGTTTTCTCCAATCGTCATTGCCGGGCTTGACCCGGCAATCCATGCTGACAAGCAGAATGAGAAGCTATTGGCTTTATATCCTGGCAAGCCGTCCCCGCGGCACGCTCCACGTCGGCGTTACCAACGATCTTGCGCGCCGCATCTACGAGCATCGGCAGGGATTGGTCGACGGCTTTACCAAAGAGCATGCCGTGAAAATGCTCGTGTACTTTGAACAGCACGCGACGGCGATTGCAGCCATTCAGCGCGAGAAGAACATCAAACACTGGGGGCGTAAGTGGAAGGTCGATTTGATCCGCTCGATGAATGCGGACTGGCGCGACTTGTGGGAGGATATCGCGCGCTGACTTCGAGGCATCGCTGTGCGGCCCGTCAGCATGGACCACCGGGTCAAGCTCGGTGGTGACGAGTGGAGAGATTGTGGCTCCCTCCTCGAATTTCATTTGCTCAATCGTCATTGCCGGGCTTAACCCGGCAATCCATCTTCGTAGCCCTTGGTGCGAGCTTCGGCGCGTTCGGCGCCGAGCTCCACCTTGTTACAGAAAGTCTACGAACACCCCGTGGTGCTGCCGCACGTGTCGCATTTCATGCAGGTGCCGTTGCGGACGAGGGTGAAATTTCCGCACTCGCCGCAGGCTTCGCCTTCGTAGCCCTTGGCGCGGGCTTCGGCGCGTTTTTCCGCCGCGGCCTGTTTGGCATGCACGCGGGCGTCGCTCTGGTTCAACAATTCCAGCGCCTGCGTCGGCGAGAGTTTCTGCTCGGGCTCGCTCCTAAGCGCGACCGCGCCGGAGATTTCCGCGCGCGGGCCCGAGGAAGCCAGCGCCGTCACGTTCGACGCGCCCGCGCCTTCGGTTCGACCCTCATGGGAGGGGCTGCGGTCCAAGTTGCGGTCTAAACTTCCTTGGCCGCCCTGCATCACCTTGAGACGGTCGGTGCGCGAGCGGGTGAGACCCTTCGACACGAAGCGTCCGTCGGATGACGGCTTGCCTTCCTCGACGCCTTTGCCGAGCGCGTCGAAGCCTTCTCCGCTCGGATCGACATGGGCGAGGTCGAAGCGCTCCAGATAGCTCACCGCCAGCTCGCGGAAGACGTAATCCAAAATCGAGGTGGCGTATTTGATCGAGTCGTTGCCCTGCACCGGGCCGGACGGCTCGAAGCGCGTGAAAGTGAAGGCATCGACATATTCGTCCAGCGGCACGCCGTATTGCAGGCCGAGCGACACCGCGATGGCGAAGTTGTTGAGGAGCGAGCGGAGCGCCGCGCCTTCCTTGTGCATGTCGATGAAGATCTCGCCGAGCCGGCCGTCGTCGTATTCGCCGGTGCGCAGATACACCTTGTGGCCGCCGACCACCGCCTTCTGCGTATATCCTTTACGCCTATCGGGCATGCGCTCGCGTTCGCGCATGACGACGATGCGCTCGACCACTTTCTCGACCACCTTTTCCGCCAGCGCGGAAGCGCGCGACGCCGCCGGCTTGTCGAGGAAAGCCTCGATAACGTCGTCGTCCTCGTCATCGTCGGCGATGAGCTGGCTTTGCAGCGGCTGCGAGAGCTTCGAGCCGTCGCGGTAGAGCGCGTTGGCCTTGAGCGCCAGCTTCCAGGACAGCATGTAGGCCGCCTTGCAGTCCTCGACCGTCGCGTCATTCGGCATGTTGATGGTCTTGGAAATGGCGCCGGAGATGAACGGCTGCGCCGCCGCCAGCATGCGGATGTGGCTGTCGACCGAGAGATAGCGTTTGCCGGTGCGGCCGCACGGATTGGCGCAGTCGAACACGGCATAATGCTCGGGTTTCAGATGCGGCGCGCCTTCGACCGTCATGGCGCCGCAGACATGGATGTTGGCAGCCTCGATCTCGCGCTTGGTGAAGCCGAGGTGGGAGAGGAGATCGAAGCTCGGCGCGGCGAGGTCTTCGGCGTCGATGCCGATTTCGTCGCGCAGGAAGTCGACGCCGAGCGTCCATTTGTTGAAGGCGAACTTGATGTCGAAGGCGGTCGGCAGCGCCTTTTCCACCTTCTCGATCGCTTCGGGCGTAAAGCCTTTGCTCTTCAGCGTCGCGTAGTTGATTGCCGGAGCTTGGCCGAGCGAGCCGTGGCCGACGGCATAGGCGACGATCTCGGCGATCTGGCTCTCGCTGTAGCCGAGCACCCGCAAGGCTTCGGGCACCGCGCGGTTGATGATCTTGAAGTAGCCGCCGCCGGCGAGTTTCTTGAATTTCACCAGCGCGAAATCCGGCTCGATGCCGGTGGTGTCGCAATCCATCACCAGGCCGATCGTGCCGGTCGGCGCGACCACCGTCGCCTGCGCGTTGCGGAAGCCGTGCGCTTCGCCGAGCGAGAGCGCGCGATCCCACGCGGCCTTGGCGTGCGCCGCCAGTTGCTGATCCGGAATGGCGGCGTGGTCGAGCGGCACCGGCGGCGTCGTCACCTGCACATAGCCGGTGCGTTCGCCGTAGGCGGCGCGGCGATGATTGCGCATCACGCGCAGCATGGCGTCGCGGTTTTCGGCAAAGCGCGGGAACGGGCCGAGTTCGGCCGCCATCTCGGCCGAGGTGGCGTAGCAGACGCCGGTCATGATCGCGGACAGCGACGCGCAAATGGCGCGGCCCGCTTCGGAATCGTAGGGAATGCCCGGACGACATCAGGAGGCCGCCGACATTGGCGTAACCAAGGCCCAACGTGCGGAATTCATACGACCGCTGCGCGATCTCGCGCGAGGGGAATTGCGCCATCAGCACCGAGATTTCGAGCACGACGGTCCACAGCCGCACCGCGTGTTCGTAGCCCTCGACGTCGTAGCTGCCGCTTTTGAGCCCTTCGCCGCTGGTCCGCGACGGACTGGTGGGCGTGTGGAACGACAAGCAGGTTTAGCGATGCGAGATTGCACGCCGTGTCGTCGAGGAACATGTATTCGGAGCACGGATTGGAGGCGATGATCGGCCCCGACGCCGCGCAGGTGTGCCAGTCGTTGATGGTGGTGTGAAATTGCAGGCCGGGATCGGCGCTGGCCCACGCCGCGTGGCCGATTTTTTCCCAGAGATCGCGCGCCTTCACGGTCTTGGCGATCTTTCCCGGCTTGGTGCGCCAGAACAGATCCCAGTTGCGATCGGATTCGACCGGCTTTGAGGAAGTCGTCGGTCACGCGCACCGTGTTGTTGGAATTCTGGCCGGAGACCGTGAGATAGGCCTCCGAATCCCAGTCGGTGTCGTAGACCGGAAATTCGATGTCCTTGTAGCCCTGCTTGGCAAACTGGATGACGCGGCGGATGTAATTGTCCGGCACGTGGTTCCGGCGCGCCGCCCTGATCTCGCGGCGCAGCACCGGATTCTTTTCCGGATCGAAGCAATCGTCGCCGGAGCCTTCGCAGTTCACGCACGCCTTGAGGATGGCGCGCAGATGCCGCTGGTTGATCTTGGAGCCGGTGACGAGGTTCGCAACCTTCTGCTCCTCGATCACCTTCCAGTTGGTGAACTGCTCGATGTCCGGATGGTCTGCATCGAGAATCACCATCTTGGCCGCGCGGCGCGTGGTGCCGCCCGACTTGATGGCGCCCGCGGCGCGATCGCCGATCTTGAGGAAGCTCATCAGGCCCGACGACTTGCCGCCGCCGGAAAGCTTCTCGCCTTGGCCGCGCAGCTTGGAAAAGTTCGTGCCGGTGCCGGAGCCGTATTTGAACAGGCGCGCCTCGCGCACCCACAGGTCCATGATGCCGCCCTCGTTGACGAGGTCGTCCGAGATCGACTGGATGAAGCAGGCATGCGGCTGCGGATGCTCGTAGGCCGTGGCGGACTGCACGAGCTTTCCGGTCTTGAAGTCGACGTAGAAGTGACCCTGGCTCGGGCCGTCGATGCCGTAGGCCCAGTGCAGGCCGGTGTTGAACCATTGCGGCGAGTTCGGCGCCACCATCTGCATCGCCAGCATGTAGCGGTGCTCGTCGAAGAAGGCTTGGGCGTCGGCTTCTGCGGTGAAGTAGCCGCCCTTCCAGCCCCAATATGTCCAGGTGCCGGCGAGCCGGTCAAAAACCTGCTTGCACGATGTTTCGCCGGTGAAGCGTTCCTTCTCGGCCAATTCGCCGAGCGCCGCTTCGTCGGCCGCGCTCCGCCACAGCCAGGAGGGAACGGTCTCTTCCTCGATCTTTTTCAGGCGGGCGGGCACGCCGGCTTTGCGGAAATACTTTTGCGCCAGCACGTCGGAAGCGACCTGCGACCATTGCTCCGGCACTTCGACTCCGTCGGCATGGAACACCACGGAGCCATCCGGATTGCGGATCTCACTGATGGTGAGCCGGAAAGCGATGTCCGCGTAAGGCGATTGTCCCGCTTTGGTGTAGCGCCGCTCGATCCGCATTTTCTGCCCCTTTTCAACTCTCGTTATTGACGCCGGCGGTCCTGCGGGAACACCCGCCTAATATATGACACCGACAGTTTCACCGCGACTTCACCGCGACGCGGCAAGGCGAACCTCGCCGCGTCCAATCCAACCCTGGCTCCGAACGACCCCAACATCGTTCCGGCCTGAGCCAGAACTTCGTCGCGGCGCGCTGCCGGGCCTCGTTGGGCAACAGAAGCCACACCTCGCGCCAACGGCAGCGCGGAGCTGTCCCGCAAACCCTTTTTGGAGAGCCCGGCGGACTTCGTTACCCGCGCGCCGAACTTTCGAAAGCTAGGCCAAGCCGGTCGCGCGCGTCAAGACTTAGTATGAAAATCTAAATCAACCACTAAATATGGGGATTGCGGGGACGAATCGTGGGGAGGACGCGCAAGTATCGGATATCGCGGCCAGATTCGGAAGGCTCCGACGTGGACCAATTCAGTTTTTCCCCGCCTCGATGTGGCTCTCGGGGGTAGCGGGCCACCGTCCGACCGTTTCGAAGCCATCGTGATCGAACCGGCAACAGGTTCCACGCGAACGACGAATTCATGCATCCGTCACGCAATGACGGGCGTTTCCTGCCGATTCTGAGTGAAACGCTCCCAAAAAACGGCACTTTCACCTTTCAGCATCTCCGTTTTTCCGCTAATGATCTGAAAATAAAAGAGAAATCCATGGCCGCCGCAGCGATCAAGTGACGTCGCGTGCAGTGACTCGTGCCGCCCTGACGAAGCCGGCGAGAAGCGGGGAGGCGCACCCGTCACCATTCCGCCCCGAAACGCGTTAACCTCATTGCCAAGCTGGCGTTTGACAAACCGGCGTTTGCTTGACTGTGCGGGAGTGCTGCGTCGATAAGCGAGGTTAATGGTGGGGTGGCTTCAGCGTGTGGTAAATTCAGGGCGCATTGTTGCGTGTTCCGCCCTGTTGGCCGCCTGCGCCCAAATCCATAACGAACCCATCAATCAACCGCTCGTCCCGGGCGCTGGGCCGAATTTGGCCGAGCTCGGCAACGACATGGCGACCTACTACGACGACACCGTTATCGCGCTGTCGTTTTCGGGCGGTGGTACGCGCGCGGCCGCCTTCTCTTACGGCGTATTGACGGCGCTCGATCAGACGCCGACGCCCAACCGGCCGACCTCGTTGCTCGATCGCGTCGACTTCGTCACCGGCGTATCGGGCGGATCGGTGCTCGCCGCTTACTACGGGCTGAAGAAGCGGCAAGCGCTGGCCGATTTCAAGCAACGCTTTCTGCTGCGCAACGCTCAGGCGGAGCTGGACACCAGCATCAACCTGATCAGCATCGCGAAGGGCCTGCAAGGCGGCATCAACGGTCCAAACAACTTTTCGCGCTGGCTCGACGACAATCTGTTCGAACACGCGACGTTCAAAAGCCTGATGCGTCAGCGGCGCCCGCTGATCTGGATCAATGCTTCCGACATCTATAATCGCACGCCGTTCGTGTTCGGCCGGGTACTGTTCGGGGCGCTGTGCAGCGACCTTTCGAACTACCCGGTCTCGCTTGCGGTGGCGGCGTCAGCGGCAGTCCCCGTATTCTTCACGCCGATCGTCGTTCAGAATTTCACCGGCGCCTGTCCGACGCCGCTGCCGAACTGGGTGCCGCGCGTGCTCAGCAACCCCGACGCGCCGCCGATGCTCCGGCTCTTCGCCAATGCGTTGGAGCGCTATCACAGCGGCGAAGTTCGCTATGTGAAGCTGCTGGATGGCGGCATTGTCGACAATTACGGGCTGGCCGGGCTAACGATCGCGCGCCTTGCTTCCTTTACGCCTTACGGTCCGCTCGAGCCCGAGGAAGGCGTGAAGTTGCGGCGCATGTTGTTCCTCGTGGTCGATGCCGGCCGAGCGCCTTCAGGCGACTGGGCGAAGACGGTCGAAGGTCCGGCCGGCGTCGGGCTCATTACCGCGATATCCGATACGGCGACGGAGTCAGGGGCGGTCGGCAGCTATTCCGCATTTGAGGGTACGATCAGCGACTGGCAGCAATCGCTCATCAACTGGCGGTGCAAGCTTTCCGACAAAGATCGCCGCCATTTCGGCGTGCCGCCGAACTGGAACTGCCGCGACGTCAAGCTCTCGATCGGCCGCATCGCCTTTGATCAGCTCGATCCGCAGCGGGCGGCCGCGCTCAACGCCGTCGAGACAAGCTTCGTGCTGCCACCCCAGCAGGTGGATCTTCTTATCGATGCCGGACGCGATGCACTCAGATTGAATCCGGCATTCCGCTCTTTCCTCGCCTCATTGGGGCACGGCGGGCCGCGCCGCGGCACTCCAGTAGCCTCCCCAGCAATCCCCGCTGTGGCCCCGCAGGAAGCATCAGCGCAATAGCGCCGCCTTTCGCTGACTACGCTCCTCAGCCGCCGAACGAACTACGCCGGCGCCAAGCCGAGGGCGCCACGCCGATCATCTTCTTGAATGCGCGGCTGAAGGCAGCCTCGGACTCGTAGCCGATCCGGGCCGCGATACCGGCAACGTTGATGTTGCTGCCGGTCAACAATTCGGCCGCGATCTGCATCCGCCATTTGGCCAGATACTGCATCGGCGGAATTCCGACGAACTGCGTGAACCGTTCGGCCAGGACCGAGCGCGACAGGCCGGCTTGCGTGGCAAGTTCTTCGAGCGTCCAGTCATACGCGGGCTTTGCATGTACCAGGGACAGCGCTTTGCCGACGAGGGGATCGCGCAGACCGGCGAGCCAGCCGGCTTGTTCGGCAGGAAGCTTTTCGAGATAACGGCGCACCACGTCGATGAACATCAACTCGCTCAGCTTGGTGAGAACGCTTTCGCTGCCGGCGTGCTTATCAGCCGCCTCCGCCACGGCAAGGCGAACGAATTGGGCGATCAAACCCTCGTGGGTGTTGCGCGGATCGCCTGCGGTGATCACGGGCGGAAGATTCTCAATCAGAGGATTGTAGGGCCGGGCGTCGCAGGCGAGATATCCGCAGACAAGTTTGACCGAAGCCGTCCCGCTGCCGAAGTTGATGCAGAAAGGCTTTTTGCCTGAAGCGGCGACTTCGAGCACGTCCGGCATGGGCGGATCGGCGGGCATGTTCGGGCCGCTCGACATGATGTGCGGCTGGCTGTTGGTGAACATGACGACTTGGCCGGCTTCGAGCGCGATGGCCTGGCCGCCGACGGCTGTGGCAAAGCATCGGCCGGCCGTGACGACGTGATACGCGATCAGATGATCGGCGCCCGGCAGGATTTTCGGCAAGATCTGATCGCGCGCCGGCGAACCGACGGCCCACGGGTCCTTTGCCACGATTTCGAAAAAGACCGCGCCGGTCAGGCGTACGGTTTTTAATAGATCGGACAACGGATCCGCAGCCATAGCCTGGTTGCCCCAATGAGCGGTCGGCGAACTCCGGAGATCGAGCACTTTCGAAAAGCCTGCCGAATTCCGGACGTGCTGCCAAGCAATGCGGACGCGCGGTCATTCCCCGGGCCACCGCCCTGCACGATATACGCAGCGATGCCGCCGCGTGGCGGCATTAGGCATCATAATGCTGTAGTCAAAACAAGGCGGAAAGACCATGACCACACATCAAGGGCGTTGCTTCTGCGGAGCAGTTGAAATCGAAGTGAATGGAGCGCCGGAGGCGATGGGATATTGCCACTGCAATTCGTGCCGGTCCTGGTCGGCCGCTCCGCTGAACGCGTTCACCTTGTGGAAGCCTGAAAACGTCAGGGTCACCAAGGGCGCCGACCTGGTCGGCCACTTCATGAAGACGAAGATGAGCGACCGGCAATACTGCATGAAATGCGGCGGCCATCTCGTGACCGACCATCCGCCACTCGGCATGGTGGACGTTTATGCCGCCACGATCCCGAGCGTGAAATTTGTCCCAGTCGTTCACGTCAACTATGCCGAGACCGTGCTGCCCATGAAGGATGGACTGCCCAAGCTGAAGGACTTTCCGGCCGAGATGGGCGGGTCCGGAATCGCCTTGCCCGAATAGCAACCGGCGATCGCCAAACGCAAACGGAAGCGTGGCGCTGCGGCATCCTTTGGACGGCCGCAGCGCCGTCCTGCGCCGTGAGCATCAGAGAAAGGGTTTCCCATGCCAATCTTTATGGATCGCCACGATATGCGCGATGCGACGGCCGAGCACGTGGCCGAAGCGCATCGCCGGGATCTCGAAGTCCAGGACAAGTACGGGGTTAAGTACATGACCTACTGGTACGACGAGGCCCGCCACACCGGCTTTTGCCTCGTGGAAGCGCCCGATGCCGCGACCGCCGCACACGTTCACCGCGAGGCTCATGGCGAGATTCCATCCGACATCATCCCGGTCGATCTCGCCGCGGTCGAGGCTTTCCTCGGCCGCATCGGCGATCCTCGCCAGGCCGCGGGCGATACCGGGGCGGACATGGACCCCGGCTTGCGCGGCGTGTTGGTGACCGACATCGTCGGCTCGACCGAAATGACGGCACGGCTCGGCGATACGGCGGCGCTGGAATTGGTGCGCGTGCACGACGCCCTGGTCAGGCGCGGGCTGGCTCTGAACGACGGTCGTGAAGTCAAACACACCGGTGACGGCATCATGGCGGCGTTCGACGAGGTGGCGAACGCGGTTCGCGCCGGCGCCGACATTCAGCGGCGCTTCTTCGGCTACAACGCCGAAGCGTGCGAAAGCCTGCAGGTGCGCATCGGCATTCACGCCGGCGAACCGGTCGCCGAACACAACGACCTCTTCGGCGCCGCGGTTCAGATGGCGTTTCGGCTATGCAGCGAATCCGAGGCCGGCGGCATTCTGGTCTCCGGACTCGTGCGCGAACTGTCCGGCCAAGAAACCTCCCGCTTCGTCGCGCTCGGCGAGCGAAGATTGAAGGGCTTTTCGGCCCGAACGCCGGTGTTTCGGTTTGAGTGGCGGAATTGAATTCCGGTGTTCGCGCTCTAGGCGAAAAGGTGGGTTTCGATCTCCCAAACCGGGTGTTTGGTGAGATCCTTGCCGACTTCGGCAACAATGCGCTTCTTGACGTCGGCGTGGAAGGCGCGGCGCAAATCCGCGAGCGTGCGCGGCGGCGCGGCAATCACCAGTGCCGGAACATTGCGTTTACGCACGATGTCTTCGAGCGCCGCCGCTACGCGCTCGACGAAGCGGTGTTCCTCCAGATGATGCCAATCGGTATCGCCCATGCCACTGCGGCGGTGGCCGCGGGCGTGGGCGAATCCAACTCCGGGCCGATCGGTTCCCTGTTCATGCGTTGGCGGATTCTCGTCGGCGAATACCCGCTCGGTCTTCAGATTGGGAAACTTCTCGTCACCGTCATTCCGCAGAATCAAGGCTTTGCACCCGTCGCCGACAAAAACCATGCCGTCGTGGGGGATTGTGAGCTTTTTCATATCTAACTCCCGAGCGGATTTCGGCCGCGTGAGCACGCATCATCAACGCCCGGGAGGGGCCTTCAGGCATTGACGCCGATCAAATGGAGTCGGCCGGGAAATCCCGGCGCTTTCAGCTTATTCCGCGGCGGCGCGGGAATGGCCAAGCCGGCGATTGAGGGTGTCGAGCAGGGCGCCGGCGGCTTCGGCGATCACGGTGCCTGGCGGGAAGATCGCTTCGGCGCCCGCGGCCTTGAGCGCCTCATAATCCTGCGGCGGTACCACGCCGCCGACCACCACCATGATGTCGGAGCGGCCGTGCCTTTCGAGCTCGGCTTTTAGCTCCGGCACAAGCGTCAAATGCGCGCCGGCGAGCGAAGAGATCCCGAGGATATGCACATCGTTCTCCACCGCCTGACGCGCCGCTTCGGCGGGCGTGGCGAATAAAGGCCCGATATCGACGTCGAAGCCGATATCGGCGAACGCCGAAGCAATCACTTTCTGGCCGCGATCGTGCCCGTCCTGGCCGATCTTGGCGACGAGGATGCGTGGCCGGCGGCCCTCGTTCTCTTCGAATTCGGCGACGCGTTTCTGCACATCCGCAACGGCGTCCGACATGCCAACCTCCCGCCTGTAGACGCCGGAGATCGACTTGATCTCGGCCTGGTGGCGGCCAAAAACCTGCTCCAGCGCCAGCGATATCTCGCCAACCGTTGCCCTGGCGCGGGCCGCATCAATGGCGAGCGCGAGCAGGTTGCCGTTGCCGCCCGAGGCGTTCCGGGTTAGCGCCCCAAGCGCGTCCGCTACGGCTTGCGGATCGCGCTCGCGCTTGAGCCGCGACAGCTTATCGATCTGCAACTGCCGTACCGTAGCGTTGTCGACTTTGAGAATTTCGATCTGCGCTTCGTCTTGCGGCCGGTATTTGTTGACGCCGATCACCGCTTGCGCGCCGGAATCGATGCGAGCCTGCGTGCGCGCGGCGGCCTCCTCGATGCGAAGTTTCGGCAGCGAAGCCTCGATCGCCCGCGTCATCCCGCCGATTTCCTCGACCTCGCGGATGTGGACCCAGGCTTTCGTCGCCAGCTCGTGCGTCAGCCGCTCCACATAGAACGACCCGCCCCACGGATCTATCATGCGCGTGGTGCCGGCCTCGCGCTGCAAGACGATCTGCGTATTGCGGGCGATCCGGGCCGAGAAGTCCGTCGGCAGCGCCAGCGCCTCGTCGAGCGCATTGGTGTGCAGCGACTGCGTGCCGCCTTGCGTCGCCGCCATCGCCTCGATCGCGGTGCGCGCGACGTTGTTGAATATGTCCTGCGCGGCGAGCGACCAGCCGGAGGTCTGGCAATGCGTGCGCAGCGACAGCGAGCGGGCATCGCGCGGATTGAAGTCTTTCATCAGCTTCGCCCACAACACCCGCGCGGCGCGAAGCTTCGCCACCTCCATGAAAAAGTTCATGCCGATGCCGAAGAAGAAGGAAAGCCGCGGCGCGAAGCGATCCACGTCGAGCGAAGCCGCCAGCCCCGCGCGCACATATTCGATGCCGTCCGCCAGCGTGTAGGCGAGCTCAAGATCTGCGGTCGCGCCGGCTTCCTGCATGTGGTAGCCGGAGATCGAAATCGAATTGAACTTCGGCATATGCGCCGACGTATAGGCGAAAATGTCGGAGATGATGCGCAACGACGGCTTGGGCGGATAGATGTAGGTGTTGCGCACCATGAATTCTTTGAGGATGTCGTTCTGGATCGTGCCGGCGAGCTTTTCCGGCGGCACGCCTTGCTCCTCCGCGGCGACGATGTAGAGCGCAAGCACCGGCAGCACCGCGCCGTTCATGGTCATCGACACCGACATCTGATCGAGCGGTATGCCGGCAAACAGCGTGCGCATGTCGTAGATGGAATCGATCGCGACGCCGGCCATGCCGACGTCGCCGGAGACGCGTGGGTGGTCGCTGTCGTAACCGCGATGGGTCGCGAGGTCGAAGGCGATCGACAGGCCCTTCTGGCCGGCGGCGAGGTTGCGCCGGTAGAACGCATTGGAATCTTCGGCGGTGGAGAAGCCGGCATATTGCCGGATCGTCCATGGCTGGGTCACGTACATGGTCGGGTACGGCCCGCGCAGATAAGGCGCGATGCCGGGATAGGTATCGAGGGCGTCCAGTCCGTTGAGGTCGTCGGCGCCATAGACGCTTTTGACCGCCAACCCCTCGGGCGTGAGCCATGGAGCGGCCATCGTGGCCGCCGCCGGGGAGGGCGTATCGGCGAAATCGATTTGCGTGAAGTCCGGGATACGGCTCATCCGATCATCCGATCTCGACACCAAGCATATCGTAAGCGCTCTTGAGTGTCGCCAGCGCGTCGCAGCCCTCGTAAACGAACGATTGCACGCCGGATGCTTTTAGCGCGGCTTCCTGTTCGCCCGGCCGTCCCGCCAGATAGATGTGCGCGGCGCCCGCCGCTTTCAGGGTTTGCGCCGCGGCCGCTGCCCGCTCGGCATAGACTTTGTCGGAGGAGCAAAGACAGGCGATTGGGGTGGCGGCAGCCTTGAATGCTTTGGCGAGGGCGGGGAGGTCGGCGCCGTCGTCATCGCCGCCGACGGTTTCTATGCCACCCGCCTCAAAGAGACTCTGGGCAAAGGTCGCCCGCGCCGTGAATTCCGCCTGCGTGCCGAGAGTTGCGAGAAGAATTTTTGGCCGCGCGCCGGTCGCCGCTAGCAAGCGGTCGGAAGTATCGCGCAACGCTTCGAACGGCTCGGCAAGCCGGATCGCCTGAAGTCCATCCGCCGCACGCTGGCGCGGCGGCGCCGGCAAATCGACCTTCGCGTCGCTTTCGGAAAGATGGGGAAATATGCTGACCCCGGTCAGGGCTTCCTGCCGTCGCGCCACCGCGACCGCACGCTTGGCGCGCACCGCTGCGATTTTTTGCTGGACCAGTCCGCTGGATAGTGCCGCGGCGATGCCGCCGGCTCCTTCGATCTCGCGGAACTGCGCCCAGGCCGCGCGGCAGAGTTGGTCGGTCAAATCTTCAATGGCGCCTGAACCGGCCG
The DNA here is from genome assembly GCA_963829465.1 of uncultured Alphaproteobacteria bacterium. GTDB lineage: Bacteria > Pseudomonadota > Alphaproteobacteria > Rhizobiales > Xanthobacteraceae > BOG-931. Next base: position 65,231 of record CAWHJE010000025.1, read on the forward strand.
CCGGGTCGGCGACCTTGGCGAGGTGCGACTCTTCGAGCAGAACGAGTTGAGTATTGCGCGCGATGCGTCGCGCGAAGCGCTCGGGCAGGCCGCGCGCAGCGGTGAACGGCAGCACCGTGATCGCGTCGGCGCCGCCAAGCGTCGCCGCGAAGGTGGCGACAGTGGCGCGCAAAATATTCACATGCGGATCGCGCTGTGTCATCGTCCGCCACGCAGTCTCGGCCGCAACAAACGCCAACTCCGGTGCAAGCCCGCACGAGGCCTCGACGCGGGCCCATAATTTCCGCAGGGCGCGGAACTTGGCGATGGTCAGGAACTGATCGGCGTCGGCCGAGAGCCGGAAAAAAATGACTCGCCGGGCCGCGTCGAGGGCGACGCCGCCGGCTTCGAGCGCGCGCAGATAGGCCAGCGCGACGCCGAGCACGAAGGCCAATTCCTGCGCTTCGGACCCGGCGGCATTGTGAACGATGCGGCCATCGGCAGCCGCAAGCTTGCCGAGAAAACCCGCATGCATCAGCGCGGCGATGCGGCCGGCAAAGTGCGGGGCCTCCTCGCTCCATGGCCGTGCCGCGCTCCCGGCCATCGCCGTCGCGCCGATCGGGTCGTGTCCGATACGCAGGCCGGCGCCCCGGACCGATAACAAGACTCCCTTTGCCAGCGCGGCGTCGATCGTGGCTGCCGCCCGGGGCGAAATATCGAGATCGAGGGCAGCGCCGGCGTCAAAATCGAAACCCTCGAGCGTGCGTCCGAGCGCTTGCTCGCTGGCCGGAAGTCCAAAGCCGTAGTCACCGGTCGCGCCCGAAAAAACGAGTGAGAGTCCGCCCGCGCCGTTGTTGAGTTCGCGCAGCGCGATTTCGTTGGCGAGCGCCGGGTCCGGATGTTCGATCCGCGCCATCACCTGCCAGGCCGCCGCACCGGGCCGCCCCGCGACGGGTGGTGCGTCGGACCGGCGCTGCGCCAGCGGCTCGATGGTGAGGCCATCATATGTCGTGCCAGCAAGACGCTCGAACGGCGCACCCTTGAGCACCGAGTCCACGAGTTTTCGCCACTCCTCACGCGTTGCGTTCGGAAAACCGGCGGCGAGCGGCAGGGTTTCGGGTTCCGTCATCGCTGCAAATTGCCATGTCGCAGGGAAGAGGCCAACCTGAGCTTTCTGCAATGCTCGGGCGGTGGCGGCGCAGGTCTCATGCCCCGCGACTATTCGAGCGGCGGAAGTTTCTCGATGCCGCGGGCGTCGACGCGTGCAAGCGCGTCGCGCACGCGAATGCCGGCGATGAGCCGGTCGGGCGCGATCTCCGCCAGCGGCACGAGTACGAACGCGCGCTCCAGCATATGCGGATGGGGCAAAAAAAGGTCGCGGTCGATGAGGATCAGGTCATCGTAGGTGAGGATATCGATGTCGATCGTGCGCGGCCCCCAGCGGCGCTCGCGCGCGCGGTCGCGCCCGAGCGCTCCCTCGCATTCCTGCGCGCGCGCCAACAGGTCAGGCGGCTGCAGTGATGTCGTCACCGCAATCGCGGCATTGATGAATGGCGGTTGCTCGGTGAGCCCCCAAGGCGGGGTCAGGTAGTCGGACGACCGTGCCTCAAGCCGTACGACGTTGCCATCGCAAAACCGGGCAATAGCCCGGTTGAAAGTAGACCGCACGTCTCCGACATTGCCGCCAAGCGCAACGAACGCTTCCGCCATTGTCGGATTCATCGCTGTTACGTCCGCCGCGTGCGGGTAATGACCACGCCGACATCGTCGAAGACCGCAGCGATTGGGGCATGCGGCTTGTGAACGGTGACGCGAACGTTGCGAATCTGCGGGTAGCGATCCAGCACGGCTGCCGCGACGGCGCCGGCGGCCGCCTCGATCAGCCGGTAGCGACGCGCGCAGAAGGCTTCGCTCGCGGTCTTCACCAGCTGATCATACGACACCGTGTGCTTGAGCGTATCGGTGCGTGAGGCCTCGGCAAGATCGATGTCCATCATCAGATCGAGCTTGAACGGCTGCCCGACCTTGGCCTCATGCGGCATGACGCCGTGATTGGCGTGGAGAACAAGCCCGTTCACGAAGATCGTATCGCTCATTGGGCGCGCCTGATCGCCGCGGCGATCGCCAGCGCCTGTACCATCGGTGCGACGTCATGCACGCGCACGATCGAAGCCCCATTCTCGACCGCCAAAAGGTGCGCGGCCAGCGAGCCGCCGAGACGTTCCGTCGGATCGGAGGGGGTGATCGAATGAATAAAGCGCTTGCGCGAAGCGCCGACCAGAAGCGGCAGGCCGAAGCCGTGCCACGCGTTCAGGCGGGCGATACACATCAGGCTTTGTTCCGCGGTCTTGCCGAAGCCGATGCCGGGATCGAGCACGATCCGCTCGCGTGCGATGCCGGTGCGGTTGGCGATGTCCAGCGAGCGTTGAAAGAACGCCGTTACATCGGACACGATGTCGATTGCCGGATCGGCGGCTTCTCGATTGTGCATGATAATAACGGGCACGCCGCGTTCGGCGACGAGCGCTGCCATGCCGGGCTCGCGCTGCAGACCCCAGACGTCGTTGACAATAGCGGCGCCGAGGTCGAGCGCCCAGGCGGCGATGTCGGCTTTGAGTGTATCGATGGATACCGGAACGCCGAGCGTGACGACCGCGGACAGGACGGGCGCCAGTCGCGCGCGTTCTTCCTCGGGCGATACCTGAACGGCGCCGCCATAAGGGCGGGTCAATTCCGCGCCGACATCAATTATGTCCGCGCCTTCCGCTACAAGGCTGCGAGCCTGCGCTATCGCGGCCTGCGGATCGAGGAAGCGTCCACCGTCGGAAAACGAGTCCGGCGTGACATTGAGCACGCCCATGACAAGGGGGCGCCCGTTTGCCAGAAGGCGCGCCAGCAGGTCGCTGCCGGGCGCCGGGCCGCGCGCGGAAGAAGCGCGATGATTCAAACTCGTAGCCATGAGATCGCTTTCGCTTCCAGCAATGACGCCTGCGGTTTCGGCAAGTCAAGCAAGGAAGGAAGCAGAATAATCAGACCGTCAATAGCGGATCACGGGCGGCAACTTCTTCGCGTTTTCAATCCAGCGCTTTACCGCCTTTACCGACGGGAGCAACTGCACAAGTTTGCGCTGCCGGTTGGCCTCGGTCATTTGGTCTACCAGCTTCTCTGGATTGCGGAACTTGAGTTCGTTGACGGTTTTGACGCCTGCCGCGGACAACAGTTCCGAATATTCCCAACCGACGCCTTTGACCCGCATCCGGTCGGCGGCGGTTACCCAGTCGAGCACATGTTTATCGTCGGCGCCGACCTTCGCAGCGATCTTGAGCCGTTGCTTCGGCGTTTTGGCCTGCTGCAACAAACCCATCGTAGTGCGAATTCCTTCTGACCGAAGAATCAGCACGGTATCCGAGCCGATGCACCGAATATCGGCGATAGGATACCCCACTGCTGCCCCTTCCTCGATCGCGCCACGACAACGCGGGCGCGCTCAAACAAATTGTGAAAGACCGGGAATGGCGCCGACGATCTCGCCGACCGCATCCTCGCCGACTTTCTCGCGCGCGAACGCGATAAATTGCCTGGTTACATCTTGGACCTGGCCCATGCTCAGCCCTGCGCCCATCATGGCCATGCCCGCACCCATCACGCCGCCCATGCCGCCGCACTCTGGCCCGCAGCCTTCTGCATCAATGCCTCGGCTCCCGGCAGCTTCGCCAGCAGCAATTGCATTTTGTCGGCAGGTCCATCCTTGGCCAGAAAGTCGAGAATGATGCCGACCGCCGTTCCTGCAGCCGGGCGATCGATCCCTGCATTGCTGACGAGGCTTCCAATCAGTTCATCCATCGTTCCTCTCGTCAGCAGCGTATTTTTTGGCACCTTCTTGCCATATTGTACATTCGCGGGCGGCATGACAAGCCGTTGTTGAAAAGATCGAGACGTGAGCAAGCTAGAAAAAGATCGCGCACTGGCGTTATGAAATTGCTTCGCCAAGGCTAGGCCGTGCGCGGCGATAGTGCACGACGAAAAGGAAGCGACCGATGACGAGTCCGGATCGGGATGGAAAAATTTTTGTCGGCAAGGGTGCGAACGACGAATTTCTCGCACTGGCACTCGCCAATCGCCACGGCCTCGTCACCGGCGCGACCGGCACCGGCAAAACCGTATCGCTCCAGGTGCTCGCCGAGGGCTTTTCCCGGGCCGGAGTCCCTGTGTTCGCCGCCGATATCAAGGGCGACCTCTCCGGGATCGCGGCGCGGGGCGAGGCTAAGCCGGATTTCGTAAAACGAGCCAAGGGTTTAGGCTTTGACTACCAGCCCGAAGAATTTCCCGTCGTGTTCTGGGATCTGTTCGGCCAGCAGGGCCATCCGATCCGCGCCACGATTTTCGAGATGGGGCCGTTGCTGATTTCGCGCATCCTCGAACTCAACGATGTGCAGGAAGGCATCATCAACATCGCGTTTCGCTACGCCGATGACGATCCGGAATTGAAAGTGGCGGACGGCGCGGGTCTCATCGACCTCAAAGATTTGCGCGAACTCCTGTCCTATCTCTCCAAGAACGCGAAGGAGGTCAGTGCGCGTTACGGCAACGTGGCAGTGACGGCGGTGGGTACCGTACAGCGCCAATTGCTGGTGCTGGAAAACCAGGGCGGTGCAAAATTTTTCGGCGAGCCGGCGTTGGACGTCACCGACCTGATGCGGACCGACAGCAACGGGCGCGGCGTGGTCAACGTGCTTGCTGCCGATAAGCTGATGGCCAGCCCGCGGCTTTACGCAACCTTCCTGCTATGGCTGCTTTCGGAGTTGTTCGAGAAGCTGCCGGAAGTCGGCGATCCGCCCAAGCCGAAGCTGGTGTTCTTTTTCGACGAGGCGCATCTCCTTTTTAACGAGGCGCCCAAGCAACTGCTCGACAGGATTGAGCAGGTCGTGCGTCTGATCCGCTCCAAGGGGGTCGGCGTTTACTTCGTCACCCAGAATCCCCTTGACGTGCCGGACAAGGTTTTGTCCCAGCTTGGCGGCCGCGTTCAGCACGCATTGCGGGCCTTCACGCCGCGCGATCAGAAGGCGGTGGCGGCCGCGGCGGACACTTTCCGGCCGAATCCCAATCTCAACACCGGGCAGGTCATCACCCAACTTGCCAAGGGTGAAGCGCTGGTGTCGTTTCTCCAGGGCGACGGTTCGCCTTCGATGGTCGACCGCACCATCATTCGCCCGCCTTCAGCGCGGATCGGGCCGGTCACGCCGGAGGAACGCCAGGCGGTGATCGATAAGAGCCCGCTCAAAAACAAATACGATCAGACCGTCGACCCGAATTCGGCCTATGAGATATTGCAAAATCGGCTCCAGACCGGGGGAGCTTTTCCGTCTGCCGCATCCGGCACGGCTGGTGCGGGTACGGGAGCGGGCCCGGCCGGTCAGGCGCCCGCGCAACCCGGCTTCTTTCAGCGGATGATCGATTGGGTGTGCGGCGTGTTCGGCATCGGCCGCCCGCGCGGAACGGGGTTGACGACGACGCAACTGGTCGCGCGCAACGTTGCGCGCGCGGTTGCGGCCGGCGTCGCGACGCAGGTCGCGTCCGAACTCAGCAAATCGACGGGCAGCAAGACTGCCGGGACGATCAGCAAGGCTGTCGTGCGCGGTGCACTCGGCGGTGTAATGAGAAGGTGACGCATGACAGCATCGAAGTCCGCATTGCCGGCAGTTCTCGACCGCATCGACCGCGATCTCGACGCGAGCCTCGAGCGGCTATTCGCGCTTCTGCGCATTCAGTCGGTTTCGACGGACCCGGCTTATGCGCCGCACTGCCGCGCTGCCGCCGAGCATGTCGCCGCCGATTTGTGCAGCCTTGGATTTGACGCCGCCCTGCGTCCGACCGGAGGCCATCCGGTCGTTGTCGGCAAGAGCGCGAACGGGGTGTCCGACGGTGGCAAGCCGCGCGTTCTCTTCTACGGCCATTACGATGTTCAGCCGGTCGATCCGCTCGATCTGTGGCAGACGCCGCCGTTCGAGCCACGCATCGAGACACTCGATGGCGGGCGAAAAATCATCGTCGCCCGCGGCGCCTGCGACGACAAAGGCCAAGCCAGTACCTTCATCGAGGCTTGCCGTGCGTTCAAGGCAGTGACCGGAGCACTTCCACTCGACATCACCATGTTGATCGAAGGCGAGGAGGAGTGTGGGTCCAAGCACTTGTTCGATTTTGTTCGCGAGAATTCTGCGGAACTCAAACGCGATCTGGCATTGGTATGCGACACCGGCATGTGGGACGGAGAAACTCCGTCCATCACGACCTCGCTGCGCGGCCTTGTCTATGAGGAGGTAAGGCTGACCTGCGCCGACCGCGACCTCCACTCCGGACTGTTCGGCGGCGCGGCTCGCAACCCGATCCACGTGCTGGCCGATATTCTCTCGGCAATGCACAAGCCGGATGGTTCGGTCGCCATTCCTGGCTTTTACGAGGGCGTTCGTGAGCTGCCGGCCGACATCAAAGCCGATCTGGCCGGCCTCGGGCTGACGCCGGAAAAATTCCTCGGGCCAATCGGGCTGAAAATTCCAGCCGGTGAAAAAGACCGCATGCTGATCGAGCAGGTTTCGACGCGGCCGACCGCGGAGGTCAATGGCATCCTCGGCGGCTATACCGGGGAGGGTGCCAAAACCGTTATTCCCGGCAAGGCCATGGCCAAAGTCTCGTTCCGCCTGGTCGGTGCACAAGATCCGGAAAAAATCCGCAAGGCCTTTCGCGATTTCGTCCGCGCGCGCGTTCCGGCCGATTGTTCGGTCGAGTTCGGCAATTTCAGCGGCGCGCCGGCCTTCGACGTAGCGTTCGACAATCCGGCGCTCACCAAGGCGCGCACCGCGCTCGCCGACGAGTGGGGCAAGAAGGCGGTGACGGTCGGTGCCGGCGGTTCGATCCCGATCGTCGGCGACTTCAAGACCGTGCTGGGTATGGACACCCTCATGGTCGGTTTCGCGCTCGACGACGACCGGGTGCATTCCCCGAACGAGAAGTTCGATCTCAAGTGTTTCCACAAGGGTATTCGAAGCTGGGCGCGTATTTTGGCGGCGCTGGCAAACTGACGCAGGAGGAGTTTCATGAGGCTCGTTCTTCTTGTCGCCGCTGTCTTTACCGCTGCACTCGTCTCACAATCGGCTTCGGCTGCGGGTGTCGACAAACTCTATGTCCTTGACTGCGGGCACGTGTCCGCCCCCGATCAGTCGCGCTGGTCGCCCGGCGTAAACGTCGGCGTGCCGCTGGAGCTGTCCGACAATTGCTACCTCATCCACCACGCGCAGGGCTGGTTTCTGTGGGACACCGGCCTGCCTGACGCGATCGCAGCAAATCCCGACGGGGTGAAAACCGCGAACGGATTCCAAATCAAGCGCTCAAAGACGCTCGCGGGTCAGCTTCAAGAGCTGGGGGTCAAGCCGTCTGATCTCAAGGCAATGGCGATTTCGCATACTCATCCCGATCATGTCGGCAACGTCGAGCTGTTTCCGCAGGTGATGCTTTACGTGCAGAAAGCCGAGTACGAATGGCCGGGCGAGGGTGGTGCGCCCCGATTCAATCCGGGCCATCCGGTGACCAAGCTCGAAGGCGACCACGACGTGTTCGGCGACGGCACCGTGATGATTGTTTCAACCCCGGGCCACACGCCCGGACATCAATCCTTGCTGGTTCGATTGCCGAAAACCGGCGCAGTAGTGCTCTCGGGCGACGCCGCACACTTCAAGGACAACTGGGACAATCGCCGCGTGCCGGTGATGAATGTCGACAAGGATCAGACTGTCGCCTCGATGCAGCATATCGCCGACATCCTGGCCAAAGAGCACGGACAGCTTTGGATCAATCACGACACGCCGCAAAGCGCCGCGCAGAAGAAGGCGCCTGAATACTACGAATAACGGGCGCCCTGAATCGCCGGATTGATCAAATCCTCAAATAGCCGCTCAATCCGTGGCGGCGGCAATCAGGCGTGGACTGACAAAACGCTCGAGCCTGCCGCTGTGATCGTGCAATCGCAACCAGTCGTCGAAGGGGAAATCGATCGCCACAAGGCCGGACGTCGGCAGTTTTTCGTTTAACGCCGCACGCGTTCCGACATCTCCGGAGCCGACCAGTTGCAGCGCGAGATCTTGCAGGCCGGGATTATGGCCGACGACGAGGAGCGTTTGCGCAGCGCCGCTTTCCCGGATCACTTCGGCGAGGGGCTCGGAACTGGCATTATAAATCCTGTCGTCCGTCGCGAAGCGTGGTGGTTTGGCGAATGTCGCGGCGACGAGCGCCCAGGTTTCTTGTGTCCGCGCCGCAGGCGAGATGAGAACCAGATCGGGGATGAGGTGGTGGCGGACAATGTAGTTGCCGATGAGCGGCGCGTCGGTACGGCCCCGCTCGGTGAGTTTGCGGTCGCGGTCGCGTTCGCCGGGTTCGGCGCGTTCGGTTTTGGAGTGACGCAACAGCAGCAAACGACGCATCGGCCAATGCCTCGATATCTGGCGTTAGTCTAGTAGCGCGGATTTGAAGTTCCTATAGTGTGCCGGCTGACGCGCACAAGAACTTCACGTTACAATTTGACGGTTGTTCGATGGTCGAGACCGATTCCACATCAGCCTATGGCGGAAGCTGGTTCGCCGCGACGATGGTGCGAGCGCCGTCGCGGCCGCCGCTGTCGGTTGATCTCGACGTCGAAGTTTGCGTGATCGGCGGTGGGCTTGCTGGCCTGACGACGGCGCGTGAGATCGCCCGCAGCGGTTGGTCCGTGGTGCTCGTCGAGGCCGATCGCATAGCCGCCGGCGCTTCGGGGCGCAACACCGGCTTTGTGTTGCCCGGTTTTGCCGCATCGCCCGACAGCATCATTGGCCGGGTCGGCTTTGAGCGAGCCAAGGATCTGTGGGCGTTGGCGCAAGGCGGGCTCGACTATGTCCGCAACACGGTCCGCGAGGACGATTTGCCCGGGATCGAACCGCAGGACGGCTGGCTCTACGTCTCCAAGACAGATAACGGCGACGAGTTCACCCATCTTGCCGGTCTTGTTGGCGAGTTTGGTGCTGAAATCGAAGGTTGGCCGACCGAACAAGTGCGCTCGGTGCTCCGCAGCGAACGCTACGTTCACGCCATCCACTATCCGCGCGCAATCAACATCCATCCGCTCAACTATGCGCTGGGCCTGGCCGCCGCCGCCGAGCGGGCCGGCGTCCGCATCTTCGAGCACACCCCGGCATTGTCCATCGATCCCGCCGGGGTGCGCAAACGCATCGTCACGCCAAACGCCCGGGTACGCGCCAGTCACGTCGTCCTGTGCGGAAATGTGCAGATCGGCGGTCTGATGCCGCGGATCGGCTCGACGCTTATTCCGATCACGACATACGTCATCACGACGGCTCCACTGGGGCCCGGTCTTGGCGAGGCGATCGGCTTTCGCGGCGCCGTCAGCGATAGCGACCTTGCCGACAATCACTATCGGATCGTCGATGGCGATCGGTTGATGTGGTCCGGCCGGGCGACGACGTGGGCGCGCGATCCGCGCCGCTATGTGCGCGCGCTGACCGCCGATATCGGGAAGACATTTCCCCAGCTTGGCCAAGTCGCCGTCGACCACGCGTGGTCCGGCACCTTGGGCAATTCGATCCACCGCATGCCGCAGATCGGCGAACTCGGCCCCGGCGTGTGGCTCGCGAGCGGCTTCGGCGGCCACGGTCTCAACACCACGGCGATGGCCGGCAATCTCATTGCCCGCGCCATCGTCGAGGGCGATCACACCTGGCAGCAATTTACGCCGTTCGAACTGGTTTGGGCGGGCGGAGTTTTAGGCCGCGCGATCGCGCAGGTGTATTATTGGACGAGGCGCTTCCGCGAGGCCGAGGCCGAACGTCGGACACGCGCCGCCGACTTGGCGCTCCGACGCGCCCGCGAAGCGGAGGCAGCGACGACCGAGGAGATGCAGTCATCTGCTACGGAGGATCAGGCTGAGCCGATGATGCCGCCGGAGGCTCAAAGCGACGCCGCCGACGAACCATCGCCGCTGACCGCCATCATGAACCGGCGAAGGCAAAGGAGACGGCCTGAAGAGGCCGACGTATAAGGCGGCTTACCGGCCTTCTCTTCGGGTCATGAACGCCAGCCGCTCGAACAGGTGCACATCCTGTTCGTTCTTGATGAGCGCGCCATGCAACGGCGGGATGAGTTTTTTCGGGTCGCGCTCGCGCAATGTCTCGACGGAAACGTCCTCGACCATGAGCAACTTGAGCCAGTCGAGCAGTTCCGACGTCGAAGGTTTCTTCTTCATGCCGGGCACATCACGGATCTCGTAAAACAGCCGCAGGGCCTCCGAGACCAGCCGATGCTTGATACCGGGAAAATGCACTTCGATGATCGCACGCATCGTGTCGGCGTCGGGAAAACGGATGTAGTGAAAGAAGCAGCGTCGCAGAAAGGCGTCCGGCAGCTCTTTTTCGTTGTTGGAGGTGATTACAACGATCGGACGCCTCCGGGCATGGATCGTTTCGCCGGTTTCGTAGACAAAGAATTCCATGCGGTCGAGTTCCTGCAAAAGATCGTTGGGAAACTCGATATCGGCTTTGTCAATTTCGTCGATGAGCAGTACCGGCCGCTCGTCGGCGACGAAAGCCTCCCACAACTTGCCGCGTTTGATGTAGTTGCGGATATCCTTGACGCGCTCGTCGCCGAGTTGGCTGTCGCGCAGACGCGTCACCGCATCGTACTCATAAAGTCCCTGCATCGCCTTCGTGGTCGACTTGATGTGCCACTCGATCAGCGGAGCGCTCAGCGCTTTGGCGATCTCGATTGCAAGGACGGTCTTACCGGTTCCGGGTTCGCCCTTCACCAGCAGCGGACGCTCAAGCGCGATCGCCGCATTGACTGCCACCTTGAGGTCGTCGGTGGCGACGTAGGCGCTGGTACCTTCGAATCGCATGAGAAGAACTCGCTGATGTTGTGACGCGGGCGTAGCGAGAGATTAATCACGCCGAATTGCCGCTAACAAGCTCGTTGCGCAAGCGCCGCAGTCAAAGGCCGGCGCAACGCAAAGGTACGTCGTCACCGCGGCAATTGCCGACTGCACGGCATATAGATCCCAGGCGCCCCCGTGCGGCGTGGATCAAAAGACTGAAAAATCACCATTATTGCGATGGCACGCCGCTTGCTGTGGAAAGTCCGCGCGGCGTTCGTACGTGCCCGCCGCCAGTCGAGTTGAGAATCGAGTTGGAGACGATGTCATGGGTATTTTCGATGCATTGACCACTGCCGTGGCGGGGTTGCAGGCGCAGTCGTTCGCGTTGCAGAACATTTCCGGCAACATCGCCGACTCTCCGAGAGCCTCATAAAATGAAACACATACGCGAGGCTCTCAGAGATTAGCTAGGTACAAGAGGCCACAATTACCTGAGCGTGAAGATCATCAAAGACGGAAGGCTTAATTTCTTTAGATTAGGAGCGCGTCGAGCGCTTGCGATAGACCTCGAAATGAAAATGGAATTGTTATTTCGCGCCCCGCCGCATCTACGATTTTAACCGCCCCTCCGCCAACTTGTGCGCGCCAACGTTTCAAGAGTTCGTCCTTGACTTCTAGCTCGGCGACGCACCCGCCAGGCAGACAGCGCCGCCAAGTCATTTCCGCCGATTGCGTATCTTGTTCGTCGATGTTGAAGCGCGCGGTGCTTGGAAATGAAACATTTACCGGGCTAACAATCGTCAAATTTTATTGGCTCTTTCGAGCTCGACGATCGAAGCTAAGTTGCAAAAGCGGATTTTGCAGATCTTGGGGTCGCCCGTCCCTATTTGTGTGTGTCGAAAACTCAAATTCGCATGCACCTGTGATGCGGCGCTGGGCAGTTTTTCAGTTCACTGGATTAATGTTGCTGAACACAGACGCGAAGCACGTTGAACGGGCGCCTCCCGCGACAGGGCCATTCTTGCTGGTGGCGACCTGGATGTTGCTCGTGATGTCAGGGCCACGTCTGACACGTCTTTTAATGACAATCCTTCACCGATCGAAGCGTGATAATCGTTGGTCGCCTTCGAACTCATTTGCATCAGCCAAAAAGGGAGGCCGCCAGGATGGCGGTTAGTTCGCGGGTGGCGATCGGCGTAACAAGCGCTCTCGCAGCACAGTCATCGACCCCGCCTAAGACGTAGACTTATGCCTCGAAACGCACCGCTCTCTTTCCTCGTCGGCCGACCAAGAACCAAACTCATCATCGGTGACCTCGCCTGTCGGGCGATTGCGCACCCCAAACCCCTGTTCATGCAATCCTATGTTTCACCTTACGCGTCTCGTGCCCACGGTCGGTGGGAGAATACTTAGTCCTTGTGATGCAAATTCATTAAGCCGGTTTCTCATTGTACGGATTGACAACCCGAGTATTTTGGCGGCTTTCGTCCGATTTCCAAGACAAAACTTGAGAGTTTCCAGGATCAGGTCGCGTTCGACGTCCGCAAGACTGCGACCCACCAGTTCTGGTGTGTTCACGTTTCGCGTTAATACCGATCGATGCTCGCAAAGAATTTCAGGATCAAGTTCGCACTTTGAGCGAGCGATTACAGCCATCGTAATCGTGGCGGCCTCAACTGAACAAGTCGCATAGAATTTGTTTAGCGCGTTTCGGTGGATTGACTGCATGATCCTTGGCCCATTTTGATGGACAAAATTATGCGATACGAGGTAAATACTAACTTAATTTTTCCGATGCGATGATGGAAAGATAGGAACGCAAAAGCTGAAGGCGAATGGTAGCCCAGTTCAAAGCCGGCTCAACTGTTCATTCTGCTGTCTATTTCCAGGATATTTTCGAACGGGGCGGCAGGGTGATTTGATTGCTGACTGGCTTGTTGCCGAGCGCTGGGTGGGTGGTCGCTCTTCGTTAATCTCTACGCCAAACCTCGCATTTTCGATGTCATCGCGATGCCCACAAACCGGTAACGCATTCAAGCATTCACCGCGAAGCGTTGCAATTCGACCTATTCCGCGGCACGGCTGCCGCGTCACGTCTGTAGTATCCTTCGCATTTTAGCGGTAATAGTTGTCGCCTGGGGCGGCATCATTTACCGCGAACTGAGCGTCTCTGGCATCGGCGCTTTCGGCGTCCCGCCGATCATCCCACGACAACACCATACACTTTCCGAGACGAGCGCCTCACAGGCTCACAGCGCAGCGGTCGCCCTACGCACCCTTCGCGGAATCGACGTGCTGATCGCACTGTAAGGAACCGAGGATCGGGTCGAGCGCCGCCACCAGGCGGTCAGGCGTGACCGCCGAGACCTCGACGCGGCTGAAGCTTGGCCTTCCGGTCGCTCGGACAGTGGTCGCTGCTGCGTCTCACAGCCGCCGCCGCCGACCTTAAGGATAGCTCCGGGGACGAAAAACTTGACTGAGCGAAATTGACCAGCAGGTTGCCGTAGAACGGGCAATAGGCGGAACGAACTGAGCCGAGAAGGGCTTAGCCCAGCGGTACCGGGGGCGCAATCATCGTATTGTCACGGGCATGGACCCGGGGTATATGGGCGCCGCCCAGCGGAGGTCCGGCGCGGAGGCATGCGCAGAGTAGGGGACAAGCAGTCCATGCAGTCGGTGAAAAGTAAAAACGGCCGATCCGACGACACTTTGACCAAGAACGGCAAAAACATCACGCTTGACAAAATCTATCGGCCGACGGAGCGGGAGCCGTTCATGAATGAGCGGCAGCGGGAGTATTTCCGCCTGAAGCTCATCGATTGGCGTGAGGACATCCTCAAGGAAGCGAAGGAGACGCTGCAACATCTCCAGGACGACAACCAGAATCATCCCGACCTCGCCGACCGCGCCTCGTCGGAAACCGACCGGGCGATCGAATTGCGCGCCCGCGACCGGCAGCGTAAGCTCATTTCGAAGATCGATGCGGCGTTGCAACGCATCGAAGATGGCACCTATGGCTATTGCGAGGAAACCGGCGAGCCGATCTCGCTCAAGCGCCTGGAAGCGCGTCCGATCGCCACGCTTTCGATCGAGGCCCAGGAGCGCCACGAGCGCCGGGAGCGCGTCTACCGCGAAGAATAGGAGCGCGGTTTTGTAACACGCCATTCGGGCACGGCGCGCCGCGCGTAAGTCGGGTGCAAGCTTTACACCTCGGGAATGCCGTTTTTTCCGCTTACGTGGTCCAGCAGCGCCAGTAGTCCCCTCAGGATTTCGGTTGGCGAAGGCGGGCAGCCGCGAATGTGCAGGTCGACGGGTACCACACTCGAAACTCCGCCGGTGACGGCGTAACTGCCCGCGAAAATTCCACCGTCGACGGCGCAGTCTCCTAGCGCCACAACCCATTTGGGGTCCGGTGTTGCGCGGTAAGTCCGTTCCAGCGCTTCGCGCATGTTCTTGGTAACCGGTCCGGTCACGAGGAGTACGTCGGCATGGCGCGGCGAAGCCACGAACCGCAGACCAAGGCGTTCAAGATCGTAAAACGCATTGTTCAGGGCGTGGATCTCAAGCTCGCAGCCGTTGCAGGAGCCGGCATCCACCTGGCGTATCGACAGGCTGCGGCCTAGCTTCTTGCGCGCCGCGCCCTCGACGCGGCTCGCCAGCTCGGCGAGCGCGGCTGCGCTGGGTGACGGCGGTGCTTCCGTCAGCGGCGAGTGTATGAGGCTTTCGAGCAATGTTCTGCGCATGAGACAGTCTTTTCCAGCCGCCCTAGAGATCGTGGCCCGAATAGGAGCAGTTGAACGATTTGTTGCAGAGCGGAAAATCGGCGACGATGTTGCCTTCGATCGCAGCTTCGAGAAGGGGCCATTGAAGCCACGATGGGTCGCGCAGATGACAGCGCGTCACCCGCTGACCGTCCAGTCGGACCCAGGCCAGCACGTCGCCACGGAAGCCCTCGGCGAACCCCAATCCTTCACTACCTTCGCCGCCATTGAGCGCGACCGCGGTCGGTCCGGGAGGAAGGCTTGAGATGATTTGCTCGATCAACTTCATGCTTTGCTCAACTTCGCGGATGCGGATCCAGACGCGCGCATTCACGTCGCCTGCGGTCAGCACCGGGATGGCGAAGTCGAGTTGGTTGTACGGCGCATAGCCCAGCGCTTTACGCGCGTCGAACTTGCGACCGCTGGCGCGGCCGACGCAGCCGGGGGCTCCAAACTGCCGAGCGAGTTCGGCGCTGACAATCCCGGTGGCTGCGGTGCGATCCTGTAGCGAAGCGGTGTTGTCGTAAAGCTCGATCAGCCGCGGAAACCGTTCGGCGATATGCCGCATGGTCTCGCGAACAAGAGTTGCGCCGTTTGTGTGGAGATCGCCGGCGACGCCGCCGGGAACGGCCTGATCCATCATCAGCCGATGGCCGAAACAGGCCTCGGCCAGGCGCAGCACGTGCTCGCGCAAGATGCCGCAATGCGCGTGCATCAGCGAGAATGAGGCGTCGTTGCAGATCGCGCCGATATCGCCGAAATGATTTGCAAGCCGCTCGAGTTCCGCCATCAGAGCCCGGAGATAGCGCGCGCGTGGCGGGGCTTCGACTTTCAAAGCCGCTTCGACCGCGTGCGCGAAGGCGATGCCATAGGCAACGGTGCTGTCGCCGGACGTGCGTGCGGCAAGCCGCGCCGCACGCTCGATTGACGCGCCCGCCATCAGCGACTCGATGCCCTTGTGCACGTAGCCCAGACGTTCTTCGAGCCGCACCACGGTCTCGCCGCTGGCGGTAAAACGGAAATGCCCCGGTTCGATAATCCCGGCATGCACCGGGCCGACGGGAATCTGGTGCAGCGCTTCGCCTTCCGTCGGCAGAAACGTGTAAGCCGGCTTCTCGGCCGGTGCTTGCGTACGCGCACCGAGCGGATGGCGCACGTCCCAGAAGCCGAGATCGAGCCAGGGACGCGAATCCCGTTCGCCGACCGGCTCAAAGCCGTAAAGGCTGTGGATGGCGCGCTCGAAGCGAATGGCAGGCGGATGCAGCGCGCCGACCGACGGAAATTTTCCGGCCTGACACCCGACGCTGACAACCGCGATCTCGCTGGTCGTGTCCTCGATGACGGCCATGTGGACCGAAGCGGCGGGCTCGTTGTCGCCCCATAAGCCGAGGAGCGTAGCGCGGCCGGCGGCAATTTCGCTCACCATCCGCGACCAGCCGGTGGCCGTCACGATAAGGCGCGGCCACGGCTGGTGGCCGTCGATACACTCGCCCTGCGGGATAATGTCGAGGAGCGATGGCATCGGTCTACCCGAGCAGTCCGGCGACGTTCTGGAACCAAACAACGACCGCGGCAGGCATGTAGATTCCGGCGACAAGCACAAGCCCGAGATGGGCGAACATCGGCACGTAAGAGGCCTGGGCCTTGGCGCTGGGACCGCGCGGCTCGCCGAAAGCGATACTGTTGAGCCGCAGAAAAAGTCCGCCAAGGCCAACCAAAATGCCGAACACGAGAATGATTGCGAGCAGCGGGGCGCGGGCGAAAGTCGAGCTCACCAGCAAAAACTCGCTCATGAAGATTCCGAGCGGTGGCAGGCCGGCGATGGCTACCACGCCAGCCACCAGGCTCCAGCCGAGCACCGGATTCGTCTCGGTGAGGCCGCCCATGTCGGCGATGCGCTGCGTGCCTTTGACCTGCACGACATGCCCGACGGCGAAGAATATCGCCGATTTGGTGAGCGAATGCATGGTCATGTGCAGTAGGCCGGCGAAATTCGCGAGCGGGCCGCCGATGCCGAATGCAAAGGCGATGATGCCCATGTGCTCGATCGACGAATAGGCGAACATGCGCTTGATGTCGCGGCGGCGGTAAAGCATGAACGCCGCGAAGACGAGCGAAATCAATCCGAGCGTCATCATCAGCGGGCCGGGCGCCAGCGCGGCCGGGTTCACCGCCAGCAGCATCTTGAAACGCAACAGCGCATAAAGCGCGACGTTGAGCAGCAGTCCGGACAATACCGCAGAGATCGGGGTGGGGCCCTCGGCGTGCGCGTCCGGCAGCCAGGCGTGGAGCGGCGCGAGCCCGACCTTGGTGCCATAGCCGAGCAGGAGAAAGACGAAGGCGAGGTTGAGGAGCGCCGGATCGAAATCACCCGCGCGGGTGACGAGCACGGTCCACACCATGGCATCGAGACCCTCGCCGACCACTGGCCGCGCGGCCATGTAGACCAGGATGGTGCCGAACAGAGCGAGCGCGATACCGACGCTGCCGAGGATAAAGTATTTCCACGCCGCCTCGAGCGCCTCGTGTGTGCGGTAGATGCCGACCATGAGTACGGTGGTCAGTGTCGCAAGCTCGATCGCCACCCACATCAGGCCGATATTGTTGGCGACGAGTGCAAGATTCATCGCGAACATCAGCACCTGATACATGGCGTGATAGAAGCGCACGAACGCCGGTGTCAATCGTCCGGTCTCGAGCTCGTGGCGGATATAGCTGGCGCTGAACACGCTCGTGGTGAAGCCGACGAATGTGGTGAGCACGATGAAGGTGCCGTTGAGATCGTCGATCAAGAGATAGGAACCTGTCGGCGGCCGCCGGAAAAAGATCGAGAAAGCACATACAAGCGTCAGGGCCGTCGCCGCGACGTTGAGCCGCGCCGTCAACCGATAGTCGGGGAGCGCCGCCAGCAACGCAGCGGCAACGGCGGGAATCACAAGCACGCCGGTAAATGCATCGAAGGTCATCGGCGCTCTCCACGAAAGCGATCCAGCGCCTGCACGTCGACGGTGTCGAAGCGCTCGCGGATGCGGAACAGGAAGATTCCAATCACGATGAAAGCGATGAGGATCGACAACGTGACGCTGATCTCGACTACAAGCGGCATGCCTTTGGCGCCTGTCGCGGCGAGGACAAGGCCGTTTTCCAACGACATAAAGCCGACTACCTGGCTGACGGCGTTGCGCCGGGTCACCATCATCAATAGGCCGAGCAGAACCACCGACAGCGCGAAGGCCAAGTCCTCCCGTGCGATTGGATCCGCGCCGTGGGTGACCCGCAGCATCACCACCATGGAGAGGGCGAGGAGGCCCATTCCGATGAGCATCGTGGTGCCGACGCCCACCGCCTTCTCGATCTCGCGGTGAATGCCGAGGCGAACGATGATCCGGTGCAGAGAGACGGGAATGAGGATCGCCTTGAAGATGAGTGCGATCGCGGCGGTGACGTAGAGATGCGGCGCGTCCTGGATAAAGGCCTGCCACGCCACCGAGGCCGCCAGCACCAGCGCGTGCGCCGCATAGACGTTGAGCAGGGCATAAAGACGGTCCTGATAGAGTTCGAGGAAGCTGATCAGCACCAGCGAGCCGGCGAGCAAATGGGCGATGTCGAATTCGATCCGGCTCATCAGAAGCTCCCCGACACGAACCGCAGGAGGGTCGCTAATAGGCCCAGCATTAAGGCAACGCCGAGAAACTCCGGGACGCGGAACACGCGCATCTTGGCAATCGACGTCTCGAACAGTGCGAGGAGGAATCCACCGACGGCGAGCTTTCCAACATAAGCGGCGATCCCGATAGCGAGCGTCGGCAACGCTGCGCCGGCGGCCTCGATGCCCCAGGGCGTGAACAAGCAGGCGACGAGCGAGACGTAAAGGATGAGCTTGAGCGAAGATGAAAGTTCGATCAGTGCCAGATGGCGTCCCGAATATTCCAGTACCATCGCCTCATGCACCATCGTGAGTTCGAGGTGCGTTGCGGGATTGTCGACCGGAATGCGGCCATTCTCGGCGATCGCAACCAGAACAAGGGCGATGAGCGCCAGACCCAGCGACACGCGCAATCCAACCTGCGGCGACGCCATGAATTCGACAACGGTCGAGAGCTGTGTCGAGCCGGCGATTAGGGCGAGCGAGAACACCATCATGATCATTGCCGGCTCGGCGACCGACGCGATCATCATTTCGCGGCTCGACCCGATGCCGCCGAAGCTGGTGCCGACATCGAGCCCGGCGAGCGCAAGGAAGAAGCGTCCGCTGCCGAGGAGAGCGATAATGGCGATAAGATCGGCTGACCAGGAGAACAGCAGTCCGGTCCGAAAGGTCGGCACCAACGAGGCAGCCACCCAGGTCGCGGCGAACACGAGATAAGGAATGACGCGAAACAGCCACGAGGCCGTGTCTGCCAGCACCACCTCCTTGCGCATGAGCCGCATCAGATCAAGGTAAGGCTGTGTGAGCGGCGGTCCTTGCCGGCGCAACAGCCGCGCCTTCACTTTGCGCACGAAGCCGGTGAAGAGCGGCGCCATCAGCAGCACCAGCAGCATTTGCGCGCCCTGTATGGCCAAGTCGCTGATCAGGACCATACGGCGAGCACCAAGAGCAAAATGACCAAGGCGGTGAACACGAGGCTCAGAAACTGGCGGATGGTCAGGAACTGCAAACGATTGAGTCGATCGGCGGCGATGCCGACGCCGGCGACAAGCGGCGCATAGAATGTCTCCCAGACCGGATCGTGAAGCTCGATTTCGAGCCGCGCCGGACGTGTATCGCCGGGCGGCGGCATCTCACCGCGCTCGCGGGCCTGAAACACCACGGTGCCGAACACGCGGCGAATAGGCTGGGCGAAACTCATCGCCGTGTATTGCGTCGCCGGGCTCGCATCGGGATAGCCGCAATCCCAGGCTGGCGCGCGGCGTAAACGGTCTGAGGCGAGGCGATGGATCGCGAACGCCGCAAGCGTGCCCGATATGATCATGAACAGAAAAACAAGGAGGCCGTCGTAGGAGCTGCGGCTCGCGGCGATGGGGACAATCGAGAGCCATTGCCCGCCGATCTGGACCGGCATGCGCTCACCGATCACCGCCGAGCTGACCGGCGCAAGCGCGTCAATAAAAAGGCCGGGGAGGATGCCGGCGAGCAGGCAAAGCATCGCCAGAAGGAACATGGCGGCGAGCGAGAACCGGTCGGTTTCCGCTGCGACCTCGGCAACGCGCGTCCGGGGACGGCCGAGAAATGTCACCCCATAGGCCTTGACGAAGCAAGCCGCCGCGAGCGCCGCCGAGAGGGCCAGCAGCGCTCCTACGGCCGGCACGAGAAATTTAAGTCCCCATGATGGCAGTTGCGGGCTCAGCAGGATCGCCTGGAACGTGAGCCACTCGGAAACGAAGCCGTTGAGCGGCGGCAGCGCCGAGATCGCCGCGCATCCCACCAGGAAGACGAACGCGGTTTGCGGCATTCGGTGTATGAGGCCGCCGAGGTGCTCCATATCGCGTTCGCCGGTTGCGGTCAGCACGGCGCCGGCGCCGAAGAAAAGCAGACTCTTAAACAGAGAGTGATTGAACGCGTGCAGCAAGGCGGCGGTGAAGGCCAGCGCTGCGGCGAACCCCATACCGTGCGCCTCGAACGCGAGCGCTAGGCCAAGACCGATAAAGATGATGCCGATATTTTCGACCGTATGATAGGCGAGGAGCCTCTTCAGATCGTGCTGCATCAGCGCGTACAGCACGCCCATAACGGTGGTGATTCCCGCGACTGCGAGCACCACGATGCTCCACCACCAGGCAGGATTCCCGGCGAGATCGAAGGCGATCCGCACGAAGCCGTAAACGGCGACCTTGGTCATGACGCCGCTCATCAAGGCGGAGACGTGGCTCGGCGCCGCCGGGTGTGCGAGCGGAAGCCAGACATGCAGTGGCACAATGCCGGCCTTCGATCCGGCCCCGATGAGGGCCAGGATAATGGCCAAAGATACAAACATCGCCGACGGATGCATGGCGCGCATTTGCGCAAATGTATAAAGACCGTCCGGCCCGGCGAGCACCCCGAACGCAAGCAGCAGCGCCAGCGTGCCAAAACTCGCCATTACCAAATAGAGGTAGCCGGCGCGCATGTTGTCGGGGTCTCGATGATGCGACACGACGAGCGCCCACGAACTGAGCGACATAAGCTCCCATGAGAACAGGAACGTGAAAGCGTCATCGGCGAGGACGACCAGCGTCATGCCGGCGAGAAACACGGCGTAGAAAGGCAGCACGCGCTGCGGATCGGTCTCGTGTTCGCTGTAGCCCAGCGCAAAAAGGCTCGCGCTTACCGCGCCGAGATCGATCACGATGAGGAAAAACGCGGCGAGAGCATCGAGACGGAAATGCGAACCGAGCCAAGGCACGCCGAGCGGCAGAGTGAGGCGCACCGGCGCTGCCTCGCCGAGAAGTTGCACCGCTGCGGCAACCAGCGAAATCGCGGCGAGGACCATACTAGCGCTGTAAACAATGCGCGTAGTCGCTGCTGAATGCGCCATCGCGACGGCGAATGCCGCGAGCGCCAGCAGCGCTGCCGTACAACCAAGAGTGATCGTTAGCGTCACGACGGCACGCTCCTGAGCCGCACGCCGCGGCCGCCGCCATTGCTCGATGCGTTTTCGGAAATCAGTTCGACGCCGAAAGTCTCGAGCGCGGCGACCAGTTTCATCAGCGAGTCGACATTGCCCCGAATGACGCCATCGCTCGCTTCCATGCGTTGAATGGTTGGCAACGACAGACCTGCCGCTTCGGCAAGTTTGCGCTGGTCAATACCGAGAAGAGCGCGCGACGCCTTGAGCTGTCCAGCGGTGATCACGGATAGTCGCAACATTAGAAGTGATGTTTAGAATCTATATTGTCATGAATAGCGCCAACATTCTGATGTTGCAATCGGCTGGGTCATCAAGCCTGAAAATGCTCGCGAAATCCGCGGCTTGCTTCGTGGCGATGAGAAAGCAAGTGAACAAAAAAGTGGGCGGGGAAGGTAGTACAGCACGCGAACACGTGTAGCCGTGTTCGGCAATCGTAAGCCACGCACGCGGGGCGCGGCGCACTTTCGCATGCTGAAATGAAACCCGTTATCGATCTGATCGTATTTTAACGATCGCAGCCGGCGTTACGCAGCCGACGTTCCGGCTGCTAGCGCCGCCAGCGTCCTCGGCGATGCTGTCATCAAATCGAAGGAGTCGACGTGGTGGAAAAGGCGGTTCGCGCAGAACTCGGAGCGATGATGGAACGTCGCACGTTGGCTCGCCACAAGACTTTCATCAAAGGACGAGTGGGTTCAATCGGTCGACGCAACAGTCTCTGCAAGCTTAGCGGCCCAGCGAGGTCTGCACCTTTGGGGAAGTACTGACGCAACAACCCGTTGGTGTTTTCATTGCTGCCTAGCTGCCATGGACTTTGCGGATCGCAGAAGTAGACGTTTACGTTCGTGGCGACCGTGAATTGCTTATGGTCGGCAAGTTCAGTCCCGCGATCCCAGGTCAAAGAAGACATCAATCCAGCCGGCAGATGCTTCACCTGCCTGACGAGGGCGTCGATCACGCTCTCGGTATCTTTGCCGGGGACTTGGGCCAGCACGACAAATCGGGACTGCCGTTCGACCAACGTAGCAATGAAATTTGCCCGCGCGGCTGTCCTCGGGTGGTGGAGGTTTTACCTCTGCGCATCAGCCGCCGGGTGCGTAGCCGCGAGATCAGACCTTCTCAGTACGCCGCGAGCCATGGACGAACAGGCTTTTGTAAATCGTCTCATGGGACACCCTCATCGGCTCGTCATGGAGATATTCAACCTTCAGCCAGCCGGATATTTGCTGAGGAGACCAATTGTCGTTCAGTTTCTGAGTAACTACCATCTGCAGAGCAGGGTTGATAGCAAGACGACACGGTTTAGGACGACAAGCGGATCTCCAAGCTCGTTCATCAGCATTAGTCGCTCGATACTTTCGAGGGCCGCTATTCCGACTGATCTCCCGACTGATCGTTGACGGAGCTCGACCGAGCTGTGCTGCAATCTTACGCAACGACACGCCCACCATCAGTCCACGGGATATCTCTTCCCGTTCGTACTTGGACAGCGACCGTCGAGACCGCGCTCTCGCCCGAGGTGCAATACCGCCCCGTGAAAGCAATACACCGAAGATTGATCCGGATGCCTACCAAGA
>CAWHJE010000026.1:0-108074 GCA_963829465.1 uncultured Alphaproteobacteria bacterium
GCTCGGATGCGGCTGGCCCTCGATAGCTTCGGTCGAGAGTTGATCCAGCGTTGGCTTCGGAATGCGATCACGGCTCATGACCAGATAATGCCGTCTTCGGCCTCCAACGGCAACGCTGTTTCAACCAATCAGGCTGGGCCGTGATACCCGCCCTTAGGTCAATTTCCCGAAAAAAGAGCAACGTGTCTTATCAACAGCCGCAAACTTCGATCATTTTCGAACTTTTCTTCCTAGAAATTATCAGCTACAAAGCCGCCCTTCATCAAAATTGGAGTTATATTTTATGGCTACGAAGTCAACAAAACGTCGTGCTTGGACGCCCGAAAATGTTCGCACGTTGAAGACCCTTGCGAAAAAGAAGACTCGGGCTGCGAGCATCGCCAAGGCACTAAAGCGCAGCGAGGGCGCGACTCGGCAAAAGGCATTCAGCTTAGGTATGTCTCTCGATTCCCGGGCCTGACTTTGTTTTTAAAGTTTCCGGAGCGAATCAAGCCCGCGACGTGCGAGGCTTTTTTGTTCGGCAGCACATAGTTCGGGCCTCAATGGTCTTCGCATCCCTCATCTGACCCAAAACCAAATTAAAACGTTCAGCCCAATAAACAACCAAGCCGCAGCGGCAAGAAATGCTGCGATTACCGGGCGTCCTTTGCGGCTGGCGATAAATGAGAGCAACGCGACAGCCACGGTAGTCAGGATACCGAACGCCAGAAGCACGTTCGTCTGCATGCCCTCCGTCTTTCGCATGGATATGCTCGACGCGGACAGACCACCGGTACGTAAGCGTCGATGGACCGCAACTGGAGTTGCAAAAAGCCGACTTAAGCCAAGTCTACTGTGAAGCGCTTTAGGTCGGCCAGCGAGCAGTAAGCCAGAGCGCCTTCGTGTGTGGCACGCAAGACCACTCGCGGCGCTTGTTTGGCCTCGAACGCTTCCTGCCAGCGTGGCGCACACAGGCACCAACGGTCACCCGGCTTGAGGCCCGGGAAACCAAATTCAGGCACCGGCGTCGAAAGGTCGTTACCTCGCGCTTTCGAAAACTCAAGAAATTCGGATGTCATCACTGCACAGACAGTGTGACTACCCACGTCCTCCCTGCCGGTGTCGCAGCAGCCATCCCTATAAAATCCAGTCATTGGCTTGATTGAACAGATCGCAAGCGACTCGCCGAGAACATTACGGGAGGTGCGACGGCCACCGCCGTTAGTTCCGTCGTCCCTCAACATCGGCCGTGCTCTCTCATCCGTACAAAATCCAGTTTTGCGCCGGAGGCGATGTGACATCGTACATCGCCATTGCCCTCCGTTCCAGACGCGACCGAAGAAGCGAGCGTGATGCGCAGCTTCGCCTTTACTTCAATGCAATAGGGTCAAGCCGACGCCGATGAGCCCGACGATCAGGACAGCAACAGAGGCGAAAAAGGTCAAGCGGACGTAGTGGTGTGTTTTCTCCTCCCGAAGGCGCTGTGCTTGAGCTTCGTCACCTGACCATTGAAACTCGGCCTGTCTCTTCGGTTCGTCAGCCATCAGGTGTTTCGCTCACGCGGTCGCCATGGAAGCGTACAGCCTACTAGGTAGTGAATGCACTATCGGGTTACCCAAACGTAGACGAACCAAGTCAGCACTACACCGGCGACCAGCAGCATCCAAACCTGCAAATGAATGTCGAACAATGGTACGTCAGCAATCAGCCACTCTGCCATCGGCCCCTCCGCCAATTACTAAATAGCCAACTCCTCCAGCAGCGCCGTCGCCTCCCTCAGATCGAGCGTGTCGAAACCTTCAGTGAACCAGCCGTAGACCGGCGCAAGCAGTTCGCGAGCTTGCTGAGGCTTCCCCTGATCACGCCAGAGCCGCGCCATGCTAATCGCCGCGCGTAGTTCCCATGACTTAGCTTGCTGATGGCGGGCGACGGCGAGTGCTTTTTCGAAATACCTTTCGGCCTTCGCTCCATCAACTTCGGGCGACAGCAGCGCTATTTCCCCCGCTACGCGATTAATCTCTGCCTGATGCTGGACTTCTCCGCCCTTTTCCATTTCTTCGAATGCCTCAACAATCCTTTGCCAAGCCTCGTCACAATGACGGAGCTTGGCTTCGGTCTCAGCAAGACGTGTCAAATACCATGGGGTGAGCCATGTTGAATTCGTTGACCTGTACTGAGAGATGCCAGCGTCAATCATTGGGACCGCAGCCTCGGCGTCCCCGGTTACGGCGAGCACCACCCCACGCTGCATTGTTCCCAGCGCCGCAAAGAACGGCGCGTGTTTTTCTTCGGCCAAAATAAGAAGTTCTTCAGTAACTTTTCTTTCTGCGGAGTGCCCCTTGCACCAGACATCGAGAAGGGAAGCATAAAAGAGTGCGCCCATAAGCGAAGCAGCGTGACTAATTTCGCGCCCCTCTTTTAGCAGGTGTTCAAGATCGGACAGGGTCGCATCAGGAAATCCAAGCTGCCACAGGATCATCGCTCGTTGAGACAAGTTTGCCACCTGCGCATGGAGAAAACGGGTAGCGAACCGACGATGCTCACTTGGATTGTAGAGCGCGGCCGCTTGATCGAGGTGGCGTCGGCCTTCTGAAAAGGCTCCGGTTGCCATCAAAGCTACGCCTAAGCACCGGTGCCCCATCATGAGCGCGATGGTCGCTCCCTGTCTTTCGGCCAGCGCCATCATCCTGTGAGAAATCTCAATCA
Organism: uncultured Alphaproteobacteria bacterium; assembly: GCA_963829465.1. GTDB lineage: Bacteria > Pseudomonadota > Alphaproteobacteria > Rhizobiales > Xanthobacteraceae > BOG-931. Next base: position 2,686 of record CAWHJE010000026.1, read on the forward strand.
GGTTTTTGCCGTTAAACCCGAACAGGTTCGCCGTCCAAAACCCATAAAGGACCGAAAGAAACAGCAACGGATCATCAAGGGGCTCACCGAGCGCCTCTGCTTCTTCGATTAGCGCTTGGGCGCGCTCGATAGCAGCCTTAGTTTCGGCAGCTGCAAAGCCTTTGGTGCCGATGACAGGAGCCAAAAGCGCAATTTGAAGCTTGATTTGCTCGCGCCGCCTCTCCGGTGTAGACGGCAAGATAGCAACTAAATCGCGTGCGGTGGTGAACTGAACAACTGCTTCGACCATTGCAGAACGTTCGAGTGAACGGTGTGCAGCCTTGCCCCACAGGGCAGCGGCCCTATCGACGAGACCAGCTTCAGTGCAGTGTCGTGCGAGCAACTCCGGCTGGTTCTCAGCAATCTCGGTGAATTGGTTCTCAAGGGTTTCGGCGATGCGGGCATGAAGCGCGCGTCGTGGTTCGCGCAGCAACGTGCCATAGGCCGCATCCTGCACCAATGCATGCTTGAACAAGTACGTCGCGTTCGGTGGCGTGCCCTGCCGAAACAGCAAACCTGCCTCGACAAGGCGGTTGAGTGCAGATTGGAGTTCGGTCTCGGGCTTGCGAACCACAGCAGCCAGCAGGTCATGCGAGAACTCGCGTCCAATAGCTGCTCCAATCTGCGCCACGTCCTTGGCCGGGCCGAGCCGGTCAAGCCGCGCCATTAACGAAGCATGCAGGCTTGCAGGAACCGCCAGCATTGGGGATGGAACCATACTGGCCGCCTGCGCGGCCGCGCCCTCACCTTCGGCTTCCAGCACCGCTTTCGTCATCTCCTCCACGAATAGCGGAATACCGTCTGTACGCTCGATGATGTCCTGCCGGATATTCGGCGGCAGCGGCTTGTTGCCGGTAACGTGGTCGATCATGGAAGCGATGTCGCGCTCTCCGAGCCGCCCGATAGTCAGGGCGGTGACGTAGGGTCTGCCAATCCACGTCGGTTCAAATTCCGGTCTATACGTAATGATCAGCAAAACCCCGACGGCCTTGATCCGATCAATGCCACGACCCAGCGCTTCCAAACTCGTCGGGTCAATCCAATGGATGTCCTCGAAGATCATCAATAGCGGCGTTTGCTCGGCAAGGGCGACGGTTTGCGTAGTAAGCGCCTCAAGCGTTCGTTGCCTACGTTGCTGAGGGGACATTTCGAGTGTGGGATAGCGTCCATCATTCGGTAGCGACAGCAACTCGGCAAACAGCGCCCGATCTTGAGGCGGCGTGAAGCTTTGGGCCAATACAGCATCCAGCTTGTCGAGCTTGGTCTGCACACTGTCGCCCTGCGCAAAGCCAGCAGCGCGCTCCGTCTGACTAATGATCGGGTAAAGCGCGCTGTCGGTATGCCGGGGTGAACAGAAATACCGCAGTCGGGTGTGCGGTTCGGTGGCGAGACGGTCAACAAGCGCGGCCGTTAGTCGAGACTTCCCGATACCAGCCTCGCCAGAGAGCAACACGACTTGTCCTTCGCCATTGAGAACCTTTGACCAGCGGCGCAGCAGTACATCGAGTTCTTCTTGCCGACCGACAAGGTCCGTCAGCCCGCTGGCGTGAAAAGCCTCAAAGCGGCTTTCCGCCGAACTTGGTCGCAGCGCAGCCCACGCCCGCACCGGCTCATCGATGCCTTTGAGGTTCTTCGCTCCAAGGTCGTCAAGCTCGAACAGGTTGCCAAGCAACCTTCGGGTACTCTCGGCAACGACGACCATATCCGGCTCGGCGACGCCCTGAAGACGTGCCGCTAGGTTCGGCGTTTTGCCAACGACGGCTTGCTCCTGCGAAGCACCCGATCCAATCAAGTCGCCGATCACCACTAAGCCCGTGGCGATGCCGACCCGGGTTTGTAGTGCTGCTTCGGCCTTGAGGCTGCTTACCGCGGCAACCAATTCCAATCCGGCGCTGCACAGCCCGCTCGGGGTCATCTTCGTGGGCCTCCGGGTAGCCGAAATATACAAGGACGCCGTCGCCCATATATTTTGCCACGAACCCGTTGAAGCGATTAACAATTTCGGCGACGCACTTTTGATAGGCTGAAATGACATCACGTAGGTCTTCGGGGTCCATCCGCGCGGAGAGCGCCGTCGAACCAACTAGGTCCGAGAACATCACCGTTACTTGGCGGCGCTCGGCGGTTTCTTGATGCTTTGGGTCGGGCGGTGGCGATAGTGCAATGGCGCGATACCCAGCAATCGCCGCCAAAATCTTTCGTCGATGCCCCAACGAGACGCCAAGGTCTCTAAGGTCTTGGTCCGTCAAATGTCCCAGTACGGAGGTATCAATGTCGTTTTCGGCAAAGCGCTCGGCGTACTCGGACATTCCGAGTTCTTCGAGCCAATCCGCAATTTGCGGCGTTGCGGCCACTGCATACACCCCGGATAAAGCGGGTTGGCTGGGCTTCTTTGCCGGAGGCAGTTTATCGCAAAATCGGTGGGGCTGACATCCGTTCTCGGCGTACGAAGCGCTTACAGGGCCCGCTGAGCAAGCGGTGAAATACAATCGCGTTCGCGGCTTCCCCCTGCGCCCAAAGGCGACCTTGAACCGAGCTTAACTTCGCCTAAATGGATCGTCGTTTAAAGGCGGGCTGATCCAGCATCGGAGGGAACTATGGAGAGGAAATCGGAGGAAGATATTACCATCTTTATTCGTGACGAGCAGAGCAGGCGCGTCGTATTCAACGCGAAGGCGTTGCAGGCTTTAGGGATCGATCCAATGGAAGCTCGGCAACGTGGGTACTGCATTAAGGAGCAATCTGAAACAGGGACAGACTTCAGCGTAGGCTAGCCCCAGATCACTTAGTCCTCAATACCATGCGGAGATTTTCAAGGGCGCGTTCAACATCAGCATCGACTGAGCCGGAGGGTTTCGTCTCTGGAGGCGGTGTGCCACTCAGTCTCCGGACAATTTAAGCGGACGCCCCATGACATCATTCTGGCTTTCCCGTTAGGGGCGTCACAATCCGGAGGTGCTTCGTGGAAGGGATAACACTCGTAGAGGGCGTGCTTCATGACCCCGCGAATCTGTTGGTCGGACTAGCGATCCTCGCTGCGCTGTTTGTTACGGTTGGTTCGTGGCTTGGTTATCCGCTCGAACACCTGCGCGTGCCTTATAACTTTGTCGCACCGACCGCTTTCACGTATGTGGCACTACTCTTCGGAAGGCACTTAGGACTAACAGTTGAAGAGCAATGGGCCCTTGTCATAGCGATGTTATTAGGCGTTTGGAGTATCCTGCCACAATCTAAATAGGGCCGCGCGTAGTCATCAAGCGGCTTGGCACAAGCTATCAACAAATAAAAGGTCGTCTGATACCCCCAGCACCAAAAAAAGCCCCCGCGTTTGGCGGGGGCTAGGATCGGTCATGTCGCGTAAATTCAGGCCCTAGAGTCGAGCGACACTCCAATACTGAATGCCTTTTGCCGCGTAGCCGCTTCGGTTCGCTTCAACGTTTTGGCGATACTCGCCGCGTGCTTCTTCTTTCGAGCAAGCGACTTCAAGGTACGCACTTGTTCAGCAGTCCACGCACGGCGTGTCGACGCCTTCTTAGCCATCAGATAACTCCCGGCTGTGAGGAATGGGTGGTCTATAGCGGCAATTGGCCGCAAAACGAAGATTAAAATACTCGTAGGGAATGGCTAATGCTTCAGATTTTGTGAACAAACAAGCGACGGTTTCACAGGCAAAACTATAGGCGCGATCAAAAAGACCTTCACCAATCGAAAATTTCGGGCAATTCAAGCATCTCGCTTAGAGCGGGACCTGCTCGTCCGGCCGTTAATCGGCTCTTCCGGAAGTTCGCCTTCTTCCGCCTTCGTGTCGCGTTGTTTGGAGAAGGCCGTCTGACTGACCGGCACGAACCGAGAGATGCTAAACGATAGTTTTTCCGATAACGGCCGCGCAGCGGCCTCCATCCGCATCATAAAAATCTCAGCCAGCATGGCAACCACCTTGGTCTAAAGCCGGTTCAGAACTCCGACCTACAGACACTACGCTCACACGCTTAACGTAAGGTGTGACAGTCAGCACAAATATACGCAACCGGCATCCTAGGGTTCGCTAACCATCGGCCAGCTTCATTGTTTCTTTGCCGTGCTTATTTGCCCCTTGTTCAGTGGCTGGATCGTAAGACGGTCGCGGGGCCACGAGCAGGGAAAGCCAAAAATGGCGCGGCGTCAAACAGAAACTACCTACGTAAAATCGCTCTTACTCTGGCTTAGCGAATACTGGACCGAATGGAAATCTCCGCGCGAGGCGGAGCCCGTAAATCGTTCGTTCACGATCACAAGGCGGACAGACCACCGCTACACAGGCGTCGACAAACTTCCACTTGCGATGTGAAAGCCAATTTAAGCCAAGTCTACCGCGAAGCGCTTTAGGTCGGCCAGCGAGCAGTAAGCCAGAGCGCCTTCGTGTGTGGCACGCAAGACCACTCGCGGCGCTTGTTTGGCCTCGAACGCTTCCTGCCAGCGTGGCGCACACAGGCACCAACGGTCACCCGGCTTGAGGCCCGGGAAACCAAATTCAGGCACCGGCGTCGAAAGGTCGTTACCTCGCGCTTTCGAAAACTCAAGAAATTCGGATGTCATCACTGCACAGACAGTGTGACTACCCACGTCCTCCCTGCCGGTGTCGCAGCAGCCATCCCTATAAAATCCAGTCATTGGCTTGATTGAACAGATCGCAAGCGACTCGCCGAGAACATTACGGGAGGTGCGACGGCCACCGCCGTTAGTTCCGTCGTCCCTCAACATCGGCCGTGCTCTCCCATCCGTACAAAATCCAGTTTTGCGCCGGAGGCGATGTGACATCGTACATTGCCATTGCCCTCCGTTCCAGACGCGACCGAAGAAGCGAGCGTGATGCGCAGCTTCGCCTTTACTTCAATGCAATAGGGTCAAGCCGACGCCGATGAGCCCGACGATCAGGACAGCAACAGAGGCGAAAAAGGTCAAGCGGACGTAGTGGTGTGTTTTCTCCTCCCGAAGGCGCTGTGCTTGAGCTTCGTCACCTGACCATTGAAACTCGGCCTGTCTCTTCGGTTCGTCAGCCATCAGGTGTTTCGCTCACGCGGTCGCCATGGAAGCGTACAGCCTACTAGGTAGTGAATGCACTATCGGGTTACCCAAACGTAGACGAACCAAGTCAGCACTACACCGGCGACCAGCAGCATCCAAACCTGCAAATGAATGTCGAACAATGGTACGTCAGCAATCAGCCACTCTGCCATCGGCCCCTCCGCCAATTACTAAATAGCCAACTCCTCCAGCAGCGCCGTCGCCTCCCTCAGATCGAGCGTGTCGAAACCTTCAGTGAACCAGCCGTAGACCGGCGCAAGCAGTTCGCGAGCTTGCTGAGGCTTCCCCTGATCACGCCAGAGCCGCGCCATGCTAATCGCCGCGCGGGGTTCCTGTAACCTTGCCGCTGGGGACTGCGATACGGCCTGCGCACGCCCTCATGCTTCGGCGCTTGCCCGCTTTGAAACCGTCTCGTGCCAGCGCGTCAAATGAGCGAACGTCGGAGCTATTTGTATGTCTGCTAAACGGCCACCGATGTCTATTGCGACCAGCGCGGTGATGTCGGCAATAGTGAAGCGGTCAGCGACAACGAATTCATGTCCGTCAAGTTCCCGGTCCATTCGTTCGAGACGTTGATAGACGACCGCTCGCTGCGCCTCGCCATATTCCGGGAACTGCCTAAAACGAGTTTGAAATATTGGATTGGTATTTTGAACCGTCCGCGCGATTGGAGCAAACAGTTCCAGTTCCATCCGGCGGTTCCACCTCTCGATTTCGGCCTGTTCGCGTAAGTCGCGCCCTAAGAGGTTAGGTTCGGGTCGAAGCCCCTCCAGATACCGGCAGATTGCAACTGACTCGGAGAGGCAAGAACCGTCATCGAGTTCGAGTACCGGCACCGCGCCCGACGAGTTTTTCGCGAGAAAATCGGGCGTCCGGCTCTGTCCAGTGAGAATATCAACTTCTTCCAACGAAAGCTCGATCCCTTTTTCTGCAGCAAAGATGCGGACCCTACGGGGGTTCGGCGCAACAGTGTGATTGTAGAGCTTCAGCGGACGGACCATTTTGAATCCTCCAAACTGCGAAATCGGCGGCTTCCTACGCTGCGAGCGCCTTGAGTAACGCCTTTGCCTCCCTCAGATCGAGCGTGTCGAAACCTTCGGTGAACCAGCCGTAGACCGGCGCAAGCAGTTCGCGAGCTTGCTGCGGCTTCCCCTGATCACGCCAGAGCCGAGCTATGCTCATCGCCGCGCGCAGTTCCCATGACTTTGCTTGCTGGGCGCGTGCAACCGCGAGCGCCCGATCGAAATATTCTTCGGCTTTCGCGGTGTCCGGTTCCGGCGACATCAGAGCGATTTCTCCGGCGGCTCGGCGGATGTCGGCTTCGAACCACGTTTCTTTAGTTGTTTCTACTGCTGTTATCGCTTCGCCAATGCAGCGCCAAGCGGAATCGAATTGGCCGAGGTCCGCATAGGCTCTCGCCAAGTATGATAGGTACTCCGGCGTCCGCAGTGTTCCCCCCGATGATCGGATTGCGGTAATCCCGGAGGCGATCATTTCGATTGCGTTTGACGCTTTGCCGGTCAGGCTAAATACGCAACCTTGAAGCACCCTTCCTTCCGCCGCCCAACGGGGAGCGCCTTTTTTGTCCGCCAACGCGACCGCTTCGTCTAATTGCACCTTTGCTGCCACATAGTTTCCGCAGTACATAAGGGGGAACACACTAATGTTCAGCGCGTGCTGCAAAGTGGCGGCTTGGCCGATCGCGCGCGCATCGCGGAGCGCGTGGTCGGCGTCCACGAGCGCAGCCTCGGGATAGCCAAGCATCCACAAGGCGAACGACCGAGCGCACAACACTGACACCCGAGCGTCTGCCTCAAACAGCGTCGCCAGCGGTCGATGCACGATAGGATCGTACAGCACCATGGCTCGATCGAAATGCGCTCGACCCTGCGCGATTTCTCCCGTAGTAATCGAAGAGAGACCTACGACGTGATGCGCGACCATGAGCGGAACGGTCGCGTTCTGTTTCTCCGCGAGCGCTAGGAACTGCGCCGAAAGCTCACCCAACACTTCGCCGTTGAACGCTATAAGGTTCACTATCCATAAGCCGTAGAGCGCCGAGAACAACAGCAGCGGGTCTTCGGGCGGCTCGCCCAATCCTTCCGCTCGTTCGATCAGCAGGCGTGCCCGCTCTGCAGCCGCCTTGGCTTCAGGAGCAGCTTTGACATGGAATATTGAATTCATGAGCGCGACCTGTAGCTTGATCTGCTCGCGACGCAACGCGGGAGTACCGGGTAACGTCGCGATCTGGTCGAGGGCACGTGTGAGTTGCTCTGTGGCTTCGACTAACGCCGAGCGTTCTAGCGACCGCTGTCCCGCTTTGCCCCACAAGCCAGAGGCTTTCTCGATCAGCCCAGCCTCAGTGCAGTGACGCGCCAGCAGTTCGGGCTGGTTCTCGGCAATATCGGCGAATTGGCTTTCAAGGGTTTCGGCGATACGCGCGTGCAGCGCACGTCGCGGCTCGCGCAGCAGTGTGCCGTAGGCAGCGTCTTGCACCAGAGCATGCTTAAATAGATAAGTCGCGTTCGGTGGCGCGCCTTGCCGAAACAACAAACCGGCGGCAGTCACACGGTCGAGCGCCAATTGGAGTTCAGTCTCAGGCTTGCGAACGACAGCAGCCAGCAGGACATGCGAGAACTCGCGTCCAGTAGCTGCCCCAATCTGCACTACCTCCTTGGCCGGGCCGAGCCGGTCGAGCCGCGCCATTAGCGAAGCATGCAGGCTTGCAGGAACCGCCAGCACTGGGGATGGAACCACGCTGACCGCCTGCGCGGCCGCGCCCTCGCCTTCAGCTTCCAGCACCGCCTTCGTCATTTCCTCCACGAACAGGGGGATGCCGTCAGTGCGCTCAATGATGTCCCGTCGAATGTTTGGCGGCAGCAGCTTGTTGCCGACGACGCGGTCGATCATGGCATCCACTTCGCGCTGCGCCAGCCGGTTGATGGTAAGGGCGGTCACGTAGGACCGTCCGATCCACGGGGGCTCGAACTCTGGCCGAAACGTTACAATCAGCAGCACGCGGAGGCTTGGTACTCTGTCCACGACACGACCAAACAGTTCGAGGCTCGTGGGGTCGGCCCAATGTGCATCCTCGAAAATCATCAGCAGTGGATTTTGGTGTGATAAGGCGACGACCTGTAAAACGAGCGCGTCGAGTGTCCTTTGCCTGCGCTCTTGTGGTACTAGTTCGAGCGCCGGATAACGTCCGTCGTTTGGTAGCGATAGCATCTCAGCAAAAAGTGCGATGTCTTGAGGCGGCGTTTGGCTATGCGCCAGCATCGCATCAAGCTTGTCAAGCTTCGTTTGCTGTTTGTCATCGTGCGCCAGTCCGGCTGCACGTTCCATCTGGCCGATAATCGGATAAAATGCGCTGTCGGTATGCTGCGGCGAGCAGAAACTACGCGAGCGCGTGTGCGGCTCGCCAGCGAGGCGTTCCAGCAGCGCGGCGGTGAGGCGCGATTTGCCGATGCCAGACTCGCCGGAAAGCAGCACCACCTGTCCTTCGCCGGTTTTTGCCTTGGACCAGCGGCGCAGCAGGATTTCAAGCTCTTCTTCCCGCCCGACAAGTTCGGTCAGACCACTTGCGTGCAGTGCCTCGAAGCGGCCTTCTACAGAACTTGGTCGCAATGCCACCCACGCCCGCACTGGCCCGCCGATGCCTTTGAGGTCCTGCGCTCCAAGGTCCTCAAGCTCGAACAGATTGCCGAGAAGCTTCCGCGTGCTCTCGGCGATTACGACCATGTTCGGCTCGGCTATCCCTTGCAGCCGTGCCGCGAGGTTCGGTGTCTCGCCAACAATACCGCGCTCCTGCGCCTCGCCCGATCCGATCAGGTCACCGACAACAACCAGTCCGGTCGCAATGCCGACACGGGTTTGCAAGGCAACGGGGGACTTGAGCGCGCTCACCGACGCAATCAGTTCCAGCCCCGCTCGCACGGCCCGCTCGGTATCGTCCTCGTGGGCCTGCGGGTAGCCGAAGTAGATCAGAACCCCGTCGCCCATGTACTTCGCCACGAAGCCGCCGAAGCGCTGCACAGTCTCGGTGACGCATTTCTGATAGGCCGAAATGACTTCCCGCAAATCCTCGGCGTCGATGCGTGCGGACATTGCAGTCGAGCCGACAAGGTCCGAGAACATCACCGTGACTTGGCGGCGCTCGGCGGCGTCTTTTGGCTGTGGTGCGGGTGTCGCTACCACCGACTCAGTCGTCTTTGATTGATTTCTTTCGACTAGATCAGCAATCGCTCGCATCATTTTGCGCCGATCACCGAGAACGACACCAAGGTCCTTTAAGTCCTGATCAGTCAGATCGGGAAGGACTGAGAAATCAATTCGATTGTCAGCAAAACGTTGGGCATACTCGGACATTCCGAGATTTGCGAGCCAATCCGCAATTTGCGGTGTTGCGGCCATTGTCTGCACCCCGGATACAGCGGGATAAACTGGGTTTCTTTGTGCCTTTGCCACCGGTAGTTTATCGCAAAATCGGCGAGGCTGACATCATTCTCCGCTTACGAACGCGATGCTCGCGCCGGTCGACTCGACGGTGACGGAAATTGGCCAGTCATGTTGCTTCCGTCATAGAGCGTGCCCCGACTGCCAAGCGATCACAAGCCAAAGCGTTCCTGTAAGGCCTGCTGACGAGTTAGCAAGCGCCGAAACACATTCGCGTCGGCTTCTTCCCCCTGCGCCCGAAGGCGAGAATACGTCCACCGATGCATGCGGCGAGGTTTTTCGCGTACGGGATCGAACACGTTCGACCCACGGCCAAGTCAAGCCCAGCATTGCTACTTTTGTAAAACGGCTTTGAATAATAAGGAGGTTTATCTATCTCTCACGCCTCTCGCATGGTGGTACACTTTCTTAGTCGCTCAATGCCCCCGCTCGGTCCGACCTGTTGTGACGGTTCCGAGATGCTCGACCCTTCGGCGACTGCTTGTATCGCTGTCGAGCGATACGTCTGTGACCACTGCGGGCCGGTCAAATCTCTGGTTGTGCGTCGCTCGTGGAGGCCCGCGCTGTTGCAGTAGGCCCGATTGTGTACGTCACGGAGTCCTCTGCGGGCTCAAACATCGCCGCCGCCTAGTCACGCGCTTAGTGGATTCGCCGTCTGCCTTCCCGCTCTCGGGGCTCCCAATGCAGACAACGCTTTGCCGGATGCCGCAGTCCGACTGCGAAGCGCGACTTTCGCTGCGGGTCATTCAGCCACACGTGGAAGTGTTCGAGCGATGTCTGCCTTGCCACCAATAACGCTGTGGGAAGCCGCCGATCCATCGCCTACCAAGTAGACGTTTTGAAAGGTGCCTTGACCGCACCTGCCGCCGCTTTGGTATATGCCTCGCCGAGACTTTTGGTCTGCTCCCCAAATTCTTTCAATTGAGATTGCAAGAATTTCGTCTGAATCCGAATCACATCTTGAAAATCCTTCGCGTGGCTAAGTTGCCTTATGAATTCATGAGTAGCGGTGATGTTTCTCTCGGCATAGGTCTTCAGCTTTTCACCAAATTCCGTTCCGCCGGAAGGGCTGGATGAAATGGTTCTTATGAGATAATTGAAATAGGTATCCGTTGCGCCCAAGGCTTGCTCCGTCGCCTGATCGGTAGCGCGCTTCACCTCTGCGCTTATACCTTCAAAGGGACTGGGTATTTTCGACATGGTGGGTCCCGGAACGCACGATGGTTGAATCGGCCTTTCCACGCAGGCTGAAGATGCGGATTTAACCTATGATGCAATCATCTCAACGCGGCAGGTGGGTGTCAAATCCTCTGACCAAAACCGAATGATTGACGACTAAACTTGCCAAGCTCTGCGACGGCATGTGATTGGGTTAGTGGTGAAGAGGCCATAGACCAGCGCACTGCCGAAGGCGTGCGCACTAAGGAAATGCGATGCAGTGGGACGAAATTATCTCCAATCAATTACTCTGGTTCGGTGGGGCGGCAGTTTTAGTGCTTTTGGCTGGCGTTTTTGCGGCTCACAGGCTTTATAAAGCAAAGCCCCATGATACAACTCCGAAGCAACTGGACGGCTGGACACCAACCGGGCGAATTGATTTTTTGAATCCTCAATCCACAGACAATTATATCCTGCAGGCGGAGGACACCCGAATTGTTGACAGCATGGGGGGCGTGGAGCATCGGGAGATTCGTTGGCGAAAAGCCACGCTAGATGAGGCTAAGGCGGTAGTTGTGGCCTACCATGCGCAGCGGAATCTGGCGATGACGGCAAACTTCATCGTAAGCAACAACGACCCGAGAAAATTTAGATCGGAAGAAGCGCGGCCTGAAGTCCAGCCAGTGAAAGATGCCTCACCTGAGGTGAAGTCGGAAGGCTAGAGACCATAGTCCGCGTGTGGACTTCATCTACCCCCTTGTGCCTGCGAAGCGCAGCTTCCAACGATACCGATCAGCTTAGTTGGAGGCAGCAGCACATGTTGGCCTAACCCGAAGCACAACGAAGGCGGCAATTTACCAAATAATTGCTACTTTAGTAAAAACGACTTTGAAAAATAAGGAGTTTTATCTATAGCTCCAGTCAACGTCCGCGTTTTCGGGAACGGCGCATCCGCTCGACTGCAGATGGGCGTGCTGGCGAATTCGGCGTTAGTTCAACGTCCTGCTCGATTGACTTTGCTCGAGACCCCGGCGTTTATCCGGCGATCCAAAAGAAAACGCTTACCGCAGCGTACATTAAATGCCTTCATTGACGGACGAAGCTCGTAGCAGCCCACTGGGATTTTTCAACGTAGCTGAGTCGTACTGGTCAGCAGCAGTTGCGCTCGAAAAAGCAAAGCTAAACACCACACACCCGAGTTCGCCAATCTCGTTCCTGTATTACCACGCAATAGAATTATTCCTAAAAGCCTTCCTCAGAATGCATGGGCACACAGCGCAAGAATTGGGCTCGAGGAAATTCGGTCACCGCACATGCTGTCTCTCTGAAAGAGCCTGCAAGCTCGGACTTCATTTCGATGACGAGGATTTGCAAGTGTTCTCGCTCATGGCCTGTACGGATGCCGTCATTCGATCACGGTATATAGAAACCGGATATTTTCGCTGGCCCGCGCCGGACGCGCTAGACCGCACCTGCAAAAGTCTGAGGCAGCTTGTCGGTCGGGAGCTAATGAAAGCTAATCTGCCAGTGCGCCTATAGAACGCTACTACTGTATGCACGATCTACCCTACGATCGGGAGAACCGCGAATAGCATGTGAATTATGGGCAGGTTCGATCTGTCAGGCACTTTGCAACGGGGGCTCTTTGCGTCCAAGTTTCGATTCGGGATCAGCGGCTCTAGCCAGCCGCTTCCTCCTCGCGCTCGCTCCAATGTTCTCGGTGGTGCCGCAGCGCTTACCTTCAATCTCGCCTTGAGGTTTAGTGCGGACGCCTAACTGCTTCCCATCTTTCGGGGGCAATCCCTTGAGCATGTACCGGAGCTTCCCCAGTGGGTCATAGGCTGGCTCATAGTTTATTGCTTGCTCATGGCTCGGACCGCCCTCCGGCTCTAGAACACGTTCGAGCGCTGACTGGAATTCTCCGCTTTCCATCAACCATGGCGGGACGTGCATAAGGATGTGAACGTGCGAGCCGCCATGGTTGCCGATTTCGCGAACCCAAATCCAAGTCAGTGGGAAGTCGTGCCGCTTGCACCACTTGGACAGACGCTCCTGACAGCGCGCGATTCTGGTCCTGTCGTCGGTAGATTTGAGAAACATCAACCAGAAGATATCGACGGAGACGTTAAGTCGCAGTCGCATCTGACGGGCGAATTCGAGAGCCTCTAACAGGTTTTTGGCTTGTTTTCCGGTGACGAACTCCGAGCGCTTACGGCGTCGCGAGCCATTCGAAGGCTCCCGCGTCTCGCTCGGCAGCGCCGGGATCGTGGCGGGTATCATCGCCCGCCCCGAGAACGGCCCTTGGGTGAGCGCCGCTCCTCATCGCCCTTCGAGGCCCGTCTCAGGGAATCGGCAACCGGTGACCCGCTCTTAGGGCAATGAGGCCCTTTCTCGCCGTCGACGGCCGTCGCCGTGCCGATCCCGCCGCGTAGCGACCATGGGCCAGCGTCTGGCGTCCACATCTCGACGACGGTGCGGGTAAGGAAGCCATCGGCCAATAACTGGCGCGCCGATTTGACGAGCGGCCACGCGGATACGCATACGAGGCGGTCGTCGAGACGCGCGATCCATTTTCGACCACTCGCCGTGGACGCGATTGTGATCCGCACCGGCGCGTTGGCTTCGGTCGAGGCGTTCGAAGGTGATGGCGATCTTGCTGAGCCAGCTTCAGATCGAGAATGAAGGCGCTGTCCCGCTACCTTCAAATTCGCTTCTGACCCCGGCCCGCTTAACGGCGGGTCGAGGCGTTTCATGCAGCGTCGCCCACCAACTGCGGTAACAGCGTCTCATCAGCCCCAACGTGGCGCTGGTAAAAAGGACGCGATCCTCTCCGCACCGAAGCGCCGCCGCGCGTAGAACACCTGTCGAACAAGGTCCCCCATTTTTCCCCCAGTCTGCGGGGGGAATTCATGGGTTGTTCGCGCTCGAGACCGGGGAGAAAGGGGAGTGGCCCGCCCGTTAAAACCTGTTTTTGTTTAGGTTTTCTGGTGCTGCCGCACAGGATTGAACTGTGGACCTCTCCCTTACCAAGGGAGTGCTCTACCACTGAGCTACGGCAGCGAAATCAACGGCTTATAGATTCTCGCCGCGCAATCGTAAATCGAATTGTTGGGTTGGCGCCAGCTAATATTGGTCGTCGGGCATAGCGGACTAAAATCCGCATTTTCGTGGCTTCCGCCACGTCGGCCCGGCTCTGTTTTTCCGGCGGCCTCACGGTTGGAAAGCTCAGTAGTGCATAACCCGCTGGCCATTCATCATTCTGTCGCGTCGCCGGGAGAGCGATCAACCGGCGATACGATCTCGGCGCAGACAATTGATACACCAGACGGTCAGAATGGCGTGAAGCACGGCCGCCGGCCAAAGCGCCGCACCGCTCATTTTTAAGACCACCCCCGCAGAAGCGATAAGAATTGCGGCCGCGGCGTTATAGATCAGAAGACCGGTCAGCAAACCAAACTGGGCAGGGGTTAGCGTGTCGGTCCTCGCCAGCCAGCTCGCTACGCCGATTGCAAGCAGTGCCGCTCCGGCAAGACGCCCGACGAATATGGATTCAACCGCAGGATTGTCGACGCCAAGTAGACCGGCCAATGCGACAGCGGGAAGAAAAATAAGACAAAGTCCTGTTACGACCTCGACAATGGCCATGGCAATCAAGAACAGCTTTCGGTTTCGCGAATGCATCGACGCTACTCTCCTGAAATTGTCTGTCGGAAGCGACTGGACGTCGCCGCATGCCGCCAGCGCCGTTTGGATACCATCTTCTCGGTCATCGCCGCCAACCGTGGCGGCACTTTGCGAGTCCTGCCGATGGCGGGAGAGGGAGAAGTTTCTGAATTGTCTCTTGGGGGTCGAAGAGCCGCTCAACGCGAGAGAAGAGACATGGCGGCGATTTTCGAAGCGGCGATCGCTCAACACGCGCGATTGGCCAAAACTGAACCGGGGTTTCAACGGCTCCCGGCGCAAGAACACATCATGCCGGCGACAAACGCCGGCATGACGGAGCATTCCGTTTAGATCACAGTTCGGATGCGAGCTTATCCAAACCCATCACGTGGGCGAGGCCGCGGACTTCGTTTCGCTGCTCGTCGGAGAAGCTCATGATCAGCGGGAAGGCGGCGGACTTCAGCCCCTGCACCTCGGCGCTGTCGGGATCGAGCGAGGCAACGTCGGTGTTCACGGCGGGACCGTGCCGGCGTCCGTCGCGCGCTTTCGCGTAGGCGATGTTGCGCAAAGCTGCTTCGACCGCTGGCCACATCTGTTCCTGGCCCGGTGACAAATGGAGCCGGGTCTTGATGCTGGCGATCTGCGCGTCGTTGAGCACGAAGCCCGGGCGGTTGTGTTGGCGCACGTCGTTGGCGGCGGCCGCCGTTTTCGGCTCAGCTTTGGGCGGCGCGACCACGGCGAGCTTTGCCTCGGCTTTCGGCCGCACTGGCACCGGCGTAACGCTGCGGACAGGCACACTCTCGACCAACGGTAACGGCGTGACTTCTTCCGCCGACGCCAGTTGTACACGCGCCGGCATCTGTGCCGGTGCCGTTTGCGGCGTCGAAGCCATGGGGTCGGGGCTCAGTAACGCCAGCCGCGGCTCGCCGGGTACCAGGATGTTGGCTGCGCCGGTCGGTACGTCAGCCGCACCATCGACGACAGCGATATCCGCTTTAGGCTCGGGGAAACGCAGCGCGATATTCTGCGAGGCCGAGAGTTCGGCGGCGCGCATAACGACCGCGTGCCAATCACCGAGAAGGTAACCAATGAACCCAGCCGCCAAGAGTGAAAGCAACCGGCCAATTTTAAGCGCCCGACCACGCCCCATGAGCAAGGTCCCCCTGATCCCACATCCACCGCCTACCTTGTTCCTTTCAAATGAAGCTTAATTTATGGCTAACCGTAG
This sequence comes from uncultured Alphaproteobacteria bacterium, assembly GCA_963829465.1. Taxonomy (GTDB): domain Bacteria; phylum Pseudomonadota; class Alphaproteobacteria; order Rhizobiales; family Xanthobacteraceae; genus BOG-931. The sequence continues at coordinate 18,293 of CAWHJE010000026.1, forward strand.
GATTTTTGTCGGCAGGTCACCGTTAGGTTAACCGCCTCACCACGCGGCTACGGAACGAAAAAGGCCCGGCATTTCTGCCGGGCCTTGCATAATCCTATCCGCCTGACGGACGGCGAAATCCTGAAGCCTGCTAGGCCGCCTCTTCCTCGACGACGGCATCTTCGTCCGTCGCCTCGGGCTTCGGACCGCGATGCGGCCCTTTGGCGAGCGCGGCCTCGATCTCCTTGATCGCCTCCGTCTCCGTGAGCCGCATGACTGCAGCGACCTCACGCGAGAGGCGGTCGAGGGCAGCTTCGTAAAGCTGGCGCTCGGAATACGACTGCTCCGGCTGCGACTCCGACCGATAGAGGTCGCGAACGACCTCGGCGATGGCGACGATATCGCCGGAATTGATCTTTGCTTCGTATTCCTGAGCCCGACGCGACCACATGGTGCGCTTGATGCGCGCCCGGCCCTTGAGCGTCTCGAGCGCCCGCTTGACCATCGGCGCTTCGGCAAGCTTGCGCATGCCGACGGACGCGATCTTCGAGGTCGGTACCCGCAAAGTCATCTTGTCTTTGACGAAGTTGATGACGAACAGCTCAAGCCGCGCGCCGGCGACCTCCTGCTCCTCGATCGCAACGATCTGGCCCACGCCGTGGGCCGGGTACACGATGAATTCGCTAGTCTTAAAGCCTTGTCGCTGCGTAGTCTTCTTCGCATTCATTCCCAAACTTGCTCCTTCCGCCTCCGGCTTGCGCCGGGGTACGGGCTTCGCCACGCTGACCCGTTCCCGGGTTGCTTGCCGCGTGGACTGTGATGGCCTTCGGCTCGCGCCGGAGGTGGGCTTTCTTGCCTTCCGGCTCATGCCGGCTGCGCTCTTCTTCGAACGATGACGACGAGTTTTCTCTGCCACTGCTCTCGCGTGGGTCTCACGCCTCTTTTGACGATTCCTCGAAAACGCCCCGGAAAAACGGGTTCCCCGATTGAGGGAGCGGCATATCGGGGGTGTTCTTCATTATGAAGCGCCCTTATAACACATTTTCGCTCAAAATCAAAGCCTTATGGCACCGCAAAAGCGTCGCAGGTTGGGGAAAGGTTAAGGGCGACAAGTCTAAGGGTTGCTTTAGTCGCCCGTTCCCGGCTTCGGCGAAAAATACTGGTCGAACTTTCCGGAAACCCCCTCAAAGTCCTTGGCGTCGGCCGGCGGTTCCTTTTTGGCCGTGATATTCGGCCATTGCTTGGCGAATTCGGCGTTCACGGTCAGCCATTTCTCCACCCCCGGCTCGGTGTCAGGCTTGATCGCGTCGACCGGGCATTCCGGCTCGCAAACGCCGCAATCGATGCACTCGTCGGGATGGATAACCAGCATGTTTTCACCCTCGTAGAAGCAATCCACGGGGCAAACTTCCACGCAGTCCATGTATTTGCATTTGATGCAATTATCATTGACGATGTAAGTCATCTGCTCGCTCTGAACCTACGCCTTCGCGGGGTTTGCTCCTACCGCATGGCTCCCACTGGCGCAAGGTTGGCTACCTGAATACGCCCGGCGCGCAGGCCTTTTTCAAGTCAATTCCTCATATAAGGCTCGGCCGGCCCGGGCTGGACCGCGGCGTTCGACAATCCCCGTTACTTTGAGCACCCGCACCGCACGATCGAGCGCGACCGTGATCACGTCACCACTTCGCACCATGCGGCCCGGCGCGTCGACGTGGACGCCGTTCACACGCACGTAACCGGAACTTGCAAGTGCAGCCGCGGCTGAACGCGTGCGCACCAGGCGCGCATGCCACAACCATCTGTCGATCCGCTGGTGCCCCTTCCCCTCCGAGACGTTATTGCCGCCGGGGATTGCATCCACCTTTGCCCGACGATTTCGCTGCAACGGGATCTTTTCGGAAAGTCGGCCCCCGCTACTTCGGATCATCGCCTAGCGGCGCTCCTTCGCTTCCGCTTCAAGCTGGGCCTTGAGCGCCGCAAGCTTGGCAAACGGCGAGTTCGGATCCGGCGCCTTTTCGCGCCGTTCATGCCGCTCTGGTCGCTCTTGCCGCTCGTGCCTTTCGTGGCGTGAGGCATGGGCGGGCGGGCGGTCGCGCTCACGGCGCGGACGGTCGGGCCGCTGATCTCCTCCATGCCGGCGAGGATGGCGCGAATGACGGTCCGGTTTTGACGGTTCGCCGGCAATGCTCTGCTCGGCAGGCGCGGCGGGCCCAGCCGCCGGCGTCGGTTCGCCCGATGGCACTTCCGACGAAGCTATTGGCGCGGTCTCTGGCGCGCTGAATGCAGTGGCGGCATCCGGTTGTGGGGTGTCCCCATGCCTTGCAAACGATCTACCGGCATGGCGATGCTTGCCCTGCGGGCGGCGCCGTCCTTCGGCCCGGCCCGGCCGCCATACCTCGATCATCTCCGGCTCAGTTTCGGCCGCGGCAACGGCGGTACTATCGGCCGTCCCGGCTACGGCTTCGAGCGCGGCGACGGCGGGCGGCGCCACCGGCGTTTCGAGAGCAGGCTCCTCCGTGACCGTATCTCCGGTTGTCGGCCCCTCGGGTGGCGTGACTGAAGTCTCGCTTGCTCCGGCGGCTATCTCGTCGGCCGGCGACCCGGTCTCGGGCGCAAGCAATTCCGCCGCTGGCGCGGCATCCACGGCGGGCAATTCGTCGCTGACGGGCGCGGGAGCGGGCGTGACCGCCACTTCCGCCTCGCCGCCTGTCACCGCCTCAACTGGAGGCGGCGGCTTCGGCCGGCGCTCCAGGCGATAGCCGAGCGACCGCAGGATCGATGCGAAATCCTCGCCTGAAGCGCCCGTCAGCGAGGTCATGGTGTTGACCACCGTGAATCCCCCGCCGCCAATGGCGCCAGGCGGCTTTTGTCCGGAAGCGCCCTCGCGCCAGACCAGCGCTGGCCGAATCAGATCCGCGAGGCGTTCGAGAATGTCGACGCGCACCGCGCGCTCGCCGCATACTCGGTAACCTGCCGCGCGATAGAGGCTAGCGTCGACCTCTCGATCGACCGGGATCGACGTCCGGCCGCCGGCGGCGAGATGCAGCACGTCGTCTAGTCCCTTGCTCTGCGGACCGTCATGGGCCAGCGCCCAGAGCTGGGCTGCAAGCGCGCGCGGCGCCGGCTTGAGCAGGGGCGGCAGATAGATGTGATAGGCGCCGAAGCGCACGCCGTATTTGCGCAGGCTCGCCCGCTCCGGCTGCTCCAAACCCTTCACTTCGTCCGCAACGCGCTGACGGTCGAGCACGCCGAGCGCTTCGACCAATTGGAACGCGACGCCGCGGGCGATTCCGCTGATGTCGGCAGCCGCCGAAATCTCGAACAAAGGGCCAAGCAATTTTTCGATGTGCGATTTCACCCAAGCGTCCAGCCGCGCTTCCACGGCCTCGCGCGGCGCGCCGGAAAGATGCTCGTCTGCAATGACGCGCACACGCGGTCGCAAGGCTTCCTCGCCGGCAACGAGCTTGCCGACGGGAGCGCCGGTCCAGCGAACGGTGCCGTCGGCGGCGAGCACGAATTGCTCGTCCGGCGCCGCCGCGAGCCGCGTGGCGCGCGTCGCGATCTCGCCGGCAAGCGCCTTTTGAGCCGCATTCTGTAACGCCTTGGCTTCCGATCCGCCCGATGAGGCGTCGGCGACAAAGACAAAGCCGTCGAGGCGGCCGATGGCGTGACCTTCGACCACCACCTCGCCGGTTTTGCTCATCTCCGGCTCAAGTTGCGCATTCTCGCGCAGCCGCCGCATCAGCACGCTGGTCCGCCGATCGATGAAGCGTTCGCTCAGCCGCTCGTGCAAGGCGTCGGAAAGCTTGTCCTCCACCGCGCGCGCGACGCTCTGCCAATGCTCGGGATCGGCGAGCCAATCCGGCCGATTGGCCGCGAAGGTCCATGTCCGGATATGGGCGATGCGGTTGGAGAGCGTATCGATATCGCCGTCAGTCCGATCGGCGAATGCTACCTGCTTGGCGAACCAGTCGGTCGGGATTGTCCCCTCACGAATGAGATGGCCGTAGAGCGTCACCACCAATTCCGCATGCGTCGCCGGCGCGATCTTGCGGTAGTCCGGAACCTGGCAGACCTCCCATAACCGCTCGACGTCGGCGCCTGATCTTGTCATGCCGCGCACATCGTCGTCGCGCGAGGCGTGGTCGAGCACCAGGATGTCTTCGGCGACGGGTGCGCGCGTCATCGTCGGCTCCGTCGGCGCCGCCGCCAGTGTGGCCTGCAACGCGCCGATCGACGAGAAGTCGAGATCGGTGTTTCGCCACTGCACGATTTTCACCGGCTCGAAGGTGTGCAATTCGAGCGCCTGCGCGAGTTCGATTTCGAACGGAGGACAGCGTCCGGTGGTGCCGAAAGTGCCGTCGCGGGTGGCGCGGCCGGCGCGTCCGGCGATCTGGGCCAGCTCGGCAGGGCTGAGCTTGCGGAACTGATAGCCGTCGAACTTGCGGTCCGAGGCGAAGGCGATGTGATCGACGTCGAGATTGAGACCCATGCCGACGGCGTCGGTCGCCACCAGATAGTCGACCTCGCCGGCCTCATAGAGCGCCACCTGGGCGTTGCGGGTGCGCGGCGACAGGGCGCCGAGCACGACCGCCGCGCCGCCGCGCTGGCGGCGGATAAGTTCGGCGATCGCGTAGACCTCCTCGGCCGAGAAGGCGACGATGGCCGTGCGCCGCGGCAGTCGCGTGAGTTTCTTCTCGCCGGCGAAGGTAAGCTGCGAAAGCCGCGGCCGGCTTACGATGCTGGCGCCGGGCAGAATCCGCTCCACGATCGGCCGCATGGTCGCCGCGCCCAGCACCAGCGTCTCCTCACGGCCCCGCCGGTGCAGCATGCGATCGGTGAAAACGTGGCCGCGCTCGAAATCCGAGGCCAGCTGGATTTCGTCGACGGCGAGGAACGCGACATCGAGATCGCGCGGCATCGCTTCGACGGTGGCAACCCAGTAGCGCGGATTCGGCGGCTTGATCTTCTCCTCGCCGGTGACCAGCGCCACGGCGTCGGCGCCGACCCGCTCGACCGCCCGATTATAGACTTCGCGCGCCAGGAGCCGCAGCGGCAAGCCGATCACCCCGGACGAGTGCGCCAGCATCCGTTCGATGGCGAGATGGGTCTTGCCAGTGTTGGTTGGCCCGAGCACGGCCGTGACGCCGGCGCCGCGTGCGCGCAAATCGCGATTAGTGGAAGGCGAAAAGGAAATCGGCATCGAAGGCCCGGGCTGCCAGACGCGACAGCGGCTGCATCTGTATCACAACAATACGCTGGATAGCCCTGTGCTTAAGGTGTGGAACGAGTCTGGAACGAATCGCGCCCGAATCGGCGACTCGCGTCGAGTGCGAGTTCGTTCACTGCGACATATGGGGCAGGCTGCGCGACGCAATACCAGATCGGGTAATTCCGATGGCGGCTTGCGGGCGTTTCTCCGGCAAAAAGGTAAACGCGTTTGCCGCAGAGTTTCTTCCGGCCAGTCAAGGGAGGTACTCCTGTGGATAACGGGGAAACCTGACACCGGCGCGACCGGCGGATTTCCCGTGACTACTGCGTTTTCACATTCGCCGCAGCGCGCGGCGGTTTGGCGACCGAGATGAATTGGGTCGCTTGCAGCACGCCAACGCCCACCGGCGTCGGCAACGAGAAGCGATATGGCACCAGCACGCGCGTGCCGGTTATCGGCGCAAACCATACTTCGGCATCGCGCAAGGCGGTGAGATATTTGATGGCGTATCGCTCCGGAATGTAACCGGAAACCGGCGCAAAATAGACCGCGCAAACGACGACCGGTCCTTGGTAACCTTTTTCGGCCTTGACGACGTCCATACGCTTGAACTCGCTGCGCAGATCGAAGCGCATGCGGCCGTCGAACACGGACGCCTTGTGGCCGCAGGCTTGCGGCGAAAGCGGATCGCCGCTGCCGCCGACGAGATCGAGGGCCGCGGTCATCGGGTCGAGCACATTGTGCCGATCGGCCTCGCTCACCGGGATCCGATCCGGATGCGGAGGAACCGGCGGCTCTACAGTGAAGTCCTTGATGTTGCCGCCGGCGAACGCCATGCGCACATCATCGACTCTTTTGTCGTTGGTGATGGTTGACACGTAGGTCATCGGCAGCGCCTGCCCGGCGCTCAAGGAGCCTTGCACGGTGGTGGTTCCGTGCCCGGAGGTGAAGACCTTCAGAATGCCGAAGGTGCCGCCGGTCGCCGTTGCCGTGAACTGATCCTCCGAAATGTCGATGATCCAGCTTCCGCGTCCGATCGGAATACCGGCGAGCGTGGCGGTGTATTCAGCCTCGAGCCGGCCCTGCGCGGCGGCGACATGGGCCGAGTCGGCCGCCGCGGCCACCCCAACGACGAAAGCCGCCGCGGCAAACGCCGCGGCTCTGATACTGGTGGGGCGTTTGGCGATAATAACCACGGGGGCGAAGGTTCCTTCGGCTGCACTGTTTTGTCGCAGAATACGTCGTTTCTGTGATTTGGCGGCCACTTACCCGCCGATACAGCCCGCGCTTGACGCCTTCCCGCGTGCTCATTATAGCTCCCGCACCTTCTTGCCACCCGATGCGCCGCTCGGCGCCGGTTGCGGAGGTTTTTAAGAGGAATTGAAGCCATGTCGCGGCGCTGCGAGCTGACCGGCAAAACACGTCAGATCGGTAACAAGGTGAGCCACTCGAACCGCAAGACCAAGCGGCGGTTCCTGCCCAATCTGCTCAACGTTACGCTCATGTCCGACTCGCTCGGCCGTTCGGTGCGTCTGCGCATTTCCGCCAATGCATTGAAGAGCGTCGATCATCGCGGCGGCCTCGATGCCTTCCTGCTCAAGGCCAGCAACGAAGAGCTGTCGCCGCGCGCTCTCGAACTCAAGCGTCAGGTCGTCAAGAAGCGCGCCGTCGCGGCCTGAGAGCACGGCTGCGGCCGCCGGTTCTGCCTCAGTCTTCCTATCTCAGATACTTGTTGAGCCAGTCCAGCGTGCGCTGCCAGGCGAGCTTGGCGGCGGCCTGGTCGTAACGGGGCGTCGTGTCGTTGTGAAAGCCGTGATTGGCCGCGGCATACACGTAACCTTGGTGAGCAACGTGCGCGCCGTTGAGGGCCGCGTCAAAAGCCGGCCATCCTGACGTGATGCGCGTATCGAGTTCGCCGTAATGCGCGAGCAGCGGGGCTTTGATCTTCTCCGCGTCGGCTTCACTGGGCTGGCTGCCGTAAAACGGAACGGCCGCGGCCAGATCCGCTCCCATCCGCACTGCAAGCTGGTTGGCGACCCCGCCACCAAAACAGAAGCCGACGACGCCGACCTTGCCGGTACAGTCCGGGCGCGATTTCAACCACATCGCCGCCGCCAAGAAATCTTCCGTCATCTTGGCCCGATCGAGCTGGGCGAAAAGCTGCCCGCCTTTTTCATCGTCGCCTGGATAGCCGCCGACCGATGTAAGACTGTCCGGGGCGAACGCCATGAAGTCGGCGACCGCGAGCCGCCGGGCGACGTCCTCGATGTAAGGATTGAGACCGCGGTTCTCATGCACGAGAAGCACGCCGGGAAGCTTTCCGGTCGCGTTCGCCGGACGTACCAAATAGCCCTTGACGCTTCCATAGCCCTGCGGCGACGGCACGCTAACCGTCTCGGCCTTGATGCGGCCGTCGTCCTTTTGAACCTGTGTCGCCCAGGCGTAGTTCGGCTTGAGCATCTCGAACAGCGCCGCGGCGGTGACACCGCCAACGGCAAAGCTTTGCGCTCCTTCAAGGAATTCGCGCCGGCTGATATCACCGTGAACGTAGCGGTCGAACAGCCGCAGCAGGCCTTGCGGAAAATCAGAGGCTTTTCTTCGTTCCATCAGGCATCCCTTCATGACCAAGCCACCCAGCTTCGCCGCCTCAGGGCCCGGGCTGTGCGTCTAGGCATCCAACCGGCGACGCCGGGCCGGACGCGGCGCGCGCTCCTCGGTCGAACTCTCGACGAACAGCTCAGCGAGCTTCTCGGTCATGACGCCGCCAAGCTCCTCGGCATCGACGATGGTCACCGCGCGACGATAGTAGCGTGTGACGTCGTGGCCGATGCCGATGGCAATCAGCTCGACCGGAGAGCGGGTTTCGATGTCTTCGATCACCCAGCGCAGGTGACGTTCGAGATAGTTGCCGGGATTGACCGACAGCGTTGAGTCATCAACCGGCGCTCCGTCCGAGATCATCATCAGAATTTTGCGGCTCTCGGGCCGGCCGAGCAGGCGCTTGTGCGCCCAGTCGAGCGCTTCGCCGTCGATATTCTCCTTGAGCAGGCCCTCACGCATCATCAGTCCGAGATTTTTCCGCGCGCGCCGCCATGGCGCATCGGCGGATTTGTAGACGATGTGGCGCAGATCGTTGAGGCGCCCCGGATTGGCCGGCTTGCCTTGCGCAAGCCAGGCTTCACGCGATTGCCCGCCCTTCCAGGCGCGCGTCGTGAAACCCAAAATCTCGACCTTGACGCCGCAGCGTTCGAGCGTTCGCGCCAGAACATCGGCGCACGTCGCCGCCACAGTGATCGGCCGGCCGCGCATCGACCCGGAATTGTCGAGCAGTAGTGTCACCACCGTATCGCGGAAGTCGGTATCCTTCTCCCGCTTGAACGACAGCGGATGCAGCGGGTCGACGATGACGCGCGTCAGCCGCGCCGGATCGAGCAGGCCTTCCTCGAGATCGAACTCCCAGGCTCTGTTTTGCTGCGCGAGGAGAAGCCGCTGCAGGCGATTGGCCAGCCGCGCCACGACGCCCTGAAGATGAAGCAGCTGTTTGTCGAGGTAGCCGCGCAGCCGGTCGAGCTCTTCCGGATCGCACAGATGCTCCGCGCCAATGACCTCGTCGAATTTGGCGGTGAAGGGCCGATAATCCGGGCCGCGCGGCTCGTTGCGGTTATGGCGCGGCCGCCAGGGTTCTGCCGCCGTGTCAGAATCGCCCATCTCGGCGTCGTCGGACATGTCGGCTGCGGACGCATCGACGGCTTCGGCGGCGCTTTCCGGCAAATCGTCGGTCGAGGTCTCGGCCTCTTCGAGACTCATGCGCTCGCTGTCGGTGGATTCGGCGGCCTCGCCGTCGCTGCCCGACTCGTCGCTGCGGCTTTGCTCGTCGCCCTCGTCGCCCTCCTCTTCGTCGGCATCGCTGGTGCGATCCTCGCCCATATCCAGGCTATCGAGCAGGTCATGCACGACGTCGCCGAACCGGCGCTGATCGGTCAGCACCCGCTCGAGGCGGTCGAGATTGCGGCCGGCGCGTTCCTCGATGAGTGGGCGCCACAGGTCGACGAGCTTGCGCGCAGTCGCCGGCGGCGTCTCGCCCGTGAGCCTTTCGCGCACGATCATGGCGACGGCCTCCTCGATCGGCGCATCGGCGCGGTCGGTAATCTCGTCGTATTTGCCGCGATGGAAACGGTCATCGAGCATGGCGGCGAGATTCTTCTTAACCCCGCCCATGCGGCGGGACCCGATCGCTTCGACCCGTGCCTGCTCGACGGCTTCGAACACCGCGCGCGCCTGCTGACCGCCGGGCGCGAGTTTTCGATGCACCGCCGGATCATGGCAGGCGAGCCGCAGCGCAATCGAGTCGGCGTGGCCGCGCACGATGGCCGCCTCCCGATCATTGAGCCGGCGCGCCGGTTCCGGCAGCCGCACCTTGTTGGCGGCAAGGCTGGGACGTTCGGCGGCGAATGCGACCTCGATGTCGCCCTTGCCGGCAATCGCGCGAAGGCAAACGCCGACCGCGCGCTTGAACGGCTCGGTCGGCGCTTCCTTGGACGGATTCTTGGGCTTGATGTTCGAGGTCATGAAGTCAATGCTGCTCGCTCGTCTTTCCCTCTCTCCTTGCGGGAGAGGATGGATCGCCTGAGCGAAACGAGAGCGAGCCGTGTGAGAGGTTGCAAACGCTGCATTGCGCGGATCGGTTGACCCCTCACCCGCCTCGCGGCCTTCGGCTGCTCGGCACCCTCTCCCGCAACGGCAGAGGGATGAATTTCAGCTCAGCGCGACGTTGAGCGCCGATTCAGGCAATTCCTGCCCGAAGCAGCGCTGATAGAACTCCGCCACCAGCGTACGTTCCAGTTCGTCGCACTTGTTCACGAATGTCAGCCGGAACGCGAAACCGATATCGTTGAAAATATCGGCATTCTCCGCCCAGGTGATGACCGTGCGCGGGCTCATGACGGTTGAGATATCGCCGTTCATGAACGCGTTGCGCGTCAGATCCGCCACCCGCACCATCTTGCCGACGATGTCGCGGCCCTCTGCCGTGCGATAGTGCTTCGCCTTGGCAAGAACGATCTCGACCTCGTTGTCATGCGGCAGGTAGTTAAGCGTGGTGACGATCGACCAGCGGTCCATCTGGCCTTGGTTGATCTGTTGCGTGCCGTGATACAGCCCGGACGTGTCGCCGAGGCCGACCGTGTTGGCGGTTGCGAACAGCCGAAACGACGGATGCGGCTTGATCACCTTGTTCTGGTCGAGCAGCGTCAGGCGGCCGGACGATTCCAGCACACGCTGAATAACGAACATCACGTCGGGGCGGCCGGCATCGTACTCGTCGAAACAGATCGCCACATTGTGCTGGAGCGCCCACGGCAGGATGCCGTCGCGGAACTCGGTTACCTGCATGCCCTCGCGAATGACGATCGCATCCTTGCCGATGAGGTCGACGCGGCTGATATGGCTGTCGAGATTGACGCGCACGCAGGGCCAATTCAGCCTTGCCGCCACCTGCTCGATATGCGTCGACTTGCCGGTCCCATGATAGCCGGTCACGATGACGCGGCGGTTCCTGGCAAATCCGGCGAGGATGGCCAGCGTAGTCGGCTTGTCGAAACGATAGTCGGGATCGATGTCAGGAACGTGCTCGTCCGGCTCCGAATAGGCCGGAACTTCGAGGTCGCTGTCGATGCCGAACAATTGCCGGATCGAGACCTTCATATCCGGCAAGCCGGATACTGCTTCAGTTGCGAGAGTCATTACTCCTCCGTGACCTCCGCGGGGGCGCCAATCGGCCCTCACCGGTAGTCGGATGTCGCGGCAAATTTAGCAGAAGCACACAAGGTGGCGAAAGCCACCCAAGACGCTTAGCAGAAACCCGCCGACTTTAGGTAATTATAGGCCTGGATGATCTCCCGCAGCTGGTCCTCGGACGTCCGATCGCCGCCGTTCGCGTCGGGATGATGACGCTTCACCAGTACCTTGAACTTCGCCTTGATATCGGCCCGCTTGGCATCAGCTTCAAGCCCAAGCACGTCGAGCGCCCGCCGTTGGGCATTGAGAATCTTGCGCCCCTCGGTGGCCGGCCGCTTGCGGCCGGTCTGCCCGGGGCCCGCCCCGCCGAACAGGCCGAACGGGTCCTCGGACGCCCAGGCGGAGCCGTCGCCCGCCCTCCTCCGCGCATCCCGGCGTTTGCCGCCGATCGACCCCATTTTCCAGGTTGGACGGTGGCCGGTGAGGTCTTCCTTCTGATACTTGGCGATCGCATCGTCGCTCATTCCGGCGAAGAAGTTGTAGGAATTATTGTATTCGCGCACATGCCCGAGGCAGAACTGCCAGTACTCGGCCGCGCGCAACCGGCCTTTCGGCGCGCGATGGGTCGCGGGCGAATCGCAGCGCGGCCACTGGCAAGCCGGAAGATCGGCGCGCGGGCGGCGGTCCTGGTCCGGTTTGACCCTGATCCGGTCGAAGAGTGGCGAGTCGTTACTCATTGCTTCAAGTATGCGTGTGCGTCGATGGCAGCTTCAAGACTTGACAGAAGGCAAAAGCGCGCGTTTGCCGAGCTTGACGGTGGATTTCCAGCGGGAGCATGATTTTTTTGAAACACCAGCTCCCAGCTTTCCGCAACATGGCAGTGCCGACGGAATCATGACGACGCTCAATCTCATCACAGAAAAGTTGCACAAGGCTTTCGCACCGGAGAGTCTGCGCGTGGAAGACGAGTCGCACCGGCACGAGGGCCACGCCGGACACCGGCCGGGCGGCGAAACGCACTTCCGCCTCTATATCGTGTCGGAAGCTTTTCGTGGGAAGAGCAGGCTGGAGCGCCATCGCATGATCAACACCGCGCTCGCGGGCGAACTTGCCGGCGGCGTTCACGCGCTCGCCATCCATGCGGCAGCGCCTGGCGAGGGTGCTTAGAGCATGATCCGGAAAAAGCCTGCCCCGGACTTGACGGCCTGTAACGGATGGACGGGCGCTTGCGGATGCGGCCCGGGCTGGATCAGCGCGTGCGCCCCCCGCGGTTGCTGCCGGTGCGTTCCCTGCTACTGAAAAGCACAACAGAATAAACGGCGATCAGCCGGAAGAGGCCGCCTCACTTGGCGGCCTCTTTTAGTTTAAAGTTGGTGTGCTGGTTTGAGTACCAGCCTTCGCCGTCACCTTGCGGACGAGCGGCGTGACCCGCAACGCCGTGATGCGGTTGCGCGTTTTGCGAAGAACCTGGAAACGGTAGCCGTGAAAGGTGAAACTCTGCCCCGGCTCCGGGATCGAGCGCGACTCGTGGATCACCACGCCGGCGATCGTCGTCGCTTCATCGTCGGGGATGCTCCAGTCCATCGCCCGGTTGAGGTCGCGCACCGGCACCGAGCCGTCAACGTTCGCCGAGCCGTCCGACAACATGCGCACGCCGGGCACGGCGACTTCGTGTTCATCGCCGATATCGCCGACGATCTCGGCAATGATGTCCTTGGTCGTCACCAGCCCTTCCAGTTCGCCGTATTCGTCGACCACCAAGGCGACCGGGGTCTTGCGATCACGAAAGGCCTTGAGTTGCTCGTAGAGCGGCGTCGTATCCGGCACGAACCACGGCGGCCGTGCCAGTGTTTCGATGTCGATTTTTGAGGCGTCGCCGCCGGCCGAATGCAGTGCGCGCAGCAGATCCTTCGCGTAAAGCACGCCGAGGATGTTGTCGGGCGACCCGCGCCAGACCGGCAGCCGGCTCACTGCCGCGCCCAGCACGTCATCGATGATCTCGCGCGGCGGCGTGTCCGCATCGAGCATGACCATCTTGGTGCGATGAACCATTACGTCCGAAACGGTAAGCTCGCGCAGGTCCAGGACGCCGCCCATCATGTCGCGGTCAAGCTTCTCCACAATGCCGGCGCGATGGAGGAGGTCGACGGCGCCGCGCAGTTCCTCACGCGGCGACAGGATTGACTGCACCGTACCGCGCGACATGCCGATGCCGCTCAGTATGAGGCGCACCATCCACTCGACCGCCTTCAGGAGCGGCAGCAGCAGCGTAACGGTCCGGGCAATCGGCTGCGCAACGGCCAGAGCGACGCGATCCGGTGCGTTGAAGGCGGCGGTCTTCGGCAGTATCTCGCAAAGAACGAAGATCAGCGCCGTCATCACGATGGTGGCGTAGATGACGCCGGCTTCGCCGAACAGCGTCAGCAGCAATCCGGTCGCGAGCGTCGACGCGGCGATATTGGTGGCGTTGTTGGCAAGCAGGACGGCGCCGAGGAAACGCTCGCGGGTCGCTAGGAGGCGGCTGACGGTGGTGGCGTCGATGTTGCCTTGCTTTTCGAGCCGCATCATCGCGGCACGCGATGATGCCGTCAGCGCCGTTTCACTGCCGGAATAGAACGCCGATATCAGCAGGCAGACGACGACTGCCACGACGGTCAACCAATCGTAGATACTCATTGCTCGGCAAGTTTCTCGCTGAGGAACGCGCGCACTTGCGCTTGATCGACGCCGTGTTCGACGAAAGCGGCGCCGATCCCGCGCAGAAGGATGAATGTAAGCGTTCCACGTTTCACTTTCTTGTCTTGTGCAATCAAATCCATCAATCGATCCAATGAAGGTAAATTGCCCGGAATATCCTTCATTCTGGTGGGCAGGCCTACCGCCGCCAAATGGCGGATCGCGCGTTCCGACTCGGCGGCGTGAATAAGACCCAGCCGCGCCGAAAAGCCGAACGCCAGCGCCATCCCGGCGGCGACGGACTCGCCGTGCAGCAGACGGTCGGAAAAGCCGCAGGCCGCCTCGAGGGCGTGGCCGAATGTGTGACCGAGATTGAGCAATGCGCGCTCGCCGATCTCACGCTCGTCGCGCGCCACGATGGCGGCTTTGGCGCGGCAACTCACGGCTATGGCGTGTTCGCGCGCAAGGCTTCCGGAAGAGCTGCCGCCGGCGAAGACGTCGCGCCAGTTCGCTTCGAGCCACGAGAAGAACGCGGCGTCGCCGAGCAGGCCGTATTTGACGAGCTCGGCATAGCCGGCACGGAATTGGCGCGGCGGCAATGAATCGAGCAGGGAGGTGTCGGCGAGAACCAGGATCGGCTGATGGAAGGTCCCGATGAGATTTTTGCCGTGCACGGAATTGATGGCGGTTTTGCCGCCGACCGAAGAATCGACTTGCGCCAGCAATGTCGTCGGCACCTGCACGTATTCGATGCCGCGACGCACGACGGACGCGGCGAAACCGGCAAGATCGCCGATGACGCCGCCGCCCAGCGCAACAACGAGATCGCCGCGCTCGACGCGTTCGGCGATGAGCGTCTCGCAAACCCGTTCGAAGCTATGAAAGCTCTTGGAACCCTCGCCAACCGGAACCATCACGCGGCTCGCCGGGACGCCGGCCGCGGCCAGCGAGGCTTCGGCAGCGGCGAGATGGTAGCGCGCAACGTCCTCGTCGGTGACGATCGCGGTCTTCGCACCGGGGCGAAGGGCTGCGATGCGCGGGCCGAGCGAACTGATCAGGCCGCGCCCGACGACGATGTCGTAGCTGCGCGCATCGAGGGCGACCTTGACCGTTGTCGGATCGGAGCGGAGGGGCGCGGTCATACGCCAGCCTTTTCCTGCGGCAACGGCGCTTCCTTCATGAACGAATCGAGCGCCATCAAAATATCAGCGACGATAACGTCATGCGCCACCTCGCGCGATTGCACGGTGAGATCCGCGAGCGCGTAAGTCGGCTCACGCGCGGCCAATAACTGGCGCAGTGTCTCCGCCGGATCGGCGGTCTGCAGCAGCGGCCGGTCGTTTCTCCGTTTGCCGGTCCGGCGCAACAGCACGTCGAACTCGGCGTTGAGCCAGATCGAAATGCCTTTCAGTTTGATGAGCGCTCGCGTGTCCGCGTTCATGAATGCGCCACCGCCGGTCGCCAGGACTTGCGGGCCGCCTTCGAGCAGGCGGGCGATCACCCGCGCCTCGCCGTTGCGGAAATAAGATTCACCGCTTCGGGCGAAGATTTCGGAAATGCTCATGCCGGCGGCCTTCTCGATTTCCGCGTCGGCGTCGGTAAACGGAATGGAGAGGCGTGCGGCGAGCCGCCGCCCGATCGACGACTTGCCCACCCCCATCATGCCGACCAGCACAATGGACCGCCGCCCAAGCCGGGGCAGGATCGCAGCCGCCGGAATCACAGCGCTGGCGTCATTTTGTCCCGTATAATCAGTCATTTACAGTGTCCGCAATCGTCCGATTGTTAGCCTGCTCGGCAACCTAATATGGCCCCGGCGATAGCGCCTCGGCAGCTTGCCAGAAAAAGCCGAACATGATCGTACTCGGTCTGTCCGCCGGCACCAACGGGACCAGCGAGCGCTCGTGCGGCGGATTTGGAAGTTCCTACAATTCAACGGCGGCTTCGCATAGCAACTTCGAAACCGGAAAACCGCACCAGCAGCGTAATTTTGCTAATGTCGCTTTGATTCCGAAGTTCACTTGAGTGTGGACCGCGAATATCTGCGACTTCGGAATCGGGATACCAGACGATGCCGAGCCTGTTTCGCTTCCTTACCGTCGTCGCCATTCTGTGTGCGGCGGTCTATGCCGGTCTATATTCGCTCGCACACTTCGTGCAGCCGAAGCCGCGCGAGATCACCGTCGTGATCCCGCCGGAAAAATTCTTCAAGAACCGCTGAGGGCGCTGGCCACATGGGTCACAACGCGGTGCGGGGAAACGTTCGGGGAGCTACTCGCGGCGCCAAGCATTCCGACGAGCGGCTCACCGCGCTTTTCCTCGACATGCTCGCGGCCGAGCGCGGCGCCGGCAAAAATACGCTCGCCGCATACGGCCGCGACCTCGTCGATTTCGGCGACCAACTTGCGGAGGCCGGACGCTCCGTCGCCACGGCAACAACCGACGACGTGCGCGACTATCTCGGCGTGCTGGCGAAACGCGGGATGCAGCCGACGACGGTGGCCCGGCGCCTTTCGGCGATCCGTCAGCTGTACCGTTTTCTTTATGCGGAAGGGCAGCGCAAGGACGATCCTGCTGCGGTGCTCGAGGGTCCAAAGCGCGCCCGCACGTTGCCAAAAACGCTTTCGCTTGCCGAAGTCGACCGCTTGCTGCGCGTCGCGGGACACTTCGATCCCGATGCGCCACCGTCGACGCGACTGCGAGCAGCGCGGCTTTCTTGTCTCGTCGAACTCCTCTACGCCACCGGTCTGCGGGTCTCCGAACTCGTGGCGCTGCCCGCGTCCGCCGCGCGGCGTGACACCCGCGTTATCGTCGTGCGCGGCAAGGGCAACAAAGAGCGGCTGGTGCCGCTCAACGACGCGGCAAAGCGCGCGATGGCGGAATATCTAAGTCTTCTCTCGCAGCCCGGCAGCGGGGGCAAGGAGGCTGGATCGAAATGGCTGTTTCCGTCCTTCGGCGACAGCGGCCACCTTACCCGCCAGCATTTCGCGCGCGAGCTCAAAGCCCTCGCCACAGCGGCCGGCTTGCGCCCGTTGCAGCTAAGCCCGCACGTGCTGCGCCACGCTTTCGCCAGTCACCTGCTGCATAATGGCGCCGATCTGCGCGTTGTGCAGACGCTGCTAGGCCATGCCGATATTTCGACCACGCAAATCTACACCCACGTGCTCGAGGAGCGGCTGAAAAGCCTAGTCCGCGATTTGCATCCGTTAGCAGACATCAATAATTGATGGGCTAGGGTTGTAATGATCTTGGGCGACGCGATTTGATAGTCCCAAGAGGCGCGTGGATTGCTTCGCGGGGCCAACCGACCTGCCGGCCGGTTCGCGCCGGACGACCCGTTGGCCCCCTCAGTGACCCGTAGAGTTGGAACGGTTGCGTAATGCGCTCTTATCTCGATTTCGAAAAGCCGGTGGCCGAGCTTGAGGCCAAAGTCGAAGAAATGCGCGCGCTGCAGGTCGACGGCGACGCCATCGCGATCGGCGAAGAAATCAACCGCATCGAGGTCAAGGCGGACCAGGCGCTGAAAGAGCTCTATTCGACGCTGACTCCGTGGCAGAAAACCCAGGTGGCGCGACATCCACAACGGCCGCATTGCCTTGATTACATTGGCCAGCTTATCGCCGATTTTGTTCCGCTTGCCGGCGATCGGACCTACGGCGAAGACGAGGCGATCATCGGCGGTTTCGGCCGCTTCTGCGGTGAAAGCGTCTGCGTCATCGGCCAGGAAAAGGGTTCCGACACCGACAGCCGTCTCAAGCACAATTTCGGCATGGCGCGGCCGGAAGGCTATCGCAAGGCGGTGCGGCTCATGGACATGGCCGATCACTTCGAAATTCCGGTCATCGCGCTGATCGATACCGCTGGGGCTTATCCGGGCATCGGCG
Source organism: uncultured Alphaproteobacteria bacterium (assembly GCA_963829465.1). Classification (GTDB taxonomy): domain Bacteria; phylum Pseudomonadota; class Alphaproteobacteria; order Rhizobiales; family Xanthobacteraceae; genus BOG-931. The sequence goes on from CAWHJE010000026.1 coordinate 35,783, forward strand.
CGGAGGAGCGCGGCCAGGCCGAGGCCATCGCACGCTCGACCGAAGCTTGCCTGCGCATCGGCGTTCCCAACGTCGCGACTATCATCGGCGAAGGCGGCTCCGGCGGCGCCATCGCGGTTGCGACCGCCAACCGCGTGATCATGCTGGAGCACTCCGTATACAGCGTCATTTCGCCCGAAGGCGCGGCTTCCATACTCTGGCGCGACACCGCCAAGGCACAAGAGGCCGCGTCCAGCATGAAGATCACCGCGCAGGATCTGGTACGTCTTGGAGTGGTCGACACGGTGGTGGCCGAACCGACGGGCGGCGCGCATCGCGATCCCGCCGCCGCCATCGCGGCCGCCGGTGAGGCCATCGGAGCCGCCTTGGCCGACCTGCAGGGGCTCGATCCGTCGACCATCGTGCGCCTGCGGCGCGAGAAGTTCATGGCAATCGGGCGGTCGCTCGGCTGATGTCCCGGGTTTTCCGGTCGGATCGCCACAATCATGCCCGATTTCATCCCCGAATCGGGCATCGCGGCCGATAAAAAAGAACTAAGTCGAAAGATGTTCGGCAGAACGGCTAAATCTTTGGTTTTGCCGGTCAAATTCGTAGAACGTTTACCATTCCTTTAGTGTCAAGGGTATTCAACTTGTTACCAAGATTCCCGGTCGGCTTGCGAAAGCCATTTTGTAAGGATAATCATTAGTATGTGATGGCCGGGGACCATCCATCGTCGGGGAGTATCGCATTGATACGCGCTAAGCGGGTTCGCGCGCTGATGCTTTCGGCGGCACTTGCCAGCTCATTTGCGCTGGCGGGGTGCTTCGGCGATGACGGCTATCAATTGCCGACCAAGGCAATGAAAGAGCTGTCACCCCAGATGCTCTCGATGCTCGAACAAAAGAAGATGCCGAAGGATTCGGCGATCTTGGTGCGCCTCTTCAAGGAAGAATCCGAACTCGAAGTCTGGAAGCAGGACACCACCGGTCATTTCCAGATTCTCAAGGTCTATCCGATCTGCCGGTGGTCGGGCGATCTCGGACCGAAAGTGCGCGAAGGCGACCGCCAGGCGCCCGAGGGCTTCTACACGATCACGCCCGACTTGATGAATCCGAATTCCAACTACTACCTCGCGATCAATACCGGCTTCCCCAACACCTTCGACAAGGCCAACGACCGCCACGGCGGCTTCCTCATGATCCATGGCGACTGCTCGTCGCGCGGTTGCTACGCGATGACCGACGAGCAGATCGGCGAGATCTATTCGTTGGCGCGCGAATCTTTTCTCGGTGGTCAGCAATCGTTCCAGATCCAGGCATATCCGTTCCGGATGACGCCGGTGAACCTCGCCCGGCACCGCACCAATCCGAACATGGCGTTCTGGAAGATGATCAAAGTCGGCAACGACCACTTCGAGGCTACACGCCTCGAGCCCAAGGTCGATGTTTGCGACCGCCACTACGTGTTCGACGCGGCACAACCGTCAAATTCGAAGGGCATCGTGTTCAATCCGACCGGCCACTGCCCGGCTTACGTCGTCGCGGCGGAAATCGCCGGGCCGGCGATGGAGAAAGAACGCGCCGACGAGGCGCAATACGCCCAGTTGGTGAGATCGAATGTGGCGGTTGCCCCGGTCCACAGCGGTCTCGACGGCGGCATGAACCGGGTATTTCTGGCGCAGGTCGGCGGCGTAATTCCGCCGGCAAGGGTACCACCGCCGGGCGCGCTGCCGTCGCAGCCGCCGCCGGTAGCCGTTGCTGACGGTGGCGAAGGCTCGCTGGCGAGCAAATTGTTCGGCGGCGTTTTCGGCTCGAGGTCCACGCAGGTTGCGGCAGCCGACTCGGCGACCCAGGAACGGGGCGCGGAAGCGGCAACGACGGGAACGACGCCGAGGGCAAGGCCGGCGCCGCGTAACAACAACACCGAAGCCGTCGCTAGCGTGAGGCTAAGGCCGAACAAGAGCGATGTGGCGAAGAACGACGCGCCCAAGAACGACGCGCAAAAGAGCGCGCCGCAACAAACGGCAGCGGCGAAACCGAAACCAGCTCCGGCCCAGCGGGAAGCCAACGCAGAACCGCTGCCTCCAAGCGGCGGCACCATCAGCGGCGCGCAGCCGACAGTCCCCACCGGCTCCTTCAGCGGCCGCTGGGGTGGATTGCAGTAACAGCGATCGGGTTATCTGAGGCTACCGGTCGGCGACGCGCGCCGACGGTACCGTCACGCGTATTTGCCGTGGCAATGCTTGAATTTCTTGCCTGACCCGCAGGGGCACGCTTCGTTACGTCCGACCTTGCCCCAGCTCGTCGGGTCTTGCGGATTGCGCTCAGCCGCCGGAACCGGCGCATTGCGAGCCGCCGCCGCGGCGCCACCTGGCGCAGCGCCGACGCCTGCCCCGCCGACGCTAGCTCCGCCGATGCCGTGCCGCGCCAGCGTCTCGGCGCCCGCCATCGCCAGCGCCATTTCATCTTCGCCGGTGGTCGGATCGATCTTATGCGCCTCCATCGCCGGCAGCGGCATCATCTGCTGCTCCGGCGGCTGCGGCAGGATCTCGACGCGCATGAGCTGCGCCGTCACCGCTTCGCGCAGGTTCTGGCTCATGGCTTCGAACAGGCTGAAAGCTTCGGCCTTGTACTCGTTGAGCGGATCGCGCTGCCCATAGCCGCGCAGTCCGATCACCTGCCGCAGGTGGTCGAGCATGACCAGATGCTCGCGCCAGAGATGGTCGAGCGTTTGCAGCAGGATCGATTTCTCGACATAGCGGATGACGTCGGAACCCCATTGCGCGACCTTCGCCGCCATGTGCTCGTCGGCGCGGCGCTCGACGCGGGCAAAAATCTCCTCGTCGGCGATGCCCTCTTCCTTGGCCCATTCGTCGGCGGGCAGATCGAGCCCGAGCACGCGGTTCAGCTCTTCCTTGAGACCAACGGTATTCCACTGCTCCGGATAGGCATTCTCCGGCACGTGCTTGGCGACGAGATCATCGATGGCGTTGTGGCGCATGTCGGCCACCACTTCGGCGGCTGCCGCATCCTTCATCCATTCGATCCGCTGGTCGAAGATCACCTTGCGCTGATGGTTCATCACGTCGTCGTATTTGAGGATGTTCTTGCGGATATCGAAGTTGCGCGCCTCGACCTTCTGCTGCGCCTTCTCCAGCGCCTTGTTGATCCAGGGATGGATGATCGCCTCGTTTTCCTTCAGCCCGAGCTTGGTCAGCATGCCGTCGAGCTTGTCGGTGCCGAAGATGCGCATCAGGTCGTCTTCGAGCGACAGGAAGAATTTTGAATGACCCGGATCGCCCTGGCGTCCGGAACGGCCGCGCAATTGATTGTCGATGCGCCGGCTCTCGTGCCGCTCGGTGCCGAGCACGCAAAGCCCGCCGGCGGCCAGCGCCTTTTCCTTCAGCCTCGCGACTTGAGCGCGAATATCGGCCGCCTGCGGGCTCTTGTCGCGCGCCTGCCAATCGTCGATTTCCGCCACTTCCTGGCGGATGCGCATGTCGGCATTGCCGCCGAGCTGAATGTCGGTGCCGCGGCCGGCCATGTTGGTGGCGATGGTGATGGCGCCCGGGACGCCGGCCTGAGCGACGATCTGCGCCTCCTGCTCGTGATACCGGGCGTTGAGAATGGCGAATACCTTGGCGGCGGAGGCGCCTTCGTCACCCGAATAGAGCGCGGCGAACGCATTGGGATCGGAGAAGTCGTGCTGCTCCCAACCGTTCTGGCGCAGCATCTCGGCGAGCTGTTCGGACTTCTCGATCGAGGTGGTGCCGACCAGCACCGGCTGGCCGCGCGCCTTGCAGTCTTCGATCAATGCGAGGATGGCGCGATATTTTTCCCGAGCCGTCCGATAGACCTCGTCGTCGTCGTCGAGGCGCACCATCGGCATGTTGGTGGGAATTTCCAGAACCTCGAGATTGTAGATGTCCAGGAATTCGTCGGCCTCGGTCGCCGCCGTGCCGGTCATTCCGCCGAGTTTTTTGTACATGCGGAAATAGTTCTGGAACGTGATCGAAGCCAGCGTCTGGTTTTCCGGCTGGATCGCCTGCCGCTCCTTGGCCTCGAGCGCCTGATGCAACCCTTCCGAATAGCGCCGGCCGGGCATCATGCGGCCGGTGAACTCGTCGATAATGACGACTTCGCCGTTGCGCACGATGTAATCCTTGTCGCGCTGGAACAGCTTGTGAGCGCGCAACGCCTGATTGACGTGATGCACGACGGAGACGTTCTCGACGTCGTAGAGTGAATTGGATTTGAGCAGATTGGCGTCGCGCAAACCTTGCTCCAGCCGCTCCATGCCAAGCTCGGTAAGCGTCACCGTGCGCTGCTTCTCGTCGACCTCGTAATCGCCCTTGTCGAGGTTCGGTATGAAGGTATCGATGGTGTTGTAGAAGTCCGAGCGATCGTCGAGCGGCCCGGAGATGATGAGCGGCGTGCGGGCCTCATCGATCAGGATCGAATCGACCTCGTCGACGATGGCGTAGGCGTGCCCGCGCTGCACCATGTCCTCGACCCGGTACTTCATGTTGTCGCGCAGATAATCGAAGCCGAGCTCGTTGTTGGTGGCGTAGGTGACATCGCAGTCGTATTGATTTTTGCGCTCCGGATCGTCGAGGCCGTGCACGATGACGCCGACCGTAAGTCCGAGAAATTTGTAGATTTGCCCCATCCATTCGGCGTCGCGCTTGGCGAGATAATCGTTGACGGTGACGACGTGGACGCCGCGGCCGGCGAGCGCGTTGAGATAGACGGGAAGCGTGGCGACCAGCGTCTTGCCTTCGCCGGTCTTCATCTCGGCTATTCTGCCCTCGTGCAGCACCATGCCGCCGATGAGCTGGACGTCGAAGTGGCGCTGACCGAGCGCTCGCTTGCCGGCCTCGCGCACGGTGGCAAAAGCCGGCACCAGAATGTCGTCCGGCGTTGCCCCCTCCGCCAGCTGTTTGCGAAACTCATCCGTACGCGCGCGCAGCGCCTCGTCGGAGAGCTGCTCCAGCTCCTTTTCCAGCGCATTGATGGCGTCAACCCGCGGCCGATAAGCGCGGATGCGGCGGTCGTTGGAGGAACCGAAAAGCTTGCGGGCGACAGCGCCGATCATCGCGACTTCATCCTTCCAACTCGGGGGTGCGCCACACGCTCAGGTTCCTCGCGATCGGCGCCCGTCCAACCAGCGGAAAATGCAGGGCTATTCGGGCTTCTGCAAGGCGGCTTTGCAGGGCGATATTGGGATGCTTGGCTTCTGATCGAGACATAGGAGTGGGTGGTTTTATTGTCAATGCGAGCCGTCTTTCACGCGGTCGTTAGCCAAAGGCCCAATTCTGCCATTGCCAAGTGAATATGATTAGGGAAGTGTCCGCGCCAGAAAAACGGCGCCCCCCAGCGCCTGAACTCTTTGACCCAGAGGATCGCGTTCCATGGCCTTTACTCGCTTGCCCAGTTGCCGCGCGCTCGCCGTTATCGGCTGCGCCATGCTCTTGTCCGCGCCGATCGGCGTTTCCCGGGCGCAGGATAGCGATCCGGTGGTCGTCCGCGTCAACGGTGTCGATATCCACGAGAGCGACGTAGCCTTTGCCGAGGAAGAGATCGGCGGCAACATGCCGAGCATACCCCCGGAGCAGAAGCGCGATTATCTCATCAACTATCTCGTCGACGTGATCGTGATGTCGCTGACCGCGGAGAAGCAGAAGCTCGACGACCGGCCCAATGTCAAACATCGGCTCGCCTTCGATCGCAACAGGTTGTTGATGGAAATGCTGTTGCAGGACGCCGGCAAGGCCGCGTTGACCGACACTGCGGAACACCAAGTCTACGACGATGCGGTCAAGCAGGTGAAGAACGAGGAAGAGGTTCACGCGCGGCACATCCTGGTTCCGACCGAGGATGAGGCAAAGGCGATCTTCGCCCAGCTCAAGGGCGGCGCCGACTTCGCCACGCTGGCGAAGGAAAAATCCAAAGATCCGGGCGCGGCCGACGGCGGCGACCTCGGTTATTTCACCAAAGACCAGATGGTGCCGGAGTTCGCCGAAGTCGCCTTCAAGCTCGACAAGGGACAGCTTTCCGACCCGGTGAAAACGCAGTTCGGGTGGCACATCATCAAGGTCGAGGACAAGCGCATCAAGCCGACGCCGACATTCGAGCAGGTGAAGCCGCAAATCGAGAACTATGTTGCGCATCGCGCGCAGGCCGAACTCGTTGAAAACCTGCGCAAGGCAGCAACGGTCGAGCGGTTGGACAAGCCGGCGGCGGCCAGCCCCGCGCTCAATCCCGCGGCGCCAGCGAAGAAGTGACGAATCGTTTGATTCGTCCTGCCCGGCCTTGTGCCGGGCATCCACGTCTTTAAAACGTTACGACACAAGACGTGGATGGCCGGGACGAGCCCGGCCATGACAAATTGATGAGTTTCGCCGTGCCCGCCTCCCCGATCTCCCCTCTCGCGCCGGCATCTTTTCCCGAAATGCCGCCGATCGCCGGCGTGCGGCTGGCTACTGCGGCCGCCGGGATCCGTTATCCCGGACGCACCGACGTCCTGCTGGCGCTGTTCGACGACGGCACCACGGTATCGGGCGTCTTCACGCGCTCGAAATGCCCGTCGGCGGCGGTCGATTGGTGCCGCGAGCGACTCAAAGGCGGCCGCGCCGGTGCCCGCGCGCTCGTCGTCAACTCGGGCAACGCCAACGCGTTTACCGGCAAGTCCGGCCGCGCCGCGACCAAGCTCACGGCGGAAATCGCCGCTGGAACGGCGCATTGCAAACCGGCCGAGGTGTTTCTGGCGTCAACCGGGGTGATCGGCGAACCGCTCGACGCGACGAAATTCGCCGGCGTCATGGATCGCCTTGCCGACGACGCCGTAATCGGCGGCTGGGATGCGGCGGCCAAGGCGATCATGACCACCGACACATTCCCTAAAGGCGCAGCCGCGGTGGTGCGCATGGGCAAGAACACCGTGTCGATCTGCGGCATCGCCAAGGGCGCCGGCATGATCGCGCCCGACATGGCGACCATGCTCTGCTTCGTCTTCACCGACGCGCCGATTGCGCCTGCAGTGCTCAAGCGGCTGCTGCAAGACGGCGTCGAAGACACCTTCAATGCCGTGACCATCGACGGCGATACCTCGACATCCGACACGCTGCTTGCGTTCGCTACCGGCGCCGCCGCGGCGCGCGGGGTGGAAAAGATCGCGAACCTTTCCGATCCGCGGCTCCCGGCTTTCCGCAAGGGCTTTAACGCCGTGCTCGCCGATCTCGCCGAGCAGGTGGCCCGCGACGGCGAAGGCGCGCGCAAACTCGTCGAGATCGTGGTCGAAGGCGCGGTGTCAAAAAAATCGGCGCGCCGCATCGCGCTGTCGATTGCCAACTCGCCGCTGGTCAAGACCGCGATCGCCGGGGAAGACGCCAATTGGGGGCGCGTGGTCATGGCGGTCGGCAAGGCCGGCGAACCAGCCGATCGCGATCGCCTGGCGATCTGGTTCGGTGGCATCCGCGTCGCGCACAAAGGCGCGCGCGACCCGGCCTATGACGAGGCCGCCGTATCGGCGGCAATGAAGAAGCCCGAAATCTCGCTGAAGGTCGCGATCGGTCTAGGCGACGGCCGCGACCGCGTGCTGACCTGCGACCTTACCAAGGAGTACGTTGCCATTAACGGCGACTACCGTTCTTGACGACTCCTTAACCACCGCGGCGAACCGCAACGGTGAAACCCAAGGTCTGCGAAACGACGTGAAACAACCCTTTACCATGTGCTTCCTACAGTGAATCCGGCCGTGAGCGTCAAGGTTGTCCTAGTTGCCGCCTGCGCGCTCATCGATCCCGACGGACGCGTGCTGCTCGCGCAACGCCCGGATGGGAAATCGATGGCGGGACTTTGGGAGTTTCCCGGCGGCAAGGTGGAGCCCGGCGAACGGCCGGAGCAAAGCTTGATCCGCGAGCTGAAAGAGGAGCTGGGTATCGACGTCAAGGAGGAGTGCCTCGCGCCGCTGACGTTCGCGAGCCACCTTTATCCCGAATTCCATTTGTTGATGCCGCTTTATGTCTGCCGGCGCTGGGAGGGTATCGCCCAAGCGCGGGAAGGGCAGCAGCTCAAATGGGTCCGACCACACGATCTGCGCAACTACCCGATGCCTCCTGCCGACGAGCCCTTGATCCCGCACCTGACGACGCTGCTGTGATGCCGACAAGAAGCGAGACCGCCATGTTCAAATCTTCGACAAGCGCGATCCGTGCCGCTCTTGGCCGTTTCCTGCGCGACGACCGCGGCGCCACCGCGATCGAATATGCGATCATCGCCTCCGGCATCTCCATCGTCATTGTCGGCGCGGTGCTGATTTTGGGTGCGACGGTCAAAGGCTTCTATACCAGCGTCGCCACGGCGCTGAAGTAACGCGCTGACAGGCTGCTCGGCCAATAGCTTCGGGCTTAACTCTTGGTCATCCAACGGCGCGGTTTCGTTGCTTTCCTTTGTGGCCTGATGACTGCTTCACCGGTCTCGGCCGTGGCCCAAGACATCATCCAAGACATCATACAAGTTACGGCACTTGATGCGGGGTTTCGCCAGATCCGAACCATCATGTCGACTGACGAGCTTGCCATGTTCCGCGAACTCTGGTCGGCCCGCGAGAAGCAGAAAGCCGGCGTGGCGATGCGGCCGGACTACAGGATTGCCTTTCGACTAGGGGGCCGGGCTGAAAGCTGGCTTTACGATCCCGATGGATTTGCGCGGGTTCTCAGCAAAAGAAACACCCCCGTTTATCGGCTGCCATCGCCGGCGGCTCTTAACAAGCTGCTTGGGATAGATCGAGGCAGCAATCCAACCCACGGCGGTCCAACGCCCTAGCCGCCGGCCTTCTCACCGGTTGAGATCTCGCGCGCGCCGAGCGCCTCGGCCAGCCGCGCCTTCGCCGAGCCGGGCTTGAGCGGTTGCTGCTGACTAGGATGTGGAACCCAACCCGAGAGCCACAAGATTTCAAAGGTCGCCCGCACGCGACCGTCGTCATCCGAAAAGCGCTCGGCATAAATCTGTGCCGTTCGCATCAGCGTCGCGCGCCGTAGCGGTAATCGCCGCCGTTCGATAAGCGCGCTGGTCGCGCCCATGCGCCGCAGATCCTGCATCAACGTAAAAGCCGAGTCGTAGCGCACCGTGACACGGTCGCTGTCGGTGACCGGAAGCGCAAAGCCGGCACGTTGCAACAGCGCGCCGAGGTCGCGCAGATCGGCGAATGGCGCGACCCGCGGCGAGGCTCCGCCTTCGATATCGCTTTCGGCGGCGGCGAAGGATTGCCGCAGCTCGGTCAACGTCTCGCCGCCGAGCAAAGCCGCGAGAAACAGCCCGTCGGGCTTGAGCGCCCGGCGGATCTGCACCAGCGCGCCCGGTAGATCATTGACGAATTGCAGAGCGAGCGCCGACACCACAAGATCGAAAGCGGCGTCGCGAAACGGCAGCTTTTCCTCATCGGCAACGACAAATGGCTGCACCGGCACACCGGTTGCGATCGTCGTCGCCCGCACGATGGTTCCGACCGTACCGATGCGCGCCAGCGCCGCGCGAAGCGCTTCATGCGGCGTGCCAAGATCGAGCGCCAGCTCAAAGCGCCGCAATACCGTGGCGAGGCGGTCGGCGAGATCGGCGGCGACGCGATCGAGCAGGAATGTTGCCGGTCCCATCGATGCCGCGCGCCGCTGGCGGACGCGGACAAGGTCCCGGTCGAAAATCAGCGGACTTGGCAAAGTGGGACGGTCGGCCATGAGCGTCATTGTCTCACGGGGCAAGCGCGGTGTCCCCGGCGGCCGGCAGTGACAATTTCGGTGCGTCAGGATAGCGTGACCGCAGTGGCAATCCGATGGATGAACTGGCCGGCATAGCTACCGTTCCGCGCTTCAAACGCGCCACAGACATAGCGCGTTCCTTGCTTGGGGCGGCGCTGGATCTCACCTTGCAGCGGCTGTGCGCCGCATGCCGCGAGCCGGTCGAAGGGCAAGGACTATGTCCGGCATGCTGGTCGAAGCTTTCCTTCATCACCCGGCCCTATTGCGAACGGCTCGGCATTCCCTTCGTCTACGATCCGGGTCCTGGCATCCTGTCCATGGAAGCGATCGCCGATCCGCCCTCCTACCATCGCGCCCGCGCCGCTGTTCGCTTCGACGACATTTCACGCGCGTTGGTTCATGCGCTCAAATATGGCGACCGGATAGATCTCGCGCCGATGATGGGGCGCTGGCTCGGCCATGCCGGCCGTGAAGTCTTGGCCGAGGCCGACGCCCTCGTCCCGGTGCCGCTGCACTGGCGCCGGCGGTGGGCGCGCCGCTTCAACCAATCGGCGATGCTGGCGGCCGCCGTCTCCGCAGCGAGCGGCGTGCCGATCGCGGCCGGGGCCCTCAAGCGCGTGAAGGCGACGGTGCAGCAGGTCGGACTTTCGCGGTCGGAACGCGCGACCAACGTCCAGGGTGCATTCCGCGTGCCGCCCGAAGGCAAAGGCGCCGTGGCGGGCCGGCGGCTCGTTCTCGTCGACGATGTGCTGACATCCGGCGCGACTGTCGACGGTTGCGCCCGGGCGCTGCTTCGCGCCGGGGCCGCCAACGTCGATGTATTGGTCTTTGCCAGGGTTGCCGACCCGGCCAGAACATCCATATAAAGGCTTGATATAAATAGCGATCTTGTGGAATTAACGCTTCGTTATGGCTTCCGTCGAAATCTACACTAGACAATACTGCTCGTATTGCCACTTCGCGAAGGAACTGCTTTCGCGCAAGGGTGTCGCGTTCCGTGAGATCGACGTCACCGAGAATCAACAGGTTCGCCAAGAGATGATTGAGCGCGCCCAGGGCCACACTACGCTGCCGCAGATTTTCATCGGCTCGACTTATGTCGGCGGCTGCGACGAGCTGTACGCGCTCGAGGATGAGGGCAGGCTCGATCTGTTACTCCAGCAAGGCGAGGATCGGCCGGCATGAACGCGGCACCTGACTTCAGGTTTCAAGATCGGCCTCGTTCAAATGCGTTCGGGCATCGATCCGCGATCCAACCTCGCAACTGCGCTGCCGATGATCGAGGAAGCGGCGCGGTCCGGCGCCGCTTACGTGCTCACGCCGGAAATGACCAACATCATGGAGATCAGGCACGAGCGCCTGTTCGCGACGATCGTGGACGAAGACGCCGACCCAACACTGGCGGCGATGCGCGAGGCCGCGCGCCGGCATTCGATCTACATCCATATCGGCTCGCTTGCGGTGAAGGTATCGCCCGATAGGGCCGCGAACCGCTCGTTCGTGATCGACCGGCGCGGCGACGTGGTCGCGCGCTACGACAAAATCCACATGTTCGATGTCGATCTGGCGAATGGCGAAAGCTACCGCGAATCGCGCAACTACCGCGCTGGCGAACTCGCCGTCGTTACCGATCTGCCGTGGGGCGGGCTGGGCCTGACCATCTGCTACGATCTGCGTTTCCCCGCGCTCTACCGGGCGCTCGCCGAGGCCGGCGCGTCGTTCTTCTCCATTCCCGCCGCGTTCACCAGGCAGACCGGCGAGGCGCACTGGCATGTGCTGATGCGGGCGCGCGCCATCGAAAACGGCGCTTTCGTTTTCGCCGCGGCTCAGTGCGGCAAGCATGAGAACGGCCGCGAAACGTTCGGCCATTCGCTGGTTGTCGATCCCTGGGGCAGGATTCTCGCCGAAGGCGGAACCGAGCCGGGCCTCATCCTCGCCGACATTGATCCTGCGCAGATCACCGCCGCGCGTTCGCGGATACCCTCGTTGAGTCATGGGCGGCGCTTCGAGCTCATCGAGCCGATGGCCGAACCGGCCCATCTGCATGCGGTGCGGGCACCGCTATGATCCGCTATGCGCTGAATTGCGAAAAAGGCCATGGGTTCGAGAGCTGGTTCCAGAACTCGGCGGCTTACGACAAGCAGGTCAAGCGCGCGCTGATCACCTGCCCAATCTGCGGCTCCGCCAAGATCGAGAAGGCGATCATGGCACCGCGGCTCGGGAACGCTGAAATGGCGGAGACACCAAGGACGCCGCCGGCGCCGGCAGCACCGCCGGCTACCGCCAATGCGCCGGTCGCCGTCATGTCGCCGCCGGAACGCGAGTTGCGCCAAAAGCTGAAAGAGCTGCGCGATCACATCACCAAGAACGCCGACTATGTCGGCCCGCGGTTTCCCGAGCAGGCGCGCAAAATCCACTACGGCGAAATGGAACACCGCTCGATCTATGGTGAAGCCTCACCCGATGAGGCCAAGGAATTGCACGAGGAAGGCATCGCGTTTCATCCGCTGCCGATCCTGCCTGACGAGTTTAATTGACGCGATCTTTCTGGTTACTTCGCGCAAATAGAATCTCAATACGCCCACAGCAGCAACGCCACGCCGGCGACGACAAGCACCATGCCCAACGCCTCGCGGGCGCTGGTGCGCTGGCCGAACGCGAAACGGGCAATCAGTTGCGCAAACAAGACCTCGATCAAGGCCAGCGTGCGCACGCTGGCCGCGGTGGCAAGCGCAAGCGCCAGGAACCAGAACTGCGAAGCGACCGCACCGGCAAGACCGGCGGACAACGACGGCTTCCAGGCGCGAACGATGGCAAACAACACGCCCGGATTGCGCAGCCCGAGATAAAGCGACAGCAGCACCGCCTGCATGACGATGCCAACCGCGAGCGTGAACGTGGCGGCCATCACGTAATTTGGCAGACCGAGTTTGAGAATCGCGCCGCGAAAGCCGATGGTCGAAAGCGCGAACATGCCGCCCGAGGCCAGCCCGATGAGCGTCGGCTTGATGCCGCCGACCATGCCGCCGGGCTTCGTTGACATGATGACCACTCCAGCCGTGGCGACGACAATCGCGGTCATCATCGGCAAGGTCAGAAGATCGCCGAGAAAAATGAGGCCGAAGATCGCAACCTGGATCGGCTCGGTCTTGATGTAAGCGATGGTGACGACGAACGAGCGCTCTCCCATGGCGGCAAGCATCAACGCCGTGGCGGCGACCTGCGCGCCGGCGCCGGCGATCGCCCACGGCCAGAAGGCCAGATCCGGCCGCGGCAACGGCGTGCCCGAAACGAGCATCACCCCGGCCAGGAAAACGAGGACGAACGGGAAGCCGAACAGAAAGCGGACATGGGTCGCGCCGACCGTGCCGAGGCTGGCGGTCAATTCGCGCTGCATCGCGTTGCGCAGGGTCTGCGCGAAGGCGGCGATGACGGTGAAGACAGCCCACAGCCACGGCGTGACCATTACGCCGCTTTCTCCGCGACCAGCATGTAATTGACGTCCATATCGGCTGCGAGCTGCCAGCGGTCGGCGAACAGGTTGTAGATCACGCCAGTCTCGCCGCTGATATGCAATCCGCTCCGCTCGATCGCGATCTCGAGTTCTTTGGGCGTGACGAACTTGTCCCATTGATGGGTGCCGCGGGGCAGCCAGCGCAAGATGTATTCGGCGCCGACGATTGCCAACGCGAAGCTTTTTGCCGTGCGGTTGAGCGTGGCGACGAACAGGAGCCCACCCGGCTTCACCATCGTCGCCGCAAGTCCGACAAAAAGTCCCAGATCGGCAACATGCTCGACGACTTCCATGGCGAGAACGACGTCAAACAGTTCGCCGGCTTCCGCCAAGGCTTCGGCCGTGGTGTCGCGATAATCGATGGCCAAGCCGGACTGCGCGGCGTGGCGGCGCGCGATTGCGATGTTGTTTTCGGACGGGTCGGCGCCGACGACCGCGGCACCAAGCCGCGCCAGCGGCTCGCAGAGAATCCCGCCGCCGCAGCCGATATCAAGAACGCGCAACCCGGCAAGACTGTCGAGACGGGTCGGATCGCGGCCGAAATGCGCGGCGGCGTGATCGCGGATGTAGGCGAGGCGCACCGGATTGAACTTATGCAGCGCCGCCATCGGCCCGCGCGGGTCCCACCATTGCCCCGCAAGGCGCGAGAACCGCGCGACCTCTTCACGGTTAACGGTGCCGGCGTCGGCTGGCTGTCGGTTCATGCGTTTGCCTCGTCGTTCCAGGCCATTTGTGAGCGATTTTGACTGCGCCGAAAAGGGCTATAGCCCACCCCCGCCATCCCAGCGGCGCGATGGCGCGTTGCGCTCGCGATCGGCCTGAAGGAGGATATAAAGGAGCATACGACCGAGCACCGCAAAAAAGACTGGCGTGCAAGAACCGCCATGCAAGAACTGGCGTACAAGAACCTTGGAGGAAGCAATGCATAAATTCTCGTGCGGCCTGGCCGCGTTGGCACTGGCGCTGCTTGGAACCGGCCCGGCGGGTGCCGAGGACACTGTCAAGGTCGGGCTGATCATCTCGTATTCGGGCCAGTTCGCCGACACCGCCGCGCAGATGGACAACGCCATCAAGCTCTTCGTCAAGCAGCACGGCGACACGGTGGCGGGCAAGAAGATCGAGTTCATCCGCAAGGACACCGGTGGAGTGGCGCCAGATGTCGCCAAGCGGCTCGCGCAGGAATTGATCGTGCGCGATCACGCCGACATCATCGCCGGCTTCGCACTGACGCCGAATGCGCTGGCGGCTGCCGACGTTTCCGCGGAAGCAAAGAAGTTCATGGTGGTCATGAACGCGGCCACATCGATCATCACCACCAAATCTCCCTACATCGCCCGTACCTCGACTACCACGCCGCAGCTCAATCAGACGCTCGGCACCTGGGCGGCGAAGCACGGAATCAAGACCGTCTACACCATGGTCTCGGACTACGGTCCCGGCATCGATGCCGAAACCGCCTTCCATACCGGCTTCAAGGAGGCCGGCGGCGAGATCGTCGGTTCTGTTCGCTTCCCCGTCGCCAACCCGGACTTCTCCGCCTTCGTGCAGCGGGCGAAGGATGCGAATCCGGACGCGATCTACATCTGGATTCCGGGTGGCGCCCAGCCGGCGGCGGTCGGCAAGGCTTTGGCCGAGCGCGGCGTCGACCCGGCCAAGATCAAAGTGCTGGGCCAGGATGCGCTCACCTTCGAGAGCGCGCTCAAGAGCATGGGGGACGTAGGGCTCGGCATCATCACCGTTTCGGATTACGACTTCAATCACGACTCGCCGCTCAATCATGAATTCGTCAAGGCCTACAACGACGAGTTTCACCGCAACCCCGATATTTACTCGATCGGCGGCTATGACGGCATGCACTTGATCTACGAAGCGCTGAAAAAGACCGGCGGCAAAGCCGACGGGGATTCGCTGATCGAGGCGGCCAAGGGCATGAACTGGGAAAGCCCGCGCGGCCCCATCCGCATCGATCCGGAAACCCGAGACATCATCCAGAATGTTTATATTCGCCGCGTCGAAAAAGTGGGCGATGCTCTCGTCAATGTCGAATTCGACAAAGTTGAGAACGTCAAGGACCCGGTGAAGGAACGCATGAAGAAGTAAGCGGCGGGCCTCTTTCGACTTTTCCACCAATCGAAAAATCGCGTGCGGCAGGCCAGAAATGAACTTGGCCGGGCGCGACGTGGTCCGTTAGGTTGTCGGGTCCGTTAGGTTGTTGGGTCTGTTAGGCTGTCGGTCCGCCAGCTTGTCCGTCGATCCACCGAGGCTTTCTGTTGATGCTTCCTCCTGTTTTTGGCGTGCTGTTCGACGGCCTGGCCTACGGCATGCTTCTGTTCCTGCTGTCGGTCGGACAGTCGGTGACGCTCGGCATGATGAATTTCATCAACCTGGCGCACTGCAGTTTCGCGATGTTCGGCGGCTACGTCACGGCGACCTTGATGAACCGCTATGGCTGGCCGTTTTTTGCCACGCTGCCTTGCGCCTTTATCGGCGCCGCATTGGTCAGCGTGGCGTTCGAGCGGACGCTGTTTCGCCGTCTCTATCGGTCGGGCGAACTTGATCAGGTTCTGTTGACGATCGGCATCGTCTTTATCTCGGTCGCGGTGGCGGCTTACATCTTCAGTACCGATCAGCAGCCGTTGCAGCTGCCGCCCTATCTGCGCACCTCGCTCACCTTCATGGGCATTCGTTTCGCGGTATATCGATTGATCCTGATCGGGTTGGCGCTGGCGATCACCTTGGCCCTGGTGCTGAGCATCGAATACACCCGATTTGGCGCCAAGGTCCGCGCGGCCGTCGACAATGAACGCATGGCCCGCGGTCTCGGCATCGACGTCAGCCGAACGTTCGCGATCACGTTCGCGCTTGGCAGCGGTTTGGCCGGACTTGGCGGCGCGCTGGCTATCGAGATCGTCGGGCTCGATCCCTCGTTTGCGTTCACTTACCTTATCTACGTGCTTATCGTCGTGTCTGTCGGCGGACTGGGCTCGATTTCGGGGTCCTTTGCCGCCGCGATCGTGCTGGGCATCAGCGACGTCGCCGGCAAATATTATATCCCGCAGCTCGGGGCATTTCTCATCTACCTCGTCATGATCAGCCTGCTGATGTGGCGCCCGCTCGGCCTGCTCGGGAGGCGCTGAACGATGACGGCGACCGAGGCGACGATCAGTCCGCGGCTTTATCTGCAGGCGCAAACGCGATGGCGGCCGGCCGAGATCGTGTTCTGGCTGGCCACGCTGCTGCCTTACCTGCTGTTTCCGGATTATCTCTCGCTCGCCAGTCAGATCGCCATTACCGGGCTGTTCGCGTTGTCGCTGGATCTGATCCTCGGCTATGCCGGGATCGTTTCGCTGGGGCACGCCGCCTTCTTCGGCGTTGGCGCCTACACGGCCGGCCTGCTCTCGAAACATGGCTGGGGCGAGCCGTTAAGCGGTCTCGTCATCGCTGCCGCGGCGGCGGCCATCGTCGGCTATGCCACCAGCTTCGTCATCTGCCGCTTCCGGCATCTTGCCTTGATCATGCTCACGCTCGGCTTCGGACTCTTGCTGAAGGAACTGGCGAACAGCGCCGGCTGGCTCACCGGCGGCATGGACGGCCTGCAAGGCATCCATACCTGGAAGCTGCTCGGCTATTTTGCCTTCGACCTGTACGGCTACGTCGCTTACAGCTATGCGCTCGCCGTGCTGTTTGTGCTGTTCTTGTTCGCGCGGCGCCTCATTCACTCACCGTTCGGCCTCTCGCTGCGCGGCATCCGCGAAAACTTCGTCCGCATGCCAGCCATCGGCGCGCCGAGCCGGGCGCATATCCGCACGATCTACACAATCGCCGCGGCCATGGCCGGCGTAGCCGGCGCCGTCCTCACCCAGACGACGGAAACAGTTTCACTGGACTCGCTCGACTTCGAACGATCCGCCGAAGTTGTGGTCATCCTTGTGCTCGGTGGACCCGGCAGGCTTTACGGCGGGCTGGTCGGCGCCATAATTTTCATGGTCGCCCGCGACCAACTCTCCGGCCGCGAACCGCAATACTGGTATTTCTGGATTGGCGTTCTTTTGGTGGCGGTGGTCCTGTTTCTACCCAACGGCATCCTCGGCGGACTGGCCAAGCTAACGTCGCGCTGGAGCCGGTCGTGAGCCCGCCGGCGCTGGCGACCCGCGGTCTCGCCAAGAGCTTCGGCTCACTCGTCGTCGCCAGTGACATCGAAATCGAGTTGCCGAAAGGCGTTCGTTACGCGCTGATCGGGCCCAACGGCGCCGGCAAGACGACGCTGATC
This sequence comes from uncultured Alphaproteobacteria bacterium, assembly GCA_963829465.1. Taxonomy (GTDB): domain Bacteria; phylum Pseudomonadota; class Alphaproteobacteria; order Rhizobiales; family Xanthobacteraceae; genus BOG-931. Next base: position 53,303 of record CAWHJE010000026.1, read on the forward strand.
AATCTCATGACCGGAATGCTGCGGCCCGACGGCGGAAATATCCTGCTCGACGATGCCGATATCACGGCGTTGCCGCCGGAAGAGCGGGTACGGCGCGGCCTCGTGCGCACCTATCAGATCAATTCGCTGTTCCCGCATCTCACCGCGCTCGAATCGGTGACGCTCGCGGTATGCGAGCGAAGCCGCGCCGCGCGCATATGGTGGCGGCAGCTTGACGCCTACGGGCACGAAATCGACGAAGCCTATGACATTCTCACGGCACTGAAGCTGCATTTGGTTTGCGAGCGGCCGACGCGCGAGCTCGCCTACGGACAGCAGCGCCTGCTCGAAATCGCACTGGCGCTGGCGACTCGGCCGAAAGTGCTGCTGCTCGACGAGCCGGCGGCGGGCGTGCCGCGCGACGAGAGCACGGAATTGTTCGCCGCCATCGCCGGCCTCTCGCGCGAGATCACAGTGCTGTTCATCGAGCATGACATGGAACTGGTTTTTCGCTTCGCCACACGCGTGATCGTGATGGTCGGCGGCCGCGTGCTGCTCCAGGGAACGCCGCACGAAATTGCCTCCGATTCCCGCGTGCGCGCGGTTTATCTTGGCAAGGCGATCGCCAATGCTCCTGCCGGGCCGCGCCATGAACCGAACAATGGCTGAAATGTCTCGGACCGACTCGCTCCTCGCGTTTGACAATGTGCGCGCGGGTTATGGTTCGGCCGTCGTGCTCGACGGCGTCTCGTTCTCGTTGCCGGAACGTAGCAGCCTCGCCGTGCTCGGAAGGAATGGCGTCGGAAAATCGACGCTCATTCTCACCATCATGGGCAACACGCGCATTGGCCGCGGCCGCGTCCTGTGGGGAGGCGGGGACATCACGCAACTCCCGTCACACCGCCGTGCGCTCGGCGGCATCGGGTGGGTGGCGCAGGAGCGCGAGATCTTCGTTTCCCTGACCGTCGAAGAGAACCTGACCGTGGCAGCTCGCGCCGGACGCTGGAACCTGGCCGCCGTCTACGATCTCTTTCCCCGGCTTGCGGAGCGCCGGCGCAACCTCGGCAATCAGCTTTCCGGCGGTGAGCAGCAGATGCTGGCGATCGCACGCGCGCTCATGACCAATCCGGCCCTGCTGCTGCTCGATGAGCCGCTTGAAGGTTTGGCGCCGATCGTCGTCGAGGAACTCGCGGACGCCATCCGGCGCATGACCAGCGAAGGCTCTTGTGCCTTCATCCTGGTGGAACAGCACGCCGACATCGCGCTGTCGCTGACGCAGAATGCCATCGTGATCGAGCGCGGCTGCGTCGCCTATAGCGGCGCTTCAGCGGAATTGCTGGCCGACCACGCTACGCTCGATCGGCTCATCGGATTGCGGCTCGCTGAAGTCTAGTCGGCGCGACTATACCGGCACCGGAGGAGCAATCGCCTCGGCCCGCGCGATCATTTCGAGCTCTGCCCAGAGCTTCGCCGCGATCGGGATACCGGATTTGAGGCGCGCCACCTCGGTGCGTTGGGCGCGCTCGCCGGGCAGGAGGATTTCCTCGACGCCCGCTTGGCGCGGCAGCGCCTTGACGATCGCCGCGAGAGCATCGGCATCGTGCGCAAAATCCGCCAGCGGCCGGAAAGTGTCGACATTGACGGCGAGGATCGCGATGTTCTGGTCGAACGTTCTGCGTTTTTCGGGACCGAGAGCGCGCGCCTGGATCGGAGCCGCCGCGAGCACGCTTGCCAGCATCTCGAACATCAGACCGAGCCCCGAGCCCTTGGGACCGCCGAGCGGCAAGAGGATTTCGGCCTTGGCCGGATCGGTGGTGGGCTCGCCCTGCGCGGTCAACGCAGCGTTCGGCGGCAATTCCTTGCCGGCGGCACGCGCCTGCATGATCGTCCCGTTCGAGATAGTACTGGTCGCCATGTCGAGCACGATGGAAGCGCCGCCGTTCGGCACCGCGATCGCGATCGAACTCGTTCCCAGGCTGGCGACGCGCGCGCCGTGATAGGCGACAAACGCCGGACCCGCACCCATGATCACCGCGATGCAGCCGCGTTGCGCCATCCATTGTGCATAGCGGCCGATGGCACCGGTATGCGTCGTCTCGCGAACCAGGCCGAAACAAACGCCAGCCGTTTGCGCCCGCCCCGCGGCAATCGTCGCCGCCTGCATCATCGCTACAGGACCTAAGCCGTGACCGCCATCGAGAACAAAGGTTGCGGGGCGGTCCTGCAACAGCCGCGGCTGCGCTTTGACGTCGATGTCGCCGCGCTCGATCATTTTGAGATAAGACGGCAGCCGAGAAACGCCGTGGCCGTCGACCCCGCGCAAATTGGCCCATACCAGCCCGTCGGCGACGATAGTTGCGTCTTCGGCGCGCGCGCCCCTGGCCATGAGCGCATCGCGGATGAAGCGCCCGAGTTCATCCTGCCCGATCACGACCTTGTTCATGCGCCGGCCGGAAAATAAGCGTCGAGCCAATTGCGCATCACGTTCCAGACCCTCGACGAATTCTCGTTGAACAGAAAATGGTCGACACCGCTGAACAAATGCAATTCCGCCGGCTGGCCGGCGCGCTTGAACATTTCGATGGACTGCTCGGTCGGGGTCACCGAATCGTTGGCCGCGTGGATAAGCAGGAGCGGGCGCGGAGCAATCCTGCCGACCACCTCCTCGGCGCGAAAATCGAACATGCTTTGGGCGGTCTCGGCCGGAAACATCTCGACCGCGTTGCTTGCGAGCATCTCCACGTTTTGTTTGTCCAGGCGTTCGCGCACGCGTCCCGGGATCGGAACGATGTCATCGCGCGGCACCATGAGCGATTTGCCGGTGGCGGCACGATGGGCACGGCCACGATCGAGCATATCGGTAAATTTCGCCCAGGCTTCCGGCGTCGGATGCTGTCCGCGAAACTTGCGTTCGCCGTGGCCCCAGCCGCCGTTGGAAATGACCGCGGCAATGCGCGGATTCGTGCCGCCGGCATAGACCGCGACGGCGCCGCCGAAGCTCGAACCGATGACCCCGATGCGATCGGGATCGACGGCGGGATGGCGGGCAAGGAAGAGGAGCGCATTGCCGAGGTCCTCGACCTGTTCCAGACAGATCACACGACCGAACTCGCCTTCACTTTTGCCGCAGCCACGCATGTCGAAACGCAGCGTGACATAGCCGAATTCGTTCAGGACGCGCGTCGGCTGCAGCACGCCCGCCGAGTCGCTGTTTCCTCCAAAGCCGTGCAGGACCAGGAATGCCGCACGGCGATCCCCCGGCTTGATTCCGGCCGGGATGCTGACAACGCCGTGGAGCCGTAACCCGGCCGACGGAATGCTGACGACTTCGTCCATGGCGACAAGCGTAACCCGGATTGGGCGGCGACGAAATCCAACGCGATGAAAACGCAAAAGGAGGCGACCGATGTTCCAACGCCGCTAAGCGCTGTCCGACTGGGTTGCGGCGTCCACTGCGTGATTGGGCCAGCGTTCGTGGGTAAGCGGAACGATCATGCGCATGGAAAAACCTTCGCGGGTAAAGGATGTTTCCACCTTGCCGTTCATCTGCCGCTCGATGACGAGACCAATCAGGCGCGAGCCGAACCCGGTGCGCCGCGGCCGCCGCGCCGGTGGACCGTTCCGCTCGACCCAATCGAAGGTCAGGGTCATTCCGCTCTTGGTTGGCGCGGTGGACCAGCTCAGTTCCAACCTGCCTTGAGGGCGCGAAAGGCTTCCATGTTTGATCGCGTTGGAAGCAAGCTCGTGCAAAGCGGCGCTCAGGCTGAACATCGGATCGGCTTCGATGTCGACTGGGGGCCCGCTGAACGTGGTCTGGTCCAGAAACGGTGCCAGTACCACGCGCAAGAGGTCGTCAAGCGACGTCGATTTCCAGCCGGCTTCGGTGATCAATCGATGCGCGTTCGCCAAGGCCATGACGCGGGCCTGATAGTTGCTTATAAGTTCGGCCATGTTCCGGGAATTTCTGGCGGTTTGCGAAAACAGCGCAAGCAGTTGGGAAAACAGGTTGCCGGAGCGATGCCGAAGTTCACGGATCATCAATTCGTGACGTTGCTCCAATTGACGGCGTTGAATGGCGCCGGCCACGAGATTGGCAACGGCGGCAAGGAACGAGGAATCCTGCTCGCTGAATTGTCGGTGCTTGCTGGTGCAGACGCCGAGAACGCCGTAGGCCCGGCCGTCCCGGCCGGCGATGATGGTGCTCATACCGCTGACGCAGCCGTGAGCATGAAGGTATTGCGGGATCGCAAATCGCGTCTCGGTGGCAAAATCCGCGGTAATCAGCGGGGCCGAGGCACTCAAAATATGCCGCGCATAGCCGTCGCGTTCTTTCGACATCACGATCGAGCCAACGCAGTTTTCCTTCCAGCCGAAACCGGCGCGCAATAAAAGATCATTGTCGCCGGGCATGAGTTCCAGGACCTTGACGAAGTCGACCGGCAATGTGAGCGCCACGGTGCTCACGACGTCGTTGAGAAGCCGGTCGATATCGGTTTCCGCCAACGCGCGCTCGCCGAGTTGTGCAAGCGCTTCTTGTTGCTTGGCTCGGCTGCGCAACTCCTCCTCGAGCTTTATCCGTTCGGTGACGTCGTGGCAGATGCCAACCATGCGAACCGCCGCACCGTCCTTGAACGTCACGGTGCCGGAGGTTTCGATCCAATACTCCTCGCGTTTCTCCCGCGGCATGACCCGGTAGCGCACCCAATAGGGGCGTCCTGTGGTCAGCGCTTCGTTGACGGCCTCGACGACCCGCGCCCGATCGTCGGTGTGAATGTCGCGTTCGAAGAATGCATACGTGCCGTCGAACGCCCCGGGAGCAAGGCCATGGATCGCTTCCATGTTGCTCGACCAGGTCACCACGTTGGTGGCGACCTCCCACGACCACACGCCGATCTTTCCGGCCTCGAGCGCGGCGCGGACCGTCTCAAAATCCGGGAAGAATGTCGCCGCCGAGGTCTCCCCGATCGTCCGATCCGGTTCGGGTTTTGTTGGGCTCTTGACGTCGAGCTTGTCCATACTCTTAAAGTTCGGCCTCTCTCCGCGGGGGGTCAAGGCCGTGCTGTCGAACTATCGACGGACTAAACAGCGCACGGGCGATTAGGTTGCGTTACACCCGCAAAAAGCCGGCGCGAAGCGGCCGCCATACGCCGGCAGCAAGAGGTTGCCCTCAGTAAAAGCGATACGACGTCAGACTGTCGTTCCAGGCGGGGCTCGGACGCGGCAAATCGGCAAACGCGGTGGCAACGGGCGTTACCGAAATTTGCGGCGCGACAATTGCAGCTGTGCGCGCGAGCGGGGCGTCCGGCCGATCGGCAAGCGCGACGGTTCGCCGGTCGCTTGCCAAAACCACGACTTTGGTCCCGACGCCGACGCGGCCGTAGAGATCGATCACATCCGGATTGCGCATGCGGATACATCCGCTCGACACCTGCGTGCCGATCGAGGCCGGATTGTTGGTACCGTGGATGCGATAATTGGTGCTGCCGAGATAGAGCGCCCGTGCGCCAAGCGGATTGCCGGGGCCGCCGCCGACCCAGCGCGGCAGGTAAGGCTGCCGAGCAATCATTTCTACCGGCGGGATCCAATCCGGCCATTCCGACTTGCGGGAAATCCTCTCGACGCCGGACCACGTGAAACCCTTGCGCCCGACGCCGATCCCGTAGCGGAGCGCCTTGCCACCGCCAAGGACCAAATAGAGAAAGGTGTGTGCGGTATCGATGACGACCGTTCTCGGCTTCTCATCGCTCGGATACAAGACGATTTGGCGCCGTAGCGGCGCCGGAAGATCGTCGGCTGAACCTTCATCCGGCGCGTAGCTCTGCTGCACCGACGCAAACACGACGGCGCCATTGCGATCGGCCGCACGGTCCATGAATGATTGCGCCGTGGCAGGGTAAGCTATTGCGATAGCGAAAATTGCACCGAAAATTGCGGCGCAAGCGCGCCGTGACCGTGCCAACATCAACCCCCTCCACCGATAACGGGTCGATCAATGGCAGATGCGAGTAAAAAGTCCGCCCGGCTTTCCGGCACAAAGCGCTGCGTTTTTAGTTCAAATTTTCATCAATTTTTGTTCGCCGAATTTCTTTTGTTCACTGCCTCCGGTCGGACGGTACGGCGACACTGCCAGTTCCGGCGACGCAACCGGACTGAAGGCGTACTCAGCGCGTGCGCGAGATTGCGACAGACGAACAGCAAGGAACAAACGACGCGGTCGCGATTTATCCCGCGAGCCGGCCTTCACTTGCCCCCTCCCCGTTCTTGGCCGGTCACTCGGGGCGCAGCTGAAGGAACCGTTCGGCTGCGCCCTTTTTTGCGCGCGGTGGGCGCCAGGCGCAGCACCGGCAGCGGAAAGAGAACAGCCGGGAGAATCTCCCGACCACGTCAACTTCAAGAGCGAAATTTCATCGAGGACTATGCTACATGCCGATCGCGCAGACGGGCCTTGCGGCCGAAGAAAAGCGCTTGGCTCGCGACGGCCGAAACCACCGCAAGCTGGAAGGGCTTGGCGATGAGAAACGCCGGCTCTGGCCGCTGGCCGGTCAGGAAGCGCTCTGGGTAGGCGGTGATGAAAATCACCGGCACTTCGAAGGAGCCGAGAAGCTCGTTGACCGCGTCAAGGCCCGAACTGCCGTCGGCCAACTGAATGTCCGCCAGGATAAGCCCCGGCCGCTTCTTGTGGGCGAGGGCGACAGCCTCACTATGCGTGCGGGCGACGCCGATGACCTTGTGGCCGAGGCTTTCGACCAGCGCCTCGATATCCATGGCGATGAAGGTCTCGTCCTCGATAATAAGAACGTCAGTCGCGATCTCGGCGGCAAGCTCGCGCCCGGATTCCTCGACCAGGGCCCGCAGCGTCGCCGAGTCGCAATCGAAAATCCGCGCGGCATCGTCTTCCGAAAAGCCCTCCAAGGCCACCAGGAGGAACGCCTGGCGGGGCCGCGGCGTGATCTGGGTCAGATGCTGTTCCGGCGCCAGGCTCGGCTCAGCGACATCGGCCTTGCCGTTCAGCGGCACGGAGTTCCAAATCTTGGTGAACAGGCGATAGAGCGCAACCCGCGGATTCGAGTCGGAATCGATGATTTTGGGGCTCGATATCAACGACTCGAGCGTTGCCGCGACGTAGGCATCCCCGGACTCCTGATTTCCGCTCAGCGCCCGGGAGTACCGGCGCAAAAACGGCAAGTGTTGGACTACGTGCTGGACCACGGCATGCGAGGTGGACAAGGAAACCCTCCCCTTCCGGTTACCCAAGGCTATTGGCTAAAACGTCGCCAGGCAAACATAGTTCCAAAAAAGAGCTCCAGAGGCCGGAACCAACGCCATAGCCGCGCGTTGCTATATGGGAATCGGGGACATGCCATGCGCCGCGTAGGATACTGCGGCTTTCGGGGGCGTGACGAAAAATGACGACCGGTAAGACAGTTAACGCTCAGCCGCCGGCTCCGGGCGGAGATAATCCGGAAGCCCGGGAGGATATGGGCAGGCAACCGACCCCACGTAGAAGCGAGGTACGCCTCGGACGCGAAGTGCAGGCACGCATCGGCCAGCAATTACGGGCGATGTATGACGACGTTGTCAGTCAGGGCGTGCCGCCGCACATCGCCGACCTCGTTCGCCGATTAAGCGATCAAGACGATGGGGCCGCATGACTCTCGATCCAGCCATACGCGACCAGGTTCTCGCCACAGTCCCGAGCTTGCGGGCCTTCGCCATATCGTTGAGCGGTAACATCGACCGCGCCGACGATCTTGTGCAGGAAACCTTGCTGCGCGCGCTGGCCCACATCGATTCCTTCCAGCCTGGCACCAACATGCCGGCGTGGCTTTTCACCATTCTGCGCAATCTGTTTCGCTCCGAATACCGTAAGCGGCGGCGCGAGGTGGAGGATGTGGATGGTCGCCACGCCGAGACCCTCAAATCGCACCCCGAACAGACCGGCCGGGTCGAGTTCAGCGAATTTCGTGCGGCGCTCGCCAAACTGCCGTCGGATCAGCGCGAGGCGCTGATCCTGGTGGGCGCATCGGGCTTCTCGTACGAAGACGCCGCGACCATTTGCGGGTGTGCGGTCGGAACCATCAAGAGCCGCGTGAACCGCGCCCGCACGCGTCTCGCCGACTTGCTGGCGATTGACAGCGTCGACGATTTCGGTCCCGACCGGGAAACGCGCGCCGTACTCGCCGGCGGCGTCCGGAACCGGTAATCGCCTCTTCCTTGGAAAAAATTGCTCGGCTGCGCCTGCATTGATGCCGTGTAGACGCCTGTCACATATGCGACGGCAGCCAGAGGGCTAAAATCGGAAAAGCGATCAGGATCACCAGGCGGATAAGATCGGTGACGATAAACGGCAGCACGCCGCGGAAGATCGTCGAAAAGCTCACCTCCTGCACCACGCTTTTGATGACGAACACGTTCATCCCGACCGGCGGATGAATTAATCCAAGCTCGACGGTCATGACGATGATCACGCCAAACCAGATCGGATCGAAGCCGAGTTGCAGGATCACCGGAAAAATAATGGGAATGGTCAGGATGATCATCGCCAGTGAATCCATCAGGCACCCGAGCACGATGTACATCAGCATGATGAGCGCGAGCACGCCGTAGCGGCCGAGGCCGAGTGCGGTGAGGAATGCGGTCACCTTCTGCGGCGTCTGCGTCACGGTGAGGAAATAGCCGAAAAGAAGCGCGCCGATCAGCACGGTGAGGACGGCGGCCGCCGTGCGCACCGCCTGCAACAACGAGCGGCGGATTTCCGACCGTGTCAGCCGGCCGCGCATGACGCCGATCAGCAACGCGCCGGTGGCCCCCACCCCGCCGGCCTCCGTCGGAGTGAACAGACCGCCATAGAGTCCGCCGATCACGAAGACAAACAGGAGCAGCATCGCCCAGATGTCGCGCAGGCCCGTGAGGCGCTCTTTCCAGGTATGGCGCGGCGCGGCGGGCAGGAAATCCGGCCGCAAACGGCCGATTACCACGACGGTCAGCATGTCCATCGATGCTGCCAGCAGCCCGGGAATGATCCCGGCAATGAAAAGCTTGCCGATGTCTTGCTCGGTGATGATGCCGTAGACGGCAAGCACGGTCGAAGGCGGCAACATGGCGCCAAGCGTTCCGCCGGCGGCGATCACGCCGGTCGCGAACGATTGCGGATAGTTGTAACGCCGCATCTCCGGATAGGCGACCGTCGCAAAAGTGGCTGCGGTAGCGACCGAGGATCCGGAGATCGCAGCGAACCCGGCACAGGCGGCGATGGTGGCGATGCCGAGGCCACCCCTGAAATGCCCGACGAAAGCGTTGGCGGCCCGGAACAATTCGCGGCTCATGCCGGAGTTGGACACGAAGGCGCCCATGAGCAGGAACATCGGGATGACGCCGAAGGTGTAGTCGGTCACAGTGCGCATCGAGGTGTGGCCGATGATCTTCAGCGCGGCGTCGCCGTTGACGAGATAGGCAAAGCCGCAGACCCCGACGAGACCCATCGCCATGCCGACCGGCACGCGCAGCAGCATCAGCGCGAACAGCGCGACAAATCCTATGACGGCGATCGCGTCACCGCTCACGGCAATCACTCGACCGGTTTGATCTGATATTCGGAGCCGAACGCACCGGGCTGGAAGATCAGCCGATAGGTGCGGATCGCAATCAGCAGCACGGCGGAAACGTCGCCGAGCCAGGCAACGAAGAAAAACGGCCAAACCGGCAGGCGCAGATCGAAAGTCAGCACATGGTCGGCGCGCGTGGTCCAGACCTTGTCGTAGAGCGTGTAGGTCTGCACCGTAACGACGAACAACAGGACCAGCGTGGCAAAGACATCGATGAAACGTTGAAATCGCGGTCCGACGTTGGCGTAAAGAAGGTCAACGGTGATGTGGGTGCCGCGATAGCTCGTCGCCGCTATGCCCCAAAAGATCAGGATGCCAAGCAGCAGCCGCCCGAAATCGTAGGCATCCGGAATTTGCACGTTGAAAAAATAGCGCAGCATGACCGACAGAAAGATGTCGGCTGCGACGATGCCGATGAAGGTCGCAGCGACGAGCTCGATGAAATCGATGAACCAATTCATCGGCCCCCGGGGCCCCGGCGGCGCGGCAACGCGCGAGACCGATGCTGCGTCGGTTGCCGGCGCGGTCGGGTGGGTGGCCGATTGCATCAATAGGCCGCTTTGTATTTAGCCAATGCCGCCTTCAATTCGTCCATGATCACGTCGGGATCTCCGCCAGCGGCGCGCACGTTGTCCGCCCACTTCTTATGCAGCGGCTCGGCGGATTTCTTCCACTCGGTCAGCTGCTCGTCGGTGATCGTGTAGACCTCGTGACCGGGCATCGCCTTGATTTTCTCGAGCCCGGCGTGCTCGAAATCGGCCCATGGGTCGGCAAACTTGGCCGCCCATTCTGTCGTGCAGTGATCGTCGATGACTTTCTGCTGTGCCGGCGACATCGCAGCGTAGACCTTCGGATTCATCAGCCACTGGAACGTCGTCGTGTGGACCGGCAGGTCCATGTGATACTTCGTGACCTTGTCGACGCCGAGCAGCACTGTCGACCCCCAAGGGAATGTCCCCGCCTCGGCGACGCCCTTTTCCATAACGTCGCGGACTTCGGTCGCGCTTGCCTGCACGTTGGTGCCACCGAGCAACGTCACCCAGGCCGCAATGGTCGCCTGCGACGGCCGGATCTTCATGCCCTTGATGTCGCCTGGCACCACGATCTTTTTGGTTTTGGAATGCCAGGTCAGCGGATCGAGAATGAACGAGAAGCAGGATTTCACGCCTTTCATCTCGTTCGCCGAGTATTTGCGATACCATTCGTCGACCGCGCGGATGCCGCCGTGCGCGTCTCCGATCAGAAACGGCAACTCGCCCGCCGCGATGATCGGGAACCGGCCCGGCTGATAGCCGGGATTGACGTAAGTGAAATCTGCGATGCCGTCGCGCGCCATGTCGTAATGGTCGAACGCCTTGCCGAGCTGCTGCGACGGAAAGACCTTGTACGTGATGCTGCCGCCCGAGGCTTTCTCGACGTCGGCGCCCCATTCCTCGATTGCCTTCTGCAGCGGATGCGTCGGCGGTACCCAGTGCGACAGCTTCAGCTCAATCTTCTTGTCATTGGACGCGTCCTGCGCCAGCGCGGCGCCCATTCCAAGCGTAAATCCGAGGACAGCCGCACCACAAAACTCAAGCAGCCGCATCCGGGGCATGGTGTCCTCCCAGTTTATTGATTGATTACAATTTGAACCATTCCACTCAATCTAATCGCAAAAGTGGCGGCCTGTACAGCACGCGGCCGGCCCGCCGGCTCGCTCATTAAAATTTTCCGCGACCGCATCAGAATGTCTGCACGCTGTTCGCGAAAGTTGCCGCGGCCGCGCCCCCGCCTTAACGCCGCAGCAGCAGCGGCCAAGCTATCGCGTCCCCTGAAACGAAAGAACCGGGCGAGCGCTCTCTGAACGCAACGCCCCCGTCATCAGGGACGTCGGCATGTTCAGTAGGATCGCGGCTCGCGCCGCCGCCATATTGATTGTTTGGTCGCCGTTCATCTTTGGCGATCCGAGTACCGCCCTTGCGCAATATCAGGTGGACGTCAGTTCGCTGGCGCCGATTGAACCCTCGAGCCAGGCGCCGGCCGCGATGGAGCCGTTCGGGCTTCCCGTGGAGCCTGTGACTTACGGACAAGTGCTAAGCAAATGGAATGGCCTCGTCGCCGACATCAGCGCCGAGCGCGACATTCTCGCCCGTTGCCGCGATGACACCGCGTCCTGTCCGCCGGCGGCGCAGAAATTCCTTGCCGTTATCGCGGCCGGCCGCGCGCATGACGGCCGCTCCCGCATCGGCACGATCAACCGCGCCATCAATATGGCGATCAGGCCGATGGGCGACGTCGCCCAATGGGGCGTGCCCGACCGCTGGAGCACGCCGCTTGCCACGCTCGCGAGCGGCCGCGGCGATTGCGAGGACTACGCCATCGCCAAATACGTGGCATTGCGCGAAGCAGGTGTTGCCGAAAACGACGTGCGGCTCGTTATCGTCCGCGAGCTTGCCAGCGGCGAAGACCACGCCGTCGTCGCCGCGCATGTCGACGATAAATGGATCGTGCTCGACAATCGCCGCCTGGCGCTGATCGAGGACAGCGACATGCCGCGCGTACGCCCGCTCTTTGTCTTCGACCGCGATGGCGTCAAGCGGTTCACGCCGCCGACGGCGGAAGCGCGCTACGCGCCCGCCCCAAGCGAAAACGTTACGGCCGCACCTTCCGCCCTCGGGTTTTAGATCTCGCCGCCATACGGTCCTTGCGGGTCGGCCAGCGATTGCAAGCGCAATGCCGCCGCATGCGCAAACCGCAGCATGACGGTTTTGCGCCGCGCCGGCGCCAATCGATGCTCTGGCGCTTCGGCAACGATCGAAGCGCCGAAGGCGTCGGCGATGATAAGCCCGGCATCCGCCGGGAATATCTCGCACGGGACGTCAACGATGGTGGCGAAGAACAGCCGGTCGCAGTGCAGGCGGTAGTCCATCCATTTCTGGTCGGCGCGAAAATCGGCGATCGACGATTTGATCTCCACGATCAAGATTTCGCCGTTGCCGCCAAGCGCGACAAGATCGGCGCGCCGGCCCGAAGGCAGCGGCAGCTCGCTCACCACGCAATAGCCGAGCGCGTGCAGGAAGCGCGCGGTGCCGCGCGCTATGGCGAGCGCGGTCGGCGATTGCCGTCCGTCGACCGGCGGCATTGCCAGCAGCAAGTTGACGCTCATCGTCAGGATTCCAGGAAGCGGGTTCGGCGAAGGCCGCGTTTCGAGTTTACGCATACCACGCACTCCGACTGCACAACCGACGCTACGGAACGCATCATTCTGCCGCGCCGGCGCGCTCCGGGAAGGCCCCTGCCAGCGCCGCGCGGGAAGCCGCAATCACGCCGCGCTCGGTAATAAGACCGGTCACCAGACGCGCCGGCGTCACATCAAACCCGTAATTCGCAACTGGCGTGCCGGAAGGCGCCACACGCACGGTCTCGATCCGTCCGTCGGCGGTCTGCCCGGTCATCGTCGCCAGTTCGTCGGGGCTGCGCTGTTCGATCGGGATTTCGGCGATCCCGTCGGCGACCGTGAAATCGATGGTCGGCGACGGCAGCGCCACGTAGAACGGCACGCTGTTGTCGCGCGCGGCGAGCGCTTTCAAATAGGTCCCGATCTTGTTGCAAACATCGCCGTTGGCGGTGACGCGATCGGTGCCGACGATGACCAGATCGACAAGGCCGTGCTGCATCAGATGACCGCCGGTGTTGTCGGCGATCAGCGTGTGCGGCACGCCGTGCTGGCCGAGCTCCCATGCGGTGAGCGAAGCGCCCTGATTGCGCGGGCGCGTCTCGTCGGCGAAGACGTGAATGGGCAGGCCCTTGTCGTGCGCCATATAGATCGGCGCGGTGGCCGTGCCGACATCCACCGCCGCGAGCCAGCCGGCGTTGCAATGAGTGAGCACATTGACCCGCTCGCCCGGCTTCTTTCGTGAGGCGACGGCTTCGATAAGCGGCAATCCGCTGCGGGCAATGCCGGTGTTGATCGCAATGTCCTGCTCGCTGATCTCCGCCGCGCGGCGGTAGGCCGCTGCGGCCCGCTCGGCACGCGGCCGGTTGCGCACGGCGGCCACCATCTCGTCGAGCGCCCATTTGAGATTGATCGCGGTTGGACGGGTGGCGAGGAGAGTTTCGTAGGCGCGCTCAAGCCCTTCGTCGGACGCATCTTCGCGCAGCGCGAGAGCCATGCCGTAGGCGGCGGTGGCGCCGATCAGCGGCGCGCCGCGGATCACCATGGCGCTTATCGCATGTGCCGCCTCAGCGAGCGTGGTGAGTCGTGCCGTCACAAGGCGATGCGGCAACACCGTCTGGTCGATCACGCCGACCGACCAGCCGTCAGTCTCCAGCCAGATGCTGCGCATGGACCTGTCGCCGACTTTCATCGGCCACCTCTAGCAAGATTGCCACGCAGAGGGGAGCCGTTAATTCGGCGGCGCCTAAACAGAATTCTGCCGCAACAATTTTTGCGCGGAAGGGCTATTCCGGATCGCATCCTACAACCACGGAACAGCCTGCATGGCCGCCGCGAGCGCAAACTCCGGTGAAGCATAAACAGAACCTGAATAGTACCGGATTGGGGTCCATTCACCCCGGTCTTCCGCGTCCCGCCTGAACTCCTCGAATCCGTAGCTTCCGTCGGGGCGCGAGAACAGGTCGACGCACCCATCGCGTTCAAAATTTTTGAAAACCAGCCACGACTTGTCGATGCGCTTGGACATTCGGTCATTCCCGCGATGCTTGCGTGGCTGGCATTTCGGCCAGTACTGATTCACACTGTTCGCCCGACGACCTTGCCGCAATGTCGCGCCCGAACCATGCCGGAGATACCGATGGCCACCCTCGATCTCGAGACCGAATACAGTCCGCGCGCGACGGTGCCGGACTTTGCGGAGATTTTCGCCCGTTGGGCGCGCGCGGCGGAAGACTATCGCGCCGAGATGCTCAAGCGCGGCAAAGCCGAGCTTGGCCTTTCCTACGGCGAATCGCCGCGGGAGTTCATCGATCTCTTTCTGCCCGCGGCGGGCGAAAAGGCGCCGATCGTCATGTTCATCCATGGCGGTTATTGGCGCGCGATGGACCCTTCCTTCCACAGCCACCTCGCGCGCGGGCTGAACGAGCTTGGCTGCGCCGTCGCGATGGTTGGCTACGATCTTTGCCCGATGGTCACCATCGCCGACATCGTCGAGCAGATCCGGCGCGCCTGCGCCTTTCTCTGGCAGCAATTCGGCAAACGCGTTCTCGTTTGCGGGCACTCGGCCGGCGGGCATCTTACGGCCGCGATGGTCGCAACCGACTGGCACGCGCTCTACTCAAAAGCCCCGGCCGATCTCGTGCCGGCCGGCTATGCCATCTCCGGCGTCTTCGACCTCGCCCCGCTGACCAGCTTGGCACTTAACCAGGACCTTCGGCTCGACGCGGAAGAAGCGCGCCGGCTGTCGCCGCTGTCCTGGCCGGTCGCGCCAGGCCGGGTGCTTGACGCCGCCGTGGGCGATCTCGAGTTCGAGCGAGTTCAAACGCCAGAGCCGCACCATCGCCGATACTTGGCGGCAGCGAGGCGCGGAGACACGTTACACTGAATTACCCGGGCACCACTTCACCGTCCTCGAAGGACTCCCCGATCCCGCCAACCCGATGGTGGCGCGCATTTTCGAATTGGCGCAAAAGGTCTCCCGTTAGCGAACCGCAACGGTCAGCCGGCGGCCTTCTTTGCACCGCTCGCGGGGGCGAGCAGCACGCAGGCGGATGCGGCGAAGATCAGGGCGAACCCCATCATGTCGGTGGTCGTTGGCCGTTCGCCTAGAATAGCGACGGTGGAAAGAACGCCGACCACAGGAATGCCGAGAATCCCGAGTGACGCCGTTGCCGCGGGCAACCGCCGTACGACCTCAAACCACATGGCGTACGCGATACCACTGCCGGCAACGCCAACGAACGCGGTCGCCAACAGCGATCCGACATGAGCGTTGTCGAGATCGAGTCTGCCCTCGAATACAAAGAGACCTGCGGCGGTGACAAAGAACGCTATCGCAACCTGCCAAAACGCCATCGCCAGGAAGTCCAGCGGCAACGGCACCCATTTGACGTAAACCGTTCCGGCCCCCCAGCTCAGGCCCGAGGCGACCGCCAGAACAAGGCCGAGCGGCACACCTGTCGCCGCCAAGGGATAGACCAGGACGGCGAGCCCGAGAGCGCATAAGACGACTGCGAGCATCTGGCTCGAATTCGGTCGCTCGCGGAGGACGATCCAGGCGAGCAAAACGGTCCAGATCGGCATCGTGTAGGCGAGTATCGCAACCCGCGAAGTCTCCGCTGCCATTTGGGCAAACGCGCTGAACAGGCTGAAGCCGACGATGTTGAGAAGCGAGATGATGAAGACGTGCCCGAAAACCTTGGCGTTCGGGATGCGAAGCGGACGGCGCGTGACCAGACAGACGACCAGCAGCGTCACCGCGCCGAAGCCGGCGCTCATGGTGCGCATGCTCAAGGGCGGAATGTCCTCAAGCGCGATCTTCATCACCGGCCAGCTGATGCCCCAGATCAGGCAAAGGATGACGAGCATCAGGCTTGCGCGAAGATCGCCAACGCCGATGGCCGCGCGTTTCGCGTCGCTGCGGTCGCGGACGGTCACGGCGCTTGCGGTCCGGCGGCGAGATACCAATCGGCGATCTGCGCGCCGGTCCAGAATTTCACGTCGCTCTTGGTGCGGATAACCTCGAGTACGCGACGGAAGTATTTCAACCGGTGCGGCGCGCCCATGATGTAGGGGTGCACGACCAGCGCCATGACGCGGGCCGATCGGGCCGCATCCGCGTAGATCTGCTCGAACTGATCGAGCGCGCGGTCGCTGTATTCTGACGCCTTGTGGTGCTGGATCAGCATCATGGCGACGTCGTTGCATTCCTGCGTGTAGGGAATGTTGAGCAGCGGCTTTGTGCGGGTCTTGAGCCAGACCGGCTGGTCGTCGAGCACCCAGTCGGCGACGTAGTCGTAACCTTCCTCGATCAAAAGGTCGGGCGTTTCCCAGGTTTCCGTCAGTCCTGGACCAAGCCAGCCGCGCGGCGGCTTGCCGGTCGCTTTCAGAATAAGTTCCCGTGTTTTGCGGATGTCGGCGCGCTCGTTCTTCACTTTCTGCATATTGCGCTGGGTGAATCCGTGGCCGATGAATTCCCACTTTCGTTCGACCGCCGCCCGTACAATCGGCGGATAGGCGGCAAGCGCCGAACCGTTGATGGCAAGCACGGCAGGGACCGCGAGCGAGTCGAACACCTCGACGAACCGCCAAAAGCCGACGCGGTTGCCGTATTCGTGCCAGGCCCAGTTGGGCACATCGGGCATCGGCGAGCCGCCGGCCGGCGGCGTGAGCACCGTGCGCGGCATCGGCTCCGTCGGGTCCCACTCCTCGACGTTGACGATCACCCACACCGCCATGCGGGCGCCGCCCGGCAATTTGAGCGGTGGACGTTCCCCGATAGCCGAATAGGCGATGCGATCGGTCGGCAGCATGCGCTGCTTCGACCGTCCTGCCGTTCGCGCGGTTTTTCCCGGCCGCGTGGTCATCTTGCGCCTACTCCTGCCGGTCGCGGCAATGCGCGTCAATATTCCGCCGCGATTTCCAGCCATGCACGCTGCCTTCCATGACCTCCTGATCCCTTTCTCCCAACCGACCCGCGCCGACGCAAGCCGTGCGTTTGCTTTCGCACGTCTGCGCGCGCGGGCGGTCGCCGTTCGGCGGTCGTTGGCACGAGCCGACGAGGGAGAAGGTGGATATCGACGATCTGAAAAACCCCGAATACCGCAAGGGCCGGCACAAGCCGGCGCAGCAAGGAAAGGCAGAGCCGCTGCGCCCGGCGGCCCTGACGGAGGAAGACCGGCGGGCGCGGTTCGCCACCCAGACGGCCCGCGCCGAGTTCGGCCGGTTCTATTGGAGCCACGAACTCGGCCGCCGGATGAGGCGGGAACTGGAAAAGTCCCGCCGCCTCAAGCGAGAAGCGGCGGAGCGAGCCCGCCGGCGCAAGCGAAACGGCGCCGCCGGGTCAGGTGCGTAAGCTACGGCCCCCGGGCTAACCCGGGGGCCGTCCTTTTCCGGATCATGCTTTTGGCGAATTGACCGGCCGGTGGGCCGCCGCCGCCAGGCCGAACACCGTCAGCACGACCGCGCAGATACAGCTCGGCAGAAAGCCCACCCACGGCAGCCCGGTCGCATCCCATAAGGCGCCGCTGATGGTCGGAACCATAATCGCGCCGGCGTAGCTGATCGTGAACATTCCGGCGGCCATGCGCGGCACGTCGCGGGGCTCACTTAGAAACGGCGGCAATGCCAGCGTCGCCGTCATGGTGACGGAACAGGAGATGCCGATAAACGCGGCGCACGCGCGGATCACCAACGGCGTCGGCATGAAAATAAAACCAAGAAACGCAGCCAGCAATAACGGACCGAATATGGCAAACGGCCATAAGCGTCCTTGCATCCGGCCCGATGCCACGAGGAGGATTGCGAGCGACGCGATTTGCGCCCCGTTGAGCCAGGCGAAGGCCGGGCCCAACTGGTCCGCCTGTCCCTGGCTCGTCAGATAGTCGCCGAGAAAAGCGTTGGCCGTGTAGTACGCCGCGTTATTGCCGCCGAAGGTAAGACCCAGAAGCCAGACCACCCGACCGCCGAAATCCGGCCACCAGCGGCCGCCGATGGCGGATTCCGCATGCCGGTCGAAGCCATGCGGACCGAGCAAATAAAATGCCGGTACGATGAGCAGTGCGACCAGGCCCCAAAAGCCGAGGTCGAGCCTCCAATTGCCGCCAACGAGAGGCAAGACGTAGGGAATGGTCAGGGCCGAGCCGAGGGTCGCACCGATGACCATGCCGCTGGAATAGACAACAGTACCGAGCGCGATCCGTTTCGGCATCCATTCGCGCACCAGTGCCGGCAATGCGGGCTGCGTGATGGCAATACCGAAACCCATCACGGCGACTGCCGCATAAAGAGTCCAAACGTTGCCCGCAGCGCCCCGTCCGCCGCCACCCAATGCGGCAATGGTGATGCCGAGGATCACGGCAAGAGTGGACCCGATCCGCGCAATGAGCAGCGATCCGAGTATCGACGTCACGGCGAACACCGCGAGCGGCAACCCGATCAGAAATCCGACCTGCGCTTCCGACATGCGGAGGTCGGCGTGCACAAGCGGGATCACCGGCGGAATAGCCAGGAGCGACAGGCGAATGGCGACGCCGGCCACACCCAGCGCGCACAGGAGTCTGATCGAGCGGCCGGCGCCAGGACCGGCTGCGGCATTTTCGGTGTGCGCCATCAAGCTTTTGGGGAAAGGGCCAAAAAACAGGGCACTGATTGAGTTCAAGAACTGCATCAGCGCGCGCCATGGCGCAAGGAAGGTATCGTCCTCAGGGTAGGACATGAATGCATGGCTCGGATGCTTGCCGCGATGGAGTGGGCACGAGCCAGTTGGCGGCGCGGAGCGGGTCGGTTTCCCCTTGTTGCACCGCACCCCACGCTATGTTAGCAAACCGACGATTTTCGCGGGGCTGCGGGGGCATTTCCGCTGCCTCCACATCCTAAGTCCCGCCTGAATCCCAAGGGCTTGCTCCGAAGCATTCGCGCCGATCGCGGGCCTTGCGGAAAAATTCCCGAAACGCACGCGCCAGAGAGCACGCGAGCTTAGAGAAACGCACTTGGCAGGCGAAAAACCCCTAGTGTCCGGCATGGCCGGCCGTTACGCGACCGCGCTGTTCGAATTGGCGCGCGACGCCAACACAATCGACGCCGTGAAAGCGGACCTCGATCGCTTCGATGCGCTGGTCGCCGACAATCCCGACCTCACGCGGCTGGTCCGCAGCCCGGTCTTTTCCGCCGACGAACAGTTGCACGCGCTGACCGCAGTGCTCGACCGCGCCGGAATCGGCGGCTTGGCGGCCCGGTTCCTCAAGCTCGTGACGACGAACCGTCGATTGTTCGCCGTGCGCGACATGGTGCGCGGATACCGCGAACTGGTCGCCGTATACAAAGGCGAGACCACGGCGGAAGTTACCGTCGCCGAACAGCTCAAGGACGATCACGTCGCCGCACTGCGCGGCGCGCTCAAAGCTGTCAGCGGCAAGGATGTCGATCTCAACATCACGGTCGATCCCGCCATCATTGGCGGGCTTGTGATCAAGCTCGGCAGCCGCATGGTGGACAGCTCACTGCGCACCAAACTCAATTCGATCAAGCACGCGATGAAAGAGGCTCGATAATGGATATCCGCGCCGCGGAAATCTCCGCCATTCTCAAGGAGCAGATCAAGAATTTCGGCCAGGAGGCCGAGGTTTCGGAAGTAGGCCAGGTGCTGTCGGTCGGCGACGGCATCGCCCGCGTCTACGGTCTCGACAACGTCCAGGCCGGCGAGATGGTGGAGTTCGAGAGCGGCGTGCGAGGCATGGCGCTCAATCTCGAAATCGACAATGTCGGCATCGTGATCTTCGGCTCCGATCGCGAGATCAAGGAAGGCCAGACCGTCAAGCGCACCCGCGCCATTGTCGAGGTACCAGTCGGCAAGGGGCTTCTTGGCCGCGTCGTCGATGCGCTTGGCGATCCGATCGACGGCAAGGGACCGATCAAGTCCGACCACAAGGCGCGCGTGGACGTCAAGGCGCCCGGCATCATTCCGCGCAAGTCGGTGCACGAGCCGATGGCGACGGGGCTGAAGGCGATCGACGCCTTGATCCCGATCGGACGCGGCCAGCGCGAGCTCATCATCGGCGACCGCCAGACCGGCAAGACCGCGATCGCGCTCGATACGATACTGAACCAGAAGCCGCTCAATGCTTCCGGCGACGAGAAGATCAAGCTCTACTGCGTCTATGTCGCGATCGGCCAGAAGCGCTCGACGGTGGCGCAATTCGTCAAGGTCCTGGAAGAACAAGGCGCGCTCGACTATTCGATCGTGATCGCGGCGACTGCCTCCGATCCGGCGCCGATGCAGTTCCTGGCGCCGTTCGCCGGCTGCGCCATGGGCGAATATTTCCGCGACAACGGCATGCACGCGGTCATCATCTACGACGATCTCTCAAAGCAGGCGGTCGCCTATCGGCAGATGTCGCTTCTGCTACGCCGCCCGCCGGGACGCGAGGCCTATCCCGGCGACGTGTTCTATCTGCACTCGCGGCTGCTTGAGCGCGCCGCAAAGATGAACGACGATCACAAAGGCGGCTCGCTCACGGCGTTGCCGGTGATCGAAACGCAGGCCAACGACGTGTCGGCCTATATTCCGACCAACGTGATTTCGATCACCGACGGCCAGATCTTCCTCGAGACCGACCTGTTCTATCAAGGCATTCGCCCGGCGGTGAATGTCGGCCTTTCAGTGTCGCGCGTCGGCTCGTCGGCGCAGACCAAGGCCATGAAGAAGGTCGCGGGCCGCATCAAGGGCGAGCTCGCGCAATACCGCGAAATGGCGGCATTCGCGCAATTCGGCTCCGACCTCGACGCCACCACGCAACGGCTGCTCAGTCGCGGATCGCGGCTTACCGAACTGCTCAAGCAGCCGCAGTTTTCGCCGCTGAAGATGGAAGAGCAGGTCTGCGTGATCTATGCGGGCGTCAACGGCTATCTCGATCCGTTGCCGGTCGGTCAGATCCGCGCGTTCGAGGATGGCCTCCTCGGTGCGCTGCGGCAGCAGCACCCCGAAATTCTCAACACCATCCGCGATTCCCGCGACCTCGATGACGCTACGACCGGGAAGCTCAAGGCAGCGGTCGAGAGCTACGCCAAGACATTCGTGGCCTGAGCGGGAAATCGTCCAACTCCAATGGCATCCCTCAAAGATCTGCGCAACCGCATCGCCGCCACCAAGGCGACGCAGAAGATCACCAAGGCCATGCAGATGGTCGCGGCGTCGAAGCTGCGCCGCGCACAGGCAACGGCCGAGGCCGCCCGGCCTTATGCGACGCAGATGGACAAGGTGCTCGGCAACATCGCGGCGTCGGTGTCCGGACTCAATTCTGCGCCGCGGCTTTTGCGCGGCACCGGCAACGACGGCGTTCATCTGCTGCTGGTTTGCACTGCTGAACGCGGCCTCTGCGGCCCGTTCAACACCGCCATCGTCCGGCTCGCACGCGAGCGTGCCAATGCACTCATGGGCGAGGGCAAGGAAGTCAAATTCTTCTGCGTCGGCCGCAAGGGCTACGACCAGCTGCGCAGGCTCTATAGCAGTCAAATCATCGAGATGGTCGACTTGCGCGGAGCACGCACCTTGCGCTTCGAGCACGCGGAGTCGATCGCAGAGAAGGTCATCGCTCGTTTCAACAATTTCGAGTTCGATGTCTGTGCCCTGTTTTTCTCGCGCTTCCGTTCGGTGATCGCGCAGATTCCGACGGCGCAGCAGATCATTCCGCCCGTGTTCGACGACAAGGCTACCGACGCGCTGGGTGGCGCCGCCTACGAATTCGAGCCGGACGCCGAGGACATCCTGCACGATCTGTTGCCGCGCAACGTCGCGGTACAGATATTCCGGGCGCTCCTCGAGAATGCCGCTTCCTTCTACGGCGCCCAGATGTCGGCGATGGATAACGCTACTCGCAACGCCGGCGACATGATCCGCCGGCAGACACTCACCTACAACCGCACCCGCCAGGCGATGATCACCAAGGAACTGATCGAGATCATCTCCGGCGCTGAGGCGCTATAAGTCTTTTTTGAAGAGGGCCGTGATGGCAAATGCAGTCGGACGTATCACCCAGGTCATCGGCGCCGTCGTCGACGTGCACTTCGACGATCATTTGCCGGCGATCCTCAACGCACTGGAGACCAAGAACCAGGGTAATCGCCTGGTGCTCGAGGTGGCGCAGCATCTCGGCGAGTCCACCGTGCGCACGATCGCGATGGACACCAGCGAGGGGCTGGTGCGCGGTCAGGAGGTTTCCGACACCGGGGCGCCGATCTCCGTTCCCGTGGGGCAGGGACTGCTCGGGCGGATCATCAACGTGATCGGCGATCCGGTTGACGAGGCGGGTCCGGTCAAGGGTGAAAGGGTCCGCGCGATCCACCAGGAGGCGCCGGCCTATACCGATCAATCGACCGAGGCTGCGATCCTTGTCACCGGCATCAAGGTCGTCGACCTGCTCGCTCCTTACGCCAAGGGCGGCAAGATCGGCCTGTTCGGCGGTGCCGGCGTCGGCAAGACCGTGCTGATCATGGAACTGATCAACAACGTGGCCAAGGCGCATGGCGGCTATTCGGTGTTCGCCGGCGTCGGCGAGCGCACCCGCGAGGGCAACGACCTCTATCACGAGATGATCGAGTCGGGCGTCAACAAGGACCCGCATAAAGGCTCGGTCGAAGGCTCCAAGTGCGCGCTGGTCTACGGCCAGATGAACGAGCCGCCCGGCGCCCGCGCCCGCGTCGGCCTCACCGGCCTGACCGTCGCCGAGCACTTCCGCGATCAGGGCCAGGACGTGTTGTTCTTCGTCGACAACATCTTCCGCTTCACGCAGGCCGGCTCGGAAGTGTCGGCGCTCCTCGGCCGCATTCCTTCGGCGGTGGGCTATCAGCCGACGCTCGCGACCGACATGGGCGCGCTGCAAGAGCGCATCACGACGACGACAAAGGGTTCGGTGACGTCGGTGCAGGCGATCTACGTGCCGGCCGACGACCTGACCGACCCCGCGCCGGCGACTTCGTTCGCCCACCTGGACGCCACCACCGTGCTATCGCGCGACATCGCCGCAAAGGGCATCTATCCGGCGGTCGATCCGCTCGAACTCCACGTCGCGCATGCTGTCGCCGATGATCGTCGGCGAGGAACACTATGCCGTCGCCCGTCAGGTGCAGCAGGTGCTGCAGCGCTACAAGGCGCTGCAGGACATCATCGCCATCCTGGGCATGGACGAGTTGTCCGAAGAGGACAAGCTCACGGTCGCCCGCGCACGCAAGATCGAACGCTTCCTGTCGCAGCCGTTCTTCGTTGCCGAGGTCTTCACCGGCTCTCCCGGCAAACTCGTCGACCTGCAGGACACGATCAAGGGCTTCAAGGGCCTGATCGAAGGCAAATACGACCACCTGCCGGAAGCGGCGTTCTACATGGTCGGAACGATCGAAGAAGCCGTCGAGAAGGGCAAGAAGCTGGCGGCCGAGGCATAAGCCATGGCCGCACTTCATTTGGATTTCGTCTCGCCGGAAAGCGTCTTGTTCTCGGGCGAAGTGGATCAGGTCGATTTGCCCGGCGCCGAAGGCGACATGGGCATTCTGGCCGACCATGCACCGCTGGTGACCACGCTGCGGCCGGGCATCATCACGATTTTCCGTGGCGGCGCACGCGAGCCGGTGGTGATCACCGGCGGCTTCGCCGAAGTGGGCCCCGCCGGCCTGACAGTCCTTGCCGACCGCGCCGTGGCGCGAGCGGATTTCGATATGGCGACATTGGCTTCCGAGATCAAGGATGCCGAAGAGGACATAGCCGACACCACCGACGATGCCGTGCGCGACAAGCTTGCGCGCCATCTCGATCAGCTAAAGGCGCTGCAGGCGGCGCTTGGCGTGGCGGACCAGGCAGCACACTAGCTGCATTGGTCGCGCGGCGCGGCCCGCGGCGGCATGCTATAATTTTGGCGTGACGCGGCAGGCTGCATGATATGAAAAGAAAAATCGCGGCTATTTTTGCCGCCGACATCGCCGGTTACAGCAGGCTCGTCGCCGAAGACGAGGAAGAGACGCTGCGGCGGCTCGCCTCGTATCGCTCGGTGATGGACGATTTCATCGCCCGCGCCGGCGGCCGGATTTTCAATACCGCCGGCGATGCCGTCCTTGCCGAGTTTTCAAGCGCGGTGGAGGCGGTGCGTTGCGCCATCGACATCCAGGAGAGCCTGCGCACGCGGAACCTCGCCTATCCGACCAGCCGGCAGATGAGCTTCCGGATCGGCATCACTGTCGGCGACGTTGTCGAACGCGACGGCGACCTTCTCGGCGACGGCGTCAATATCGCGGCGCGGCTGGAGGGGATCGCGCCGGTCGGCGGCATTTGCATTTCACGCACCGTGCACGAGCAGGTGGCGAATAAACTTTCGGTGCAATTCGCCGACATCGGCGAGCAGCAGGTCAAGAACATTCCGACCCCGGTTCACGCGTTCAAGATCGAGATGCGGCAGGACGAAGGGCGCGTCGAGACCCCGCCGGCAAAGAAGCTGGCGGCGCCGCCGAAGACCACGGCCTGGATCATTCCAACCGCCGTCGCCGCGGCCTGCGTGCTCGTGATAGGGGTTGCGGCAACGGCTTATCTGGTCATCGCGCGGTCGAGCGAGCCCAACCGGTCGCTGCAAACCGAGACGCCGCGAATGGCGATAGCCAACACGGCCGAACGGACAACTGCGGGGGCAACACCGGAGCAAACCGCGCCGGCGCGGGGTGAACACGCGTCACAAACGGCGATGACGGAGCATAAGACGGCGCCGCCGCCGGCTGCGGAGACACTGGTCCCCGAGGTGATACCGTTGATCGCCGACCGCGCGCGTACCAACATTCGCAACGAATATGTTTCGGCTCCAGATCATAAGGCTCTGGCAATCAGCAGCGGCCCACTCGGATTCATCACCGGCCAGGCGAATGACGAGACCGCCAAAGCCGCCGCGTTGGACATGTGCCAGAAACGCGCCGACACGCTCACGCCGGGGCGGCAATGCGAGCTCTACGCCGTCGGCAATACGGTCGTGTACGAGCGTGGGCATCCGCCGATGCCGCCGGCGCCTTGGATCGCGCGCGATCCGTCGATTGAACGGCCGCTGGTGGTTGGTGAAATTCCGCTGGTGCGGGAGCAGGGTAAGACGAGAATCGAGAAGGCGTATGTGCCGGGCCGCAAGCCGAAGGTGCTCGCGATTGCATCGGCGGGCGGCTACAGCTTCTACCTCAATCAGGAAGGCGTCGACGAAGCGGCGCGCCGGGCACTGGAGTTTTGTGGCAGTAATGCCGGGGTGCCATGCATGATCGTCGCGGTCGATGACGAGTTCGTGGTGCCGATTCCGACGACGATGAAACCCCTCGGATTATTTCGCCCCGCAACCTCCGCGGCTGTCACGCCGGGACTGAGAGAGGATCTCGCGCAGCGTCTTGCCAACGGCCCCGGCGGCTGGAGCGCGGTTGCAGTCGGGGACGGTGCAAAAATCGGCCTCGGATTGAAAGCGACAAGCGAACAAGAGGCGATCAATGGGGCCTTGGCGGATTGCGCGAAACAAGACCGCTCCTGCCGGGTGATCGCGATCGGACCTTTCGCGGTCGATCCGAAATAAAATCAGCCTACGCGGCGGCGAGGTGTTGGAATTCCCGCACCACCCGCTCATAGACCGCCCGCTTGAACGGCACGACGAGAGCGGGAAGGTTTTGCAACGGCTCCCAACGCCATGCCACGAATTCGGGCTCGTGTCCGCCGGCCGGGTGCTCGATGTTGATTTCGCTTTCGTCACCGGTGAAGCGTAGCGCAAACCATTTCTGCCGCTGGCCGCGGTATTTGCCACTCCAGGCGTAACCCGCGATTTCCGCCGGGATGTCGTATGTGAGCCATTCCGCGATCTCGCCGAGGCGCTGCACCGACGTCATGTTCGTTTCTTCGCGCAGTTCGCGCAAAGCCGCCGGCCAGGGGTCCTCGCCGGAATCGATGCCGCCCTGCGGCAACTGCCAAATGTGGGTGTTGTCGACGTGCTCGGGGCCGCCAATGCGGCGGCCGATAAAAGCATGGCCGGCGCGATTGAGCACCATGAGGCCGGCGCAGGGGCGGTAGGGACGATCTTTCAGGGACATGCGGATGATGAGCTGGTGAGTAATGAATGGCGGGGCGGTGGAGGCGAGTAGTAGCTAATCTATTCGCCGTTCGCCACTTCGCCGATCCCTCAGCTCTGTTTCGACTTCAAGGCGACCGCGGTGATCGGAACCAGCAGCAGGCCGCGGCTCTCGGCGCCCTTTGCCCATTTGGCGATTTGTTCGATTGATGTCGGCAGCGCCGAAGATACGCCGACGGCAAAGCCACGCTCGCGCGCCGCCATCTCCAGGCGGCCGAGTGCGTGTTCGATCTCGGCAGGCGTCGCAACCGAGTCGAGGATGATGTCGGCCTTGGCGAATGGCAGATTGTTAGCGCCGGCGACCCGCCCGGCGACGCTCCTCGGGTTGGCGCCGTCGTCGACAAAAATCAGACCGTGCTTGGCGGTTTCGCGCAGGACCGGAGAGAATGCCGGTTCGGAAGCCGTAAATCGCGCGCCCATCGCGCCAATCACACCAACATAGCCCTGGAACCGGCTCATCATCCAATTCAGCCGGTCGAGATTCTGCTCCGGCGTCAACGAGGTCAAAAGCGTCTGCGGGCCTGAAATCATTTTCGGGATAACCGACAGGCTCCATCGGCGCTTGCAAAAGAATCTCGTGACCTTCGCCGCGCGCACGGCCGACCATACGCGCAACGTCGGGGCTATAGGGCATGAACGCGAGCGTGACCGGGCCCGGAAGCTTGGCGATCGCATCAGCGGTGACGCTTGCGCTGATGCCGAGACCGCCGACGATGAGCGCGACGCGGGGCGCGTCGGGTCTGTTGGGCAGCGGCACGACCGGGCGCGCAAAGGCATCCGCCGGCCGCACGCCATCCGCGGCGATCTTCGGAACCGGGCCGTGCGAGGTCATTTCGACAAATTTTTGCTCCGGAGCTAAGCCTTCGGCCGCACCGGCGCCGTTGCCGGCGGCCGGTATCACCACCTCCTGCCGCTCGCCGGTTTTGCCGTCGATAATGGTGACGGTCTTGGTGTTCCCTGGGATGCCCTGGCCTGCCGGGACCGAAATCACCGCCGGGCCATTGGCCGGTCCTTCGTTGCGGGCCGCAGCCTGCCCGGCGGGTGGAGCCGCATCCGGCGCAGCAGCCTGATCCACTTTTTTCGGTTTCATCGCGGCGTGAAGATCGATCGGAACCGCCACCATCGGCTCGCCACCGAACGGATTGTCGCCGATGATGGCCCACAGCATGAAGGTGCCGACAAAGATCGCCAGCGCTGCGGTGACGACCTGGGGGCCAGACAACGGAAACTTGCGCCGCCGCTTGAGCGGCGTTTTGAGCTGCCCTTGGCCCAGCGGCGCGCTCAGGTCATCGGCCGTCATGGTTTGGTCCCTGGGCCATCCGCTAGCAATCCCGGGCAGGGCGTACCCTGGCGAATCAATCGACGAAGTCTATCACGGGCGGTCAAAGCGCCGGGCTGAGGGTTTTGCTTGCCGCGTTCGCGGCTCCGAAAAACAAACGGGGCGGCCCCTTGGCCGCCCCGTTTCAGTATCGACAAAGCCCTGCTTAGTTCGGCACGGCAGTCTTTGGATTGGGCGGGAACGCCGCATCGGTGATCGTGCCGCGCAGGAGATCGAGGGCCTCCTTGAGCGCGCGGTCATCCTTTTCGTCGGGCGGCACGTAGGACTGCGAGCCGGACTCCTCGCTGCCTTCCGCCTTGAGATGGCCGCGAAGAGACGCTTCGCCTTTGGTGTCGGTCCGCGCTTTCAGGTCGTCGGGCACTTCCTGAAGGACCTCGATGTCCGGCGTGATGCCCTTGGCCTGGATGGAGCGGCCGGAGGGCGTGAAATAACGCGCCGTGGTCAGCCGCAACGCACCATTGCCCGCACCAAGCGGGATGATGGTCTGCACCGAGCCTTTACCGAACGAACGGGTACCGACCAGCGTCGCCCGCTTGTGGTCCTGAAGCGCGCCGGCGACGATTTCCGACGCCGACGCCGAACCGCCGTTGATCAATACGATGACGGGCTTGCCCTTGGTCAGATCGCCCGGCCGCGCGTTGAAGCGTTGCGTTTCTTCGGCGTTGCGACCGCGGGTTGAGACGATCTCGCCTTTGTCCAAGAATGCATCCGAGACCGAGATCGCCTGATCGAGCAGGCCGCCGGGATTGTTGCGCAGGTCGATCACGAAGCCCTTGACCTTATCCGCGCCGAGCTGACTGGTGAGGTCGTTGATCGCCTTCTTCAAGCCGTCGGTGGTTTGCTCGTTGAACTGCGTGACGCGGATATAGCCGACATCGTCGCCTTCGCTGTGCGAACGGACCGACTTCACGCGAATAACGTCGCGAACGATCGTCACGTCGATCGGCTTGTCGGCGCCCTTGCGCATGATGGTGAGCTTGATCTTGGTGTTCACCGGGCCGCGCATCTTTTCCACGGCTTGATTGAGCGTCAGGCCCTGCACCTGCTCGTCGTCGAGCTTGGTGATGATGTCGTTGGCCATCACGCCGGCTTTGGCCGCAGGCGTTTCATCGATCGGCGCGACCACCTTTACCAGCCCGTCCTCCATGGTGACCTCGATGCCGAGGCCGCCGAACTCGCCGCGGGTCTGCACCTGCATGTCGCGGAAGCTCTTCGGGTCCATGTAGCTCGAATGCGGATCGAGCCCGGCCAGCATGCCGTTGATCGCCGACTCGACGAGTTTGCTGTCGTCCGGCTTCTCGACATAGTCGGCGCGCACCCGTTCGAACACGTCGCCGAACAGGTTGAGCTGCCGGTAGGTGTCCGAGGAAGCCGCTTTCGCGATTGATCCGACGAAGACGGTGTGTGGCTGCGTCGCCAGGAGTGTTAGCCCGGCACCTGCGATCGCGCCCAGGAAAATGAGTGAAGTTTTGCGCATCATCCGCGAACCTTTTCACCTTCGTTTGTTGCCCACCACGGGCTTGGATCGATGGGAGCTCCATCTTTGCGGAACTCCACATAGAGTACAGGCTGCTTGGACCTGGTCGCCGCGGCCGCGGATACCTGCGCTCCGCCGCCCATCACCCCTACGGGTTCACCAGTTAGCACAAACTGGCCAAGATCGACGGAAATCCGCTCCATCCCCGCTAACAGCACATGATAGCCGCCGCCAGCGTTCAGGATCAAGAGTTGGCCATAGCTGCGAAACGCCCCGGCGTAAACAACCCAACCGTCGCAGGGCGACGTGATCTGCGCCCCGGCGTGAGTCCCGATCGATTGCCCCCGCTGAGTTCCGCCTACACCATCGGAACCGCCGAAATCGCGGATTTTCATGCCATTGACCGGCAAGCGCAAATGTCCGCGCGTGAACGCAAAGGCGACCGCCGGAGCAAGACGCCCCGGATCCTTGAGCGCGGCAAGGTCGGGCCGCGTGGCGTCCTCCTCGATCGAGCGCGCCTCGGCACGCGCTTTGCGCGTCGTGGGGTCGAGACCTGATTCGAGCTTGGCAATGAGGTCCTTAAGACCGTCGGCCTGGTGTGCCAACTCGGTGGCACGCGCCCGCTCGGTGTCGAGCGCCTCCTCGGTGGTCGTTTGCTTCTTCTGCCGCTCTTCGATCAGCACGTTCATGCGCAGCTGTTCGCGGCCGAGTAAATCGAGATCGTGCGCGAGCCGGTCGTGTTCGGCGGCGATGTCCTTGCGCACGGTCAGGAGATCGGCGAGATCGCCCCCGAGCGCATCGGCCTGGCCGCGCATGTCGGGGAGCACGGCGCCGAGCGCAATCGCGGTGCGTACCGCTTGCAGCGCGTCTTCAGGCCGGACCAGTAGCGCCGGCGGCGGTTGACGTCCGATGCGTTGAAGCGCCGCAAGGATTTCGACGATAGCCGTACGGCGTTCGTCGAGCGACTTGCGAATGGCGCTCTCTTGGTCGTCGAGCGGCTTGAGCCGCACACGCGTCGCCTCGATGGTTGCCTCTACATCGCGCACGCGCGCGGCGGTGTCGATGAGCTGCTGGTTGAGCGCGCGCCGATCGTCGCCAATGCTCTCGATCTCGCGCCGTAGCTTCGCCTGGCTTTCCGCCGACGCCCGCTCCTGTGCCCGAAGGGCGTCGAGTTCCTGATCGTGCTGCTTGAGCGCGTCGGTACTGCTTTGCGCAGGTGCGACAGGCACGGCGGCCGGCGGCGCCGCAACCGCAGGCGCCTGCCCCGCACCCGCCGGCATTTGACTGGGTGGGGATTGCGCGAATGCGGTCATATCGGCGCCAAACGGCAGCACAAAAGCCAATGCCGATCCGAGCACAAGGCGCGGATCAGTGCGGCTCGACCGTTTGAGAATCATGGTGTCCAAGGGTAGGTGCCAACCTCAGGAACGCAAGACAAAGCGAGCCGGTTTCGACCGGATTAAGACCCAAACCGGCCCTAGTCGTCACATATCGGTGAGGCAAGATTAAGAATAATTAAGGCAGTTCACACCCGATGGTAGGGGTGCCCGGCGAGGATGGTGCAGGCCCGGTAGAGCTGTTCGAGCAGCATCGCGCGGACCAGCTGGTGCGGCCAAGTCGCCTTGCCATAGGCGAGCCGGATCTTGGCGCGCTCGACGAGGCTTGGCGCCAAGCCATCGGCGCCACCGATAACGAAGCACACCGCGGGGCGATCGCCGGCTCGCCACTCCCGCAACAAGCCTGCGAATGCCGCACTATCGAGGCTTTCGCCGCGCGGATCGAGAACGACGACCGTTGCATCGTCGGGAATGATATTGGCGAGCGCGATCGATTCCTCCACGCGCCGGCGCTCGGCGTCCTGCGCGCGGCTTTCGCGGATCTCGACGATTTCGATGCCGCGGAACCCGAGCGAGCGGCCCGTCGCTTGCGCACGTTTCAGGTGTCCCGCGGCGAGCTCGCGCTCCGGACCTTGCTTGAGGCGGCCGACGGCGGCGATGAGGAAGCGCATGGCGAGTTTCCCGGTCGTCGTGCTGAGGTCCGCGCGTCGCAAGCGCGCCTCGACCGACGCCCGTCCAGGAACTTTAGCCGTTCATCCTGCAAAGCTTGCTGGCTTGTCTCAGGATGACGGATCGCCAGGAATCACCCCGCGCGTCGCGCCGGCCGGCTGCCCGACCACATCTTCTCAAGATCGTAGAAGGCGCGCACCTCGGGGCGGAAAACGTGAACGATCACATCGATCGCGTCGATCAGCACCCAATCGCAATGCGGTACGCCTTCGACCCGCGCAGCGACACCGACCTTGCGCAAATCCTCGACGACCCTGTCGGCGACCGAGCCGACATGACGCTGCGACCGGCCGGAAGATACGACCATATAGTCGCCGATTGAAGATTTGTCTCGCAGATCGATGGTGAGGATGTCCTCCGCCTTCATATCGTCGAGGCGGGCAAGGACTAAACGAAGGATCTCCTCGGCGTCAGGACGCATTCTGGAGACCGGTTCGGGCGCGCGACGTTCGGCCCGAAGAGTGACAGGTGTGGACAGGGGTCCTTATCCTTTCGCTCCATTTTCTGCCCCGGCCCTCGCGTCCGGAGCTCCTCTAAGATAGGCACGCTAAGTTAACAGTTTCAACTCTTTCGCCGTCATCTTATCTGCAATCTTAAGTCTTCCTCAGTCGTCGTGCAGCGCCCGTGCCGCCCGTAACGCGGTCGAGGACAACGGCGATTTCAGGCCGTGCAAATAAATCCAAGCCGGCGGCTTTCGTTCCGGCAGCGTCCGTGCCGCTGCATTCCGGAATGCGCGCGTAGCCCAGCGCCTCGCCGGCCACGCCGGCCGGCGCGTAAAGGCTCGGGCCGAGCCGGTCGACAACGGCTATCGGTACCAGCGTCGCAATGCCGCGCCAGCGTTGCCAGCGATGAAAGCTGCGCAAATTGTCTGCGCCCATGATCCAGACGAACCGTACCTGCGGGCAGCGCCGCACCAGATAGCTCACCGTCTCGTAGGTGTAGCGCGTGCCAATCTGAGCCTCGAGATCGGTGACATCGATGCGCGGATGATGCGCCAGCGCCCGCGCCACGACGACGCGGGCGGCAAGGGGCGCCAGACCGTGGGTATCCTTGAGCGGATTGCCCGGCGTGACCAGCCACCACACCCGATCGAGACCGATCCGCTTCATGGCAAGCAGGCAGGCGCTGCGATGCGCGGCGTGCGGCGGATCGAAAGTTCCGCCGAAAAGCCCGATACGCATGCCGGGCGCGTTCGGCGGTAGCACGAGGCGGGGTTTGGGCGCGGCCAGCGCATCGGCCGCACTTGGAGGCGGGAACTCGCAATTCATGACGTCAGAAACAACCCCTCCCCAGCGTCTGCCGCCGCCGTTTGCCGGGGCGGAGACCGAATTTACGGCCGCGTCTGCCCGTGACCGCGGATTCGATAATTGAAAGTCGTAAGCTGTTCGACACCCACAGGACCGCGCGCGTGCAGCCTGCCGGTGGCAATGCCGATCTCGCCGCCGAAACCGAATTCGCCGCCGTCGGCGAACTGGGTCGAAGCGTTGTGCAGCACGATCGCCGAATCAACCTCGCGCAGGAATTTTTCCGCCGCGCCGCGATTTTCGGTGACGATCGCATCGGTATGGTGCGAGCCATAACGCTCGATATGGGCGATCGCTGCATCGACGCCCTCGACGACACCCGCCGTGATCGTGGCGTCGAGATATTCGGTTCCCCAATCAGCCTCGCTGGCCGGCTTCACTCGGTCGTCGGTCGCCTGCACGGCAGCGTCGCCGCGCACCTCGCAGCCGGCATCGATCAGCATGCCGAGCAAGGGCTTGAGCAGTTTCGCGGCGCCGGCGCGATCGACGAGCAACGTTTCGGCCGCTCCGCACACACCGGTGCGGCGCATTTTGGCATTGAGCACAATCGCCTTGGCCATCTTGAGCTTCGCCGCTCCGTCGACATAGACGTGACACACGCCTTCGAGATGCGCGAAGACCGGCACGCGCGCTTCGGTCTGCACGCGCTCGACCAGATCCTTGCCGCCACGCGGCACGATTACGTCGACGGCGCCGTCAAGGCCCGCGAGCAACATGCCAACCGCCGCGCGCTCCCGCGTCGGTACGAGCGAAATTGCGGCCGCCGGTAATTCGGCTTGCGTGAGGCCCTCGACCAGCGCGGCATGAATGGCGCGCGTCGAGCGGAAGCTTTCGGAACCGCCGCGCAGGATCACGGCGTTGCCGGCTTTCAGACACAGCGCGCCGGCATCCGCCGTGACGTTGGGACGGCTTTCGTAAATCACCCCAACCACGCCGAGAGGCACACGTACCCGTTCGATGCGCATGCCGTTCGGACGCCGCCAGGATTGCAAGATCGTGCCGATCGGGTCCTTGAGCTTGCGGATCGTCTCGATCCCGTCCGCCATCGCCTCAACGCGCTTGGGATCGAGCGTCAACCGGTCGAGAAAAGCGGGCGTCGCGCCCGCGGACTTCGCCTCGGCCACGTCTTCGGCGTTGGCGGCAAGAATAGCCGACCGCGAACGCCGGATCGCCGCGGCCATGGCGGCAAGCGCCCGATTCTTGCGCGCCGGCGGCGCCAGCGCGAGCGAGCGCGCGGCCTCGCGCGTCGCGCGCCCAATGTCGCGCATGGTCGCGTCGAGGTTGCCCGTGTTCCCCACTGCCTTGAGAGGAGCATTCATGGCCTTGATCCGTCTCGCGTTCAGGGTTTCCTACCATGTTCGGCGAGGCCCGGCGAGGCGGCTCCGCGCCCATGGTTGTCCACATCGGTCCACATGCCTTCGCGGCACGGTCACAGAAACCGAAGAACCTATCGAGCGTGGAGGGCTTTTGTTCCTCGGATGCGCGCAGGGAGGGTTGTCGTGGGGATATCAATAAATCGTTCACCCGGCCAATTACCACGCCGGTTCCCGGTGGGAGCCACATATGTGATCGAGGGATATGGCGGCGAGGAAGGGAAATTGCGCGTCATCGCGCGCTACGTGGTCCTGCCCGGCGGGCGACGGATCAATGTTCCCGCCGATCTTTCGACACAGGCGGCGCCGCGCGCACTTGCTTTCCGGCGCCGGGCGAGCGCCAAGCAATCCGCACCCAAAAATCGGCCTCCAAGCCGCACAAAGAAATTTGCGGCCCGCCGAGGAACCGGCTAGCGCGCTTGGGGGTTGATTAATCAGCGCCGGGCGAAGCCCCCCAGCCCCTCACCCACAATCACCCGGCGTTGAATCCCGGTCGCTCAGGCGACCGGGATTCCCCGCTCCTGCACAGAATCGCAAATGGCCAAGCTCTCGCAATCATCGGTCGTCATTCTGGCCCGACGGCCAGATCGTCGCGATGAATCATCTCGGCTCGCCCGCTAAATCCCAGAATTGAAGCAATGTCGGCCGAAGAACGGCCTTTGATTTTTTGCGCGTCGTCAGCGTCATAAGCGCAAAGGCCGCGTCCGATTTCGGCGCCATCGGGACCGCGGATGATCACTGCGTCGCCGCGCGCGAAACTGCCTTC
The DNA here is from genome assembly GCA_963829465.1 of uncultured Alphaproteobacteria bacterium. Taxonomy (GTDB): domain Bacteria; phylum Pseudomonadota; class Alphaproteobacteria; order Rhizobiales; family Xanthobacteraceae; genus BOG-931. The sequence continues at coordinate 87,985 of CAWHJE010000026.1, forward strand.
AATGCCGACGACGCCGGCAGGCAACAGGCTTTTCCCTCGCCGCAGCGCAGCGACCGCGCCGCCGTCGATCGCGAGCGTGCCTTTCGATTCGAGCGTGCCCGCGATCCACTTCTTGCGCGCGGTCACCGGGTTCGCCGCGGTGAGAAACCACGTGCATCGTGCGCCGTCGGCGATGGCGCGCAACGGATGCTCGATGCCGCCGGATGCGATGACCATATGCGTGCCGGCATTGGTGGCGATCCGCGCCGCTTCGATCTTGGTCTGCATGCCGCCACGCGAAAGTTCCGAGCCAGCTACCCCCGCCATCGCCTCGATTTCCGGCGTGATGCGGGAAACGCAGGGTATGTGCCGCGCCGCCGCGTTCGTATCCGGAGGCGCGTCGTAGAGCCCATCGACGTCCGACAAGAGCACGAGGAGATCCGCGCTGACCATGGTGGCGACGCGCGCCGCGAGCCGATCGTTGTCGCCGAAGCGGATTTCGTTGGTCGCAACCGTGTCGTTCTCGTTGATGACTGGAACGGCGCGCCATTGCAGCAGCGTGTCGATCGTCGAACGCGCGTTGAGGTAACGCCGCCGCTCCTCGGTATCGCCGAGCGTGACCAGCACCTGGCCGGCAATGATGCCGTGGCGCGAGAGCGCTTCGGTCCAGGTCCGCGCCAATGCGATCTGACCGACTGCGGCCGCCGCCTGACTGTCCTCGAGTTTGAGCGGCCCGCTTGCGAGCTTGAGCACCGCGCGCCCGAGCGCAATCGCGCCCGAGGAAACGACGAGGACATCGCGCTGGCCGCGATGAAAATCGGCAAGGTCGTCCGCCAGCGAGGCAAGCCAGGATTCCCTCAGCCGCCCGGCCTGCGCATCGACGAGGAGTGAAGAGCCGACTTTTACGACGACGCGGCGAAAGTCGGCGAGCGTGGGCATTTTCAATGGGCTGGACAAAGTGCGTCTCGAACGGAGCTAATTTACAGTTCCGCTTCGTGCTCCAATTGTGCTTTGTTCTCAAGGCAATAATAGCCGGACAATCGGCTTACCAGCTTGCGGCGCTTCCATTCGTTGAGGATGCGGCTGACATTCTCGCGCGCGATACCGGCCATGGCGGCGATATCGCTCTGTCCGATTTTTTGCCTGATGACGATTCGGCCTGAACCGACATCCTGGCCGAAATGTTCGGCGAGTTCGAGCAACGTCGAGGCGACGCGGCCTTTGAGCGGCAGAAAACTCCCGGCCGCGATTGTCGTATCGGTTTCGCGAAGCCGCATGGCGAGAAGCGTGACCAGCGTTTTGTAGACCTCGGGATGATTTTGCGCGAATGCCTCAAACGCAGCGCGGCTGAGAAAACTCAATTTGGCATCGCGCACGGCCACGACCGCGGCCGAGCGCGGCAACCCGTCGATCATTGAAAGCTCGCCGACGATGGCACCCGGTCCGAGGAACGAAAGAATCCGCTCGCTGCCGGTGCGTGAAACCATCGTCACCTTGAGCAAACCGTCATCGATGCGATAGCAGCCGTCGCCGGAATCGCTGGCAAGAAAAAGTACTTCATCGGCCCTAAGCCGCACTGGCTTGGCCCCGACGAACAAGTCCGTCGCGAGACTTCCGGGCAAACCCGCTAACAGGCTTGGGCCCGGACGCGCACCTTTTGACATAGCCCTCGGCCCCCTCGGCTTGATGCGCGGGAGAAAAGCACGTGCCGCGGGGTGCCGCAATAAAAGCCCGCCCGGACGCGGGGTCCGGGCGGGTTCAGTCGACCCTGAAGGGTCGCGGGTGGGGGTTGGGGACCGAGAACCACCCCTTGGGGTCACCGCCGGCCGTCGGGGGGTCGGGGGGATGCGCGGCTCTGCGCGGCGGCCCAAGCTCTCTTCTTAGCCAAATACTACTGCCTCGCCCCCGGAGGCGAAGTGACCGCCATCACAGAAAGGAGCCTTGTCGCCAAGTATCTGATTTTAATTGCTTTTAAGGTAAACCAGCCGCCGCGTAGGGCGAGAACAGCCGGCCGCGTAATCAGGGTGCCCGAACCTTTACGCCAGCGCGTTTTTCGATCGGTTGCACCACGGCCGTGTTGTCAGCTGTCGGTCCGAGCTCATCGCAGGTCAGCGCGAGCAGCTGGGCGGCACCTTCAATTAATGGCGTGGGTACCCCCAGCCTTTCGCGCTCCGCGAGAAACAGGTTCACATCCTTCAACATCAGCGCCGCGGTGAAGCCGGAGTTGAACTTGCCCGGCAGGACGAATTTGGGAAATCTGGTTTCAGTGGCCGTGTTGCGGCCGGTGCCGGCGTTGATCACATCGAGCATCAAACGCGGATCGAGGCCCGCCTTCACTCCCATGACCATCACTTCCGATGTCGCCGCGGTTGCCGCGGCCGCGAGTGCATTGTTGACCAGCTTCATCGTCTGTCCGGCGCCCGGACTGTCGCCGAGTATGAAAATCGTGCCGAAGACAGCGAGCACCGGCTCGATCGCTGCAATGTGCGCCAGCGGTCCGGAGGCCATAACTGCCAGCGTGCCTTTTTCCGCGCCGACAACGCCGCCGCTCACGGGACTATCGATCTGAACGATGTCGCGCGCCGCCAGCAGCTTGAAGATTCGTTGCGCCATGACCGCACCAGTGGTCGACAGATCGACGAAGCGGCGGACGCGTTTGCCTTTGATCACGCCATTCGGGCCCGTCGCAACTTTTAGAACGATATCCGGCGTCGGCAGGCTCGCCATGACCGTCTCCGCGGCATCGCCGACTTCTGCCGGTGAACGTGCCGCCACCGCCCCGAGCGCGGCGAGATTGCCGATCGCTTCCTGGCGCGTGTCATAGACGATGACGCGATGCCCGGCTTCAATAAGCCGCCGCGCCATGTGGGCGCCCATGTTGCCAAGACCGATGAAACCGATGTCCATCACACCCTCCCGCGATCACTTCGCTTTCAAGGACGCGGCTGTGAATTCCGCCCGCACCTTTGCCGTATGTTCGCCCAGCGCCGGCACCGGGCCATGGCGTTCGAATGCCGGTCCGCGCCTCGCGGCTGGCGCCGGATATGACACCGGACCGCTCGGCGTATCGACCGTAATGCGGCGCAGATGCGGGTGGCGCGCCAGCGCCGCTGTGTCGTTGACGTGCGCGAAGGCGATATCGGCTTCAGAAAGCTTTTGCCGCAACCGCTCGGCGTCGAGCGTGGAGGAAACGGCTGCGATTCTGCGATCCGTCTCGGCGCGGCGCTGGACGCGGGCGAGGTTGGTGGCAAAGTCGGGATCGGCCGCGAGATCGGCATCGCCCAAGACTTTCTCCGCAAACACCCGCCATTCACGGTCGTTCTGCACGGCGATGAGAATCCCCTCCCCGTCGCGGGTCGGGAACACGCCGTATGGCGCGATGGCGGGATGCGCGAGCCCGACGCGCTGTGGCGGCTTGCCCGCTTCCTGCTGCATGAGCGGAACCGCCATCCAGTCGGCCATGGCGTCGAACATTGCAACCGAAAGCTCAGCGCCCTCGCCGGTGCGCTGTCGTGCAATCAGAGCTTCCAGGATCGCTTCGTAAGCATTCATTCCGGTTGCGATATCGACGACCGAAACGCCAACGCGCGACGGCTCCGTCGTGCCGGTGATTGAAGCGAGTCCCGCTTCGGCTTGAATGAGCAAATCGTAGGCCTTGCGCATCGCGTACGGGCCGGTCTCGCCGAAACCGGAAATCGAGCAGCAGATGAGCCGCGGATAGTCGCGCCGCAGCCGCGCAATAGGGAAGCCGAGCTTGTCGATTGCGCCTGGTTTGAGGTTCTGCACGAACACATCGGCGCGCTGGAGAATAGCTTCGAGCAGCGCCTTGTCATCGGCTTGGGCGAGATCGAGGATTACCGATTCCTTGCCGCGGTTGAGCCAGACGAAATAGCTGGATTCGCCGTGTGCGAATTGGTCATAGAAGCGCGCGAAATCGCCCTCCGGACGTTCGATCTTGAGGACGCGCGCCCCGGCATCGGCGAGGCGGCAGGTGCAGGTCGGCGCGGCGACCGCCTGCTCCAGTGAGACCACCAGAAGTCCGGTAAGGGGGAGCGTCACCTTAATAGGATCTCCTAATACGACCTCGGCAAGTCGAGTACGTGCTCGGCTATGTAGGAGAGGATCAGATTGGTCGAGATCGGCGCCACCGTATAGAGCCTGGTCTCGCGGAACTTGCGCTCGATGTCGAATTCCTCGGCGAAGCCGAAGCCGCCGTGAGTCTGCACGCACATATCCGCCCCCGCCCATGAGGCCTCGGCGGCAAGATGCTTCGCCATGTTCGCTTCGGCGCCGCAATCCCGGCCGGCTTCGTAGAGCGCCGCGGCTTCGCGCACCATCAATTCGGCAGCGCGCATGCCGATATAGCAGCGCGCAATGGGAAACTGCACGCCCTGGTTCTGGCCGATCGGCCGGCCGAACACCACGCGCTCGCGTGCATAGGATGACGCCTTGTCGATAAACCACTTGGCGTCGCCAATGCACTCGGCGGCAATGAGAATGCGCTCGGCGTTCATGCCGGAGAGAATGTAACGAAAGCCCTCACCCTCCACCCCGATGAGATTCTCGGCCGGCACCGGCACGCTTTCAAAGAAAACTTCGGTGGTGGCGTGGTTCATCATGGTGCGGATCGGCCGGATGGTCAGCCCGTTATCCTTCGCTTGCCGCATATCGACGAGAAACACCGACAGACCCCCGGTCCGCGATTTGGCCTGTTCCCGCGGCGTCGTGCGCGCGAGCAGCAGCATGAGATCGGAATGCCCGGCCCGCGAAGTCCAGATTTTCTGTCCGTCGACGATGTAATGGTCGCCCTTGCGCGTCGCGGTGGTGCGCAAACTCAACGTATCGGTGCCGGACGTCGGCTCGGTCACGCCGAACGCCTGCAAGCGCAGTTCGCCACGCGCGATTGCCGGCAGATAGCGGCTCTTTTGCGCGGCGCTGCCATGCCGCAGCAGCGTTCCCATCGTGTACATCTGCGCATGGCACGCCGCGCCGTTGCAGCCGGAGGCCTGGATTTCCTCCATGATGGCTGCCGCCGCATTCATGGTCAGGCCGCTGCCGCCAAATTCCTCGGGGATGAGCGCCGCGAGAAAGCCCGCCGCGGTCAAAGCGGCGACGAATTCTTCGGGATAGGCGCGCTCGCGGTCGAGACGCCGCCAATATTCGCCTGGGAAATCCGCGCACAGCGCTCGCACGGCTTCCCGTATCGGAGCGAGATCGGCGGCGTCGGTCACGAGCGGACCTCGGCGCGGCCGTTGTTGATGGCGATCACGTCACGCTCGACGACCCGGGCGCGAAAGCTCACGACATTGCCGTCCCGCCACATCTCGGTGCGGATGGTTTCGCCCGGAACGACCGGGGCGGAGAACCGGCAGGAGAACGACATCAATTGCGCCGGATCGTAGCCGCACATGGTTTTGAGCAGGGCATGACCGGAAACCCCGAACGTGCCCAAGCCGTGGAGGATGGGACGAGGAAAACCGGCGGCTTGGGCAAAGGCCGGATCGGCGTGCAGCGGATTATAGTCACCGCTGAGCCGGTAGATCAGCGCCATCTCGGGGCGGGTGCCGAAATCGCAGACGGCGTCGGGCTCGCGCGCGGGAAGCGGATGCGGCGGCGGCGCCTCCCGCGGCGGACCGCCGAAGCCGCCATCGCCACGGCAGAAGATCGTCTGGCTGACGGTGCCGATCAGTTCGCCGGTTGCCTTCTCCGTTATCTCCCGTTCGATCAGAAGAAGCGCGCCTTTGCCCGGACCCTTGTCGATCACTTCGACAATCCGCGTCCGGCCGACGACGACGTCTTGCGCTTTCAGGGGCCGGCGGAGCGTAAAGCCCTGCTCGCCATTGACCACCATGAGCCAGTCGATGCCGGTATCCGGGTTTTGCACGAGCGCGCCGCTATGGCCGACGACGGTGGCCATGGTCGGCAGCACCTTCAGCTCCTTTTCGTAGACGAAGGCGAGCTCGTTCTCGTTCATCGGATCGTGGGCCAGCCCGACACCTAGCGCGTAGAGCATGCAGTCCTTCGCCTCGTAGGCCTGCTCGACGGGCGCGATCTCCAGAGCCATCAGTTTGTCGTAGACGATCGCCATTCGTGCTGCGCCTATCGACCCCACACCTCGTCCGCGACCTCAACGATCATGCGGAGCTTTGCCCATTCTTCGTCCTCGGTGAGGGTATTTCCTTCCTCGGTCGAGGCGAAACCGCATTGCGGCGACAGACAGAGCTGGTCGAGACTGGCGTATTTGGCCGCCTCGTCGATGCGGCGCTTGATCGCATCCCGGGATTCGAGCGCGCCGGATTTCGTCGTCACCAGCCCGAGCACGGCGATCCGCCCCTTTGGCAACCGTTTCAACGGCTCGAAACCACCGGCCCGGGCGGTATCGTACTCCATAAAGTAGCCGTGCACTTTGATGCGGTCGAACAGCACTTCCTGCATCGCGTCGTAACCGCCCTCTCCCATAAAGGTCGACTTATAGTTGCCCCGGCACAAATGCATAGTGACCGTCATGTCGGGCGGGATGTCCGATATCGCGGCGTTGATGAGGTCGGCATACGCCGTGCCGAGATAGTCCGGATCGTCGCCGCGCTCCGTCATCTGCTGGCGATATTTCGGATCGCAAAGCATGGCGATGAACACTTCGTCGAGTTGCAAATAGCGGCAACCGGCGTCGGCGAACGCGCGCACCGCCTTTTTGTAAGCCTGCCCGAGATCGTCGAAGAATTTATCGAGCGTTGGATAAATCGACTTGTCGATCGGCGTCCGCATTGGACGGCCGTAGATCGCCGACGGCGCCGGAATCGTCATTTTCGGCGTCCGTTGCGTGTGGGCCTTGAGAAACTTGTAGTGATCGAGCATCGGGTGGCCCGAGAAACCAAGCTTGCCGGTGACGCGCACACCTTCGTTGCGCGTCGTAACCGCGGCAAAGGCGATCCCGGAATCCATGACATGGCGTTCAACGCCGTCGAGCCCCCAAAGGAAATCGAGATGCCACCACGAGCGACGGAATTCCCCGTCGCTGATGGCTTGCAGCCCAGCCGCCTCCTGTTTCCGGATGACGTCCTCGATGTCGCGATCCTCGACCGCCCTGAGCGCGTCGGCGGCGATCTCGCCCTTGGCAAAGCGCTCGCGCGCCGTTTTCAGCGCCTGCGGCCGCAACAGGCTGCCGACGTGATCGGCCCGAAACGGTGGTCTTGCTCGCTGCATCGCTAGCCCCATACTTCCTCTGCAATCTCGACGATCATGCGCAGCTTCGCCCATTGCTCGGCCTCGGACAGAACGTTGCCCTCCTCCGTCGAAGCGAACCCGCATTGCGGCGACAGGCAGAGTTGATCGAGCGCAATATGCTTCGAGGCCTCGTCGATCCGGCGCTTGATTTCGTCGCGGCGTTCGAGTTCTCCGGACTTGGTGGTGACGAGGCCAAGCACGACCTTCTTACCCTTCGGCACGAAACGCAGCGGCTCGAAACCGCCGGCACGGTCGTTGTCGTATTCCATGAAGTAGCCATGCACGTTGATCGCGTTGAACAGCGTTTCCGCGACCGGCTCGTAGCCGCCGCTGGCGACGAAGCTCGAGCGGAAATTGCCGCGGCATAAATGCATGGTGATGGTCATATCGGGCGGGATGTCGGAAATCGCGGCATTGATCATTCCGGCATAGATCGCCGGCAACGTCGCCGGATCTTCGCCACGCGAGATGACAAGCTCGCGCAATGAGGGATCGCACAGATAGGCGAGGTTGACCTCATCAAGCTGCAGGTAGCGGCAGCCGGCGTCGGCGAAGGCCCGCACCACCTTGGCGTATGACCTCCCGAGATCGCGATAGAAATCCCCCATCGCCGGATAAATGGATTCCGGCACGGCGTCGCGGCCGTAGCGGAAATGCAGCGATGACGGCGACGGGATCGTCACCTTCGGTGTTTGCTTCGTGTGCGCCTTGAGGAACTTGAAATGCTCGATCATCGGGTGCGGCGCGTAGCCGCCGAGCTTGCCGATGACGCGCAGCAGCACCGCGCGCGGCTGCGGCCCTTGGACGTCGAATTTGATCTTGCGCTCGCCGGCGTAAAACTCGACGCCTTCGAGCCGCTCAAGGAAATCGTAATTCCATGAGGTGCGGCGAAACTCACCATCGGTGACGGACTTGAGCCCCACGTCCTCCTGACTGCGAATGACGTGTTCGATCTCGCGATCCTCGACCTCGCCAAGCGCCGCAGCGGAGATTTCGCCGCGCGCCCGCTTCTCCCGCGCCTCCTTGAGTGTCGCCGTCCGCAACAGGCTGCCGACGTGGTCGGCTCGGAACGGCGGCTTGGTATCCTGCATTCTCTAACCCCATACTTCGTCGGCGATCTCCACCACCAAGTGGAGCTTCGCCCATTGTTCGTCCTCGGTGAGGACATTGCCTTCTTCCGTTGAAGCGAATCCGCATTGCGGCGAGAGACAAAGTTGATCGAGCGCGACGTATTTGGCCGCCTCGTCGATGCGGCGCTTGATGTCGTCTTTTTTCTCCAGTGCTGCGCTCTTTGAAGTGATGAGACCGAGCACGAGCTGCTTGTTCCCCTTCGGGAAGAACCGCAGCGGCTCGAATCCTCCAGAGCGCTCGTTGTCATATTCCAGGAAATAGCCGTCGATGTTCAATTCATTGAACAACCGTTCCGCGAAGGGCTCATAACCGCCCCGCGCGATCCAGGTCGAGCGGAAATTGCCGCGGCACGAATGCATCGTGACCGTCATGTCGGCGGGCTTGCCTTCGAGCGCGCGGTTGATCATGCGCGCGTAGATGGCGGGAAGTGTCTCCGGCTCGTCGCCGCGCTCGCGGGAAAGCGCAAGCTCGCGCTCGTCACACATCATCGCCCAGGTGGTGTCGTCGAATTGCAGATAGCGGCAGCCGGCATCATAGAAGGCGCGCAAGGCCTTGCGGGAGGCGTTCGCGACGTCCTCGAAAAAAGGCTCGAGATCGGGATAGACCTCCTTGCTGATCGAGCGCCGGCCCGGCCGAAAATGCAGCATGTTGGGAGCAGGAATAGTCATTTTCGGTGCTACGCGCGTATGTTCCTTGAGAAAGCGAAAATCGTCGACATGCGGGTGCGACGAAAAATCGACACGGCCCACGGTGCGCACACTTTCCGCCTTGGTCTTCTCGCCGTGAAACGTGATGCCCTCGTCAACCCGATACAGCTCGACGCCGTCCAGCCCCTTGAGGAAGTCGAACTGATACCAAGCACGGCGAAGCTCCCCGTCGGTGGCGAGTTTCAGGCCGATTTCTTCCTGTTTTCTGACGGCCTTTTCGATCTCGCGGTCTTCGATCGCACGCAAGGCGCCGGCCGCGATCTCCCCGCGCTGATGTCTGGCCCGCGCCTCCTTGAGCGTCGCCGGCCGCAACAGGCTGCCAACGTGATCGGCGCGGAACGGCGGCGCGGTCCGTTGCATCGTTTTCCTCCAGTTGGGGCTTTACCTTGTGTTCTTGGTCGTGAGGGTAAAGCTATCGGCAGGCACATGCGATTTAGCAAGCGGCGCGAGCGGGTGTAAATCCCGTTGCGCTAATGCAAAACTGCACGGACACACTGCGTGCAACGCAGACCGTGTCCACCAGGAGTGAACCATGCCCCCCGTGCTCCGGCTCTATGAAGACGTACTCGCGAACGACGCCGAAATGGCCCTGCCCGCGGCTCCGCGCCTGATTTTCGTGGTGCACGGCTCGATCACGAAGGCGGACCGCGTATTGCACGTCGGCGAGGCGATCGGCAGCGAAATTGCCGCGCGCGTTAAAGCCGGCCGCGATGGGGCTACCCTCTGGCGCTGGGAAATGATGGCGGACGGCGCGGATGGCGCAGCGGCCGGAGCCGGTGTTGTTTCAAGCGAGAAGCTTGCCGCGCCGCTCGATACGCTGCCGAAAGGTCCGTTGCTTCTGCGCGGTGACAGCGTTGCCTTTCCAGCCGGCGGCTGCGCCTACCTGCACCGCCATCAGGGGCCGGGGATACGCTGCCTGCTCGAGGGCGGCATCCGCATCGATACGCGCGGCCACTCCACCTCCTACGGTCCGGGCGGCGCCTGGTACGAGGCCGGGCCCGAGCCAGTGTTCGCCCAGGCGGCCGATCGGCCGACCCGCTTCATCCGCGCCATGATCCTGCCGATGGCCTATCTGGCGCGAAGCTCGATCGAGTATCTCAACGAGGAAGACAAGGCCAAACCGAAGACGCAAACGTACAAGATGTATGCCGATATGCCGATCGCGAGCACACGCACGTCGGCTTGATGGCTCGAAGGAAAGCTGGTGCCGCGGAGAGGATTCGAACCTCCGACCCCCGCATTACGAATTCTGTTGCGGCCATCCCGCCACGTCATCCTTTGGTGCCATTACGCCCGGTATTATTGATGTTTTTGCCCTCAGGATCGACGGCCTATACCATCTCATACCCGCTGATACTTAGCAGTGCGGTGGCAATTCGGGTGGCAATTTTCGACGGAATTGGACACCTGCCCCGAAGGCGGAGGTCAGGGTTCGAATCCCTTCGGTCGCGCCAGCTTATAAAATCTACTCAGGGACGACAGTCTTTAGGAACAGGTCAGAGTCCGAGGCGCGCGCCCGCCGTAGTTGAGGCGGCGGCAGCCTGACCAGAGGCCCGACCCCTATGCTCCAAGCTCTTTGAGCGTGGGCGGAAATATCGAGTACCAGTCGTACGCAAAGACTTGTTGTTGTTCGGCGGGGAAGTTGTTTTGTTGGACAGTAGTGAGGCCGGTCGACGGAAGTCCCGTTTCCTTCTCGATAACGAGCGAAGTCAATGCGGGCAATCCTTCACGGTCGCACCATTCCATGATGCGACCCAAGGGCGCGGAGAGAATTGGCCCGACGCCAAAGTGCATCATTTCGCAAAGTTGCCGATACTGAATTGTCTGTTGAGTAGCCGCCCGGCCGATTAATATCAGATACGCTTGCAACGCCCGCGTTGCGTGAGTGCTGTCGCTTTGAATATCCTTCGGCATGGGACCCTCTCGCATCGCCTTTCCATACTCAATAGCTTATTGTGTCCTACCTTTGCCAAACGTCCCATTGAGTTCCAAGGCTTATTTTCGAGATTGTCCCACCGAGGTTGGTAAGGTCTTGGGGGTCGCTTTTGGCTTTGATGAACGGCCGACCGCGAGCAGATCTGGGAGATGCTTATCTTCAATGAAGCCAGCTTCCAGAGCTGCGGCCTTATTCAAGATTGCAGTTTGTGCGTGGCGCTCCCATGTGCTTCCGCGTTCGCTTTCAGGCATCGCAAACCGTATCTGATGTTTCACTGCGGTGCCGGACTGTGCGCCCACCGCCTTAGCGAAGGCGTCGCAGAACTCATCGAATTCGGCATCATGTTTGCCGCCCGGCGAGGATGTCTTCTTCCACTCGTGGTAAGGGCCAAATAGTTGCACAAGTCTTTGGTAAAGGACGCGGCGAACTTCTCCTGTCCAGATTTCAGGCTGATGGGCCATCTTGTTTCGCTCCCGCATGTTTTGTTGACGTTGTGTGGTCTTGAAGGGGGCGCCGCCACAATTACGGGGCGGCGCCAATCTTGTTCAGGACGGCCCGCGCTAGGCCGCAGCCCGGCTCCGCAACAGTTCATGCTCGAATGCATCGAGCACTCGACGGTAACATCTGGCAGACGCCGGGACGAAATGAATGGTATTGGCGCGGACATCGTGGTCCGAATACCATGCTCGGTGAGCTGTGGCACACTGCGGATGATAGGTGGTTTTATTCAGAAACCTTGACCGTACACGGCCGCCTTGAATACCAAATGTTATCCTTGTGTCATCTAGTGCAGGGGTGAGTAGCAATGATCACCACCGGCGCTCGACACTCAGCCTTCATGGCTGTTCACGTCCTAAGAGCCCGCTTCGAAAGTGTTGATCGGTTCGTGGGGCGGTCATTCCGGCGGCTGCACATTGGAAATCACGATAATACTCCGAACCGGCAGCGTACCAGTCGAATGCACGCTCGTGTTGTTGTCGCGTTATTAGCGGTCTCGGCCTCATTTTGCCCGCAGCGAATATTGGCCGCTGATGTACTCATCGCTGTTATAGAGGACCATCGCGGTGAAAAGTCTGTGCACTATCAGACCGCACCCGGTAATAACTGCGATAGAGCCCTTACCGCTTTCGTTGAGCTCACCTCCGAAAAAAGACGTATGCAATTAACCTTCACTGACCCTCCGTTTAGTGGCTACGTGCTAGAGCTGCATTGTATCCGCCCGGATGGATCAATCTATCCAAAGCCTACTCAATAAGTGGCATCGATAACGTAGAATTTTGAGGGTGAACCGCCCCGGGTTTGCCGGAGGCTCCAACTCTTGAGAGGATGGAGCCATGAGCAATCAGACAAGCAACAGGTTTTCGCCTGAGGTCCGTTCCCGCGCTGTGCGGCTGGTCCTGGATCACGAACATGAGCATCTGTCGCGATGGGCGACGATCGTTTCAGTGTCGGCCAAGATCGGCTGCACAGCGCAGACGCTTCTGGATTGGGTGAAGAGAGCGGAGGTCGACAGCGGCAAGCGGGCTGGCGTTCCGACCGAGATGGCCGAGAAGCTGAAGGCCCTGGAACGCGAGAACCGCGAGCTGCGCCAGGCCAATGAGATTCTGCGCAAGGCGTCAGCGTATTTTGCCCAGGCGGAGCTCGACCGCCGGGTGAAGCCATGATCGCGTTCATCGACGATCATCGGGAAGCTTATGGGATCGAGCCGATCTGCAAAGTGTTGCCGATCGCCCCGTCGAGCTACCATGCGCATGTGGCCCAGCGGATTGACGCCGACAAGCGTTCGGCCCGGGCGCGGCGGGACGCCGAACTAAAGATCGAGGTTCAACGGGTCTTCGCGGAGAACTTCGGCGTCTACGGCGCGCGGAAGGTCTGGCGGCAGTTGCGGCGAGAAGGCTTGGCGGTCGCCCGCTGCACCGTCGAGCGGCTGATGGCGAGCCTGGGCCTGCAGGGTGTGATCCGTGGCAAGCCCGTGCGGACGACGATCAGCGACAAGACGGCGCCTTGCCCGTTGGATCACGTCAACCGCCAGTTCCATGCGCCGAGGCCGAATGCGCTCTGGGTCTCGGACTTCACCTACGTGGCCACTTGGACCGGCTTCGTCTATGTGGCCTTCGTCATCGACGCCTACGCCCGCCGCATCGTGGGCTGGCGGGCCTCCCGTACGGCGCATGCGAGCTTCGTGCTCGATGCGCTGGAGCAGGCTCTGCATGATCGGCGGCCTGTCCATCGCGGCGGGCTCGTGCACCACAGCGACCGAGGCAGCCAATACGTCTCGATCAAGTACACCGAGCGCCTGGCGCAGGCGGGCGTCGAGCCGTCAGTCGGCAGTGTCGGCGATAGTTACGACAATGCTCTCGCCGAGACGATCAACGGTCTCTACAAAGCCGAGGTCATCCATCGACGTGGGCCCTGGCGGTCGTTCGAAGCGGTCGAGTTCGCAACCTTGGAATGGGTAGACTGGTTCAACAACCGGCGGCTCCTGGAGCCCATCGGCAACATGCCGCCGGCCGAAGCCGAGGAGCGCTACTACGCCATGCTGGATGAACCAGCCATGGCAGCCTGACTCAAACCAATCGGCCTCCGGCAAACCCGGGGCGGTTCAGTTCCTTTCGGAAAATACTGTCTCAGCAGGCCGTTGGTGTTCTCATTGGAACCGCGTTGCCAAGGACTTTGCGGATCGCAGAAGTAAACGTCGATGTTGGTCGCCAACGTGAAGCGTCGATGATCCGCAAGTTCCTTACCGCGGTCCCAAGTCAGGGACTTATAGAGCTCATTGGGTAACTTCTTCGCCTGCTTGATGAGTGCGGAAACGACCGTCTGCGTTTCCTTATTGGCCACCTTCGCTAAAGTCACGTATCGCGTATGACGTTCGACCAAGGTCGCGATGTAGCTGTTCTTCGATCCGGTCAGCAGATCGCCTTCCCAATGACCAGGAACCGCACGATCCTCGACCGCTGCCGGTCGCTCACGGATCGACACGATATCCTTGATTTGCCCCCGTCGATCGCCGTTGGGGGCGGCCGGCCTGGATCGCCGGATCGTGCGCTTCGATCGAAGATGGCAAAGCAGTTCCTTCTTAAGCACGCCGCGTGCTTGAACAAAGAGGCTGCGATAGATCGTCTCGTGTGACACGCGACTAGCCTCATCTTCCGGATGCGATCTCTTGAGCCAGCCGGCTATCTGCTCGGGCGACCAATTCAACCTGAGCTTTCGTGCCACTGCCGCTCGTAGCCGCGGATTGTCCGCCAGCTTACAACGCTTCGGACGACGCGCCCGGGCCCAGGCCTTCTCATCAGCCACCGCCGCTCGGTATCGATGATAGCCGCCATTGCGAATGATTTCCCGGCTCACCGTCGAGGGCGAGTGGCCCAGCAACCGGGCCATCGATCGCGCCGACCGATGCGCCGCTATGCCCCTGGAAATCTCCTCGCGCTCCGAGAACGTCAAGGCCAACCGCGAGCGACGCCGCGAGGCAGGACGAATCCCACCGTGCGGGGCTACTTGAAAATAAATCGACGATGACGGCTTACCAAACGCCCGCCCAATCGCTTTCAGCGATTCCCCGCGCCGCCAGCGATCCCATAACTCCATCTTCTCTGGCGCCGTAAACCCGCGACGATATCGTTGACCCATCATCAGACACTCCATCTTGGCGTTCAAGATAAAGTGTTGCGTCGACCAGTTGAGAGCACCAGGTCAAAGCGGACTCGAAAGCAAAGGCCGTGATTGGTCGAAAATGACCCAAACCGACATTGGCAGGCCATTCGATACCGAGTGATTGCGTGAAAACCAGCGTGCTAATGTGAGTCAACCGCTCTCGGATGTGCCGCGAACGTGCCTTCGTCGCCACAGCGCCGCAAGCATTGCAAAACGCGACGGAAGGATTGATCCGATGCGTCAAAATCTGTCCCTCTGAGCATGGTTAAGATCATCAACCGTTTGATCATCGTCATCGCCTTGGCGGCGGCGTCCCGCTCTTTTGCCGTGGAGGGACCATCGGACATTCCGGGTTGGCTGCGGCCCAATGTCGGCGAAGGCGAAGCGCAAATCGTGCAAGTGGTGCTGCAAAGGGCGCGCGCGCTTTATTTCCAAAAAATGCGCGCGGGCGTCGTCAGAAATCCCTGCTACTTTGCCATGGACGCTACGCGTCCCCACGATTTAGGCGATGGCAAATTGGGGCCGCGATTTTACGTTATCTGCGAATCCCGCCAATCGTTCCGTGCGATTTCGGCGGGTCACGGCGGCGGCCGCGATTTGAAGGGTATCGCGGATTTCGCCAACGGAAAGCGGTGCGCGAAGAACTTCGGCAATGCATTGGATTCGAGACTGACGGCCGGTGGGGCCTACGTGACCGCCGAGACGATAACGTCTTTCAAAGGCTATTATCGCGCCTCAGCGAAACAAGACGCGGTTTTGATACGCTCGTTCGTTCAATTTGACGGCGAAGGCGAAGCCGCAAACGCTAGACAGCGCGAGATCGGCGGACACCCGACCGAATTGTTGCGAAACGTCTGTCTTCGAAAGGATCCGCACAGCGCTTACGCGGACCGCGATGGATACGTTCCGTTCGGGCAGTTGGAGGAATACGCCAATGGCCGCAGCAACGGCTGCACCAGTTGGTCGCCGGCGGACGCCGGGCAAATCATCGCCATAGTGAAGGATGCCCCGACGACGCTGTACATCTACCCTGAAGCGGCCGACATCGACGCCGTCGCGCAGGCGGTGAAGACAGGACGGTCGTTGTCGAACGCGGGACTATATTGGAACGCTTCCTGTTTGAAAGACATCGGCTCTCCGAAATTTTGGTCCAAGAAAACCCTTGAGCCGGTTCTCGCCCGATACACCAAGGATCATCCGGGACCGCCGCAACGGCCACCGCCGATCTGCAAGGGCCAGTGAAATGTCTCTTGTTCCTTGTCGCCTATACCCGTGATTGCCGCGTCTTGCAGAGGGATGCCGTCCGATCGGTGCCGCCAAATGTCTGATGTTGAGGTAAGAGCGGACTACGCAAGAACGATCGGCTACTTCCGGCTTTGACCCAAGACGTCACTTCGCAGTGCGACTTTGCTGCAACGCAGCACGGCACTGCTCCACCAGCTACTCGATCACCTCGTCGGCCCGCGCGAGCGGCGACGGCGGCACGTCTACCAAATTCGATCTCATCGACCGGTCGACCGCGCCACGCAGGATCTTCGTGTTAGGCGATGGCCTCACCCCGTTGTTCATTTCGATTGAAATAATTCATCAAGCGACATCGCATTCGGGCAATAGTCGCGGTAGTGGCTAGCGGCTGTGCCCGCAGCGAGATCGTGCTGGCACTGCTGTTTGTCGCCGCAACTCACGCAGATGCGTTGCAAATTTCCGGTCGAAAATGATCCGTTTGAGACATTGGCCCGATCTAAGCATGACGACTTCTTGGTCTGTGGTCGATCAGCTTGTCGAAGACGGAGGCCGACAAGGCAGCAACCCGCGCGTTTTCCTTGGCTTATGCTACCTTGAGGGAGCACTGAACGGGCCGAGGAGAGGTCGGAGCATGACGACTGAAATGTTCCTGTTCGTCAGCCATGTCAGCGAGGACCTGGCTGCCGCCATGCAAATCGTCGAGGAGCTGGAGCGGCGAGGCGTGCGCTGTTGGATAGCGCCGCGTGATGTGAGACCCGGCGAGCCGTACGATGACGAGATCGCGAATGCGATTGAGGATAGCCGGGCGATGCTATTGATCTTCTCCGAGCGTTGCAACGCGAGCGAATACATCCGCCGGGAGGTGACGGTCGCCGGCGAGAGCCACAAGGTGGTGATTCCGTTCCGCATCGAGAATGCGGAGCCCAAGCACGGACTGCGCGTACGTCTTTCCGATTTGCATTGGCTCGACGGGTTTGCATCCCGGGAACAGGCAATTGACGAGTTGGTCAGGACGTTTCCCGCAGCAAATAAGAAGGTAGTTCCTGAAATCGGCTGCAGAGCACGCGCGTCGGGAGCACGGACCACCCGTGTTCGCCAAGTATGGTGCAGACGCACTGAGTGAGCGCGCGGACGAAAAACGGGGCAAACCGCGTTCAGAAGCGCTCACAGTGCGACCACTGCCCCGAATTGCCTTTGTGGCCGCGTCACTGATTGGTCTGGCGGTGCTTGGCGCTGTCGGCGTATGGCTCGTCCGTTCGCCAGCGCCATCCCCGGTTGCGCCGGAACTAGTTCCCGTCGCACCGACGCAGATAACCGTTACGGCGCTATCGCTCGAACGCGAGCGGGCGCTGAAACCGAAGGATACGTTCAAAGAATGCAGCAACTGTCCGGAGATGGTCGTTGTGCCTGCCGGAACCTTCACCATGGGCTCGCCTGTAAGCGAGCCTGAGCGCACCTCCGAGGAAGGTCCGCAACACACGGTAACATTTGCCCGGAACTTCGCGGTCGGGCGGTTCGAGCTAACCTTCGAACAGTGGGAAGCGTGCGTCGCCGACGGCGGCTGTAACGGCTACAAGCCGGACAGTCAGGGCTGGGGCCGCGACCTCCGGCCAGTGATCAACGTGTCGTGGGACGACGCCAAGACTTACGCCGTCTGGCTCGCAAAAAAGACCGGCAAGTCCTATCGCCTGCTCAGCGAAGCGGAGCGGGAATATGTCACGCGCGCAGGGACGACCACGCCGTTTTGGTGGGGGAATTCCATCTCGACCGACCAAGCCAATTACAATGGCACCCCTTATTTGGGCGGGGCGAAGGGCGAATACCGAGGGCGCACCGTCCCGGTAGATTCATTCGAGCCGAATCCATGGGGCCTCTATCAGGTCCACGGCAACGTTTATGAATGGACGGAGGATTGCTGGCACGTAAACTACCAAGGAGCGCCGGCCGACGGCTCGTTCTGGACTGGCGGCGACTGTAGTAGCCATGTCATCCGCGGCGGTTCCTGGGACTATGATGCCGGGTACTTACGCTCCGCGAGCCGCCTCGGATACGCCACCGATACCCGGGACGTCTGGCTCGGCTTCCGGGTCGGCCGGACGCTTCGCATACCTTGAATCGCAGCTTCCTTGCCCTTTCGCGTAGTGCGGGGCGAAGGCTTCGGCGCGGATTTTTGAGCCATAGATCATCGTGTGATCGACAATTCCGCGTGGCTTCGCCGGAGCGATCCAGGTATTCAACAAATGCATTTTTGTCCCATGCCGGCGAGCAAATTTATCCAGACTATAGGTGCGTCCCTCGACCGGTTTGAGCGCGCTTCTGTTGACAATTGCAAGATTACGCGCCCGAATGTTGAATGTCTCTTGTTGGCCCGGAACGGCGCTTAGTTTCCGCACCGGCTTGGTCGTTATTGGGGGCATTGCTGCAGCGCCAGCCTGTGAGCGGCGCGGCGGTTGTTGGACCCAAAGCTGACATGGGCGGCCGATTTCGCGGCGATGGGCCAAAACGGACATTCGTGAGCACGCCTCGAATTGGGATTTCATACGCTGTCTCTCGCTAACGTCCAGAAGCCGGTTAAGCGATAACGACGTGTACCCAACATAAGCCGGACTTCGGCAGCCGGGGAGACTAAGCAGCATCAAATTTCGACGTATCACCGCTCGACAGAAATGCAGTTATTTCGTTCGCCGATTTCGGTGCGGAGATGAAATAACCCTGCACGTCATGACAATTCTGGCCGCGGAGAAAAGAGAGCTGCTCAGCGGTCTCAATGCCCTCGGCCACCACATTTATACCGAGGTCCCTCGAAAGATTGATCATGGATTTTACAATTGACGCACTATCCGGATCCGTCAACACTTCGTGTACGAACGAGCCATCGATTTTGATACTATCAGGATAAAGTTTTCGCAGGTAAGTCAGGGACGAATATTCAGTTCCGAAATCATCGAGAGCGATCCTAATTCCTAGTTCGCGCAGTGCCTTCAAGTTCGAGAGCACATAGTCGTTGTCGGAGATCAGTGCCGTTTCCGTAATCTCGAGTTCAAGACGTCCGGGCGCCAAAGTCGAGTCGGTCAAAGCTTTGACAACGTAGGACAAGATGTTCGTGTGGCGCAACTGAACTGGCGACACATTGACGGCAATCCTAATATTATTTGGCCAATAACTTGCGACCTTGCAAGCTTCGCGAACAACCCAATCGCCGATTTCGTGGATAAGGCCAGTTTCCTCGAGAGTGGTGATGAATTCTATCGGCGCCGTGACGCCTAGTGTCGGATGCCTCCACCGCAGCAAGGCTTCCACTCCGGTAATGCGATCGTCGCCTAGTTCCAAGATAGGCTGAAAGACCAGGAAAAGCTCGTGCCGACGGAGTGCCTGGCGGAGGGCCCGTTCGAGCCTACGACGCCGACGCGTCTGCTCTTTATGGTCTGAATCATGCAGCCGGATCGGTCCGCCACTTCCATGCTTAGCGGCATAAAGGGCTTCATCCGCGTTTTTCAAAAGATGTTCGGGATTTGCGCCGTCTGCTGGTGCAATAGCGATCCCGATACACGCCGCAGTAAAAACCTCGATATCGTCGATCACAACTGGAGCATCAAGGCTGCTCACAATTCGGTTAGCTAAGGTGATGGCGGCGCTTGATTCCGTCGCATTCGCCACAATCACCGAAAATTCGTCTCCGCTCAATCGTGCAACTAAATCGACGTCTCTGGCGCAAGCAGTCAATCGCTGGCCAACCTGAACCAACAAATTGTCCCCCGTAGCGTGTCCCAATTTGTCGTTGATATTTTTGAAGTCATCGAGATCGACCTAAAGGACGGCAAATTGTTCATGCAATCGATTGAGGCGTGCAAATGCATTCTCGAGACCCTCATTGAATGCCAAGCGGTTCGGAAGGTCGGTTAACTCATCCCGGCGAACCTTTCGCTCGGCTTTTATCTGTTCGGCAATCCTTCTAGCGAGCTGCGCTGCGTGGACGAATACGACCCTCAACAAGACGATAATGTAGCTGACCATTAAGATCGCTACGAGTAGGTACGCTGGGTCATCACTGCGTCCGATGGCGATTGCGGAAGCGACAGCGATCGGCGCGGTGAATGTGACCGCTGCGGGCGGAATGCTGGCAAAGGCAAATGCACCACCGGCCAACGTACCTGCACAAAGACAAGCGATGATAACTTGCCCACCCGCCGACGCGTCGGCGAAGAATA
>CAWHJE010000027.1:0-277750 GCA_963829465.1 uncultured Alphaproteobacteria bacterium
AGTTGCGAAATGAGCATGAAAATCAAACGCCCGGATTACGCCGTTCAGTACGGCCCGACAAAGGGCGACAAAATCCACTTGGCCGACACCGGTCTTGTGGCGGAAATTGAGGAAGACTTCACGACTTATGGGGATGAGCTGGTTTTTGGCGGAGGAAAGACCATCCGCGACGGCATGGGCCAGGCCTCCAAATGGAAGCAGAGCGATGGCGCCCTCGACCTTGTAGTCACCAACGCCGTCATCATCGACCCGCTGCTCGGCGTCATTAAGGCCGATATCGGTATTCGCGACGGGAAGATTGTCGGGATCGGAAAGGCGGGCAATCCCGACACAATGAATATCACTCCTGGGCTGATAGTGTCGCCCAACACCGACATTCTTTCGGTCAGGGTATGATCTGCACGCCGGGCTTTATTGATATACATCCGCATTTCGATTCGGTTCAGCAGCTCTACGAGTATCAAAATGCGGGCTTCACGACAGTCATTGGCGGAGGTTCCGGGCCGAAGACCGTCGGCATCGAATGCCCTGGCGTTTTCAACCTGCAGCGCATGCTAGAGGCAATGGCGGATTTCCCAATTAATTTTGGCAATTTCGGTAAGGGCAACGCTGCAACGGATGGGTCGTTGCGCGAGCAAATCCTTGCGGCAGTCACCGGTTCCAAAATCCATGAGGATTGGTCATCTTCGCCTGCGGCCATTGAGACCTGCATGGAGCTAGCTGATGAGCTCGACTTTCAGGTCCAAATACACGCCGACACGCTGAACGAAACCGGTTACTACGAAGACACTGTCGCCGCCATCAACGGCCGCGCAATGCATATATACCACTGGAAGGCGCCGGCGGGGGCAACGCGCCTGATATTATGCGTTGTACGGGCGAGCCCAATATGCTGCCGAGCTCAACCAACCCGACTAATCCTTTCTCGATCAACACGTACGATGAAGAGATCGACATGTTGATCACGTGCCACAACCTGAACAAAAAAGTCCCGACTGATATCGCATTCATCCAGGGTCGGGCGCGAGCGGAGAGAATGCGGGCCGAGGACGTCTTACACGATCGAGGCGCCATCAGCATGATAGGTTCTGACAGTCAAGGTGTCGGGCGGGCGGCCGAGAGCGCCCAGAGCGCTCGTTCAGCTTGCTGCCGCGAACAAGGTCCGTTTCGGCGCCCTTTCGGAAGACTCTCCTGGAAACGACAATTTTCGCATCAAACGTTATCTGGCCAAGGTTACGATCAACCCAGCGATCTGCTTCGGGGTAAGTGACTACGTCGGATCCATTACACCCGGTAAGTTGGCCGATCTAGTGTTTTGGCGGCCACATTTTTTCATTGCGAAGCCTGAAACTACGGTCAAGGGCGGCTTCATCTCCCATGCGGTGATGGGTGATCCGAACGGTTCGCTGATGACGTGCCAACCGCTCAAGTATCGTCCGCAATACGGCTCGTATGGCGCCAACTCGTCCCGCCTGAGCTATTCGTTCGTCACTCGAGCGGCCATCGAAAATGGACTTGAAGGTAAATTACGAAGCCACCAGACTTTGGTGCCGGTCCGTCGGACACGCACGATCTCCAAGCGGGATATGGTTTGGAATAACTACCTACCGAACATCGAGATCGATCCTGAAACTTATAACGTCTATATTGATGGTGAGCGGATCACAGTGAAGCCAGCGAAGACATTGCCGCTAGGTCAACTGTTCTACTTTCGCTTGAACAATGGGAAATCAACTGGTGATACATGGAGGTGATTTCTAAAATAAGGGGTACGGTCGAGGACCTAAAGGGGCAGTTTCGACACGAAGATGCGCTCATTCTTCCTCGGAAGAGAGGGCCAGTGCACACATGCTTGGCACTACCGTCGAAGGTCGTCAGATCCGTATTCGTTACCCCGGCGAAACCAGCTTAACGACGGCGACGTTCTTACACTGCAAGGCGATGTCGCTATCGTCGTGCGGGCGGCACCCGAGCAGCTGTTCATCATTAACCCGAAGGACTTGATGATGGGCGCGATTGCCGGGTTTCAGCTTGGTAATCTCCACAGGCCAGCACGCTTCACAGAGGAATTGATCTCACGCCGGCCGATCCTATGCTCGCGGACGTTCTTTCCCGACTAGACATACCCTATCAGGAACGCTTAGCTCCGTTTGTCGGGCGACGATATGGCTCTTTCACCGGCCATCTCATACAGCGACCATAACGACCATGGACATGAACATTAATGCGGGTCGGCGATTTCTTTATTTACTCCAAATTGCCAACGCTTCGTTCCCGACAGGAGCTTTCAATCACTCGTTTGGCTTCGAGACTTGGATCGATGCTGGTGAGATCGCCACCGCAGCACAGCTTGAGTTGGCCTGTCAGGACTGGCTGAGCTTTGGGGTTAGGCATGCCGACGCTGCCATTGCTGCGCATGCACATCGAGCCGCGAATGTGGGGAGGGATCTTAAGGTGCTAGACCAGGTTGCGGCCGCGATTAAATTGAGCCGCGAAATGCGCGAGGCGTCTATCAAAATGGGCTGGGCACTGCTCAACGCATTGCATAACGTCTTCGATGTCATAGATCTTAAGAACTACGCTCGTCTCATTCAGGAAGGGAGCTGCGAAGGCCATTACGCCGTGATATTCGGGGCCGCGGCGGCTTCGATTGGCGTTAGCGAGGGCGAAACAGTGCTGGTATACTTGCACACGTCGTTGGTCAACATCATCAGCGTTGCCGCGCGCCTTATTCCGCTCGGGCAGATCGAGGCTCAGCGAATAATCTGGCAATCACACCGCCTTCTGCTTGAGTCAACAGCCGCGGCACAAAGCACCAACCTCCACTTGATCGGCACTTCAACGGTTGGATTGGATGTGGCCAGCATGCAGCATGAGCGGCTTCATACGCGGCTTTGCATGTCATAACGTTTGGAGAGATTAGCAAATGCGCAAGCCTGTCAGAATTGGTATTGGTGGGCCCGTCGGATCCGGCAAGACGGCTCTTCTCGTCCTGCTATGTTTTGAGATGAGCAAGAAATACTCCGTTGCCGCGATCACCAACGATATCTTCACAAAAGAAGACGCCGAGTTCGTCGTTCGCAGTGGCGCGATCTCGCCAGACCGTGTGATGGGAGTCGAGACTGGCGGATGTCCTCACACAGCGATCCGTGAGGACGTTTCCATGAACGCTCAAGCGATTCAGGAGATGATGAAACGCCACCCAGGCGTTGACATCATCTTTGTTGAGAGCGGCGGGGACAATTTAGCCGCCACGTTCAGCCCAGAACTGGTCGACAGCCATATCTACGTCATTGATGTTGCCGAGGGCGATAAAATTCCACGCAAAGGGGGACCGGGCATCACCAAGTCGCCTCTCCTGATAATTAATAAGGTCGATCTGGCTCCTTACGTTGGCGCCGATCTGGCTGTGATGGATCGCGATTCGCGCAAGATGCGAGGTACGAGCCCATTTATCTTCACAAACATGCGGGAGGGTAAAGGACTAAAGGAAGTGATAGAGTGGATTGAGCGGTACGTTTTGCTGCACGACAGTGCTACCGCCGCGTAGTCTCAACATAATGTTTCACCCGGTTGAGCCAGATCCAGAATGGACTGTTGGAAAATATGGGCTGCTGAATGTCCAAGGGGAGGTGCGGGACGGGCGTACCGTGCTCGAACCTAAAGGATGGCGCATCCCTTTTCAGTGGCAGGGTTATCATTATCAGGATCACGATGACGAACCCTTCCTTCTTTTGGTCAACAGTGGAGGTGGCCTTGTCGAGGGCGACGTATCCCACTTTTGCGCAATGCTTGGTGCGAAAACGCGCACCTTAATTACCACAACCGCCGCTAGCAAATTCTACAAGTCCATCGGCGGAGGG
Organism: uncultured Alphaproteobacteria bacterium; assembly: GCA_963829465.1. Taxonomy (GTDB): domain Bacteria; phylum Pseudomonadota; class Alphaproteobacteria; order Rhizobiales; family Xanthobacteraceae; genus BOG-931. The sequence continues at coordinate 3,864 of CAWHJE010000027.1, forward strand.
CGCACGCGCGAGATTGTCGACATCCAACTCGGCCCGGGTGCTCTGCTAGAGTACTACCCAGATGAAGCAATTCCTTTCAAACATAGTCGGGTGGAACGGACTACCCGTGTCAACATCACTGAATCTTCTCGGCTCTTCGCAACAGATATGTTGTCAGCAGGCCGTGTTCATTTTGGCAGTGGTGAAGCGTTCAAATTTGACAGTCTGCTTTCCAGTTTTGAAATCCGACTTGACGATCGAACGTTAGCGTTGGATCGGCTCGCTGCAAATACGCCAGTCGCTATCGATGCGCTGCACCGGCTTTGGCGCGGTGCCATGCATCTGGCTACTGTGTTCGTCTATGCGCCGGATCTCCCGATTGTAGAGGACGTCGTGGATGCTCTGCGCGGATCGATAACGGGGACTGAGCTCGGCGTAAGCCGCATTGGTAATCTGCTGATCGTACGATTGCTGAGCAAGGAATCTTGGCAGGCGCACGAGGCAATTTTCGGCATTTGGCAAGCTGTTCGTCCTAGCATCGCAGATAAGCCCGCCCGCCCAATTCGCAAATGCTAAGGCAGGGGGCGAAAAGGGCTCAATCGGCGCATGCCCCATCGACCGAGATGCCCGACTGCGTATTTCCAGACCGGCACGCCTTCGACATCGCCGCTTCCGGCATTCCATCGCACTACAAAATTAGGAGAACCGTGTTGCGGTACATCATAAGTGACGAATGGCTACCTGAGATGCTGGGGCTGGAACAAGGATGATTAGCTAGGCGCAACGATGAGGAGATGAAGGCAGACGGACTTTTTACCGTTGAACAACTTGCGCCACGGTGATTTTCTTCGTGCAAGCACTGACAGCGCACATGCGAGTGTGGGAAGACAGAAGCGTGCCTCCAAATCCGTTCGACGATCTCCCCCTGCGGATCAAAACTAAAACCGCGATCACCTATGCCTTCCTAATCGCGGCGAACATAACCGCCTGGAGTTGGGCGCTGATCGCTTTCATTGATCGACCGGTCCTGCTCGGAACGGCTTTCCTTGCCTACATGTTCGGCTTGCGCCATGCTTTCGACGCTGATCACATTGCCGCTATCGACAATGTCGTTCGCAAGCTGATGCAGGAAGGCAAGTACCCCTACTCGGTAGGCTTCTTCTTTTCGCTCGGCCATTCGACCGTGGTCGTCCTCGCTTCCGTCGTGATTGCCGTGACCGCAGTGGCATTGCAAGGCAAGCTCGCTGCTTTCCACGCCATTGGAGGCATCATCGGGACGGCCGTATCCGCGCTGTTTCTGCTCGTCATTGGCTTCGCCAATCTCTTTATTCTGAGGGGTATATGGTTGGCGTTTGGCCGTGCCCGGCGCGGTGAAAAGATCGTCGACGAAGACCTTGACGCTCTCTTGGCGGGTCGCGGCCTCCTTGCCGGTATTTTCCGTGCGGTGTTTCGCGTCGTCTCGCGCTCATGGCACATGTACCCGATAGGCTTCTTGTTCGGCCTAGGGTTCGATACCGCGACTGAAATCGGCCTACTCGGCATTTCTGCCGCTGAGGCCGCGCAGGGCATGTCTTTGTGGACGATACTCGTCTTTCCCATACTGTTCACTGCAGGAATGTCACTCATGGACACAAGCGACAGCGTGTTGATGACGGGCGCTTACGGTTGGGCTTTCGTCAACCCGATCCGCAAACTTTGGTACAACCTCACCATCACAGCGGCATCGGTCGTCGTTGCACTCTTCATCGGAGGTGTCGAAGTCTTCGGGTTGATCGGTGACAAACTCAGCCTTGAGGGCTGGTTTTGGACCGGCATTAGTCGTCTTAACGACAACCTTGCGAATTTCGGCTTCGTCGTCGTTGGCATCTTCATCGCCAGTTGGATCGTTTCGGCAGTTATTTATCGCGTGAAAGGCTTTGATAATCTGCAAGTCGGGAAGACATAACGTCTGTTTGCACCACTTCCGCTTTGGATCAGTCGCCACCGGAGCGTAAACCGCCGAGTCGCATCAGGTGCGAAATTGTCTAAATGCGGACTGAGAGGCGATACGGTAAAACGGTCATCGGCCCTCGCGCTCCGTCTCGTCCGCCCGCTTGCGACCAATCTCAAAGACATGCATTAGGAATTTCCAATCGGCGTTCATTTTGCTGGAACTCGACAAATGTTTGATGATGTCGTCGGCTTCGATCAGGTGACCGACGCGAAGATCCACCCTGCCCACTTCGGCCCGCGGATCCTCCCCCCTCCGGATGTCGGCCTATTGTAGCTGTAACATCCCTGGACGCCTGGGCTGCTCGAGACCGGAAGTGGTGGGGCGTCGACCGCCATGGTCGAGGATGGTAGCCGTCGCAGTTGCCGAACAGGCATCGAAATCCCCAGTTCATTGTTGAATGTCGTTCTGCACGACCGGCCGCAAATCGGGGATCAGGACCAACGTGTGCGACATTTGCGCCAGTCTCATCACCTCCCGAAAGCGGGCGCGTGCCAGCGAGACTGCATGGGGCCGCTCTTGGGCTCAGCGCCAGAAGTCCCTGAACCGATCCGGCGCCAACTCGGTGTAGCGCACGGTATGCTGGATGTTGCGATGCCCGAGCCATGCTTGCAGGGCGCGCGTATCGTGGCCGGCGTTCGCCAGGGCGAAGCCGCACGCGTGCCTGAGCATGTGAGGGTGGATCGGAAACGGCATCCCAGCGCGCTTGCCGAGGCGCTCGATGAGCGCGTGAAAGCTCTTGGGCGTCATCGGGCCCCCGCGTTCTGAGACGAACAGATGCGGGCCTGGCGGTTGTTCGCGCTGCAGGCGGCGCAAGGCGCGGATCTCGTCACCCTGGATCGGATGGACACTCGGTGTGCCACGCTTGCTTCGGCGGACATGCAGACGGCCGGCGGTGAGCTCGACCTGGTGCCACTGCAAATCGCACAGTTCACCGGCCCGCAGACCGTGCCGAAAGGCGATCAGTATCATGGTTGCGTCGCGATGACCGTAGCGGCTCGATTTGCGAGCCGCAGCCATCAAGGTTTCGATCTCGGCGGCGGTAAGATATTCCCGCGTTCGCGCAACTGGGGAATTTACGATGGTTGGTGTAGCGCCCTCGGCCGCTTTGAAACCCATCATAATCCGCTGAGCCCCAGATCAACTAGGGAATTAATGATTATTTATTCCTCAGTGTCAATGATCGTGTGCCGCACAACGAGAAGCTCCAGTGAGTACCTCGGCTTAATTCCGGGTCACGAAGCCATCGGCCGTGTCGCCGCGGTGGGCGCCGGGGTCAAGCTGGTTAAAGAAGGCGACCGCGTCGGAGTGCTATCAGTATCGCCTGTGGGGCGGTCGACGTTTGGCGGACTGGCTGAAGGCGCCGCTGCCGGGCGACGGACCAATTGGCGAAGCCTGGTTGCTGAGTGATCGCGATGAGCATCCCAGCCGCGTCGCCCAAGGACCACTCAAAGGACGCACGATTGCTCAACTGATGGAACAGTCGCCGGAGCTCATCCTCGGCAAATTGGCACGGCGATTCCGGCGCTTTCCGCTGCTGTTGAAATTTCTCGACGTGCAAGAGATGCTCTCCGTGCAGGTGCACCCGTCGGATGGCAACAGCGATCTGATCCCCCCGGGCGACACCGGAAAAACGGAGGCGTGGGTCGTTCTGGAAGCAGAACCGGAAAGCCGCGTTTACGCCGGCCTAAAGCGCGGCACGACCGCCGAGGATTTGCGTACTCTCTCGGAGCATACCGCAAACAAATATCTAGCTAGTCTCACGCCTCAACGCGGACAGGCCATTCTGATTGAAGCCGGAGTTGTTCATTCGCTCGGCAATGGCGTCGTGGTATTCGAGGTCCAGGAAAACAGCGACGTTACCTTTCGGCTCTATGACTGGAACCACATCGATCCGAAGACGGGCCATCCGCGCGCGCTGCAAGTTGAGAAGGCGCTGGCTTGCGTCGATTTAATGCAGGGCCCGGTCTGCCCGATTGCGCCCGTGGTTGAAACCGTGTTGCCAGCTATGCGCGAGCGGCTTTTTGACGATCCACATTTCCGATTGTGGCGTCTCCAGGGCGACGGCGCCGTTCTCGGTCGGCGCAGCAGATGAGCCGCGGGTTTTGGTGTGCCTCGAAGGGGGTGGAAATATCGAATACGACGGCGCCGATTTCACGATGGAAAAAGGCGCGGTGGTGCTTCTGCCGGCGGCGGTGGGCGCCTGCCGCTTTCGACCAGAAGGCTCGGTCACGCTGTTGGATATCGCTGTGCCGGATCAGCCATGAAAAGACTCATTATATTCGATCTTGACGGCACGCTCGCAGAAAGCAAAGCGTCCCTCGACGCGGAGATGGCGACGCTTCTGGCCCGGCTGCTCGAGGTCGTTAAGGTCGCGGTGATCTCCGGAGGCGCATGGGCGCAATTCGAAAAGCAGGTGCTGTCTTATCTGCCCCACGATGCGCGTCTGAAGGATCTCTCGCTTCTGCCGACATGCGGAACAAAATTCTATCGCTACGACGGAACGTGGCAAAAGCTCTATTCGGAGGATTTCAGCGCCGAGGAGAAGAAAAGATCATCAGTGCACTGAACAAGGCGCTCGATCAATCCGGATTTAGAGCCGTAAAGCATTGGGGAGAGTTGATCGAGGATCGCGGCAGCCAGATCACATTTTCCGCTCTGGGTCAGGAGGCGCCGCTCGACGAGAAGAAGAAATGGGATCCCGACTTCAAGAAGCGCGAGAAGATCAAGGAGATTCTCAAACCATTGATTCCCGACTTTTCCATCCAATTGGGCGGCTCGACGTCGATCGATGTCACCAGGCCGGGCATTGACAAGGCTTATGGCGTAAAAAAACTCCAGGAGACACTCGGCATCGCTATCGAAGACATGATTTTCGTTGGCGATGCCGTTTTTCCCGGGCGGAAATGACTATCCGGCGAAGCAAGCGGGCGTAGTGTCCATCGAAGTGCGGGACCCGCACGAAACCAAACGGGTCATCGAAGCCATTATTGCGTGTCTGGAGAGCGGGGACAGTCGGTGACGGACTTCAAGCTGAAAGCGGATCGGCATGATGATGGAGCCGCAGGCCGGCAACCCGAATGAGGTGGAGGGCGTCCTCAATCCCGGCGGCCATTCGGGCTCGGGATGGGCAACTTTATCTCTTTCCGCGTCTCGTGGCTCGCGGCAATTATTCTCGCATCGGGATCGCCCGTGTGTTGTTCGACGGCGCCGGCGATCCGACGGGCGTCGAGCGCATGGGCATGGCTTTGGAGCCGGAGGCCGACTACGAACTGTCCGAGAACGGCGGGGGATGCGAGGATCCGCGCATAGCTTATGTCGAGCCGTTGCAGCACTATGTGATGACGTACACGGCGCTTTCGCGCCGCGGTCCGCGAATCGCAATCGCCATCTCCGATGATTTGCTCCACTGGCGTCGAATCGGGCTTGCAACCTTTCATCCCTACAATGGCATCGCTTTTGACGGCGTGGACGACAAGGACGCCAGCGTGTTTCCCGCGCTGATTCCTGAGCCCCTCCGGCCAGCCCGCCGTCGCTCTCGTGCACCGGCCGCTGTTCCCGGGAACGCGTCCGGAAGAAAAGGTGCACCAATCCGCGTCCCGCTCCATGGATCTTCATCGAGAAAGCATTTGGATCTCGTATTGCCGCGTGAGCGAGAAAGGCGAGGAGCATCACCTCGGCGAGTTCGTCGCACATCACCGATTGGCCTGCCCCGAGGCGGCGTGGGAGCGCCTCAAAATCGGCGGCGGCGCGCCGCCCATCATGTGTCGCCATGGCTGGCTGATGCTCTATCACGGCGTACACGACCTCCCTCAACCGGGCCGAGCCGAGGCGCAAGATGTGCTATTCGGCCGGCGCGATGGTGCTATCGAAGGAGCATCCGAACAGGATTATCTATCGCTCGCCGGAACCGGTGCTTGTTCCTGAAGGCCCGCTGGAGTGCCACGGAACGGTCGACAACGTCGTGTTTCCCACGGGCATCGATCGTCGCGACGATCTTGGCGCGCCCGATCGCTTCGACATCTACTACGGCATGGCGGACGATCGGATTGGCGTGGCGCGTCTGGACGTGCCTGCAACGCTGCCGCACTGCGTAGCAGCCGACTATTCGTAATGAGGGCGAAAACGCCATACCAAATGCTTCAATTTCCTCAATGCGACGAAGTTGTGAGGGCCGGGCGTCAGCACGCCGTCGGCGATCAATGACATCTTCGATCGAACTCGAGCACGGCAAGGTCGCGGGCCGCGTGGTGCTCGATTTCATCGGAACCTAGGCGGACGGCCACGAATCGAAAGCCCCTACGGCGAAGAAAATGGAAGCTGCAGCTGTCAGCTAGTTGCGGCTCCGCGACGTGAATACGGACCGGGCTTGCCAAAACGACAAAGTCGCTCTGTTGACACCCGCCCAGATGGGCGAAGCCGACAGAGCGACCGAGGCTACAGGCATTGACGGCTTCGGCCTAATGGAGGCGGCTGGCAGCACGGTCGCGGTGGCAGTCGGGGCACGATGGCCGATGCAGCCGGTAACCGTGCTATGCGGGCCAGGGAAAAATGGCGGCGACGGCTTCGTCGCTGCGCAACATCTCGCGGCTGCGGGTTGGCCGGTAAAGCTTGGCTTACTTGGTTCTCGCGAAAAACTGACCGGCGAGGCGGCCCACGCCGCCGATCTCTGGAGAGGTGGTGTCGCGCCGTTCTCGCCCGAGATCCTTGAAGGCGCCGGTATCGTGATTGACGCAATTTTCGGTGCGGGTCTGTCGCGTCCTTTGGACGGCAAGGCGCTTGCGCTTGTTGAGGCGCTAAAAGCACGTCGGATACCCACCTGCGCGGTAGACATTCCCAGCGGTCTTGATGGCGCGTCCGGAATGGTCCTGGGCGCTGCCGCGCCGGCCGACCTTACTGTGACGTTTTTTCGCAAGAAACCTGGCCACCTGCTGTTTCCGGGGCGCGGGCTTTGCGGCGATATCGTCGTTGCCGACATCGGCATCCCGGCCGCTGTCCTAAAGGACATCGCCCCAAACACCTGGGAGAACGGCCCCGATCTTTGGCTAGGCGATTACCCGTGGCCTCAGCCTGAGAGTTATAAGGACAAACGTGGCGAAGTCCTGATCCTCGGCGGCGAGACGATAACGGGCGCTAGCCGAATGACCGCCCAGGCTGCGTCGCGCGCCGGGGCCGGCATGGTTACGCTTGCCGCCCGCGAAGGTTTGGAGTATTTATGCGACGTCATTGATCAACGCGATCGTTCATAGCTTTGACGGCTTCGAAGATTTCGAAGGCTTGCTAGCCGACGCGCGCCGCAACGTCATCGCCATCGGCCCAGGGGCTGGTGTTGGTGCATCGACTAGGCAGTTCGTCCTTGCCGCACTCGCGACCAAGCGCGCGGTGGTCCTCGATGCTGACGCTCTGACCTCTTTCGCCGAGACTCCGCAGGACCTGTTTCAAGCGATTGTCGGACCATGCGTGCTGACCCCGCATGCCGGTGAATTCAAGCGCCTTTTTCATTTCGAGGGCGACAAGTTGCAACGAACGCGTAACGCGGCGAAGCAGTGCAAGGCCGTCGTGCTGCTCAAGGGCCCAGATACCGTCATCGCCGCTCCGGATGGACGCGCAATTATTAACTCCAACGCCCCTGGGCAGCTCGCTACGGGTGGGAGCGGCGACGTTCTGACGGGCTTTGTGGCAGCGCTGCTCGCGCAGGGAATGACCCCCTTCGAGGCGGCGGCTGCAGCGGCTTGGCTCCACGGCGCCGCAGCGACCGAATACGGGCTGGGACTGGTCGCCGAGGATTTACCGGATGTTCTGCCGCGCGTTCTGCAGAAACTCAGACTGCTGTCGAACGGCTAAGATCAAAAGGACTTTCTGAAGAATCCGGTTCCGTCAACCGGCGAACCAAAGACAAGACCATGAAGGCAATGGTGCTAAAAAAGCTCAAGACCGCGCTGGAATGGACGGAGCTCGCCGATCACCTTTCACGCCGAATTGCCGGAGGTCGCACGCGTCCTTCCGATCTTGAAGGAATTGCAATCGGAGGGAATTCAGCGCTACGGATTTCACGGCCTTTCGTGTGAATCTGATCGTGCATCAACTTGCGAACGATCCGCCGAACCGCCTCGTGATCGCCCATCTCGGCAATGGTGCAAGCGTGACCGCGGTCAGAGCCGGAAAATCGATCGACACCAGCATGGGATTGACCCCAACAGGCGGGGTGATGATGGGCACGCGGAGCGGCGATCTCGATCCAGGCATTCTGGTCTATCTGATGCGCGAGAAGAAATTCGATGCCGCCATGCTCGAAGAATTGGTCGATCACTGTTTCGGACTCCTGGGAATTTCGGGCATCGGCAGCGACATGAGGCGGCTGCATGAGGCCGCGTCGTCAAACGCCAATGCGCGACTTGCCATTGCGATGTTCTGTTATTCGGTGCGCAAGCAGGTGGCCGCGATGATCGCTGCGCTTGGTGGGGTCGATCTGCTCGTGTTTACCGGCGGAATTGGAGAAAATGATGTCGAAACGCGAGCCGCGATCTGCGATGGCTTGTCTTGGCTCGGCGTCAGCCTTGACGAAGCGCGGAACCGGTCCGCGGACAATCCAATCAACAATTCCAGATCGCGCTGTGCAGTGCACGTTCTGCCCTCGCAAGAAGACGAGCAGATCGCTCACCACACCTGGGCATTGCTCCCATGGAATGTTGTCGGATAACCGCGGGAAATGATCATGAAAGAGTTTCGATCAGAGGCATCTAATTCGCCGAGCGCCGCCTTGCGAGTGGTCAAAAGTGCTCAGAGTTTTGTTGGCAACGAGTACAGACGCTGATCGCTTCGGCGACGTGCGATAAAAATGGCAATGACCAAATCAGCTGTGTGTGCCGAAAACCTTATCCACGTTGCTGGGGTGAACGAATTGCCTAAGCTGGCGCAATGATCGGGCTGTTGTGCTTATTCCTTGCGCTCTTGACTACGCAATTCAAGTCGAAGATCCGGCTCGAAGCAGAGAACGCGGCGCTTCGACATCAGTTGATGGTTTTGCGGCGTAAAGTGCCGGGCCGAGTCAGACTGACGAACAACGACCGCCGGTTTCTTATCCAGCTGTATCGATGGTTTCCGGCGATTTTGCACGTCGTCAATATCGTTCAACCTGAGACGCTGGTGCGGTGGCATCGGACGGGCTTTCGTTGGTACTGGCATTGGAAATCACGCCCTCGGGGAGGACGGCCAAAGATCGAGACGGAGTTCCGTGCCTTGATCCGGCAGATGAGTATCGAGAACCCCCTTTGGGGAGCGCCGCGCATCCACGGCGAACTGCTCAAACTCGGGTTTGAAGTCGCGCAGTCAAGCGTCGCCAAGTACATGGTCAGGCGGCGCGGACCGCCAAGTCAGGGGTGGCGCACGTTTCTGCGGAACCACGCGCCGGACATTGCTACCATGGACCTGTTCGTTGTTCCGACCATTGGCTTCGATCTGCTCTATGCCTTCGTCATCGTCCGTCTGAGCCGCCGAGAATTGGTCTGGATCAACGTCACAGCAAACCCGACGGCCGAATGGATCGTGCGCCAGCTAACCGAGGCGTTCCCCTGGGATGAGGCTCCGCGCTACCTAATCCGCGATCGGGATCAGATCTACGGCACCGTCGTCGCGCGGCGGTTACGAGCCGTAGGCATTCGGGACAAGCCTACGGCACCAGCCTCACCTTGGCAGAACGGCTTTGCCAAACGCCTGATCGGATCGATCCGGCGCGAGTGTGTGGATCATTTTATCGTCTTTGGCGAGGCGCATCTGCGCAGCACCCTGCAAACCTATGCTCGCTACTACAATGACGTCAGAACGCACCGGTCATTGGACAAAGATGCGCCGGCCTCCCGCCCCGTCCAGCGGACCGGAATCATAAGTTCACGCTCGATCCTTGGCGGGCTTCATCACCACTACGTGCGGGTTTATACCAATCCGCCGAATATGTGACTCTCGGGGGATTCTCGAATCGCTAGCGGTATGATTCAAGGCGGCGAACGGAGGGTCGTTTGCCATGGGCCGAGCGATTACGGTACGGACGGACTACACGAGCGGGAAGCTTCGGCGGCTCGCACAACGGACGAAGAATGCGCCCCAGACGTGTCGGCTGTTGGCGATCGCGGCAGTGCTTGACGGTGCCTCTCGGGAGGACGCAGCGAAGATCGGGGGGATGGATCGTCAGACTCTGCGGGACTGGGTGATCCGGTTCAATAAGCAAGGGCCCGACGGCCTCATCAATATCCCTTCGCCGGGCGCGCCCGCCAAGCTTGATGTCGAGCACAAAGCCTTTCTCGCACGGATCGTGGACGAAGGGCCGATCCCTGCGATCGATGGCGTAGTGCGCTGGCGAGCGTGCGATCTGATCATGCGACTGCACGAGGCATTTGGGATATCGGTGTCAGACGACACGATCTATCGCGCTTTGAAGGACTTGAACTTCTCACATCTGAGCGCCAGACCGAAGGGCTACAAGCAGGACGCTGAGACCATGGATACGTTCAAAAAAACTTTGCCCTACGCGTTGCTGAAATCCGCCAGAAACTTGCGCCAGGCACACCGGTAGAAGTGTGGTTCCAAGACGAGATGCGGGTCGGTCAAAAGAACAAACTGACCTATCGCTGGGCCAGGAAAGGCTCGCGTCCACGGGCTGTTCACGATCAACGTACTCAATCGACCTATCTGTTCGGTGCGGTGTGCCCCGAACTGGGAACCGGCGCCGCCCTCGTCCTACCTGCCTGTAATACTGAAGCCATGCAGCTTCATCTCGACGAGATCGCCAGCAGGGTCACCCCTGGCGCCCACGCCATTCTCATCCTCGATCAAGCCGGCTGGCATGGCGCAAAAGATATCAAGGTTCCAAAGAACATCTCACTCATGCCGTTGCCGCCACGCTCGCCCGAACTCAACAGCCAAGAAAACATTTGGCAATTTATGCGCCAGAACTGGCTATCGAACCGCATCTTCAAAACATTCGACGACATTGTCGATCATTGCTGCTTCGCGTGGAATACGCTCATCGAGCAGCCGTGGAAAATTATGTCCATCGCACGCCGCGACTGGGCCATCGCAGGTCAATCATTGTGAGGATTGGTATTAGTTTTTCGGCACACACAGGAGCGGACGTGCGAGGCATGGCGGTGCTCCTTCTCCTGATAAGCCCCGCGTACTCTGAGAGCCGTTGGGGGCGGGAGCTCGGCCGGTCCATCCCATTCGCGTCGGTTCACTGCGACGCCGCACTTTGTCAGCTTGCGGGGGCAAAGAGGACTTGTCGCCAACGGATCCTAAACCGACGCTGTTCCCAGAGCAAAAGTCGCCGTTGGTGGCGCGTGGACGAAAAGTGGTATTTCCTCAGTTTGAATTTGGACGTTTCTCAACGGCGTAAAAGATAAACGCTGCATAAAACTGGACATCCAATACAAAAGGGTGCTGGGCCTATTCGGGCTGCGTATATTTGGCATTGAACCGTTCCAGTCCAATGCCAACCAAAATCTGCACAATTGGCGCTGGTCCACTTCACGCTGCGATCAGCTTCTTGTACGGCCCCGTTTTCTTAGCCTTTGGGCCTCGGGGCATCGTTTCAATTCTCCGGTCTGGGCCCTTGTTGATGTGCTATCCCATAGCCAATATAGCGCGATAGCCCGGCCGAGGGTCCCGCTCATTTCCGGCGCAAGCGGGAATCCAGACTGAGAGCACCCGTTGGTCGGTTCGAATTGGCTTGGTCCCCGCTTGCGCGGGGGCGAGCGGACAAGACAAAGCGCTTACGCTTCGATTCCCCTAGGGAGCGCCAGTTTCGTCTTCAATGCTTGGGCCTCCCGCTTAGCTTCCCTGCAAGGGTGAAAATCGCTATCACTCACGTCGATTCGAGATTCGTTTGCGGAAGTCCGGTGTCAGGGAGACAACGCTTCGCGCTTTGCCTCGGCAACAGCGCCCGAATATCGAGCCATTGAATCAGACATTCGTCAAAATTCAAGCGTTGAGGGAAGGTCGCATGGCGGCTACGAGACCTGAGCGTGACAGCCTCGGTGTTGTCGAAGTGCCTGCGGACAAGCTGTGGGGTGCTCAAACTCAGCGCTCGCTTGAGCATTTCAGTATCGGCACGGATTTAATGCCCCGCGAAATGATCGCGGCCTACGCCATCTTGAAGAAAGCTGCCGCCACAGCGAACCACGCCGGCAAACGGCTCGACGACCGGCGTTACAACTTGATCGTTCAGGCGTGCGACGAAATCCTCGCCGGTCAGCACCACGACATGTTTCCGTTGCACGTTTGGATGACGGGCAGCGGAACTCAGTTCAACATGAACTTCAATGAAGTTATCGCCAACCGCAGTTGCCAGCTCGCGGGCATTCCGCTCGGGAGCATGACGCCGGTTCACCCGAACGACGACGTCAACATGGCGCAGTCGTCGAACGACACATTTCCATCGGCGATGTATATCGCTGCGGCCGTCAACGTGAACCAGCGCCTGGTGCCGGCGATAGCTGCCTTGCGTGACGCGATCAGCGCAAAAGCACAAGCCTGGAGCGACATCGTCAAGATCGGGCGGACGCACATGCAGGACGCCACGCCCCTGACGCTGGGGCAGGAATGGTCCGGCTACGCCGGCATGTTGACGGACGATCTGGAACGGATCGCGGCGGCCCTGCAAGGTGTGTATCACTTGGCGCTGGGCGGCACGGCGGTTGGAACCGGCATCAACTCGGCGCCCGGCTTTGCGGAAGGGGCGGCGGCGGAGATCGCCAGGCTCACCGGCTTGCCCTTTATCACTGCACCCAACAAATTTACCGTGCAGGGCTCTCACGACGCGCTGGTCCAATTGTCCGGTACGCTTCGCACGCTGGCGGTGTCGCTCTACAAGATCGCCAACGACATTCGTTTGATGTCCTGTGGACCTCGCGCCGGATTTGCGGAATTGAAGATTCCGGAGAATGAACCGGGCTCCTCGATCATGCCGGGCAAGGTGAACCCGACCCAGGCCGAAGCGCTGACGATGGTCGCCGTACAGGTGATGGCGAACGACGTGGCGGTGGGTTTCGGCGGCGCCGGCGGCTATCTCGAAATGAACGTCTACAAGCCACTGATCATCTTCAATATCACGCACTCGATCACGATCATGACGGACGGATGTACGAACTTTCGCAAGTTCCTGATCGAAGGCACGCAGCCGAATTTGAAGAAGATCAAGGAGTACGTCGACCGTTCCCTCATGCTGGTGACGGCGCTCTCGCCGGTTATCGGATACGACAAGGCGTCGAAGATCGCGCACTATGCGATGGACAACGACCTTACGCTGAAGGATGCCGCGCTTCGGCTCGGCTTCGTGACGGAGGCCGAGTTCGACCGCGTCGTCGATCCGGCGAAGATGGTCAAACCCTACGTTGCGACCGGCAATTAGCGGAAGCACAAACCTTATTCATGAACAACGGAGTGTGACGATGTCCACGACGATCGCCGCGGAACACGGCATAGGGCTGCTTCGGAATCCGTCGCTCAACAAATCCACCGCCTTTACAGAAGCCGAAAAGCAGGCGCTCGACCTGGTCGGCCTTGTACCCGATGTCACGGAGACGGAGGATCTGCAGCTGCGTCGCGTGATGATGCAACTCGGCCACAAGCACACGGATATCGATCGCTACATCTACCTCGTCAACCTGCTCGACCACGACGCAACGCTCTTCTACCGGACCATCATGTCGGACCCGGCACGTTTTCTGCCGATCGTGTACGACCCGACCATCGGTGAGGCTTGCCTCAAGTTCGGTCACATCTTCCGCCAGCCGGCCGGCATGTACCTTTCGATCACGCGCCGGGGCAAGGTGAAGGAAGTTCTGAAGAACTGGCCGCAGAAGGACGTTCGGATCATCTGCGTAACCGACGGTGGCCGCATCCTCGGCCTGGGAGACCTTGGTGCAAACGGCATCGGCATCCCGATTGGCAAGCTGCAACTCTATACGGCGGCAGCCGGCGTGCCGCCGCAATATCTGCTGCCGATGTTTCTCGATGCCGGCACCAACAACGAGCAATACCTGAACGATCCGTTGTATCTCGGCCTGCGCAAGACGCGCCCTCCGACCGCGGAACTGTTTTCCTTTGTCGACGAATTCGTCGCGGCGGTGCAGGAGGTGTTCCCGAAGTGCTGTATCCATTTCGAGGATTGGACGGGTAGCGACGCCGTGCACCTGCTCCAGCGCTACCGTGACAGGTATTGCGTCTACAATGACGACGTTCAGGGCACGGCCGGCATCACCCTTGCCGGCATGATCAACGCGACCAAGCTCAAAGGCACGCAGCTCAAGGATGAGAGGTATCTGTTCCTCGGTGCGGGATCGGCCGCTATCGGACTTGCCGACCTGCTGTGCTCGGCGCTCGCCGCGCAGGGCATGGCGCTGAAAGACGCGCAGTCGCGGGTCCACATGTTCGACATCAACGGCCTTTTGGAGTCGACCCGAAAGGATCTCCTCGACTATCAGATGCCATACGCACATCAGCACTCCCCGACCAGGGACTTCATCGCTGCCATCGAAAGCATCAAGCCCAGCACCATTATCGGTGTCAGCACGATCGGGGGCGCCTTTACGCAGAAGGTCGTCGAGACCATGGCGCGGATCAACGAACGCCCGGTGATTCTCGCGCTTTCGAACCCGACCGAGCATGCCGAGTGCACGGCCGAGCAGGCGTATACTTGGTCGAAGGGCAAGGCGATTTACGCAGCCGGCGTGCAGTTCGCGGCGGTCCACTACAACGCCCAGACGTTTTTGCCCGGCCAAGCCAACAATTTCTATATCTTTCCGGCGGTCGGGATGGCGATTTTCGCGACGCAGGCCAAACGTGTCTCTGATGAGATGTTCATCGAGGCCGCCCAAGCGGTGGCGGATCAAGTGTCGTCCGACTTGCTCAAACAGGGCCTCTTGTATCCCCTGCAATCGAACATTCTTGAGACTGAGATACAGACCGCTGCGCGCGTGGCGAAGCTCGTCTTCGATTCGGGCCTGGCTCGCGTGGATCGTCCGGCCGACATGCTGGCGTTCATCCGGAGCCATGTCTACAAGCCGGAGTATCAAAAACTCGTCTGAGCGCGGATTGGTAGACTGATCGGCGAAGGTGAGTCCGGCCGGACCCTAAGCGGAACGAAATTATTCTATCGCACCCGGCCCAGGCATGGCGCGCGGCGGACACTTGCCGAGGATGATCATGCCGAGCACTTCGTCCTTGGTGACGTCCTCAACGCGAGCGGTGCCGACAACGCGCCCGTTCTTCATCGCGCAAATCCGATCCGCCAGATCGAAGACGCCATGAATGTCGTGGCTGATCAGGAAAATGCCGATACCTTCGGTCTTCAATTGCGTGATGAGTTTGCCGACCTGCGCCGTCTCCTGCGGTCCGAGCGCCGCCGTCGGTTCGTCCATGATCAGAATTTTGGCGTTGAAGAGGATGGCGCGCGCGATCGCCACCGACTGACGCTGGCCGCCCGATAACGCCTTGACGGGCTCTTTGAACTGCTGGAAATGCGGGTTGAGGCGGCCCATGACTTTGCGTGCCTCGGCCTCCATCGCGATGTCGTCGAGCGTGCCCCAGCCCGTTCTTAGTTCCCGGCCGAGAAACAGATTGGCGGCGGTGTCGACATTGTCGGCCAGTGCCAGGGTCTGGTAGATCGTCTCGATGCCGTATTTCTTGGCGTCACGCGGATTGGCGATCGTCGCCTCTTCACCGCGAATGGCGATGGTTCCGGAATCGCGCGTGTAGGCACCGGAAAGTATTTTGATCAGCGTCGATTTGCCGGCGCCGTTGTGGCCGACCACGGCCACCACCTCGCCCTCGTAAAGATCGATCGAGGCGCGATCGACGGCATGAATGCCGCCGAACGAGATCGAAATGTCGCGCATCTGGACGAGGGGGATGCGTGAGGTGTCCGTGGCGCGCATCAGATTAGTTGTTGGGCTTCCATCCATGGGGATCGCGCTTTACCGCACTCGCCGCCGGTAGACGGTGTCGAGCCCGACCGCGACGACGAGGACGGCGCCGACAACGATATTTTGCAGGGGCGTGTCGACGCCGAGGAGCACCATGCCCGACTGAAGCGACTGCATGAGCACGGCGCCGAGCATGGCGCCGGCGACGGTGCCGACACCGCCCGCCAGCGACGTCCCGCCGATGACGGCCGCGGCGATCACCAGCAATTCGGCAAGCGTGCCTTCCGAGCTCGTCGCCGCATTGAGCCGAGCAATGGAGATGGCGGCGCCCATGGCGGCAAGCAGCCCCATCAACACGAATGTCTTCATGATCACCCAGCGCGTGTTCACGCCGGCGAGTTCGGCCGCTTCCGGGTTGCCGCCGATGGCGTAGACATAACGGCCGAAGCGCGTTCGCGTCGCCAGGAAAGTCATCGCCACCCCGACGCCGATCGCGATCAGGACCGGAACGGCGATGCCATGGGCGATAAAAAGCCCGCCGGCGGGAAGCGCGATATGGTTCACTTCCGCGTAGCGGCGCACACTGCCGGCCGGCCAGGGATAGGCGTTGAAGATTGCGACCGCGGCCAGCAGCAGAGCGCAAGCGACGCCGCCAAGCAGGATTTCCGCCGCCATCGGCCGAAGCGGAAAGTGGAATTTTTTGCGCCGGGCGCGACCATGCGCCAGCAACACCACGATCGCGATGCACGCGAAGAGGCCGACCATCCAACTCCAGGTCGCCCCGATCGAGCCCTCCGGACCGCCACCCATCAGTCTGAAAGTGGTGTCCAATGGTGCGACTGTCTGACCGCTTGTTACCCACCATGCCGCGCCGCGCCAGACGAGCAGGCCGCCGAGCGTGACGATGAAGGAAGGTATGCCGAGATAGGCGATCACAAATCCCTGGAGCCCGCCAAGGATCGCGCCAAGCAGGAGCCCGGCCGCCAGCGTCAAAAGCCAGGTCGGCGGTTGATCGAAGCCGATAAGCTTTGGCAGCAGGTCGGCCTGGATGACCCCCATCACCATTCCGACAAAGCCGAGCATCGAACCGATCGACAGGTCGATGTTGCGGGTCACAATAACAAGGACCATGCCCGTTGCCATGACGGCGACGGACGATGATTGCACCGACAGGTTCCATAAATTGCGCGGCGTGAGGAAAAGTCCGCCGGAAAGAACATGGAACGCAATCCAGATCAGCAGCAGTGCGCCGACCATGCC
This sequence comes from uncultured Alphaproteobacteria bacterium, assembly GCA_963829465.1. Lineage (GTDB taxonomy): Bacteria > Pseudomonadota > Alphaproteobacteria > Rhizobiales > Xanthobacteraceae > BOG-931. The sequence goes on from CAWHJE010000027.1 coordinate 21,009, forward strand.
GAGCATTCGCCTATCGAGCTCGGTGGCTTTGAACAGGGCGCCGAGTGAACGCAAACGGCCCTGGCTGGCATGTTGCCGGGCCGGAGCCGGCGCTTCGGTCATTCGCGTCCTCCCGCCGGATGCGGTCGACGCCGCCACCGGATAGGACGAGTTAATTGCGTGCCGCGGCAATCGTCAAACCGCGGCGCTTTTGGCCCTCCTCGGTACGCGGTCAGTCGCAGAGTTTGAGCGTGCCGGGCTTAACGCCTTGGCAGACCTCGTCCTTCCTGATCCAGCCCGCGTCGATGACGGTGTTGAGGTTGTCCCTGGTGATCGGGATCGGCGCCAGAAACAACGCGTTCATCTCGACCTTCTTGGGCCCACCGCTGAATTTCACTGCACCGGAAATGTCGGTCATCTTCTTGCCGTCGGCGAGCAAAGCGGCGATCTCGGCGGCCTTCTTGCCGAGCGCGCGCGCGTCCTTCCACACCGAAACCGTCTGGGTGCCGAGCGCGACACGATTGAGCGCGGCGTGATCGCCGTCCTGCCCCGAAACCGGCACGGTGCCGGCCATCCCTTGTGCTGCCAGTGCGGCGATCGCGCCGCCGGCCGTGCCGTCGTTCGCAGCGACGACCGCGTCGACCTTGTTGTTATTCTTGGTAAGGATCTGCTCCATGTTCTTTTGGGCGTTGGCCGGGAGCCAGCCGTCGGTAAAAGCTTCGCCGGCATTTTTGATTTTGTCGGCGTCAATGGCGTCCTTGAGCACCTCCATCTGGCCGGCGAACAGGAAGTAGGCGTTCGGATCGGCGGATGATCCTTTGATGAAGGCATAATTGCCCTCAGGCTTGACCGCGAAGACACCGCGCGCCTGCATGCGCCCGACTTCCTTGTTGTCGAACGTAATATAAAACGCGCTCGGATTCTCGATCAGGCGGTCATAGCCAACCACCGGAATGCCTTCATCCACCGCCTTCTGCACCGCTGGCGCGATCGCGGACGCGTCCTGCGCCAGCACGATCAGTGCATTGGCGCCCTGCGAGATCAGGCTTTCGATGTCGGCCAATTGCTTTTGAGCGGACGACTGCGCGTCGGCGGAGATATATTTGTCTCCGGCGGCGGCGATCGCGGCCTTTATCGCGGCTTCGTCGGTCTTCCACCGTTCTTCCTGGAAGTTCGACCAGGAAACGCCGATGGTCTTGTCCTTGGCCTGGGCGCAGACGACGAAAGAAAATGACAATGCAACTCCCGCCAGCACGGCGGCTGCAGACTTACCCATAACGATCCTCCCCGCGGCGGGAACCGGTTGCGCCCGGTTCGGCTGCTTCAAAGCCTTTTTCAGACTTTGAAAAATACAGCCTTTCAATTGGTCTTGTATACGATGGGCAAGGGGGGACGGGTTCGGCCAGCTACGGGCTTTCCCAGAGCGCGCCAGCGATCTTTCCCGAGTTGCCGCAAAGCCTTTTAACTCAGCAATCCGGCCTTCTGGAGACCCTCGGCGATCCGCTGCACATCCTCTTCGCGCCTGAACGGCTGGCGGCCGGTGTGCTCGGCGAACGAATAGTTCGGATTGATCTTTTTGAGTTCGTCCCACACGCGGCGGGCTTCGTCGACCTCCCCGAGATGACCGAGCGCGGAGGCGAGGAGGGCCCGCGAAAAATCCGTATTGGGGACAAGGACGATCCGCTGCTTGAGGAGAACGGCCGCGGTTTCGTACTTCCCGGCGAGCAGGTAGGCCATCCCAAGAAAATGCAGAGATTGCGGGGTCATCGCCGGGTCGAGGCGCATCCCCTGCTCGATCTCCGGAATCGCCTCGAGCGGGTGTCCCGAATAGGTGCGAATGTTGCCACGCAGATTGTGGGCCAAAGCCAAATTGGGATTTAGCGAGATCGCGATGTCGATTTCGGCCTTGGCCCGGTCGAGGTCTTTTCCGAATGACGCGCACAATGCGGTGACACAGTGTGCAAGCGGCTCGTCCGGGCCGGTTTCAATCGCCTTGCGCGCGTATTCTTCGGCGCGTGGCAGCGAGCTGTCGGGATCCTCGGTCCAGCGATTCTGGTAGTCGAAAATGTACCCGAAGCTGAGGCAAGCGTAAGCAACCGAATAGTTTGGATCGTGCTCAAGCGCCTCGTGGAAATACTTGATCGCCTGTCCAAACGTCTCGACGTTTTTGTCCTTGCCGAGCATGAAATCGCGACCGCGAAGAACGCAATCGTATGCGGCAACACTCTGCGTTTCCGTATCCGTAAGCCGGCGCTCTTCAGCCGGACTGAGCGTCACCTTCAGCGCCTCGACGATTTGGCGCGTGACGTCGTCCTGCACTTCGAAAATATCGGTCAAGTCGCGGTCGTAGCGGTCGGCCCACAAATGAGCGCCGTTGGTCGCGTCGATCAACTGCGCGGTGATCCGCACGCGATTACTGGCGCGGCGGATGGAGCCTTCGAGGACCGAGCGGACGCCGAGTTCCTTGCCGACTTCGCGAATGTCGACCGAACGACCCTTATACGTAAAGCTCGAGTTGCGCGCGATCACCGTCAGACCCGCAATCTTCGACAGGTCGGTAATGATGTCTTCAGTGATGCCGTCGGAAAAATATTCCTGTTCCGGATCGCCCGACATGTTGGTAAAGGGCAGAATTGCAATCGACGCCGTTGCCGCATTGGACGCCGGCTTTCCGCCGTTGGATTTGGCGAGGTCGGGCGTCGCGCTGGGATGCCACTTCCAGACCCGGATGGGCCGGTCGATGTTCTTGACGTTGATTTCGCCGCTGTCGCTGAATCGAACGTCGATCCGGTTGCCGACGCTTTCATTGACGATGGAGGAGACGCAGACCCCGCCGGGCTCTGCGAGCGGTTCCAGACGCGCGGCGATGTTGACGCCGTCGCCGTAAATATCGTCGCCTTCGATGATGACGTCGCCCAGATTGATGCCGATCCGGAGAACGATTCTCGGCTCATGCAGGGCTTCGTCGGGCAGCGCACCTTCGGAGCGCTGCACCGACAGGGCACAATTCACCGCATCGACCACGCTGCCGAACTCGACGATGGTGCCGTCACCGATCAGCTTTACGATCCGGCCGTTATGGGCGGCAACGGCCGGATCGAAAATCGCTTGCCGGTGATGCTTGAGGGCGGCCAGCGTACCCGCCTCGTCGACCCCCATCAGCCGCGAATAACCGACCACGTCGGCGGCGAGGATCGCCGCCAGCTTCCGGTTGACGCGTTCTTCGGCCATGGATTCTCGGTGCCTAACCCCGGAGACGCACCTGCTCAACGTAGTGAGCCATTTTGAAATATCTAGGGTCAGGACTCATTGATCACAGCCAGAAGATGACGGCAGCCGCGATGCAGATTGCAGACATGAAGGTGTGGGCGCATCGGTCGTAACGGGTATGAATACGTCGCCAGTCTTTGAGCCTGCCGAACATGTTTTCGATCTTATGACGCTGACGATAGAGGCTGCGGTCATGTTCGATCGGAGCCTTGCGGTTGGATTTTGACGGGATGCACGCCGTAATGCCACGCTTGGCGAGAGCGTGTCGAAACCAGTCGGCGTCATATCCTTTGTCGCCGAGGAGTTCCTTGGCACGCGGCAGGGCATTGAGCATGAGGGCCGCACCTTTGTAGTCGCTCATCTGGCCTTCGCTGAGCAGCATGATCAGCGGCCTGCCCTGGCCATCGCACACAGCGTGCAATTTCGAGTTCAGGCCACCCTTGGTGCGTCCGATACGTCTGGGAACAGACCCTTTTTTAAAAGACTGGCAGCGGTGCGGTGCGCCTTCAGATGGGTCGTATCGATCATCAGTCGTCGAGGCTTGCCAGCCTTGCGCGCCAGTTCCGCAAAAATCTTGTTGAATACGCCAAGACGGCTCCAGCGCACAAACCGATTGTAGATGGTTTATGTGGCCCATAGGCGCGTGGAGCATCGCGTCAGCGCAGCCCGTTCTTGATGACGAAGACAATCCCGCTGATGATGCGCCGGTCATCAACTCTGGGAATGCCATGCGACAGTGGGAAAAACCGTTCGATCCGGCGCATCTGCGCCTCGGAGAGCAGAAATAAATCAGCCATGGCGACAACTCCTTGCCGCGCCAATGAATCAATCAATCAACCAATCCGCAAGATATTTAATGGATCCTGAGCCTACGTCTAAGCGTCCGAATCGGATCGGTATGTTGCCCGGAGCTTATCCGAGACAGCGATCAAGCGGGCTAAGCGCTTAGTCCCGCGACCGGAATTCCGCAAAAAGCGCTGGCAAGAAGCTCGCCAAATGCTGCATTTCCTCGGCGCAATGCACGAGCAGAGCGCGGGCGTCAGCTTCGCTCGGGCGCATCACCAGCCGCGCCCCGCGCGCCAGCACCATGCCGACCGCGCTGCCGCGACCAGCTGCATACGGGCCGCCAATCCAGAATCGCGAACGCATTTCGCTCCCGGTCGCCGTCCGGCGGACATGATGAGCAAGATACCCGACGTCGATGGGGAAACCGGCAAGCCCGGTTCGTGCGCAAATGATCGTCGCTCGTTCCGGATCGTCGAGGCTTGCATCAGTGAAACCCATGGCTCGCGGCTGCACAAACCGGATCGACGCGCGGATCAGGTTGCTGCCGATATATTCATCGACAATCGACGTATGCCCCACATAGCGGGCGCGGCCGCGCGTACCGGCAGGTGGCGGTGCGCCCCACGCGGCATGGACGTGTGCGTTGGGATGCCAAAGCTTGTAGCGTTCCGGGCTGTCGCTGTGCCAGCCGAACCACCAGTCTATCATCTCCGGCGTCACGCCGGGCATATCCGTACGCGCGGCAACATGCATGGCGCCGTCTGCCGCCAGCGCGAAGCCGTCCTCCAGCGCTGGCACGAATCCGAATAAACTTTGGGCGGCCGCCTGCACCGGCGGCAGGAGCGGCTCCGCCACGGGACCGCGGTCGAGCGCAGCGCGAATGTGGTCCGGCAAAGGGGCAAGCCGCGGATTCAAGAAACGCGCGTAAGCCTTGGATCCGAGATCGGCCTTGCTCCAACCGAGGTGTCGGCCGGCGACGGGTTTGCTTCGCATCAGGCACTGCCCGCGTCGTTCTTCATATACCCATGAAAGCGCCCGGACGGATCGTGCGCGGCGCGCAAGCGATCGAGACGGGCGAGATTGGAGTCCGCCAGGAAGCGGGCAGGCCGCTCGCCAAGATTTCTCGTCGGCTAGCTGGATACCGGTGGAAATCGGCGCCAATTCCTTCATGCGGTTCACGGCCCATGTCGAGGCTTCCGCTTCGCCCGCGGCGTCCTTCCAGATCCCGTAGAGCGCGACGTAGATGCTGTCCTCCACCGAATAGGCCATGTCGGCTCGCGGCGCTTTCGGTGCCCAGTTCATCCACAGCATGTGGGATGGCGCCGGCGGCAGTGTCTGGGCGATGCGTTTGATGCCGGCGACAAGATCTGCGGTCGGCGCGTGCGTCCACATGTTATCGACAGCGTAGTAGTGATCGTCGGGGTAGTGATGCATCACGCCTTCGGTCATCTTCGACAGCCGCATCGGCATAAAGGGAGTGACGCGTTTTGCGCCACGAGGGCGCGATTTCATGAACGACAAATCCTTCCAGGCCGCCCACAAGCTGTCGGCGAAAACCGGCGCGACAATCATGACGCCCGGACCGCGAATGAAGGGGACGCTGCGCGACATGAACAGCATCAGTTCGATCGACGGCGGCACGTCGGGTCCAACCCGAAGCGCCCAGCGAACCAGTTCCTCGATGTGATCGGCGGTATAGAACGCAAATTTGCTGCCGATCACTCTCGGCCGCGGGTGTAATTTCAAATGGAAGCGGGTGATCACTCCGAAAAAGCCGGGGCCCGCACCACGCGCGGCCCAGTACATGTCGGCGTTTTCGCTCGGACTGGCATGGCGTAGTTCCCCGTCGGCGCCGACATAGTCGATGGCCAAGACATTTTCGCAGGCCGGCCCGAGGGCCCGGCCGTGCCAGCCAAAGCCGCCTTGCAGCAGGAAGCCGCCAAGCCCTACGCCTCGGCAATGGCCAACTGGAAAGAAGAGCTTTTGCGCGGCGAGGAGCTTATCCACCTCGTTCCCGCGGCTGCCTGGGCCGACCATCGCGCGCATCGTTTGAGGGTCGATCGTGACCGCGTTCAGACGCGACACATCAAGCAGCATTCCGCCATCGCGGACGTGGTTGCACGACCAGCTATGTCCTCCCGAGCGTGCGCCCACCGCCCAACCGTTGGCGTTTGCCAAGCGGATGGCTGCGACTACGTCTTTTTCACCCGTCGCCTGGACGATGATGTCGGGATAACGATCCGGCAGGCGCGCGTTGCGGCAACTGGCGCGGCGTGCGGTCTCGTACCCGGAATCGCCCCGTCGGAACGCCTCGCCAATGAAATTTCCCGCCTGTTGCATCGAAAATCCCTCGTTCATGGTGCGGCGCGGCGCAAAAAATCGACCGATCGGCTCGTTTCGAACCCGGTCTCGTCGCGGTGCTGCTTGTCGCGATCCGTGGCTGGAAGCTTTCGCCGCTCCGGGCGCCGGAGCCGGATGCCGACATTTGGAGCGAGGAAATGACCGCCGCCGGTTGGCGATTTCCCGGCTACCATCTTGGCCGGGTTGGATTTTCGCCGGGTCACCGCCGTCAATGCCCGCCTCCTTCCCAGACAAGGCCGTCCTGGCGGTCTTGGGCTTTTTTGCACGGCGCGGGCTGTGGTTATCTGTGGATAAGCGGCCGACGACGCGCAAACCGGTCGTCCAAGCGCGCGCAATGATCGTAGATTTTCAATCAGATCGAGTCGTGCCGTACAATACCGGCCGATGAGAGAGGTGGCATGATGTCGGCGACGGTTCGCTGTGTTCCAGATGCTAACAAGCTTTTCGTGGGCGAGGGTGTCACCATCAAGGGCGCAGTTGTTCTGGCAGACACCGTCGTGGTCGCCGGCGTACTTGAAGGCGATATCAGGCTGGACAATCTGATTGTCGACAAGACGGGAACGATCAGCGGAAGAATCACCGTCGCTGGAAATGCCGAAATTCGCGGGCAGGTTCTCGAGAAGCTCGACGTGAAGGGCCTTCTGGTTCTGCGCGCCGGCGGCAGCGTCGATGGGAATGTAAGTTTTGGTACGCTGACGATCGAGCAGGGCGCGACCATTACTGGCGAGGTCTCCTCCACCGATTACCGGACCAATCAACAGTCCACCTATCGCGCTAATCATCAGGTTCCCAGGGTCGATACCAAAACAGAAATGCAATCGGCAAAGGCGGCATCGACCTTGTCGCCGCTTGACCTGTCGGTGTTGGATTTGATGCCGGGTCCCATTAAGGCCACCGCCTGAAGCACGGCAAGTTTTACACGCGGTGCACGATGTGCGTTTTCCCGTCCCATTCACGGGCGGTTTTGTACATCATATAGAATCCCTCTTCAGCGGCGGCGTTCATTTCAATAACCTCAAGCATGCCCGGCAGGTCGCGCGAGGTATCGAAATAGACGACGCGGAATCCCAACGGGGCGAAGTCCGAGAACGCCTCCGCATAGCCGCGCGACCTGTACTGCGCCACTGTGCTCTCGAAGTCGCGGGCGCCAATCCCCCAATGGTGAAATCCATGGGCGCCTCGCGTCCGCAGTGCCTCCTGAAAAACAGACGGCTTCTCGTCATGCTGTTCGATTAGTTCGATCATGGCTTCGCCGATAAACGCGATGCCGAGGCTGACCCGCATCTCGGTTGGCGCGCCACGATAGATACCTTTCGGCGGCACAAACGGGCCGACCAAAAACCACGGACCGACGTGAAGAAGATCTGAATAGTGGCGCATCCCCTCCTGTATGTCGGGAACCGTGTAGGCGATTTGGATGATGCTGTTATCGCGAGCGCCAAAACTGAACCGGTCCATCAACGTCTCCCGTCGGCAAAATCTCAGAGCGTGGAAAGCCTCGCGGCGCGGCTCCGATCAGTCGTCAATGAGCGCGACGCAGCGGGTCCAGCCTGCCGAAGCCGCCTCGACCTTTACCGGGAAGCAGCACACCTTGAATCCGAACGGCGGCAGCTTGTCGAGATTGGCGAGCTTTTCCATGTGGCAATAGCCGATCTCGCGCCCCGCTTTGTGGCCTTCCCAAATGAGACTTGCATCGCCGGTCTCGGCGAACCGTTTGCGCGTGTACGAAAACGGCGCGTCCCAGCTCCAGCCGTCGATCCCGGTCACGCGCACACCTTGCTTAAGAAGGAAAAGCGTGGCTTCGCGCCCCATGCCGCAGCCTGCATCGAGAAAGTCCGGCTGGCCGTACTTGGTGCCTGCAGCGGTGTTTACGAGGACGATGTCGAGTGGCTTGAGCGCATGGCCGATCCGGTCAAGTTCGCGTTTGACGTCGTCGGCCTTGCAAACATAGCCGTCGGGTTTGCTGCGGAAGTCCAGTCTGACGCCAGAGGAGAAGAACCATTCCAAGGGTACCTGGTCGATCTTCATGGCCGGCTTGCCGCCATCCATGGTGCTGGCGAAATGCCATGGAGCATCGAGGTGGGTGCCGTTGTGGGTGGTCAACGTGATCCGTTCCATCGCCGCCCCCTCGCCGCCTGGAAGCTGCTCTGGTTTGAGCCCCGGAAACATCGCCGCGAACTCCAGGGCGCCTTGCTTATGGTCCTGGTACTCGATTTTCGGCAGCATGCTCGGAGGATCGGAAACAATACCGGCCTTGAGCGCGACCGACAGATCGATGATCCGCATTGACGTTTTCTCCCGCGTGTTTCGTTGTCCGAAGGAGCGGGATTTGGCTAGGCACCGCCCTTTGCAGGTACGAGCGTACGGCAATTTGCGGCCAAAGCTCAACTGCGCGTCGGGGGCCTCGCCTCGCAGCGGCCTTCCGAGATCGTGAAAGCTCGCTTATGATCTTGCGGGGATAAGTGCCGGAGAACGAGGCGGCGTCCAGCCGCCCGACTTGAGGCATACGGGGAGGGCATCTTGGGGCTAGTCGAAGGAAAAACATGCATCGTGACCGGTGGGGCCGGCAGTCTCGGCCTTGCCTCCGTGCGCGCTCTGCTCGCCGAGGGCGCGAAAGTAATGCTTGTCGATCTCGATGCCGACAAGCTGGCGCATACTGTCCGCGAACTCGGCACCGATAAGGCGGCGTTTGTCGCCGCCGATGTCACCGACGCCGCGCAGACGCGCAAATATGTCGATGACACCGTCGCCCGCTGGGGCAAGATCGACGTGCTTTTCAGCAATGCGGGCAATGACGGCCCGTTGATGCCGATAACCGAATATCCCGAAGAGCTGTTCGATCGCATCATGGCCACGCACGTCCGCGGCGGCTTCCTGGCCTGCAAATACACGATCCCGCAGATGAACGACGGCGGCAGCATCATCATCACTTCGAGCATCGTCGGAATTAAGGGCGTGCCCGGCAACTGCTCATACGTGGCCGCCAAGCACGCGCTGATGGGACTGATGCGCTGCGTCTCCAAGGAGGTTGCCTCGCGCCGCATTCGCGTCAACAGCGTCAATCCCGGACCGGTCGACAATCCGTTCATGCGCACCGCCGAGAAGTCGATGAGCGAGCTTATGGGCCGCGACGCCAGCGAATGGTTCGACGAGCAGATACCGCTCGGCCGTCACGCCAAGCCGGAAGAAATCGCGCAGGCTGTTTGTTTTCTCGCCTCCGACCGCAGCAGCTACACCAGCGGTACCGCCCTTATGGTCGACGGCGCATTCTGTGCTTGAGCCACCTGCGGTCCCGACAGCGCTCGGGAACGCATCTGTCCTCCGATGGGAGAACGGGTCATGACTAAATTCGGCATCGGACAGGCCGTCCGCCGGGTCGAAGATCAGCGCTTCGCAACCGGCGCCGGCCAGTTTGTCGGCGACTTTTCGCTGCCCCGGCAATGTTATGGCGTAGCGGTGCTTTCGCCTCATGCACATGCAGCAATCAAAGGCGTGGACGTTACCGCGGCGAAGGCGGCGCCGGGCGTACTTGCCGTGCTCACAGGCGCCGACGCTTTGACCGACAAGATCGGCGGCATTCCACCGTTCTTCATGCCGGATTCCTGGGGCGGACCCAAAGGATATCCGACCACCCGTCCGGTTCTCCTCGCCGACCGGGTCCGCTGCGTCGGCGACCGTGTGGCTTTTGTCGTCGCCGAGACCGAAGCGCAGGCACGCGACGCCGCCGAACTTGTCGCCGTGGATTACGAGCCGTTGCCCGCGGTCGTCGACCTGAAGTCGGCGACGCAGCCGCAGGCGCCGAAGATCTGGCAGGATTGTCCGAACGGCAATATCGGCGTGACGATCGCCTTCGGCGACAAAGCGGCGACGGATGCCGTCTTCGCTGCGGCAAAGCACGTGGTGGCGGTTCGACTGGTCAACAATCGTATCACCGCGAACCCGATCGAGCCGCGCTGCGCAATCGGCATGTACGACGCCGCGGACGCGAGATTTACGCTCTATACCACGTCGCAGGATCCGCACAGCGTGCGCGCAACGCTGTCGGCCGATGTGTTTCACGTGCCGCAGTCGAAAATCAGAGTGATCTCGCCCGATGTCGGCGGCGGCTTCGGCATGAAGGCGAATATCTATCCCGACGACGTTCTGGTGTTGTGGGCATCGAAGCGCTGCGGCCGGCCGGTCAAATGGACGGCGACGCGCGGCGAAAGTCTGCTCTGCGACAATCATGCGCGCGACCAGATAGTCCACGGCGAGCTGGCGCTTGACGAAAACGGCAAGTTCCTCGCCATCCGGTCGACCGCCTATCAAGCGCTGGGTGCGTATTGGTGGGGCGCGGCGACCGCGCCGCTATTCTGGTCGCTCATGTTCGTCCCAAGTCTGTACGACGTACAGACCATCCACATCAGCACCAACGCCGTCTTCACCAACACCGCACCGACCTCGGTCTATCGAGGAGCCGGCCGGCCGGAAGCGATCTATTTGATCGAACGCCTCGTCGAGCGGGCGGCGCAAGCCACGGGGATCGACCGCGTCGAGTTGCGGCGCCGCAATCTCATCGCCGCCGACGCGCTGCCCTATCACACGCCGACGCATCACACTTACGATAGCGGCGAGTTCGAGAAACTGATGGATACGTGCCTTAAGGCTGCCGACTGGAACGGGTTTGCGGCGCGCCGGAAGGACAGCCAGCGGCGGGGCAAGCTGCGCGGACGCGCCGTCACGCCCTATATCGAGCTCGGCGGCGTTTTCAACGAGCGCATGGAAATCAGGTTCGATCCCGGCGGCATGGTGACGATCATTGCCGGTACCCATTCCCACGGTCAGGGGCACGCCACCGCGTTTTCGCAGCTCGTTGCCGAATGGCTCGGGGTGTCGTTCGAAGCGATCAACTACATCCAGGGCGACACCGAGAAAGTTGCTTTCGGACGTGGCACATTCGCGGCGCGCAGCTCCTTGGTCGGCGGCAACGGACTGCGCGTTGCCGCCGATGCGATCATCGCACGAGGCAAGGAAATGGCCGGTGCGCTGATGGAAGCGGCGCCGGGCGACATTGAGTTCAACGCCGGCACGTTCACGGTAATGGGAACCGACAAGCGGATGTCGATCGGCGATGTCGCGCACGCCTTTTTTGCTCCCGCCGGGCCGGTTACGAAGTTCGGTCTCGGCCTCGACGGTGTCGGCACGTGGTCGGGCGTGCCCGGCGGCGCGCCCAATTATCCAAACGGATGCCAGGTCTGCGAAGTGGAAGTCGATCCGGAGACCGGCGCCGTGCGCATCGACCGCTTCGTCGCCGTCGACGATGTCGGCATGATCATCAATCCGCTGATCTGCGAGGGACAGATTCACGGCGGCATCGCCCAGGGCGTCGGCCAGGCGCTGTTCGAGAATATTGTTTACGATCCGGACTCCGGCCAGCTCATCACCGGCAGCTTTCTCGACTATTGCATGCCGCGGGCCGGCGACTTTCCGCCGATCGTCTCGGAAATGCTGGAGGTTCCGGCTAAGACCAATCCGCTCGGGATCAAAGGGATCGGCGAAGCGGGAACGATCGCGGCCCCGCCGACGGTGGTCAATGCCGTGCTCGACGCGCTGCGTGATCTTGGCGTCGAGCATATCGACATGCCGTTGACGCCGGCGCGCATCTGGGAGGCGGCGAACGCTGCAAAGCGGGCGCAGCAAGGGTAAGTCGCATGTCCGACGGTCGCCTGTTTTTCATGCAATACGATGCCGGCTTGATCGGCGAGATCATCCCGTAGCTGGAAGTATGACATTTCGGAATCACAACATTGGGAAACTGCATCGTCTGCAACCGAATTGATCGGCCCTACTCTTGCGAAAAAAGCGACTTGCCGCTAAATAAGCGACATCGAGTTTTCGGCCGAACGACTAGGCCTCGCAGCAACGATAGCGAGCCTGACTGACGATCTTTCACCAGAATCTCGAGCGAACCGGGCCGTGCACCTCGCGCGGCTCAAATCGTGACTTTACAGAGGAGCTACCCGTGAGCAACGGAACAGTGAAATGGTTCAACGCGCAGAAGGGATACGGATTCATCCAGCCCGATGATGGCGGCAAGGATGTTTTCGTCCACATCAGCGCCGTTGAACGCGCAGGCCTGCGTGAGCTGCGTGAAGGACAGAAGGTTGCGTTCGAGGTCGTGGTGGACCGCAAGACCGGCAAGTCGGCCGCCGAGAATTTGAAGACCGTTTGACGAACGAGGGCGAGGCTGCGACGGCGGTCTCGCCTGGTTATTTGTGTTTGCCGCGAAAACGGCTCGGGCCGGTTATTTTCAAGTAGCCGCCAAAGCAGCCCGCATCCCGACGCGCGTCCTCGGCCCTGACGTTCAGCCCGTGCCGGCCAAACCGGGTATCTGGACGCCGAGCGTCTGCGCGATAAGAACGAAATTCAGAGCAAGCACCACGACGGTGCCGATCAACGCCGCAATGCGCGTGAGCCGGCTGTTCTTGAAGGCGCCCATGATGTCGCGCCTGCCGGTGAAGATGATGAGCGCGATCATCGGCAGCGGCAACGCGATACTGAGCACCACCTGGCTCACGACCAGGGCTTTGGTGGCGTTGACGCCAATCGCGACGACGACGAAAGCGGGCAACATCGTCACCAGCCGGCGGACCCAGAGCGGGATACCGAAGCCGACGAATCCCTGCATGATCATCTGACCGGCCATGGTGCCGACGGTCGACGCCGAAATTCCAGAGACGATCAGCGAGAGCAAAAATACAGCCGCTGCGCCGGCGCCGAGGAGCGGCGTCAGCGTGTGATAGGCCGTTTCGATCTCGGCGACTTCCGGGTGGCCGGCGTGAAATGCGCTCGACGCGGTCATTACCATCGCCATGTTGACCAAACCGGCAACGGTCAACGCAAGTATGACCTCCAGATTCGAGAAATGCAGCACTTTGCGCCGCTCGGCATCGTTGCGTACCGGCATGCGATCCTGGGTGAGGCCTGAATGCAGGTACACCGCGTGGGGCATGACGGTGGCGCCGATAATGCCGACGGCCAGCAGAAGCGCCTGCGCGTCCGCAATCTGCGGCACGACGGTGTGGAAGGCCGCGGAAAGCCAATCGATCGGGACAATGAACATTTCGACGAGGTAGCAGAGCGCAATCACGCTCACCATGCCGCCAATGATCAGTTCAATCGGCCGGAAGCCGAAGGCCTGGAACATCAACAAGCCGTAGGTCACGATCGCGGTCACGACCATTCCGGCGAGAAGCGGAATGTGGAGCAGCAGGGAAATCCCGATGGCGCCGCCAAGGAATTCGGCGAGGTCGGTGGCCATGGCGGCTATCTCGCTCACCACCCACATCCCGAGCACGATCGGCTGAGGAAAATGGTCCCGGCACATTTCCGCAAGGTTGCGGCCGGTGACGATGCCGAGCTTGGCCGATAGCGCCTGGAACAGCATCGCGATCAAATTGGCGAGCAGCACGACCCAAAGCAGCCCGTACCCGTACCTGGCGCCGGCCTGGATGTTGGTAGCGAAATTCCCGGGGTCCACATAGGCGATCGAGGCGATGACCGCCGGACCCACGAATACCGCATAGCCATGCCACCCGCGGTGCTCTCCGGCCAGGATCTGCTGGGCGGTGGCGACGGTGCGCTCAGACAACGATCCCTTGGAACGGGCGTTCAAATTGGCCATTTCGCCGGACATGACGCGTTAACTGAAAAGGGCAAGCTCAACTACATAGCCATGCCCACACATCGCCGTCAATGTTGTAAAATGTAGCTTATGCTATATTTTGACACGTAGAGAAAAATGTGTTTACGGGTCGGCGACAGCCATTGGAGGCCGGCAAAGCCAAATGACCCGGGCGGAGGCGGATACGGTGAAACGCAAGCCCGGGCGCGCGGCGGCCAAGCTCCCCGCGGAGGGCACGCAAGCACGCCGCTTTGGCAAGACGCGTTCGGCGCAGTCGACTGCGCTGCTCGAAGATTATGTCGAGCTGATCGCCGACCTTCTCGGCGGTACCGGTGAGGCCCGGCCGACGGATATCGCCCGGCGCCTCGGCGTATCCCACGCTACCGCCGTCAAGACGATCTTACGCCTCAAGCGCGCCGGTCTCGTAACGGCCCGCCCGTATCGCGGCGCGTTCCTGACCGAAAAAGGACAGGCGCTCGCCGACCGCGTGCGCGTTCGTCACCGGCTTGTTGTCGATGTTCTCTGCGCGCTGGGAGTCCCGACCGAGTCAGCGGAGGCGGACGCCGAAGGTATCGAGCATCATGTCTCGGAAAATACGTTGAAAGCGTTCGCGCAATTCCTCAAGGCGCGAGACTGAGGTTAGGCAAGGGGCCGTTACGCCGCGTGGGCTGTCAGCGCGTCGACGATGCCGTCGACGACTTCCTCGACCAGGGCCTTGTCGTCGCCCTCACCCATGACCCGGATCACTGGCTCGGTTCCCGACGGTCTCACCACCAGTCGGCCGTGACCGTTGAGACGCTGTTCCGCATCCTCGATCGCCGACAGCACCTCGGAATTCTCCAGCGGCTTGCCACTGCGATAGCGCACGTTCTTGAGAACCTGCGGCAATGCGGAAAATCGGTGGCACACCCCGGAGACCGGCTTGTCCTGTTTTTTCACAACGGCAAGGACCTGCAGCGCGGCCACGAAGCCGTCGCCGGTCGTTGTGTAATCGGAAAGAATGATGTGACCGGATGGTTCGCCGCCGAGGTTGTAGCCGTGCTCGCGCATGTGCTCGAGAACGTAGCGGTCGCCGACCGGCGTGCGGACCAGCGAGAGCTTAAGCGATTGCAGGTAACGCTCAAGACCGAGATTCGACATCACGGTGGCGACCACGCCGGGCTTGGCCAGCAGGCCGTCCTCCCGCCAACTCTCGGCAATGACTGCCAGCAGTTGATCGCCGTCGACCAAATGGCCTTGTTCATCAACGATGACGACCCGGTCGGCATCGCCGTCGAGTGCGATGCCAATGTCGGCCCGCATCTCGCGCACCTTGCGGCAGAGCGCGTCAGGCTCGGTTGAGCCGCAGTCGTCGTTGATATTGAAGCCGTCCGGCTCAACGCCAATAGAGATGACGTCGGCACCAAGTTCCCACAGCGCTTCTGGCGCGACCCGATACGCCGCGCCGTTGGCGCAGTCGATGACCACGCGCAAACCTTCGAGCGATAGATTGCGTGGCAGGGTGCGCTTGGCAAATTCGATGTAGCGGTCGTGGACGCCATCGATACGTTTGGCGCGGCCCAGTTCCCGGCTCTTCGCCAGCAGCTTGGCCATATCGCCATCGATCAAAGCCTCGATCTGACGTTCGACCTCATCGGAAAGCTTGTAGCCGTCCGGCCCGAACAGCTTGATGCCATTGTCATCGAACGGGTTGTGCGACGCCGATATCATGACGCCGAGATCGGCGCGCATCGAGCGCGTGAGCATGGCGACGGCGGGCGTCGGCATCGGGCCGAGCTGCAACACGTCCATGCCGACGGAGGTGAAGCCCGCGATCAACGCGGTTTCGATCATATAGCCGGACAGGCGGGTGTCCTTGCCGATCACCACGCGGTGACGATCCTGGCCGGCACGGCGGAACACCAAGCCCGTGGCCTGACCAACCTTAAGCGCCAACTCGGGCGTGATCACGCTGTTGGCACGGCCGCGAATACCGTCGGTGCCAAAATACTTACGCGCCATGATCCCCACCGCTGACATACCAAAGGCAATACTACCCCGATCCGCGTGTCATCTGCCTCAAAAAACGTCCGATATTGTTACCCACACGGTTAACGCTTTCTCCATCGCATTTGAGTGAAATTTCGTTGAAATTCAATGCATTGCTGTACGGGACGGCCCAACACCGGCTCGCAGCGGAGGGCTACGGCTTGCGCCTGTCGTAAGGGCTATGTGGCGGCTGCGTAACGGCGACCGGGTCCGAGCCCGGGAAAGAATCCTCCAGCCCCACGTCGAGCTGGTCGTCGAGCAGCTCCTTACTTTTCGCTTCCCGCTCGCGTTTCCGGACAGGACGACGGTCGTCGCGCTCAGAATCGGCATGGTCGAGCTGCGGCGAACGGCTCTTGTCCAGTTCATTCATGGTCGATCCCACGGTTGCTAAGATCGTTGGCAACGCGCCCGCCGATGTCAGCGTTCCATCATATACTATGCTATCGGACAACGGCGTGAGAACGGGGAAACGCCAGCCATGAAAGCAATCACTTGCATCGAGGATCTGCGGCACGTTGCCCGCAACCGGGTACCGCGTGCGTTCTTCGACTACGCCGATGGTGGCTCCTATTCAGAACAGACTCTCAGAGCCAACCGTACCGATCTTGAAGCCATCAAACTCCGCCAGCGGATCCTGGTCGACGTGTCAAACCGGACCACGGCCACGACGATTATCGGCGAGCCGGTTTCCCTGCCGCTGGCGCTGGCGCCGATCGGCCTTTGCGGCATGCAGCATGGCGATGGGGAGATATTAGCTTGCCGCGCCGCGCAGGCAGCAGGGATTCCGTTCACGCTGTCGACCATGTCGATCTGCTCGATCGAGGATGTCGCCGCAGCCGTCGACAAGCCATTCTGGTTTCAGCTTTACGTCATGAAAGACCGCGGCTTTGCGCGTTCGTTGATTGAGCGCGCCGCGGCGGCGAAATGCAGCGCGCTTGTGCTCACCGTCGATCTGCAAACGCTGGGCCAGCGCCACCGCGACATCAAGAACGGCATGACGGTGCCGCTGCAATGGACCGTCGCGAACATTCTCGACATGGCGAGCAAACCGGCCTGGCTGATGAGCATCGCGCGCGGCAAGCGCCGCACCTTCGGCAATATTGCCGGCCATCTTCGCGGCATGGAGAATGTCAATTCATTGTCGCGTTGGATTTCCAGTCAGTTCGACGAATCGTTGAGCTGGAAAGACGTCGAGTGGATCGCTGATCAATGGCAAGGCAAGCTTATCCTCAAGGGCATCCTCGACGTGGAGGACGCGCGCATGGCGGCGAAGACGGGCGCGGCAGCGTTGGTGGTGTCGAATCACGGCGGCCGCCAGCTTGACGGCGCCTTGTCCTCCATCGCCGCGTTGCCGCCGATTGCCGAGGCGGTCGGCTCGTCGATCGAGGTTCTGCTCGACGGCGGCATCCGCTCCGGCCAGGACGTCATGCGCGCCATCGCGCTTGGCGCCCGTGCTTGCCTGAGCGGTCGGGCCTTCCTCTATGGACTAGGCGCCGGTGGCGAAGCAGGCGTCGCGCGAGCGATCGAGATCATCCGCAAGGAGCTGGACGTCAGCATGGCGCTGACGGGCGTCAACAACATCGGTGAAATCGATCAGAGCGTGATCGTGGTTTGATGGGAACCGGGACCCTCCGGATGGAACCGCCAAGCCGGCCGCAAAACCGCCGGACCTTTGCCACGAATTTGTGAGACAGCTCGAGCGTTGGGGGACCTACCGCAGGGCTTGGCTTTGTGCGGGTTGATACTTGAAAGGGGGACGGGGCTGATGCGGAATTTGATCTTGGCGACAAGCATCTTGGCCGTCGTAACGATGGCTTCTTCTTTCGCGCGCGCCGACTGGATCGGTGCGGCGGCTGGAGCCGGAACGGGCCTTGTTGTTGCAGGTCCGGTCGGCGCCGTCGCAGGCGGGGTCATCGGCGGCGTTTTTGGCAGGCCGTTCTGGGGACCGCCGATCGGCCGCGGCGCGTGTTGGACCGACGATCATTTGCATCGTCATTGTCGCGCGCCCTACTGGTGAACATTTCCCCTCTTGGGGATGTGCTCCTGCTATTCTTCTTTGTAGCCGTACGCCTGCGCATTCCCGTCGGCGCCGTAATATTTGTATGGCAGGAATTTTCCCGACATTGAGATCTTTACGCGGTCGCCCTTCGGGTCGGGTTGACGCTCGATCAGCATGTCGAAGTCGATGGCCGACATGATGCCGTCACCGAACTCCTCCTCGATCAAGGCCTTTAGCGCCGGTCCGTTGACCATCACCAGTTCGTAGAACCGGTAGATCAACGGGTCGGTCGGCGGCATGGCGGTGCCGCGATAAGGCACTTCGTTGAGCAGCGCCTGTTCGCTCTTGCTCAGCCCAAACAATTCAGCCGCCTTCGCCGCCTGCGGCTTTGTCAGCTTCATCTGGCCCAGCAGGGCGCCCGTCACGAGCAGCGGCGACATGCCGCCGATCTCGCTGCAAATATGTTTCCAGCTCCAACCCTTCTCGCGCTTGATATCGAGGATTTTCTCGCTGAGTTCGGCTCGCGTCATGGACAACCTCCTGTCGCTTGCAGGCGGTTTTTGCCGGCATTGGCAGCCGGCAATCACCGCAAGCAGCAGCCACTGACACGGCAATCAGAGCAATTGCCGTGCCATTTGAGGTTTAACGGAGCCCGAACTTCGAGATAGCTTCGGCCTACATCGGCGGCGTGATGCCGTCTCGGCCGAATATGACGAATCCCGCCTGCGCGGTGCCGTCGGGCAGCTTCTTGGCGCCCGGGACGAACACTTTCTCGCCCGGCTTGAGATCGGCGGCCGTCGCCGGAGCAAACATCACGACCTCGATGTTCGCCGGCACAATGAATTTTTTCTCACCGTCCTTGTATTTCAGAACCAATTCCTTGCCGTCGGCGCTGACGATCTCGCTGTCGATATTGGCATTGGTCATGGTGCTGTTCGGCATGAGGTCCCATGGTCGATGGCCCTCGTTGGTGCCGCGCATGGCTTCCGGGAAGATATGAATTTCGACAGCCTTCTGGGTGCCGTCCGGCAGAGGCATGGCGGTAATGCCGACGAAGACGCCTTGCTTCACGTCCGCGAGCGACTTTTTGTCGACGGCGATGACGCGTGCGTCGTCGGCCAGTTTCACTTTGATCGGCGTGCCATCGCGGCTCTTTAAGTCCAATGTGGCGCCGTCGATGCTTGTGACCGTGCCGCGCACGCGTACGATTTCCGGCGTTTGCGATGCCGCGATCGACACAGCCAGCGACAAGGCGAACGCGCCGGCGGCCATTCCGATTGTCGTGTTCTTCATCATCGCTCTCCGATTCCTGTTGCTGCAATGCTAGGCGGCAGCACGGTATCGGCTGCGATCATGCGGCGATAAACACAAACGCGTCGGTAAAAACACAACTGCGTTATCGGTTGCGTTTTATGTCGGAGGAACCCAGATCGGCTTCGACCAGCGCCCGCAATTCCGCGGTCACTTCCGGCTTTTTTCCGAACCAGAGCGCAAAGCCGCGCACCGCCTGATGCAGCAGCATGCCGAGTCCATCAGCGGTTCGCAGGTCGCGCGCTTTTGCCGCCGCCAGAAGCGGGGTCAGCACCGGCACATAGACGATGTCGGCGACAGTGGCGTGACCAGGCAATCGCGCGAGGTCTATCGCGAGACCATGCTGTCCTTGCATGCCGAGCGTCGTGGTATTGACCAACAATGCGGCATCGGCCAGCGCTGCGCCTACCTCATCCCAGCGGACGACATGCAGCCGTGTGCCGAAATCCTGGCGCAGCTTTTCGGCGCGACTGATCGTGCGGTTGGCGACAAGGATCCGCTCAATGCCACGAGAGAGGAGACCATGGATCACCGCGCGTGCGGCGCCGCCGGCGCCGAGCACCACTGCCTTGTCCACGCCCCGATCCCAATGCGGGGCGCAGGCGTCGAGATTTTCCAGGAAACCCTCGACGTCGGTGTTGGTCGAGTGCAGGAGGCCGTCTTTGAGCCAGAGCGTATTGGCGGCGCCTACCGCACGCGCCTTCTCGTCGGGTTCTGAGAGAGCCAACGCCGCTTCCTTATGCGGGACCGTCACGTTGGCGCCGACGTAGCCGCGCGCAGCGAGCGATCGCGCGAACGCCGCGAACCCTTCTGCCGGCACCAGCTCGCGCCGGTACTCACCCGCGATCCCGTAGTGCTTAAGCCAATAATTGTGGATGAGCGGCGAACGCGAGTGTTCGACTGGCCAGCCGATGACGCACGCTGCGCGGAACGCCGCCGTCACGCTTCGTCCGCAACGGAATTGCACAGCACGCCGATCCCGGAACACTCGATCTCGATTGTATCGCCGGGCTTGAGCCAGACCGGCGGGTCGGCTTTCGGCTCGGTTTTGACCGGCGTGCCGGTGGAGATGATATCGCCTGGCTTGAGCGTCATGAACGTCGTGATGTAGACGATGAGGTCGGCGAAAGAAAAAATCATGTTCGCCGTGGTGTCGTCCTGGGTAATCGTGCCGTTCTTGCGCACGACGAGGTGCAGCGGCTTGGTCAGGTCGACGTCGGTCTCGATCCACGGCCCGATGCTGCCCGTCGCATCGAAATTCTTGCCCTGCGTGACGTTGAACTTGCCGTGGTGCATCCAGTCGCGGATCGTGCCTTCATTGCACAGCGTGAGACCGGCGATCACGTCGAGCGCGCGTTCCTTCGGCACGTGTTTGCACTCGCGACCGATCACCATCGCGATCTCGCCCTCGTAGTCGAGTTGCTCGGAGACTTTTGGCCGGATGAGCTTCTGTCCGCTGCCGACCACCGAATTCGGCGCTCGATAGAACATGCTGGGATATTTCGGGGGCTCGGCGAAATCATAATCGCGTTCGCGGTTGGCGTAGTTGATGCCGATGCAAAGGATCTTTTCCGGCGTGGCGAGCGGAGGTAACAGCTCTACCTCGGCCAGCGGCACCTCCGCCCGCACGCCGGCGGCGGCCGCTTTCGCCTGCTCGAGCGCATTCGCCCGGAATACTTCAAGGAGCGTGGTAAAACGGCTCAACCGCGCGCGCAGATCGACGAGGCCGTCGCCGACCACCGCGCCAAAGCTCGGCCGGCCGCGCAAATTGTAACTCGCAAGCCGCATCTGGGTCCCCTCCTTCGGCAGCGGCTGGCGGGCTTCCGCTGTCCGTGCAATGTGTTAGAAGTCGCCAGACGAACCGTCAACGGCGCCCGCCCAAATGCCGATCCACGAGCCGGTCTTCGACCCGCCTTTCAATGTCGTCCGTTCAAGCCACGTGGAACTTGGCGTGCGCGATCTGGGCCGTTCGCGGGCGTTCTACGTGGATTGCCTCGGACTCCTGGTCAGCGACGAGACCGACGATGCGCTCTTCCTGCGCGGCGTTGAAGAGCGCAACCATCACTCGATCGTGCTGCGGCGCTCGCGCGAGCCGGATGTGCGCGCGCTCGGCTACAAGCTCGCCAGCGAAGAGGATGTCGACCGGGCCGCATTCTGGTTCGGCCGCCGCAACCTGCCGACGTCATTTCTGGATTTGGCGCACCAGGGCCGTACCTTGCGGACGGCGGATGTTCTGGGAATGCCGCTCGATCTCTACGCGCAGATGGATCAAGCGGAATGCATGCTGCAACAATACAGCGCCCATCGGGGCGCACGCATCCAGCGCATCGATCATCTCAACTGCTTCACGCCTGACGTCCAGCAGAGCTATGATTTCTACCGGGAGCTTGGCTTCCGGCTCACCGAATATACCGAGACCGACGGCGCCGATCCGAAACTGTGGGCGGTGTGGATGCACCGCAAGGGCAATGTGCACGACATCGCCTTCACCAACGGTGCCGGCCCGCGAATGCATCATATCGGACTGTGGACTCAAGGCGTGCTCGACATCATTCACATCTGCGATGTGATGGCGACCACCGGCTATCTCGACAATATGGAACGCGGCCCCGGTCGCCACGGCATCTCCAACGCATTCTTCCTTTATGTGCGCGACCCCGACGGCCATCGGGTCGAGCTGTTTACCTCCGACTATCTCACCGTCGATCCCGACCACGCGCCGATTCGCTGGTCGCTGACCGATCCGCGGCGGCAAACCTTGTGGGGTCATGCGGCGCCGGCATCGTGGTTCACGGAGGGCTCGGCGTTTTCGGGCGTCGTTCAGCGCGAGCCCGTCCTCGAGGCCCGTCCCATCGTTGCGATGTAGGCGGCGTCTGAGGCCGCGCTTGCGCGTCAATCCATGCAATCTAAAACGATCGCGCGCTAGCTCGACGCTTCCAATTTTGCAATGGAGGCAATGCCCGGCTGTGCAAATTCCGCCGCGCAGCGCGCAAGATCGATGAAATTCTGGCGCAACTGCTCGAGCGCGAAGCCGAGCGCAAAGACACGCTCCACTGTGTCGCTTGGCAAATCCCGCATAAGCCGCTCCCTTCGCGCGTCGTCGATCCAAGCGTCAAACGCGAGCAGCGCCGCGTCGACCGCGTCCAGCGGAGGTGGCCCGCGCCGCGCAATGAGCGCCGCCGCGCTGGCGCGCAGATAAGCCGCCCCGGCCGTGACGACAATCTGCGAGGGGTGGTCCAAGCCGGGTCCGGAATTGCTCGGGAAGCGGTACGGTGGCGGCCCGAGCGACGATGACGACGTCGTGGCGCAAGCGGAGCAGGGTGCGCAACAATGGCCGCGAGTCCAGATCCGCCATGAGGTAAGTCGCCTGTTCGCGCTTGGCGTCGGCGCCGACTCCTTCGACGCGCACGAACGCGGCGCCGAGATTGACCTGGAGCCACCGGACCTCTTCTACATCGACCGCTTGGGTAAAACCGGCGAACAGTACGGGTAAGGCGTCCGCCAGAAGATTGAGCATGCGCGCGGCGGCCGCAATCACCAAGACATGCGCACGCGCCGGCAGCACCAGAAAAGAAACCAGTAAACCGATGAAACCCCCGAGTGCGACCTCGAGCACGCGATAGAACGCCGAGCTGATCGGGTCGGTGTGGGTAGCTGTCGCTCCCAGAACCACAATGACAGCCGTGAATGGCCCGACGCGAAAATTCGGGTTTATGGCTGCAAGCAGCGCAAGTGGCGCGACCGCGAGCGCGAGCACGGCAAGGGTCGAGATTTCACCGTGGTGTGGGACGAGGGCGGCAATTGCGCCGGCGTAAACCGCGCCGCCGAATGTTCCCACAAAATATTCGATCGTCGCCCTCAGCGACCCGCCCAGGCTCATTTGGGTGACGACGATAGCCGTCAACACCGCCGACAAGCCGCCGAGCGGAATGGCCACGAACTGCGCGAGAATAAAGGCGGCCATGGCCGCAATAGTCACCCTCAGGCATAGCCGCAATTGCATCCTGTACTTGTCGACCCTGGCAAGCATCCATCTCCAAGCTATCGCGATACGGCCCATGACAAGCTCCGGCGGAAAGGATAATATTCGCAGCTAAATTGATGGTCGCGGAAGCGACGTTGTCTTACGCCGCGCGATCGCGGTGCGAAATTTCGACCACCCGGGCGCGCCGCGCGAGCACGTCAACCAGCGCGTCGGCCTTGGCCTTGTTCGCCGCATCCAGATTGGCGTCCCATTCGTCGAGCAGATAAACCCGCGCATCGGTCGCTTTGACGATCTCCTCAAGCGATCTGAGCTGCCGCTCGCCGGTCGAGAAGCCGAGCTTCTTGTCGATCGATTTCGGCAACGACCACTTCGTCCTCGTCGTCGCCTTCGACATCGACGGGCACCACGCCGCCGGTGAATTGGAACGCGAGCCGATCCGAGGCCGGCAGGTAGAAGGCGCCGCGGCGCAATTCCGTCTTGAGGCTGGCCAGCAAGGAGGATTTGCCGGCGCCGTTGCCGCCGCGGACGTTGATCCGGCCGGTCGGCCGCGCCTGCACGATGCGCACCGCATCGTTTACCGAAGAGACGACGTTGGCGTCGTCGCCTTCTCGCAGCACCAGCCGGTCGAACTTGATGCGGCTGTCGAACGCCGCCTCGGGCTGCGGCAGCATATTGGCCGCGACGCCGCCGAAACGGGTCCAGATGGCGATGAAATCGTTCCAGCCGGTAGCAAGCAGGTGCAGCTCGTACGTCATTTCCATTTGCCGTGGCAGGGTCGTCGCCAGCGCGATCAGGAGCGCCATGTCGCCGACATGTCGCACGGCCACCATGGTGATCGTTGCAAAAACGATGGCGAGACTGACAATGCCGCTCATCGCGCTCATGCCTTCACGCGCCACGATGGCGCGGACCTGAGCGGTGAGCGCTTCGCGCAGCCGGCTTTTGAAACTGGCGAGCCAAAGCCGCAGGTTGTAGCCGTTGCCGCTGAACACATTGTCCCACGCGGTATAGCCTTGCGCGGTGACGCGGTTGTTCATGCGCTGGTTTTCCAGATAGGTTCGCGCGATCGGCTTTTGCAGCGCCCATTGCATCAGCAACAGCGCTACAAGCGCGGCGACGTAGGCGAACGGCAGGCTCACGTCGATTTCCGTGCCGAGCACGAGCGCGTTGAAAACCAGACCGAGAAAGAGCTTCAGCGTGAATTCGAGCTCGTAAATCAGGTTGAAGAAGCACTGGAATGTTTCGCCGGTGAGAAACGGTTCCACCTGCTCACGGGCCGGCTTGTCGCCGAAGAGCTTGACCTTGCCGCGGTTCTCGCGCGCGAAGCGCAGCATGAACTGGCCGAAACCGCGATAACCCGCACGCTCGGCAAAGATCCAGCTGACGACACCGGCGACATAGGACGCGGACTGTGCGGTCAGGATCCAGATAAGGTCATTGAGCAGGAAATGGCCGTTGGCGACCTTGAAGCCGGCGTTGATGACGAGCCAGGTGGTCGCGGCAGCCAGCATCGCTTCGACGACCATGAGCGCGATCATCACGAAGAACGACGGGCAAAGCAGATAGCTCGCCAGCTCGATACGTGAAAACTGCTTCTGGGTCATGGCGTTCCCGGCCCAACTCGCTCAAATCGTAACGATATCATGGATTTGCCGGGATAGCCGCAGCGGCCGCCTGGCGGCGTTCCAATTCGCTCCGCATCCGGTTGAGATTGTCGAACAGCCGCGCCGTCGCCAAGCGCAGAAAGTAAAAGCCGAATGTCGGGTTCTGGAAGTACAGCTCCTGGACTTGTTCGTAGGTGATCGACAAGACGTCGCCTTCCTCGATGCATTCGAGGGTCGCCGTGCGGCGATTGTCGGGCGCCAGCATCGCGAGTTCGCCGACGACTTGGCCGGGCGGGATTTCGATGCCAAGCTCGACGAGCGCGTAGCGCCCGGTCATGGTGTAGAACATCCGGTCCGCCGTCTCGTCCTTCGCGAACAGGAGGTCGCCTTTCCTGAAATGACGTTCCGCCATGAACGGCTTGAGCCAGTCCAGCGACGGTTTGGCCCGGATCGCTTCACGCACGCTCCGGATCAGCAGGATCATCTGGTAAAGGCGATAGGCATTGAGCGGCAGCGCAAAAACCTGCAGTGCCATGGGTATCCACGCGTGCGTCGAGCCGTAGAAGGCGACCAGGATGCAGTTCGTAACGATAGCGAGAATGCGCAGGGGCACCATCGTCTTGGTCGAGGCGGTCGCCACGATGAACAGCGACGCGCCGCTGTTGAAAAGATCGCTCCAGTGCATCATTCCCTCCGCGCCGTGATTGGCGGTCTATCGCGCAAATTCGACTGGTGGTGCGAACTCCGACAGCGTAATTTGTCGGTCCGGACAGGCCAAGAATTGCAACCGCCGGTGGCCAGACAAGCGTGATGTCGCAGGGCGCAATCTCCATTCTCGCGCAGTATAGCGCACCGCTTCGCCGTTTCGGCGCTTTGGGTCTGGCGCGGTACGTTGTCCTGGCCATCGGCCTCGTCGCCATGACGGCGTTGACGCTGCCGGAACTCCAAGGCGAGGCAGCTCGCTGGTTGAGCGTCTGCCTGTGGTGTTGCTACGCCTTCTTTGCAGTCGTGAGTGGCGTTCGTTTGCGCGGCTTCGCTGCCCGCGGTACGGCGCTCAAGCATGTTTTCTCGCCGTCGGGGATCGTCGATCTTCTCGGCGTATTGCCGGTTCCGATCGCGCTTCTTTGCGGAGCGGAGGCCGAAACCGCCTGGCTGTTCGCCTCGCTGTGGGTGCTAAAGCTTGCGCAGGACTCACCCGGCTTTGCCCAGCTTGGCCGTGTGTTCGTGCTTGAGGCGAGACCGCTGGCGAGCGTTCTGGTGCTGTTCCTGATCGTGCTCTTTCTCGCCTCTGCCGCCATGCATGTTATCGAGCGTGAGGGCCAGCCGGTGGCGTTCGGTACGTTGCCCTCGGCATTGTGGTGGGCGGTGGTCACGCTGACGACTACCGGCTACGGCGACGAGGTTCCGCAGACGGCCGTGGGTCGGCTCCTCGGTTCGGTGGTTATGATTTGCGGGATCGCGACCTTTGGACTGTGGACCGGCATCTTGGCCACCGGCTTTGCCGCCGAGAGCAGGCGGCGCAATTTCATCGAGACTTGGGATTTGGTCAGCAAGGTGCCGTTTTTTCAGTCGCTCGACCCGGCGTCGATCACCGAAATCACTCATATGCTGCGGCGCGTGGAAGTTCCGGAGCGGATCGCCGTCATCCGCCGTGGCAGGGTCGGCGATTGCATGTATTTCATCGCCTCGGGCGAAGTGGAGGTGGACATCGAGCCGACGCCGGTCCGCTTGGGCGTTGGCGCGTTCTTCGGCGAGCTCGCGTTGCTCGGGGATTCGATTCGCTCCGCGAACGTTTCAACGACCAAGCCCTCGACTCTGCTCATTCTCGACCTCGCCGATTTCCGCAAGCTGATGGCGCATCATTCCGAACTTGCCCGCGTTATCGACGCTGAAGGCAAGCGGCGCATTGGCGAGAACTTGCGCCGGCGCGAAGTGGAGCGCCGCGGCAGCACCGTTCCGTCGTGATCGCCGCGATCGACAACACGTAAGGATAGAGAATCGTGATCAACGAAACGCACGATGCTGCGCGGCGAAGCTTTGTCGCCAGCGCGAATGTACCCGACAGCGATTTCCCGATCCAGAATCTGCCGCTCGGCGCGTTTCGTCCATCCGCAAACCTGCCGCCGCGCGTCGGCGTTGCCATCGGCGATCAGATCCTCGACATCGCCGCATCGGCTCCGTCTTTGGGCGGTCCCGCCGCCGCGGCGGCGGAGGCATGCGCGGCGCCTAGTCTCAATCGTCTGATGTCGCTTGGACCGCCGGCCTGGTCCGCGCTACGGCTTGCCTTATCGCGGAGCCTGAGCGCCGATCACGGCGACAAGAGCCTGGAGCGGCATCTCACGCCGATGGCGAAGGCCGAAATGCTCTTGCCGGTCGCCATTGCCGACTTTACCGATTTCTATGCATCGGTTTTCCACGCGACCAATGCCGGCCGCGCGTTCCGGCCTGAAAATCCGCTCCTGCCGAACTACAAATACGTGCCGGTCGCTTATCACGGCCGCAGTTCCTCGATTCGCGTGAGCGGAACGCCGGTGAAGCGGCCGCAGGGTCAGCGCAAGCCCGCCAACGAAGCGGTTCCGAGCTATGGTCCGTCGCGGAACATGGATTTCGAGCTTGAGCTCGGCATGTATGTCGGCACGCCAACCGAGCTTGGCGAAACCGTGCCGATTGGCCGGGCCGCAGAGCATATTTTTGGCTTCTGTCTGCTCAACGACTGGTCAGCGCGCGACGTGCAGGGTTGGGAATACCAGCCACTGGGGCCGTTCCTCGGGAAGAATTTCGCCACCACTGTGTCGCCTTGGGTAGTCACGCGCGAGGCGCTCGCACCGTTCCGCGTCGCCGCGTTCAACCGGCCGGAAGGCGATCCCGCGCCACTGCCGTATCTCTCCGACGCCACGGATCGTGCGCATGGCGGCTACGACGTTACGCTTGAGGCGTATCTGGCGACCGACGCCATGCGGCGTGCCGGCATCGCACCGGTGCGTCTCACCCAGGCCTCGTTCGCGACGACTTATTGGACCGTCGCACAGATGATCGCTCATCACGCCAGCAACGGATGCAATCTCGCGATCGGCGATCTCATCGGCTCGGGCACCGTTTCCGGTCCGGAAAAATCGAGCTGGGGCAGCCTTCTTGAACTCACCGCACGCGGCCGCGAGCCGATTGTCCTGCCCAACGGCGAACAGCGCGGCTTCATCGAAGACGGCGACGAAATCATCTTCCGCGGCTTTGGCGCAAAGCCCGGCTATCCGCGGATCGGCTTCGGCGAGTGCCGCGCGGTGATGCTGCCGGCAGGTTGACGCTACTCCACCGGCGCCCATTTCTGCAGCCGCTTACCGGTGTCGACTTCGCCGGTATAGAGATTGCCGCGGGAATCGAATTTGGCGACATGGACGAAGTGAAATTCGCCGGCGTTGCGGCCGGACCGGCCGAAGTTGCCAACGACTGTGCCGTCCTTGCGGCGGATGACGTCGATTGTTTCGTTGGCGCCATCGGCCAGCACGAAGTAATTCTGTTTCTTGTCGAGCGGGGAAAATGCCAGGCCCCAGGCAGTGCCCGGTCCGCGCGTTTCGGGAGCGATGACGAACTGCCGGACGAAAGTGCCGTCCTTGCGAAAGACCTGGACACGGTTGTTGGTGCGGTCGCAGACATAGACAAGGCCGTCCTTGCCGAGCGCGATGCAATGCACCGGGTTGGCGAATTGCGGCGAGTCCGGATTGTAGGCCGGCAAATCGTCGTCGGTCGGCGGCTTGCCGTAGGCGCCCCACACCCGCTTGATCTCACCGGTATCGGCATCGAGCACCGCGACGCGATGATTGCCGTAGCCGTCGGCGGCATAAATTTCGTTCGCCTCCTTGTCGAATTCGAGCGCGGCGGCTTGCCCGAACTGACTCAAATCCGTACTGCTGGTCAGCGGTCCGCTTTTGCCGATTTGTTTGACGAATTTGCCGTCGGTGGTGAACTTCAACACCATATTGTCGCCCTTGCCGTTGCCGCTCAACCAGACGAAGCCCTTGGGGTCGACGAGGATGCCGTGCTCCGAAAGCGGCCAGTCGTAGCCGAGGTTTTCGCCGGGCCCACCCCACGACTTCACGATATCGCCGGCCTGATTGAACACCAGCACCGACGGCGCCGGCACGCAGCATTTGGCGCGCGGCGGATCGAACGCCGCGGCCCTTTCGTCGTCGGTCAGCGAGCGCGGCCGCTGAAACACCCAGATGTTGTCCTGCGCGTCCACATAGATGCCGCCGACCTGCCCGAGTATCCAGTTGTGCGGCAGCGGTTTCGGCCAGTATGGATCGACCCGAAACGCGGGGCTTTGTGCGTTCGCCAATTGCGCCGCGACGAGGGGCATGACCAGCGCCGCGAGCGTCATAACGGATGACCATTTGATTTTCATTCTCATTCCTTCCTGCTCGTCATTCCGGGGGCGCACGGTAGGTGCGAGCCCGGAATCCATATTCGCCGACGTTGCAGATTGCCTTCAGAGCGTTCCCAGAGCGACTGTGGTTATGGATTCGGGGCTCCGGCCCGCGGCCGGCCCCGAATGACGAACTAGTGAATCTCCGGTTCGGCGATCGGCGCTGTGCCTTCGAGAAAGTCGAAGTCGCAGCCCTTGTCGGCCTGGCCGATATGGGCGGAATACATGGCGCCGTAGCCGCGGGCGTAACGCGGCGGCGGCGGCGTCCATGCGGCGCGCCGGCGTGCAAGTTCGTCGTCGGCGACATGCAGATGAATGCGGCGTGCCGCGACATCGATCTCGATCTCGTCGCCGGTCTGCACTAGCGCAAGCGGACCGCCGACAAAACTTTCCGGCGCGACATGCAGGATGCAGGCACCGTAGCTGGTGCCGCTCATGCGGGCGTCGGAAATGCGCACCATGTCGCGCACGCCGGCTTTGACCAGCTTCTTCGGGATCGGCAGCATGCCCCATTCCGGCATGCCGGGTCCGCCTTTCGGTCCGGCGTTTTTCAGCACCAGCACGTGGTCCGGCGTGACGTCGAGATCGTCGCGTTCGACCTCGCGCGCCATGTGATCGTAATTTTCGAAGGCGATCGCCTTGCCGCGGTGCTTGAGGAAACGCCGGTCGGCGGCAGCGGGTTTCATGACGCAGCCATGCGGCGCGAGATTGCCGGTAAGCACGGCAGTTGCGCCCTCGGGATAGAGCGGCGCGTCGAGCGCATGGATGACGTCCGGCAGATGCACAACAGCGCCATCGATGTTTTCACCGATCGTGCCGCCGGTGACGGTCATGCAGGAAAGATCGAGGAGGTCGCGCATCGCGGCCATCAGAGCGCGCAGGCCGCCAGCATAGAAGAAATCCTCCATCAGATATTTGCCCGACGGGGTGATGTTGGCGATCACCGGCACGGTTCGCGAAATCTCGTCGAAGCGCTTCATGTCGAGAGCGATGCCGGCGCGTCTTGCCATGGCGATGACGTGGATGATGGCGTTGGTCGATCCGCCGAGCGCCATATGCACGCGGATGGCGTTGTCGAACGCTTCGGGGCTGAGAATGCGATGCGGTGTCAGATCCTCCCATACCATGTCGACGATGCGGCGGCCGGCGGCGGCGCACATGCGCGGATGGTTGGCGTCGGGCGCCGGAATCGACGAGGCGCCGGGCAGCGTCAGTCCCAGCGCCTCGGTGATCGCCATCATGGTAGCGGCGGTGCCCATCACCATGCAGGTGCCGAACGAGCGGGCGATGCCGCCCTCGATCTCGCTCCACTCCTTTTCGCCAATATGGCCGGCGCGTTTCTCGTCCCAGTATTTCCAGACATCGGAACCGGAGCCGAGTGTGCGGCCATGCCAGTTGCCGCGCAGCATCGGCCCGGCCGGCACGTAGATCGCCGGCAAGCCCATCGAGATCGCGCCCATGACGAGGCCCGGCGTGGTCTTGTCGCAGCCGCCCATCAGAACCGCACCGTCGATCGGATGACTGCGCAGAAGCTCCTCGCATTCCATGGCAAGGAAATTTCGATAGAGCATGGTCGACGGTTTGACGAAGGGCTCGGCGAGCGACATCGCCGGCAGCTCGATGGGAAAACCGCCGGCCTGCCAGACGCCGCGTTTCACGTCTTCCGCGCGGTCGCGCAAATGCCCGTGACAGGCGTTGATGTCGCTCCAGGTATTGAGGATGCCGATCACCGGCTTGCCGGCCCAATCGTCGCGGTCGTAGCCGAATTGCCTGAGCCGCGAGCGATGGCCGAACGCGCGCAGATCGTCGCGGCCGAGCCAGCGGTAGCTGCGCAATTCCTCGGGTGTTTTTGTCCTGGAATTCATGGGCGTCAGATCAGGCGAGGGCGAGTTGGATCAGGTTAGCACGCATCGGCGCTTGCGCACCCTCGTCATTGCGAGGAGCCAACGGGTCCGGCCCGAAGTGGCCGGCCCGATGACAGGCTCCACGACGAAGCAATCCAGAGCGGCAACTTGGAACTGGATTGCTTCGCTAGCGCTCGCAATGACGCGTATTCTCCGCGCAACGACAAATCAGTCACCCGCCATTAAAACAAACCGACCATCCAATCCAGAAAGGCGTCGAAGGCCGGCGGATCGAACATGAAATACAGCAGCCCGCCCAACGGGACGAAGATCAGCAGCAGATCCATTGAATAAAAGATAATTTTGCGATTTTTGCGCGTCTGGCCAAATGTGCCCGTTTCCGGTTCGCCGGCATGGCCTTTTTCCGGCTGCGTTAATTCAGGCTGGATCATGATCCGGCGATCCCTTGAACCGATCCCTTGAGCCGATCCCTTGAGCCGATCCCTTGGGCCGATCCCTTGGGCCGATCCCTTGGGCCAATTCCTTGCGGGCGCTGTTCCTTGGGGATGATCCCTTGGGTGGCAAACCCTTGCCAAGCAAACCCTTGGTCACGCGCTATTTCGCATAACCCTGCGATCTCAGCCAGTCGATGCGGCGCGTACCATTCAGCCACTCGTCGACTTCGGCTTTGCTCTTCAGCCCTTTGATGTAGCGAGTTTCGGCGCCCGGATACTCAGCGATGATTTGCCAATCGCCCTCCGCTATGCGCTGCATCTTGAAAGTGACTTTAGGTTTTGCCATGGCCAGCCAATACCCGCCTTGCGGCCAGACTGGCAAGCGCAAATGTCTGCCAGGGACCAGCATCGGTGGATGGCGGCTGACGGGGCCCTGCTTTATAGACGGTGCAGCATGCCGGCGGTCAGATCATGAAACTAGACGAATATCCGCCCCAGGAGCCGCCTTCCGATAACGGTCGCGCCTATGGCGACAAGGTCATGGAACTCGGCGCCGAACTCCAGGGGACCGATCGCCGCTACGGCGAAGACGCTTATCAGAAGTCTTGCCGTTTTCCGCGCGCCGGCACCCAACGGGACGCTGTTGGCCTTCATGCATGGCGGCGGCTGGACCAACGGCTACAAGGAATGGATGGCGTTCATGGCGCCCGCGTTCACGGCAGCGGGCGTGACATTTGCCACCATCGGTTATCGGCTCGCTCCGGCGCATCTTTTTCCCGCCGGCGTGGACGACGCGGTCGCGGCACTCGCCTGCCTTCATAACAATGCAGCCGCGTTCGACTGCGAGCCGGCGCGGATTTTCCTCGGCGGTCATTCGGCAGGCGGGCACTACGCCGCCTTGCTTGCGGTGCGCCGCGACTGGCAGGCCGGCGCCGGCTTGCCCCGCGTTGTGATCCGCGGCTGCCTGCCGATTTCGGGCGTGTACGATTTCGGACCGCAATCCGGCTTGAGCGCACGACCGCGCTTCCTCGGCGCGGCGGGTAACGAGCAGCGCGCCAGTCCGATCGATCGTATCGAGGATAAGCCGCCGCCGTTCCTTATCGCTCATGGCGATGCAGACTTCCCGCATTTGATGAAGCAGGCCGAACGCATGGAGGCGGCATTGCTGGCGGCGGGCGGTGACGCCGAGCGCGTGGTGCTCAAAGGCCGCAATCATTTTACCGCGAGTTACGCCGGCGGCGAGGCGGACGGGCCGTGGGTACCGCGGGCGCTTGGCTGGATGGAGCGGCGCGTTTCAGAAGCCTGAGGTGAGCACGTGCAATAGGAACAGCCCTAAAACGGCGATGAGGCCCTGAAGCAACGTACCGATCGTGAACCTGGCCAAGCCGGGCAGGGTGGTAAGTCCGGCACGGTTTGTGACCAACCAAAAAAGCTCGTCATTGACATGCGAAACGGTCATAGCGCCGGCGCCGACAGCAAGCGCGGCAAGCGCTTTTTCGCTCACGTCGCTCAATCCAAGCGAAAACAGAATCGGCTGCACCATTCCCGCGGCCGTGATGGCCGCGACCAGCGAAGAACCCTGCAAAGTCTTGATCGTCGCCGCGACGAGGAACGGGATCAGCAACGCAAAGAGCGCGCCGGGGTGCCACGCGAGCAGGCGCTCGCCCAGCAACTCGGCCATACCGGTCTCCTGGCAGAGCCTTTGAAAGCCGCCCGCGGCGCCGACCGTCAGCACGATGCCCGCGACGCTGCCGAGGACGCGGGTGTTCCAGTTGGAATCGGCAAAAAGCCTCGTGCTTACGCGCAATGTACCGGCTCTCACGATGCCCACAGCGACCAGAAAGAGGATCAGCGGCCGGCCGACGCCGAGCACCAACTCGCGCGCCGTGCCGCCGCCGAGCGGCTCGCTTGGAAACGCGCCGATGGATTGCACCGTCAGCAGTGCTAGCGGGATCGCTGTCGCGAGGATGAGGATGACCACCGGCCAGTCGCTTCGCCTCTGCGCGATCGGATCGACTTCGTTCGCTGGTGCGTTCGTTGGCGACTCCGCTACCGCGCCGGCAACGGGCAGCCATCGTGACCAGGCCGCGCCAAAGGCGGCCGACAAAACTGCCACCGGCAAGCCGAACAATGCGACGCGGGTCCAGGCGGCATCGAGAATGGAAGCGGCCGCGATAACGACCGGCGAAA
This sequence comes from uncultured Alphaproteobacteria bacterium, assembly GCA_963829465.1. Taxonomy (GTDB): domain Bacteria; phylum Pseudomonadota; class Alphaproteobacteria; order Rhizobiales; family Xanthobacteraceae; genus BOG-931. The sequence goes on from CAWHJE010000027.1 coordinate 54,904, forward strand.
ACGCTACCAGACCGTGACTCGCCGAAATCGCGAGCGCCAGCGCGAGCGGGACGGTTCCGCGCTTTTGTTCGGCCCTGCCGCCGACGGCGGGAATGAGAGGCGTGAGCAATGCGAATGCGGTGGACGGCGATGCGCCAACGCCCGCGATCAGACCGAGGAACGCGGCCAACCTCGTCGATCCGAGCCAGGATCGCCAGCGATCGGCCGCCGCCGTTAGCTGATCGGTCGCTCCCGTGTTCTCGGCGAAAGCAGCGACCAACGCGGCGCCGACGATCACCAGTCCGGGCGAATAGATTGCTTGCGAAAATCCCGTTCCGAATGCCTTGCCGAGAAGACTGACGGAAAGCCCGGCGGCCAGGCCGAAGCCGGAAGCAACGAACACGATGACGACAAACGGATGCCGATGCCGGTACTGTGTTGCGACGACAAGGACGACAATCGATGCAGCGAGGAAGACCGCCTGGAAAAAAGCCATACTGGACATCAGATGGTGGACCTCAGTCTTGGTGACGGCTCGGGAGGGTGTTGATTCCGCCGAGGGATTTCCGTTGGCGATGCTTTGTTGTTCTAGTAGCTTGTAATCCGAAGGTGGAAAATCCCTATTCAGCAAGAGCCGCCGGCGGACGGGCAGGCGCAATCGGGATTAGCGCCGTCGATCCTAAAAGGACTTCGTTAATGCGCGTTCTCGATGCTTGCGTTCCTCGTGCAAGAGCTCGTTTCGCCTTCCGCACCTTTGGCGTCCTTCTGCTTGCTATCTTCGTGGCCTTTGAGGCTGCACCCGGTTGGGCCGCGTCCGGCGATTTCGTCCATGCCGACGGAACCCGCCTTATCGACGGCCGCGGCGACCGCTTCGACATCAAGGGGATCAATCTCGGCAACTGGCTGGTTCCTGAAGGCTATATGTTCAAGTTCGAGCGTTCGCGCGCGCCGGGCGAGATCGCCGGCGTCATCGAAGCCCTGATCGGGCCGCAAGAGGCCTCGCGCTTCTGGAGCGAATTCCGCGAGCGATACGTCGCTGAACAAGACATCCGATTTATCAAAGCGGCCGGCTTCAATACCGTGCGCGTGCCGCTGCACTGGCGGCTTTTCGTCGAGCCGGGTGAGGCGCAGGCGGACCGGTTCGAAGGGCAGGGCTGGGATCTTCTCGATCGGCTCGTGCAATGGTGCCGGGAATCGGGGTTGCACGTCATCCTCGACCTGCACGCTGCGCCTGGCGGACAGACCGGAGTGAACCACGATGACGGCACCGGTTTCCCGCTCACGTTCTATGTGCCCCGTTACCGCCAGCTCACGGTCGACTTGTGGCGGGCGCTTGCCGCCCGCTATCGCGACGAGCCCGTAATCCTCGGCTACGACCTGTTGAACGAGCCGATCTCTCCCTACAGCGACGAAGATTATCTCAATCCGCGGCTGGAGCCGCTCTACCGTGAAATCGTGGCCGCCATTCGCGAGGTCGATACCAACCATCTGGTCTTTCTGGCCGGCGCACAATGGAGCACCAGCTTTTCGATGTTTGGCCGTCCGTTCGACGCCAACGCGGTCTACACCTATCACAAATTCTGGGCCACCCCGACGCGCGACGCATTGCAGAGCTATCTGAATTTCAGCAATCGCTGGAAGGTGCCTCTGCTCATCGGCGAAACCGGCGAACTCTCCGACGATTGGAACGATAGCTTTCGCCGGTTGAACGAACGGTTTGGCGTCGGTTGGTGCTTCTGGCCGTACAAGAATCTCGACTCGAATACCGCTGTAGTCTCGATTCAAAAACCGGCCGGCTGGGATTTGATCGCCAATGCCGGCAGCGCCGACATCAAGCCGGAATTCCTGCCGCCTCGCGAGCAGGCGCTGGAAATCCTCAACGCCTATCTGGAAGCGGCAAGGTTTGAGAACGGCCGTATCAACGGCAGCTACCTCAACTCGCTCGGGCTTGCGACGCCATAGCCGCGCGGCGGCCGCCACTGTGAGTAGCTTTCTGGGCTGCGGGCGCGAGGTCTGTCGCGGCGGTATCAAATGAGTCGGGCGAACGCCAAGATGGTTTGGAGGATCGTAACGCTCCTCGGCCTGTCGCTGGGGCTGGCCTTGACCGTCTGGCTCGTCTCCGCCGCGAGCTTAATGGGAGTCGTCCAGAGCTTTACCAAGGTCGGCTGGGGTGCCGTAGCCGTCGTTGCGGTACGCGCGGTGATGATCGCGACGAATGGCGTTGCCTGGAGCAGATTGCTCGCAAACCTGGCCACGGTTTCGATTCCGATTTTCGTGCTGTTGCGTTGGGTTCGGGAGGCGATCGACGTGTTGTTGCCCGTCGCAGGCATCGGTGGCGGACTGGTAGCCGCGCGGATGCTGACCTTTCGGGGTGTATCGGGCGCGATCGCCATTGCGAGCGTGATTGCGGATCTTTTTCTGCAAACAGTGGCACAAGTGCTGTTCGCGCTTGTTGGCATTGCGTTGCTCGCCCAATTCATCGGTCAGAGTGCCGTTTTGCCGGGCTCTATCGTTGGAATAGCGGCAGCCCTGATTGTTCTTGGCGGCTTCTATGTCGTGCAACGTTACGGCGGCGCCCGGTTGATAGACCGTGCGTTTGTCGCATTGTCGGCGCGGATGACCTCGCGTTCTGAGACCGCCGAGCCCGGCTTTCAGCGTGCGATGGATTCCATATGGAAGGGCCGCTCGTCTTACGCCGTGGTCGCCTTGCTCGTGCACACTTTCGCGTGGATGTTGGGCACACTTGAAGTCTGGCTTACACTTCATTTCATGCAATGGCCGGTAACTCTTGAGCAAGCCATCATTCTGGAAAGCCTGGGCGCCAGCATCAGTAGTGCCGCATTTTTCATTCCCGGAAGCTGGGGCGTGCAGGAAGGCGGCTATATCCTCATCGGCCAGCTGCTTGGTGTGCCGGTCCAATTGTCGCTCACGCTGTCTCTTGTCAAACGCATTCCTGATTTGGCGCTGGGTGTTCCTGGCCTTGTCGTTTGGTACGCACTTGAAACGCGCCGTTTATTCTCCTCGCGTTTCCCGGCGTCTTGAGAAAGCGGGATGCGGCCGCGTCAACCCAGGCGCCGGGCGCACGGACCGGTGCCTGTGCTTAACGACGCGCGCGCGGCCGATTTCGCTACGAAGCGAGACCGCTAAATACGCCGAGACCAGCCAATCCAGTCGCAATGTCCCGCAAAGGGGAAAACCAGACGGCCGGGCTGTCAGGCCATCATCTTGTTCTTGATGACGCCGACGACCGCCGCGAGGATTGCGCCGGCAACGCCGCCGCCGACCACCTGGCTGGCGAGAGCGCCAATGTCGACGTTTGCGCCGCCGCCCGCCATCATGGGGATGAGCGCGGTAAGAAGCTGGCCGCCGCCGACGCCGCCAACTGCGCCGGCTATTGTGTTGCCTAGCGTGCCCGCACTGATATCTTTGGAGGCCGCGCCGATCGCGTTGCCGCCGACGGCACCAGCAATAATCTGTATGATTAGATTAACGAGCGTAGCCGACATGAATTCCTCCCGGGGCCCACATTCATTGCGTGCCGGCGAGGGCCGTTCAACCGGCACTTAATTTATTCTTATCATCAATGCACGGGATGGTCGAGGCGCACTCGCGTCAGCCCCGTCATTTCAGGTGCGGCAGGTCAGTCGCCGCTGAAGATCGCTTCCGGCAGGAGCGCGGACACGACGTAATTCGGCACATCCACGACATTGGAGATGCGAAGATCGACCGCGACACTGCAAATGACATAAGCCTGCTCGCGGCTGAAGCCGCGCTCCTGAAGCAATGTCATCATGTTGAGGGTTGCGTTGCGGGCAGCGAGGGTAAGGTTCTCGCTTTCGATTTCGCCCTTTGCATTGATCGGCATGCCCATGACGCCAAGGAAATTCTGCGGCACGGCAAACGCGGGATCGGCAAAATAGCCGCTGTGAGAAAACACCGGTCCTGCGAATGTTCTCTTCTTCGCCAGATCCTTGTGGACCTTGAAGCGGACCGCCACGGTCGCTCCCATCTCGACGGCGGTAACGCACACCTCGCCGTCGCCTTGCGCGAAATGGGCGTCGCCAGTTGAAAACAGCGCGCCTTTCGCGAACACCGGCAGCAACAGCCTGGCGCCCTTGGTCAATTGTTTCACGTCGAAATTGCCGCCATTTTCGCGCGGCGGCAGCGTGCGGAGCCCTTCGAGACCGCAGCGGCCGACCGGCACCGCACCAGCCTCGCTGGGCGGTAAAACAAAACCGCCGGCGTCGATCGCGCGCTGCTCGCGTTCGGTCCATTCCTTGAGTTTCTGCGCCGACGGGGCGACCCCGGAAATGCCCATGAACGGCGCACCCGGAATGCGCACGCCAGGAATTTCCGCGGCGGTAGCCCAGCCGTCGCGGATCTTCCAGTTCACGACGAACGGGGTCGTCATGATGTCGCGAAGAAAGCCGAGACCGGGGACGATGGCGCTGAAGGCGGTCGACTGCGGCACAATATCAAGGAACTCGATCTCGATCATGTCGCCGGGCTCGGCGCCCTTGACGAAGACCGGCCCGGTTAGCGGATGTACGAGATTGGCATCGACCTTTGCCAGGTCGGCGACCGACGCATTTGGACCAAGCTGTCCGTCGAGCGCATCGCGAGTTTCCAACACAACTTCCTCGCCCTCGGCGACTTCAAGCACCGGCGCGATGTCGGGGTGATAGCGGTTGTGGCCGCAATGCGGCTCGGCGGCCAGTGGCTTTTTCCGGTCGATGCGGATTGCTTGCATGGCTGCCCCCGTCTTGGCTGAAACGTGGTTGCGTTATGAGGTCGTAAGATTTCCGAACTTTTTCAGATTCTCTTTCTGCTTCTCGTTGCGCGGCGGCAGCTTGAAAAGCCGCGCGGCGGTGCCGCCCAGGATGTTGTGCTTTGCCCGCTCGGACAGGAATGGCAGGTCCCAGATCGTCGAGGGCAGATCGAAGTCCCAGTGCGGATAGTCGGAAGAATACAGCAACTGGGTTTCCGCGTTCATCATGCGGAACGTGCACTCCATCGCGTCGTAATCCTGAATCTCCATCGGCTGCGACGAGTAGTACATGTCGCGCATGTAATCCGAAGGCTTCTTCTTCAGAAGTGGGGCTTCGGACGGCCGCAGCATGTACTCGTGGTCGAGCCGCTGCATCAGAAATGGAACCCAGGCCAGCCCGGACTCGATCCAGATCACCGGCAGCTTGGGAAAGCGTTCGCCGATGCCGTTGATCACCCAGTTGGTGCAATTGACGACGTTGAACCAGGTGAAGCCGAGCGCGTGCGCTGAGATGAAGCGGTTGCAGCTCCTGAAGATCGGCTCGTCCCAATTCACGCCGGAATGGAACGAAAGCACCAGGCCGCGTTCCTCCATCGCCCGATAGACCTTCATGTAGGCGTTGTCATGCACTCCCATGTGGGAGCGCACCGTGGTCACCATGAAGCCGCCGACATGCTTTCTGTCGCCAAAAGTCTCGACATGGCGCAGCGCCGCGTCGGGATCGGAAAACGGCAGACACAGCATGGAAAAGAAACGGTTGTCGGCCTCCGGCATCACCTTTTCCGTGAGCCAGCGGTTATAGGCCCAGCACAGATCCGCCTCCATTTCCTTCTGCGGGTGCATGCCGATATTGAGCATGCCGGTGGGGAACAGGCAGGAATAATCGACGCTCATGGCGTCCATCCAGCGGTGGCCGAGCTGCACGTCGCGGATCTTGCCCGGCTCGGTTTTTTCGCTGGAGCGCATCGGATAGCGCGTCACGCGGCCGCCCATGTCCTGGAAGCCGGTCGGCGCCGGAACGATGCCCGCCTGATGTTTCTTGGCGCGGGTCGATAACGTGAGCTGCCGCAGCACGTCGTTTTCCATGAAGGGCAGGAATTCGTCGTAATTCTCGTTCTCGTAGTGATGCGCATCGACGTCGACGATCAAAATGTCGTCGAAGTTGCGTTTGTGCGCCTGCTTGCCGGCATGCGCCAGGAGCCGCGACGTGTTGAGTTCCTCGATCGTAACGCGGCGGCCGCGGTCGGAAATCAGATCCATGACGTGCTCCGGCTTTCTCTGCTTTTAGCGTCCGGTCCAGCCCTGCCACATGCCGAGTTCGAAGGCGGCAAGGTCGGCCGCGCGCAGCAATCCGCTTGCCGTGACCATCACGTCGGTGGCGGAGATCGAATTCTTGGCGACGGGCGTGAACTGCTCGCCGGCCTCCCGGCGCGCCGTGTAGAGCCGGCACGCCGCCGCCATCACCGCCTGCAACGCTTCAGCAGTAACGACATTCAGCTGGCCATCGGCGATGCCGCTTTCGAAGGCGGCGGCAAGCCGCTTCGCCTCTGCCGTGGCGCTTTTGGCGTTCGGCTTGGCCGGCGCTTCGGCCGGGCGAGAGGCGCGGGCGGCCGTAGCCGCACGCTGCAGGGCGTCTTTGGCGGCGCGTCTAGGCGAGGACATAAACCTCGTCTCCCTTTTGCACGACCTTGTACTTTTTCAGTTTCATGCGCCGGTCGCTGACGCATTCGCCGGTTTTCATATCGTATTCCATGCCGTGCCAGGGGCAGACAAAGTGCATCTCGTTATCCGAGAAGAAAAGCCCCATGGAGGTCTTGTCGGGGCGCAAGCGCTCCTCGACCCCGGCGATGGTAAGCCCCTCGCACGCCGGGCCGCCCTGATGCAGGCAAAAATTACTGTAGGCGTGGAACTCGCCTTCGTGCCGGAACACGCCGATTTCGTTGTCGCCGACGAAAACGATGCGGCGCTCTCCGTCCTTGAACTCATCAATCTTGGCGACGAATTTTTCCGGCATTTGCGTTCACCAGTTCCTAAAACAAAACTTTATCACGCGACCGCCTCGAACTCTATCTCTCGCCGGCTCGGCAAAATAGAGCCGGTCGCGTGCCGAATGCGGTATCACGCTATCCGGTTGCTGAATTCGCCGATCCCCTCGATCCAGATTTTTACTTCATCGCCCGCCTTGAGGAATTCGCCACTCTCGGCGCCAGTGCCCGCCGGCGTGCCGGTGAGGATCATATCGCCGGGATGCAGCGTCATGTTGATTGAGAGCTGCTCGATCTGCTCGGCAAGGGTGAATAGCATCTTGTGGGTGTTGGAATCCTGCTTGAGTTCGCCGTTGACCCACAGTTTAAGACCTAAATTCTGCGGATCTGCGATATCGCTCGCCGGAACGATCCAGGGGCCGAGCGGGCAGGAGCCGTCGAAGCTCTTATGCTTGCTCCAGTCCATCTTGAAGAACGAGGTCGCTTCAACGCCGGGCCGGCGGCCGCGATCGCGTGCGGAAAGATCGTTCGCGGCGGTGTAGCCGGCGACGTAGGAAAGCGCCTTTTCCTTCGGCACATCCTTGGCGGGGCGGCCGATGACGGCGGCAAGCTCGATCTCCCAGTCCAGCTCCTTGGCGTAGTGAGTAGCCTTGACGGTCGCGCCCGGGTCGGCGAGCGTGCGTGCCGCCTTGATGAAGTGCCAGGGCTTCAATCCCTGTTCATGCGGATCGGCCGGCTCCGGCATCCCCTGCTTGCGCGCCATGGCGGCGGCATGATCGGCGTAGTTCGCGCCGGCACAAAATATGGTTGGCGGGTGGGGCAGTGGAGCCAGCAATTTGGTTTTGGTCAGCGGCTGGCGCTTGGCGCGGCTTTTGGCGGCACCGGCCGCCGCCTTTTTCAGCGCGCCTTCGGCTGTCTTCCAATCGGCGAGGATGCCCGCGACCGTGACGTAGGGGGCCTTTCCGGTGAGCTTGGCGGCATCGAAGACTTCATCTCCGATGACAATGCCCGCGCGCGGACCCTCGCTTGTTCGATATGTCGCGAGCTTGTATCCCGCCCGCTTGTTGCCAGCCATATGAATTCTCTCCTTTGATGACAATCGTTGAGCCTTAAAACACGCGGCGTTAAGCGGCGCCATGCCCGCGCTAAGCGTGAGCTCGGGTTGTACGCAATAAAGGCATTCGGGAAAGGCAATATATTCCTGCGGCGTCCGCGCGCCACGGCAAGCCCGCCAATACCGCCGACAATAAGGATCGGGCGATCTTGCCAATCGCTCATCCGTTCGCTCCCTCGGGCATTGTAGGGGGCAGCACGTCGACGGCAAGTGTGCGCCATGCCTGCTGGCCGCGCGAAATCGGCAGGCTGATGGCTGCGCCCCAATCGTTAAGGCGCAACGGCGCGCCGAGGAAATGCCTCGGCGATTAGTTGACCTGAACGAGGCAGGCTTGGACCTCGCCGGAGGAGTGTAGGCGGTTTGCCCGATCGCTCGTCGGGATCGGAAAGGTGTGGCTGCAGTCGCTGCCGGCGAAGCTCGTTACGGGTCTGCGTCGTTCACGCCGCCTCGGATGCCGCGCGGCGTCGGGCCGGTCGTCGAAGCCCGGCTTGCTCGAGAAGCGGCATAACCTCCCGATTCCAGCGTTCGAGCCCAGCGCTGTAATCCACCCAGCTCAACAGGATTCCGTCGAAGCCGATGTCGCTAAGCTTGCCGAGCTGATCGACGATGTGTTCGGCAGGGCCGACCAGCGGATAGCCGCCCCAGCCGGCCTTCAGATGAAACCGGAATTGGCCGATCACCTCGGGCGGCAGAGCCAGAGATTGCAGGCCCATCACATGCGTCAGCAAGTCGACGGCCCGCTCGTCGCCTTTTTCCACCACATAGCGATTGAGTTCGGCCTCGGCTTCCTTCTTGGTGTCGCCGTGCACGACGTAACAGTTGCCCCAGATTTGTAGATCGCGGCCGTATTCCTCGCGGGCGAGGCGGCGGAAGGCGTCGATCTGGGCACGGCCGTCTTCCAGATTGTGGGAGGTCAGCAATGCGAAGGCCAGGTCGCAGTATTTCGCCGCGAAGTGCCGGCCTTTGCCCGAACCGCCGGCGTTCATCAACCCCGGGAACGGTTGCTGAATTGGTTTCGGCATCGCAAAACCCTTGCTGATGCGGAGGAACTTGCCTTCGTAGTCAAACTCCTCCTCGCGCGACCACAGCATCTTCATGATTTCGATCCATTCCGCCGCGTAGTCGTAACGCGTGTCGTGCTCCATTTGCGGTACGCCGAACATTTCGAGTTCGGGCGAAAACCATCCGCACACGATGTTGAGCGCGAAACGGCCGTTGGTAATGTGATCGACGGTCGTAGACTGCTTTGCCGCGACGATCGGATGAACTGTCGGCACATGCGACGTCGTCAGCACGCAGATATCTTCGGTAGCCTGCCCCAAACCTGCAGCCCAGGTGTAGGTCTCGAAACAAGTGCCGTTGAAATTGCTTTCGCCTCCGAAGCCGCGCCAGCGGGCCACCGGAACAAGCGCCTCGTAGCCGTAACGGTCGGCGGCTTTGGCGATCGCGACGCTGCCCGGCCAAGTGACCTTATGCCGTGGCTCGATTGTCGTAATGGCGCAGCCATTGCTGACATTGACGCCGAACAGGCCGAGCTTGAGCTTGTTGTTGTTGAACAGCGGATTATGCGCTGCTCGCAACTCCGCCTGTGCTTCAGATGTCGACATGTCAAATCCTCCCTTGTTTCAATTTCGTTTCCCCAAACTCAGCCAGCTTGCCCGGATTTGCTAGCTTCCCCAGACTTGGCTAGCCTCCCCAGACTTGGCGCGCCGTTTCGACCACGCGCTCCAGCTTGCGTTTCTGATCTTCCTCGCTGATCAGGTTTCCAACAACGTCAGAAGCGAATCCGCACTGCGGGCTGAGCGCCAGCTGATCGAGGCTAACATATTTTGCCGCGTCATCGATTCGACGCTTCAGCTCATCAACCGACTCCAGCTCCGGCACCTTGGTGCTGATCAAACCAAGAACGACAATCTTGCCTTTCGGCACGAAACGTAACGGCTCAAAGCCGCCCGCACGCGGCGAATCATATTCGAGCAAAAAACGGTCATGCGGCAGTTCGTTGAACAGGCGTTCGGCAATGGCGTCGTATGTCCCTTCGCGATGCCACATGCTGCGTTGATTTCCACGGCACAGGTGGAGACCAAAAGTCACTCCGTCGAAGCCGGAAACCACGGCGGCTTCCGCAGCTATCGACCTGGACAGATTGATCATCGGATCTTCGCCGCGCGCGCGCATGGCTGCGAGCGAAGGACCGTCCGCATAAGCGGTAAAGCCTGGTGCGTCGATGTGAACGTAGCGGCAGCCGGCAGCGACGAGCTCCCGGATCATGCACTGCTGGATGGCGACGACATCGGCGCAGAATGCGTCCATATCGGCATAGACCGCGTTCGAAGCCTTGCTGTCGAAACGCTGAAGGATGCGGTCAGGACCGATCAAGCTCACTTTGACGGGTTTGCGGGCGACGGCGCGGACGCGCGTATACTCCGCGAGCGCGACGTTATTGACGAGTTCGAGGCGCCGCACCGCAGGTCGGCGATGCGAGACCGGAGTTCCAGAATCGGCAAGATCGGGAATATCCCATCGCTGCAGCGGGCTGCCTCCGGCGGAGCGGCGCAAGTGGACGCCCAGCGTATCGGGCACCGCATCGAAACCCGATACCGCAAGCCCAAAACTGTCCTGGAAATTCAGCCGGCTGATCTCGCCATCGGTGACGACATCGAGACCGATCGTCTCCTGGAGTTCAACGAGATCGCGAATGCAGGCAAGCTCGATCTCACGAAAAGCGTCCGAGGACAGCGCTCCGTCGTCAAGGCGTTCTCGCGCCTCTCGCCAGGGTCGAGGCCGCAACAGGCTGCCGACCACATCGGTTCTTATGGCGCGCAATTCACCGGCCACCGGATCCTCCCTGTTTTGCCGCGGCTTGCAAGGAACCTGACCGGTTCCGCGCCGATGGACGACTATAGAGTTTGACACGCGCGTCCAATAAGTCACTAAATGTGAACAGGTTTGTTGCATCTGGGTAGACAGTCGGCCTCCGCCATGGACCGGTTTCAGCTCGTCGAGAGCTTTGTTCGCGTCGCGCATGTCGGCAGCTTTACCAAGGCGGCGATGCAGCTCGGATTATCGCGTGCGCTGATTTCCCGTCGCATCATGGGTTTGGAGGCGCGCCTCGGGGTGCGGCTTCTCAATCGCTCAACCCGAAGCGTCAGCCTCACCGCGGAAGGCAAATCCTATCTGGCTCATTGCAAGCGGGTGCTCGACGACATGGAAGCCGCCGAGCGCGAGATCGCGCGCGGCGGCACCACGCCGCTCGGGGCGATCAGGGTTCTCGCTCCGAAGTCGTTCGGCGTGATGTGTTTGTCTGATGCGATGATCGCCTTTTCGGAGGTGCATCCGCAGATCCGCGTTTCACTTTCGCTCAATGATTTCACATTCCGTCCCGGGGATTTCGTCGAGGAGGGCTTCGACCTCGCAATCCGGATTGCGGATATTCGCGATTCAACCGTGTTGACCCGCCGCATTGCGACGCTGAAGTCGGTGTTGTGCGCAAGCCCGAGCTTCATCAAGCGCGAAGGCTCGCCGTGCAGTGTTGCGGATCTCGCACGTTTCTCTTGCCTGGCTCATCTCAGCTCCGACGAGCATGATCGGGTTTGGCGGTTTGCCGGACACGGCGGCGGCTCGGTCAGAGTTGACGGCGTATTCCATTCCAATAGCGCGATCGCGCTGCGCAAAGCGACGCTTGCCGGGCTTGGGATCGCCCTCCTGCCCGACTACTGCATCGCCGCCGATCTCGCGGCCGGCGCGCTCGTCAGGGTTCTTCCTCAATGCGAAATCACACGTTCGGTGATGGCGCTCTACGCGCGGTCGCCGCACATCCCGCAAAAAGTTCGCCTGATGGTTACATTTCTCGCGGAATGGTTCAGCCAATATCGCGCCGGGAGCTTGCCGGCCGACCGCCGTCTCGGTCGCGCGCCGAACAAGGCTGCAAGTTGAAAGGTGCGATCAAAAGGCAACACAAGCCGCGGCATATCGAGGCGCAGGGTCAAACCGGCGCCGGCAGAAGTTTTGTTGGCGCCGGGAGACTGAGGACGCGCTGTGAACTGAACTTTTTGGGCGAACCAAAATAGTCCCAGGCCTTCTCGTGACCGAGATAGACAAACGGCCCGACCACGAAGCCGAAGGCCGATAGACCTGCCGCGGTGGCAAGGTCGCCGACCACTACGTAGATCGTCGTAAAATCAATCACCGTGGCGATGGTCCGAAACGTGATGGTCTTGGCCAGCGCCCGACTGATTGTCAGTCCTTTCCCAGCGGCGAGTGGCGCCTTTGCATCCGGGCGCCGCCGCCGCAAGGCCCTGAGGTCGACGGTTTCGGAAGAGGAGAAGCAATTCCAGCCCGTTTCGTGGACGAGGTAGAATATTGGCCCGACGACGAAGGCAAAGGACGACAGACCCGCCGCCGTCGTCGCTTCGCCGATGACCACGTAGTTCGAAGTGAAGTCCAGGGCCGTGACGATGATCCGAAAGGTGATGGTCTTGGCCACGGCCTGTTTGATTCCCAGTCGGGCGGGCGCGGCCGCCGACTTCTGGACGCCCGGTTGCCCCGGCGCCGGCTCACCGACAACCGAATCGAACATCGGTCGCAGACGCTTACGCAACTTGGGCAAATACTTTGGCAAGTATCTTGGCGCCAGCACGGCGACGCCGCCGATCACCAAGCCGGGGACCAGCGCTACCTCCAGCAGGGCGACACCCGCAGTGATTACCCCGATGGTCGCCGCCACAGTTACGAAATCGGGTGTAGACCTCGCCCTGTCGCGGGCGTCCGCCGCTTTCGGATCAGCCGGATCGGATCCGCGGTCGACTCCGGCTTTGCGTTTTGACACGGCCTATTCCATTTCTGCGGGCGCTGCCACAAAGGTTAGAAGGAAAACCGCCGTGGGTGCGGCAGCAAAAAAACGTCGTCAATTCAAGAAGGCATGTGGAAGGGCATGTCAAATGCGCCCGATCCCGCTTTTATGTAGATTTCGCTGAATTGCTTTGCTTGTTCACCGAAAGAATTCAATTGGGTCTGCATGAATTCCGTCTGGATCTGGATGACGTCCTGGAAGGTCTTGGCCTCGCCAAGCCGCTGCACGAATTCAAGTGCCGAGGCGATATTCTGCTGCGCATAACTCTTTAGTTTTTCAGCTATGTAGGTTTCGAATTTGTTTGGGTCTTGAGCCCAGGCCTTCACCAAAGATGGCTCCTCATTTGCGGGTACGTCGTCAGAGGGGTTTTGGTCCGTCATGATGTCTCCTGTCGATCGACCGAATCGCTCACCAAGCTGCCACGGGGAAGTCGCCTTCAGCGCGGTCTAGAGGATTGAGCTATCAGCTCATTCTTGAACTGGGACGACCTGCAGCAAGTTCACCGCAAACTGATGAACGTTAAATGACGCAACGGCTGCTCCGGTTACATGCCGGTCGTGACGTCGCTTTAGGGCGCCAAACGAACATTCGTGACGGCCGATCCTGGTCCGCCGTAGCGCGTACCCGGCATCGGTTTCGGATATCCCGTTAATTCTATTTAGGGACACGCGGCCGGGTATGCCGTTGATGTCGATGCCAGCATGGAGTGCGCCGCCAAATCGTGCCAACGTCGGAAACATCCCTTTGGACGGCTCGGTGTTCCGCAAGGTATCCGGCCAATGCTTCAGTGATAATAAGGACTTAAATCGTGCCGGAGAGCTTGACTAATACCATCGAGGAACTCGTCCTTGCCAACCGCATACTATCCAACGAAGGCGTGCTCGATGCCTTCGGCCATGTCAGCGTGCGCCACCCCTCCGATCCAGGACGGTATTTCCTGTCGCGCTCGCGCTCCCCGCTTTTGGTCGAGCCCGACGACATCATCGAATACAAGCTTGATTCCGAGCCGGTGAAGCGCCAAATCGCGCACCCGTATTCCGAACGCGTCATTCACGGCTGCATCTATCAGGCGCGGAGCGACGTCATGGCAGTGTGCCACAATCACGCTGCGGCTCTGTTGCCGTTCTGCGTCGCCGGGAAGCCGATCGTTCCCGTCTTCCATGTCGGCGCCACGATCGGCGAACAGATCCCATTTTGGGACCAGCACGACGAATTCGGCGTCACCAATCTGCTGGTGGTCAAGGAGGAGGAAGGGCATTCGCTTGCGCGTGCGCTTGGAAAGCATTCGGTCGTCTTGATGCGGCGGCACGGCGCAACGGTGGTCGGCGGCAGCTTAAAGGAGCTCGTATTGCGCTCGATTTTCCTTTGCCAGAACGCCGAATATCAGATGCGTGCCTACACGCTTGGGGCGCCGACGCCATTGCGTCCCGGCGAGGTCAATCTCGCCGGCGACGTCAACGTCGCGCCGACCGTTCTCGCGAAGACCTGGGAATACTGGTTGATGCGGCTGCAAATGAGCGGCCTTTTGCCGCCGAGTGGTGTCGCGAAAACGGCCGACGAAGCGCAGGCGAGGCCGGCGATTGCGGCTACCGGCGCAGCGGCCGAGAAGAAGAAACGGCGTTGATATGCTGAAATTGTCGCGCCGGAAATTGCTGCCCTTTCTCGCCGGCGCTGTCGGTTTGCGGCGCGCGTTAGGTTCGGATTCCGCGATGGCTGAAGAAGGTGCTTTTCCCGCGGATTTCGTCTGGGGCGCGTCGACTTCAAGCTATCAGATCGAGGGTGCGGTCGACGAGGACGGTCGCGGCCAGAGCATCTGGGATGTCTATTCGCATTCGCCGGGCCGGGTTAAGGGCGGCGACACCGGCGATGTCGCCTGCGACCACTATCACCGCTGGGTCGAGGATATCGAATGGCTCGCGCGCGGCGGCTTCAACGCCTACCGGTTCTCGACGGCGTGGCCGCGCATTTTGCCGGCCGGCACCGGAGCGGTCGAGCACCGCGGCCTGGATTTTTACGACCGCCTGGTCGACGGACTCATCACCCGCGGGATTACTCCCTGGCTTTGCCTCTACCACTGGGATCTGCCGCAGGCGCTGCAGGAGCGCGGCGGATGGGTGAACCGCAACAGCGCCGGCCAATTCGCCGACTATGCGGGGATCGTCGCCCGGCGGTTGGGCGACCGCGTCAAGCACTGGGCGATGTTCAACGAGGCTAACGTCCATGCCCTATTCGGTTATGGCACCGGCGGCCATGCGCCGGGACTGACCGGCTTGCCGAACTTGCTGGCGGCTACGCATCATCAAAATCTGGCGCAGGGTCGAGCGCTGCAAGCGCTGCGCGCCGAGCGCTCCGACTTTCGGCTTGGTACCGTGCTCAACCTGTCGCCGGTGCGGCCGTCGTCGGAGAGCGAGGCGGATCGCCGCGGCGCCGAGCGGTATGACGCGTTCTGGAACGGCGCCTTTCTCGATCCGCTGTTCAAGGGCGTCTATCCGCCGGCCTTTGCCGGCGCGCTCGCGCCGCTGATCGCCGACGGCGATCTTAAAGTCGTCCAGCAGCCCGTCGACTTCTTCGGTCTCAATTACTACGGGCCCGCGTACATGGTGGAAGCGCCGCAAAGCCTCGTCGGAGCAAACTATGGCCCGGTGCCCGCGGGCACGCGCTTTACCGCGATGGGCTGGCCGATCGACGCCGGCGGTCTCACCGAGGTCCTGATCCGGCTCCGCGACCATTACGGCAATCCGGACGTCTACATCACCGAGAACGGCGCCTGCTACAACGATATCGTGGCGGCCGACGGCACCGTGCACGACGATGAACGAGTTGCCTATTTCCGCGAGCATCTCGCGGCGGCGCGTGCGGCGATCGCGGCGGGCGTCAAGCTCCGCGGTTATTTCCCCTGGTCGCTCCTCGATAATTTCGAATGGTCGGAGGGCTACAGCCGGCGCTTCGGCATTATCCATGTCGATTTCAAGAGTCAAAAACGCACGCCCAAGGCGTCTTACAACTACTTCGCCGATATCATCCGCAAGCGCGGCTGATTTTTCTGCTTCGCCGCGGCCGGCGCGGGCTCTCCCTCAATGTCGATCGCGTGCCGCCGCGCTAATGGCGCTGAGCATCGTCGCGCGATCCCCCTTGAGCACGCTGCGCACGGATTGTTGCGTGCCGATCTCTCCCATTTCGCGTTGGCGCTTGACCGTGGCGGCTGTCATCAGCGGCTCGACGCCGAGTTCGCGCAGCGTCGCGGCAACTTCTTCCATTTCCGCCGCACGCCGCTCGCCGTGGCTCGCCATGCGTTCGAGGTTGTAGGGAATGACTTTCGACCAATCGAGGCCGGGATAATTGTTCTTGAGCGATGCGGCGACCTCGTCCACCACGCCGGCCCGCGCCGCGGCGAGGAAGCATTCCAGCGTCAGGGCCTCGATCCCCTTGATCATGACGCTGCGCACCATCTTGATCGCCGCGGCGGCGCCGACCTCCATGCCGGCGATGTTCACGCTCATGTCGAGCGGTTGCAGAATTGCAGCGGCGCCTTCGGCATGGGGACCGGCAAGCAGCATCGGCGTTCGATGCCGCGCCGGATGGATGGCGGCGACCACGGCGACGTCCACGTAACGCGCCTCGTCGCCGAGGAGTTGCGCAGTTTCCTGCTTGCTGCCGGGGGAGACCGAGTTGATGTCGAGGAAGAGCGGCTTTCCGGCCAAATGCGCCTTGACCGATCGCGCCGCGTCCACGCTGGCCGCTGCAGTCACAGCCGACACGACGATATCGGCATCGCGTACGGCTTCGGCGGCAGAGGATGCGCAGCGCACGCCGATCGTGGCGGCTGCGCGTTTGAGCTTTTCGCCCTCGGCTTGCGGAAACAGGATGTCCCAGGCGGCGATGCGTTCGACGCCAGTCTCGCGCAGGCCGGCGGCGATGGCCTGGCCCGCTTCGCCAAAGCCGATGAAACACAGCGTCGGCTTTCCGTCCGGCATCGTCGTTCCTTGATGGCGTCTGTGACTCGGTAATGATGGCAGGATCGGTATATGGTCCGCAACGGCGGCGTGATGGCCGCGTTCTTTGATGGGGCGTTCGGATGAAACCTCTCTCCTGCCGCGACCGACTCGAACAGGCTTTGGCGCGGATCGCCGATCCAAACGGGGAGGGGGCGCGGGCCTGCCTCACGGTCTATGCCGAGACCGCGCGCGCCGCTGCTGACGCGGCCGATGCTCGCGCCGTGCATGGCGTATCCCTCGGCCCGCTCGACGGCACCATCGTCACCATCAAGGATCTGTTCGACGTTGCCGGCGAGCCCACCCGGGCCGGCTCGAAAATCCTCGCCGACGAGGCGCCGCCCGCCAAGGCTGACGCTCCGGTCGTGCGCCGGCTGCGCGCCGGGGGCGCGGTCGTCGTCGCCAAAACCAACATGACCGAATTTGCCTTGGGCGCGATCGGCGCCAATCCGCATTTCGGCACGCCCGGCAATCCGCGCGATCGCGCGCGGGTGCCGGGCGGATCGTCGGCGGGTGCCGCGGTCGCTGCTGCCGACGGCATGTGCGAGATTGCGATCGGCAGCGACACCGGCGGCTCGGTGCGTATTCCGGCGGCGCTCTGCGGCATTACCGGGTTCAAGCCAAGCCGACAGCGCGTCCCGACCGAGGGCGCATTTCCTTTGAGCACCACGCTCGATTCCGTCGGGCCATTGGCGCGCAACGTTGCCGATTGCGCCGAGGCCGATGCGGTCATGTCGGGCGAGGAATTCGAGCCGGTCGAGCCTTTTTCGCTTGCCGGTCTGCGTTTCGGTATCGCGCAGGGTTTTCCTCTGGAAAATCTGGACGAGACCGTCGGGCCGGCATTCTCTGGGGCGATCGAGCGGTTGCAAAAGGCCGGCGTGCGGATGACGCAGGAAATCCTGCCACTCCTGGACGAGATGCGCGAGGTCAATGCCTATGGCGGCATTGTGCAGCCCGAGGCTTGCGCCATCCATCGCGACCGGCTCAAGCGGCGCGCGGCCGACTTGGATCCAAACATTCGCGCGCGCATCGAACGCGGCTGCGCGGTGCCGGCCGCGGACTATATCGGTATGCTTTACGCCCGCGAGCGTCTGGTGCGCGCCATGGATCGGCGGCTCGCGGCCCTCGATGTTCTCGTTATGCCGACCGCCGGCATCGTCGCGCCGACCATTGCCGAGGTGGCGGATCCGGAGATTTTCGCGAAGCGCAACGCGATGCTGTTGCGCAATACCTCGGCCGGCAACTTCTTCGATCTCTGCGGCGTCTCGCTGCCGCTTCCTGCGAAGCTTCCGGTCGGGCTGATGCTGTTGGCGCGCAACGGCCACGATCGCACGCTATTGCGCATCGCGGCCGCGGTGGAGAAACTGTTCGCAAGCTGACCGCCGGTATGGCTTGTTTGCTTGCATCCCGGGAAGTTCTCAGAAGGACCGGCGAACGCGATGATAACGCCGAGCGCGCCGAGCGCCCATGCAGAACTCCCATTTGACCAAGCTCCCCTTTCAACCCATGACCTTCCGGTTGGTTCCGGAAATGAAGTTCTGTTGGCGCTGTCGAAGTTCCAACGCCGTTGCCGCCGGCGTTTTTCCCGATATAGCTACTGAGCGGCCGTCATATTCGGCCGAAGACGCAAACACGGTATTTCAGGGAGCATCCACGTCATGAAACTTTATTACGCGCCGGGCGCGTGTTCGCTATCGCCGCACATCGTTTCCCGCGAGGCTGGGATCGATCTTGAGTTTGAGCGCGCCGACATCGCGCAAAAGAAGACCGAGACCGGCAAGGATTTTTGGGGCGTCAATCCAAAGGGCCAGGTTCCGGTTCTGGAGACCGATGACGGGCAGAAACTGACCGAAGGTCCGGTCATCGTGCAGTATCTTGCCGACCAGAAACCCGGCTCCGGTCTTGTGCCGGCACCCGGTACGATCGATCGCTACCGCGTGCAGGAATGGCTGAGTTTTGTCGGTTCCGAAATGCACAAGACGTACGGTCCATTGTTCCGCCCGACCACGCCGGAAGAATTCAAGGTTCTGTCCAGGGAGGTCATCGGCCGGCGCATCGCGTGGCTCGATAAGGAACTTGCCGGCAAACAGTACCTTATGGGCGACAAATTCACGGTCGCCGACGCCTACCTGTTCACCGTTCTGCGCTGGTCGCCGCGAGTCGGTGTCGACCTCAGCAAATCGGCCAACGTCGTGGCGTATGTGGATCGCGTCGCCGCTCGGCCGAAGGTGCAGGAAGCGCTCAAGGCGGAAGGATTGTTGCAGTAGTCAGCACCGCCGAAAGGCGGCCGGCGGGCGTCGGCTATCCGACGGCGACGGATTCCAGCGCCGGGCTCTGTTCCCGAAGCTGCAAGCGATAGAAGGATGCGTAGCGGCCGCCCTTGCGCAGGAGTTCGTCGTGACGGCCGGACTCGACGACGAGGCCGGCCTCGACAACGAGAATATTGTCGGCGTGGGTGATGGTGGAAAGCCGGTGCGCGATGACGAGCGTGGTGCGCCCCTTGCGCAATTCCGCAAGCGCCTCCTGCACGTGGCGCTCCGATTCCGAATCGAGCGCCGCGGTGGCCTCGTCGAGCAGGATGATCGGTGCGTTTTTGATGACGGCCCGGGCGATGGCGATGCGCTGGCGTTGTCCGCCGGAAAGCTGCATGCCTTGTTCGCCGACGGGCGTATCGTAGCCGGTGGGAAAGCCCATAATGAAATCATGCGCGTGCGCCGCCTTCGCGGCGGCGACGATCTCGGCCTCGGTCGCGCCGACCCGGCCGAGGCCGATATTCTCGCGGATGGTTCCGCGGAACAGCTGAACGATCTGGCCGACATAGGCGATCTGCTGTCGCAGGGACTCGCGTGATACCGCCGCGATGTTCTGATTGTCGATCAGGATGGCCCCGCTATCGACCTCGTAGAAGCGCAAAATAAGATCGAGCACGGTCGATTTGCCGCCGCCCGACGGGCCGACCAAGGCGGTCAGCTTTCCCGGTTGCGCGACGAAACTCATTCCGCGCAGCACCGGCGTGTCCGGGCGATAGGCGAAACGGACGTCGGCGAATTCGAGGCGCGCGGTCGCAAGCTTGAGCGGCGGCCGGTCGGTTTCGTCCCGCTCGCCTGGCGGGCTGTCGATCACCTCGTAAAGCACGCGAACGCCGACGAGGTTGTTGTTGAGATCGATGTTGAGGCGCGCCAGTCTCTTGGCTGGTTCGTAGGCGAGCAGGAACGCCGCAAGGAAGGCGACGAATTGGCCGGGCGTCGCGCCGGTTTCGATCATGCGATAGCCGCCATAGATCGTCGCCAGCGCGATAGCGAGGCCGCCGAGCGTTTCCATCAGCGGGCTGGCGCGGGCGGAGACGCGCGCCATCTTGTTCGAATCCCGCTCGACGCCCTCGACGCTGACGGCAAGTCGACGCCGCATCTCGTCCTCGAGCGAGAACGCCTTGACCATGCGCATGCCTTGCAGCAATTCCTGCATCGTCTCGATGATGCGGGTGCCGCCGGTAAACTGCGTCCGGGCGATGCCACGAACACGGCGCACCAGTTTGCGCAGGACCAGGAATGCCGGCGGAGCCACGACGAAGCCTACGAGCGACATCACCGGATCCTGGGTCACCATCACGATCGTCAAGCCGATGACCGACAGGAGGTCACGGCCGATGGCGGTGATAAGGAGATTGATGACCTGGCTTACGGCATTGGCGCCGGTGGTGAGCCGCGCGATGAATTCGGACGAATGGCGGTTGGCGAAGAAGCCCATATCTTCGCGCAGAAGCTTGTCAAACATTCGCCGCTGGTTGTTGGCGACGATGCGGTTGCCGATCTTGGAGAGCATCACCGTCGCGCCATAGGTCGCAACGCCTTTGGCTGCGAAGATCGCGATCGCCAGCAAACCGATGATCAAAATGTTGCGGAAATTGTGCTCGACGTAGGCTTGGTTGGTCATCGTGCCGAGCAGATAGGCGCTGAGCGCCGTGCCGGCGGCGGCCACGCCCATCAACAGAAAGGCGACGGTATAACGCGGCCAATACGCCAGCGCCTCATCGACCAGTAGCCGGCGCACCAATGTACTGGTTGAATAATCGTCCGAGGTTTTTTCGGCCGTGGAATCTTTCATACGCGATCCGTTGCGTCCCGCCGCGGCCGATAGGCGCGAGGCCTGCGCCCTGGGGCGTTCAATGCCCGGAAGGCGCGGAATTTTCAAGTGATTTCGGCGCCGCTAGGACCGGACGGAACTTGCAGTCGCCGCCGCCACGACGCGTTCCTCGCGCTGTCGTTCATTCGCGCGCCGTTTCATCAGTTCGCGCTCCCAGGTCAGCGCGTGCGCGACAATGGTCGAAAGATCGTCGAAGCGTGGTTGCCAGCCAAGCACCGCGCGCACCTGTTGCGAGTCGGCTACGATGCGGGCCGGATCGCCCTCGCGCCGCGCCACCGCCTCGACCTTGAAATCGGCGCCCGACACGCGCTTGACCGTATCGATTACTTCAAGCACCGAAAATCCGTGGCCGTAGCCGCAATTGAGTGTCAGGGACGGCAAGCCCGAGCGCAAGTGTCGCAGCGCGTCGGAATGCGCGCGCACGAGATCGCTGACATGAATGTAATCGCGGATGCACGAGCCGTCCGGCGTCGGATAGTCGAGCCCGAAGACGTCAAGTTTGGGGCGCGTGCCGAGCGCCGCTTCTACGGCAACCTTGATCAGGTGCGTCGCCGCTTTGCTCGATTGACCGGCGCGACATTGCGGGTCGGCGCCGGCGACGTTGAAGTAGCGAAGGATCACATGGCTGAGGCCGTGCGCGCGGCTGGCGTCGCGCAGCATGATCTCGGTCATCAGCTTCGACCAGCCGTAAGGCGAGATCGGTTGCGTCGGCGTGTCTTCGGTCACCGGGATCTTCGCCGGATTGCCGTAGACCGCGGCCGTCGAGGAAAAGATGAAATGACGAACGCCGTTCTTCGCCGCGCATTCGATGAGCGCGCGCGAATTGACTGTGTTGTTGCGATAATAGCTGAGCGGATCGCGCACCGAATCCGGAACCACGATCGACGCGGCGAAGTGGATGATCGTTTCAATCTGGTATTGTTGGATCAGACGACCGACCAGCGCCTGATCGCCGCTGTCACCGATGACGAGTGGCACGCCCTTGGCGACCGCCCAATCAAATCCGGTGGAAAGATTGTCGGCCACGACGACCTGCTCGCCGGCATCGGCCAGATCGAGCACCATGTGGCTGCCGATATAGCCGGCTCCGCCGGTGACAAGGACCGCCATTCTGCAACCCGTTTCCTAAACGACCAGCCAATACGCTGATTTGATGAACACGGCGTTATGCCGGCACTTCGGGCCTCGCGGCAGCCGCGGCGAGCGCGCCGCGGGTCGCGGCCATGACCTGTTCCGGGGCGATGTCGCGCATGCAGCGATGGTGAAGGAGGCGGCACTCCGGCTTGTGGCATGGCCGGCAGTCGAGCGTTGTCTTGGTTTTCATCACCGCGGCGAGCGGATTAAGCGGCGCCCAGTGCCACGGACTTGTTGGACCGAAAATCCCGATCGAAGGCGTCCCCAAAGCAGCCGCCACGTGAAGTAGCCCGGAATCGTTGGAGATGGCGACCGAGGCCGACGCGAGCGCGAGGATGGCATCGCGCAAGTCGGTTCCGGTCAGATCGCTGGCGCCGCTGCCGCCGGCGATTTCGGCCGCCAGAGATTTCTCACCGGGGCCGCCCAATATCCAAACCGAAATGCCATCGGCGGTGAGCCGGCGGGCGAGTGCAGCGTACGACGCGCTCGGCCAGCGTTTCGATGGTCCGACAGCGCCGGGAGCGAGCGCAACCACGGGACGGCCATCCGCCGCCAGGCCGCGCCGGTTGCGCCACGCCGCGGCTTCGGCGGCCGCGACCTTTAGTTCCGGCATCGGCCATTGCGCGGGCTGCTCGGCGCCGCGAGGCAGCGCCAGCATGGCGCAGCGGTCGACCATGCGCGGCAGCCTTCGCTCGCCGAAGCGCACATCGTTGATCAGAAAAAATCGCGCTTCGCCGGCAAAGCCGACACGTTCCGGGATGCCGGCGAGAAATGGCGCCAGCGCCGACTTCCAGGTGCGCGGCATCGTGAGCGCCATGCCGTAGCCTTCGCGTTTGAGCCGCTCGGCGAGCGCGGCGTGCTGCGAAAGCGCCAGTCGGCCACGAGGCAGGTCACTGACGATAGCCTGCCGAACCCCGGGCATGTAATCGGCCAGCGGCGCGCACAGGGTCGTTGCCAGCAGGTCGACCGGTCGGTCGGGAAAGCGTCGGCGCAGCACGCTCACGACCGAATGGCAGCGGACGAAATCCCCGATCCACATATACGGCACGATCAGTATTGGGCTCGGCTCCAAGCCGGTCGCTCCTATACCCACGATGTGGTCCGCCGAATCGATATTCAATAATAATATGAATACGGATTCATTTTATCCGGTAACCGCTCGGGGCTTAGCTTGTCCGAGCTAGGGTGTCCAGTGTTGCACCGGGACCGAGACTGGGGCAAACGGGGGTCGGCGGTAACCTCACGCGGTATCACAGCGTCGATGTTGTTGGTCACCGGCGGGGCCGGCTTCATTGGGTCGAACATAGTCGCGAGCCTCAATGAGGCCGGGCGCACGGACATCGCCGTCAGCGATATCCTGGGCAGCGACGGTAAATGGCGCAACCTTGCCGGCCGCCAACTCGCTGACTTCGTTCCTCCGGCCGACCTGCTGCGCTGGCTCGACGGCCGCAAGCTCGATGCGGTGGTGCATATGGGCGCCATTTCCGCGACGACCGCGACCGACGGCGATCTCGTCATGGAAAATAACTTCAGGTTGTCGCTGCGCCTGTTCGACTGGTGCGCGGTGACGCGCACGCCGTTTATCTACGCCTCATCGGCCGCCACCTATGGTGACGGCGCCACCGGCTTTTCCGACGACTGGTCGGGCGCGGCGCTTCGGCGGTTCAAGCCGCTGAACCTGTACGGCTGGAGCAAGCACATGTTCGACCTTGCCGTCGTTGAGCGTGTCGCGCGCAAAGATCGACTGCCGCCGCAATGGGCCGGGCTTAAATTCTTCAACGTCTTCGGCCCCAACGAGTACCACAAAGGCGAAATGATGAGCCTCGTCGCCAAGCGTTTCGGCGAGGCCAAGGCCGAAACGCCGATCCGCCTGTTTAAATCGCATCGCGCGGGCATCGCCGACGGCGACCAAAAGCGCGATTTCATCTACGTAGACGACGCGGTTGCCGTCGTCCGATGGCTGCTGGCGACGCCGGCGGTGTCGGGCATTTTCAACGTCGGCACCGGCCAGGCGCGCAGCTTCCGCGATTTAGTGACGGCTATGTTCGCGGCGCTCGGCCGCGAACCAAAAATCGAATATATCGACATGCCGGTTTCGATCCGTGACGCATATCAGTATTTCACGCAGGCCGAGACCGCCAATTTGCGCCGTGCCGGATTTACTGCTGACTTCGCTTCGGTCGAGGAGGGCGTAAAGCGTTACGTTAGCGGCTATCTCGATCGCGCCGATCGCCATCGGTGAGGTGAGGCGCATGAGTGGCGCGGGCACAGCAATGTTCGATTTTGAAGAAGCGCTCCGGCTCGTTTCCAAGCAGACGATTGTTTGCGTCGGCGACGTCATGCTCGACGACTTCGTCTACGGCGACGTGACGCGGATTTCCCCGGAGGCGCCAACGCCTGTGCTGAGCGTCACGCACAATGCGGTGGAGGTCGGCGGCGCCGGCAATGTCGCACGCAACATCGCCGCCCTCGGGGCGCAGTGCATTTTCGTCGGTCTTGTCGGCAACGACGAAGCCGGCCGCGCAGTGAGCAAGGCGCTCGCCGAGCTTGGCGCCGTAATTCCGAACCTCGTGATCGACAACACCCGTCAAACCACGCGCAAGGTGCGCTTTGTCTCGGAGCACCATTCGGCCCATCTGATGCGGGCCGATTGGGAGACCACGGAGCCCGCCGGCGCGGAGAGCCAGGCCGCGATCGTTGCTTATGCCGAGGCCGCGATGGCGAAAGCCGGCGCCGTGGTGTTGTCCGACTATGCCAAAGGCATGCTCACCGAGCGCGTCATCGGCGCCGTCATCGAAGCGGCGCGGCGTCTTCGCGTGCCGGTCATCGTCGATCCGAAAGGCCACGATTATCGCGTCTATCGCGGCGCGACGCTGATCACGCCGAATGCCAGGGAGCTAGCCGCGGCAATCCATCGCCCGGTCGCGACCGATGCAGAAATCGCCGCCGCCGCGGCCGAACTCGCGCACGTGGTGGAAAGCGATGCTGTGCTGGTTACGCGCAGCGAAGAGGGAATGAGTCTGCACGTCGAGGGTCAGACGCCAATCCACATTCCCGCTTATCCGGTCAAGGTGCGCGACGTTTCCGGCGCCGGCGATACTGTGGCCGCC
The DNA here is from genome assembly GCA_963829465.1 of uncultured Alphaproteobacteria bacterium. Taxonomy (GTDB): domain Bacteria; phylum Pseudomonadota; class Alphaproteobacteria; order Rhizobiales; family Xanthobacteraceae; genus BOG-931. The sequence goes on from CAWHJE010000027.1 coordinate 79,981, forward strand.
GTTATGGCAGTCCTGCTGGCGATGAAAACCCCGTACGAGTTCGCTATGCGCGCGGCCAATGCCGCGGCGGCGGTCGTGGTCGGCAAACGCGGCACATCGACGGTGTCGCTTGCCGAATTGCGTCACCGCATCCTCCCGGCGGCTTCGCTGGCGCCGGAAGACAAGATCATATTCGACTGGGCGATGCTCGATGAGCGGATCGGTGAATGGCGGCGGCATGGGTTGCGCGTCGGGTTCACCAACGGATGCTTCGATCTCCTGCATCGCGGCCATGTCAAATTGCTCGCCGAGGCACGCGCGGCTTGCGATCGCCTCGTTGTCGGTCTCAACAGCGATGCCTCGACGGCGCGGCTGAAGGGAAAAGGCAGGCCGATCAATCCCGCTGAGGGCCGGGCCGAGGTGCTTGCCGCCCTCGAGGCGGTCGATCTGGTGGTGGTCTTTGAGGAGGATACGCCGCTCGAGTTGATCAAACGCGTACGTCCGGCGGTGTTGGTCAAAGGCGCCGATTACCGAATCGATCAGGTCGTCGGCCGCGAACTGGTTGAGGAAGGCGGCGGCGCCGTCGTCCTCGTCGACCTCGTGCCAGGACACTCGACGACGAGTTTGGTCCGCCGCTCGGCGGAGTCCGCCGAGCCGGCGGCCCGGTCAAGCAAGCCAGTCAAAACCTGACGGGCGGTGACATTTCGCATGACCAGCCTTACCGCGCTGTCCGGCATTGATCGCACGCGCTGGCTCCGCGTAGTCGACTGGCTTGCGGTTGGTGTTGCTGCGACGCTTCCGTGGTCGACGTCCGCGACCGGCATTTTTATCATGGCCTGGATCGTTGCGGTGCTGCCGACGTTGGATCACGCCGCCGTCCGGAACGGGCTTGCAACACTTGCCGGCTTCCTGCCGGTGCTGCTTTGGATCTTGGCGGCGGTTGGTATGCTGTGGGCCGATGTTACCTTGGCGGAGCGGCTTGGCGGCCTCAGCGGCTTCCACCGGCTGCTCGTCATTCCGATGCTGCTGATCCACTTTCGCCGTTCCGAGCGCGGCATGTGGGTCTTGTACGGTTTTTTTGCCGGAGCGCTCGCGCTGCTGCTGGTGTCGTGGGGCCTGGCGTTGATCCCCGGGCTTTCCTGGCGCGGCAAGGAGTTCGGAGTTCCAACCAAGGACCGCATCTTTCAAGGTGTGGAGTTTATGCTTTGCGCGTTCGCGCTGCTCGGCTACGCCTGCGAGGCGGGCCGCGTGCGACGCTGGCGTTCGGCGCTTGGCTTTGCCGCTTTGGCGCTGTTGTTTCTCGCCGACATCTTTTTTGTCGCGACCGGGCGCACCGCGCTTATTGTCGCGCCGGTGCTGCTGCTGATGCTTGGCTGGCGGGAGTTCCGCTGGAAGGGATTGGTGGGCGCGGCGCTGGCCGGCGTGGTCGTGAGTGTCACGATCTGGTACGGGTCGCCTTACCTGCGCAGTAAGCTGATGGCGTCCGTCGATGAGTTGCAGGCCTATCGCGTGAAGGATGAGGCAAATTCGACGGGCCTGCACATGGAGTTTTTGCGAAAATCGTTATTGTTCGTCGAGACGGCGCCGATCATCGGCCACGGCACCGGCTCGATTCCCGAGCAGTTTCGCAACTCCGAAGTCGGGCACAGCGGCGCGTCATCGACTCACACCGACAACCCGCATAACCAGATTTTCGCGGTCGGTATCCAGCTCGGCCTTGTCGGCGTGGCCGTCTTGCTGGCGATGTGGATGGCGCATTTGTTGTTGTTCCTTCGCGGCGCCGGAATGACCGCATGGATTGGCTCAATCGTCGTCGCGCAAAACATCGTGGCTTCGCTCTTCAACTCCCATCTGTTCGATTTCACTTCGGGCTGGCTTTACGTGTTCGGGGTCGGTGTCGCCGGCGGCATGGTGCTGCGTCAGCGCGATCGCGCCTGAACCAGTTCGGCAAGGCCGGTGCGCGTGTCATGAGCTGGATGCCAGCCGGCGGCGATTAGCCTGCCGGGATCAACCCGCAAATTGCAGCCCAGGCGCTCCCACGTATCGTCGCGGCCCATCAGCCGCAGTGTATTTTCCAGATAATGCGGCGGCATCGGCAACAGGAGCGACCATCGCCCCTGCGCCTTGCGCATCGTTGCGACCAGGTCGGGAAGCCGCGGCGGAATTCCCGCATCGGCGACCACGTAGGTTTGGCCTATCGTTTGCGGCGACGACAGGACGAAGGTCAGCGCCGAGATGAAATTGTCGATACCCAGGAGCGAGCGCCGGTTGACGAAATCCTTTATCGGCAGCGGCCAGAGCGAAAACGCCGTGCGCAGCAGCGAGGCAAAATTGCCCTTCACGCCGGGACCGTAAAGGAGCACCGGCCGCAGGATCGTGAACGGCACACCGGCGGCGCGCACCGCCGCTTCGGCGGCGAGCTTTGAGCGCCCATAGGCGTCGGTCGGCGCCGGCTCGTCACGCTCGGTCAAGGCATGGTCGGCCGACGGCCCGCTTTGCGCCCGGATCGAGGAGACGAACACGAAATGCCGGACGCCGGCGGCAGCAGCGGCGGCGGCAAGCTCGGCCGTCGCCTGCCGATTGACGCGGTCGTAGATTTCCGGATCGACGCCCGGGCCGGTATGCGCAATGCCGGCCAGATGGACGACCTGATCCACATCCGTCAGTAGAGCGCCGAAATCGCATTCCTGCGAATAGTCCGCGCATTGCACGACTTCGACGTTCGCGGCGAAGGGAGGTTGCGGCGGCGTGCGGACGGCGGCACGGACCGTCTGCCCGTCTTTTGCAAACGACGTCACCACCGCGCGGCCGATAAATCCCGACGCTCCGGTCACCAGCGTGCGCGTCATAATTTCCCTGCGATTACGAGAAGGTCAGTGCAACGGCGCCAACGCGCCGGGCAGGGTTAGGCTCCCGCCGCCCGTCATCAAATCGAATGGAGCATACGCCGGCGCGGCGCAATTGTCGGTCAGCACGGCATAGCGGCCGTCGACGACGCCAGTCTCTTTGACGAATACGGCATAAACCCGCGGGTGACCGTGGTCTTGGAAGCGAACGCAGGTGAGCCAATTCCAGCCCTTGGTGGTGTGAACCCAACGATAGTCGGAAATCTCGAATGCGTCGTAGGCGGAGCGGTCTTTGAATGTGTTGTTCATGTAGGTGGCGACAGCTTTGTTGAGGGCCGGGTCGGGTCCGGCCGCCGGAATCTCCTCGTTCGTCGCTGCGAGGTCGCTGCATCCGGCCAGAAGTCCGGCAAGGAGGCCCGTTAAAACGGCAGCGGCCGGCAGTGGCGCCCGGCGAGCCGCGCGCTGCGATGACTTGGGGTCGCCATGCCGTCTTCCTGGAAGCAAGTCTAAAACCTCGTTTCCATTCGTCCCAACGACTATGCCGAAACCTCGGTTGAGGCAACGGAAGGCCCATTAGTAAATCATTGATGTCAAAGAGATAGAAGCCGTGGCGCGGTTCGCACGCCGGAACTTTCGGCGGCGCGGTCCTGCCATGCGGACACAGTCCTGCCATGAAGGCCGCTTTTTTCTGGGGTCGGTGGGGTTCGCCTAAGGCAATCGGGTATGATGACGGCGCGGCGCCGTCCGATCCTACTGTCAACGCTGTCGAGGCTCGAATTTTGACGGCCGGGATGATCAAGCGGTTGTTTGCTTTAACGGTGGTGCTCTGCGCCTGCCTGACGCTCGGCGCGTGCTCTTCGTTTTCCGGATACGTCGCCGATAGTTGGCCGACATGGGCCGGCGGCATGCCCAAGGACGTCCCGCCGCGGCCCGGCGCTCCCGGCTACGAGGAATTCATCGCGCACCAGCAAAACAACGAGGCGCAGGCAGCCGCTCCCGCCGGGTCCGCGGCAGCGGGGCCTGCGGCCACGCCCGTCGCGGCGACGGCTCCGGTGGCCAACAATCCGGCGCTGCAATCGCTTCCGCCCCGCGCGCCGCGGCCCGAGGATCAGAGCGCCGTGCAAGGCGGTTTGTATTAGGTCGTGGCCTCGGACGCGCTGCCGCTAACAAAGAGCTTGCGGAAGCCGCCAGTCATCAAGAACCAATACCGACGCGTTTCTTTGATTGGTCCATTCATGCGCACGGTGGAATTTGCGCCGCTAGGTTCTCAAGAACCTCATCCAATGCGACACGCCGCCTCAGGCAAGCCCGGCGCGCAGCAGATCGTGGAAATGCACGATGCCGACGGGCCGTTTGCTCTCCACGACGATAAGCGCGGTGATCTTCGAGGCGTTGAGCAACTGCAACGCTTCGCTGGCCAATTGATCGGGCCGAACGGTTTTCGGCGACGCCGTCATCACCTCGTCGACGGGCGCTTGCAGCAAATCGTCACGCATGTGACGGCGCAGATCGCCATCGGTGACGACGCCTGCGAGCTTCCCGTCGGCGTCGATGACCGCCACGCAGCCAAAGCCCTTGGCCGACATTTCGACGATCGCCTCCGACATCGGCGCGCCGCGAGCGATCAAGGGCACGGCAGCGCCCGGATGCATGACGTCGCGGATGAATTTCAGCGCGGCGCCGAGCTTGCCGCCGGGATGAAAAACTCCGAAATCGACCGCCGTGAATCCCCGGCTTTCCAGAAGCGCGATCGCCAGCGCGTCGCCGAGCGCGAGCTGCATCAGCGTCGACGTCGTGGGCGTCAGATTGTGCGGACATGCTTCGCGCGCCGGCGGCAGCGCCAGCACGATGTCGGCGGCTTTGCCGAGCGTGCTCTGCGCGCTCACGGTAACCGCGATCAGTGTGATGCCGAACCGGCGCGAGTAGTCGATCACGCTTCTTAGTTCGCCCGTCTCGCCCGACCACGACAGCACCAGCATTGCGTCGTCGGACGTGATCATGCCGAGGTCGCCGTGACTGGCGTCGGCGGCATGCACGAAAAAGGCGGGTGTGCCGGTCGAGGCAAGCGTTGCGGCGATTTTTCGCGCGATGTGGCCTGACTTTCCCATGCCGGTGACGATCAGACGGCCGCGCACGTCGCGGATGGCGTCGACCGCCGCGACGAATGAAGCGCCGAGCCCGTCGCCGATGGCCGCCGCCAGCGCAGCCAAGCCCTCGCGCTCGGTTTCCAGGCTGCGCAGCGCCGAGGCAATGAAAGGGTGCGGGGCGGCTTTCACAACATGCTCGCGTCAGCCGATTTTTTCTTCGCACTCATGCTCGCACCCGCTCCCAACGACGCATGCCGAGCGCCCGCCGCGACCGGCGTACTCTCATCCGCGTTACTTCTTTTCCCAGGCGCCGAAGGCCTCGGCGAAGGCACGGTCGCCGGGCGGACCCTTCTCCATCGCGAGGATGGCACGACCGCCGTTGGTATAGACGATGGGCACATCGAACCACGGACGGTCCTTGAGCAGTTCGATGTTGCGCTGCACGTCAGTGTCGACGGCGGATAGTCCGACGAGGAAGAAGCCGTTCGTCACTTTGACGGCAAGTCCGGCCAGCGGCGTGCCCCGCGCCTGCTCGGACTGCTTCATCAGGATTCCGGGAACATTGGCCACGCCGCCGCCGGAAAAATCGGCCGGCAGATTGAACATGACCTCGACTGTGTGGCTAGCCGGCAGCGCCTTGTCGGTATTGCGCCGCAGCGACCAGGTCATCGTGATCCGGCGCTCGGGAATTTCAACATCCGCGCGTACCGCGAGCTCCGGGGCGAGGCCGGGTCCGGGCGAAACGGTTTCCGTTCGCCAGATAACCGAACCGACATAGCGCTTGCCTTGCGGATCGTTCGGATCCTCTTCGTAAAGGACGACACGCTGTGCCACCGCCGGCGCCGTCTGGCTGCCTTGCGCGCCCGCCGGGGAGCCTTGACCGCTCTGGTCCTGCGGCACTCGTCCGGAGAATTTCGGCTGCGAATTTGCTTCGCGGTTCGGCTGGCTTGGCTGTTTGGATCCGATATGGGTGACGAACTGATAGGCCCCGGCGATACGCGGCCACTGCCAGGATATCGTTGCCAGCAGACCTCCGAAGATAATCAACGCCACCACGAGCTTGGCGATCCCGAGATACGAGCGCGGAGGTTGCGGCTGATGATGTTCGTCGTCCGCCGCGTATGATGGCGGATGCCGTGCGGGCAGGAGCCCTTCGTGATCGTCGTCGTCAAGATGATATGACGGCTCGCGGTTTCGCGCATGCCGCGCGTCGAAATGCGTGGCGGTCAATTCTTCTTCTTCGGGTTCCGGCTCGAGCTGGCTCAAGGACCTCGCATCGTCAGCCGCCGGATAAGACTGCGACGCAGCCTGTCCATAGGAGTCGCGCGTGTCGCGTGCCGATTGCGCTGCCTTGGCCGTCGCGCTGCCAAGACCCTGCACCTCGCTGACAACGTCGCGAAAGCCTTTGGCGCCATCCCGGTTCGATGATGTTGAAGTGCGTGCGCCCAACAGCCGCTCGCGCGCCGATGGCGGCGGACCCGCACGCGGCGCTTGGACTTCCACCGACGCCTCGGGGCTGTGTCTCGGTGGTGCCGGCTCGGGCCGCCTGGGCTCTGGCCGTGCTGCCTCGCGCCGCACCGGGGCGGCGGCGGCAGGTCGCGGCTCCCGCAACTCCGCTCGGGCCTTGCGCGCCGCATCGGCTTCGACCTTGCGGATCGCGTCTTCGAGGGCCAGGCGTTCCTTGGTGATCTCCGATTCGGAAAGCGGCGGATCCACGGAGCGCAGCTGCGTTACCAACGCCGTCCGCGCCCGTTCATAAAGGGCTCGCCGGGCTTCGCCGCTGCTCTTGTCGAGCCCCTCGACGGCGCGGGCGATGAGCGGATGATAGTCGGTCATCGCTTGAGCTTACGCTGGACTCGCTGATTTTTCATCTGGATTTCACGTCTCGAACGGGTTCTGCATGAGGATCGTGTCCTCCCGTTCAGGGCTTGTCGACAGGATGGCCGCGGAGCAGCCGATCAGTTCCTCAAGCCGGCGGACATATTTGATCGCCTGCGCGGGCAGATCGGCCCAGGAACGTGCCCGTGCGGTCCCTTCCTGCCAGCCGGCAATTGTCTCATAAATCGGCTCAACCTGGGCCTGGGCGTGCTCGCCCGCCGGCAGGTAATCGATCTCGCGGCCGTTCAGGCGATAGCCGACACAAACCTTGATTTCATCGAATCCGTCGAGAATGTCGAGCTTGGTAAGGGCCAATCCGTGGATGCCGCTCGTCCGCACGCTCTGGCGCACCAATACAGCATCGAACCAGCCGCATCGCCGTGGCCGGCCAGTGACGACGCCGAACTCCTTGCCGCGTTCGCCCAAGGTCCGGCCGATCTCGTTCTTCTGCTCGGTCGGAAATGGGCCGGCGCCGACCCGCGTCGTGTACGCCTTGCAAATGCCGAGCACGTATCCGACGGCGCTCGGCCCGAGCCCCGACCCGGTCGCCGCCTGGCCGGCGACCGTATTCGATGAAGTCACGAACGGATAGGTTCCGTGGTCGACGTCGAGCAGGGCGCCCTGGGCGCCTTCGAACAGGATGCGCTTGCCCTCGCGGCGTTTCTGTTCGAGCAGCAACCACACCGAATCCATGAAGGGAAGCACCAGCGGCGCGGCTTTTTCGAGCTCTGCGCGCACCTGCCGCGGGTCGATCAGGTCGAGACCGAGGCCTCTGCGTAGCGCGTTATGGTGCGTCAGCAGGCGCTCGATCTTGTTGTCCAGCGTGGCGCCGTCGGCGAGATCCATCAGGCGAATGGAGCGCCGTCCGACCTTGTCTTCGTATGCGGGACCGATCCCGCGCCGCGTGGTGCCGATGCTGAGCGCCGCGCTCGCGTTTTCGCGGATGGCGTCGAGTTCGCGATGCAAGGGCAAGATCAGCGCCGTATTCTCCGCGATGCGCAGATTGTCCGGAGTGACATCGACCCCTTGCTTCTTCAGCCTGGCGATTTCGTCGATGAGCGCGGTCGGATCGAGCACGACGCCGTTACCGATCACCGACAGTTTTCCAGGTCGCACCACGCCGGAGGGCAGCAGCGAAAGCTTGTAGGTCGTCCCGTTGATCACCAGGGTGTGACCGGCGTTGTGGCCGCCCTGAAAGCGGACCACGATATCGGCCTGCTCGGACAGCCAATCAACGATCTTGCCCTTGCCTTCGTCGCCCCACTGGGAGCCGACCACGACAACATTGGCCATCAGGAAGTGTCCCCGGGAGACGAGCGGAAAGATGAGAAAGATGAATCAGGATCGGATTAGGGCCGCAGCCGTTTCGGATACTGGATGCTGCGCCATGAAGCAAGGCAAACCGGCTGCCGGAATGCCCCGCGAATGATGTTTAAGTCTCTGGACTTACGGGAGTTTCGGGTTAACCACATTGCGATGAGGCCGGTGCTTCGAGAGCGCACAGCGCCAAATGGTCGCGCATTGACAGAACGCGATCCGCCTTACCCCGGCGAGCCTGGCCGTTTAGCGAATCAAAATCGCAGCGCCTTGACCTGCTGCACCTGCGGCAGCGCCCGCACCCTGGCGAGCACGTCGGCGGGCATTTCGCCGTCGATCTCGATCAACGCGATGGCATCGCCACCCGCCGCCTCGCGGCCGACATGGAAGGTCGCGATGTTGATGCCGGCATCGCCCAAGGTCGATGAGAATTTGCCGATGAAGCCCGGTTTGTCGAGATTGGTGATGTATATCATCGAAGGGCCAAATTCGGCGTCCATGCGAATGCCCTTGATGTTGACGATGCGCGGGCGGCCATCGGCGTACACGGTGCCGGACACATGGCGCGACTGGCGATCGGTCGTCACCGTGAGCTTGATTAGGCTCTCGTAGTCGCCTTCGGCTTCGCGCCGCGTCTCTTCGACGACGATGCCGCGATCCTTGGCGACGGCCGGCGCCGAGACCACATTGATGTCTTGCAGCATCGGCCGAAGGATGCCGGCGATTGCGGCCGATGTCAGCGCCCGCGTGTTCATCTTCGCGACGATACCCTCATAGGATATCTGCACGCGCTGGATGCCGGTTTCGGTGAGTTGGCCGGCAAACGAGCCGAGCTTCTCCGCCAGAGCGACGAATGGCTTGAGCTTCGGCGCTTCCTCGGCACTGATCGAGGGAAAGTTGACGGCGTTGGAGATGGCACCGCGGACCAGATAATCGGACATTTGTTCGGCGATTTGCAGCGCGACATTCTCCTGCGCCTCCGTGGTCGACGCTCCGAGATGCGGAGTGCAGACCACGTTAGGCAGCGCGAACAGCGGACTGTCCGAAGCCGGTTCGGTCGTGAATACGTCGAGGGCGGCGCCGGCGATCCGCCCCGAGGAAAGCGCCTCGAACAAGGCCGCTTCGTCGACGAGTCCGCCGCGGGCGCAGTTGATCAGGCGCAAACCCTTCTTCGTCAGTTTAAGCGCTTCGGCGTTGATGATATTGCGGGTCTTGTCCGTCAGCGGCGTGTGAAGCGTGATGAAATCGGCGCGGCGCAGCAATTCCTCGAGGTCGACCTTTTCGACGCCAAGGTCGCGCGCGCGCTCTTCGGACAGAAATGGATCGTAAGCGATCGCCTTCATTTTCATCCCGATGGCGCGATCGGCGACGATCGAGCCGATATTGCCGCAGCCGATGACGCCGAGCGTCTTGCCGAATATCTCGACGCCGAGAAATTTGTTCTTTTCCCATTTTCCGGCGCGGGTCGAGGCGTCAGCCTCGGGGATCTGCCGGGCCAAGGCCAGCATCAGCGTGATCGCGTGCTCGGCAGTCGTAATCGAATTGCCGAACGGCGTATTCATCACGATGATGCCGCGGGCTGTCGCGGCGGGAATGTCGACATTGTCCACGCCGATGCCGGCGCGCCCGATCACCTTCAGGTTTTTCGCCTTCTCCAGTATTTTCGGCGTGACCTTCGTCGCCGAGCGGATCGCTAGGCCATCGAAGCCATCGATCGCCTCGGCGAGTTTTTCCTTGTCCTTGCCGAGATTCGGCTGGAACTCGACCTCCACCCCGCGATCCTTGAAGATCGCCACGGCGGCGGGTGACAGTGCGTCGGAAATGAGAACTTTGGCGGTCATGTTTGGATTCCGGAAATGTTGATGCAAGCTGCAGGTCCTCTCCGCGGGAGAGGAAAATTACGCGGCCTTGGCGAGGGCGTCCTTGGCTTTGGCGTAGGCCCAATCGAGCCAGAGCGTCAGCGCTTCGATATCGGTGCGTTCGACGGTGCAACCGCACCAAATCCGCAAACCTGGTGGCGCGTCACGATAGGCGTCGATGTCGTAGGCAACGCCTTCCTTCTCCAGGGCCGCGGCGATGCCTTTGATGAACGCCGCCTGCGCCTCGGGCGCGAGCCGGCCGACCGCCGGATCGACGACCTTCAGGCAAACCGATGTGTTGGAACGAACGGCCGGGTCGCCGGCGAGGAAATCGATCCACTTCGCGCGGGCGACCCAATCGGCGATGACCTTGGCGTTGGCATTGGCGCGGGCGTGAAGGGCGCTCAAGCCACCCGCTGACTTCGCCCATTCCAGTGCGTCGAGGTAATCCTCCACGCACAGCATCGACGGTGTGTTGATGGTTTCGCCCAGGAAAATGCCGTCCATCAGTTTGCCGCCTTTGGCCATGCGGAAGATTTTCGGCAACGGCCAGGGCGGCGTGTAGCTCTCGAGCCGCGCCACCGCGCGCGGAGAAAGAATGAGCATGCCGTGGGCTGCTTCACCGCCCAGCGCCTTCTGCCAGGAGAAGGTCACGACATCGAGTTTCGGCCACTGCAGCGGCTGTGCGAACGCCGCCGAGGTCGCGTCACAGATGGTCAGACCGGCGCGATCGGCGGCGATCCAATCCGCGTTCGGCACCCGCACGCCCGACGTCGTGCCATTCCAGGTGAACACCACGTCGCTTGCCGGATCGACCTTGGTCAGATCGGGCAGTTCGCCGTAGCCGGCCTTAAGCGTGGTGACGTTCTCGAGTTTGAGCTCTTTGACGACGTCGTTGACCCAGCCTTCGCCGAATGACTCCCAGGCAACGACCGTAACCGGGCGCGGGCCGAGCAGCGACCAGAGCGCCATTTCGACCGCGCCGGTATCGGAGGCAGGCACGATGCCGATGCGATAGTCGGCCGGGACCGCCGAGAATCTCGCGGGTGAGATCGATGGCGCGCTTGAGCTTCGCCTTGCCCGCTTTCGAGCGGTGCGAGCGTCCGAGAACGGCGCCGGTGAGGTTTTGTGGGCTCCAGCCGGGGCGCTTGGCACACGGACCGGAAGAAAAATGCGGCACGGTTGGCCGCAATGCGGGCAGGTCTGTCGTCATGGTCTATCCTTCCAGATAGGCGCCCCTCGTTGGGGAGGGGTGTCCCGCTGCTGGAACTAGGGAACAAAGGCCGCGCCGTCAAGCGGCTCCTACGGCGCTACCGTCCGATATCGGGAAATTTGATCAGAACTTGAGGCCGCCGCCGACCCGGGCGCCGACAATGGAAACATTGATGTTCGCCAATGGCGCGAACTGAATGAACTCAAACTCGCTGCGCAGAAAAATATTTTGTGTCATCGCCCAGTCGAGGCCGACGCCGACAGAAAGGCCGTACAACAACGCGCTGCTTTGTCCGGAGCTGTTTGAGAAGGAGTAGTTGACGCAGGTCGAGCTGGGCGTACATGTTCCATCTGCATTTGGAAACGGCGGCGACACGGTGCTTTGCTGGCCAGAAACGAGCGTCGTAACGCTGTAGCTTGCCCGCCCCACCGCGAAACCGGCGAAGCCATAGGGCATGAAGTTGCCGAGGATCCACCCGGCTCGCGCCCGCAGCGTGGCGTAATCCGTCAGATCCAAGGTGCCGGCGCCGCTGAGAAAGACACTGTAGGAGGCGCTGCCGGCCGAGGTGACGCGGGCGATCGGTGTCGTCGGCGAATTGGTGACAAGATTGGTCCGGGTGTAGTTTCCTTCGACGCCGATGATCAGGTCCTGCCACTGCGTATTGTAGCCGATGAAACCGCCGCCATCGAAAGCGTTGCTGCTTCCTCTGCCCAGCACCGCCCATCGGGAAGGAGCGTCGATGTTTTCAAGCGCAAGCTCGCGCAAGCTGAAATGCACCAGCGGCTGTGACGCGTCGGCAAAATTTGCGTTGGCTTCGTTGTAACCGAACTGGCCGCCGAGATAGAAACCGCTCCAGCGCGTGAAGGTCGCCGGACCCACGGTTGTCACCGGGGCTATTGAGGCTACGGGCTGGCTGCCGCGCAGGATTGGAAGATCGTAATCGGCTGCGAGCGCGGGAGAAAGCAAGCCGCTCATCAGAGCAAAAGCAGGGAGCAGGCGACGCATCAGGTGATTACAGCGCCGCACGGCCGAAAGAGCGGGCGGCGCCGGCGCCAAGACCATCAGAGAACTTAGCACCCAACGCATCGGCCGCTCTTTCATCCATCCTTTTGGCGCGCACAAAGCGGCCAGACTTCACACGAGCGCGTCAGCCGCGGGTCGAGAGCGGCGGCTGCGGCGCATAGACCGGAGGCGCCATCGGCGGCGGGGCATATTGCGGCTGCGGCACGTATTGCGGGGGTGGCGCCGGAATGTATTGCTGCTGCTGTACAAAGGCGGCCTGCGCCACGGGGAACAGTCCGATGCCACCGCCTGCCGGGAACAGCCAGCGCAGACCGACGCGGAAATCCTGCGACGTGACGTCGTGCAGCGTGTAGAAGGCGCCGGGGCAGGCTGGGGTGTTCTGACACATAACGATGCCAGTTTGTGGCGAGCCGAGGTTCAGATAGCGCCAGCTGAAGTCGATCTTGAGATTGTCATTGACGTTGTAGGTGAGGCCAGCCTGCACGTTCCACGCCAAGGTCCAGGCGGAGTTGTCCGACCCGTAGCCGAAGCCGACCGTGCCGTTGGAGATTATGCCGTTGTCCTGGATCCCGCTGACGGTGCTGTATGCCCCGCCGACGCCGGCGCCGATGAACGGGGTGATGCACCACCAGGTGCCGAGATCGATATAGGTGTTGGCCATGAAAACGGAGGACGACAGGTTACCGGAGTTGACGTCGAAGCAGACGCCGCCGGGGCAGAAGTTGGTGTAGCTTCCGGTCGCCTTGAACAGCGCCTTGGTGCGATATTCGCCGGTCACGTCGAAGCGCAGCCAATTGTTCACTTCGTAGCCGACGCCCATTCCAAAAATGGTCGTGTCCTGGATGTTCTTTTGAACGATTTGCCAGCTCGGCGGCCAGACGAAGGCTGAATTGGTCTGCGTGAAGTTGAATGCGGAGAAGGTCTGCACGCCGATGCCGATATCGCCGCGCAGATACCAGCGACCGGTCTCGCAGCAGGGCGACGCCGGCTGATAAACAATCTGGGGCGGCGGCATGGGCATGTCGGCGGCGTATGCTGCCGTGCTAACGACCGCGGCTGCTGCAGCGGCGGCAAGTGATTTTACGCTGACCATCGGCTTCGTCCTTTTCTCAGCGCGGCCACCAAGCGGCCATGCGTCGTTGAACGAAGCGAAGGTTCTCAGGAAATCCTTAAGCGCCCCTTAACCTTAACTCTTAACCGTAATTGTTAGCTTTTGCAGGGACGTGAGTTTTTGCTGCGGCGGGCAACATCGGCAAAACGCCGCAAAATCGCGCGGTCGCGGCCGAAATGGTTGCGCTTTCGTTAACGAAGATTGAGACGCCGCGCGGTTATTCGGGATGCGAATCAGTCGCGTCAGTCCTTGTCGTCGTCTAGCTTGCCGATGTGATGTTGGGCATAAAGCTCGGCGCCGAGTTTGGCGACAAGGTCGAGCTGGGTTTCGAGAAAATCGATATGTTCTTCCTCGTCGTGCATCAGTTTCTCGAACAGATCACGCGACACATAGTCCTTGACGGCATGGCAGTGAGTGGCGGCTTCTTCGTATAGCGCACGGGCCGACATTTCCGCGCGGAGGTCGCATTCCAGCACCTCTTTCACGGTCTGGCCGATATGCAGCGGATCCAGCACCTGCATGTTCGGGAAGCCGTCGAGGAAGATGATGCGTTCGATGAGCTTGTCGGCGTGCTCCATCTCTTCGATGGATTCCTTGCGCCACTGCTTTGCCAGCGATTTGTAACCCCAATTGTCGAGCAGGCGGTAATGCAGCCAGTACTGGTTAACCGCAGTCAATTCGTGCCGCAGCCCTTTGTTGAGGTAATCGATGACGCCCGGATCGCCTCTCATGATCGTGCTCCCGAAAATGGACGTTGCCGCACGCAAACGTGAGGCGCCCATTGACTATAGCGATTCTAATGAATGCGGAAAGACGCTGCGACGTGCGCTAAACGGTCGACTCTCGGGCCAGAGAGGTTAACAAGCGGCGCCGCTTGCCTCGCAGCACCCAGTCGTGCCAAGCGCCTCGTCCATGATCCGACGGATGGTCCTGGCGCATCGCCCGCATTGAGGGCTGCAACCGAGACAGCCGTAAACGTCGCCAGCGGTGCGCGGGGCGGCGTCTTCGCCGGAAAGCGTCGACCGCACGTCGTGATCGGTCAGCACATTGCAAGAGCAGACAATCATCGGGGGAAAGCCACTTTGGGCGTCACGCCATTAGTACCACTTGTAACTATCGCTACTTAAAGCCGGGTAAAGGCCATTGCAACAGGAAAATCCCTTCTTTGAAGCGATTCTAAGCTTTGCCCGTTACATAGCCGTCGCGATCCGCCGCATGACTACGCGACCGCCGCGTCTTCGGCGTCCTCATCCCGCCGTCGCCGTCGCCGCCGCAGACGACGCAAGGCGCGAAGGGATGGCGCAAAGATCCTCGAGGAAGCCCGCGAAGCGCTGACCGCGTCCGAGCGCGCGATCCAGCGCCGCCATGGTTCGCGCCTGTCCCGGATCGTCGTCGTCGATCCAGGTGCGGAGAACCGACGCGAACAATACGGCGAGGCCCTGGGCGCGGATCATGCCGCGCGGGCCGGACGCGCCAATCCCGGCGGCCGTCAGCATCCATTGCTGCGAGCGAAGCGTCAGTCCGTTGAGCATGACCGCAAGCGGCGGATTGCGCCGCGCCGAGCGCAGCAGCGAACGTATGGCTTCACGATGCGGCGCCAGTATTTCGAGCCTGCGCATCAGAATGTCGAACAGACGCTCGCGCTCAGGTTCCTCGGCCATGTCGCTGAGATCCTCGGCGAGCACGGCGCGATCCGTCTCTTTGACATAGGCGGCGACGATCGCAAGCGTGGAGGGAAATTCGCTGCGCAACTGCGCCAGCGATACCCCGGCCTGGCCGGCGATGTCTGCAAGACCGACGGCTTCGAAACGCTTTTCGGCAAGAAGCGCCAGAAAAGCCGCGATGATCTTCTCGCGGTCGGTGGTCGGGACGGTTTGGCTGCTGGCGGATGCGGAATGGGCGGATGCGGCGCGTGAGGATCTACGGGCGGCTTTGCGGGCGGGATTGCGAGCCATGACCAAAACTCCTGCACGAGTTACGCGAACGCGCGACGAGACAAATCGCGAGACAGATCGAATGTATGCCGCTATCGGCGCGGTTCCAAGGCTTTGAGTCAGCCTGCGAGTTTTCGCGAGCGTTCGGTCGCCGCGGCAATCGCCTTGTTCATCAGCGGCGCAAGGCCGTTCTCGCCCATCAGCACTTCGAGCGCGGCGGCGGTGGTGCCGCCCGGCGAAGTGACGTTCTCGCGCAGCACCGCGGCATCGAGCGCCGATCGGTGCAGCAATTCACCCGCGCCAGCCACGGTCTCGCGCGCAAGTTTCTCGGCGAGAGCCCGTGGCAAGCCGGCCGCGGTGCCGGCTTGCGCCAGGGCTTCGACGAACAGGAAAACGTATGCCGGTCCCGATCCGGAAACCGCCGTGACGGCATCCATCGCGCCTTCATCCTCGAGCCATTCGACCGTACCGGTCGCCGAGAGGAGAACGTGCGCGAGTTCGCGCTGGGCTTTGTCCGCGTGCAACGGCACCGCGACCGTGATGCCGCGGCCGATCGCGGCCGGTGTGTTGGGCATGGCGCGAACCAACGCGCCCGCATTCGACAATGCGCCGGCGAGGAATTGCAGCGTCCGCCCGGCCATGATCGATACGACCAGACTGGAGGCGTCGATCATCGGCGCAATCGTTGGCAATACCTGGTCGGCGATCTGCGGTTTCACGGCGATGACGACCGCCGCGATCCGGGTCAGTGTGGCCGCATCGGGATTGATCCACACGCCGCGTCGGGCCAGGGCGGCAATTTGCGGCGAAGGGTCCGGTTCGAACACAACTGTATTGGCCGGTTCGAGCCCGGCTCGCAGCCAGCCGTCGAGCAGCGCGCCGCCCATCTTGCCAGCGCCGACCAGGACGAGCAGGCCGGACAGACGACGCAGGTCCGGGCTCTCACCAGCCGATGACATTTTTGTTGCCTAAGCCTCTTTATTTTTGCCTAAGCCTCGCCGGCTGTCTCGAATAACGCCGCGTCCATAGCTTCGCGGGCGGGCTTGCCTGCCCAGACCACGAACTGAAACGCCGGAAAATAGCGTTCGCAGGAATCGAGTGCGCTCCCGAGGACGGCTTCGCACTGCCGGTCCGAGGCGGTGACGCCACCTGCGAGCACCAGTGCGTGGCGGAACATCACTACGCCGTTCTGCATCCAGATATCGAAATGCCCAATCCACAATTGCTCGTTGATGAGGGCGACGAGGTGCTGCACTTCGGAGAGCCGCGCGTTTGGCACCCGCATGTCGAACGCGCAGGCAAGGTGCAGCGCCTCGATCTCGCTCATCCACGTGAACGATATCTGATAATTGGTCCATCGGCCGGTGACGACGATCGCTATCTCGTCCTCGCCGGCGCGTTCAAACGGCCAGCTGTTGCCGGCCGCCATGTGTTCCACGACGTCGAGCGGGTTGGTGCGTGGGTCTCGTGCGATTTCGATGAGAGACATGCCGCCTCCACAGCGTCGGTTGGAGTGGAAATGCGCACGCGACGGAACATCGACCAACCCGGGCAGCGATTTGTCGCAGGCGCAACTCGCGCCCGCCGATTGACTCGATGCCGCGAATCAGTCCGCACGCACAATATAAACGGCTCGATTCTCCTGCCAAAGCCTTCGCTTTGAACCGGCAGCCGCGTGGCACTCATGAAGTGATTTGCCGCTCTGGCACAATGCGGGCGACATTACCGTCCACAGTCCAGCCTGCGACAAGTTGACTCGGGGGTACAGCCGGGGGCGTTTTGCGACCGACCGGACAATGACAATGGCTGCAGGCCGCTTTAGTCGAAGAACAGGCTCGAGACGGATTCCTCCGACGCGGTGCGGCTGATGGCCTCGCCGATCAGCGTTGCGATCGAGAGCACGCGAATATTGGGAGAAGCCTTGACCGCGTCGGTCGGCTGGATCGAATCGGTGATCACCAGCTCTTTGAGTTTCGAATTGTTGATCCGGGCGACCGCGCCGCCTGACAGCACGCCATGGCTGATATAGCCGTAAACGGCTTCGGCGCCTTTCTCCAAAAGCGCCTCGCCGGCGTTCAACAGCGTGCCGCCGGAGTCCAAAATGTCGTCGACGAGAATGCAGATGCGGCCGTCGACCTCGCCGATGACGTTCGCCACCTCGGACTCGCCCGCCCGCTCGCGCCTTTTGTCGACGATCGCGAGCGGCGCGTTGATGCGCTTGGCAAGCCCGCGGGCGCGCACCACGCCGCCGACGTCCGGGGAAACCACCATGACTTTGTCGAGATCGAAGCGCTGCTTGATGTCCCGCACCATGACCGGAGAAGCAAACAGATTGTCGGTCGGAATATCGAAGAAGCCCTGGATCTGCCCGGCGTGAAGGTCGAGCGTGAGCACGCGGTCGACGCCGGCGCGGGTGATCAGATTGGCGACGAGCTTGGCGGAGATCGGCGTGCGCGGTCCGGGTTTGCGATCCTGCCGGGCGTAGCCGAAATAGGGAATCACCGCCGTGATACGGCGCGCCGATGCACGCCGCAGCGCGTCGATGATGATGAGCAATTCCATCAGGTGGTCGTTCGCCGGATACGACGTCGATTGAATGACGAAAACGTCAGCGCCGCGCACGTTCTCCTGGATCTCGACGAAGATCTCCATGTCGGCGAAACGCCGTACCACCGCTTTGGTCAGTGGCGTGCCGATATAGGCGCCAATGCCCTCTGCGAGCGCGGGGTTGGAGTTGCCGGAGACGAGCTTGATGGCTCCGTTGTTAGTCGCCAATTCGCTCTCCTGCGCGCCCCGGGGCTCACCGCATGATCCCGACCGCTGGGTGCCTTCTCGGGCAGGATCATGCGCAAAAAGCAACGCCCTGATACAAGCCGCCCAAGGGGCTGGCAACATGAATCAGGGGGCCTTGTCCCGGCAGGATTTTTCGCCCCGACGACATTGTTTGGGGTTGGTAAATGGCGCCCTCAAACAGTCAATGGCGCAGCGGCGACCGGGGAGGGGATCGGGATTGCAAATTCGTATCTGTATTCGCCCGCGTTAGTTGCCCTTCAAGCCAGCGCGATGGCGTTGATATGCCGGCCATAGTCCGCTTCGGCCCGATGGGTCGATCGACGGAAACTGAAAAATCGCGCCGGGTCCGCATACGTGCACAGCCCAACATCCTCGATCTGCCGGATGCCGGCCCGCGTGAGGCGAGAGGCGATGTAGCCGCTGAGATCGAACTGGGCTTGGCCGTAGCGAGCCGCCGGAGCAAAGAACCGATCGCTGCCAGCATCCTCGGCGGCAAATCGCTCAATGAGATCGGGACCGACCTCGTAACTCTCTTGCCGGATCATGGGGCCCAGCGCCGCGCGTATCTGATCGCGCGCGGCGCCGAGCTGCTCCATCGCTTCGATTGTCGCTTCGGCGACGCCGGCAAGCGCGCCGCGCCAGCCTGCATGCGCCGCGCCCACGACCCCAGCCCGCGGATCGGCGAAAAGGATGGGACCGCAATCGGCCGTGCTGACTCCGATCGCGAGGCCGGGTTTGCGGGTGACGATGGCGTCGGCGCGCGGGCGCTCGGCGGTGGTCCACGGCGCGTCGGCGATAACGACGCTCGGCGAGTGAATTTGGTAGGCGGTGAGCAGACAGTCAGGATGCACCGCCAAGGCCGCTGCCATGCGTGCGCGATTCTCGGCAACGTGATCGAGGCTGTCGCGCGAGCCGACGCCGCCGTTGAGGCTTGAATAGAGGCCACCCGACACGCCGCCTTCACGCGTGAAAAAGGCGTGCCGGATTCCGGTAAGCGCGAGCGTCTTGGCTTGGATCATCATTACCGGATCACCATTACTTGGGGCCGCATCACTTGGGGCCGTATTACTTGGCGCCGCATTACTTTGGGCCGCCCTTAATTCTCGAAGCCCGGCAACGGACCGAACGTCGGATCGGCGATTGCGAGTACCTTGAACAAGTCGCCCATGCCTTTGGGTCCCGCCTCGGTAAGTCGCGCGAGTGCGGTGTCGATCTCGGAAGCCTTCTCGGCAGGGGCACGCGATTTCAGCGCCGCCGCCCGTTTGTCGATGCCGAGCCGGCGCAGGAAATCACGCTGCGAAACCGGACCATGGGCGCGGGCGCCGATGATTTCCGCGCCTTGCGCCAGAGCGGCGAAATCGACATGCGCCGTGATGTCGGCTTGTCCCGGCGCCCGCAACGGGTCGGCGAAGGCATGACCGGCGACCGCTTGCAGCGTTTCGCCAAGTCCCTGCCGCGCGTGGCCGTAGTCGATGAGGAGCACGGCGCCGCCGGCACGGACCCGGCGACCGAGTTCAATCGCCACGGTGTCGGGCCGCCATTCGTAGATCGAGCCTTCGGGAGACTGGCGCAACGCTCGCGGCAGAGTGGCGTCGAAATGCGGCAGCGGGTCGCGCGCGATACCGATGGAAAGCGTGCCATCGGGCGCGATCTCGACGACCCGCTCGTGCCAGCCATCGGCTTTCTGGACGGCCTGGTGAATTGGCAGTGCGTCAATGAACTCGTTGGCGACGATAATGATGGGGCCGCCCGGAACGTCGTCAAGCGTGGGGTGCCACAGGATCGGCACGCCGGTTCCTTCCAGCCGCCGCCGCTGCACCTCTCGCAGCTTCGGGCTGATCTCGACCAGGTGGAGCACCATGGCGGTACGGAAGTCCTTGACGATCTGCACCGCCCGCACCGCGTCGGCCATCAGTGTCCCGCGTCCGGGCCCCAATTCAACGACGCGTACATTTTCCGGCGCCCCCATCTGTTTCCAGACGGCGGCCATCCATAAACCGATAATCTCGCCGAACATCTGGCTGATCTCCGGCGCGGTGATGAAGTCGCCGGCGGCGCCAATCGGTTCGTGCGTGAGATAATATCCGTATTTCGGATGCGTGAGACAAAGCCGCATGTAATCCGCAAGCGGCATTGGTCCGGCGACCGCGATCAACCGGCGGATTTCGGTTTCGAGCGGCGAGAATTCATCAGCCATTTTTCGCGATCGGTTGGCGCGTTAATGCAAAGGCGATCACGCCGATACCCGCGGCTATCAGCGGGATGCAAAGCAGCATACCCATCGTCAGTCCGCCCCACAGAAAACCGAGCTGCGGGTCGGGCTCGCGGAAAAATTCGCAAACACTGCGCGCCACGCCATAGCCGACAGCGAAGGCCCCGGTGACGAGGCCCGGCCGCTTGAGCGCGCCGAGGCGCACGATAAACCCAAGCACGATGAGGAGGACGAGGCCTTCGAGCGCTGCCTCGTAAAGCTGACTCGGGTGGCGCGGGATCGGTCCGCCGTTGGGAAAAATCATGGCCCAGGGCACGTCGGTCGGCCGCCCCCACAATTCGCCGTTGATGAAATTGGCGATGCGGCCAAGGAACAGGCCGATCGGGGCTACCGCCGTCGTCACGTCGCCAAGCGACAGCATCGGCAGGCCGCGGCGCAGCGCGAATGCAACGGTGGCGACGACACAGCCCAGAAATCCGCCGTGGAATGACATGCCGCCGTTCCACAATTCGAAAACTTCGAGCGGATGGGCGATAAAGTGCGGAAGATTATAGAACAGCACGTAGCCAATGCGGCCGCCGAGAATGATTCCAAGCGTGACCCAGATGATGAAATCGTCATACTCGGTGACGGTGATCGGTGCCGGCCCGCCCCATAGCTTCTGCGAAGCGATGATCGCCCGCGCATAGAACCAGCCGGCCAGGATGCCGACGATATAGGCAAGCGCATACCAGCGAATGGCAAACGGCCCGATGGAAATCAGCACCGGATTGATCGCGGGGAAGGGCAAAACCGAGGGCAAGGCCGGTAGGATGAACATCAGGGGCTCCGGGCGCGCGCCTTGCGCCTTCCTTCATGGGCCGTGCCGTGCGCACGGCTCGTATCTTGCGATAGCGTCGCAGCATTGCCATTGTGTGCCGATAGGACAGGCGGGCGTTCAACGGGCGCTTAATTCGAGGTTCGGAGGCAGACATGGTCCAGACGACGAACCGGTTTTTCGACGAGGCTGCAAGATTGATGAACGACGCGGCCGGTGTTGCGCAAGGTGTACGGCGCGAGTTCGAAACGCTGTTCCGCAACCAAGCGGAGCGCATACTGCGCGACCTGGCAGTTGTCCAGCGCGAGGAATTCGAGGCGGTCAAGGACATGGCGCGGCTCGCCCGCGAGGAGAACGAAGCGCTCAAGGCCCGGATCGCGGCGCTGGAAGCGCAGTTCGGCGGCGCCAATCCGCCGCATGACCCATCGGCTGTTGCTTAGCCCGGCGGCTCCTGACACGGTTAAGCTGGGTATTGCCGCCTTCCTTGTTTTTTCGGCTTCGCGCCGCTATAAGCGCGCCACCGCGGCCATCTTTAAGAGCTTTTGGCACCCCTGGAGGCTGCCGCGGTAATCCAAGCGCACTTCTTCGGGCTTTAACGACAAGGATACATCATGGCGACCGTCAATCTGATCAAGGCGGCGTCGCGCTCACTGGCCGGTAAGGGGACCGCCAGGGCAGAGCGCCGCGCCGGCCGCGTACCGGGAATTATCTACGGCGACGGCAAACCGCCTCTGCCGATTTCGCTCGACTACAACGATTTGAAACTGCGGATCTATGCCGGGCATTTTTTGACCACTGTTCACGACGTCGAGGTCGACGGGGTGACGCATCGCGTTATTCCGCGCGACTTCCAGCTCGATCCGGTTCGCGACCTTCCCCTGCATGTGGACTTCATGCGGCTTGGCGAGGGTGCGACGATCCGCGTCAACATTCCGATTCACGTTAAAAACGCCGAGCAGTCGCCCGGCGTCAAGCGCGGCGGCACCGTATCGATCGTCACGCACACTATCGAGGTGCGCTGCCGCGCCGATGCCATTCCGACGTCCATCGACGTCGATGTCGGCAGCCTCGATATCAATCACTCCAGGCACCTTAGCGACATCACACTGCCGGAAGGCGTGCGGGTCGCCGGTGGCAGGGACATCACCCTGGTCACGGTCGTGCCGCCGTCAGGCTATGCGGAAGAATTGAAAGCAGCCGCGGAGGCCGCCACTGCCGCAGCGGCTGCAGCCGCCGCCGCGGCGGCCGCGGGTCCTGCGGCCACGGGCGCGCCCGGCGCGGCTCCGAGTGCGGCCCCAGGCGCTGCTGGGGCGGCCGGCGGCGCTGCCGAGAAGAAGTGAGGGTCCGCTCCCGCACGAGACTACGCCCATGCTGCTCCTGGTCGGACTCGGAAATCCGGGGGCACGTTACGTCGGCAACCGGCACAACGTCGGTTTCATGACACTTCAGGCTATCGCCGAGCGCCACGGTATCGGACCGTGGCGCCGGCGTTTCCAGGGTGTTGCCTGCGAAGGGCCGATCGGCGGCGAGCGCGTGCTGCTGCTTCTGCCGGGGACCTTCATGAATGAATCCGGCCGCGCCGTCGCTGAAGCGGCACAATTTTACAAGCTCGCGCCTGGCGACGTCAGCGTGTTTCACGACGAGATCGAACTGCCGCCGGGCAAGGTGCGCGTTAAGGTCGGCGGCGGCATCGCCGGCCACAACGGCCTGCGATCCATCACCGCGCATATCGGCAACGATTATCGGCGCATACGTATTGGCGTCGGTCATCCGGGCGCCAAGGATCGGGTCGAGCAATACGTGCTCAGCGATTTCGCCAAGAGCGAACGCGCTTGGGTTGAGGCGCTGCTCGGCATCCTGGCCGACAATGTCGATCTTCTCGTTCAAGGGCAGGATGCGAGTTTTCAGAACAAGGTTCACCTCGCCATGGTCGCCAAGGGCTTCGGCGCATCCGGGAACGATTCCGACGAAGCGTGAGCCGCAATAGACAGGTAAATGGAATTCCATGGGCTTTAAATGCGGCATCGTCGGCTTGCCTAATGTCGGCAAGTCGACACTCTTCAATGCGCTGACCGAAACGGCGGCGGCGCAGGCGGCGAACTATCCATTCTGCACGATCGAGCCGAATGTCGGCGAGGTGGCGGTACCCGACGGCCGGCTGGAGACGCTGGCGGGGCTTGCCAAATCAGCCATGATCGTGCCGACGCGGCTGACATTCGTCGACATCGCGGGTCTCGTTCGCGGCGCGTCGAAGGGCGAGGGGCTCGGCAATCAATTTCTCGCCAACATTCGCGAGGTCGACGCCATCGCGCACGTGGTGCGCTGCTTCGAGGACACCGACGTCACCCATGTCGAAGGCCGCATCGATCCGGTCGCTGATATCGAGACGGTCGAAACCGAGTTGATGCTCGCCGATCTCGACAGCCTGGAGCGGCGCGTCGACACGCTGGCCAAAAAGGCGAAGGGCGGCGACAAGGAGGCAAAGGAAGTTCTCGACCTGATCAATCGCGCGCTGGTGCTGCTACGCGAGGGCAAGCCCGCACGCCTCGTCGAGCGCAAGCCGGATGAGGAGCGAGCTTTTCACATGCTCGGGCTGCTGACCGCGGTGCCGGTGCTCTACGTCTGCAATGTCGAAGAAGCCTCCGCCGCAGGGGGAAACGCATTTTCGCGCAAAGTCGAAGCGCGGGCCAAGGTGGAGGGCGCCGCTGTCGTCGTCATCTCGGCCAAGATCGAATCGGAGATCGCGGTCTTGTCGCGCGGCGAACGCAGCGAGTATCTCGCCGCGGTGGGCCTCGACGAAGCGGGGCTCGACCGCCTGATCCGCGCCGGTTACGGGCTCCTCGATCTCGTGACGTTCTTCACCGTCGGCCCGAAGGAAACCCGCGCCTGGACGGTGACGCGTGGCGCCAAAGCGCCGCAGGCGGCGGGCGTCATTCACACCGACTTCGAGCGAGGTTTTATCCGCGCCGAAACCATCGCCTACGAGGACTATGTGGCGTGCGGTGGTGAAGCGGGCGCGCGCGACGCCGGCAAACTGCGTCTCGAGGGCAAGGACTATGTCGTGCAGGACGGCGACGTCATGCATTTCCGCTTCGCGACCTGACGTCGCCTATCCGAAATCCGGCGGCTGACCTCTTAGTCCGGTGCCCTGATTGCGGATCGCGCCGAGGTGTTCGTTGATACGGAACACGATGAGCACGAATTCCGCCAGGATGCGGGAAATGATCACGCCCATGCAGGCGCCGAGCAGGCTGGCGATGACGAAGATCATGCCGACGAAAGGATTGTACGCCATGGTGGCGAGCGACGACACCGCGCCGGCAGCCCCGAGCAACACGGAAATAATGACGGCGAGCCAGTAGAAGACTTTGATGACGGTGGGGGTTACGAAACGTTCCCACTGAAACAAGTCGCTGATGCCGAACATCGGTTCCTCCCGCGCGAACCAAAAAGACTGCGAAAGCGCGACACAACGCCGAATCTGCAGGGCTTGAGAAGTCTACAGACTGCACTCGGCGGCTGCGGTGGTCAATCGACGTCCGCTTCGAGGGTGCGCAGATTGTGGGTTCCCCGCGGCGCAACGACGCTTCTTGGCGCGCTTCCGGCATGGTGGAAACCGCAATCACGCTGCAACTGGGTCAATAATCTTTTCCGCAGTCGCCGCCGGTTCGCTGGTTCCGACCGGCGATGGTGTTATAATCATCCTGCTGATTCACGGAGCTTAGGTCATGATTTTGTCCAAGGCGCTGGCACTCGGCGTTCATCTCATGTTGCCGTTTGCGATCGCCGACGGTGTGCCGGAACTCAATGTCGAACAGGTCTGCGACGGCATCGCCAAGCAAGGCGGCGTTACGTTCCATGATCCCGCCGTCGCCAAGGAGAAACAGAACTGCCTGGAGAGCGAGCACGCGACTCGCGACGAGCTCGCCAAGAAATGGTCGGAATTCACCGCCGCCGACAGAACCTCATGCGTCAATGAAGCGCGGATGGGGGGCGACTTAAGCTACACGGAACTGCTGACCTGCCTGGAAATGGCGCGGGATGTAAGAGCCATGCGCGCGCAGCAGGGTGGAGCGGCCCAGCCGCCGGCGACCGGCGCGCGAAAGCCGCGCTGAAAATCATAACATAGCCGGGATTTCCTGGGTCTCTCGCGCTGAGACTGCGCGGGCACTCAATAGGCGATGAGAATTTCGCTGACGGTCGGGTTGACCGCGCGCAAGGCCGCGTCGCTTGACGTGAATGCGCGATCGGCGGGCAAGCCGCTGATCGCCGCTGACGAGGTTTTCGGGCCGGCGCGCAGATTGATGCCGATCTTGCAGCCGCCGGTGAGTGCGCCGAGTTGCCCGCCGTCCCAGTCGGTCAAGGCCGCCACATGATCCTTGTCGAACCCGGAAAGCTTGAACGGCTTGCCGTTGATCTGCTCCAGCTCGGCCAGCGTCTGCCCAAGGTGGAGCTCGCCGGGTGCGATCCAATCTGATTGCCCGTTGATGACGATGAGGTGGGTGTCGCTGCGGCTGGCGGGTTTCGACCACCAGACTTCCAGACGCTGTTTTGGAGATTTGGCGTAAAGCACGCTCGCCATCGCCCTGCCGCCAGAGCTGGCATCGACCTGCGTGAAGGTGACGTTCCTTGATTGGAATGCGGTCGCGAGCTTGGCGTGGCTCGAGTCCCGTCCGAAAACCCCGTCACAGGCGATGACGTGCTGCTTCCCCGGTCGTGAAGGTTTCACCAGCGTTCCGGCCTCAAGCGCCGCATCGCTTCCCGGCGCGGCCGCCCCAGCATGCGTATGCGAGCCGCCGCTCGGCATCGACACGGCGCCTGGCAATGGCTGATTGACCTGCGACGGCGCGAACTGATCCGCCGCATCGAGATCGGGATCGTGCTCGAAGGCCGCCGGCGGCTTCTGTCCGCGCTGGCGCGGCGGCTTCGGCGGCGGAGCCGCCGCCGTGTCTGCCTCATCATTTACGATGGAAGGCTGTCCGGCGGGCAACGACTGGCGCTGCTGCGCCGAGAGCGTTCCGGCTGTACTTATGGCGAGGCCAACAAGCAATGCCGCCCCGATCCATTTTCGATGCATTCTCAAGCGGCTCCCGTATCGCGCTTTTCGACGCTAACATAGCATAAAAGGCAGCACTGAGGCGTCGGCGATGGCCGGGCCCGCGCAAATTGTCCCAAGCTCAAACTTCAATTGTTGCCAGGGTCCGTACGGATTTGCCTCGACAGCCGCCGGAATATCCGGTTAGCGAAGCGGACGCAGGCGCCCCGCGGATGCTCGCCGTCAACGCTATTTGGCCAACGATATTTGGAATCCAATCATGCAACTCCAGCAAAATACCGATCGTATCCAGACCACGCACATCGGCAGCCTGCCGCGGCCGCATCAATTGCTGGACGTGATGAAGGCGAAATATGGCGGGCAACCTTATGACGAGAAGGCATTTCAGCAAGCGTTGCGTGTTGCAGTCGCCGGCGTCGTGCGCGAACAGGTCGATTGCGGCATCGACATCGTCACCGACGGGGAATTCTCCAAGCCGGGTTTCTTCACCTACGTCCGCGAGCGGCTCGATGGCTTTGAATCGCGCCCGGGCATGAAGATGAAGCTTTTCGAGCAGGAGGTCGCGGCTTTCCCGGAATACTACGCGGAATATTTCAAGCGCGCGATGACGGGCGGAGCAATCGTGGCGCTTGCCCCGATCGTCTGCGTGGGTCCTATCAAATACCGCGGCGAGAAGCTTGTGCAAATCGACATCGCCAACGTAAAGGCCGCAGCAGCGGCTGCCGGCGTCGCCAACGAGCAGGTTTTCCTGCCGGCGACCGCGCCGTCCGGCGTTGGATCGAACGAGTACTACAAGTCGGACGAAGAGTATTTCCACGCGCTTGCCGCGGAAATGGCCAAGGAATACCGGGCGATCGTCGACGCCGGCATTCTCGTGCAGATCGACGACCCGTTCCTGCCGGATATCTTCTACGAAGTGGGCCTCGACGACGCGCAAAAGAAACGCCGCGCGCAAATCTACGTCGAAGCCATCAATACGGCCCTGAAAGGCATTCCGGCCGAGCGCGTGCGCTTCCATACCTGCTACGGCATCAATGAAGGCCCGCGCATTTATGAAGCGGCGCTGAAGCAGATCATCGACTACATGCTGCAAATCGAAGCCGGCTCATACAGCTTCGAGGCCGCGAATCCCCGCCACGAGCACGAGTATCATCTGTTCGAATGGGTCAAGGTGCCCGAAGGAAAGGTGCTGGTTCCCGGCGTGGTCACTCACGCCAGCAACATCGTCGAGCATCCAGAACTCATCGCCGAGCGCATTCTCCGCTTTGCCCGACTGGTCGGACGCGAAAATGTCATCGCCGGCGCCGATTGCGGCTTCTCTTCACAGGCTCTGTACAACACCGAGGTGCACCGCACCGTGGTGTGGGAGAAGTTCAAGGCCATGCGCCAGGGCGCCGATCTTGCGACCCAGCAGCTTTGGGATTGAGCATAATCCGGAAAAGTGGCGGCCGGTTTTCCGAACAGATCATGCTCCACCAATAATCAGCATAATCCGGAAAAAGCCTGGCCGGACTCGATCCGGGGTGGCGGCCGGCTTTCCGAAATGATCATGCTACGCAAAACAAGAATGCGCGCGTCTCGCGCCGCTATTGAATGACGCGGACGACGGGCGTGATCGAAAGGTCGGTAGCCGCTGTCGTGATGGCGATCAGCTGCGCCAGCAAGCTGAAAATTCTCTTGGTGTTGGTCGCTGTTTCCGGCACGCAATAGTCGCCGTCATAGAACCAGGTATGGACAAAGCAGCGTTGCTGCCCATTGGCGAGCACAACGTTGAAGAGCTGCGCGTCTTCGTTGGATGCCGCCGTCCACAAAAATGGCGGCCTTAGCAGAACTTCCCTTCGCTCTTCTGGAATGTTTGCGTTGGGCGACGGTTGGAGGTTTTGCGTCTGCATCCTGATCAACGTACCCAGAAATTCAAAAACGCCGAAAGCGGAACGCGGCACGATCTTGAACCGGGTCGCGCCGGCCGAGAAATTGAAGGTATCCGCCTGCCATTTCTTGGTGTCTTCAGTCGGGTCCCAATGTGATCCACAAACCGGGCTGAAATTACCGAGCGGACTGTCGAAGTAGCGCTTGGCGATGTAGTCCCATTGTCCTGCGGGCATGGCCATCTTGGCCTGGTCCTGCAACACCTTGCTAAAGCAGAACCGCGGGAAAATGATCGTCGGACCTTTGCTGCCGCCACCCGATGATTTCGACCCGCCGCCTCCCCCGCCGCCCGTCTCTTGCAGGGATTTTTCCTCGACGGTCAGGCCGGCAGCCACGGCGATCTGCACAAACTCGCCGAAGCACCGATTTCCCGGATCGCCAACCGGACAACCATAGTCGTTCGGCGGACTATAACGCGTGCCGAATGTTTTGCCGTGGGCGCTGATTTCAACGGCGTCGGTGAACAGCCAGAACAACAGCTCGCGCGAGTAGCCCTGACGAATGAAATAATCGAGGATCTGAAGATCGATCGGCTTGAGGAAGCCCCCGTAGAAGGTGCTCGTCTCCTGCGTCGACACACTGAAGTTCGTGGCGACGGAGGTGGAGTTGGCGGCGGTGCTGCTGCCGAATATGGCGTCGCGACCCGGCGACGAAGTAGGCAACGAGGCGCCGGTTCCCACCGCAGCGGTTCCGAATATTGCCGGCGGTCCGAGCAAAAATGCCGGTAGCCCGAACGACGTGACATTCGTCATCGAGGGCGTGACGTTGGCCACGGTGACGAAGCTCAGCGGATAGTCGTGGCTGGCGCGGATAAGATTTAGGAAAATGGACTCGTTGCGGCCTTTGGCCAGACTGCGTGCGACGGTGTCGTAACGCGAATCGATCGGATCGACGACGGCGCATGCGCTCGACAAGCCTGCGAGAAACGCGGCGGCAAGCAACCTGCCAGCCCGCCACTTTTCAGCACGCCGCTTGCCAGCGCGCCACGCGCCGGCAAGCCACACACGGACCCACATAACACCCCCCACACGCCCAGTCCGAAGGCTAGTCGGCATGCGGGAATAAGGTCAAGGGGACGACCGTGCTTTCAAAGCAACAGCGCGCCATTTTCGCGAGGTGGAGCGTTCAGAGGCCGCCATCATTCCAGGATGTGGCGTCTGCAAGCCATCATCAGGCTGGGAGCGACAGCGGCCGGGTGCGGAAGACCGTCTGCCACTCTTCCAGATCGGCCATCATGATATCCGACGTTTTCTGCACGCGGTCTGCCAGACGAGCGAATTCCAGCGGCTCCTCGGCCAGGATTTTGTCGACCGCGGCCAGCCGTTTCGCGGTACGCTTGGATTGCTCCGCCACCGTCTTGAAATCGCCCTGGGCGTAGATCGCGCCCAATGCCGCGCCGAGCGTCGGCAGCAGCGCCGTGAGGAAAGTGAACGAGCCGAGGACCCAGGCACGGTGGAGATATCTCGTGTCGGCCAGGTGGTCGATCCCCCACACTGTCACGAAGATGATGCACAGCGCGGCCGTCGCGCCGAACAAGGCTTGGCCGGTGTGATGAATTCGGTGGTCGATCTTCGCAATTCGGCGTGCATTGGCGGCATGGTAGGAGGCCTGCCCGGCAATTTCCGCCGAGCGCACGGTTTCGCGCACTGCGGCGAGATAGGCCTGATCGACGACGCGGTCGGGCAGGGGGAGCAGGCGGCGCAGCGACCAGGCATACCAATTGACCCAGTCGAGCCCCTCGGCCTCGGCGCTGCGGCTCGGACGATCGATCGGACCTTCGGCGCCGAGCGGCGCGAGGATGCGCATGTGGCGCAGGCTCTCTGCGAGCCGGCGATAGTCGAGCCAGCGCCGATGCCATTGCAGCTTGTTGCCGTAATACCAGGTTGCCAGGATGGCGACGATGATCGCGAACTCGGCGGAAACAAACCCGGCCTTTTCGTTCGGATCGTGAATGAAGATTCCACTCAGAGCCAGTGCCACGGAGATGGCGGCGAACAGGAAGTTGAACACATACGAACTGCGATAAACGAGCGAATAGAAAACGGCGAGGTGATCGGCGGCGCTGAACGCCGGCAAAAGGATCGTTTCGATCGCGGGACGTTGTGCGCGGTCTTTCGGCAAGATTGAAAAATAATCCTGCCACTGGGCTTTTGTGTCGGCGAGTGGGGATGGGAGGCGGAAATCCGTCAGCCGCGGCCGGCGTGCGCCGAACACCCATAGCAGCAGCGGATACCAGGGAAAAAAATTCCAGCGGCGTTCGACTTCATGCAGATATTGTGGCAGCGAAACGCGCGCCTCGTCGGGCAGCGCCAGAATTTCCCCGATCACGAGCGCGATGGTCGCCTCGTCGGCGGATCGAAAAGCATGCGTGGGTTGTGCATAGGCATGGGCGGGCGGCAAGTCGCCGGCTTGCGGCCACGATATCTGCATGCCGTTCGGGTTCTGCGGATCAAGGCGCACCACGGGTATGCCGTCGGCGATCGCGCGGCTGACGATCTGAGCCGTGCCGCCGACGCCGGCCGCATCCTCGCCGTCCCAAATGGCGATCAGAAGATCGACATTCGCGAGCATGACGAAGCCGGCGGCCTCGTAGGCACGCGAACGCTCGCCCGCGTCACCGTCCAGTTCGAAAACCGCGGCGGCGCGCCCGAGCAGCCGTTCGAACGCAGCAAGCGATTCCGGCGCGTGGAAATCGCGGGCATATTCGGCGCGTGCAAAAGGCAGCACTGCCTCCAGCGCGTAGCCGCCCGCAAGCCCCGCTTCCGCGACCAGGCGATCCGAGCCTTCAGCAAGCGATGACACGACAACGAACTCGCTGCCGGAATTCGCGGATGCGCCGCCGGGAAAATCGCTGTCGGGCTCGCGTGCGGATTCGATGACGGCTGCGAGGATGCGGTCGAGACGCGCGCGCAGCGGCGCCTCGGATTGGATCGGCAATTTCGGCGGCACCCGGTGGCCGGTGACACCGACGCGCAAGCGAATACGGGGCGGTGGCGGGGAGAGGCTAGCGCCCACAATGGACCCCTATGTTCGACCACGGGAGTTTAGCCTCGGGCCTGCTCATCGGTCCATCAGGGCGCAGGGGAAAAGAAGTGTAGAATCCGGAGGCGTATCGGCGCGGAGTAAGAATTCTAGGCGTCCGCAGTCGCAATCCTAACCAGTCGCAATCCTAACCAGTCGAAACGAGCCGCCGGATGAAAACTTATCTTGTTCGGACACTGACTTGTTTCGGACACGGACTTGTTCGGAAGCTAACTTGTTTCGGAAGCTGACTTGGTGGAGCCAGGCGGGATCGAACCGCCGACCTCCTGCATGCCATGCAGGCGCTCTCCCAGCTGAGCTATGGCCCCAAACCGCAAATCCGATCAGCTTTCCTCCTCGTTTTCGATGTCGCTGCCGATAATGTCCGTGACGTCGGCGTCTTCTTCCTCTTGCTCCTCGATGAAAGCGGCATCGTCAAGGGTTTCGTCGATCTCGACCTCTTCTTCGACATCCGGCTCGGTCGTCTCTACCGGTGCCTTGGCGCCTTGCGCCTCGGCATCGGCTTCCTCCAGCGAAACGAATTCGGCCTCCTGCGGCTCCGGCGCCACGATTTCTTCCGCCGGAACAGCAGCGGCGGCCGGACGCGGCGTAGCCGGTTCGGGGCGGGAGCGGGCCGTCGGCGTTTCCACCGGCACTACCTTGCCGGTATAGGGAGAAATGACCGGATCCTTGTTGAGGTCGTAGAACTTGCGTCCGGTTTCGGGACAGACGCGTTTAGTGCCAAGTTCCGTTTTCGCCACGGCCGGAAATCCTTCAATTTGGGTGCTTCACTTGGCTAGTCGTGCTGCGCCTGTCAATAGCAGATTACCGGGGTCACAAGCCGGAAGGCGTATCCGCAGGCAAGACCGAATGATCGTGCGCGAGTTTTAAGCAGAGTGCACTGTTAGCCTGCGAGTCAAAACGCCATCAGGGGAGAAAACGACCGTGACCGACACCGGCGCCTATCGTCATCTGCTGTCGCCCTTGCGGATACGCAACACCACGCTGCCAAACCGTGTCGTGTTCGGTCCGGTTTGCCCGACATGGGTAAGAAGTCCGCATGAAGGAATTTTTACCGAACAGGCCGTGGCTTACTACGAAGAGCGCGCCAAAACCGGCTTGGGCATGATCATTCTGGGCGGCCACCTGATAAACAAGGACACGATTTATACTCCACTCGGCTTCCCCGGCCTCTGGAACGACGCTCAGATGGAAGGTCTGGCCAATGTGGCCCGGGCGGTAAAGCGGCACGGCTGCGCGCTCTCGGTGCAACTCCTTCATCTGGGACTGCGTTCGCCGGCACCTTTCCTGAAAACCGATCCTGCGCGCGACCCCGACGAATACAATCCCTATATGCTGGCGCCGAGCCAGGTGCCGGCTGGCGAAATTCCGGGCGGTCCGACGCCCAAGGAGCTGGAAGAGCACGAGATCGAATACATTTTGCAATGTTACGAGGATGCCGCCAAGCGCGCCATTTCCGCCGGGCTGGACGGCGTCGAATTTCACGTCGCGCACGGCTACCTTCCCTGGCAATTCCTCTCGCCCTTCTACAATCACCGTACGGACCGCTGGGGCGGATCGTATGAGAATCGCCTGCGGTTCTCGATCGAAGCAATGCGACGGATTCGCAAACGGATTGGCGATCGGCCGTTCCTCGGATACCGCATCAATTCGACCTCGTTCTGGGAGGGCGATCTCGAAATCGAGGACGTCAAACGCATCCACGCGGATTTCGAGCGAGAGGCCGATATCGACTATGTGAGCGTATCCGCCGGCGTTCACCACTCCTGGATTCACACGCCGATGACTTTCGAGCAGGGATGGGAGCGCGAATACACCCGGGCCATCAAGACCGTCGCGAAGAAGCCGGTTCTCTTGGTCGGCCGGGTAAGCCATCCGGGGATCGCCGACGAACTCGTCGGCTCCGGCGATGCCGACGCCATCCTGCTCGCGCGGCAGATGATCGCCGACGAGCAGTGGATGACGAAAGTGAAAGAGGGACGCGCGCAGGATATTCGCCGCTGCGTCGCCGCCAATTACTGCTGGAGAGCAGTGATCCGAGGCAGCCGCGTGCAATGCGCCTACAACCCCGTGGTCGGACGCGAATCGAGTCTGGGGCGCAAGCGCGACGCGCAAGGTGCCATCGCCGAAACGCGTACTGGTCGTCGGCGCAGGACCATCCGGCCTGGAATATGCACGCGTCGCGGCGGCACGCGGCAACCAGGTCGTCGTCTACGAGCGCGAACAGCAAGTCGGCGGACACGTTCGCGCGTATGGCGCCCTGCCACATCGCCAGCAATATGGAACGATCGCCACATGGCTTGCGGAGCAAGCGACCGGCAACGGCGCGATCATCAAGACCGACAGCCCGGTGACCGCAGAGAATATCGACGGCGTGCTCGCAGCCGAGCGCCCGGATCATATCGTCGTCGCTTCCGGAGCGCGCTATCGCCGCGACGGCTTTCAAGGACAGACCGGCAAACCGCTGCCGGGCTGGGAAACGGGAAATTGCGTGACCTGGGACGAGGTCGCCCTCGACAAAGTGAAGGTTTCAGGCGACGTGCTTGTCATCGACGAAATGGCGGATGTGGCCGCCCCGCTGACCGCGGTCAAACTGGCGAAGCTCGGCGCCCGGGTCAGGATCCTGACCAAATGGCCGATGATCGGATGGGAAACGACGGCGGAAGTTTATCTTCACTGGATCCTGACATATCTCTATGAGGCCGAAGTCGAGATGATCACCGATCACACCGTGAAAAATATCAACGGCGCCCAGGTCGAAATCGTCAACGTCTACCAGCCGGCGAGGTCTCGCCCGATCACCGCCAACGCCATCGTGATGGCAACGTCGCGGAGTTCGGAAAATGCTATCTATCATTTGCTGCGGGAGCGCGGCCGCAGTGTCGAAGCGATCGGCTGCGCGGTTGCTCCGCGCACGGTCTACGAAGCCACGCTTGAGGGCCATCGCGCCGGCCGCAAGCTCGGTGCGCCGGAACGCAGTCGCTCGGAGCGCGAGGAGTTGCAGCGGCGCGCATCGGCATGAGGTGGTGCGCCGGCGCCCGATAGAGAAAGTTCAAGTTGTTTCATGGACACCGAACCCGCCCCGCTTACCGCCCGCCGCAACGGCCCGCTGAAAGGCCGTGTGCGCGTGCCCGGCGACAAATCGATTTCGCATCGCGCGTTGATTCTCGGCGCGCTTGCCGTCGGCGAGACCCGCATCTTCGGCCTGCTCGAAGGCGAGGATGTGCTCAATACCGGAAAGGTGGTGCAGGCGCTCGGCGCGCGCGTTGAAAGGGCAGGCGGCGGCGAATGGCGCGTCCATGGCGTCGGTGTCGGCGGCTTTGCCGAGCCTGCGGGCGCGCTCGATTTTGGCAATTCGGGAACTGGGTGCCGGCTCATGCTTGGGGCGGTCGCCGGCTGCTCGATCGTAGCGACGTTCGACGGCGATGCCTCGCTGCGCAGGCGGCCGATGCGGCGCGTGCTCGAGCCGCTCGAACGCATCGGCGCGCACACGCTGACATCGAGCGACGGCCGCCTGCCGCTTACGCTCGCCGGTGCGCGTGATCCGATTCCTATCGTCTTCGAACCGCAAGTCGCGTCGGCACAGCTGAAATCCGCCGTGCTCTTCGCTGGTCTCGCCGCACCCGGCGAAACCGTTATCGTCGAAGCAGAGGCGACGCGCGACCACACCGAAAAGATGCTCGCGCATTTCGGCGCCGATTTGCGGGTCGAGCCGCACGGCGCTCTTGGCCGCCGCATCACGCTCGCCGGTCAGCCGGAGTTGTCGCCGCGGCCGATCATGGTACCTGCCGATCCGTCGTCCGCGGCGTTTCCGCTGGTCGCGGCGGCGATCACGCCGGGCTCGGACGTGATCCTCGAAGGTGTCATGTTGAATCCGCTGCGCTCCGGCCTGATGGTCACGCTCGTGGAAATGGGTGCCTCGATCGAGCGGCTCGGGATCCACAATGAAGGCGGTGAAGAAGTCGCCGATCTGCGCGTCCGCGCCAGTGCACTACGTGGCGTCGAGGTTCCGGCGGCGCGCGCTCCTGCCATGATCGATGAATATCCGGTGCTTGCCGTCGCTGCCGCCTTCGCCGAGGGCACCACGGTCATGCGCGGGCTTAAGGAGCTGCGAGTGAAGGAATCGGATCGCCTCGCGGCCACCGCCGACCTGTTGCGCGCAAACGGCGTGACGGTCGAGATCGCCGGCGATGATCTGATCGTGCAGGGCCAGGGCCGTGCCACCGGCGGCGGCCTTGTCGCAACGCACATGGATCACCGCATTGCCATGTCGGCGCTGGTGATGGGGATGGCGAGCGCCGAGCCGGTAAAGATCGACGATGCGAGTTTCATCGCCACGAGCTTTCCCGGATTCGTCGATCTTATGCGCGGGCTCGGGGCGGATCTGAACTGAGTCTCGGATCGCGAACCGCCGACCACGCAACGCCGTTGCCTGAAATCCGCCGATCGGCGACGGCATGGGCGCGTTCGCTCGCCGCATTAAGCGCGGTTTCGAGCGCGCGGCGGTACTGCTCCAATGTCTCGGCATCGGCGTTTATGGGCACGCGGATCGGCTCGCCGGCTACAGCGGCGCCGCGGCTAAACGGAAGATTGATTTCCGTACGGTCCCAATTGTTGAGCACGATTCGCCGGCTGGTCGCCAAACACACCGGAAAGATCGGACGGCCGGATAGACTTGCAAGCTTGATGATGCCGAGACCGGCGACGCGCGACACCTTCGGTACGTCCGCGGTCAGCGCAACGTTCCAGCCATCGGCGAGCAAATCCACCATGCTTTTGAACGCGTTGATGCCGCCTTTGAGATGAAATCGGCCCGCATGATCGCCCGATCCGCGAATGGTGTCGATGCCGAGACGCTCCGCGGCGACCGCGTTGATTTCGCCGTCGCTATGGCGAGAAATCAGCACCTTGGCGCGGTAACTCAGCCGCAGGAACGGCAGCATGAAATGCTGACCATGCCACATCGCAACGATCACCGGCTCTTCTGAATGGTAGCGCTGGTAGACATCCGCTGGCTCGACGGTGACGCGGCTTGTGTTCCACACCAGACGCAGATATTCGGCAGCCAGAATCCCGATTGTCTTCTGGAACCAACGTTTTTTTCTCAGCCGTCTTCCGAGTCTCACTTCATGGGCTCCTTTGCCGGTGCGATGTCAAATAACGATCCGGCGGCGGAATCGAGCAGGCGGGGCCGCGCTTTGCAAGTCTTGAAATTTTTGCAAGTCTCGCTTTGCAAGGCTCACTTTCAAGTCTTACTTGCAAGTCTCGTTTGGCGAGCCTCGTCTTGAGACTTACATCGTCGCCGATGCCGTCGCCGATCTCGGTAGCGCGAAACACCACTCTTCGTGCTTGCGGAATCTCTCGGGCCGCCGTTTGATCTAGCCATTCCCCGGCCGGGGAACAACCGCTCCGACGCCAGCGAAAGAATTGGATGTGACGATGATCATCGCCATCGACGGACCGGCGGCCTCGGGCAAGGGGACGATCGCCAAGCAAGTGGCGTCGGTCTATGGCCTGCATCACCTCGACACCGGGCTGCTCTACCGCGCGGTGGCCAAAGCGGTGCTCGATGCCGGTCATGCGCCCGACGACGTCGCGCGCGCTCTCGATGCTGCGATCGCGCTCGACCCGAGAAAATTCGATGAAAGCGCGCTCAAGGCGCAGCCGGTCACCGAAGCCGCGTCGGTGGTGGCGGCGATCCCGGAGGTGCGGCAGGCGCTGATGAACTATCAGCGCGAATTTGCGACCAAGCGGCCAGGTGCGGTCCTCGACGGCCGCGACATCGGCACCGTCATAGCGCCGGGTGCCGACGTGAAGCTGTTTGTGGTCGCGAGCCCCGAAGTGCGTGCCGCACGGCGCACGTACGAACTCAAGGCCCGTGGCGAAGCCGCGGACGAGGGGGAGATCCTGGCCGACCTGCTGCGGCGTGACGAGCGGGACTCCCGCCGGACCGCCGCGCCGCTAAAGGCCGCGCCAGACGCGCACTTGCTCGATACGACGCATTTAGGTATAGACGCCGCATTCCGGGCTGCCGTCGATATCATCGAAGCCGTCCGAACGGGCCGAAAACGCGGCTGACCGCGGTTTCGTCATTGGAGGAACGCCCGTTCACGCGCTTCGCTAAGGCTCCGGACCAAGCTTTGTCCTGATCGTCTGGCTCTGGCCCCGCCCGCCGGCATAACCGGCGGCCGCTGCGCGTTCGGGATCATTTTCATCACGGGGCTCGGAGTGTTCATGGCTCAAGTCGCTACCGCCGCGCCGTCGCGCGAAGACTTCGCTAGTATGATCGATGAATCGTTCAGCGATGGTCAGTTGCAGGAAGGGTCCGTCGTCAAAGGGACCGTCGTCGGGATCGAAAAGGACGTCGCCGTCATCGACGTCGGATTGAAGACGGAAGGCCGCGTCGCGCTGCGCGAATTCGCCGGGCCCGGCCGCTCAACCGAGATCAAGGTCGGCGACACCGTCGAGGTCTATCTCGAAAGGGTCGAGAACGCGCTGGGCGAGGCCGTCCTCTCACGCGACAAGGCGCGCCGCGAGGAAAGCTGGGGCAAGCTCGAGAAGGCGTTCCAAAACAACGAAAAAGTTCAGGGCGTCATCTTCAACCAGGTCAAGGGCGGCTTCACCGTCGATCTCGACGGCGCCGTCGCCTTCCTGCCGCGTTCCCAGGTGGACATTCGTCCGATCCGCGACGTGTCGCCGCTGATGAACAATCAGCAGCCCTTCCAGATCCTGAAAATGGATCGCCGCCGCGGCAATATCGTCGTTTCGCGCCGCACGGTTCTGGAAGAGACCCGCGCCGAGCAGCGTCAGGAGCTGGTGCAGAACCTCGAAGAGGGCCAGGTCATCGACGGGGCGGTCAAGAACATCACCGATTACGGCGCGTTTGTGGATCTGGGCGGCATCGACGGCCTCCTGCACGTCACCGACATCGCCTGGCGGCGGGTCAATCATCCGTCCGAGGTCCTCAACATCGGGCAGCAGGTCAAGGTCAAGATCATCAAGATCAACCACGAGACCCACCGCATCTCGCTCGGCATGAAGCAACTGCTGGAAGACCCGTGGCAGGGCATCGAGGCCAAATACCCGGTCGGCGTCCGCTTCAAGGGCCGCGTCACCAACATCACCGACTACGGCGCCTTCGTCGAGCTCGAGCCCGGCATTGAAGGGCTGATCCACGTTTCGGAGATGTCGTGGACCAAAAAGAACGTGCACCCGGGCAAGATCGTTTCCACCTCTCAGGAAGTCGAGGTCCAGGTGCTGGAGGTCGATCCGGTCAAGCGCCGTATTTCGCTCGGCCTCAAGCAGACCATGCGCAATCCCTGGGAGGTGTTTCTGGAGAAATATCCGCCCGGCTCGGTGGTCGAAGGTGAAGTCAAGAACAAGACCGAATTCGGCCTGTTCCTTGGCCTCGACGGCGACGTCGACGGCATGGTGCAT
This sequence comes from uncultured Alphaproteobacteria bacterium, assembly GCA_963829465.1. Classification (GTDB taxonomy): domain Bacteria; phylum Pseudomonadota; class Alphaproteobacteria; order Rhizobiales; family Xanthobacteraceae; genus BOG-931. Next base: position 118,514 of record CAWHJE010000027.1, read on the forward strand.
CTCTCCGATCTCGATTGGAAACGCCCCGGCGAGCAAGTGATCGAGGAGTACAAAAAGGGCGATAAGGCCCAGGCGCAAGTGCTCGATGTCGACGTCGAGAAGGAGCGCATTTCGCTCGGCATCAAGCAGCTCGCCGAGAGCGGCGCCGCCGCGGCGGCGCCGGGCGAACCTGCCGCCGGCGAACTCAAGAAAGGCTCGGTCGTCACCTGCGAGGTGACCGAGGTGAAAGAAGGCGGCATCGACGTGAAAATCGTCGGCACCGAATACGAGTCCTTCATCAAGCGTTCGGAGCTGGCGCGCGATCGTTCCGAGCAGCGGCCGGAGCGTTTTGCGGTCGGTGAGAAAGTCGACGCTCGCGTGATCCAGTTCGATCGCCGAACCCACAAGGTTCAGGTCTCGATCAAGGCGCTCGAAGTGGCCGAGGAAAAAGAGGCGATCGCCCAGTACGGATCGTCCGATTCCGGCGCGACGCTTGGCGATATCCTCGGCACCGCGCTCAAGCGCAAGGGCGAGGAAAACGAAAAGGAAGAGTCGGCGGACTGATATTTCGTGCCGGTCTTTGGGCCGGGCCCGTCGGCCCGGCCCTCATAACGATCCGTTCCGCGGAAACTGCAAAGGGAAATTCGTACCATGTCGCTTGACGCCGACTTGATCGTCGACCGCCGTCGCATGCGGCGCAAGCTTACCTTCTGGCGCGTTCTGGCAATCGTCGTCATCGTGCTGGCGATCGGCGGATTTGCCGAGCTCTTGAGCAATCGCACCGGCTTTGCCGGCGCCGGCGCCTATATTGCGCGCGTGACCATCCAGGGATTGATCCGCGACGACCGGGAGCGCGTGGAACAGCTGGACAAGCTCGCCAAATCGTCGACGGCGCGTGCGGTGATCGTCCATGTCGACAGTCCCGGCGGCACCACCGCCGGGTCCGAGCAGCTTTATGATTCTCTGATGCGGCTGAAGGAAAAGAAGCCGCTCGTCATCGTCGTCGACGGGCTGGCTGCTTCCGGCGGCTACATCACCGCGCTTGCCGGCGATCACATCGTCGCCAAGCAGACATCGCTCGTCGGCTCGATCGGTGTCCTGTTCCAGTATCCGAACGTCGCCGATCTTCTGAGCAAGCTCGGCGTCAAGGTCGAAACGATCAAGTCGTCGCCGCTGAAAGCCGCGCCCGACGGTTTCGAACCGACCTCACCGGAGGCGCGGGCGGCGATCGAGTCGATCATCAAGGATTCCTACGCCTGGTTTCGCGGGCTGGTGCAGGACCGGCGCCATCTCAACGAGGACGAATTGCAAACCGTCGCCGACGGCCGCGTGTTTACCGGCCATCAGGGCATCGGGCTGAAGCTCGTCGACGAGATCGGCGACGAGCGCACCGCCATCGCCTGGCTGGCGAGCGAGAAGAAGGTCGACGCCAAGCTGCCGGTGCGCGACTATCAGCTGCGCAGCCGCCTTGGCGACCTGCCTTTCCTCCACGCCGCAACCGCCGCGATGCTCGACGCTTTGGGCCTGACGGCGCTGGCGCGCCACTTCGACGACTGGGGAGCCACGCAGGCTTTCGAGCGGCTTAATCTTGACGGTTTGTTGGCCCTTTGGCACCCTGCCAGCGCAAATTGAGCCGCGGCAGGCAACCATGATCAAATCCGAGCTGGTGCAGCGTATTTCCGCGCAAAACCCGCACCTTTATCAGCGCGACGTCGAAAAGATCGTCAACGCCATTCTCGGAGAAATCATCGCGGCGATGGCGCGCGGCGACCGTGTCGAACTGCGCGGTTTCGGCGCCTTCTCGGTGAAACGGCGACCGGCACGAACCGGACGCAATCCGCGCACCGGGGCCCATGTCGCCGTCGATCAGAAGTGCGTGCCGTTCTTCAAGACCGGCAAGGAAATGCGCGAGCGGCTCAATCAGACGACGAGCCCGGTCTGATCCGCACGAATAGGCCGGCGGAGGTCCAACTTGCTGAACAGGATCGTTGCGGCAGTCGTCCTGGTGCCGCTCGCCGTCATCATCATCGCCTTTGCGATGGCGAACCGGCAGAGCATCACTATTTCGTTCGACCCGTTTGGCGGCGCCGAGCCCGCCGCGTCAGTGACGCTGCCGTTGTTCGCCATAATTTTGCTCTTGCTGATCGTCGGTGTCCTGATCGGCGGTCTGGCATCATGGCTGCGGCAGGGCAAATGGCGGGAGACCGCACGGCGCTTCGAGCGGGAACTGCAGCAACTCCGCGTAAAGCTGGCGGTTCTGGAGAGCGCGGCTGAGAAGCCGACGATCGTCCCGGAGCAGGTCAATCCGCCGCCGCGGCTGCGCCTCAAGCCGCCGGTCCGGTAACGCTGCGCCTGCGAGACAAGCCGCGCGGGGCCGTGTAGAACGGCGGCGTTCGAGGACAGTCGAGAGCATGTCGCTCATTGTAAAAATCTGCGGCCTTTCTACGCCGGAATCGCTCGAGGTCGCGCTCGACGCCGGCGCCGACATGGTCGGCTTTGTTTTCTTTCCGCCGTCGCCGCGGAATATCTCGTTTGATGCTGCGCGGACGCTCGGAAAACGCGTGCAAGGCCGTGCGCAAAAAGTGGCGCTGTCGGTCGATGCCGGCGATGCGTTGCTCGATGCGGTCGTTGAATCGTTGCAGCCGGATTTGCTCCAGCTTCACGGTAAGGAGACGCCGGCACGCGTCGTGGGGTTGAAGAAACGCTATGGCCTGCCGGTGATGAAGGCGATCGCCGTCGAGGCAAAGACCGACTTGTCTGCCGTCACCGACTATGCGGCCGTCGCCGATCGGCTGTTGTTCGATGCGCGCGCGCCGCGCGAAGCGACGCGACCGGGCGGTCTCGGCAAGCCGTTCGACTGGCGGCTCCTGGAAAATGTCGATCCCGGCGTGCCGTTTATGCTGTCGGGCGGTCTCGATGCCGGCAATCTCGGCGAAGCTTTGCGCATCACGCATGCGCCGGGCGTCGACGTTTCCTCCGGCGTCGAGCGCGCGCCCGGAGAGAAAGACCCCGACAAGATTCGTGCTTTCGTGCGCGCGGCCCGCGAAGCGGCTCGCTCCAGTTTCGTAACAAGCGGTGCATGATGATGGAGCGCAGCACCCTGTTCCGTCATCCTGAGGTGCGAGCGCAGCGAGCCTCGAAGGATGGACTTCCTCGGCCGTCGCCCTTCGAGGTGCGGCCTTGCCGCGCGCCTCAGGGTGACGGATCACCGGCCGTGCCAGAGCAAGCGCCCACACGATGACCGTGCAGCAACCCAATTCCTTCCGTACCGGGCCGGACGAAAGCGGCCATTTCGGCATTTACGGCGGCCGCTTCGTCGCCGAAACGCTGATGCCGCTGATCCTGGAGCTGGAGAAAGCTTACGCAAAAGCCAAGGCCGATCCTGCGTTTCGGCAGGAGATGGACGGCTACCTCGCGCACTATGTCGGGCGTCCGTCGCCGCTTTATTTCGCCGAGCGGCTCACCGAGCATTGCGGCGGCGCCAAGATCTATCTCAAGCGCGAGGAGCTCAATCACACCGGCGCGCACAAGGTCAACAACGTGCTCGGCCAGATCCTCCTGGCGCGGCGCATGGGCAAGAAGCGCATCATCGCGGAGACCGGCGCCGGCATGCACGGCGTCGCCACCGCGACGTTGTGCGCGCGCTTCGGCCTCGAATGCATCGTCTACATGGGCTCGGTCGATGTCGAGCGGCAGAACGCGAACGTCTTTCGCATGCAGATGCTCGGCGCCACGGTCGTTCCCGTCGAGTCCGGCTCGAAGACGCTCAAGGACGCGATGAACGAGGCGTTGCGCGACTGGGTGACCAATGTCGGCTCGACATTTTATTGCATCGGCACGATCGCCGGGCCGCATCCCTATCCGATGATGGTGCGCGACTTTCAGTCGATCATCGGCCGCGAGACGCGCGAGCAGATGCAAGAGGCCGAAGGCCGCCTTCCGGACTCGCTCGTCGCCTGCATCGGCGGCGGATCGAACGCGATGGGTTTGTTTCATCCGTTCCTCGACGATCGGCAGATCGAGATCTACGGCGTCGAAGCGGCCGGCCACGGTCTCGAAACCGGCATGCACGCGGCTTCGATCGCCGGCGGCCGTCCCGGCGTGCTGCACGGCAACCGCACCTATCTCCTGATGAACGAGGACGGCCAGATCAACGAGGCCCATTCGATCTCCGCCGGCCTCGACTATCCGGGCATCGGACCGGAGCATGCCTGGCTCAACGATGTCGGCCGCGTCACCTTCCTCTCGGCGACCGACGACGAGGCGCTCGACGCCTTTCAGCTGCTCTCGAAGCTCGAGGGCATCATTCCGGCGCTCGAACCGGCGCACGCCATCGCCAGGGTCCTCGATCTCGCTCCGAAGAAGCCGAAAGATCACCTGATGGTGGTCAATCTCTCCGGCCGCGGCGACAAGGATCTCGCCAGCGTCGCGGCGCATCTGAAAAGCAGAAAGTCATGAAGGAGCATCTCAGCGTGGCTCCAGTTCCTCACCTCTCCCCGGCGGGGAGAGGTCGCGCGCATAGCGCGCGGGTGAGGGGGTGCAAACCGCAAAGGACAGTTCCCCCTCACCCGTCTCGCGCCTGCGGTGCTCGCCGACCTCTCCCCACCGGGGAGAGGTATGCTGAGTGGTGCGGGGCATGACCACCCGTATCGACCGCCGCTTTGTCGCGCTCAAGGACGAAGGCCGCGCGGCCTTGGTCACCTTCATCATGGCGGGTGATCCCGACTACGAAAGCTCGCTTGCGGTGCTCAAGGCGCTGCCGCAGGCGGGCGCCGATGTGATCGAGCTCGGCATGCCTTTCACCGATCCGATGGCTGACGGCCCGGCGATCCAGGCGGCCGGCCTGCGCGCGCTTGCCGGCGGTCAGAACATGAAGCGGACGTTCGCGCTGGTGCGCGAATTCCGCCGCGGCGACGACACGACGCCGATCGTTCTCATGGGCTATTACAATCCGATCTACGTTTACGGCGTCGACCAATTTTTGGCCGACGCCGGCAGCGCCGGCGTTGACGGGCTGATCGTTGTCGATCTGCCGCCCGAGGAGGACACAGGAATTGTGCCTGCCGGCGCTCAAGGCCGGCTTTAATTTCATCCGGCTCGCGACGCCGACGACGGACGACCAAAGATTGCCGGCTGTGCTTAAGAACACGTCGGGCTTTGTCTATTACGTCTCGATCACCGGCATCACCGGATCGGCCGCGCCTGATACCGGCAAGGTCGCGGAAGCGGTCAAGCGCATCAAACGGCACACCAAGCTGCCGGTCTGTGTCGGCTTCGGCGTGCGCACCGCCGAGCAGGCCCGTGCGCTTGCGCTCGGCGCCGACGGCGTCGTGGTCGGCTCGGCTTTGGTCGAGGCGGTGCGCAACAATCTCGGCACCGACGGCAAGGCCACGGCGAAAGCCGTGGCGGCGGTCACCGGTCTGGTCCGCGCGCTGGCCGACGGGGTTCGCCAGGCGGGCGTTGCCGCCGGTGCCGTCGACTAGCGTTCGCCTATCCCGCTGTGTCGGCGTTGAAATCGGCGTCCTGATTGCACACATAACCCATCCGAAGCTGGAGGGAATATCTCATGGCCCGCGATGTGGCCCGCGATTGGATGTGGTCGGAAGCGTGCGAGATGCTGGCGCGCGCGGAACGGATGCACCGCGAGGTCTTTCGGCCCGGCGGCATGCAGGCGCGGCAACCGGCATGGGAGCCGCCCGCCGACATTCTGGAGACTGAATTCGAGGTTTTGGCGCTGGTCGCCTTGCCCGGCGTGAATGCCGAAAGCGTTGAAGTTGCTATCGAAGACGGCGAACTGGTGATCGCCGGTTCGCGTACCTATTCGCCTGTCCTGCGCACCGCGATCATTCATCGTCTGGAACTGCCGCAGGGCCGCTTTTATCGCCGGCTGCGTCTGCCGGCCGGTCGGTACGGCGGCGTGCGCCGCACCGTCGCCGACGGCTGTCTGGTGATCACCTTGCAGAAAGGGGCGAGCCGTGGCTGAGGTCGAAATGCTGTCGTCGAAAGAGGCCGCACAGGGCGCCTCAACTTTGCCGCCGCTGCCGCAGGATGCGTTGATCATCGTGCCGGTGCGCAACACCGTGCTGTTCCCCGGGCTGGTGCTGCCGATCACGCTTGGCCGTCCGAAGTCCATCGCCGCGGCGCAACAGGCGGTGCGGGATCAGCGTCAGGTCGGCATCCTGCTGCAACGCGACGCCGACGCGGCCGACCCAGGCCCGGTCGACATGCATCGCATGGGCACGCTCGCCAACATCGTGCGCTACGTCACCGGGCCGGATGGCTCGCATCACCTGATTTGCCAGGGCGAACAGCGATTCCAGATCGTCGAATATCTGACCGGCTGGCCGTTCCTCGTCGCGCGGGTGCTGCAAATTCCCGAGCCGGATGCCCGCACGGCCGAGATCGAGGCGCGCTTCGTCAATTTGAAGGCGCAGACTCTCGAAGCGATCGGGCTGTTGCCTCAGGCGCCCCCCGACCTTCTCGCCGCGATACAGTCGATCGAGACGCCGTCGGCGCTCGCCGATCTGGCTGTCGCCTACATGGACGTGAAGCCGGAAGAGAAGCAGGAAATTCTCGAAACCCTCGACCTCTCCGCGCGCATGGACAAGGTCCTGAAGCTGCTCAGCCATCGCATCGAGGTTCTGCGGCTGTCGCAGGAAATCGGCCGGCAAACCAAGACGGCGCTGGACGAGCGTCAGCGCGAGGCTTTGCTGCGCGAGCAGATGGCCGCGATTCAGCGGCAGCTCGGCGAGGGCGAAGAAGGCAAAGCCGCCGAGATCGCCGAGCTCGAAAAGGCGATCGGCAATGCCGGCATGCCGAAGGAGGTGGAAGACCAGGCGCGCAAGGAATTGCGCCGGCTGCAACGCATGCCCGAAGCCGCCGGTGAATACGGCATGGTGCGCACCTATCTCGATTGGCTGATCGAGCTTCCCTGGGCATTGCCGGAGGAGAAGCCGATCGACATCGTCGAAGCGCGGCGCATCCTCGACGAGGACCATTACGATCTCGACAAGATCAAGCGGCGGATCATCGAATATCTCGCCGTGCGCAAGCTCGCGCCGCAAGGCAAGGCCCCGATCCTCTGCTTCGTCGGGCCTCCCGGCGTCGGCAAGACGTCGCTCGGTCAGTCGATCGCCCGCGCCATGGGCCGCAAATTCGTCCGCGTCAGTCTCGGCGGCGTTCACGACGAGGCGGAAATCCGCGGCCATCGCCGCACCTATATCGGCGCGCTCCCGGGCAACATCATCCAGGCGATCCGCAAGACCGGCGCGCGCGACTGCGTGATGATGCTCGACGAGATCGACAAGCTTGGCGCCGGCATCCAGGGCGATCCCGGCGCGGCGTTGCTCGAAGTGCTCGATCCGGAGCAGAACAACACGTTCCGCGACAACTATCTCGCGGTGCCGTTCGACTTGAGCCGCGTGGTGTTCATCACCACGGCCAATATGCTCGACACCGTGCCGGGGCCGCTGCGCGACCGCATGGAAATCATCAGCCTCGCCGGCTACACCGGCGAGGAGAAGCTGGAGATCGCGCACCGCTATCTGCTGCGCCGGCAGATGGAGGCGAACGGGCTCAAGCCCGGTCAGGTCGAGATCGGCGACGATGTGCTCCGCGATATCGTGCAAAGCTACACGCGCGAGGCGGGTGTGCGCGGCCTTGAGCGCCAGATCGGTCAGGTTCTGCGCAGCGCGGCGGTGCGCGTTGCCGAAGGACAAAGCGGGCCGATCCGTATCGAGCGGGGCGATCTCGTGGCGATCCTCGGCGCGCCGCGCTTCGAAAGCGAGATGGCGATGCGCACCAGCGTGCCCGGCGTGGCGACAGGTCTCGCGTGGACGCCGGTCGGCGGCGATATTCTGTTCATCGAGGCAACGCGTATTCCGGGCTCCGGCCGCCTGATCCTGACCGGGCAACTCGGGGATGTGATGAAGGAAAGCGCGCAGGCCGCACTTGTCCATCGTCAAGAATCGCGCTGCCGCGCTCGGGATCGATGCCGCCCGCTTCGAGAAGAGCGACATCCATGTCCACGTGCCGGCGGGTGCGATCGCCGAAGGACGGACCGAGCGCGGGCGTCGCCATGTTCATGGCGCTCACGTCATTGATGACGGACCGGACCATACGCAGCGATACCGCGATGACGGGCGAGATCAGCCTGCGCGGACTGGTGTTGCCGGTCGGCGGCATCAAGGAAAAGGTCGTGGCGGCGCACTCGGCCGGCATCAAGCGCGTCATGCTGCCGGCACGCAACAGGCGCGACTACGACGACATTCCCGAGGTTGCGCGCCGGGATATGGAATTCGTCTGGCTCGAACGCGTCGAGGAGGCGGTCGCTGCTGCGCTCGAGCCGAACACCGCGGAGGCGCCCGCTTCCGTCCCGCAGCTTGCGGGCGCCGAGGCGTAGGAATACCGACGGCACCGGATCGCCGCTCAATGCGGGGGAGGTGAAATAATCCTCCTCGTCCATTGCCGGGCTTGACCCGGCAATCCATGCGGCGATTTAGACAAACTCGCGGGTCAGTCCCGCGGGTTACGATCTCGGGGCGGCCCGTCGGTCAAATAGAGTCGCAAACGCGAAATCTATCCCATCACCTCGTCCGCAACCATGAGGCGTCCTTGATTGCGAATTGGGGCCGCGGAGCCCGACCGTACGGCATTTTTGACCAGGGTTTTTCCAAGCTTCCACACTGCGCCGGTGGTGCGATGCGCACCTGCGATGACGGTCTCGAACGACCGTTCGATCCAGACGCAGTCTTCGTCCGAGATGGTGAGCGTGGGTAAAAGCTTAATCGTGTGGCTGCCGTGTCCCGCAACTTGCGTAAGCAACTTGTGGTCGCTGAACAACGGGATGACGATCAGTTGGGCAAACAGCCCGTTGCTGGCGGTCTCGATGACATTCCATGATGCCTTGAGCCTTGAAGAGCGCGGCGATCCAAATTCGATGCCGATCATCAGGCCCTTGCCGCGGACCGATTTGATCAGTTCGTGGCGGCGTGACATTTCATCAAACGAGCGCAGCAGCCGTTCGCCGACGCGTGCCGATTTCTCAATCAATCGTTCCGATTCGATCACTTCCAAGGTCGCAAGCCCGGCCGCCATGGCGAGGTCGTTTTTCGAAAATGTCGATCCATGCACGACCGCGCGGGCCATGCGGTTGAACACTTTGTCGAAGACCCATTTGTGGGTCAGGACCGCGCCGACCGGCACGTGCCCGCCGGACAACGATTTGGCGAGCAGCACCATATCCGGTTCGATACCCCAATGCTCGCTCGCGAGAAACCGCCCGGTCCGACCAAGCCCGGTCTGGATTTCGTCGGCGATGAACAGGGTTCCGTATTTTCGGCAAAGGGCCAACGCGCCCTGAAGATAGCCATCATCTGGAACGATGACGCCTTTTCCCTGAATAGGCTCGACGATGAAGGCAGCGATCGCGCGGGACGCCAATGCCTGTTCCAACGCCGCCAGGTCATTGAAGGCGACCTCGAAGCACTCGGGAAGAAACGGGACCGAAGCCTGCCCTGAAATTCTGGTCGCCGTTCAACGACAGCGAGCCATAGGTCAGACCGTGGAAAGCGTGACTGCAATAGACGATTCCCGTGCGGCGGGTCGCGACACGGGCAAATTTGATCGCCGCCTCGACGGCCTCGGTCCCGGAATTGGAGAAGAACACCTTGTCCAGATAAGGCACAAACCGCAGCAAGCGCTCGGCCAGAACGCCGGAGAGAACCGATACATCCATCTGGACGAGATTGGGCAGTTCGCTGTCGAGCACGGCGTTGAGGGCGTTGCGAACTGTCGGATGATTACGTCCGATGGCGAACACACCCCACCCGCTCAGAAGGTCGAGATACTTCGCGCCTTGCTCGTCGTACAAATATTGCCCGACGCCGCGCTGGTATCGCTTATCGAACCCGATGGTCTTGAGCACATGGACCATCTGCTCATTGAGATGGCTCGAGTGCAGCTGGTATCGCTCGATTTCCCGTTCGGCGATGAGCTCTCGGATGTCAAAACTCATGCGTCAGCCCAACTTGGTCTTGTTTTTCCGAGCGCCATGCCTGGACGGGACGATCCATCGGAGTCCGTCGTCACCGAATTTCGGCGCCAGTCGGTGTGGCGGCTCGGCCAGACGTAGGGGCTGTTTACCATATCCCCTTCTTCCCAGGCTAAATCGCCGACAGTAGCTTCTGTCTTCGCGTTGATCCAACACTAGGGAAGAGGGTGAAAAGCGCAGCAGATTCACCTGGGTACAATTCGGCGGTCCCGTCGGATCGCGAAAACAAAGCCCCACGCATAAAAGACCCTCGCCCCATAACTAGCAACGTCGAGGCATGCGCCAAGTGTCCGTGTGTCCGATTTCAAGATTCCGCGACTATGTGACCGGATTGCACAGCCGGTTATCACCTGCGCCAGCTTCGACCAAGCCTGCGGACAAATTCTTTTGCCCGTCATCGCGCAGCTTGAAGGCGGTGCGCACGTTGGCGGATCAAGCCGCTTCCATTAGGGTAACGGCTCGCATGGCTCGTAAAGGCCGAAGGGAGGATTGAATGTGGGATCTGCGTGGAAAGGTGGCCATCGTTACAGGTGGGGGGCTCGGGATCGGCGCCGGCATTTCGGAAGTTCTCGCCGCGGCCGGTGCCAAGGTCGCCGTGGCTGATATCAATCCCTCGACTGCCGCGGCTACGATCAAGCGGATCACAGATGCGGGCAACCAAGCCAAGATTTTCGAGCATGATGTGACGAGTTGGAAGTCTTCTTTCACCCTCGTGGAGAAGGTTGAGAAGGAGTTCGGTCCGATCGACATATTGGTGAACAATGCCGGGGTAACGAAATGGCAGCCGTTCGTCGAAATCACCGAAGCCGATTGGGACAGGGTGCTCGACATCAATCTTAAAGGGCAGTTTCTTGCGGCGCGTGCGGTGGTGCCCGGCATGATCAAACGCGGCCGCGGGCGGATCATCAATCTTGGATCGGTGACATCCAAGAAGGGCTACGCGAACGCCATCCCCTATTGCACGTCAAAGTTCGGCGTCATGGGATTTACCCAAGGCCTGGCGATGGAGCTCGCGCCCTACGACATTACCGTCAACACGGTTTGTCCGGGCATCGTCATGACGCCCCTCCATGACGGCCTTGTCGAGGAAATGGCCGCCCAACGGGGTGTTTCGTTCACTCAAGCCAAGGACGATTTTGTCGGCTGGATCCCCATGAAACGTCCTCAGGAGCCCAAGGACATCGCGAACATGGTCGCTTTCCTCGCATCGGACTTTGGGCGGAATCTGACCGGCGGCACCTATCACGTCGATGGCGGGATGGTTATGGACTGAGCCCTTCGTCCGTGACGCGCGCGCTTCTGTCGCGCGCGTCACGCCTTGAACTTCACGATTTTCTGCCGCTGCTCGCCCAGCCCGTCGATGCCGAGCGTGACAACATTGCCGGCTTTCAAGAATTTCGGCTCTGGCTTCATGCCCAGTGCGACGCCCGGCGGCGTGCCGGTGATGATCACGTCGCCCGGTTCGAGCACGAAATACTGCGAGCAGGCCCACACGATATGCCGGCAGTCGAAGATCATGGTCGAGGTATTGCCGCGCTGGCGTTTCTCGCCATTCACGTCGAGCCACATGTCCAGATTTTGCGGATTCTTGATCTCGTCCTTGGTGACCAGCCACGGCCCGAGTGGGCCGAAGGTCTCGCAGCCCTTGCCCTTGGTCCACTGCCCGGCGCGTTCGATCTGAAAGACGCGCTCTGAAACGTCGTTGGCGAGACAATAGCCGGCGACGACATCGAGCGCCTTGTCCTTGGAGAGGTAGCGGGCGCGGCTGCCGATCACGATGCCAAGCTCGACTTCCCAGTCGAGTTTCGAGGAACCCTTCGGAATCATGGTGTCGTCGTTCGGTCCGCAGATGCAGGACGGCGCCTTGTTGAAGATGATCGGCTCCTTGGGGATCGGCATGCCGGCCTCGGCGGCGTGGTCGGAGTAGTTCAGCCCGATGGCGATGAAATTGCGGGTATTGCCGACGCATGGGCCAAGCCGCGGCGTGCCGCGGACCAGCGGCAGCTTGTCGGGCTTGAGCTTGCGGAGCTTCGACAGCCCTTTGGGCGAAAGCGTCTCGCCGGCGATGTCGGGGACCACTTTCGAGAGGTCGCGAATGCGGCCCTGGGCATCGAGCATGCCGGGCTTTTCGCGCCCCGGGGCGCCAAAGCGCACGAGTTTCATGGAAGTCTCCTTGGGTGGGAATTCGCGTAAGACGTTGTTGGAATTTGATTAGAACGGCGGCGAGGGTTTCGGCAAGCCCGGCGTCATAGCCGACGCGAGCGGCCCCAAATCCACACACTTTTTCAGGTTTCGCGCCGCGGGCCGGGATTGCGGCTTTTCGCGGTGACTTAACGGCGGGAAAGCCGATCTGACGCTACGCCTATGGCCACTTCACCACCGGCGGCATCGAAGACAGGATCGACTCGACGTTGCCGCCGGTCCGCAGGCCGAAAATCGTTCCACGATCGTAGAGCAGATTGAATTCCACGTAGCGGCCGCGGCGCACCAGTTGCTCCTCGCGTTCCGCTTCCGTCCAGGGCTTGGCAAAGTTTCTGCGCACCAGCTCGGGATAGATGCCGAGGAAGGCGCGGCCGACAGCCTCGGTGAAGGCAAAATCGGCGTCGAAGTCGCCGCTATCGATCCAGTCATAGAAGATGCCGCCGATACCGCGCGGCTCGTTGCGATGCTTGAGAAAGAAATACTCGTCGCACCACTTCTTGAACTTGTCGTAGGGCGCGACCGCGGCGTGTGCGTCGCAGGCGGCCTTCATCGCGGCGTGAAACGAGATCGTGTCGGGGTCTTCCTGCGTGCGACGACGGGCCAGAACCGGCGTCAAATCGGCGCCGCCGCCGAACCACGATTTTGTGGTGACGACGAAGCGGGTGTTCATATGCACCGCGGGCACATGCGGGTTGTGCATGTGGGCGATCAGCGAGATGCCGGTGGCAAAGAAACGCGGGTCGTCTGCGGCACCGGGTATCTCCTTGCGGAACTCCGGGGCGAACTCGCCAAACACCGCCGAGACGTGGACGCCGACCTTCTCGAAAACGCGGCCGCGCATGATCGCCATGACGCCGCCGCCGCCGGGCGCGCCGGTGTGATCGGTGCGGTTCCAGGGCGTGCGGACGAAGCGGCCGGCGGCGCGGTCAGCCAGCATTGCGTTCGCGGGAAGAGCGTCCTCCAGTTCCTCGAATGCGGCCACGATCCGATCGCGCAGCGTTTCGAACCAGGCGCTGGCGCGGGTTTTGCGAGTTTCGATCAGGTTCACGTCCATTGGTCGGTCTGAAATTGGCTCAGGACAGCTCCGACGCACCATTGCGCCGGCCGGCCTTTATTGTCGAGATTGTCACATCGGACCATGGGCAGTTTTGATCTGCTGCAATCCGGCCCACGGCGCGCCGCCGCGCTGCCCCTATCGGGGCGAGGCGCGGATTTCTCCCGTCTGCCGCAGCGCTTCGCCCGCCGCCATGGCGGCGGCCATCGCGACGTTGAGCGAGCGCAGACCGGGGCGCATCGGAATTTTCAGCCGCGCATCTGCGGCCTGCGAAACCGCCGCCGGCACGCCGGCGGATTCGCGACCGAACAGCAGAATATCATCTGCGGCGTAGCGGTAGTCGAGATAGGAGAGGGGCGCCGCGGTCGTAAACAGCAAGAGGCGATGGCCCGCGCCGCTACGCCAGGCTTCGAAGTCTTGCCACGCACGATGTCGCACGATCGCAACGGCATCGAGATAATCCATGCCGGCACGGCGAAAAGCCCGGTCGGTCGTGGGAAAGCCGGCCGGCTCGATGATATGGGCCTCAATTCCGAAGCACGCGCAGAGGCGCAGAATCGTTCCGGTATTCTGCGGAATGTCGGGTTCGTAGAGAGCAATACGCATGGGCTGGATGTGGACAAAAGCGGGACGCCGTTTGGGCGCCCATAGCGGCTATTCGGGCCTCCGGCAGGCTGTCCCGGCGGGCGTTGCTGGGCTTGCCCGGCATGGCTTCGGGATGTTTCGATGGCACACTTGCACTCTCTCGGTAAGGGTGCCAATAAAACGCGCCGGATTGCGTCGCTTCTGATCTCCCCCAGGTCGGATGAGACGGGCCTTCCGCCGCCGCATGGTCCTTCCGGGGCGGTTCGCAGCGCGGATGGAGTAGCCGGCAAGACGGACGAGGGTGAGACGGGTGACCACAATCTCGCAGCGGAGCCTTCGCGGCGTGATTTGCCTTACATTACCAACGCTACAGCCTGCGCCGGGCCCGCGCGCCCGCTAACGCATAAGGTTCGATCATGAGCGCAAATTCGATCTACAAGCCGCAAAGTCCCCTCATGCAGTGGATGGAGCGGCGGCTGCCGATCGCAAGCCTCGTCTACTCGTCCTTCATCGTCTATCCGACGCCGCGCAATCTGAACTACTGGTGGACCTTCGGCGGCATCCTGACCTTCATGCTCGCCGCGCAGATGGTCACCGGCATCGTGCTGGCGATGCACTACACGCCGCACGTCGATCTGGCCTTCGATTCCGTCGAGTCGATCATGCGCGACGTGAATTACGGCTGGCTGCTGCGCTACCTGCACGCCAACGGCGCTTCGTTCTTCTTCGTCGCCGTCTACGCCCACATCGTTCGCGGCATGTATTACGGCTCCTACAAGGATCCGCGCGAGGTGCTGTGGATCCTCGGCGTCATTCTGTTCCTGCTGATGGTGGTCACCGGCTTCATGGGCTACGTGCTGCCGTGGGGCCAGATGAGCTTCTGGGCCGCGACGGTCATCACCAACCTGTTTTCCGCGATACCGGTCGTGGGCGACACGATCGTAACGTGGCTGTGGGGCGGTTTTGCCGTCGGCAATCCGACGCTCAACCGTTTCTATTCGCTGCACTACCTTTTGCCGTTCGTGATCGTCGGCGTTGTGGTGTTGCACGTCTGGGCACTGCATATGGTCGGGCAGAACAATCCGACCGGCGTCGAGCCCAAGGCCGAGAAGGACACCGTCGCGTTCACGCCCTACGCGACCGTCAAGGATGCCTTCTTCATCGGCGTGTTCTGTCTGTTCCTTGCCTGGTTCGTGTTCTACATCCCGAATTATCTCGGTCACTCCGACAATTATATTCCTGCCAATCCCGGCCAGACGCCGACGCACATTGTGCCCGAATGGTACTACCTGCCATTCTACGCCATTCTGCGCGCAATCCCGAACAAGCTGCTCGGCGTCATCGCGCTTCTGTCGTCGATCGTGCTGCTCGCCTTCCTGCCCTGGCTCGACACATCGCGGGTGCGCTCGGCGAAATACCGGCCGCTCTATCGGCAGTTCTTGATCGTCTTCTTCCTGGTGGTGGTCGGGCTCGGCTATCTCGGCTCGCAGCCCCCGGAGGGCGGCTACGTGATCGCCGCGCGCATCCTCACCGCTTACTACTTCGTGTTTCTGCTTATCATTCTGCCGCTCCTCGGCTTGTTCGAGACAACAAAACCACTGCCGAACTCGATCTCGGAATCGGTGTTGTCGCCTTCAGGCGCGAAGGCTTAGGAGGCGGGGCCATGAATGCACGTCAGAACGCACACCGCAGCATCGTTCTCGCCGTCGCGCTGGCCGCGTCGCTCTCGGCGGCGGCAACGCGCACAGCTTCCGCGCAGGAGGCCGAGGCGCCGCCGCGCCAGCATTGGTCGTTCCACGGCCCGTTCGGCCTGTACGACACGGCGCAGCTTCAGCGCGGCTTCAAGATCTATCGCGAGGTCTGCTCAAGCTGCCACAGCCTGAAGCTCCTGGCGTTTCGCAATCTCGCCGATCCCGGCGGACCGAGCTTCACCGAGGCCCAGGCGGCGGCGATCGCGGCGACCTTCCAGGTCACCGCCGGACCGAACGATCAGGGCGAGATGTTCCAGCGGCCGGGCAAGCTGGCCGATCGCTTTCCCCCGCCGTTCCCGAACGATCAGACCGCGCGGCTTGCGAATGGCGGCGCGTTGCCGCCGGACATGTCCGTGCTCGCCAAGGCGCGCGGCTACGAAGCCGGTTTCCCCTGGTTCATCATCGACGCGTTCACGCAGTATCAGGAAGACGGCCCGGATTATATTGCCGCCATTCTCAACGGTTATGAGGATCCGCCGCCGGCCGGCGTGTCGCTGCCGCCGGGCGCGCAGTACAATAAATATTTTCCGGGCCACGCCATCGGCATGCCCAAGCCGCTCTCCGATGGCCAGGTCGAATACACCGACGGCACCCCGGCCACCGTGGAACAATATGGCAAGGACGTTGCCGCGTTCCTCATGTGGGCTGCGGAACCGAAGCTCGACGAGCGCAAACGGCTCGGTTTCCAGGTGTTCGTATTCTTGATCGTGCTGACCGGCCTCCTTTACCTCACCAAGAAGCGGGTATGGCACGACGTGCACCACCCCCCGGAACTTGAGGGTCGCGCACCGACCGCCCCGCGCGCCTGATAGGCCGCCCGGCATATTGTGGAGGCGGCCGAGGCATCGGCTCGCCTCCCGCCGCATTGTCGTTAACGGGGTTCTGCGGTTGCATCCGCCGTCATGGTTCGCCACAGTGCGGCCGGCTGCAAGCTTCCCCGCCGGCGATGCCGGCCGCCGAGATTGGGCTGCCCAACGATGACAATCGTCGAGCTAGAGAATGATCTGAAGGCTGCGATCCGCGCTATCCCGGATTATCCAAAGCCGGGCATCGTGTTTCGCGACATCACGACGCTTCTCGGGGATGCGCGGGCCTTCCGTCGCGCGGTCGATGAGCTGGTGCACCCGTGGGCGGGCGGCAAAATCGACAAGGTGGCGGGCATTGAGGCGCGCGGGTTCATCCTTGGCGGCGCCATTGCCCATCAGGTTTCGGCTGGCTTCGTGCCGATCCGCAAGAAGGGCAAGCTGCCGTTCAAGCGCGTCACCATCGGATATTCGCTGGAATATGGCATCGACGAAATGGAGGTGCACGAGGACGCCGTGATCAAGGGCGAGCGCGTCATTCTCGTCGACGATCTCGTTGCCACCGGCGGAACTGCCGAGGCCGCAGTGAAGCTCCTCAAGGGGATCGGCGCCGAGGTTTTGGCTGCCTGCTTCATTATCGATCTGCCTGACCTCGGCGGCGCGGAGAAGATCAGAAAGCTCGGCGTGCCGGTGCGCACGCTGGTGAGCTTCGAGGGGCACTAGCGGCGAGTCGGTTTCGGAACCTGGCTCAGAGTTCGCTTTGCGATGATTCGGCGCGAACTCGGGCTGCAGGCCCGATGGTAGTAAACTATTCGGGAGACCTCGGTCGATCGGATCGCCGTTTGGCCGCTGGCCCCGCCCGTGCAGAATGAGCACACCTGGAAGGATCGGCCGGGTATCGTGGATCTGCAATTCGGACAGATCTGGTCTTCCAGCTTCCAGGAACCGGCATTCCCCATGCCGCCCTGGATATAGGTATACCCAAAGGGAAAACTGTCGGACGTGAAGCTCGTCCTGCACTTTGGGCAGTTAAAGCGATCGTCCCGATCGCGCGTGGCGATCAGCTCTTTTCTGCAATCGTCGTGCAGATACAGCCGTCTCCCGCGCAGATTGTTAGACGCCACCCCGTAATTGTCTTCGCTCACAGATTTTCCGCAGACAGCACAGTCAACCATCGCGGCGCTCACGCATCTAGAATGATAGCTGCAATGATTTCTAAGGTGTCGAATAACGGAAAGCTACGAGTAATTTGGAACTGGATTAGATCCATATCCGGCCGCCTATGCGGCCTTGCTGCCCGCTTCACTTCGCCGCGAAAACTCCAATGCGCCGTCGTTGACGGAGCCGAACCGCAGGCTCAGCAGGTCCCACACGTAGTTCTGGTGAAGCCGCCACGGCTTCTTGGAGCCCTGGCGCGGGAGCTGATCGAGGCCGCGCTGGATGTAGCCCGAAGAGAAATCGATCAACGGCTCCGGTACCACCGATGCGTCCCGCTGGCGCGGCGTGCATGTCACGTAGCCGTGGCGGTCCATGTAATTGATCAGCCGGGCGACATAAGCCGAGCTCAGATCGCTCTTGAGCGTCCAGGAGGCGTTGGTGTAGCCGAACGCTCCGAACAGGTTCGGCACGTCGCTGAACATGACGCCTTTGAAGTTCATCGTTTCCCCGAGCCTGACCATCCTGCCGTCGACAAAAATCTGGATGCCGCCGAGCAGTTGCAATTTGAGGCCCGTCGCGGTGATCACGATATCGGCTGTCAGTTCGTGTCCCGATTGCAGCCGAATGCCGGTCTCGGTGAAGGTCGCGATCTGATCGGTCACGACGTCCGCCTTGCCCGCCTTGATGGCCTTGAAGAAATCGGCGTCGGGCGCGAGACACAGACGCTGGTCCCACGGATTGTAGCTCGGCGTGAAATGGGTTTTGACGTCATAGTCGGCACCGAGTTGCGCCTGTGCCTGACGTCACGATCCATTGTTTCACCGCGTCAGGCTTGCGCCGTGACAGGTTGAAAAAATAAAGCCCGAAGAGCACGTAGTACCAGCGCGCAATGCTGTAGGCGATCCCGGTCGGCAAATAGCGGCGCAACCGCTTGGCAAGCGCATCGTCCGTCGGCCGTGACACGATGTAGGTCGGGGAGCGCTGCAACATGGTCACATGCGCGGCGGTTTGGGCAATGACGGGAATGATCGTTACTGCGGTCGCGCCGCTTCCGATCACGACGACCCGCTTGTCTTTGTAGTCGAGATCCTCGGGCCATTGCTGCGGGTGGACGACGCGGCCTTTGAAATTGGCGACGCCGGCAAATTCAGGCGTGTAGCCGCCCGCATAGTCGTAGTATCCGGTACAACCGAAAAGAAAATTGCAGGTGAACCGAACCGGCTCGCGATTCGCTCCGCGCTCCGCCTCGATGGTCCATACGGCGTCGGCGGACGACCACGACGCGCTCTTGACCCGATGCTGGAAGCGAATCTTGCGGTCGATGCCGTAGGCTTCCGCCGTCTCGCGAATGTATGTGCGGATCGATTCACCGTCGGCAATCGCGGCGTTCGATTCCCACGGCCGGAACGGATAGCCGAACGTGAACATATCCGAATCCGAGCGGATGCCGGGATAGCGGAACAGATCCCAGGTTCCGCCGATAGCATCGCGGCCTTCGAGAATGACATAGGACTTGCCGCGGCATGAATTCTGGATGTGATAGGCGGCGTTGATGCCGGACAAGCCGCTGCCGACGACGATGACGTCAAAATGTTCCTGCATTGCGGTTCAGCAATTCCATCGACGTTTCGGGATGACGCGCTAGGCGACGGGTGCCAGCGGCGCGTCGGCTGCGGCGACACGTTGCGCCATGCGCTCAATGAACGCAGCCGATCGATCGGCCGAGGCAATGAGTATCATGTGCCCGCCGCCTTCTATCAGCTCCAGATCGGCGCCAGGGAGTTTCTCCGCCAGCGCAGTGCCGTGCGCCGCCGGGTCGAGAATGCGATCGTCCGTGCCATACAGAATGCCTACCGGAAGAGTAAGGCTTTTGTAGCGCGCCGGCATATCTGCAAGATCGGCGGCAGCCAGATCGCACGACGCGCCGATAAAGCTGCACGGCCGCAGATTCAGCAGTCCGCCGCCCTCGGTCGCGAAGTCGGTTGCCACCGCCTGCGGACCGAACAGCGTCTCGAGAGCAAGTGCGCGGTTGGCGATCGACAAAGGCGTAGCCAGCGTCCATGCGACGAGACGGCGGACGAGCGGCGATGCGATCTCGATCCCGTCGAACGGCGGCGGCACCTGCTCCACCGGGTGCGATACCGGCGCGATCAGCGCCAGACCGCCGACCTGTTCAGGGTGGTTCAGTGCCAGCGCCAGCGCGATGGCTCCGCCCAGCGAGTGGCCGACGACCAGCGGTCGCTCCAGCCCAAGCGTCTGGCAGAAGCGGGCGATCGTATGTGCTTGGGCGCCGAGCGCCGCCGATGCGTCCGCGGGCCGCACGGAATAGCCGCTGCCGGGCCGATCCAGAACGACAACGCGGTGCTCGCGCTTCAACCGGTCGAACAGCGAGTGCGTGAAATTGTGCATTTGGCCGGCGAGGCCGTGAACCAGGAGAAGCGCCGGGCCCGAGCCTTCGTCGAGGTAGTGGATGCGCGCACCGTCGACATCGATGAATCGGCCGCGTGGCGGCAGCCGCTTCTCCACTTGCCGTGCGGTCCAGGCCGAAAACACCACGAGGCCGACGACAAGAGCGATGAAAAGCGCGACACCAATTCCGACGATCGAGGCGATGACGTTCATTTCTTCGATCTCCGCCCGAGAAAGTTCCAGTAATTCACCGGCATGAGCCGCTCGACGAGTGCCGCGAATTTGGCATCGGAACCTACCACAATGCGCGCTTTTCGCTGTTCAACACCGCGAACGATTGTCTCGCCGGCGATTTCCGGCGGCATCGTCAGGTGAGAATCGAAAAACTTGCGCCGCTTCGCCACTTCTTCAGCGGAGAGACTGTCCGGCAGCCGCGCGCTCTTTGCAATCGAGGTGGCGATGCCGCCGGGGTGGACAACCGTAACGCCGATGCGCGGATTGACTTGCTCAAGCTCGCGCCGCAGGGCTTCGGAAAAGCCGCGGACGGCAAATTTACTTGCCGCATAGGCCGTCTGCCCGGGCGGGGCGATCAGGCCGAATAGGCTGGAAAGGTTGACGAGCCAGGCTTCCTCGCTCTTTTGCAGATGCGGCAGGAACGCGCGCGTCATTCGCACGACGCCCCAGAAATTGATCTCGAACAGCCATTCGAAATCACGTTCGGCAATTTCGAGAAATGTGCCGCCAAGCGCCACGCCGGCATTGTTGACGAGCAGGTCGACGCTGCCGTGTTCGGAGATCACTCGCGCTGGAAAAGCGGCGACCGCGCTGCGGTCCGCGACGTCGAGACGATGCCGGCTGATGCGCACGTCCGCTGCGCCGATTTCGGTGGCGGCGTGTGCGAGGGCGTCATCGTCAATATCGACGAGTGCGACGTTACAGCCACGCCGCGCCAACGAAGCAGCGATCGCCCGGCCAATTCCGCTGGCGGCCCCGGTTACCACCGCTGTCCGGCCTTTGAGCTTCAGCAACGATTGAGACAACGTCTGGGACCTGACTATCTCGCCCAAGGCAACGGGCAGTTTCGATCGCTAATTCTGCGCGCATTCTGATCGATAATTTCACGGCCGAACGTTGCCAAATGTCAAGTTGCACCGATCATCGGAACTGACACCGAAATGAATGCTGCAGGCCTTGCGGGGTCACGTCGGCGAGCTCTTGCTGATCCTTTCGACGACGAAAGTCCTAATGTACCGGCGGTCGCAGGCGCCAGCGTTGATTGTCGCTATGTCTGCGACAGCAGGTGCATGTTCGGCACGACGGGCTCGGTGCGTATTCGCAAATAACGGGCGGGCCGAATACAGTTTACGAGCAATGAAACTATTAGTTCTCTTTAAGGTATACGGAAATTTCAGGTCTTTCGACTAAGGCTTTCGGCCTAGCAACAATAATTTTGACGGCGGAACGGCGCCATGCGTGTGGCTCAACTGTCCTGGGGCGAGACCACCGGCTGGGCGCCCGCTTCCGGCAATCTCACCGATACCACCGACGCCGACCTTGTATTCTTCTTCGGAGCGCGACAGGCATTGGCGCGCGGCGAGCGCTATCGCGAACTCCGCGCGATGTTTCCGGGCGCTCACATACTTGGCTGCAGCACCGGTGGGCAAATTCACAATGGCGACGTCACCGACGACGAGATCGCGGCGGCCGCAATTCGCTTCGACGCGACCAAGTTGCGTGTCGCCAGTGAAGCGGCGCCGTCGCCGGAAAGCTCGCGCGCGTGCGGTGAAAAAATCGGTCGTGCGTTGGCAGCGCACGATCTTGCCGGCATTTTCGTTCTTTCCGATGGCCTCAATGTCAATGGCAGCGAGCTCGTTGCCGGCATTGTCGGCGCCGTCGGCGAACGCGTGTCGGTCACTGGCGGGTTGGCCGGCGATGGCGCCGATTTCGTGGAGACGCTCGTGTGCGCCGATTGCGCACCGCGCAAACATCTTGTCGCGGCAGTTGGCTTCTATGGGCCGGCGATCCGTATCGGCCACGGCAGTGCCGGTGGCTGGGACGAGTTCGGCCCGCGGCGTCGCATTACCCGGTCGCGCGGCAATGTGCTGTTCGAGTTCGACGGTGAGCCGGCGCTGGACCTTTATGAGCGATATCTGGGCCCGGAGGAGGCGAGGGGTCTTCCGGGATCCGGACTGCTATTCCCGATTCGCATTTTCGATCCGGAGCGGCCGGGTCATGACATCGTTAGAACGATTCTTGCCGTGGATCGCGATGCGCGGTCCATGACATTTGCGGGCGACGTCCCGGAGGGCTGGACCGCCCAGTTGATGCGCGGCGACTTTAATCGTTTGGCTGCGGGTGCCGCGATGGCCGCACGCCAAGCCGTCGAAGGGGTTGGTGAAGAACGGACTGGCGATCAAGTCGCGATCCTTGTTAGTTGCATCGGACGCCGCCTGTTGATGGGCCAGCACACCGCAGACGAACTCGAGGCGGCGAGTGCCGAATTCGGGCCGCTGATGCCACAACTTGGTTTCTACTCCTACGGTGAAATATCACCGCATCGTGTGTCGGGTGTCTGTGAACTCCACAACCAGACTATGACCGTCACCACGATCGCGGAGGCGACGGATCACGCTGGTGCATAAACTCCTCACCAGACAGATCACCAAGGCGACAAAAAGCTCCGGACGGTTCGATCTGGAAGCGCTGCTTGCGCTCGTTTCCGAAGCCTATAAGAAAGCGGACAGCGACCGCCACCGCACCGACCGCTCGATTGCGCTCATGGTCACCGAGCTTGAACAGCTCAATCGTGGGCTGGATCAGCTTGTCCAGGAGCGAACCGCCGCCCTGCGCGAGCGCGAGACGGAGTTGCAGGCTCAAAATCTGCGCTTCGATGCGGCGCTCAAGAACATGCCGCACGGGCTATGCATGTTCGATCGCAACGAGCAACTGATCGTTTGTAACGAACGATACGGCGAGATGTACGGTCTGGCGTCAGACCAGACAAAGCCCGGCGTGACTTTGCGTTCGATTTTGGAGGCCCGTGTCGCGGTCGGGCACAGTCCGGAGGATGCCAGCGGATATATCGAAAGGCGACTGGCGGAAGTCCGTATCCGCGAGCCGTATTATGTCGAGAACGCGATGCGCGACGGGCGCACATTCGCAGTCAATCACCGTCCGATGCCGGACGGCGGATGGGTCGCTATCCACCAGGATATTACCGCGCAGAAGCGAGCCGAAACGCAGATCACCTATATGGCCCGTCACGACGGCCTCACCGGCATCGCCAATCGTGCGGTCCTATTGGAGAAAATGGAGGACGCGGCCGCACGCCTGCGCCGTTACGGCAATAGATTCACGGTGTTCATGCTCGATCTCGATTTGTTCAAGACGGTCAACGATTCACTTGGGCATCCGGTCGGGGACGAACTCCTGAAAGTAGTGGCGGTCCGGCTATCGACCTGTATTCGAGAAACCGACACGGTGGCGCGACTTGGCGGCGACGAATTCGCTATCTTGGCGACTGCGGACGGCGATCAGCGGGAAACTGCAATCGCGATGGCCAGCAGGCTGCTGGAAGCCGTGGCGGCGCCTTACGATCTCGATGGCCATCATATCAACGTCGGCACCAGCATCGGCATCGCGCTCGCGCCCGAACATGGCACGCACGTGGATCAGCTCATGAAAAATGCCGATCTTGCGCTCTATAGGGCAAAGTCCGAAGGCCGCGACGCGTACCGTTTTTTCGAGGATGCGATGGGAGTGGAGGCGCGTACGCGCCGGTCCAACCAGATCGAGTTGCGCTACGCACTGGCGAACGGAGAGTTCGATCTGCACTATCATCCCATCATCGATATCAAGACCGGGGAGATTGCCAGCATCGAGGCGCTTATCCGTTGGCGACATCCCACGCGGGGGATGATTTCGCCGGTCGATTTTATCCCGTTGGCGGAGGAGACCGGTCTGATAAACCCGATCGGCGACTGGGTCGCGCGCACCGCCTGCAGGGAGGCCGCCCATTGGCCTCCGCACATCAAAGTCAGTGTCAATTTGTCAGCCGTGCAGTTTCGCAAATCTTGTCCCGTCGACAATATCGGCAAGGCGCTGTGCGAATCCGGCCTGGCGTCCGAACGTCTGGAGATCGAGATTACGGAGTCGGTCCTGCTGCAAGGCAATGTCGAGAATGTCGAGAGGCTGCACAAACTGCGCCTTATGGGCATTTCCATCGTGCTCGACGACTTCGGGACCGGATATTCCTCGCTGAGCTATTTGCGCATGTTTCCGTTCGACAAGATAAAGATCGATCGGTCCTTCGTGCACGAACTCGCCAAGAGCCATGACTGCGCGGCGATCGTGTCGGCGGTGGCGGGTCTCGGCCGAAGTCTCCGTATCGATACCGTTGCCGAAGGCGTCGAAACCGAAGATCAGCTCCTGCTCGTGCGCGCTGCCGGCTGCACCCATGCGCAAGGTTATTTGTTCGGCCGGCCGTGTCCCGCGACCGAGCTCCGGTTCGAGCGCTTCGGCGAGGCGACGCCAGAAATCAAAGTCGCGTGACGCCGGCGGATGTTCGTGTGGGCCGTTGCCCGTAAAAGCGGGCGGACGCCTCGTACGCGGCGACGACATCAAGCGAAAATATCCGGGACGCCTTGCCGATAGCGAACGGTTTTTGATAGAAGGACTGTAATGGGTGGCACGCGGTAGCGCGTGCACATCCGGCGAACGTCAACAGAAAATTGGGAGGAAAAGTTATGGCTAATCGGATTTTGACGACCCACGTGGGCAGCTTGCCGCGCCCTGCGAAGCTTCTCGAACTCAGCCAAAAGCGTACGCTCGGTCAGAAGTTCGACGATGCCGGCTTCGAGAAAGAACTGAAGAATTCAGTGATCGATGTCGTCCGCCTGCAGAAGGAAGCGGGGGTCGACCTGATCAACGACGGCGAGCTCGGCCACACCATGGGCTGGGCCTACGATTACGGCTCGTGGTGGTCCTATGTGATCAAGCGCCTATCCGGCGTTGAGGTCGCCAAGACCGGGCTATGGATGACGACGTTGTCGGCGCAGACCAAGACCCCGATGGCGCCGAAGGATTTCGTGGTGGGCGATTGGCACGATCGCCGGGACATGACGAAGTTCCAGGAGGCCTATATGGACCCGCATTCCGGATGCGGGTTGCCTGAGCAGTTCATGACCGAGCATAGCCCGCTGGTCAAAGGCCCGATCAAGTATACCGGACACGCGGCGATCAAGCGCGATATTGATTATCTCAAGGCCGGCCTCAAAGCGGCGGGGCTCGGCACCGAAGGGGCGTGGATGAATTCGATCGCGCCGGCGAGCTGCTCGCGGATGCCGAACGAATACTACAAGAGCGAGGAAGAGCTGCTGTATGCCTGCGCCGACGCGATGCACGAAGAGTACAAGGCGATCATCGATGCCGGTCTGAGTGTCCAGCTCGACGATCCGGCGATCGGTGAAAATTGGGACCAGCAAAAGGTCGAACCGAGTGTCGAAGGCTACCGGCGCTACACCAAGATGTGCATCGACGCGCTCAACCACTCGATCAAGGGGCTGCCAGCCGACAAGATCCGCTTCCACCTCTGCTGGGGAAGCTGGCACGGCCCGCATACGACCGACATCCCGATGAAACACCTCGTCGACCTGATGCTGGCGGTGAATGCGGACTACTACTCTTTCGAGGCCGCCAACGCCCGGCACGAACACGAGTGGAAGGTGTGGAAGGACGTCAAGCTGCCGGCGGGGAAAAAGATCCTGCCCGGCATCGTCACCCACTCGACCAACCTGATCGAGGATCCCGAGCTCGTCGCCGACAGGATCTGCCGTTTCGCCGACGTGGTCGGTCCTGAGAACGTCATCGCCTCGACCGATTGCGGCCTCGGTGGGCGGGTGCATCCGCTGATCGCCTGGGCGAAGCTCAAGGCGCTCTCGGAGGGTGCGGCGCTTGCCTCGAAGCGGCTGTGGCAGCGAGCCGCGGCGTAATCGACTTGATGGACCACGGACCGGGTCGGCGTTTGCGCCGCCCCGGTCCGGAAGGCAATCGCGCACGGTTTGTGCAGTAGCGACGTGCGGCCGGCGAACTCACGCTCTACGGGAGCAGCCAGCGTTGTTTTTTCGGTGGCGCCGGTGGAGGCGCAGGCGCAGGCGGCGGTGCGGGCAAGCCGCCCCGCGAAGTACTCAATCTTCCCATCAAAAGCCGCAGCTCAAAATTGCGAAATTCCGTATAGATGTTTCCAATCCAGGTATGTACCTCGGTCGGCCCGCCGGGTTGTTTGGCCATATAGGCGTTGAACGAGAAATTGGGCCGGTCGATCACGCCGCGCACAATCGGCGAAAGGCGCTGAATGCGGATCTCGCCGTACTCGGGCCGTGTCGGCGGGAAGTCCTGCTTGGAGAACATCAGCGACACCGACTCGTTGTGCACCGGAACGAAAATTGCCGGCACCCGGCGTTGCAACGCGGCATAGATCCGCATGGTCGCCGCCGTCGGATCGGGAATGAACAAGACAATGGGTTCTATCGATCGCCGCCGGGCTTCCTGCACGAAGCCGATCTCCCGCATGACCGTGAAGAACTGCTCGAACGGTCCGTATCCCAGATCGATGACCTTGGTGCTTGTGGTGTCCGCAAGGAGACGGTCGAACAGCGCCATCTGGCCGCGGGTATCGGCGATATCGACGGTCCAGACCAGCTTGGGAAAGCGGCCCGCCAGCAAAGGCTCGCCGGGGTTGAGGTCGAAGCCAACGAGCGGCCGGCGGCTGTCACGGAAAAACTCCATCAAGAGACGCGCAAGCAACGTCTTGCCCATCCGCGGGCGCGGCGATGTGACGATGTAGAGGGGGGCTGGCTGTCCCATCACAGCCGCGCTGATTTACGACCGGCTGACGACCTGAACGCGCGGTGTACCCGACGCGGCGCCGCCGCTGGATACGATCTCGTTGAGCTTGATGCGATCGTATTCGGCCCACACATTGCCGAGCCAGTGGCGGACATAGCCGCGAAGCACGAAAGAATAGTTGGCCGATTCCTGCTTCGGGCCCTTGTTGGCGACGAAGGTGAGGAATGGAACCGAGGCCAACTCGACTTGCTCATAGGCCATTTCGTTGAGCTTCGGGATGGTGATCTCGACGGCATCTTTGAATTTGCGGAAATATGATGCGTGCGTGGCCTGATCCCACTCAAAGAAACTCGTGTTGTTGATGAAGTTTTTGACCAGGAAATATTTGCCGTCAGCCATGAAGGGCGACGTATCCTCAATCTCGTTCAGCGATGCGATGGACGAGCCGAGGATATGGAAGACGATGAATGTGAGCTGCCCCTTCTTCACCGCGTCGAGAAAGCCGATGTCGCGCAGCGAACGCAGCGTGGGCGACAGCAGCCCCGCGCGCACGTCGATGATGGTAACGCTGGCGTCGGTGGTCGAGAGCGTGTCGAAGATCCGCATCTGGTCCGGCACCGATGTGGCGTCGACGATTTCGCAGATGTCGGGGTGGAAACGCTTCAGTGTGCCTTTGGGCGATTCGGTGTCGAAGGCGCGCGTCGGCACGTGGTGTGCTGTGAAATAATCGAGCAGCGTGCGGGCGACCGTTGTCTTGCCGACGCCGCCCTTGTCCGCACCTACGACGACCACTGTTGGCTTAGCCATGGCCGATCCCTTGTTGACCCGGCGCCGCCGCGAGCCGTGCCGTCTCCCGAGGGTTGATTCTGCAGGATGGCTGCGGCTGAAACGTGCGTGTCACGCCGTTTTCCCCGTTAACAATTCTACACACCCCGGGTCGCGTTTGGAAGCCTTAACGTGTACAGCGCGCCGCCCAAGCAGGCCCATAAGCGGATTTGCAATCTAAATCTCCTGCTTACGCCAAGTCTTTCTGAGAACACGTTTTTCCCTTCACAGCCGCAGAAACCCCAGCAGCATCGAGGAAAGTTGCTGACACCATCGGACATTTGTTGACACTGTCGGACACTGTCGCCACATCTGTCTGTGCACACAGTGAGAACACGGGAGATCAACAGATGCGGCTCACCGATGCGGCCGTGAAGTCCCTGCCGGAGCCTGAGCGCGGCAACAGGGTCATCCTCGACGACGCCCTCAAGGGCTTTGGGGTGCGGGTTACGGCTGCCGGTGCCAGGGCGTTCGTGCTGCGCTACCGCCGCCGCTCCGACGGCATCCAGCGCATGTTCACCATCGGCAGCCACCCTGCATGGGGTGTCGGCGCAGCCCGCGACGAGGCCAAGCGGCTGAAGCGTGCGATCGACGGCGGAGCCGATCCGCTGGGGGACATCGAGGCCGCCCGCGGCGCGCAGACGGTCGCCGACCTCTGCGAACGCTTCCTTGCCGACTACGTCCCGCGCAGGACGCCCGGCCACGCAGCGTGACTACCGGCAACAGGTGACGGTCGACATCTTGCCAGCGCTCGGCCGCACGAAGGTCGCTGCGCTCACCCATGCCGACATCGACGCCTTCCATCGCAAGATCAGTGCGCGAGCCCCGGTCCACGCCAACCGCGTCCTAGCGGTGCTCTCGAAGATGTTCTCACTCTCGAATCCAGTGGGGGTGGCGCAGCGACAATCCGGTCAAGGGCATCGAGCGAAATCAGGAGAGCAAGAGGCACCGCTATTTGAGCGCAGAGGAACTGACACGGTTCACCCAAGCGCTGGCCGAGCTACGCGATCAAGGTGCCGCCGATGCCATCCGTCTCTTGCTGTTGACGGGCGCACGCCGTGGCGAGCTGCTCAGCCGCCCGCTGGGCCGATTTTGATCTTGTTGCCGGTGTCTGGACCAAGCCGGGCAGCACCACAAAGCAGCGGTCGACGCACAGGGTGCCTTTAAGTGAGGCGGCCTGCACTCTGCTTAAGACGATCCGCCCTCACGTCGATGGCGTTTATCTGTTCCCACCACCAGAAGGGAAGACACCGCATCGGCTCGACCTCAACGATGCCTGGGCTGTGCTGCGCAAGACAGCCGGTATTCCAGACGTCCGCCTGCACGATTTGAGGCACACATATGCGAGCGTTTTGGCGAGCGCCGGATTAAGCTTGCCTGTCATCGGCGCTCTGTTAGGTCACGCAACGCCGACAACCACCGCAAGATACGCGCATTTGCTCGACGATCCATTGCGGGCAGCGACCGAGCGCGCCGCCGCTGTGATCACCGGCAAGCCCACTGCCGAGATCGTCCCACTGCCCGAGCGCCGTCGTGGCCAATAAGCCGCCGTCATTTGATTGGTCACGGTACGCGGTTGAGCGTGCGCGGGCAGGCGATCCGTATCCGTTGATCGGTCGCGTGATGAATGCCTTCAGTGGCCGGGTGAAGTTGAGCACGGAAGAAGTCTCGCTCGTACGTGATGCACTGGAATCCACTCAAGGCAAAGAGACTGCTGGCAAGCTGCGCGATCTGGAAAAGCAGCTGATCGCCTTTCAGGTCGATGGCTTGGTAGATGAAGGCGGTTTCAAACAAGAAGCGGCGATCGGGGAAGCGGCAGCGCAGCGGCAGCGCTCGATCAGGCACATCCGCACGGCTCTTGCCCGCTATGGCAAGCGGCGACGGTCGCGTTAGTTAGTGCAAAACCGCTTCAACATTTGCACAAGACATTTGATGACATTGCGCGCGATGTGAGTAAATTTCTGTGCTCGTCATGAACATTGATGAGCGCTCTTATGCCCCTGCTGGACGAATACTTGGAGCTGGACGATTTCGCCCGCGAAGAGGTGAAGCGTCATCCGCGCACTGTGCGCCGCTGGACCAAGCAGCCGGATGGCTTGCCTTTCACAACAATGGGCAAGACCATTCTCATCCACCTCCCCACCGCGCGTGAATGGCTGCTCGGCAAAATGCGCCGACCGAATTCTGCGCCGCGAAAAATCTATCTGAGAATGCTTAGATGTCCGCACGCTCATCTTCTAGTCGCGTGAGCAAATACCAGCATCTGCGCGAGTTATACACACGATTGGTTTGCGCCCACTGCGGTGCCGCTAATCCAAGATTGACCACCGGCATCATGTGATTTTGCACCATCCGAACAGGGATGGGCACCTTGGCCGCGCTTGTGGCGTCCCAGCTGATGATCCGAATGCGCTGGCACGTATCGATGCAGAAGCCGCCAGCTGTGTGCCGTTATGCCTGTCCTGCCACGCCAAGGAGCACGAACGGATGCGGGTGGCAGCTGGTGAAATATCGTCGGCTGACCGCATCAAAGCCCGGCATCTCGCCAAGCGCATGGCGGCTCGCGGCAAATGAGCAGCGACGATCGGGTGAAGTTCAGCGAATTGAAAGAACAGATGCGCGCGGCGGCCGCCAAGCTCGCCGTCGCGGCGAACGGCAGCTGCACGGTCGACGGTGAAATCTCCAGGCGCTGAAGAACTGAAAAGTCGGAAGCGACCGTGAAGAAGGAGAAGGAGATGACGATGGCGCTGCCGACTATTCAGTCCGCGGGAAGGCCGCCGGAGCTGCACGCCGATCGCGTCGTCGGCGAAATGCTGCGCTCGATCGTCGCCGCACGAATGCAACGAGCGCGACAGATCAAGCAATTGACCAGTGAAACGCCGGATGGGTATTCGCGCGGGCGCAGGCAAAGCTCGCCAAGAAATTGGCAGAGATGGGCTGGCCTTTCATCCTCGACGCCCATCTCTACAAGCCCGGGAAGCGCGGGAGATACGTTTTGAGCGTGCAGATTACTGATGGTTGGGATGCGGCCGCCGGGGACATCATCGAGGAAAATGCGCCGCTTCCAGAATTGCCTTGGCTCTGCGTCTCGTCGCTATTTGCGACCAGCCGGGCGCGGAATTTACGAGGAGAAAATCTGCCCGATCATCGCGATCACGCATCACTCGTTGAGCAGGTTGGCGCAGCGTTGCGGAGCCCGGACACCGGGGGATCTCCTGATCGCCGTGAATAATCCGAAATCGGGGAGCGCAAAGACGCGAGATGGTTGAAGATGGATTACCGACTGAAATTCAAGCTCACCGAAGCGCTCAATGCATTTGCCGTCGTCAAACCGTATGATGGCGATCGTTGGGACGGCCTCGTCGTCGTCGCGACCATCGTGGACACCCTACGACGCCGCTGGCGCATCGCGTCGCGCGGGAGCTTACGCTGCCGCTGAAGCGCCGGACTTTCACGATCGCGTCGGCCTGCTCGACGAGCGCGAGCTCGACGCGGGCGACGAAGTCGGTTGGCAAGTATCCGCTGCATGCTCGGACCGAGATCAAATTAGAAGTCGGCGTGCCGCGCGATTTGTCCGGTGAGCCTTCGGCAGAGGCGCATTACACCGGACAACGGGCGCTGCATCTGCGCGCGCATCTGCGCATCCGTCTTGGTCGGCTTGAGATCGTGCGCAGTCATTGGCGCGGTGATCCGGCGCTCGGCATCAAGCAAAGCCGCTACCGACTTATCAACAGGCGAACCAAGCAGCCCATGAACGCACGCGACAAGTCCGACGGCGACGGTGTTGCAGCTTGACCGGATTTACGCACAATTATTGCTCGATGTGCGAGAGCCACGATTATGTGCGGCCGTTGCATGGTGAAAAGGGCGGCCCGCTCTGCTGCCTGTTGTGCATCGGCAAGTGGGATGCCGAACATATTCCACAACGACGGGCGCGGCGCATCCTCATCAGAGCGCTGAAAGCCTACCGAGGCTACAGGCGGTAGCCTGTATGGCAAAGAGTTCGACGAAATGCGGTTGCTCAACAGCAGCTTCTACGCCCACGATGCCGACTTCAAGGACCTTACCTCGGAGCTACTCACGGCCGCTCTCGCCTTGACGCACCCTGACATACACCCGCCCGAGCGCAAGACTGAAGCGCTGCGCGTTACGCAAGAACTGACCGCGCTCAAGCCGTTCGTATTTCCTGCGCCCAAGCCCGAGCCGCCGCCAAAGAAGCCAGAGCGCACTTCACCTAGACAACGCAGCGATCCCTTGGACGGGATACTCGATTACCCGTGCGAGGACTGTCGCAACACGGTGCCGAGTTGCCATTGCGACATCTGCCGTGCCGAATATGAGAAGCGCGAGCAAAAAGAATTCGAGCGGCGCACAAGCAAACAACGGGCACAATATGCGCGCCAGAGAAAGAAACTGCTGGCCAAGCGAGCGCCGACAATATGTCCGGTGTGTCTCAAGGAGTTTACGGCAAAGCGCGGCGACGCCCGCTTCTGCTCGCCCCGCTGCCGCCAGCAGGCGCACCGTCAGGTCGCACATAAACATCATCATCCCCGGAATACATCGTCTAAGCGTGACAGATGGCGACGGGCATTCCGCCCTGCTCGACCGGCACTCGGCCGTCTACCTCAACGATCTGCTGCCCGAGGGGCGCAGCCGCGCCCAGTATCAGCAGCTCTGCTTGACCGTCGCCGAGCTGGAAGAGCATGGCCAGATCGAAGCTGTCGATCATTCGTCGACGGACGGAATTCGCCCGGGCCCCAAAGTCCTGACCAAGCCCGGGTATACGGTCGGGGACCGTGGCGTCACGTTGTTGATGGGCCGCGAGCGCCTGCGATCCAAATAGCGGGGGATTTTCTCGATGTCGAACAACTTGCCGGTATCATTTGAACGGGCTGTCGCTGCTCTTGCGTTGCCATATGCGAAGCAGGAGCTGAACAGATATTACAGCTTGCGGGACAATCCGTGGTCGGGAGACGATGCACCGCTGGATCGAGCGGCCGCGCCTTTCTGAAATCTTATATTGAGAATTTGTTGATGGAGAATTCCGCTTTCGCGCGTTTGCAAGTCATCGAGTTGGCGCGATCGGGTGTCGACGAAGCCAGCGATGCACTTCATCAGGTCGTTGTCGAGGCGCGCAGCCGCCATGTCGAATTGCCACTCGAAATCGAAGGCTACGAGCATGAAGTCCGGGGCTCGCCGCTCCGATCGCTGGCCGAGAAGTCAGGACCGAAGTCGATAGATCACATGATGCGCGATCTCGTCTGGTCATTGGTCGTGGCTGGTGTCTGCGATCGCTATGGGCTGTCGCCGTTACAGCGATCAGTGCGCACGATATCTGGCTGCGGGGTCGTCGCCGAAGCGGCTTTTGGCGTCAATGACGGTCGATCTTATGCGGCGGTTGCCCGGGCTTGGAAGCGCTTCGGCCGCGCGATGCCGACCCTCCCTGGCTGGGCGTCAAAGTAAACTTTCAAAGAGATTTCAGTGACTTGCCGTGGGCATAATTCGCCCGGCGAACTAGTACCACCACCACGCATCAGGAATTTGCGCAACTTTTGGGAGGTGAGCGGCCGGGATGTGAGCCCGGACCGCTCGGCATTCCAGGAAGGAAAGCAAGATGCGCGTGAAACCTACGTCCCCTCCCGCCAGGGCGCAAGCCCTTAGCGCCGCCGACTACGTCAAACGAGGCAAGCCGCCCGCGGAGCCGCCGCTGGTCGTCGCCGATCTCGAAGGCGCGCTCAATGCGCTTCTCTCGGCTCTGACCGATGACCGCAAGCGCCGCCCGCCGCCGAAAATGGTGATGTACGATTTGGAAGAATTGCAGGCGAAGCCGATCGAGCAACTCGAGATCGAGGCCTGGGTCAAGAAGCCGATCGGATCGAACGCGCGCTCAAGGGCGGACTGCGATCGATCGCAAAGATCCTGGCACCGAAGATGACGGCCACGAATATCAGGAATCTGATCGAGCGGCTCTCGGCAAGCGACGGAAAAAATTACGGAACGAGGCAGGCTCTGCTGGAGCGCAGTTTCAACGAGCTGCGCTGCCTCGATATTTTTTGGATCTGTTGAGGGAAGCCCCTTACGATTGCGCCATGAGGGGCCCCGGCATCTTCAACCGCCGCGTCCATCAGGAAAACGCGGCGGAGGCAGGATACTCGGATCGGAGAGAGCGGCGCAACCTCCATCTTGCTGTTGGAGTAACCATTAGTGTCAGCCCCCGACGTTAAGGTCGTTCAACTCTCCGAGTTCGCGGCCGAGATCATATCGATCACCGAGCTTACGCCCGTCGACAAAAGATTTGCCGGTAAGCAGATCACACCGGACGGCCGCATCATCCCATATCCGAAAGTCAAGTGGTGGCATCAGCGCGTCGAGCAGGTGCCAGCCACTATCAATCATCTGTTTGCTTATCTGCGGGCAGCACGCCAGCGGAATATTATTTTAGTTCGTGGCGCGCCAGCCAATATCGAGCGCGAGCAAACTCTCCGGCAGAACGCCCACGAAACCAAGAAGGGCAAGGACCGCGGCGATCATGGATTTGTCGACGCACCGACAAGATTGCTGCCTCTCGATATCGACGGCGTTCCGGTTCGCTGGCAGCAAAATCCCGAGAAAGCCATTCGCACGTTATTAGATATCCTGGGAGAGCCTTGGTGTTCGACGTCGTTCGTCTGGTTCTTTTCCAGGACGCATGGTCTCGAACGCGACGCTTCGAAGAACTGGACCGGAAGGATCGTCGACGGCAGCTTGCGCGTTCGCATCATCTTCCTAACCGATCGGGCGCTGGACAGTGCCGAAGCCATTGCACTGATCCAAACTGTCCAAGCAAAAATTCCGGGAAAAATTGACACTTCGGTCCTGCAACAGGCACAGCCGAACTACGTCAGACGGCCGCTATGGCGGGAGCATCCTGACCTTGATCCGCTCGGCGATATCGAAACGATCGGCCGCGTCGAGCAGGCCAATAATTATCTCAAGGTGCCAGCCGAACTCGAACTCGAAGCCCGCTGGGCAAAGGCGCAGGGTTTCGCCAGCGAGATAGCAGATCATCCCGACGCGATCACGGCCGTGCGTGAAACCGGCAGCGACGGATCGGTGCGGACGCATCTCAAGTCCGCCGTCATGCACTTGTTGATCGCCAATCCTTGTAACGAAGTGACGAGCTTTTCCGACCACAGCATTGCGATCGTCGGCATGTTGAAGGAGATGGTCGAGCGGCATCACGACGAGATTGTTCACAATCTGAAGGAGCATAAGCGCACCTGGGCGGACGTAATGAGTTATCTGCCCGACAATATGGCCGATTGGGCCGAGTGGTTGCTCAATCATCCGGCGGCGTTGCGGCGCAAGACCATCAAGCTGGTCAAGGAACCGCAGCGAAAGATCCCGCGCGAGGAAGTTTCACTCGATGCCATCAGGCAGCGTGTCGGGCGTGTTGTCGATCGGGCACGCCAGGGCAAGTCGCCGAACGCGAATGCATATCAGGATTACGGTAATTCCGTTTTAGAAATCCGCCCCGTCGAATTGCTGCCAGCACCGACCGGATCCGGCAAGACGTTCGCGATCCGCATTAACGCCGTGAAATTTGTGCTCGAGACCGGGGAGAGGCGTCGGCATCGCCATGCCGAGGCACAAGCTCGGGCATGAAGTGCTCGATGCCCTGCAAAAGGAACACCCGAACATAACGGCAGCGATCTGGCGTGGACGGCACGCTTTCGACCCAGACGTCGGCAATGGGGAAGAGGTCGAGATGTGCCGCCGCTCTTCAGAAGCTGAGAAGCTGGAACGGGCGTTGCTCGATGTCGAGCATCATTTGTGTCGGCAAAAACGCGACGGCAAATTCATCGCCTGCCCGTTCTTCGACATCTGCGGCTACCAGCGGCAGAAATTGATCGAGGCCTCGATCTGGATTTTTGCCCACGAACTTTTGACGCATGAAATGCCGAAGACGTTCGGAGACATCGGCTGGCTGGTGATCGACGAGAGCCCGCTCGATGCCTTCATATTTGGTGTCGACGTCAACGATCGTGTCAATCTGGCGGTTGATGATTTGAACTTCTGGCCCGAATGGCTGGAAGACCAAGCTGACGATGCCGAGTTCCTGATGGAGCGGCAGAACGAGCTTCTTGAAATCGTCGACCAACTGAAAGTCCCCAGTAGCGGCCAGAGCATTGGTCTGCCGACAACCGATCTGACGCCGTGGCATGCGCGGCGCAATGCCGGGCTCGAATATCTCGGCAAGCTTGAAGCCGACATCCATCCGGCAATGGATGAAAAACAGGTGCTCGATGCGGTCGGTATGGTCAGCGGCCAGAATAGCATGGTCAGCAAGCGCGTCAGGTTGTGGCGTGCGATCCAACAAGTCGGCTACGATATAGATGATTACGGTCGCGTGCAGGTTTATCGCCATCCGGAGTTTGGCAGGACGTTTCGGATCATCGGGCTGCACAAGCTCGCCAAAGGCTGGGACGTCCAGACTTTGATCGCCGACGCAACCGGCAACGTCGATTTGCTGCGTGCGATCTGGCCGCACATCGAAGTCGAGGAAGAGCCGTGGCCGCAACTGCCAAGGCCAGAGTGTGTTCGCGTTTATCAGATGGTCGATCGCACCTTCTCGAAATACAGCATCGCCATCGAGGCTCGAAACAAGAAGGAACTGGAGCGCAAGCAAGATACCGCCCGCAGCATGTACGCGGCATTGTTGCTAAAAGCATTGGAGTACGGCGGCGCGGAAGTGGCAGCGATCGTCTACAAAAGCACCGAGGAATTCATCAGGGGTAAATGCTTCGTGCCGTCGTGGCTGAGGATTGCACATCATGGTGCGCTCACCGGCACCAACATCTTCGAAAATGTCCGTGCCATATTTTCGGTCGGGCGCAATCAGCCGCCGCCAGAAGCCGTGACGCAACAGGCAGAAGCCTTGTTTGGCGCATTCATTCCAAAGCGCGAGTATATCGATCTGAAAGCCCGCATTCCGATCAAGCCCGACAAGGCGGGACATACGTCCATCCAG
The DNA here is from genome assembly GCA_963829465.1 of uncultured Alphaproteobacteria bacterium. Classification (GTDB taxonomy): domain Bacteria; phylum Pseudomonadota; class Alphaproteobacteria; order Rhizobiales; family Xanthobacteraceae; genus BOG-931. The sequence continues at coordinate 155,187 of CAWHJE010000027.1, forward strand.
GTGACCATCCACCAGCATCCCGACCCGGTGGCGAAGGGATTGTTATGGCAATCTCGCGAGGCTGCCGCCATCCAGGCCGAAAACCGCGCTCGCCCAGGCTTGAGAGGCGACGCCGACCCGCTCGACGTGCACCGTTGGACCGATCTGCCGTTGCCCGAGCTTGGCCCGGTCGAGCCGCTGCTCTGGGGCGAGATCGACCCTGGCCTCGATGGCCTGATGCTGGCCGTGTCCGGGATCTGGCTGAGGTGCATTCCCGACGCCGCAAGAGCTTTTCCGGAGCTGTTTACAGCCAACACTCTGAAAGTCGCCCGCCAGCGGCAAATTGTGGCGAAAGAGGTCAGCGAGGGTACATTTATGTACCCTCACTGCACCATTTCCAATACCAGCGCGCTGGCGGGAGACAGCGGCCAGCTAGGGGGTTTTCACTCCAACCGCCGGAAGCAACCCGAGTTTGGCTCGAGGCAAAGCTAGGTCCACTGAAGGCGTTTGCCGTCCTGGAGCCGGAGCCACCGCCCGACGAGGCCGCGGTCCGACGGTCAGCCCGTATGCGGCGGCGACAACGGCGGGCCGGATGATGGGCTCCAGGGCCCAAATCCAGCGGCGTTACCGGGCCCGGCTTCGTGAAGCCGAGATCTGCCCACAAGTCCCTGTCAGCGCGAGGGTCGTGGAGATGTTGATCTTGGCCGCGATGAGGTACGGAAATTTGTCGCGGAGTGAGGCCGAAGCGCGGAGCCGTGATCGTGCTTGGGTCGTTGCTGCGGTGGAGGAATACCTGGACAGATCGGCGACTGATTGGGGTGTCCTCCCGACCCCCCGGCGGCGGTCTCGGTAGATTTTCCGTTACCGATAACACCAAGCTCGCGCTGGTGCTGCTATTAGTTACTGATGAGCATTTTCCCCAAGGGACGAGCGTTGATTTCTCCGGCCGCTAACGCGAGATTGAAAAAGCACGATCTGAAAGTCGGCGCGAGGTGATCGAGGCGGTTGCTCGCGGTCGGGCCCGAGAAGAGTTGAAACAGGAAGCGCCCGAGCGCGATGCCGCTAGGATGTGGCACCAAGATCCGAAACCGGCGCTGCCGCCAGCGCCGCCGTTGCCTTCTTCCGCCAGCGAAGAATACGCCTCGGCTTCTCGACGGCTGCGCCAGCGCGCAGAACTCCTGGCGGATCTCGCGGGCAGAAGGATCGAGGAAAAAACCAACCAAGCGATGGCGCTGATTGAGAAACAGACGCAACGCGACTTGATGCGGATTTCTCGCAGAAAAGCTGAAGCGGCACTGCGCGCCGCCGACGATGCTCTGCGCGACACAAAATATGGGGTTCGCCGCCGATGACCGACGACCCCGATTACCGCAGCTATTTGGATCTGAAGACGCAGATGCACGAGCGCGCGGAAGAGGAAACTCGAAAGCGGCATGAAGAATTCCGGCACCGCAAACAACTTGAAGACGCTCGCCGCCAATTGGCTGATGACGCTCGTCTGCGTGCGATGATGGTCGAGGTCATCGAAGAGCAGATGGCCAGGTTGTACGTGCCGAACTTTGTGGCCTCGCTGGAGAAGCTGGCGGAAGGTCTGGCCGAAGGTTTTGGTGGCGAGAGCGGCATAGGTCTGCGCGAGGCCAAAATAGAAATGCGAAAGTACGCCGACGACGCCACCAAACGGCTTAGAAAAGATCTCGTGAGCAAACTGATTCCGATGGAGGCCGAACTCCGTGAACTGATCGATGCTCGGGAAAAGTCCGTTGGTGAATTTGTTTGCGAGCTGTTGGTAAAGGCGATGCGAGCCGACGCGCTGGCCTCCGGCGACGCAGAGGTCGCCGAATTCCAAGCAGCACTCAAACAAGCCATCGGCAAGGCGGTTAAGCGATCGACGAACGGGCACGATAATGCCCAGCATTGAGCAGCAAGGTGCTGATGATCGGATCGCCGCTTTGGTTGTCGCCTGTATCGATGGTGAGCGTGTCGCCAATGACGGTCGCGCTCCATCAACAACTGAAACTGCGCTTTCGCTTTTAGATTTGGTTGGGTTATTGGCCAGGAACGCGGGCACGATGCGCGAACGTGTTATGATTGCGATCGTATGTTGCGAGTAAGCCACGCGATCTTTCGTCAGCTGATCTGGCACTGATGCTGATGGAGTATGGGAATGAGTGAGAACAACAATCTGCCGACACTCACAGGCGAAGCAAGCGGCACCAACATTGGTGTTGCGCTGCAGAATCTCATAGCAAACCTCCATCACAACAGTGGCTACGACGACGTTGTCAGACCTGCATGTCGACGAGAGTGCGAATGGCAACCGTCGGACTTGTTTTTCCTACAAGTGCTTCAAACACGCCGTTAAGCGTTGAGGAGAATTTAGTAATGCGCCGTTGTTCGTCTTCCTCTTGGTGGCAGCGGCGCTTGCACACCGCTAGAATGGCGTTTGACGCTTATTCGTATTGAGCGCAAGTGCTTCCATTCCATCGCAGGCAGCGTCGCGCGTGGCGCTTTTTAACTCGGGAGACGCATTTGCCATTAACCATTGTCATGCCCGCTCCACAGCCCGCAGCGGCAAGAGTGAACATTGCGTCCGGCTGATGAACAGACCCGAACGGCATTGCCTGAGCAGCCGAGGCAAGAGCCAACGCGAAGACAGCAGTAGCTAACGTTCTAATCATTGCTTCCTCCTATCAGTCAATGGGCAGATAATTTGCAAGTCTGAACCTGTTCAGCGAAGGTCATCGTGACGGCAAGCCCAATCGGAAGCAAGGCTGCCGCGATGTTAATAGCAAGCATTATAAATTCTAAATAGCCCGGCGCTCCTCTTTTCGTTTTGATCCAGATCAACCCGCCTGCACGCCTGCTCAACCAGCGCCGCAACTTTATCGTCGCCAAGTCCGTCGATCTGGAAGCATACGGCCGCGAGCTTGGCGTGTTGCGTGCCCGCCAGCGAAACGCGCGCCTTTAGGCCTTTCCACCGGCCCGGTGGAAGAGGTCAAACGTGATGGGTTAGCCGGGAGATGCCGCTACCCAGGCGCCCGCCCGGTATGATCAGCGCCCTTCAACACTGTCGGTAAGAGTTCGTGCCGAGGCAACTGCGCAAGTTGCGCAGTTGGAAAAAACCGTTGGCAAGGATGGGATCACCGCCATTTTTGGCTGGGAGCGCAGCGCGAGGCCGTCACCCTTTTGCAGCGATAGTTCCTTGATACTGTTACTAACGGGCACTAGCTCTAGTTAGTAACAGGAGTTGAATTGTGGATAAGACCAACGCCGAACGGCAGCGCCGCTATATCGAGCGGCTCAAGCAGAAGGCTGATGCACCGCACGGTCCTGACATGGTCTTGGCGGCGATCGCCAAGCTGCGGCCGGTTCACTTTCTGAACGGGCAGGTCGAGGCGTTCGCCGAGCGGCTGATCGCTGAAGCCGCGCGCCTGTCGCCCGTTACGAACATGTCGCCCGATTTGGGGCGAGGTGTTAGTAACGGCAGCCTTGCCCGTGAATTGGAGGCGGCATTGGCGGCGGCGCAAAAGCGTATCGCCGAGCTTGAGGCGGCGCTCCATGCCCCGAAGAGAGAACTGGACACGAGAGCCGCAACGCGAACGGCACAGCAGCCGAAAGCCGAAGCGACTGGCCCGCGCCGCCCGCCGTTCAAGTTCGATCCCGGCTGGCGCAAGACGTTCGAGAAATTACTGACGGCGACCGATCTGCCGGGGCACGACGAGATCGCGGCGCTGCATACGACCCTGATCGACCTCGATGCGCGCAGGGCACCGCTTGACAAGGCGACTTTCAGGAGGGGATCGGCCTGCTGCACTCCGATCGCCTCGCCCATGATCGCGCAGCCCATGCGCGTCACGGCAAACTGCTTGATCGTCTCGGCGATTGGTTCCGTCGCCTCCGTAAGCCGTTCAAGGTCGATGCCAAGGGTCTGACGCCGGAGCAAAAGGCGAAGCGCGCAGCGACGCGCGCACGCAACGAAGCCGACAAGGCGGCAGGGACAGGACCGTATCGGCGGATGCCGGGGCCCACGACCTTGGCCGACTGGGAAGAGCTGTAGCGCAGGGCGAGGGAGGCGCGTAAAGCCAAGCGAGCGAAGCGGTGATTGCTCAAACTATTCCGCCGACCGCAAACTTTGCGCGAGCGTCCGCAATTCCAGCTGGCCGAGCGCGCGGGGGAGAAGCGATCGTCATCGTCGGTGCCGACGTCTCATCTGGCAAGCGAACCAGATAATGCGTAGAAGTCACTCATGCCCGCGATGAGCTGAGAAATGGCAGAGCAGTTTCTCGATCTCGAAGTCGATGCCGAAACGGTTGAGAACTGGAAGAAGATTTTGCGGGCTCTGATGCTGGACGAGAATTTCAAACGGGATAGCGCCGCCGCTTGAAAATTTCACCCAATCCCTGAAAGCGTGACTCTTTCGGCGATTCCCAAATCAGTCGCGAGTTCTGATTTAACGTGGCGAACGATGGAGGTTCGTCATGGCGGTATCTGCTTCGGCGGGGATTTCGAGGCGGCGCAGCTGCGAGGCTTGGCGAGGAAGACGAAGGATGGCCCGCAGGCTCGACGGCTTTTGGCTCTTGCCGCGATCTATGACGGCGCGACGCGCACCGAGGCGGCGAAGATCGGCGGCGTTGGGCTTCAGATCATCCGGGACTGGGTGCTGCGGTTCAACGCGCGGGGGCCGGACGGTCTCTTGAACGGCAAGTCGCCAGGGCAGCCCTCGAAGCTCAATGACGCGCAGCGCCAAGCGATTGCGCGGATGATCGAGAGCGGCCCGATCCCGGCGGTCCACGGGGTGGTGCGCTGGCGGCTGATTGATCTCGCGCAATGGATATTCGAGGAGTTCCGCATCACGATCGCCAAGCAGACGCTCAGCCGGGAGCTGCGCGCCATGGGCTACCGCAAACTCTCGGCTCGTCCACGCCATCATGCGCAGGCCGAGGGCGTGATCGAGGATTTTAAAAAAGTTTCCCAGCGCGCCTGGATGCAATCGCGCGCGAGAAGGCGCGTCGACAGCGACAAGATAGAAATTTGGTTTGCGGACGAGGCACGCATCGGCCAGAAGAACAAGATCACCCGCCGGTGGGCGAAGCGCGGTACTCGCCCGAGCGCTCCCCGTGATCAGCGCACCGCCTCGACCTACATCTTCGGCGCCGTCTGCCCGAAAGAAGGCAAGGGCGCGGCCCTGATCCTGCCATCCTGCAACACCGAGGCGATGAACCTGCACCTCGCGGAGATCTCCAAGACGGTCGCACCAGGAGCCCACGCCGTCCTGCTCGTCGATCAGGCCGGATGGCATCTGTCGGCAAGACTGATCGTCCCACCAACATCACCATCATCGCCCTGCCGCCGAAATCCCCCGAACTCAATCCGGTGGAAAACGTCTGGCAGTACATGCGCGACAACTGGCTCTCCAACCGTGTCTTCAAGTCCTACGACGATCTCGTCGACCATTGCTGCGACGCATGGAACAAGCTCGTCGACCAGCCGTGGAAGATCATGTCCATCGGGTTACGCCAATGGGCGCACAGGTTCTGATCAATGAGACTTGGTATAAGTGACTGAAATTGTTGGTGGGGAGGTGAGCCAGACTACGAAGCGAACGAGCGGATTTGCAATCCGATATGGTTAATTGCGAAGGATTTGCGGCCCCTGCGCGCGGATTGGTGGTTCTCGTAAAGCCGGCGCGGGAAGTCGGGCCTCTGCGCTAGCCGTCCGTGCGAGGGCCCCAGGGGCCAGACGGCGAATCACTTGACGTGTTGATGTCGGCCGGCGGGTTCGCAGCCGCGCCGCGATTCGGCGATGAACCCCACGGTCCTGTGCTCTCCGGTTCGTCGGCCGGCTCCGCCGGCGTGTCTTGGCCCGGCGGCGGCAAGGCGATCGGGCCGGTGTCATGGCCGCCGGCAAACTTGACCAGGGCAGCGACCCGGCTTTCCACCGATGGATGGGTGTCGAACAGCTCGCCGAAACCTTCACGCGGGTTGTCGATGCACATCTCCATTACCGCCGACGTCGCGCCCGGCAATTCGCCGCGGCCCTCGATCTTGCGCAACGCCGAGATCATGGCGTCGGGGTTTTTGGTCAGTTCTACCGAACCGGCGTCGGCGAGAAATTCACGCGAACGCGACAGGGCGAGCCGAATGACGAACGACAGGAAGTAAGCGACGACCAGAAGCGCGATGGCGATCAGGATTGCGATGCCGGCACCGCCGCCGCGGTTGTCGTTGGAGCGCGATCCGCGAAAGCTGAAGCCGTTGTAGAACCAGAGCCGGAACACCAGTTCGGCGACGAACGACACGATGCCGGCAATGATGACCGCGATCACCATCATGCGCACATCGCCGTTGCGGATGTGCGTGAGTTCATGGCCGAGCACCGACTCGATCTCGGCATCATTGAGCCGGCCGAGCAGGCCCGATGTGATCGAGATGGAATATTGCTTCTCGTTCATGCCGGTCGCGAACGCGTTGAGTGCGTCCGACTCCATCACTTTGAGCTTTGGCATGGTGATGCCGCGCGAGATGCAGAGATTCTCCAGCAGATTGTAGAGCCGCGGCTCTTCGGTGCGGGTAACCTCGCGCCCGCCGGTTACGGCATCGATCATGCTCTGATGGAAAAAGTAGGCGATGACGATCCACAACGCGGTGCCGAGCGTGGCCAGCGGCACAGCGGTAATGAGATCGTTCAAGGCGCGCTGCATCAGAGTGTTGATGTCGGCGTCAACCGACAGCGCCTCTGCGGTCAGCGCGCCCGCATAAACGAGTACGTAAACGAGAAAGAACAGGCCGATCAGAAGCGCGATCGACCGGCGCCGGTTCGATCTGATGTGGCTATAGAGCCCATATGCGGCCATCGCGGATTACATGCGCTCGCAATCATGCCTCAAAACTTGACCTGTGGCGCCTCGCCGACCGTCTTGCGCTCGTCGCCGAGATCGAAGAAGTCCTTCGGCGCAAAGCCCAGTGCGGCTGCGAACAAGGCGGCGGGGAATTTCTGGATGCCGGTGTTGTATTCCTGCACGGCATTGTTGAAAAAGCGGCGCGCGGCGGCGATCTTGTTCTCGATGTCGCTCAGCTCCGACTGCAGTTGCTGGAAGTTGGCGTTGGCCTTGAGATCCGGATAGGCCTCGGCCAGCGCGAAGAGCTGGCGCAGCGTTCCGGACAGCACGTTCTCCGCCGCCGCCTGTTGCGGCGTACCCTGCGCGGCGACCGCGGCGTTGCGCGCCTTCACCACCTCGTCGAGCGTTCCGCGCTCGTGCGCGGCATAGCCCTTGACCGTCTCGACCAGGTTCGGGATGAGGTCGTGCCGCTGCCGTAGCTGCACGTCTATGTCGGCGAAGGCCTGGTTGACCCGTTGCCGCATGGATACGAGGCCGTTGTAGATGGCAACCACCCACAGGGCGACAACAACAATGACGGCCAAGACAATCAGTGTCGATGTACCCATCGGCGAAATCCTCCAGCATCGTGCCGAGCCAAGGCCCGGCTTATCCATGCGTCAGTATATGCGCGTGCTCCGCCTGCTCTAAATAGTCCAATTCATCGGCTGCGTTAAGGTTAGCCGGCGATGAATATCGCGCAGGTGCCGGCTGTCGGTTAGGAATAACCAAACCAGCAAAGGCGCGTGTCATGTCCGATCGACGTCCCGACGTTCCTTTCGACGGTGCGGAAAGTGGCGCCGTCGTTGACCGGATTTTCAAGCCCGATCACGGGCGCGAGGTCAAAGTGGATGATTCTGGTTTGCTCGCCGCCAAAGACCGTGACCAGCTTGAGCGCGAGATCGCCGCGATCGAGCGGGCGTCGGACGCGCTGCGCAGAGCCGATCCGGAATTGCAGTCCTGGAGCGACTTGCCGACCGCGACGATGCACAAGCCGGGCCCGGTGTGGTTGCTCATCGGCGTGCTGTGGCTTTCGACGGCGCTGGTGACAATCGGCGCGGTCTTCGTCATTTCGGCGCTCGTCGGCTAAAGCCGCTAGCGCTATTCCCCCCCGGGGACTAAGCCTCCCTTTGCTGTATTCCCATCGGTTTTGATCTGGTATGGCCGCCGGCGATCTGCGATCGGCCGGTCAGTAGGCGTTCTGATAGGCCGTGCGCGAAAGCACCGTTCGCACCATGATCTTCAAGTCGAGCCAGAGCGACCAATTGTCGATATAAAACAGGTCGTACTCCACCCGCTTTCGCATCTTCTCTTCGGTATCGGTCTCGCCGCGATAGCCGTTGATCTGCGCCCAGCCGGTAATGCCCGGCTTGACGTTGTGCCGCCGCGCATAGCGGGAGATGCGCTGTTCATATTCGCGGTCATGTGACAGTGCGTGCGGCCGTGGACCGACAAACGACATGTCACCGGTGAGTACGTTGAAAAGCTGGGGAATCTCGTCGATGTTCCAGCGGCGAAGCCAGCGCCCAACCCTGGTCAAACGCGGGTCGTCGACTGTCGCCTGTCGAACCACGGCGCCATCTTCGAGCGTGCGCATGGTGCGAAATTTGATGATGCGGAATGGCTGCTGGTTGAAGCCGTAGCGCCGCTGCAGGAAGAAGATCGGCCCGGGGCTGTCGAGCTTGATGAGTGCGGCGACGAGGACGAGGAGGGGTGTCGCTAAAAGCAGGCCAGCCGCGGCGAACATCAAATCGAACGCCCGTTTCTGAATGATTTCGCTGCGCGTCAGCGGCCTGCGCGTCAACTGGAGACTGGCGACCGGACCGAGCGTCGAAAGCTTGGCCTCCTCGAACTTGTAGAGGACCTGCTCGGGGCCGAGATGGATCTCGACCGGCAGGGTGAGGAAAGTCTCGGCGCAGCGGTCGATGGTTTCGGTCGCCGACCACGGCAGCAGAAAGAAGATCGCGTCCGGCGCCAGGCTGCGGGCACTGGCAACCGCCTCGGCGAGATCGCTATCGAGGATGGCGCGCCGCTGTTCGACGGGCGCGGTGGCGCCGACCGGCGTCAGGAAGCGGCAACCGACGATATTGATGCCAAGTGTCCAGGGCTCGTACCGGTTGACGAAGGCGCCGACATTGGCGCCGGTGCCGATCAGAAAGATGCGCTGCGCGGACAACAGGCCGGCGCCGCGTGCGAGCGCGGTAATGCGGACGATGAAGTATCGCTCCACGATCAACGCACCGAGCGTCGAGGTGTAAAAGAACAGGGTCCAGGCGCGGGAATAGTCGACGCTGACCTGCGCGAGAAAACCGAGCATCAGAAGGCAAATGAGCGTCACGTTCCAAAGCTGGATCGTGCGCCGGGCATGCGGTTTGAAGCTGAAGAAATTCGGCAGCCGGTACTCACGGCGGAACAGGTTGGAAATGGCGAAAATGCTCGCCGCCAGAAGGCCGATCTGGACGAAAGACGAGATGATGCCGGGATTGCCGTAGGCGACGAGATGATAGATGACGCCGGTGAGGCAGGACATCGCCACGATCAACGCGATATCGGTCAGGAAGATCACACCGGAGAACGTGCCGCGCGAAAGCACCGCCCACCCGCGCAATACGCGGCTCGTTTGCGGCCGCGACGCCAGGGTGTAGCTTTGGTGGGTATTCATCAGCGCGCGTATCCGGGCCTCTCTGCCCCGAATTGGGACAGTCAAGGTCGCCCAGCAGCGTGGTCGCCAAAACCATGCCAGAGAGGGCGCGCGCCGAAAGCCCAGTGGGCGCTGGATCGAAACACCGTGTTAAGACTAATAGTGCCGGTGCCAAATAGGTGGCAGCCCCAGGGGAGGAACTATGCAAGGCAAGATCGCGCTCGAAGAACATTTCGCTATTCCGGACACGCTTGCCGATTCTCGTGGTTACTTTCCCGATCGCGTCTGGCAGGAGGTGAAAAGCCGCGTGCTCGACCTGCACGATCGGCGGCTCGCCCTCATGGACCAGCACGGCATCGAGACGATGCTGTTGTCGCTCAACGCGCCGGCTGTGCAGGCCATTCCCGATACGGCACATGCGCATGACATCGCGCGCCGGGCCAACGATTATCTCGCCGAGCAGGTGAGTAAACGGCCCGACCGGTTTCAGGGTCTGGCGGCGCTGCCGATGCAGGATCCGGCGCTGGCGGCACGCGAGCTTGAGCGCTGCGTCCAGGAGCTCGGTTTTCGTGGTGCGCTGGTCAACGGCTTTTCGCAGGTCGGCGATGCGGACACGGCCGTTTACTACGATCTGCCCCAATACCGGCCGTTTTGGGCGATGGCGGAGCGCCTCGATGTCCCGTTCTATTTGCATCCACGCAATCCGCTGCCACGCGACGCAAAGATCTATGAAGGACACAGGTGGCTGCTCGGCCCGATCTGGGCCTTTGCGCAGGAGACCGCGGTACACGCGCTACGGCTGATGGGCTCGGGCCTGTTCGACGCGCATCCGCGACTTCAGATCATCCTCGGCCATATGGGGGAGAATCTGCCTTTCGCCCTCTGGCGCGTCGATAATGCAAATGGCTGGATCACGGAACGAAACACCTATCCGGCAAAGAAGCCGATCCGCGAATATTTCCGCCAAAATTTCTTTGTCACGACCTCGGGCAACTTCCACACGCCGGCTCTGCTCAACGCCATGCTTGAAGTCGGCGCGGAGCGGATCATGTTCTCGACCGACTGGCCGTTCGAGAACATCGATCACGCCGCGAACTGGTTCGACGCGTGCCCGATCAGCGAAAACGATCGTCTCAAGATCGGCCGCACCAACGCGCGGCGATTGTTCAAGCTGGGGAATGACTGAGCCGCGAACTACGCGAGGGGGGTTAGCTCGCCTCGCGTAGTTTCACCGCGCCTTCGAGATCGACCGAGACCAGCTGGGACACCCCGCGCTCGGCCATGGTGACGCCGTAGAGCCGGTTCATGCGCGCCATGGTGATCGGATTGTGGGTGATGATCACGAAACGCGTGTCGGTCGAGCGCGTCATTTCGTCGAGCAGGTCGCAGAAACGCTCGACATTGTAGTCGTCGAGCGGCGCATCGACTTCGTCGAGCACGCAGATCGGCGCCGGGTTGGTGAGGAACACGGCGAAGATCAGTGCCAGCGCCGTGAGCGCCTGTTCGCCGCCCGACAATAGCGACAGCGTTGCCGGTTTCTTGCCCGGCGGCTTGGCCATGATTTCGAGGCCGGCTTCGAGCGGATCCTCGCTCTCGATCAGTTGCAGCTCCGCGTTGCCGCCGCCGAACAGCTCGGCAAAAAGCTTCTGGAAGTTCGTGTTGACCGTTGCGAAGGAGGCGAGCAGGCGCTCGCGCGCCTCGCTGTTGAGGCTGTGGATGCCTTGCCGCAGCCGCCTGATGGCCTCGATGAGATCGTCGCGCTCGGCCGTCAGCTTGGCGTGCTGCGCTTCGACTTCGGCGAGTTCCTGTTCGGCGAGCAGATTGACGGACCCCAGACGCTCGCGCTCGCGCCTGATGCGATCGAGCCTTGTTTCGACGTCGCCGATCTCCGGCAATTCCTCGTCGGCTTTGATTTCAGCGATTTCGGCGGCACCCGCCGGCTCTACGTCCAGGAGATCGCGGATTTCGTGCTCGATGTCGGCGAGGCGGCGATGGGCGCCGTCGCGGCGCTCCTCGGCGCGCGCGGCCTCGGCGCGGGCCTCGCCGACGGCTTCGAGTGCCGCCCGCGCCGCCTTGTCGGCTGCGGCAAGCTCCGTCTCGCCTGCCGCCAGCCGGTCGGCGGCCGCGCTGCGCGCAGCCGTTGCCGCCTCGACCTCGCCGATCAGGGCCTGACGCTGGGCGGCGAATTTCGCCGGCGCGGCGTCGAGTCCGCTCCGCTCGCTCCTTGCCTCCTCGGTGCGCTGTTCGATCGTGACGATTTGCGCGGCCGCATTATTCCGCCGCTCATCCCAAGCCGCGCGCTCGCCCGTGATCGCCTGAAGCCTGCGATCGGCACGCTCGGCGTCGCGCGCGATTGCTTGCGCTTCGACCCGGACCTCGGCTAACGCCGCGCGGTCCTTTGCGACGTCGTCGTTGACCTGCGCGAGCTTGGCCTCGAGATCGGCGGCCGCGGGTAGCGCGGCGAGCGATTTCTCCGCTTCGTCGCGCGCGGCCGCGGCCTCGTCGCGGCCGGCAGCGGTCCGTTGCTTCGCCTCCTTGAGCGCCGAGATGCGCGCAGCATTGCGGCTGATCTCGCGCTCGGCTGCGGCGTGCTCTTCGCGAATGGAATCGGTCCGGTGCTGCGCTTCGCGCCAGCGCGTGCGGGCTTCGGTCTCCGCCGCCACCGCCGTAGCGAGCGCGGCTTCGGCCGCTTCGACGACGCGGTGCTTGGCTTCGACTTCGCTGCGAGCGGTCGCAAGTTCGCCCTCGATCGATTGCAGCCGCCCGCGTTCGGCGAGGCGTCGCGCCGCTCCGGTCGGGGCGTGCGCAGCGACGGCAAAGCCGTCCCAGCGCCAAAAATCGCCATCGCGCGACACCAGCCGTTGGCCCGGCTTGAGCGTTGCCGCGAGGCCGGGTCCGGCGGCGCGTTCGACGACGCCGATCTGCGCCAGCCGGCGGGCCAGTTCTGGAGGAGCCTTTACAAAAAGCGAGAGCGGCTCTGCGCCTTCCGGCAGCACCGGATCGGCAGGATCGAGAGCCGCGCCGGCCCAGCGCATCGGGGCGGAGGGATCGATCGGCGCATCGAGATCGTCGCCAAGGGCGGCGCCGAGCGCCTTCTCGTAACCCTTGGTGACGTTCAGCGCGTCGGTCACCGGCGGCCACAGGTTCTTGTTCTCGACCGCAAGCAGCTTGCCGATCGTCTTCGCTTCGGTCTCCAGCCGCTGCACGCCGCGTTCGGCGGTCGCGAGCGGCGCGCGGGCGGCGTCGAGTTCGGTTCGCGCCTGCGTGTGCGCAGCCTCCGCCGCTCGCGCGGCGCTCTCTGCTTCGGCGAGTTCTGCTTGCGCGGTCGCGAGCGCGGCGGCCAAAGCGGAAAGATCGGGCTCTCCGCTGCCGGTTGCGGCAAGGCCAGCATCGATGTTGGCAAGCTCGGCTTCCAGCCGCTCCGCGCGCTGCGCGTGATCGTGCAGCGCCGTTTGAAGCTGATTGCGCTGCGCCGTCAGATCGGCCAGTGCCCCGGTCGACTCGGCAAACGACTTTTCCGATATGGCAAGGGCCGCCTCGGCTTGCGCCAGGCGATCGTTGACGCCGCTGAGCTGGGTCGCGCTCGTCTGCGCTTCGCCCCTGAGCGTCGTCTCCTCAGCGTCGAGGCGATCGAGCGCGGCGGCAGCGTCCGCCGCGAGCGTCCGCTCGCGTGCCAGATCGGCCGCGAACTGTTCGAGCCGGCGATCGAGTTCGGCAATCCGTTCCTTGGCGCGCGCCTCCTCGCGCTCCAGTGCGTCGCGGGCAACGAGAAGGCGCTGCAATGCCGCCGCGGCCGTGGCTTCCGCCTCGCGCAAAGCCGGAAGTCCGGCGGCGACATCCGCCTGCCGCGTCGTAGCGACGGTTTGCTCGCCGGTGCGCGCGGCAACGATGCGCACCGCCTCGTCCTTGCTGCGCTCGGCGTTAAAGACTTCGGCCTTCACTCCGGTCCAGCGTAAGTGGAACAGCAGCGCCTCGGTACGTCGAACCTGTCCGGAGATGTTGCGATAGCGCGCAGCCTGGCGCGCCTGGGTTTTGAGCGAAGCGACCTGCGCTGCCAACTGGCCGATGACATCCTCGGCCCGGGCAAGGTTGTGCTCGGCGGCCTTGAGCCGCAGCTCCGCTTCGTGACGGCGCGCGTGCAGGCCGGAAATGCCCGCCGCCTCTTCGAGCACGCGGCGGCGCTGGTCGGGCCGGGCCTGGATGATTTCGCCGATGCGGCCTTGATGGACCAAGGCGGGCGATCGCGAGCCGGTCGAAGCGTCGGCGAACAGGACGGTGACGTCGCGGGCGCGCACTTCGCGGCCGTTGACGCGGAAGACCGAGCCCTGCTCGCGCATGATGCGGCGCGACACTTCGAGCGCGTCCGCTTCGTTGAACGCCGCCGGCGCCTTGCGGTCGCTGTTATCGACCATGACGCTGACTTCGGCGTGGTTGCGGGCCGGGCGATCGGTGTTGCCCGAGAAGATCACGTCGTCCATCTCGGACCCGCGCATGGCCTTGTAGGATGCCTCGCCCATGACCCAGCGCACGGCTTCGACAAGGTTGGACTTGCCGCAGCCGTTAGGACCGACCACCCCGGTCAGGCCGGGTTCGATCTCGAAGTCGGTTGGTTCGACAAAGGACTTGAAGCCGATCAGACGTAACCGCGTAAGCTTCATTCGCGTCTTGTTTCCGTTTTTCTGCCGCGGCGAGAAGGGAATCGTAGGCGACTCATGCCCTTAGGCCTGAGTCGAGGCTGCCGCATCGGCGCGGAGAATGAATCGTCGGGCCTGTTAGCGCAACAGTCCCGCGGCGTTATCCAGACCTTCCGTCCATCCATCCCCGGCGGAAGTTCCTGGGCGGCCGTTTGGTGACGGCCGGCTAGGCCAAAAAAACCCTTATCCATCCTTGAGATAAGGCTCGATGGCCTTGGTCAGGGCATCAATCGACTGATCGCCGGTGAACCTCTTGCCATTGATGAAAAAGGTCGGCGTGGAATTTACCCCGAGCTTTTCGGCCGCGCGATCGCGCACTTCCTGAATGCCGTCGAGCACCTTTTGATTCGCCAGACAGGCGTCGAAAGTCTCCTGGGTGAAGCCGAATTGCTTGGCGATAGTCCGGAGCGGCTCGATCGGCTTTTCCACCATCCAATCGCGCTGCTTGGCGAACAGCGTTTCGATGACCGGTAGAAATTTGTCGTTCCCGGCGCAACGCGCCAGCATGAAGCCGGCGGCGGCGAGCGCATCCAGTGGAAATTCCCGGAATATAAAGCGCACCTTGCCGGTGTCGATGTAACGTTTCTGCAGTTCGGGAAAGGTCGTTTCCGAAAAATGCGCGCAATGTGGGCAGGTCATCGAAGCGTATTCGATGATCGTTACTGGCGCTTTTTCCGATCCAAGAACGACATCGCCGTCAGGGCCGGCTTTGGCCAGTATCTCCTGATCGGTGTCGGCGGTTTCCGCCTTGGCTTGCCCCAGCGGGTGCAAGGAGAATATTCCAGCGCCGGCGATAACAAAGGCCGCGGTAGCCGAAAACACGCGACGACGAGTGAGCGTCAAGGTCTACTCCTGATCCTGATGGCAAATGCTGCGGCACGAATGTGGCAGCAGCGCGCCGTTTCGCCAAGGCCCGTCTCCACGAGACCCTGCGGCTCTAGCCGCGCTTGATCGCCGCGCCGAGCCTCGCCAGCGCCTGTCTTAAATCGTCGTCCTCGACCTCCGGCATGCTCGCCGCTATGCGCGCGGCGGCTTCGGGATCCGCAGATCGGAGGGGCCGGTGGACAGCGCGCCGAATCGGCGCTTGCCGCAACGCGATGCGTTCCACCGCGCGCCAGCCGAGGAAGCGATTGACGCGTTCGCAAACCAGGTCGGCGAGGTGCTGGATTTCGATCGCGGCGGGGCCCTCGACGCGCAGAATGAGCGTTCCGGGCGGACGGGCGCCGGCTTCGTCGGCGCGGGGCCACTGGATTTTGACGGGTTCGCTGTGCGCCGCGATCTCGGCGCCGGCGATTTCGCTCCAGCGTGTCACCAATTCGGCCGACGCAAAGCCTTGGCGCCTGAAGGTATCGCCGACCACCTTGCCGAGGAGATCGCGCAAGGGTTTGGCAGGCGAGCGGGAGGGCTTGTTCACGATAAGGCGCTCTGTCATCCCTCGGGGCGATGACGGTAGCAGCGAAGGCGCCGGGGCGACAGCGTGCGAAGGCCGCAGCGCCCGATTCAATCCCGCAACCAGCCGCGCTGCTCGCCTGGTTCGACCGCCATGGCCGGACTTTGCCGTGGCGTGCGAAAGGCGGCGAACGGGCCGACCCCTACCGCGTCTGGCTGTCGGAGATCATGCTGCAACAGACGACGGTTCGGTCCGTCGCCCCCTACTACGCGCGCTTCCTGACGCGCTGGCGTGACGTGCGCGCGCTCGCCGCGGCGCCGCTCGATGACATCCTGAAGGCCTGGGCGGGGCTCGGCTATTACGCCCGTGCCCGCAATCTGCACGCCTGCGCGCGCGCCGTGGTCGAACGGCACGGCGGCGAATTTCCGGCCGGCGAAGCGGCGTTGCGCGCGCTTCCCGGCATCGGCGACTACACAGCCGCGGCGATTGCCGCGATCGCATTCGATGCGCCGACAAGTCCCGTGGACGGCAATATCGAAAGGGTCGTCGCGCGGCTTTTCGCCATCGCCGATCCGCTGCCGGGTGCGAAGGCGGAACTACGACGGCTGGCGCGCGAATTATTTCCGCAATTGCGAGCCGGCGATTTCGCCCAGGCGCTGATGGACCTCGGCGCCACCATCTGCACGCCGAAAAAGCCGGCCTGCGCCGTGTGTCCATGGAGCGAAAGCTGCCGGGCTCGCGCGCGCGGCGACGCGGATACGTTTCCGCGCCGTGTGCCGAAGCGCGAAGGCGCGCTTCGGCACGGCGCGGCTTTCGTCGCGCGTCGCGCGGACGGCTATGTGCTGGTGCGGACGAGACCGCCGCGCGGCCTGCTTGGCGGTATGACGGAAGTGCCGACCACCGAATGGTCGAACGACTTTGATGAAAAGCATGCGCTTGGCGCGACGCCGTGGTTTCGCTCAGCTCACTCCGGCGGGGAGAGGGAGATCTTTTGGCGCCCCCTTGCCGGCAAAGTTCGGCACGTATTCACGCATTTCCCGCTCGAACTAACAGTCTATGTCGCGGAGGTTCCGGCGAATGCGCGCGCGCCCCAGGGCACGCGCTGGATTGCCACCGCGGAGATTGGCGGCGAGGCGTTGCCGAGCCTCATGCGCAAAGTCCTGGCGCATGCACTTGGGGAGACGAGCAAAACTAATCCGCCCCCATCTCGGCGCGCACCTTCGCGCGTAGCGCGTCGATGACGGTCAGGCCGGCCGGCGTTTCGACATGCCAGAAGGTCCAGCCATTGCAGGCTTCGAGGCCTTGCGCGAGAGCGCCGATGCGATGGATCGAGCCGACCGCTTCGCCGAGTGTTATGGCGCCGTCCGCGCGCACCAGCGCGCGATGCCGTTTCTTGGCGTCGACGAGCCTGATCCCCGGCGTCACCAGGCCCCGCTCGAGCAGCGCCGAGAACGGCACCCGCGGCGCTTCGCGCGCGGTCATGAAGGTTGCGAGCGCGGGCTCGGGTAAGGGCTCGGTGGCCGCGATCCGCTGCTCGGCGGCTGTGGCATATTCGGCAAGGCGCTCGATGCCGAGGAACCGCCGTTGCAGCCGATGGGCGACAGCGCCCGTCGTGCCTGTGCCGCAGAACGGGTCGAGTACGAGGTCGTCGGGCCGCGATGCCGCGAGGACGACGCGCGCCAACAGTGCTTCCGGCTTTTGCGTCGGATGCAGCTTCTTGCCGTCATCGCCCTTGAGCCGTTCCTCGCCGGTGCACAGCGGAATGAGCCAATCGGAGCGCATCTGAACGTCTTCGTTCCCCGCTTTCAGCGCCTCGTAATTGAACGTATAATTTCTTTTCGAGGCGTCGCGAGCCGCCCAAATCAGGGTTTCATGCGCATTGGTGAAGCGGCGGCCGCGAAAATTCGGCATTGGGTTCGATTTGCGCCAGACGATGTCGTTGAGAATCCAGAAGTCGAGGTCTTGGAGGATCGTACCTACGCGGAAGATGTTATGGTATGAACCGATGACCCAGAGCGTGGCGCTTGGCTTCATCAGGCGACGGCAGGCCGTGACCCAGGCGCGGGTGAAATCGTCATAGGCGGCGAAACTGGAAAACTTGTCCCAATCATCGTCGACGGCGTCGACGCGCGAATTGTCGGGACGCTTGAGGTCGCCATGGAGCTGCAAATTGTACGGCGGATCGGCGAACACGAGATCGACGGAGGCGGCGGGAAGCTTTGCCATTTCGGCAACGCAATCGCCGACGACGATGCGCGCGGATGCGCCGGACTGAAAACTCACGCGGGGCGCCCTTACGGACGCCCCGCGACGCGACACAACCATGATTCAAAACTCTGACTCAGGCGACGCGAGATCGGCGACGCGGGACCTACAACCGACAAACGGATGATGCGCCGGCAAGGTAAAAATCGGCTTAATTAAAACGTCGTCGTACTAGGCAATAAATGCCGGGAAATGTTTGGTTAATTACGTCCGCCCAGGTCTCGTCGGGCGGCCTGAAATGAAACAAACAAACCAAATCGGGCGATGGATTTGCGAAGGAGAATGACAGATGCGTACCGATGATTTCCGTCCCAGCGACAATGTCGAAGACAATCGCGAAGCAGGCCCATCGCGCGGCGGGTTGCCGGGCGGAGCGGGCGGCCTTGGTATCGGAACAGTGATCGTCATCGGGCTGATCAGCTGGTACTTCGGCATTGATCCCAGCGTGCTGCTCAACGGTGCGCAGGTTCTCACCGGCGGTGGATCGACCACGCAGCAGAGCGGCCCGGCGCCGTCGGTTACCCCGGGGACGCCGACCGACGAGACCGGCAAATTCGTCGCCCTGGTGCTTGGCGACACCGAGGATCGGTGGAATGAAATTTTCTCGGCGGCGGGAAAGACCTATGAGGCGCCGCGGCTCCGCCTGTTCTCGGGCTCCGAGCCGACACCATGCGCGATGGCGCAGTCGGCCTCCGGGCCGTTCTATTGTCCGCGCGACAAGCGGATTTATCTCGATACGTCCTTCTTCAATGACCTGCAGAGAAAATTCGGTGCTTGCTCGAGCAGCAACGCCTGCAAATTTTCCGAAGCATATGTGATCGCGCACGAGGTCGGTCATCATGTGCAAGACCAGCTTGGAATTCTTCCCCGCGTGATGCAGGCGCAACAGACATCGGCAAGCAAAGCCGAGCGCAACCAGTTGCAGGTACGTGTCGAACTGCAGGCCGATTGCTTGGCCGGCGTGTGGGCGAACCGGGCGCAACAGAAGCACCGCTTTCTCGATCCCGGCGACGTCGATCAGGCGCTACAGACGGCGTCCGCCATCGGCGACGACCGCCTGCAAAAGCAGGCGCAGGGCTATGTCGTTCCGGACGCCTTCACGCACGGCTCCTCCGAACAGCGCAAACGCTGGTTCATGAATGGATTCAACACCGGCAACGTCGGCTCCTGCGATACGCTTTCAGCGGCCTCTTTATAGTGTACTGATAATCTATTCGTTCCCGCCGCAGCGGGAATCCAGAGCGAACGCGCAGGTGCCCGGCTTTGGCGGGGACGAACGCGCGATCAAGCTGTAAAAGGTGTGCCCATGCCCGGGATCGATGGCAGCAAGGAATTCGTCCCGCTCAAGATCGCGGTACTCACGGTTTCCGATAGCCGCAATTTGAAGGATGACAAATCCGGAGCCTTGCTTGTGCAACGCATTGCCGCGGCCGGACACTTCGTCGCCGAGCGCAGCATTGTGCCGGACGACATCGAGGCGATCCAAAACCGCGTCAAAATGTGGATCGCCGACCCGGTCATCGACGTCATCATCACTACAGGCGGCACCGGTTTTACTGGCCGCGACGTCACCCCGGAAGCGGTCGAGCCGCTGTTCGACAAGAAGATGGACGCCTTCTCGGCGTTATTTTTGGTCGTGAGCTTCCCCAAGATCGGCACGTCGGCAATCCAATCGCGGGCGACCGGCGGTGTCGCCGGCACGACCTACATCTTTTGCCTGCCGGGCTCGCCGGGCGCCTGCAAGGACGCCTGGGACGAAATTCTGGTGCACCAACTCGATTACCGCCACGGGCCGTGCAACTTCGTGGAGATCATGCCGCGGCTCGACGAGCATCTGCGCCGGCCGAAAGCGCAGACGCGATCGGGCTGACCGCTCTCGGCGGCGCGGCCGTCCGAGCGTGTTTCTGGCGTCTGCAAATTACAAATCCAGATCCCAATGCTCGCTCACCACGGCGCGGCCCCAGCGCCGGTGCCGCTCTGCGCGGGTCAGCTTGAAACCGGCCTTCTGGTAGATGTGGCGCGCAGCGGAGAGCACGCGGTGGGTCCATAGTGTGATTTTCTTGTAGCCGGCGCGCCGCGCGAAACGGATGCTTTCGTCGGTGAGCCGCGTACCGAGGCCGAGCCCGCGCGCTTTGGGGTCCACCAGGAGAAGGCGGATCCGGGCGATGCTTTCGTTCTCTTTCGCCAGCACGATCGAGCCGACATTCTCGCCGTTCATCTCGGCAATCCAGCAGCGCTCGCGCCTGGCGTCGTAGGTGTTGACGAAATCGGCGACGATCTGTGCGCACACACCCTCGAACGGCGCAGTCCAGCCGTATTCCTCGCCATAAAGTTCGGCGTGGCGTCTGACCATCCAGCCGAAATCGCCCGGTGCGGGCGCGCGCAAGATATATTTCCGTTCTGGCGCCGGATCACGTTCCGCCGCGCCGCCGAGCAGCTTTTCGATCGTGCTCATCGCCACGATCAGCCGATCCTGGTCCCCGCGAGAAAGTCTCTCGAGCATCGCCGCGGTATCCTCCTGCGAGCGCCGCTCCAGCGGCGCGAAAACCCTTCTGCCGGTCGGCGACAGCGTCAGATGGCTCTGCCGGGCGTCGCTTGGAGAAGCCTTTCGCGCGATCAATCTGCGCTTTTCGAAGTTGCGCAAAGTCCGGCTAAGATAGCCGACATCGAGGTCGAGCGCGCGGCCGATGTCGCTTGCGGTCGGCGCATCGCCGCAGGCGATCTCGTAAAGCACCCGCGCCTCGCCAAGCGAGTAGGGGCTGTCGAGATAGGTCTTGCGCAACACGCCGAGCTGCCGCGTGTAGAAGCGGTTGAACCGGCGGACGGCGGCGATGCGGTGGTCACGATCGCGGATGGTCATGGCGTAAGGGTCGGCCAGATACTTGACTAAGTCAAGTATCTGGCCGGCCGACCTGGAAGGCGCTCGCCGAGAGCAGCGCGATCCGCCGCCGGCCGATGCGGCTTAGCAGATCCGTCTCGGGATCGGCGGCGCCCTCGGAATGCCCTCCGATCCGCGCGTAGAAGTCTTGCGAGACGATGAGACCTTGTTCCGGGCGCGGTCTTCCGCCAAGCGCGACCGCGAGATGCAAAAGGGCTTCGCCGAGCCCGGATCGTGCGGGTGCCGCACGCCGGAACACGGCGGCACCGAAGTCGCCTGCCGGCTGCTCGACGAAGCTTCGGGCATCGCCGACCCAAGGCGTGTCGAGGACGGTTCCGGGCCGCAGGAAAAGCAGCCATGGCGCGCGGGCCGACGCCGTCGCCTGCTTCAGGCGCCTTCCGAGCGAACCTTCCACGACAAGAAAATTGCAGCCGGCGACGTCCGCTACCGCTGCTGTTTCGTCGGCGGAGCCGGCATCGGCAACCAGGACCTCGGTGATAAGGCCGGCCGTTGCTCCCGAGACAAGCGGGACAAGTGTCCGCACCAGCGCCCGTTCCGAATCGAGGGTTGCGATGACGACGCTCAGCATTCGCTACCGATCGTGAATTCCGGCGTCCAAGGTATGCGGCTTGCGGAGATTTACGGCCAAACATCGCGTTTTCAAAGCCTTTCCGGTCTTCACGTGTAATTGTTCTTGTTTTGTTCTAAGGGGCGCTTATCGTTGAGCCATGACCCGATCGTCCGCCGTGAGAAGCCCGCCGGCGCCGCTGCCCTCCGCGCCGGCGGGCGAGTTGGGAACCGCCGTCGGCGGCGAACGCCGGCGTGGCCGCGGCGCGCATTCCAATGCCTCCGGCCGCTACGAGGCGCTCGCACGCGTCGCTTTCGACGACGGCTGGCAGAACATTGACGATCTGCCGCCGTTTCGAACCAGCGTGACGATCGACGCGACGCGCAAGATCATTACCCGCAATGATTCCCCCGACCTTTCGTTCGACCGCTCGATCAATCCCTACCGGGGCTGCGAGCACGGCTGCGTGTATTGTTTCGCGCGTCCGACGCACGCTTTTCTCGGCTTGTCGCCAGGCCTCGACTTCGAGTCCAAGCTGTTCATGAAGCCCAATGCCCCTGAATTACTGGAGCGCGAACTATCGGCGCCGGGCTACGTGCCAAAGGTGATCGCCATCGGCACCAACACCGATCCCTATCAGCCGATCGAGCGCCGGCACCAGATCATGCGCCGCATCCTCGAAGTGCTGGAGCGCGCCGGCCATCCGGTCGGTATCGTGACCAAATCCGCCCTGGTCGTGCGCGATCTCGATATCCTCGCGCGCATGGCAAAACGCGACCTGGTGAAGGTGGCAATCTCGGTGACGACCTTGGACGCCAAACTGGCGCGGACCATGGAACCGCGCGCGTCGACGCCGCCGCGACGGCTTGAGGCACTGCGCCATTTGGTGAATGCCGGCGTGCCGACTTCGACGTTGGTGGCGCCTGTCATCCCCGCGCTCAACGATGCCGAGATCGAGCGGATCCTCGAAGCGGTGGCCGCTACCGGCGTGCGCCATGCGGGTTATGTGCTGCTGCGCCTGCCGCTCGAAGTCCGCGACCTGTTCCGCGAATGGCTGATGGCGAATTTTCCCGACCGCTATCGCCACGTGTTCAAGCTCATCCGCGATATGCGCGGCGGCAAGGATTACGACTCCACCTTCGGCGCCCGCATGACCGGAAAGGGACCGGTGGCGTGGATGATCGGCCGCCGTTTTGAAGTCGCCTGCGAACGACTCGGCTTTAACGCGACGAGCGTAAAGACCACGACCGCGCATTTCCGGCGACCGCAAGCCGCCTCGGAGCAGCTCAGTCTGTTTTGCTGAAACGTCGATCGGCTATCCCCGTAATTCTCGCTCCCGCGCGGTTCGCATTGCGGACGTGATCGCGCCGTGGTCATCATGGCCGCATGAGTTGTACCGAAAAGACGGCGCGGTTGCCGCTCGACGAGGAGATCATCCGACCAACCTTCCGCCGGGAGCGCTCAGCGCTCAAACGCGGGGTGTGGCCGGTTGCCGGTTGTGACGAAGCCGGACGCGGCCCGCTGGCCGGGCCGGTCGTCGCCGCGGCGGTTATTCTCGATCCCGACAATGTGCCGCGGGGGCTCGACGATTCCAAAAGGCTCACGGCGGCGCGGCGCGAGGTGCTTTACGAGCGCATTTGCGCACGGGCGCATGTCGCGGTGGCCATGGCGCCACCGGCGCGTATCGATCGCGACAACATCTTGCGGGCTTCGCTGTGGGCCCTGGCGCGCGCTGTTGCTTCGCTGCCGTTAAAGCCCCGCCTCGTCTTCGTCGATGGCCGCGACCGCATCGAAGCCGGCTGCGACTGCCAAGCCGTGATCGGCGGCGACGGGCTCGTGGCGTCGATAGCCGCCGCATCGATCGTCGCCAAGGTGACCCGCGACAGGCTGATGGCTCGCCTCGGCGCGGCGCATCCCGGTTACGGCTTCGAACGTCACATGGGCTATAGTGTGCCGGAGCATTTCGCCGCACTCGACCGGCTCGGTCCGACGATTCATCACCGCCGCTCGTTCGCGCCGGTCGCGGGATCGCTGGCTGACTTGGCCGGCGAGTCCGACGACGCTTTCGCGGCTGAATTGCCTCTCTCGGCTTGACCCGCTCCTTTTCTTCCCTTTTCACAGGTAGGACAGGAATTGGCTGGCGCCGTCCCCGCACCTAAGGGAGAGGGGTTGGGGGTTATCTCCGCAACGAAATCATTTCCGAGCTATCATTCCTCCAGCGCGGGGCCCGATGTTTCACGTACCCCTCTACATCGAAGGTCTACGTTCACGGCCCCTGCTGGTGTTCTGGCTGGCGACGCTGGCGCAGGCCGTGCTGTGGATCGCGGTGCCGATGCTGTTCTACGCGGCGCCGCCCGAGGAGCTGGCGCGCATACTCGCGATCGGTCACGAATTTCAGACAAACGGCGATTTCGGCCCGCCGCTCGCTTACTGGCTCGCGGAGATCGCTTTTCGCACCGCGGGATTGTTCGGCGTCTATGCGCTCGCCCAGATATGCGTGGTCGCCACTTACTGGTGCGTATTCGCGCTTGGCCGCGCAATTGTCGGCGCAACGCATGCGGCCATCGCGGTGTTGCTCATGGTCGGCATCTTCGTGTTCACAGTGCCGACACCGAATTTCGGCCCGCCGATACTTGCCATGGCGCTGTGGGCGGCTGCGCTGTTGTTCTACTGGCGCGCCGTCGCACAACGCCGCCCCCAATACTGGTATGCGCTCGCTGGCGCGGCTGCACTTTTGCTCATTACCACCGAGGCCGCTCTCATCTTCGTGGGCGTCTTGATCCTGTTCACGGCGGCGACCGAGCG
This sequence comes from uncultured Alphaproteobacteria bacterium, assembly GCA_963829465.1. GTDB lineage: Bacteria > Pseudomonadota > Alphaproteobacteria > Rhizobiales > Xanthobacteraceae > BOG-931. The sequence goes on from CAWHJE010000027.1 coordinate 179,284, forward strand.
CGGGCGTGCGGCGGCCAACATCCTCGAGGCGTGGATCGCCGCGGCTGTCGTTGTGGCCATGCTGTTTTGGCATTTCGGTCTGCTTGAACGCGCGGGGCTTCTGACGCTTGGGCCGGTGCTTGAACGACTGCGCGTCGCCGGGATTGCCGGCGCCAACACTGCGGCCTGGCTGCGGCTTCTCGGCGCGCTTGTTCTCGCCCATGCCGGCCTCGCCGTCCTTGTGCTGCTGGCGGTCGGCTGGCCGCGGACCCGACTCGGCCCGGCGCCCGCCATCGTGCGCCCGCCGACTGCTTCTTTCGCGGTGACTTTCGTGAGGACGTTCGCGCTCGCGCCGGCTTTGCTGGCGACGATCGTAACCGTGCTGGTCGGCGTTCCACTACCGATCGGGGGTGCTGCGCCGCTCCTCGTGCTCTCGGGACTGGCCGTCGTCGTTGCCGCCGGCAACAGCGTCGAGCTACACCATCAACGCATTCTCGGCCAAACCTGGGCTGGCCTTCTGTTCGTACCCGCGATCTTCGTGCCGATCGCGATTGCTGTTTTGCCCTGGACGACCGGCACCGAACTCAAGGTCGCGCAGCCGGCCGGAGCGATGGGCCGTTTCTTCGCCGACAGCTTTGCGCGCCGGACCGGACATCCGCTTGCGATCGTCAGCGGCGACCAGCGTATCGCCGAGCTGGTGGCACTCGCCGCGCCGAGCCGGCCGAGCGTTTATTTCGACGCCGAGCCCCAGCACTCGCCCTGGGTTACCCCGGAGACCATTCGCAAGAAGGGTGCCGTGGTGATGTGGCCGGCAGCCGATACCAATCCGGCGCCGCCGCCGGAGATCAAGGCGCGCTTTCCCGACCTCGTTCCCGAAGTGCCGCACACCTTCGCGCGGCCAGTACGCGGCCGGCTGCCGCCGCTGCTGGTTGGATGGGGCGTGATCAGGCCGGCGCAATAGCGGCTTGATAAGGGCGCCCGTCGGCGGAAACGAAGTGCGACGGAACTCTTACGCCAAAAGCGCTTTCTTGATCGCCAAAAAATCCCGCCAGGCAAATCGCTTCTGGAGCGGGCTGCGCAGCAGGAAGGCCGGATGGAAGGTGGCGAGCGCGCGTATCTCGCGACTGCCGGTATCGAACTTGAACCAGCGCCCGCGGGTGCGCGTGATTCCCTCTTTGGTGCCAAGCAGCGTTTGCGTCGACGGCTGGCCAAGACACACCAGGATGTCGGGATCGGCGAGCTCGATCTGGCGCCGGATGAACGGCAAGCAGGTGGCGGTTTCCTGCGGCGTCGGAGTGCGATTGCCGGGCGGACGCCAGGGCACAACGTTGGCGATATAGACCTGCGTGCGATCGAGGCCGATGGCTCCCATCATCAAGTCGAGCAATTTTCCCGAGCGGCCGACAAAGGGAATACCGGCGATATCTTCATCGCGCCCGGGCGCTTCGCCGACGAACATGACGCGTCCCTCGGGATTGCCGTCGGCAAAAACGAGCTGCGTCGCGGTCGTCCGCAGCATGCAGCCTTCGAAAGATTTCAAGCAGCGCGCGCAGCGTTTCGAGGTTCTCCGCGCTTTTGGCAGCCTCGCGCGCCGACACGATCGCCGCTTCCGGCGATGGTGGTGCCGCGGCGAGGCTTGCAGCTATGGCATCGTGGCCACGGCTCCCTTCCTCCTTGCGGGGTATGGACGGTGCGGAAAGTCGTGGAGCGGAGGCCGCCGCCGGAGCGGCAATTTCATCGGCGAAACGGTCGACCGGCGTCTCGCCGATAACCGCGTCCACCCCGGCATCGACATAAAAGGCGACAAGCTCGCGGGCGTCTCTGGTCGCGGAATTCATGCGTGCGGTTCGATCGGTGGCGACGGGGTTAAGCCCATTTGGGGCCCGGCAAAGCGTGAAACATTTTGGCACCAAGTGGCGGCGAAACGGAAGCCGGTAAAATGTCTCCGTTCAATGTCATGGTGGACGACAATTTCGGCGCCGCGGACGAAGACACGCGTCTCGAATATGGGGCCTTCCAACCGCAGCGGAAGCGCTTGAAACGTGCCGCCGGCTGCGATTGGGCAATTGTAAGCCTGCGAGATTCGTGAAAAACCTTCTGAGGTTGCGCCAATTGCGGAGCACGTCATGAATGCAGCGGAACTTCCCGCCCGCGAGGCGATGGAATTCGATGTCGTCATCGTCGGCGCCGGACCGGCCGGCCTTGCTGCCGCGATAAAGCTCAAGCAAATCGCGCCGGAGACTTCAGTCGTTATTGTCGAGAAAGGTTCCGAGGTCGGCGCGCATATCCTGTCCGGCGCTGTCATCGATCCGATCGGGCTCGATCGCCTCATCCCCGAATGGCGCAACGAAGAAGCGCCGGTCCGGACAGCCGTCACCTCCGATCGCTTCTACGTGCTCGGACCATCCGGCGCGGTGCGGCTGCCGAACTTCCTGCTGCCGCCGCTCATGGGCAATCACGGTAATTTCATCGTCTCGCTCGGCGAGGTTTGCCGCCACCTGGCGCAGAAAGCGGAGGCGCTCGGCGTCGAGATCTATCCGGGCTTCTCCGCCTCCGAGCTGTTGTTCGAGAATGAAGCGGTCGCCGGCGTCGCCACCGGCGACATGGGCATCGCCAAGGATGGACACCACAAAGCAGGCTTCGCCCGCGGCATGGAACTGCGCGCCAAGTACACGCTGTTTGCTGAAGGAGCGCGCGGCAGTCTTTCGAAGGTGCTGATCGGGAAGTTTGGCCTGGCCGACGGCCGGCAACCACAGAAATACGGCATCGGGCTCAAGGAGCTGTGGCAGGTCACGCCGGAGAATTTCCGTGCCGGTCTGGTGCAGCACACGATGGGCTGGCCGCTCGGCAACAGCACCGGCGGCGGTTCGTTCCTCTACCATTACGGCGATCGTCTTGTGGCGGTCGGCTTCGTCGTCCACCTCAACTATCAAAATCCGTATCTTTCGCCGTTTGAGGAATTCCAGCGGTTCAAAACGCATCCGCTGGTGCGCGACACGTTCGCCAACGGCAAGCGGATTTGCTACGGCGCGCGCGCCCTTACCGAAGGCGGTTGGCAATCGGTGCCGAACCTGGCTTTTCCCGGCGGTGCGCTCATCGGTTGCGCCGCGGGTTTCATGAACGTCCCGCGCATCAAAGGCAGCCACAACGCCATTCTGTCCGGCATGCTCGCGGCCGAGAATGTCGCGGCGGCGCTCCAGGCGGGGCGCTCGCACGACGAGCTTACAAGCTATGACGCGGCATGGCGCGGCTCCCCGATAGGCCATGATCTCTGGCGCGTGCGTAATGCCAAGCCGCTGTGGTCGAAGCTTGGAACGCTCGCCGGCGTGGCGCTGGGCGGCTTCGACATGTGGACCAATACGCTCGGGTTTTCGCTTCTGGGCACGCTTGGTCACGGCAAGCCGGATTTTGCTTCCCTTAGGCCCGCGGCGAACTGCCGGACGATCGCTTATCCGAAGCCGGACGGCAGGCTCACCTTCGACCGGCTCTCATCGGTCTATCTGTCGAACACCAACCATGAGGAAGATCAGCCGGTGCACCTCGTTGTGCGCGATGCCGCTTTGCAAAAATCGTCCGAACACGATGTTTATGCGGGCCCATCGGCGCGCTATTGCCCGGCGGGCGTTTACGAATGGATCGAGGAAGCGGGCAATCCGCGCTATGTCATCAACGCGCAGAATTGCGTCCATTGCAAAACCTGCGACATCAAGGATCCAAATCAGAACATCAACTGGGTGCTGCCCGAGGGCGGCGGCGGCCCGAATTATCCAAATATGTAGTCCGTTTGGGCCCCGGCAGGCTGCGTCGAAGCGACCGTCGACGCTGCCGCGATTTCGCCTCCCTTCAGGCCTAGAGGGGCTTGGGTCCTTGCAGGGATATGGCAAAAGGATCATTCTTAAGCGCGCAAACGGTATCTCGCGCTGATTCCTTTTGCCGATTTCAAGTTCGCCAATGGAGATCTCGTGATTTATACGCTGCTGTCCCGGCGCGCTGCCATCGCTGGCGCCGTTGTTCTCTTCAGCTTGCAATCAGCGCGGGCGGAGACGCCGACGACGCAGGAAGTCGTGCACGCAACGGCGACCGGAAGCTACCTGGCCGCCCGGCACGCCGGCGTGGAGCGCGACACCGCCACCGCGTCCGCCTATTACCTCAACGTGCTGAAGGCCGATCCCCGCAATCCCGAACTGCTCAGCCGCGCTTTTCTCTCTGTTCTGAGCGACGGCGAAATCGACGAGGCCGGGCGGCTGGCTGACAGGCTGCTGCTGATCGATCGCAACGATCGCATCGCGCGGCTGGTCGTAGGCGTACGCGCCCTCAAGCAGAAGCAATACGCCATTGCCCGCCAGAACTTCGCACAGTCGGTGCGCGGGCCGGTTACCGATCTGACCGCGACGCTGCTGTCGGCGTGGGCGCTTGCAGGCGCCGGCGACACGCGCGCCGCCGTCGACACGCTCGACCACCTCGCCGGTCCGGATTGGTATGCCATCTTCAAGGACCTGCACGCCGCCATGATCCTCGACTTTGCCAACAACAAAAAAGAGGCCGGCAAGCGCTACGAACGGGCCTATAAGGCCGATCCGGTGGCAGTGCGTACCGTCCAAGCCTACGGCCGCTACCTGTCGCGCGCCGGCAGCAAGGAAGAGGCGCTCAAGGTCTACGCTGAGTTCGAGAAGACGGTGCCGAACCATCCGATAATCGTTGAAGAGGTGAAGCAAGTTACCGCCGGGGAGAAACTGCCTTTGCTTGTCGATTCGCCACAAGCCGGCGCTGCCGAAGCGCTTTATGGGCTTGGCGCCTCGATCGGACGCCGTGGCGGCGAAGATTTGGCCCTGATCTATCTCCAGCTTTCGCTCTACCTCGATCCGGCGCAACCGATGGCGCTCCTGGCGCTTGCCGATCTTTACGAAGCGATCAAGAAGCCCGATCTCGCCATCAAGGTTTACGACCGGATTCCGCCGTCGTCGTCGCTCCACCGCAACGCGGAGATTCAGATATCCTCGGACCTCGACGCGCTTGATCGCACCGCCGAGGCGAAGAAGCGGCTCGAACGCCTCATTGCCGAACACCCGAAGGATACCGAGGCGATCATCGCGTTCGCCAATATCTTGCGCGGGCGGAAGGAATTCGCGCAATGCGCCGACGCTTACGGCAAGGCGATCGCCGACATCGCGGTTCCCGAAAAGGCGAACTGGGTGCTGTTCTATTTCCGCGGCATTTGCTACGAGCGCTCCAAACAATGGCCGCTCGCCGAGACGGATCTGAAAAAGGCGCTTCAGCTCTATCCCGACCAGCCGCTCGTGCTTAACTACCTCGGCTATTCCTGGGTCGATCAGGGCGTCAATCTCGACGATGGCATGAACATGATCCGCCGCGCCGTCGAGCAGCGGCCGGACGATGGCTATATCGTCGACTCGCTCGGGTGGGCAAACTTCCGCATCGGCAATTACGATGAGGCGGTGAAGGAACTCGAACGCGCCGTCGAGTTGAAGCCCGAGGACTCGACAATCAACGATCACCTCGGCGATGCCTATTGGCGGGTCGGCCGGGTCCTGGAAGCGCGCTTCCAGTGGTCGCATGCCAAGGACCTAAAGCCTGAGGCGGAAGACCTGCCGAAGATCGAGGAAAAGCTCAAATCCGGGCTGCCCGACGACACGTCTTCCGCGGCTGACGCCGCCAAGGCGAAAAAGGCCGGCAGCGGCGGGTAGGGGCCTGTCCTTGCCTGTTCCGCTGGTTGAAGACGCGCCGGCCAAGGTCAATCTGATGCTGCGGGTACTGCGCCGCCGCGACGATGGCTTCCACGAAATCGACAGCCTGGTTGTTTTCGCCAGCTTCGGCGATCGCTTGAGCTTTTCCGCCGGGGGCGGCCTGACGCTCAGGGTGCACGGGCCGAGCGCTCAGGCCGCTGGTGGGGGCGACGACAACCTTGTCCTCAAGGCCGCTCGCGTGCTCGCCGCGCGGCGCTCGGATATCATTCTCGGCGCGTTTGATCTCGACAAGCGCCTGCCGGTGGCTGCTGGCCTTGGTGGCGGCTCGGCCGATGCGGCGGCGGCGCTGCGGCTCATTGCCAAAGCAAACGGTTTGGCTGCCGACGATCCGAACCTCTACGCGGCAGCCCGTGCGACCGGGGCCGATGTACCGGTCTGCCTCGATCCCCGCCCACGGATCATGCGTGGCATCGGCGAAGTGCTTTCGGGCCCGGTTGCGCTGCCGCCGCTGCCGGCGGTGCTGGTCAATCCGGGCGTGGCGCTCCCGACCAAGTCGGTTTTCGCGCAGTGGGAGCCGATGTCGTCACCCGTGGCCGCACTCGATGCCGCGGCGATCGGCAAGCTGACCGGCGCCAAAGAGCTTGTGCAACTGCTGGCGGCGCAATCGAACGATCTGGAAGCGCCGGCCATCGGGCTGCAGCCGGTGGTCGCCGATGTGCTGGCGGCGTTGCGCGCGCTCGGCGGATGCGGCCTTGCACGCATGTCCGGGTCGGGCGCGACCTGCTTCGGACTTTTTGCCAGCGCCGATGAAGCGGCGGCGGCGGAAAAGCTGCTGTCGATCAAACAACCCAGGTGGTGGGTAAAAGCGACGACCTTGGGCGGTGCGTGACGGCTGGAGCATGATCCGGAAAAAGCCTGCCCCGGACTTGATCCGGGGTGGAAGCCGGTTTTCCGAAAAGATCATGCGCCGCCAAAAAGCCAGAGCGCCAATCGATTCAATCCAAATCGTGCGCGCCCTAGTATGTCCGCGCGATGCAGAAATCGACCGTTTCCGCCAGCGCCGATTTCATCGGCGAGTCGGGAAACAGCGCCAGCGCATCGCGGGCGATCGCGCCATAATGGTGAGCGCGTCCGATCGTGTCCTCGAGCGCACGGTGTTTGGTCATAAGCCCGATGGCGTGTTCGAGATCGGCGTCTGTCGCCTCGCCGCGTTCGAGCGTGCGCCGCCAGAACTCGCGTTCGGCGTCGCCGCCGCGGCGGAAAGCGAGCACCACCGGCAGCGTGATCTTTCCTTCGCGAAAATCGTCGCCGACGTTTTTTCCGAGCTTTGCGGCGGCACCGCCGTAATCGAGCACATCGTCGATAAGCTGGAAGGTGATGCCCAGATTCATGCCGAACGAACGGCATGCGGCCTGCTCGGCTTTCTGCCGGGAGGAGAGCACGGGTCCGACCTCGCAGGCGGCCGCGAACAATTCAGCGGTCTTGGCGCGGATGACGGCGATGTACTCGTCCTCGGTGGTCGCCGTGTTTTTGGCGGCCGCGAGTTGCATGACTTCGCCCTCGGCGATCACCGCGGCGGCAGAGGAGAGAATATCCAGCGCCTTGAGGCTGCCGACCTCGACCATCATCTTGAAGGCTTGGCCAAGCAGGAAATCGCCGACAAGCACGCTCGCTTCATTGCCCCAGAGCATGCGGGCGGCGAGCCGGCCGCGCCGCAACTCGCTCTCGTCGACGACGTCGTCGTGAAGCAGCGTCGCCGTGTGCATGAATTCGACCGCGGCGGCGATTTTGATGTGTCCGTCCCCGCTGTAGCCGGTCAGGCGCGCCAGTGCGAGCGTGAGCATCGGCCGCAGCCGCTTGCCGCCGGAATTGATGAGGTGATTGGCGACCTCCGGAATCATCGTCACCTCGGAGCCCGTGCGCGCCAGGATCACGACATTGACGCGCTCCATGTCGGCGGCCACCAAGTCGAGCAAAGGGTCGATCGAGGGCTTTTTCGGACTCTCAAAGGGGACAACGACAGCCACGCAATTCCTCCGTGAAGGACGCGCCAGCATAGAAACGCTATGGTGAGGCGGCAAGTGTGCGGTCGTCGCACCTGCACATGTTTGGTAAGCACGAGCGCGCGGCTGGCGCCATGGCGGGGACAATGATCGCCGGTTCGCCCTCGAAATCGGGACTTCTGCATCTGCCGGTGTTTCCGGCCGCCGGCCTGGTTCTTCTTATCGTCCTGAAGCTCGGCATACTCTTCCTGTTCGGCCCCACCATGATGCCGGATAGTGCAGGATATATCGACTACGCCGATCAAATTCTTTCCGGCGATTTTCTGCACGTCGATCTCGGCGCGGATGCCATTCCGATGACGCTGGCGCGGCCGATAGGCTATCCGGCGATCATCGCCCTCGCAAAGATCGTTGCCGGGTCACGCTGGGCTTGGGCGGTCGCGCTGTTCCAGTTCGCAATGTCAGCCTGGGCGACGATTCTGGTCTACCGGCTGGCGCGCAGGTTCGGGCTTGGGTCCTGGGCCAGTCTTGGCGTTGCCGCCGCGCAAGCCACCGCAATGCAGTTTGTTCTCGACCAGGCGATTCTTTCCGACAGCTTGTGCGCAAGTGCGACGGCGGCGGCTGCTTGTATTCTGAGCGGCATTGTCCTTCTGCCCGAGCGACCTCACCCGATCGGGTTTCTCGGCGCTGGCGCTTTGATAGCGGCGGCTTTCCTGATGCGCGATGTGATCGCCTTCGTCGCGATCGGTTTCGTGCCGCTCGCTGCGGGCGCGGTCATGCGCGAGAGTTCATGGCTGCGCAGATTGATCGTATTTGTCCTGGTCTTCGCCCCCCTGATCGTGACGCAGCGGGCGTATTGCGAATGGAATCGCGAACGCGTCGGCGCGCCGATCGTGACGACAATCTCGCAGCGGACGCTTCTCGATGCGCTTGGCGGCGCGTCGCGCTACGATCCGGCGATCTTCTCCGGCTCCGGCACCCTCGATCAGGTGGGCCGCCGCGTTTTCACATCGTTCGGAGTTGCAGCGGAGCTTGACGAGGCGAACGAAGCCAACGCGATTTTGCATCGCGACTATGGTTGGAGTGCGGTCCGGATCGCGCATGAAGCGAACGCCGCATATCTCGCCGCTTGGATTCATCACCCCGCGGCCATGGTGCGCCACGCATTGATCCACCTCACCGAGACGCAGTTGCATCAAACGGTGCGGCCGATTGAGACGCTCCGGGATGTTTTGCTCTGGAATACCGGCAGCGACAGCGATTTCGCCCGGGATCGCGTCGTGCGCGGCGGAAATTGGTGGATGATCCCGGCCGTGGTTGCTCATCGGCTCGCCGAGACGGCATCGATCGCAATCTTTGCGGGCTTCATCATCATCACGCCGCTGCGGCTCGTTCGCGACGGCTGGACCGCGGCCGCGATCGCGTCGTTGGGGCTCTGGTCGGCTTATCTGACTTTCTTCGCAGCTTACGCCGCGGTGCATCTGGAGCCGCGTTATCTCGCCCCAGTCGTGCCCGGCTCCATTGTTGTGGGCGCGGCGAACATCGCCTGGCTAGTCACGGCGCTTCGTAGCCGCCGGCCCGCCAAAATCGCGCCGGAGGCGGCCGGCGATCTGTCGATACTTGACCGATACGGGACACCGCGCTGATGCGTCATTGAATTAAAGCGCCGCCGTCGGCTATACCGGCTTGCTGCCGGGGCCGTTTTTCCAAATTTATATCTTGCAATCCACCGCGCGATCGCCCGCCATTTCGTCTATATGGATGAGCGTCGCCGTGCGGCCGCGGCGAAAACTGCGGCTTGCATTGAATTGGGATGGCTTAACTTGAATGTAGCCGTGCTCATACCCTGCTACAACGAAGCGCACGCTATCGCCAAAGTCGTTTCGGACTTTCGCGCGGCTTTGCCGAAGGCGACGGTATACGTCTACGACAACAATTCCAGCGACGGCACCGGCGAAGCCGCACAGGCGGCGGGGGCGGTGGTTCGTCGCGAAACGCGCCAGGGTAAGGGCCATGTGGTGCGGCGCATGTTCAATGATGTCGAAGCCGATATCTATGCGCTGGTCGACGGCGACGCGACTTACGATGCGGCGAGCGCGCCGGCGATGATCGCCAAGCTGGTCGACGAGCAGCTCGACATGGTCGTGGCTACAAGGGTCGAGATCGAGGGATTGGCCTATCGCCGCGGCCATCGCGTCGGCAACCGGCTGCTCACCGATTTTGTCGCTCACATATTTGGGCGTTCTTTCACCGATATGCTGTCCGGTTACCGGGTGTTCTCCCGCCGCTTCGTTAAATCGTTTCCCATTCTGTCGGGCGGTTTCGAGATCGAGACCGAACTGACCGTCCACGCGCTCGAGCTTGAATTGCCGGTCGGCGAGATGGCAACGCCTTACTATGCGCGGCCCAGCGGGTCGGAATCGAAACTTTCCACCTGGAGCGATGGCTTCCGTATTCTTGGGATGATTTTGAAGTTGTATCGCGCCGAACGGCCGCTGCCGTTCTTCGGCTCGATTGGCGTAGCGCTCGCGCTCGCGTCGATCGGGTTTGCGATCCCGATCCTGGCGACCTACGTGGAAGAAGGCTTGGTTCCGCGTCTGCCGACCGCATTACTCTCGACCGGGATGATGCTGCTTGCTTTCCTCTCGCTCGCGGTCGGGTTGATCCTCGATACGGTGACCCGCGGCAGGCGCGAGATCAAGCTTATCGCCTATCTCGCTTTGCGCGGGCCGGGCACGGAACGGCGCTGGAGTTGACCGTCATGCGCGAGCTTGTACGCACCAATGATGCCGTGCTGATCTCCGCGATCGAGGCGCTGCTCAAAGGTGCCGGTATCGATCACATGGTGGTCGATCAGAACATGAGCATCCTGGAAGGCTCGATCGGAATCTTCCCGCGCCGCGTTCTGGTAGGTGACGACCAACTCGACGCCGCGCAGGAGTTGCTCGAGGACGCCGGCTTTGGCAACGAGATTCGCCGCGATGGCCGCTGACGCGGTGGACGTGAGCGAGGACGCCATCCTTGGCGGCCGGCTTGTTCTGCGCCAACCGCTCAAGGGTCATCGCGTCGGTCATGACGCAGTTCTGCTTGCCGCGGCGGCCGGCGTGCGTCCCGGCGATCGTGTGGTCGAACTCGGAGCGGGTGTCGGTGCCGCCGGGCTGGCCCTGGCCCGCCGCGTCGACGATCTTTCGGTAACGCTGGTCGAAATCGATGCCGCGTTGGCGGCGCTCGGGCGGGAGAATGCTTCGCGCAATCAGCTAGCCGACCGCGTGCGCTCCGCCTGCCTTGACGTCACGGCGCCGACGGAGGTTTTCATCGCGGCCGGATTAGGATCTGCCAGTGCGGATCATGTGCTGATGAACCCGCCCTTCAACTCGGCGCAAAATCCTTCGCCCGATCGCGGCCGTCGCCTCGCACATGAAGCCGAGCGGGATTCACTTGATCGCTGGGTGCGGACGGCGGCCTGGCTCCTTCGTCCCGGCGGCGTTCTCACGCTGATCTGGCGGGCGGACGGCCTCGAAGTCGTGCTGGCGGCTCTTTCAACCGACTTCGGAGCGCTTACCATCCTGCCGGTTCACGCCAAGCCCCGCGCTCCTGCGATCCGGGTGCTTGTGCGCGCCGCCAAAGCAAGCGGGGCGCCACTGACGCTGCTGCCGGGCTTTGTCCTGACCGACGAAGCGGGAAAGCCAACGGCGCGAGCGGAAGCCGTGCTCCGCGACGGCGCCGTGCTACCTTTAGCCGCGGATTGAAACGATGACCGGATCGGCAGCCGTCGAAGTGGCTACATTGGTCTGGCGGCGGATGGGAAGGTAGGAAAAGCCGACAATGACGCCGATCAACATCAAGAGCACATATATTTTCATTACCCGTCCATTCCGTCCGTCACGCCACCGAAAACAAGTTAGCGGCCCGGCCGATTAAAAAACGGTTACTTGAGTGTGCCCGAGGCGCACCTTATGTGGATTTCATGAGCGAGCGGTGGACGGGCGAACGCGTGAGGCAGGGGTGGACACGCGCAACCGAAGCGTTGCGCGAATTCATCCCGCAGCGTTTCCGCAGGGATCGCCCGGTCGTGCCTGTGCTGCGGCTCGCCGGTGTAATCGGTCTTTCGACGCCGCTGCGGCCGGGCCTGAGCATCGCCGGAATGGCGCGCGCGCTCGATCGTGTCTTCGCTGTGCCCAACGCCGCCGCGGTTGCGCTCGTCATAAATTCACCGGGCGGATCGCCGGCGCAATCGCACCTGATCTTCCGTCGCATCCGCGATTTGGCGAAGGAACACAATCGCCGCGTGATCGCATTTGTTGAGGACGCTGCCGCCTCGGGCGGCTACATGCTGGCGTGCGCCGCCGACGAGATCATCGCCGATCCGAATTCGATCGTGGGTTCGATTGGCGTCGTGGGCGGCTCGTTCGGTTTCGACAAGCTGATCGCCAAAATCGGCGTCGAGCGTCGGCTTTATACGTCGGGCGATCACAAAGCGATGCTCGACCCCTTCCTGCCCGAGGATCCGAGCGACGTCGAGCGGCTCAAGACCTTGCAGCGGGAAATCCACGACGATTTCATAACGCTGGTGAAATCGCGGCGCGGAGAAAAGCTCAACGGTGCGGAAGAAACCCTGTTCTCCGGGGAATACTGGACCGGGCGGCGCGCACTTGACTTCGGTCTTGTCGACGCAATCGGCGATTTACGCTCTTCGTTGCGCGAACGTTTCGGCGACAAGGTGTACACGCCGCTCGTGACCGCCGACCGCGGCCTGTTCGGCCGCCGTACCTTCGGCGTCGGTCCCGGCGCGTTCCCGCCGCTCGGCCTTGCGGAAGACATGATTTCGGCGCTTGAAGTACGCGCGATCTGGGCGCGTTACGGGCTTTAGCCCTCCGCCCGATTTCGGTTGGAATCGCCTCTGAGCCATACGTCTCAGGGCGATACGCTTCTGAGCGATATGGAGATCAAGATGCCGGTATTCGCCTTGGCTCTTGGATTGATGGGGACGGCGGTCCTGGTGCGCTGGTGCGTTCGCGAGGTGCAGCGCGTCAATACCGAACTCGACGCGGTGCGGGCGCGCGCCGCCGTTGAGCCGGTCGATCGCGGCGCATTGCCGACATTAAAGCCTGATCCGAATACGGGTGAATACCGGCCGGGCTAGTTCGACCTGCCTGCTCTCCTGCAAGGAGACAGGCGTTTTCGGCGACGAGGCTTGACCGCAAGCGGGCGTTCCACCAACAACGTCCCGATGGGCTCGAAATCCACCGACGATTTGCCGCCATACATGCGTCCCGAGCGCTCGTTCCAGGGCCTCATCCTGGCGTTGCAGCGCTATTGGGCCGATTGGGGCTGCGTGATCTTGCAGCCTTACGACATGGAGGTTGGCGCCGGCACGTTCCATCCGGCGACGACGCTGCGCGCGCTCGGGCCGAAACCCTGGAACGCCGCCTATGTGCAGCCGTCGCGCCGGCCGAAGGACGGCCGCTATGGCGAGAATCCCAACCGCTTGCAGCACTACTATCAGATGCAGGTGATCCTCAAACCATCGCCGGACGATTTGCAGGACCTCTACCTGAAATCGCTCTATGCGATCGGCATCGATCCGAAGATCCATGACATCCGCTTCGTCGAGGACGATTGGGAAAGCCCGACGCTTGGCGCGTGGGGGCTCGGCTGGGAATGCTGGTGCGACGGCATGGAAGTTTCACAGTTTACGTATTTCCAGCAGGTCGCCGGTTTCGAATGTGCACCGGTCGCTGGCGAATTGACTTATGGGCTCGAGCGGCTGGCGATGTATGTCCAGGGCGTGGAGAACGTCTTCGATCTGAATTTCAACGGCCGCGATGGCAGGGGGAAGGTCACCTACGGCGACGTCTTCCTGCAGGCAGAGCAGGAATACTCGCGGCATAATTTCGAGTACGCGGACACTGATATGCTGTTCGAACAGTTTCGCATGGCCGAGCAGGCTTGCAGGAAATACCTTGACGCGGGCTGGGCGAATGACGGGCGTGGCGAAAGGCCCAACAATCGCCGGCGACATCTCATGGCTTTGCCGGCCTACGACCAGTGCATCAAGGCGAGCCACGTCTTTAATCTGCTCGACGCCCGCGGCGTGATTTCCGTCACCGAGCGGCAGAGCTATATCCTGCGGGTGCGCGAGCTTGCCAAGGCTTGCGGCGAGGCGTGGCTTGCAACAGAAGGTGGAGGAGGACATGAGCGAGATGCCTGAAATCGGCGGACGGCAGCCGATCACGGGTCGAGGTCGAGGCTGGCAAGAGCTATTGGTGGTGCGCCTGCGGCCGCTCGCAGAAGCAACCGTTTTGCGACGGATCGCACAAGGTCACCGCGTTCACGCCGGTCGAATTCAAGGCGGAAAAATCCGAGAAGGTGTGGTTCTGCGCCTGCAAGCGATCGGCGAAGAAGCCGATGTGCGACGGCAGCCACAAGAAACTGTAGGGCAAGAGGCCGTCGTAGATGCCCGATCTTCTGCTTGAGCTTTTCTCCGAGGAAATTCCCGCGCGCATGCAGGCGCGGGCGGCGGAGGATTTGCGCAAAGCGGTGACCGACCGGCTGGTCGACGCCGGGCTGGTCTACGAAGGCGCCAAAGCGTTCGTCACGCCGCGCCGGCTTGCGCTTGCCGTGCACGGCGTTCCCGCGCGCCAGGCCGACGTGCGGGAGGAGAAGAAGGGGCCGCGCGTCGGCGCACCGGACAACGCCATCGCCGGCTTTCTCAAGGCCGCGGGACTGAAATCGATCAGCGAAGCGAAGGTGCAGCCCGACAAGAAGGGCGACTTTTATGTTGCCGTGATCGAAAAGCCGGGCCGTGCCGCTATCGACGTGATTGCGGAAATTTTAGCGGAGGTAATTCGCAATTTTCCTTGGCCAAAATCGATGCACTGGGGGCAACCGACAAGACCAATTCTGGCCACCTCGGGTTCCGAAAGCGCGATCTCGATCGAAAAAAGTACTGCTGGCACCAAGTACGTATCCCACGATTGGCCAAGGTGGGTGCGACCCCTGCATTCCATTGTCGCGACCTTCGGTCCTGAAACGGAAGAACCGGAGATCGTGCCCTTTGAGATCGACGGTATCCGAGGGCACGTCATCGCGGCGGGCGACGAAACGCGCGGCCATCGCTTTCTCGCGCCCGCGCCATTTACGGTGCGCCGGCTTGCCGATTACCTGCAAAAGCTCGACAGGGCCAAGGTCGTGCCCGACGCCGAACGGCGGCGCGACATCATTTCGACCGAGGCGAAGCAGCTTGCTTTCGCGCAAGGGCTCGAGCTCGTCGAGGACGACGGTCTGCTCGCCGAGGTCGCGGGCCTGGTCGAATGGCCGGTGGTGCTGATGGGCACGTTCGACGAAAGCTTTCTGCACATCCCCGCCGAAGTGATCCGCGCCACCATCCGCAACAATCAGAAATGCTTCGTGCTGCGCGACGCCGCGCACGCCAAACTAGTCAACAAATTCATCCTTGTTTCAAATATCGAAGCCGAGGACGGCGGCAAGGCCATCGTTGCCGGCAACGAGCGGGTGATCCGCGCCCGGCTGTCCGACGCGAAATTCTTCTACGAGACGGACCTGAAGACGCGCCTCGAAGACCGGCTGCCGAAGTTCGAGCAGATCGTGTTTCACGAAAAGCTCGGCACCCAGGCCGAGCGTATCGCGCGGATCGAGCGGCTTGCGGGCGAGTTGGCGCCGCTGGTCGGCGCCGACGTGGAAAAGGCCAAGCGCGCGGCGCGGCTATGCAAGGCGGACTTGCTGACCGAAGTAGTCGGCGAATTCCCCGAGCTGCAGGGCTTGATGGGCAAATACTACGCCGAGGAGCAGGGCGAGGACGAAGCTGTCGCCCACGCTTGCGAGGATCACTACAAGCCGAAAGGGCCGGACGATCTGGTGCCGAGCGATCCGGTTTCTGTGGCCGTCGCGCTGGCAGACAAGATCGACACCCTGGTCGGATTTTGGGCTATCGACGAAAAGCCGACCGGGAGCAAAGACCCCTATGCATTGCGGCGGGCGGCGTTGGGGGTCGTTCGTCTGGTTTTGGAGAACGGGTTGCGCCTGAATTTGGTTCCTTTGTTCGTCGGTCATCATCGCGTCATTGCCGGGCTTGACCCGGCAATCCATGCGACCGCCTCCGATCAACAAGCAAGCAAGATGGATCACCGGGCCAAGCCCGGTGATGACCGCGTAGGAGCCGACGATCTCCTTTCCTTCTTCGCCGACCGTTTGAAAGTCCAGCTTCGCGACCAAGGCGCACGGCACGATCTTGTTGACGCAGTTTTTGCGCTGCAAGAGGCGGGGAGCGCCAAAGGCGCGACAGGGACGAAAAATGTCCAAGATGATCTTCTTCTGATCGTCCGTCGCGTCGAGGCGCTGGGAAAATTCCTCGATACCGAGGACGGCAAAAATCTGCTCGCTGGTTACAAGCGCGCGACCAACATCATCCGCATCGAGGAGAAGAAGGACGCCCGCGAATATACCGGTGCGCCCGGTCCAGAACTTTACGCGCAGGACGAGGAAAAGGCCTTGGCCCACGCGATCGATATCGCCAAGACCGAGGCTGAAAGTGCTGTCGCACGTGAGGATTTCGCAGCCGCCATGCGCGCCATGGCGAGCTTGAGGCCGCACGTCGACGCTTTCTTCGACAAGGTCACGGTCAATGTGGGCGACAAGCCTCTGCGCGAGAATCGCCTAAAGCTCCTCAACGAAATCCGCGCGGCAACGCGCGCCGTCGCCGATTTCTCGCGTATCGAGGGATAGTTCTTTCGTCATTCCGGGGCGCCGCGAAGCGGCGAGCCCGAAATCCATATCCACGAGCACTGGGGTTATGGATTCCGGGCTCCTCGCTGCACTCGGCCCCGGAATGATGGACAAACGGTACCCAATTTCCACAAATCTGCTAGAACAAAAATACCATGTTACGCGTTAAGAAGCTGCCGGGCCTTGCCGGTTTCAACCCGCCGCATTAGTCCCAACCATTCTTCCCGAGCCTAGAGGACATCATGGTCATCACCGCTGCCCATATCACGCCGCTCGTCGCTCTCATTGCCGGAATTTTGATTCTGATCATGCCGCGTCTGCTCAACTTCATCGTCGCCATCTATCTCATTTTTATCGGCCTGGTCGGTCTCAATAGCGTCCACCATTTCATCAACTTCCACTGAAGCGCCGCCGCACGATGCCGGCGTTGCATTCGTCGCCGGCATCTGCATTAAGGAGGCCCCGCTGAAACCGAACGAGAAACCATGGCGAAGTCGCGCTCGAAAATCTCCCGTCAGCCCGTGAAGAAGTCGAAGCGAACGGCGACACGCCGCGCGCGTCCGGCCGGCCGGGCAAAATCCGGCCCAGCGCCATCTGTCGCGGCCAAAGCCAAAACGGGCCAATGGGTCTACGCATTCGGTGGCGGTAAGGCGCAGGGCCGCGGCGGCATGCGCAATCTGCTCGGCGGCAAGGGCGCGGGCCTCGCCGAAATGGCGTCGCTCGGTCTTCCGGTGCCGCCGGGGTTCACCATCACCACCGAGGTCTGCACCTACTTTTACGCCAACGGCGAAGCCTACCCGAAGGATCTGAAGCCGCAGGTCGAGTCCGCTCTCGCCGAAATCGGCCGCATCACCGGCAAGAAATTCGGCGGTGGCGAGAATCCGCTGCTGGTCTCGGTGCGTTCAGGCGCGCGGGCGTCGATGCCCGGCATGATGGATACCGTGCTCAATCTCGGCCTCAACGACGTCACCGTCGCGGCGCTGGCGAAAAGGTCGGGCGAAAAGCGCTTCGCCTATGACAGCTACCGGCGTTTCATCACCATGTATTCGGACGTGGTGCTCGGCATCCCGCACCATCACTTCGAGGAAATCCTCGACGAGCATAAGGATCGCAACGGCTATACGCTCGACACCGATCTCGACGCCGCCGACTGGGAGCAACTGGTCGCGCGGTTCAAGGAACGCGTCGAGGAACAGGGCGGCAAGCCGTTTCCGCAGGACCCGCACGCGCAATTGTGGGGTGCGATCGGCGCTGTGTTCGGTTCGTGGATGAACCAGCGCGCCATCACTTATCGGCGCCTGCACGGCATTCCGGAAAGCTGGGGCACCGCGGTGAACGTCCAGGCCATGGTGTTCGGCAACATGGGCGAAACATCGGCGACCGGCGTCGCCTTCACGCGCAATCCGTCGACCGGCGAGAAGAAACTCTACGGCGAATTTCTCATCAATGCCCAGGGCGAGGACGTCGTCGCCGGCATTCGCACGCCGCAGGAGATCACCGAGGAAGCGCGCAAGGAGGCGGGCTCCAACAAGCCTTCGATGGAAACGGCGATGCCGCTGGCCTTCGCCGAGCTCAAGCGCATGCATGCGGCGCTGGAAAAGCACTATCGCGACATGCAGGATCTCGAATTCACGGTCGAGCAGGGCAAGCTGTGGATGCTGCAAACGCGCAACGGCAAGCGTACCGCCAAGGCAGCGTTACGCATCGCCGTTGAACTAGCGCAGGAGAAATTGATCAGCAAACAGGAGGCAGTAACACGCGTCGATCCCGCCGCGCTCGACCAGCTGCTGCATCCGACCATCGATCCCGACGCCGAGCGCAAGATCATCGCCACCGGCCTGCCGGCCTCGCCGGGCGCTGCCTGCGGCGAAATCGTATTTTCCTCCGATGAGGCCGAACTTCTCCGGAGCCAGGGGCACAGGGTGATCCTGGTTCGCGTCGAGACGTCGCCCGAGGATATTCACGGCATGCACGCGGCCGAGGGCATCCTCACGACCCGCGGCGGCATGACCTCGCATGCCGCGGTGGTGGCGCGCGGCATGGGCAAGCCTTGCGTCTCCGGCGCCAGCGCGCTGCGCGTCGACTACCGCACGCAGACCATGACCGCCGGCGGCATGACGCTCAAAAAGGGCGAGACGCTCACGATCGACGGCTCGACCGGGCAGGTGCTCGTCGGCCGGGTGCCGATGCGCGAGCCCGAACTGGCAGGCGAGTTCGGTACGCTGATGAAGTGGGCCGATGCCGCGCGTACGCTCAAGGTGCGCGCCAACGCCGATACGCCGGCGGACGCGCGCGCCGCCGTCAAGTTCGGCGCCGAGGGCATCGGGCTGTGCCGCACCGAGCACATGTTCTTCGAAGAGGACCGTATCCGCGCGGTGCGCGAGATGATCCTGGCCGAAGACGAGAAGGCGCGCCGGTCGGCGCTGGCCAAGCTTTTGCCGATGCAGCGGGCCGATTTCGTCGAGTTGTTCAACATCATGGGCGGGTTGCCGGTCACCATTCGCCTGCTCGATCCGCCGCTGCACGAGTTCTTGCCGCATACCGACGCCGAAATCGCGGAAGTGGCAGAGGCGATGGGCGCCGATGCGAGAAAGCTCGCCGATCGCGCGCGGGAACTGCACGAGTTCAACCCGATGCTTGGCTTTCGCGGCTGCCGCCTGGCGATCGCCTATCCTGAAATCGCGGAAATGCAGGCGCGCGCTATTTTCGAAGCCGCGGTCGAGGCTGGCCGCGCGACAGGCAAGCCCATCGCGCCGGAGATCATGGTGCCGCTCATCGCCAGCAAGGCCGAGCTTGATCTCGTCAAAGAGCGGATCGACGCCATGGCGGAGACGGTGGCCGCCGAGACAAAAGCTTCGGTCAAATATCAGGTCGGCACCATGATCGAATTGCCGCGCGCCGCGCTCATGGCCGGCGAAATCGCTGCGACGGCCGAGTTCTTTTCCTTCGGCACCAATGACCTGACGCAGACTGCCTTCGGCATCAGCCGCGATGATGCGGCAAGTTTTTTGGGTATTTACACGTCGAAGGGCATTCTACCGGCCGATCCGTTCGTTTCGATCGATCAGGAAGGCGTCGGCGAGCTGGTGCGCATCGCCGCGGAACGCGGCCGCAAAGTGCGGCCCAAGCTCAAGCTCGGTATTTGCGGCGAGCACGGCGGCGATCCCGCTTCTGTCGTGTTTTGCCACCAGGTCGGGCTGGATTATGTCTCCTGCTCGCCATTTCGCGTGCCGATTGCGCGACTGGCCGCCGCTCAAGCCGCGCTGGGGAAATCCGCGAGTTCGACGGCGTAAGGTTACGCAGCGGCGACGGCGCCGAGGAACTTCTCGATATGCCGGCGCAGATCGGCGACCGCCGCTTCCACCGACTGCGAGGTATCGAGCACGATCTCGGCCGACACGTTCGTCTGGGCGGCGGCACCGGCGACGTCGCTGAGCACTTCCGCCACGGTCTGCGCCGCATGCGCCGCGCTCGCGACGTTCGAGGAAATATTGTTGGTCGCGGTGCTTTGCTGCTCGATTGAGGCGGCGACGCCCGAGGCATAATGCTCGATCTCGTGCATGCGCTGGGTGATGCGCCGGATCGACCCCACGGCGCTCGTCGTCGAGCCTTGCACGGCCAGGATTTGTCCGCCGATCGCCTCCGTCGCCTTGGCGGTTTGCACCGCCAGCGATTTGACCTCCGAGGCGACCACGGCGAAGCCGCGGCCCGCATCGCCGGCGCGCGCCGCTTCTATCGTGGCGTTGAGCGCGAGCAGATTGGTCTGTTCGGCGATGGTTTGAATGAGCTTGACGATATCACCGATCTTCTGCGCCGAATCGGCGAGCGACGTCATCTCGCCGTCGGTGGATTGGGCTTCGCCGACCGCGATATGCACGACGCTGTTGGTCTGCGCGATCTGGCGGGCTATTTCCGTGATCGAGTTCGACAGTTCATCGGCAGCGCTGGCCGCCGTCCTTACCCCGGTCGATGCGTTGTTTGATGCCTCGACCGCGCTTGTCGCGCACAGCGAGCCGTGATTGGCCGCGGCGGAAAGCGTAACTGCGGTCGCCCGCATCGCGGCGGCGCTGTCGCCGAAGGTACCGAGCAGCGTTTCCATCCCGGAACGAAACGCTGCAATCGCCGCGTCGACGATACCGCGGCGCTTCTGCTGCTCGGCCATGTCGTCGCGTTGCTGCTGCAGGATCCGCTGCTCGGTCACGTCCTCGTGCGTCGAGACCCAGCCGCCGTTGGGCATCGGCACGTTGATGGCGTGAATTGTGCGGCCGTCGCTGGCCGCAACCACCCACTGCGAGGGCTTGCCGTTCGCGACGCTGTCGATGATCTCCCTGCAATATTGTTCGGGATCGCCGGTGAACAATCCGGTTCGCTTGCGTTGCTCGATGAGCTCCCGCAGCGTGCAGCCCGGCTTCACCACTTCGGCCGACAATTGGTACATACCCAGATATTGCCGGTTGCACAGGACGACGCGCCCGGCTGCGTCGAACATGCACAAGCCCTGGGACATGTAATCGAGCGCATCGACCAAAAGATCGAACTTTTTTCGCGAACGCGCGAAGGCGACCCCGCCGACCACGGCCAGAAGCAGACATGCGGCGGCGAGACAAACCGTCAGGTACGGAAACGGTGTGATGGGCATTGTGTTGTGCCTCGGATCGAGTGCGAGTATTCCGTGTGCGCATTGCGGTTTGGTTAATGAATTTGGAAGTTTGTTCATCGGTCGGCGCTGCGCCTCGACTTTGCCGCGAGTTTCCACACCTTTTAACGACCGACGGAATTTAAATCGCCGGCTGTTTGGTGCAGGAAAAGCGCGCTGATAGCTGCGTCAGCGCCGCCTGGCGTCGCGAGTTAACAGGTCCGCAAGGTTAACCCGACAATATTTAAACGTGTCGCATTCGCGCCACCGCAGCAGTGTTTGCTGAAAAGACGGGGAAGCGTCGCGTCGTAGAGCGTTGACGTGAGTGGGTGATGTTGGCGTTGCGTAGTCTGCCGATTGCTGCGGTCTCTGGTCCTTTCTGGTTTAGCGCGCTGAGTGCCGCGTTAGCGCCGACGTCGATCGGCTACCAGGATCTTGCGGCGTTCCTTGCGCGACAGCCCGGTATTTCCGAGCGCTGGCGCGATCACCTTATTGCGTCGCCTTTCGGCACGATCCACGCCGCCATGTTCAGTTTCCCACGTCCCATCGGAACGGCGATGGCCGAGCCGGTCGACGCGCAAACGGTCAATTTCGATCCGCGCTCGCTCGACGTGAAAGTCTGGACAGGAAACGAGCCGCCGCAGGCGCAGCCGGCGCTGCAAGTGGCGTATCCAACCGTCAATCGCCGCCTTAAAGGCGACCGCATGCCGTCGCCGGAAGCATCGCCCGCCTTGAGCGGATCCGGCAGCTTGCCGCAATTGCAGCCGATCGACGGGCCGTCGACGCGGCCGGCGAGCCCCCCGGCGCCGGTGATGAGCGGTCCGCGGCCGAAGAGCGCCGAGCAGATCGACCGAAAAGGCATCGATACGCCGATCGACGCCTTGGGTCCCTTGCCCAACGCTAGTGCGCAAGGCGATGAAGTGACCAACACCGTGACCCCGATGTCCGCGGCGCCGAAAGAGCGCCAGGTGGAAGCGGAGGACGAGGCAGCCGATAGACCACCGGAGATTCCTGCGGCTGGCGAAAATGAGCAATACGAGCCGGCGCGGTCGCCATTCGCCTCGCTGTCGTTTCTCAACGAGGATGCGGCGGAGCGGAACAGCCAGCTTTATTTCGGCGGCGGCGCCTTGGGTTCGCGCCGCGGGCTGGAGCGATGGGCGCCAGGCGCGGAGCCTGTCCTGGTGCCGCCGTCCGATCCGGACATCAAGCTTTCCGCTTTGGAGGGACCGCCGGATACCGGCCCGGGCGGCGAGACTGTCGCCGGCAAGGACGACGTGAACCGTCTGATGAGTCCGGCCGAGCGGCTCGGACTTTCCGGCAAGCCGCTCGCCAAGGAGCAGAAATGTCTCGCCGACGCTGTCTATTTCGAAGCGCGCGGGGAACCGATGCGCGGACAGATGGCGGTTGCGCAAGTGGTGATGAACCGGGTGTTCTCCGGCTTCTACCCCAATAGCGTCTGCGGCGTGGTCTATCAGAACGCCCATCGTCATCTCGCGTGCCAGTTCACCTTCGCCTGTGAAGGCAAGGACCTGAGCCGCATCGATGAACTCGACATGTGGGAGCAGGCCAAGCACATCGCCAAGGATATGCTCGACGGCAAAATCTGGCTCTCAGAAGTCGGGCACGCGACGCACTATCACGCTTACTGGGTGCACCCGAGCTGGGTCCATGAAATGAAGAAGATGTACCAGCTCGGCGTGCACACGTTCTACCGGCCGCGCGCGTGGGGCGATGGCTCCGATGCGCCGGTCTGGGGCATCGTGCCGGCGACGCCGAAGCCCGCCGGAGGCTCCGCGCAAAATGCAGAGCCCGACAAAGAGCCGGCGGCCGCGGTCAGAAGCCCCGAAGCGGCGGTGAAGATGCCGCAAGCGGCAGTGTCGCCCGCCGCCGACAAGAATATACCCACCGCCAAACTCTGACAGGACGAACGATGTTAGCGCGTTGCCGGTTATCGGCAGTCATTGACGCTGCCGCGCGGGCCACGCTCTCATCGGACCGATCGTGATTACTTCGCGTACCACGATGTCTGCCGCAATCACAGTCCGTAGCTCCAATTGAACTAACTAAAAATCACGGCCGTTGTCAGAAACGTTTTTCAGCTTCTCGTTCGTTCTTGGAGAGGCTCAATCATCCCAGAACAATGACGCAGGGCTCGTGTCCTTCCTTGAGGTTGATCAACGGCAATCACTAAGCCGCCGGCAATAACTTCAGGGCCGGGGTCGCCGGCGATCGGGCTTTCGTGGCGTCGTAGTAATCCCAGGCCTTTTCATGCACGTAATAAACGATGGGGGCGATCATCATGCTGAAGGCGGTCAGTCCCGCGGCGGCCGCGAGATCGCGGACGAAGAGATAATTGGCGCCAAATTCCGACACCCCGGTCACACCCTCGTAGGTGACCGTCTTGGCCAAAGCCCGACTGACCTTGACGCCCGCGAGACGCGTCCGCCCATTTTCCTCGCCCTCCGCCGCGCCTGGAATCGGCACATGCACCATGGCCTCGAGCGGATTGTGATGTCGCGCCGAAGCGGGGCCGTAATAGTGCCAAGCCGCTTCATGAGCGAAATATGCGATGGGCCCGGCGACAAGCGACAAGCTCGACAACCCCGCCGCGGTCGCCAGTTCGCCGAGCACGAAATAATTCGCGCCGAAGTCAACGGCCGTGACAATTACGCGGTAGGTGACGGTCTTGGCGACCGCCCGCCGCGTGTCGAAGCTCGCGGGCTCGCCGGAAGCCGGCGCCTCCGCGGTCCGCGCTGTTGGCGCGGAGGGGACCGGCACCGGGGACGGCGCGGTCCGCCGTAGTCTATCCCCAAGGCCGCCCAACATGTCACGGCGAAGCAGGCGCGGTGCCAACATTGCGGCGCCGCCAATCAATAACCCGGGAATGACCGCCGCCTCGACGATCGCCGCGCCGGCCGCGACAACCCCAAAAGTCGCGACCGTCCCGACGACGCTCGAGCCAAAAACCGAGCTAGGAAACCAACCCCTCGCGTGCATGAAAGACGTCGCCAAAGCGGTTTCTCCGTCATCGAGATCGCCGTCTGGCGATACAAACGGCGAGAATGCCGCCGTCAAGTAACGGCGGAATGACCGCCCGGCATGCTAAACGTGCGGACTTCACCGGACTGCCTGTCGAGCCCGCCCGTACGTTCGGCCAATTGCCGCGCGAAATCGCAATTGGGCCGGCTTGGCAGCATTGTCCACGCCGTTCCTGCCGCGCGGGATGGTGGCTGGCGATCGTGTCTGGAATACCTGTCGGTTATCGTCAATATTCGGATCGCGTAGAGCCGGTCCCGCTTCCTGCCGCTGTCCCGGCTCGGAAGTCAGAATACAGGCGGAGTGAAAGCGCGTGAGCACGTTCAAGGCGATTGTTATCCAGAAGGCGGAAACCGGACAGACCGTCCGGCTCGCCGATTTCGACGAGAAGGATTTGATGGATGGCGACGTTACAGTCGCCGTCGAATATTCGACGCTTAACTACAAGGATGGTCTCGCGCTCACCGGGAAAGCGCCAGTGGTCCGCCGGTTCCCGATGATCGCGGGCATCGATTTCGCCGGTACGGTGGAATCGTCATCGCATCCGGGTTGGAAATCCGGCGACAAGGTGATTCTCAACGGCTGGGGCTTGGGCGAGACCCATCTGGGCGCGTATGGGGAGAAGTCGCGCGTGAAAGGCGACTGGCTGGTGCGATTGCCGGCCAGCATGAGCACGCGCGACGCGATGGCGATCGGAACCGCAGGCTACACGGCGATGCTTTCGGTGATGGCGCTGGAACGGGCCGGTATCGTGCCGGCCCGCGGCAGCATCGTCGTCACCGGGGCCGCCGGCGGTGTGGGATCGGTTGCTATCGCGATTCTGGCGAAGCTCGGTTACGCGGTCATGGCCTCGACCGGACGGTTGAGCGAAACCGACTACCTCAAGGGTCTCGGTGCCGCTGAGGTGATCGACCGCAAGGAACTTGCGGTTCCGCCGCGTGCACTCGGTAAGGAGCGTTGGGCCGGAGGCATCGATGCCGTGGGTTCCACCACGCTCGCCAATGTTCTGTCGATGACATGCTATGGCGGCGCGGTCGCTGCCTGTGGACTCGCGGGGGGGATGGACTTGCCGACCACTGTCGCACCGTTCATCCTGCGCGCGGTGTCGCTCATCGGGATCGATTCCGTGTTGTGCCCGTTACCTTTGCGGCAGGAGGCATGGCGTCGTCTTGAAGTCGACCTCGACCGCGGCAAGATCGCGGCGATGACGACTGAAATCGGGCTTGCCGATGTCATCGCGACCGGCGTGCGCATCGTGGCCGGAGAGGTGCGGGGACGGACTGTGGTAAAAATTTGGTAAGCGGCGAGGATTTTGACCAGGATAATCCGCTGAAATTCCGATAGTGTGCGAGGCTCTATGGTAAGGGGACGGTTAAGAAATTTTGCTAACTTAGCCCTCGCGTCGAGAGTGGAGTTGCCGATGTTGCGTATTGCGGCGGTTGTTTGTGCGTGCGTCCTAAGTGCTGGCTCGGCCGTTGCCGAAGAACTCGCACCGGATCAGGCAAAAGCTTTCGTCGTCGGCAAGCTGTTCTCGTACACCTGCTTTGATGGGACAGCGGGGATGGGCCGCATCTTCGCGGATGGCTCCGTGGTCGGCACCATCCGGCCGGGAGGCCGCGGCGAGGTGCGCTTTGCCGCCTTGCCGCCAGGCACGATCCGCGTCGACGGCGGAGCAATGTGCGCCCACCTGTCGGGCATGCCGCTTCAGCCGTGCTTCAGGGTGCACAGGATCGACTACCGAAGCTTTCGCGGCTCCGTCTCCGGATTGGGCTTCGCCTATTGCGACTTCCACCAGCACAATCCCCGCACGGAGATCCTGAGCCGCGCTCCGGCGCTGGACTTGAACAATGACGTCACCGGCCGCGTGCCGGTGCGCGATCTGCACAATGAAGCCGCAAGCCGCTCTCCGGCGCCGGCGTTGGATCTGCACAGCGCAGTCACGAGCCGTGTGCCGACCGCGCCGGTAGAAGCGGCGCCGATGGCTAATCTGCGGCCCGCGATCAACGACTGATACGACCGTCACTCCAATTCGAGGCGGAACGGCGTGCCCTCCGCGGCAAGCACGCCGCGTCCGATCGTTTCAATGGCGGCGACCATGCGGCCTTCGCGGCCGAGCAGCCGGTCGGCGAGCGAAACGATGCGGATATTCGGCGTGGCCGTCGGTGAGGCGTGCCGCAACGCCTGCGCGATGCTCTCCTCGTCGCGATGCGGATTGAGCGCACAAACGCTGGCGAAGGCGCTGGCGGTCGAGCGGCTGATGCCGGCGTAGCAATGCACCACGAGCGGCGCGCGGCGATCCCATCTGCGCACGAACTTCAACAGATCGGCGACATGATCTTCGTCCGGCATGACGTAACCATCGATCGGCGCGGAAATGTCATGCAGCCGCAGCCAGAGGTGGTTCTCCTCGACGACGGCGCTCGGACGATCGATCTGGACTTCGTCGCTGATCAGCGACACGACGTGTCGTGCGCCGGTGCCTTCGACCGTCTCGTGCAGGCGTGCGAGCGAGCAAACGTGAATCATGGAATCAAACTATATCTGAATGGTTCTCGTATAAGTACCGCAGACGGCACAAGTATGACGCCGGGGTCGTGCGGTTATTGACTGTCTGAAGGAACCGCTGCCTCCGGGGGGAGGGTGCGTGGATATATCAGACGCTGATAGAGCCAGCCGATGCCGAGCAGCACGACACCCAGCCCGATCACGGACAGCGCGCGGTAAATTCCGGTCAAGCTGGCGGTGTCGATGATAAACACTTTGCCCACGGTCAGCGAGATGACGCCGAGCGCCAGGAGTCGCGCCGGTTGCGAGCGAAGCGTGAAGCCGACGGCAAGCAGCGCGATGCCGAACACCAGCCAAACCATCGAATAAGTGTATTGCTCGGCGTCGGTGGTTGGTCCGGCCAAGATTGGGCCGTGGAAGAGCCGGCGAACTTCGAGCGTGAGATAGAACAACGCAAGCGTCACCGCGGTGATCGCGGCGACAACGCGATAGGGCATTGGGCGCGTGGTACGGGCGATCAGTGCCAGTGTGATGGCAAGGATGGCCGGCAGACCGTATCCAAGCAGGATCGTGTTGAAGAAAATCCCGCGGACCGGATTTTCGATGAAGCGCGGACCGACGACGATGATGAGCTCGAAAACGATGGCCAACAGCGTCAACGCTGCAATCAGTAGCGCGCCCGCGTTGTGCACGATGCTGCCGGTCCGCCCGCGTATTCGCTCGAGCCCGATCGTCAACGCCAATCCGGCGTTGACGTTAAGCGCGACTTCGGTGATTCCGAACTCCGGCTGGTAAATATCGCCGCCGGTGGCGTAGTGGCGGATTTGGAAAATCACGAGCAGTACGGTGAACAAGATGGCGCCGGCATCGACCATGCGAGCGGGCGGATCGTCGGCGCGCCGCCGCAACAGCCATCCCGCGACCCAGAACGAAAGCGCCGGAACGCCGTAGCCATAGAGCAGCCAGTTGAAGATCGGCGTCGTGCCGAGATCGGTGCCGACGATGCGCGGCTCGTAGCCGATGCGGGCGACCGTCACCACGACCATGACGGCGGCCAGCCAGCGCAGCGGT
The DNA here is from genome assembly GCA_963829465.1 of uncultured Alphaproteobacteria bacterium. Lineage (GTDB taxonomy): Bacteria > Pseudomonadota > Alphaproteobacteria > Rhizobiales > Xanthobacteraceae > BOG-931. The sequence continues at coordinate 206,964 of CAWHJE010000027.1, forward strand.
GGCAGCGTGCGCTTCTCCGCCACCCAGGCCGCCCCCGGCGCCATCAGCGCCAGTCCGATTGTGAGCCAGCCCTTTTCGAGCGCGAAGGTGAGTGCGAGCGCGAGGGCGGCGAGCGCGCCGGTGGCGAATATTGCGCTCGACGCCATGAGGCCAGGACGCGATTCGCGCCGCACCAGCGATTCGGTCGCAATTCCAAAAATCGCCGCCAGGAGCAGCGCGAAGCCGGCGAACGGCAAGGAACGATCCAGATCCGCGATCCGATAGTACAGCGCAACAAGTACGGCCAGCGGCCCGAACACGCCAGTGGCGCTCCATAGCATGGGCACCAGCGCGCGCGTTGACCGGCCTTGCGCGAGGAACCCGGTGACGCCGAACAGCGCCGCCCATGCGGTGCCAAGCAGAAGGTGCGTTCCGTAATCGTAACGTTGCGGATCCGCTATGGCGGGCGCAACCGGTCCGGCGGGCGCGACGAGTTTGGAGATGTTCATCTCGACTGCCCAGTCAGCCATCACGACCGCCGCGAGGATCGCGGCAACGGCTACGGCGCCGGTCGCCGCTTCGCTGCGCCAGGCGACAGCGACGGTCGCTGCGGTGAGAATCACGAACGCCGCGAGCGCGACCTGATCCTCGTGACTCGCCAGAACGAGGAGCGCCGCGGCCAGCAGATAGACCGATAGGGCAAGCGTTGAGAGCCAATCGACTTCGCCCGGTGTGGCAGGTGGCCCGTACAGCAAGCCGCATACGATGAAGATGGCGGCCAGCGCGAAGCCTGCGAGTACGTTGAATACGTGCGCTCCGATCGCCTCGACGGGAAAGGCATCGGCTCCCGGCACCGTCCAAAGCGCGCCGAGCACAATGGCCGCGACTGCAAGCCACGGCCACAGCCGCGCGCGCGCCAGCGCGAAGGCGGCAGCGGTAACAACCGCGATATAAATATACAGCGACCAGTAATCCGGTTTGGTGGATGCGACCAGGAGTGGTGCCACGAAGGCGCCGGTCACGCCGAGGCCGGCCAGCGCCGGACCGTGGAGCAAAGCCGCTCCCAGCGTCAGCAATGCGACGAGGCCGAGCAAAATGAAGGCGACCGGCGGCGGCAGAAATCCGTAAAGGGCGTAGGCCGCATAAACGGTCGCGTAAGCCACCGTCGTGCCCGCCGCTGTGAGGATGCTGGGAATGTCCGCGGCCGGCAGGCCGGGAAGTCTCGACACTTTCTCGCGGCGGCGCGCCCATTCTCCCGCGGCGACCAGGATCAAGGCCAGCAGCGCGCCCAGCGTGACCCGGACACCGGGGCCAATGAGCCCTTGCTGGATTGTGTAGCGCACCAAAAATATGCCGCCGAGCGCGAGCGCCACGCCGCCGACCCATACGACCCATCGTGTGCCGAACCGTTCCTCGAAACTGACCGGTCTTCGCGGTGCCGGCGTTGCAGCCGGTACTGGCGGGACGGATGCAGACCCGGGCTGCGGTGAGGAAGGTTGCGGCGGGGGAGGTGGCGGTGAAGGAGCGACAGGAGCAGGAGATTCTGCCGGCGCCGCCGCCGGAGGCACCGGTGGCTGGGGTTCGGGCGCAGCTACGGCCGCTGTCTGCGTCGGCGCCGTCGCTCGATGTGCAAGTTCGCGTTCGAGCTTTCCCAATCTTGTGTCGAGACGACGCACGAGATCGCGGAGCGAAATCGTCATGACCAGCGCGACGATGGCAATGACTGGAAAGGCCAGAACGGCGAGCAACAGAATGACTAGCCAGTTGAGATCGAACATCGAAGCCATGTCGTTCAAAATCGCCACAGCGGACTTTACGGTACGGCTGTGTCGAACGAAAGGTTCAAACTTGCTTACTTGCCGTCGCGCCGCTCAGCTCTCGTCGATAAAGAGCTTCTTGATGCGTTCGAGATATCGCGCCTGCGCAGTCTCGGCCGGCCAAGGCTTGAGGTAGTCGCGCTCCAGCACCGGCGATATGGCGGGCGGACGACCGAAGAAGCGCCGAGCTTCCGCAACTTCAAATCCGGCAAGGCGGGTGGCCTCGAGATAAGCGGCTTGGCGGTCGGCGATTTTGATCAGCTTTTCCAGTTCCGGCGCCGATTTGGCCGGCAGGCCGAAGCGTCGATGAATAGCCGAGAGCAGGCGCCGCTCGACCGCTTTGTAGGCATCGCCGATCACCGCTTTGAACGGCGAAATCATGTCGCCGATGACGTATTCGGGCGCGTCGTGCAGCAGGACCGCCAGACGGCGACGGTGGTCAAGCTGCGGCGTGCGTGCGCGTGCCAAGGCTTCGACCAGGAGGCAATGTTGCGCCACGGAATAGATGTGCGCGCCGTGCGTCTGGCCGTTCCAGCGCGCCACGCGGGCAAGCCCGTGCGCGATATCCTCGATCTCGATGTCGAGCGCCGATGGGTCGAACAGATCGAGCCGCCGCCCTGACAGCATTCGCTGCCACGCGCGCGGCGAACTCGTGGATCGTGCTTTTGCCATGTCGGGAGCAGGCTAACCTGCTCCCGATTGTTCGCAAGCGGGTGAGTTCTTTCTCCCCCTTTTCGGGAGGAAACGGCTACGCCGCCGCCTTCTTGCCCCACAGCCGCTTGGTGGCAATGTCGGCGCCCTCTCTCAGCGTTTTGAGCTTCAGCCACACCACGTCCTCGGCGACCCATTCCCAGCCTGCGAAGGTGCCGAAGCCGCAGTCGACGCCGGCGACGACGCGTTCGCGGTCGCCGATCGCCGCGACCGCGGCCTCGATGCGCTGCGCCACCACTTCTGGATGCTCGACCAGATTGATCTTCGAATCGATGACGCCCGGGATCAGGATCATATTGTCTGGGAACTTGTGCACCTTCAACGCGGCATACTCATGCTGCCGCCGGGCATTGGCGAACTCGATGCTCAACCCGCCTACGTTGGCTTTGTAGAACGCCTGAAGCAGCGGCTCGAGGCCGATATCGTAAATATGCGGCCCTTCCCAATTGCCCCAACAGATGTGCAGGCGCACGCGATCGCGCGGGATGCCCTGAAGCGCCTTGTTCAGCGTCGCGATGTGCAGTTCGACGATCTTGACATACTCCGCCTCGGTCTTGTCTTGGAACAACAGCACGCGTTCCATCGCCAGATCCGGTGCGTCGATCTGGAGAACGAGGCCGGCGTCGACCACGGCCTTGTACTCGTAGTGCATCTCACGGGCGATCGCGTCGAGATAGGCCTCGTAACTCGAATAATGAGCATTGAGCATCGTCGTCGCGATGATTCCCGGCGACGGCTCGGCGAAGAACATTTCCGCGAAGGGCGGCTTGATGGCGGAAGCCGCTTTCTTAAAGCGAGCCAGTTCGATCTTGATCGCTTCCTTGTCGTAATATTTGAGCTCGCTGACGCATTCCGGACAGCCGAACACCTTTCCCGTCTTGGGAATGCGCGCCGAGAATTTTTCGGTATAGAGAGGATTTTCGATCCACTCCCGGCCAAACGGCCGTTTCGATTCGCCGCCGAAACCGTGCATGCGCTTCGGCACGTAGGTCTGAAAGCCGACGCGGCCCTGCTCGCCGTCGTTGGCGACATCGACTCCGGCCCAGCGTTGCTTCTCCATCACGTGGACAACGCGCTTGTCGATTTTTTCGCCGAGCTTGGCCTTATCGACCGCCTCGCCAGCCTCTTCGGCGATCAGCAGGTCATTGAGCTCGGCGCCGCGCGGCAGGCTGCCGGTATGCGTCGTCAGGATGTGGTCGGTGCTCTTGAGCATGAAGTCCTCCCTTTGACTTTTAGTTGGTCGCCAACGTGTGTCGACGATTATGCCAGCCCTGTGTTGGGTCGCGCAAGATGACGGCCGAGCCGAAATTAAGCCGCGCGAGGCGAACCATACCGTTCTTTTTGGTCCTGCCAATGACGCCTGCGCACCACAGCGGCCGTTTGCTGATGTAGTGGGCTGCGCCCACGCGTAAAAGGGCCGCGTCCCACGATTAGTTAAGCATATTAATTGCGCAGACATTTAGCAGCCCGCCGCGAGCGCACAACATCATGCGGACTTGGCACCGGCCGCAAAAGGAGTATGCTTCATTAGCACAAACGTCATCTGGGACTTTCCGGTTGACATGAATGCGGGACAGCGGCGTTGCCGTGGCTCGTTGCGTTCAGGTCGGTCCGGATCAAATCAGATGCATAAGGGAGGGAAGTAATGTTGTCAGCACGCAATCTAGGTGTCGGCGCCTCGGTATTGGGCATGGCGTTTGCCGTGGCCACGGTCGGCTATGCCGTCGATGTCAGCAAGGCCAAACTCTATCCGGACAAGAAAGGCTCCGTCGCCGATTTCCAGCCGATGTCCAAGTTCTGCGGGACCAAGCCGCTCAAGGTCGCGCTGTCGGACGGTTGGGGCGGCAACTACTGGCGTCATATTCAACGCGTAGAATTCGAAGATGAAGCGTCGAAATGCAAGAATATCACCGATGTCCGTTACACGGACGGTGAATTCAAGCCAGAAAAGCAGATCGCAGATATCGAAGGCCTGATCGCGCAGAAGTACGACGTGATTGTCGCCTTCCTCGACACCGGTGCGGCGATCCTGAAAGCCACCCGGGAAGCCACCCAGGCCGGCATTGCGACTATTCCGTTCTCGACCGGCGAAGGCTTCCCCGGATTGGGCAAGGATTACATCGATCGCGTCACGGAAAGCCAAGCCCAAGTCGGCGAACAGGCCGCAGAGTGGCTGGCCAAAACGCTCAATGGCAAGGGCAACATCATCATGTTCGGCGGCACGCCGGGCAACCCGATGACGGCGGCGCAAACCACCGGATGGCGTCCGGTATTTGCGAAGTATCCGGGCATCAAGGTCCTGGAACAGGAGCCCGTGCCGACCATGTGGGATCCGGCGGTGGCCCAGCAAAAGACCGCCGCGCTTATCGCCAAGTATCCGCAGATCGACGGCATCTATAGTGAGACCGTCGGCCCGATCCGCGCCTTCGTTGCCGCCGGCCGTCCGCTGCCCGCTTATGTCGGTCAGTCACTCATGGACTTGAGCTGTCTGGCAGCCGAGCATCCTGAAATGAAGATGATGAGCATCGACGCCCACACCTGGATGGTAAGAAATGCGCTGCGGAAGGGCGTCGCGGCGGCTCAAGGCATGGACAATGACGAGCCGAGCTTGGTCAAGCTTCCAATCAGCGAGGATACGACATCGAAGGATCCGGCGCTGGCGTTGAAGTGCGACAAGTCGATGCCGATGGATTCGATCCCGTCGTCGATGCTGACGAAGCAACTACAGGTCAAGGCGCTCGGCGGTAAGTAAGCCCGGCATCGAACGTCATTGATCGCACCGGAATCTCAGCCCTCCCTTCCCTGGAAACGGGGGAGGGGCGGGCTGAGTTCTTTGCTGCAGGGGACCGGATTCGGGAAATGGCGGACGAACGAATAAGCCGTCTGCGAATGTTTGGACTTGGCGTGGATTTGACCGAGCTTCCGCTGGCGGCGAAGGCTCTTATCGCAACGGCGCTGCTGGTTTTAATCGGCGGCTTTGCCGCGCCAAGCACCATCAGTACGGCGGCGATTCTCTCCACACTGCCTTATTTCGCGATACTTGCCGTAGCCTCGATTGGCCAGCACCTGGTCATCCAGCAGCGCGGCCTCGACCTCTCCACTGCCGGCATCATGTCGTTCTGCGCGGTGGTCGTAACCAAACTGCCCGACGGCAGCACGAATGCCGGTGTGGTTATTTTTTGGATCGTCGCGGCGCTCGCGGTCGGCGCGATGATAGGAGCCATAACCGGACTGATCGTGACATTGTTGCACGTGCCGCCGCTCGTCACCACAATCGGCGTCAACGCAATTTTGTTCGGGTTGACCTATTTCGTCTCGACCGGCGCCTCGGTTCAATCGCCGCCGATGATGGTTAGTTTTTTCATTGGACAATTTCTCTTTGTTCCAACTTTGGTTTGGATTTTGTTGCTCGTGGCCGGCACGACGGTCTTTGTCCTCACATTTACGGCGGTTGGGCGGCGGTTCATCGCGCTGAGTGTCAATCCATCGGCGGCGCGTGCGGTCGGTGTCCCGCTCAATACCTACAGCGTCCTGACCTACGCGATTGCCGGCTTCATGTACGCGGTCGCGGCGCTGATGCTTTCGGGCTATCTCGTCTCGCCGACCGTGCTGTGCGGGCTGCCCTATCTCCTCGGCACGATCGCCGCTGTCGTCGTCGGCGGCAATCCGCTGGGTGGTGTTACCAAGGGAAGCGTGGTCGCCACGGTCGTCGGCGCCTTCTTTTTGACCTACCTCGCTCAGCTGGTGACGGCGCTCGGATTCGGCAGCTCCGCCGAGGATTTGGCCGACGCGATTATCGTGCTCGGCGGCGTGGCGCTTCCCGAAATAACCCGGCGGTTGCGCAATGCATAACGTCGCCGCCCCGGCAGCGCCAATAGTCACGGCGCATGTGCCGATTATGACGCTGGCCGACATCCGCAAGAGTTTCGGCCCGGTCCAGGCGCTGAAAGGCGTCGATGTCCTCATCATGCCCGGCGAGGTTCATGCCATCGTCGGCGAAAACGGCGCCGGTAAATCGACCCTGATCGGCATCGCCGCTGGCGTGTTGCAGGCCGACGCCGGCGCCATCTATTACGGCGGCAAATACGTAAAAGCGCCCGATCCGCGTCAGATGCGGGAGGACGGCGTCTCGGTCGTCTATCAGCATCCGGCTTTGGCGCCCGATTTGACCGTTTTAGAAAATCTCCAGCTGGCGGCCCCCTCGCTGGGGGGGCCTGGGGGTGGCGCCGAGGCCGAGCGCCTTCTGGCGCGGGTCGCGACAGACGAACTGCGCATGCCAGTCAGCAAGCGCGTTGCCGAGCTTTCGCTCGCGCAGCGCCACATCGTCGAGATCGCGCGCGCGCTTGCAACGAATCCGAGAGTGCTTTTTCTCGATGAGCCGACCGAGCCGTTGCAGCACGGTGATGTGCGAAAGCTGTTCGACCTCATTGGCGAATTGAAACGCGACGGCGTCGGCATCGTCTACGTATCGCACCGGCTGCACGAGGTCGACGAATTGGCCGATCGCGTATCGGTAATGCGCGATGGAGAGATTATCGACAGCCGACTGGCCGAATTGATTACGTCCGCCGAGATCGTGTCGCTGATCGCCGGCCGGCCGCTCGGACAGATTTTTCCGCCAAAGGCGCAATCGCTCGGTGTTCCATTGTTTGTGGTTGATGGACTGAGCGGCCGCGGTTTCGACCACGTCGATCTCGTCGTCAATGCCGGCGAGATAGTCGGCCTGGCCGGCATCGAAGGCGAAGGCCAGCGCGAATTCATTCGCGCGGCCGCGGGTATCGATCGCCACCGCGGCGGCGAGTTGCGGGTCAAGGATGCAAAGGTCACCGGCGACAGCCCTGGCGCCTTTCGTCGCTCCGGAATCGGCTTTGTTCCGGACGATCGTCACAGCGAGGGCGTGTTTCTCAATCTTACTTTGCGCGAAAACTACAGTCTCGGATTTCTGGATGCGATTTCGCGCCATGGAGTGGTTGACCGCGCCGCCGAGGCAAGCCGCGCCAAGGCAATCACCGAGGATATGCGCGTCCGCGCTGCTTCACCCGAATCCAAGTTGTTCGAATTGTCCGGCGGCAATCAGCAAAAGGTCCTGTTCGGGCGCGAGATATCGGCGAAACCGACCGTCCTTCTGGTGGACGAGCCCACCAAGGGAGTTGATATCGGCTCGCGCAGCGAAATCTATCAGCGGCTGCGCGGCATCGCCGATCAGGGCCTCGGAGTCCTGGTTTCGTCGTCGGACGGCATCGAGCTTGAAGGCCTCTGCGATCGGGTTTTGATCTTCGCGCGCGGCCGGATCGTGCACGAACTCACGGGCGCCGCGGTCACCGACGCGGCCATTACCGAAGCCAACCTCACCGCGACCGTGTCGCGCGCCAGCGAAGCGCCCATGGCCGCGCGCGATCGGCGCTGGGGCAATTTCGCCGCCAGCGATCATTTCCCCGCTTTGGTGCTGGCCGTGCTCACCATCATTATTCTCGGCGGTACCCAGGCCCTGAACGGCTACTTTCTATCGCCATTCAGCATCAAGAGCATCCTGTCCTTCTTCAGCATCCTGGCGTTCCTGTCGTGCGCGCAGCTTGCGACGGTGCTGGTCGGCGCCATCGACCTTTCGATCGGACCGTTGGCCGGGCTTTGCGTCGTGCTGGCCTCGTTTCTTGCGCCGGACGGCGTCGAGCCCGGGCCGCTGGCGGTCGGCGTGATCTTTATCCTGATGTGCACCACGGCCTTCGGTCTGTTCCAGGGGCTATTGATAACCTCGCTGCGCCTGCCGGCGATTGTGGTGACGATCGCGACCTTCATCGGATTGCAGGGCGTCTCATTGCTGCTGCGGCCCACGGCGGCCGGCACCATCGACGACGCCATCTCGGACGCGGCGCAATTTCAGATCTGGTTCCTTCCGGCCTGCGTCGTACTGACGCTGGCCATGGTCGGCTACGCAGAATGGCTTCTCTTTCGCACCTCGTTCGGACGGAATTTCCGCGCCGTCGGCTCAAGTCCGCTTGCCAGCGCCCGGCTCGGCATCGACAGCCGGCGACTGACGTGGCTGGCCTTTGTCATTTCCGGCTTGTTGACGGGTATCGGCGGGCTGATGCTCGCCGGCCAGGTCGGTATCGGCTCGCCGTCCACTGGATCCGACTACACGCTGATGAGCATCACGGTCGTCGTGCTGGGCGGCGCCAGCGTCTCGGGCGGACGCGGCTCGTTCGTAAGCACGATGTTCGGCGCCGCACTGGTGCAGGCAACGTCAAGTGCTTCGTCTTACATCGACGCCAATTCTTCGGTGCATTACACCGTCATTGGTACGCTGACCTTGCTGGCCGCGATTTTCTTCAGCGTTGCGCGGCGACGGGCGGCGACCGCTTGATCCGAAACTAGCTCGTCGCGAGCGCAGCCAGTAATCCAGCTTGCGCGACTGAGAATATCTAGGATTTCCCGAGTTTCTGCACGGCCTCGTGGCGGTGGCAGGTGACGAGATGGTCGTTGACCATGCCGACCGCCTGCATGAAGGCGTAGACGATCGTCGGGCCGCAGAACTTGAAGCCGCGCGCCGCCAGCTCCTTCGACATGGCGCGCGATGTCGCGGTTTCCGCCGGAACCTGGCGCATGGTCTTGTAGCGGTTCACCTTCGGCTCGCCATCGACAAAATCCCACAGCAGCTTCGAGAAGCCGGGTCCCTTTGCCATGACGTCAAGCCAGACGCGCGCCGAGAGCACCGTGCCCTCGATCTTGGCGCGGTTGCGCACGATGCCGGCGTCCTGCATCAGCCGTTCGACTTTCTTTGGCGTGTAACGCGCGATTTTCTCCGGAGCAAAATCGTCAAAGGCGCGGCGAAAATTCTCGCGTTTGCGCAAAATGGTGATCCACGACAGGCCGGCCTGGAAGCCGTCGAGCACCAGCTTTTCGTAGAGGGCGCGATCGTCGTATTCGGGCACGCCCCATTCTTCGTCATGATAGGCGAGGTAAAGCGCGTCATCCTTCGGCCAGGGACAGCGTACCAGCGCGGTATCTGCGGGAGCGGTCATTCCGCCGCCTTGGAACCGTCAGGAAAGGCAAAGCGTGCCCAGTCAGGTTTGGTTGGCCGGACTGCAACGCCATCGGCGAGAAACACGTCGCCACGGGAGAGAGCGTCGGCGACGCGGTCGAGGCGCAAGAGCGCCAGCCCATGGCCGGCGGCCGCTGAGCCCATCGTGCCAATTTGGCGTTCACCGGCCGTGACGGCTGCTCCGGCCTGCGGCGGCGCGCCCTCGTAGCGTACCGGCACGGTGCGCGTGCGGGCAATGCCGCGGTGCTCCATGCGCGATACGACCTCCTGGCCGACATAGCAGCCTTTGGTGAAATCAACGCCGCCAAGCTGGTCCATATCAGTCTCATGCGGGAAAGCGTCGCCGTAGCGGAAGTCGATGCCGCCACGCGGAATCCCGAATGCTATGCGGAGCGCGTCGTACTCGTCCGCCTCGACGAGCGTGGCGCCGAGGCTTGCCGCCGCGTCGGCAGCGCGATGCGGCGGTATCATCACGCGCAGCCCCAGCGTCGGCAGACGCGGATCGGCATAGGCAAGACCGAACGCCGCCGTGCCGCTTCCATCCCAAGCCGCCAGAACGCCAAGAATCTCGGACAGGTCCTCGACCATGACGCGAGAACGCAGCTTGTATAGGTTGAGCTTGTCGACAAGCGGCTTCACCAGGGCACGCGAAACATCGAGAAAAAAGCCGTCGCCATCCTCCGCCGGCGCTGCGGCGACGACGAAATCCGCGAAGATCTTGCCCTGCGGCGATAAAAGGGCGCCGAATCGTGCGGCGCCGGGCGCAAGGGTGAAGATATTGGTGCTCAGGAGCCCATGGAGGAAGTCCCGCGCGTCGTCGCCGACGACCTTGACTACGCCGCGATCCGGGAGAAAGGCGGCCTTCATGCAGAAAATCTCCTTGAGGTCACACAAAAGTTAAGCTGCCGGGCGCTTTCCCTCAAGGGTTTACGGAGTTTTCCTGGAAAATTGCGGTCGCTTGTCAAATATTCACAATGGTTGGCTACGATCTTGACCGGGCGAATATGCCATCGCAGGTTGCCGGATTGGTGGCAACCTCGGCTGCCGCACCGTTGAATTTCGCCGTATTGACGCGCAACCGCCAAGAACTTCGATCTATCCCAGCTTCGATCTATCCCAGCTTCGATCTATCTCAGCTTCCCATCAGTCATTGCGCGATCACTGTACGCGTTCAGGGGGTGAGCGCATGACCGACGATTTGTTTTTCCTGCGCGTGGTCATAGCGTCGGGCTCGCCGAGCGACCGCGACATGTTTCGGCAAGCGGCGGTGGCCGCGCCGATACCCGTAGAGCTTCTCGAAGCCGATGGTGTCGCATCCGCGAATTGTTCGACGATTTCCGGCGTCGATCTCGCGTTTTTCGACAATGCGCTTGGGGAAGACGCAGTCGCCCGGATGACGTCAATCGCGCGCGCGGCGGCCAAGCCGCCTTTTACGGTGCTCCTTTGCGCGCCCGGCGCGACCGCACAGTTCCAGACCGATGGCTTGGTGAGCATGCCAGCCGATCTGGAGGAGGCCACACGCCTTCTGGCCGGGGCGACCCGTGTGCGGCTGCCAAGCCGCGTACTGGTAGTTGACGATTCGACGACCATGCGCGGCATTGTGCGCAAGATTTTCGCTGCCACGCGTTTCCCGCTTGATGTCACCGAAGCCGCGCAGGGCGGTGAGGCGATCGACTTGGCCCGTCGGTCGCAGTTCGACATCGCCTTCATCGACCAGCACTTACCCGGCCTCAGCGGCTTGGAAACGATCGCCGAGTTCCAGGCGGGAACAGCGGGACGTGACGTTCGTGCTGATGACGTCCGCGCCGGATCACGCGCTCGTGGAGAGCGCGCGTGCGCAAGGCGCCGGGTTTCTCAAGAAGCCGTTTTTCCCCGTCGACATCGAGGCCGCGCTGTGCGGTTTCTACGGACTGCGCGCGCTGAACCCGCAACGCGGCTAGTTCGTTCGGCTACCGGAGGCGCTCAGGCCCCGTCATTAGTTATTGCCGCGATAGATCCACGGAAAATTCGCCGTTGCGAACGCGCGACGCGAGGTTTTCCGCATAGCGGGCGGTGGCATCCTCGCCGTATGTCGAGATCAACTCGGCGAGCGCCAGAAACAGTGAGGTTTGCGCCAGGCAATCGCCGTCGATGCCTTCGTGGTTGGCGACCATCCAGGCCTCTTGCAAATAGCCGAGTGCAAGCCGCTTTTGTTCGTGGTCGGCCATGGCGTCGTGTGCCGCCGGAGTTTGCGTCGCAATGCTCATTGAATTCTTTATCGCCGCAGCCCGCAGCGTCCCTGACACAGGCAACGTTAGCATGGCACCCGAGCGCGCTAAGTCGAACCTTGAGGAAGGGTTAATTCAGGAGCTTGTTCCACTGGAAAACGCTTTCGAGCGCGCAAAAAGTCGAAAAAAGACGGATCAATTGGCATAACGCGCAGTGATCTCGCGTGCGATCTTGGCGCCCTCTACAAGATATCGGCGGATGGCAAAATCGGCCGCCGGCGTACAGGTGCGATAGCTCTGCTGAAACGCGCGGTAGCCGCGATTGAAGCTCGCGATCATCTGATCGCGCCGCTCCCCGGCCGGAGCTTCGGTTTCGATCAAAGTTTGCGCCTCGTTTCGCCACTTCTGGCCTTCATTCGAACCGCAAACGGCGCGCAGGAAATGCAGAGCGCCGAGAATTTCGGCAAGCCGTTGCAAGTCGCGGTCATAGGGGGCGGGCGTGTTTTGCGCCGGAGCTTGAGCCGGCGCCGGCGCTTGACCAGGCTGACCGGGCGCGACCGGCCTGGGCTGCGCCTGGGGTTGCGGTTGCGGCGCAAAAGGCCTGAACTGCTGTTGGGGTTGAAATTGCGGTTGACCACGAGGCTGCGGCTGCGCCGGCGGCAGGCCGAAAATCTGTGCGCTGGCGGAAGCGGCGCCCAAAGACAGCCAGAGCGAAACAATGATTATGGTTCGGAGCATCGGGGTTTGTTTACAGCATATTCTTCGGCTGCGGCGCATGCCAAGGATGAGAACGCGGCATGGTCGGGACGGGGGTTAAGGCCAGGCAGCAATGCGCTGACTGGCGGCGGCGATGATGGCGGCCAGGCCATCGGTGGTCTCTAGTCCGGAAAGTTCGGAGGGCAGAAGCCAGTTCGCCTCGGCCAGCTCCTCATTGAGCGAAATCTCGCCGGCGATCCAGCGCGCCGCAAACGGCAGAATGACGAAGTGCCGCTCGATCCGTCCGTCGGCGTCCCGGGCGATCATCTGACGATATCCGGCGAGCTCCAGGGGTTCGATTTCAAGCCCGGTCTCTTCGCGCACCTCGCGGATTACCGCCTGTTCGAGCGTTTCCCCGAGTTCGACGCCGCCGCCCGGCAGCGTATAGACGCCGTGCGCCGGTGGCCGGGCTCGCCGCACGATGAGCACCCGGCCGTCGCGGAAAATGGCTGCACTGACCGCGAGGTAGGGCCGCGTCGGGTAACTTCGCGATTGCCCGGTGGTACTGGTCAAAAGCCGATCCCATTTGGCTATGATCGAACGGGCTCATCCGCCCGACGGGAGATTGAGAGTTTATCCCAATGTGCGCGCGCTATGTCATCACCTCGCCGGCGGATGCGGTCAGGGCTTTGTTCGGCTACGACGAGCGGCCGAATTTTCCGCCGCGTTACAATGTGGCGCCCACTCAGCCGATTCCCGTTGTGCGGCTGATCAACGGCGCGCGGTCCTACGCGCTGGTGCGCTGGGGATTACTGCCGGCCTGGGTGAAGGACCCGAAGACCTTCTCGCTATTGGTCAACGCGCGCGGCGAGTCCGTGCTCGACAAGCCGTCGTTTCGCAACGCCATGCGGCGTCGCCGCTGCCTAATTCCGGCCGACGGCTTTTATGAATGGCGCGCCGGTGCGCCCAAGCGTCCGTATTTCGTGCGGCCAAGATCCGGCGCCCCGATGGCCTTCGCCGGCCTTTGGGAGACCTGGACCGGACCGAACGGTGAAGAGGTCGACACGGCGGCGATCGTCACGACGCGAGCAAACCGCGCGCTCATGGGCATCCATGACCGCATGCCGGTCATCGTAGCGCCGGATGCGTTCAATCTTTGGCTCGACTGCGCGGAGGTCGACGCCAAAACCGCCGCCGCGCTGATCACTCCGGCGGCCGATGAACTGCTCGAATGCTACGAGGTCTCATCCGCCGTCAATCGCGCGGTAAACGATTCCGCCGAGCTGATCGCGCCGGTTCCCGCGACAGTAAGCGACACTGCGGCGCCCGCGGCCGATGGGCCTGCAAAGGAGAAAAAGCCGAAAGACCAGCTGTCACTGTTTTAGAGCGTGCTGCCCCGCTCTGATCGGTTACGGCCAAGCAGGTTCATCGTCCGGCGACCGCGCCATTTCTCCTCGGCAACGCAATCTGAAAAACCGATCCACCATCGGCGACGGAGCGCGCCGAGAGACGCCCATGATGCGCCTCGATAATGGACCGGCAAATCGACAGGCCCATCCCCATGCCTTGCGACTTCGTCGTAAAAAACGGATGGAAGATGCGGTCCACATTTTCCGGGTCAATTCCAGGCCCGGTGTCCTCGACCGTTATCAGGATGCCCTCGGGATCGTTTACTGCCGATTTCACCCGCAGAGTTCGAGCCCGATCGTCAACCGCATCCATGGCCTCAATCGCATTGGTAACAAGATTGGCGATGACCTGCCGCAGTTGGACCCCGTCGGCCAAAATCGGTTGCAGTTTCGGACTTAGCTCGGTCTCGACGAGAATTTGATGACTTCGCAGTTCGGGATCCAGCAGCGCAATGACTTCGCGGATCACCTTGTTGACGTCCACCGAAACCTTCTCCCGGCTATCGTTCTTGAACATCGCCCGAATGCCGTCGACCACTTCGCTGGCCCTGTCGCTCGCGTCGGATATCCGATTCAAAGCCGTTTTCACTTCGTCGAGGTTGGGCGGTGTCTTCGCAAGCCAGCGCAAACTTGCGCTGCAGCCTAGCGCGATCGATGCCAGTGGCTGGTTGATTTCATGCGCTATCGAAGCCGCCATCTGCCCCGCCGCGGTCAAGCTGGTCATGCGTGCAAGCTCGGTCTGAGTGGCGCGCAATTTTTCCTCCGCGCGCTTGTTCTCGGTAATGTCGATCATCGTTCCGATAAACATTTCCTGTCTGGCTTCAGGCGCCCGCGCCACCGAACTGTGGCCCCACATCAGCGTGCCGTCCTTGCGCCGGTATTGTTTCACAACGACGTAGTGATCGACCTTGCCCTGCTGGAGTTCAGTTAGTCGTGTCCGCGCCTTTTCGCGTCCTCCCTCAACGGTGATGTCCAGGGGCGTGAGGTGCCGCAGTTCCTCGGTGGTGTAGCCGAGCATGGCCCGAAAGGCGGGATTTGTTGCCAGGTAACGCAGATTTTGATCGAAGGTCGAAATGCCTATGCTGGACGACGCGAATATTGACTGCCAGCGCGCCTCGCTCGCCCGAAGCACCGCCTCGGAGCGGGTACGTGCAAGCGCCTGGGCCATTACTTCTCCAATGACCGTTACCCGTGCGACGAACTCGGCCGGCCATTCCCGCGTGGACCGGAACGAGCCGAAGCCGATCGCGGCGACGACGCGGCCGCCGACGGGCAGGGGAATGACAAGGACGGAGCGAATACCGGCGCGGCGATTGTATTCCGCTGCCGCGGCAGCTTTCGGCGGGATGTCCTCGTCTGATCGAATGACGATGGTGCGCCCGGCACGAAGCTCCCGGGTAAACCAACCAAGTTCGGAAGGTATCGGGCCGCGCAATGGCGGCTCAACGCCCTCGACCGCTACCGAACACAAAAAGTGCTGCTTTTCTTCGTCGATGAACTCCCAGAAGGTGCTGCGGTCAAAGCCCAGGAATTTTAGCAGCCGCCCGAGCGCACCCTCGATTTCCGCGACGACCTGGCTGTCGGCAACGTTCGCGAAACGGGCTGATAGGTCCGAAAGCAGGCGCTCGAATGCCAGCAGCTCTTCGAGCGATGCGTCGGGGGCGCGGCTGGTTGGCGGGACTCGCCGGGCGCGCGAAACGCGCTTCGTCTTGGCGGGTCGGGATTGAGGTTTTGGCATAGGTTAGGGGGCCGTACTGGAACCAAGTCGATCTCGGCGGCGGCAGTTTCTCATACCTTGAGGCTGATTGCTCGGCTGATCTTCAGCCCAGGGGTTATCGTCCGGATGTTCCGGCGGGAAGCGCGGAACGACAGGAGGTGCGGTCGGCCGCGGTACGCTGCTCCGCCCGTCGCGTGCTGGTTGAAATGACCCCGGTGCATTGCCGGCCGATCTTGCGCCAATAGTTTGATCCCAAGAGTTTGATCAGTGAAAGAATTATGACGGCCGTACGACGGCAGAATAGATGAGTTATTCATCTTCTAACTACAAAATGCATTGGCAGAAATTCGCCGCGAATTGTCCCGGCCGTCTTCGTTTTTCATCTCGTGCATTGGATCGTGCCGATGAATGTTCTTGCTTTTGCATCGCGCAAAGGAGGGGCCGGCAAGAGTACCTTGGCTGCGCATCTCGCTGTCCACGTGCACAGGCCGACGCGGCCGTGTCTGCTCATCGACGATGATCCGCAAGGCTCGCTGACACTTTGGAACGAGCTGCGCGCCGAGTCCGCTCTGCCCCTCAAGACCGTGAAGCGTGACATTGCACATATTGTCAAGAAGGCCAAGAGAAACGGCGCCGAATGGATCTTCATCGATACGCCGCCGAACAACTCGGTGAGCGTAATCGAAGCCATCGAGGCGGCGACTTTCGTCATTATCCCGTGTCGGCCCGGTTTGTTTGATATCGACGCCGTGCAGGAAACCATTGCCTTCTCGCGGCAAGTGCGCACGCCCTACGCCGTTGTCTTCAACGCGGCGCCGCCAAAACGCCAGGAGACCGAAGCGGCAGCGGTAACTTTGGCTCGCCGGTGCCTGGCTCAGCTTAAAGTGCCGGTCTGGGGCGGTCAGATCACGCACCGGGCGAGCTTCTCGCTTGCGCTGTGCGAAGCCGAAGGTGTGAAAGGATACGAACTCGGACCCCGGCTCGACCGCCGAAATCAGCGGCTTGTGGTCAGCCATCGAAAAGTCGGTCCAGGTCATCCGCGGTGCGCGTGAGAAAGCCGCCGCAATGCACTGCGTCGCGGCCTAGCGTTTGTTCCGCCTCGCCGCGGGATGGCTTTCGATGCCCGTCATCAAGGAATTTTATCAGGCAAGCGCGGCGCCGGCCGTCGCCATTCGCGACTGCCGTTGCAGCTTCCAAATGCAGACGCCGTGAAGGATAGACGACAGCGGCACCAGGAAGGCCGGTATCATCACCAGTGGATAGACAGAGACCAGAAGATTTGGATCGCCGAGAGCCATCATCTGAAAGCGCCCCGGTGACGTCAGAAACCCAGTCGCAAGCGCCACGACGAAATCGAGAATGCCGAGGATATTCCAAGCGTAGGCGGCCGGAATCGCGGCTCTCGATCCCTTGTGGATCATCCAGGCGACTGGAATAGCCAACAGGCCGACGAGGATGTCGCCTTTGCCGGCTGGGAGCGCGAACTGGGCGGGAAGCAGCCGCATGCTCAACAGGATCAAAAAAACGACGCCTGCCACGCGATAGGTTTGGATAGCCACCAGCCATGACAGCGGGGTGGCGTCGATCACCAGCGCCATTGTTCTCGATCGAACAATCAGCCATAGGCCGCCTACGATCGGCAGGAACACGGCAAGAAGAATCGCAGGGAACTTTAGCTCAGGTGTCGCCTGGAAAACGCCCTGCATGGACAGGTAACTAACGAGGCCGTACCAGACCGCCAACGCCGCAGTCACTGTCAGCCTCGTTCGTGTCCGTGCGGTCGATGGAAGCTGTGCGCGGCCCAGCGCCATCCCCAGGCCACCGAGCAGAACTGCAACCACGATCAAGTCTATCACCAGGAGATAAGGCGCTAGAAAATTTGGCGATGGTGACATGGGTACATCCTTTCGCTCGTTCCGACAGAATACATAAATCGTTGTCACTTGCAATATAATAGTGACTTGCGTTTGGTGCGGAGTTTCCCTATCAGTGCCCGCATGGCCGAAGCCGTTGATTTGAACTGTCCGGTGGGGCGTGCCGCGGCCGTGATCGGGGTCCGCTGGACCGCGCTCATCCTGCGTGACTTGTTTCTGAACAAGGCCTGCCGGTATCAGGAATTGCTTGATTCGCTCGCCGGGATTGCCCCCAACACGCTTTCCGACCGCCTGAAAATGCTGGAAGCGCAGGGTATCATCGCGAGACGCTTCTACGAGCGGCATCCGCCAAGGGCGGAATACGTGTTGACCGAGAAAGGGCAAGAGTTAGGGCCCATTCTCCGCGCCATGCGCAAGTGGGGCGACAAATACGGCTTGGAGGATGCGCCCTGAAGGAACTCGCCCGGCGGCGGTTTGCCATCATTCGGCCAAAGCTCGGACAATACTGTGCGGTGGGGATATCACGGAGAAGGGGATCAACTTGCTTCGAGCACGCCGATTTGCCGCGGCCGTGACGGCGGTTACGCTGGGTGCGGGCGCTTTGTTCGTCGTCCTTTTCCAACCCGTTGCCGCGCGAGCCGCAGGTTCGGTCGACCCCTGCGAGGAGGCGGCCGAACTGGCGGTTCTGACTTCGCCAGTAGCGCCGTGGAAGGGCGCGCCGTTGCGCGTGGTCTTCGCTGCCGAGAAGCCGCTCGAGGGTGAGCTTTCGCTGATCGCGCCCGATGGAAGCGTTGCGGCCACTTCGCGCGGGCGGCACGAAGGGCCGCCCTATGTTTGGTTTGCGGAGGTTGCCGCTCCGGCGGTGGGGACGTGGCATGCGAAGCTGGTGCGCGCTGGCGGACCGGCCGAATGCAGCACGGTCACGCGCGATATCGCCGTTGTCGGCGCCGAGCCGCCGCGGCCGCGAGCGACAGAGGGGAGCCTCTGGCCGATTCGCAACACATGGAACCGCGAGACGGAAAATCTCTTTTCCGCGTGGGTCGAGAAGCTTTTCGACGCGCCGGTCGAAGAAGCGCCGTCGTGGAAGGCGCTGCACGAGGTGCTGCGCGATAAATCGCGCAATATCCTGTTCAACCATTTGGGCCTGCGCGAAGACCAGATGGCAATGGTCATTCGGCCGGACTGCGCCGACCTTCCGTATTTCTTGCGCGCCTATTTCGCGTTCAAGATGGGACTACCGTTCGGCTATTCGAAGTGCTCGCGTGGCGGCGGCGGCGAGGCGCCGAAGTGCCACTCGTGGTGGAATATCCAGAATCTGGAGCCGGCTCATGCTTCACCGGAAGCGGCGGCGCCTCAGCAAGTAGCGGCCGCATCCGAACAACCGTCGGCGTCCCGCGGTCTTCTGGACATGTTCCACCAGCAGACCCCTCCGGCAAGCCAAGCCGCGCCTCAGGCAACCGCAATACCGTCCGCGCCGAAGTCGTCGCTGGGGCTTGCGGCATCTTTTGGCCAGTATGTCAGCCGGACCGTCGCCGACGCCGTCCATTCCGGATCCGGGCGAACGGCGGCAAACGACGACAACACCGATTATTATCCTGTTCCACTCACGGCCGAGACGCTGCGCCCGGGGACAGTATACGCCGATCCCTATGGGCACGTTCTGATGCTCGTGCGGCACGTGCCGCAGACGAGTGATGCGGCAGGCCTCTTCATCGCCGTCGATGGGCAGCCCGATGGGACGGTCTCGGTGAAGCGTTTTTGGCGCGGGAATTTCCTGTTCGCTCAGGATCCCGCGCTTGGGAGTCCGGGATTCAAGCGCTTTCGGCCGATCGTGCGCGACAAGAACGGGGCTTTGCGCCGGCTGACCAATGCCGAAATTGCGAAAAATCCGCAATATGCCGATTTCTCGCTCGAACAATCGAAGCTCGGGGTCGAAGAGTTTTACGATCGTATGGATGACGTCATGTCGCCGCAGCCACTCGATCCGGCACGCGCGATGAAAGAGGCGATCTCGGCACTCGAAGAGCAAGTGAAGGCCCGCGTGACTTCGGTCGAGAACGGGCGAAAGTTCCAGGGCAGCGGACGTGGCGACGCCGGAATGCCGGAAGGCCCATCGATTTTCGAGACCACCGGCGCCTGGGAAGACTTCGCGACGCCGTCGCGCGACCTGCGCCTGCTGATCGCGATCGATGTGGTGCGCGGCTTTCCGGAGCGCGTCGCACGCCGGCCTGAGCGGTATGCGATGCCACAGGGCAAAAGCGTCGCGGACGTGAAGGCGGAATTGCAGAGCGTGCTCGCGTCTGAACTGGCAACGCGCAAGTTCTCGTACACGCGCACCGATGGCTCGGCGTGGACCCTCGCTCTCAAAGACGTCGTCGACCGAGCGACGGCCCTCGAGATGGCGTACAATGTAAATGATTGCGTCGAGTTGCGGTGGGGCGCGGCCGACAACAGCGACGAGGCGTCGACGTGTAAGCGGCATGCGCCGTCGGCGCAGCGCGCGCATATGACGGAGTACCGGGCGTGGTTCCATGAGCGGCGGAGGCCGCCGCGCGCCTAGAGCATGATCCGGAAAAGTGGAAGCCGGTTTTCCGAAAAGATCATGCTCCACCAAAAAGCTAGAGCGCGATCCGCGGCCGCGTGCGGTTTGGGCCGCCTACAGGACCTTGCCGGGATTCAAAATCCCCTTGGGATCGAGCAGACTTTTCAGGCTGCGCATAAGTTCGAGCGCGACCGGGTCCTTCACCGAGGGCAAGAGATCGCGCTTCATCACGCCGATGCCGTGTTCGGCCGAGATCGATCCGCCGTATTTCTTCACGACGGCGAAGACGGCGGCGTTTATTTCATCCCAGCGCTTGAGGTAGTCGGCCTTGTCGGCGCCGGCCGGCTGAGTGACGTTGTAATGGATGTTGCCGTCGCCGAGATGACCGAACGGCAGCGGGCGCGCGCCGGGAATAAGCGCCGTGACTGCCTCATGCGCCTCGCGGAGAAAGGCCGGCACTGCTGCGACCGGCACCGAGATGTCGTGCTTGATCGAGCCGCCGGCGTGGCGTTGGGCCTCGCCGAAATTCTCGCGGATGCGCCAGAACGCCTTTACCTGTTCGAGGCTTTCGGCGACGGCGGCATCGATGATCAGGCCCTGTTCCGCGCCTTGGGTCAGCACATCCTCCAGGGTCTCGCGCAGCCCGCTCCGGCTTTGCGATGACAGCTCGATGAGGACGTACCAGGGATGCTTCGCCGCCAGCGGATCGCGACAGCCGGCGGTGTAGAGCAGCACGATTTCCAATCCCTCGCGCGGCATCAACTCGTAGCTGGTGACGTTGCCGCCCGCCCGTTCGGTGGCGATCGAAAGCAGCGCGAGCGCCGCCTCCGGCGACGGAACCCCGACAAACGCGGTTTCGACCGATCGCGGCCGTGGCACCAGGCGCAAGACTGCCGCCGTTATCACCCCCAGCGTGCCTTCCGCGCCGATGAAAAGGTTCTTCAGATCGTAGCCAGTGTTGTCTTTCTTCAACTTGTTGAGATTTTGAAGGACTCGCCCGTCGGCAAGCACCACTTCGATGCCGAGCACATGCGACCGCGCGACGCCATGAGCCAGGGCCGCCGTGCCGCCGGCATTGGTGGAGAGGTTGCCGCCGATGGTGCAGGTGCCTTCCGAAGGCAGCAGTTGCGGATAAAGGCGATCGACCGCGGCGGCGGCTTCGCGCGCCTTCTGCAACGTGACGCCGGCTTCGCAGGTGATCGTATTCGAGGTCGGGTCGACCTCGCGGATCCGATCGAGCCGCGTCAGCGACAGCACGATCTCGTTGTTGAGCGGCGTTTGACCGCCGACCAGGCCGGTGTTGCCGCCTTGCGGCACGATTGGCGTCGAAGTCTCGTTGGCAAGCTTGAGAATTTCCGCGACCTGCGCGGTGGAAGCAGGCCGCAGCACCATCGGCGTATGCCCGCGATACAGATCGCGCATCTCGACGAGATAGGGCGCCTGCATCTGCGGATCGGTGATGGCATACTTTTCGCCCACGATCGCGGCGAAGCGGGCGAGGAGCGATCGGTCCGTGGCGGTTGCAGATTTGTCGAGCATGATGCGCGTCCGTTACGCCCCTTTAGATAAGCCGGGATTTGAGTAGCCGCATCGCTTGGACCATTGGTTTACCCACGATCTTTCGGAAAATCGGATCCATTTTCCGGATCATGCTCTAGCGCCCCGCGGCCGCGCGCTTGAGGCGATCGTTGATGGCTTCACCGAGACCGTCGCCCGGGATCGGCATGACCGCTATCGCGCTTGCGCCCGCGGTATCGAGCGCGCGCAGATGCGAGAACAGATTGGCCGCCGCCTCGACGAGATCGCCGCGCTGGGAAAGGTTGAGCTTTGTCCTGGCACGGTCGGCGCCAATCATTTGCGCCGAGCCAAAAGCGAGCAGGACTTCGTCGGGCTTAACGTCTTCGACATTAAGCCGCATGCGCGCGCGCGGCGCATAGTGCGAGGCGAGCATGCCGGGAGCGAGCGGTGCCTCTTCCTCGCCGGACAGGCCGGCAGGAGCTTCGGCAAGCGGCCGGCCAAGCACGCGCTCGATCGCCGCGCGCGGCACGCCGCCCGGCCGCAGCAGCATCGGCTCGCCGAGGCAGGAGACGACCGTCGACTCAACGCCGATCGTTGTCGGCCCGCCGTCGACGATGAGGTCGATGCGGCCGCTCAGATCGGCCTGCACGTGTGCGGCCGTCGTGGGCGAAACATGCCCGGAACGGTTGGCGGAGGGCGCGACCACGGGCTTGCCGAATGCCGTGAGGATTTCGTGCGCGATCGTGTGATCGGGAACGCGGACCGCGATGCTATCGAGACCGGCGGTTGCCAGATCGGCGACCGGGCAGTCTGCCGACTTCGGCAATACGAGCGTCAGCGGGCCGGGCCAGAACGCCGTACTGAGTTTTGCGGCATCGGCGTCAAAGCGGGCCAGCCGTTGCGCCGCCCGTCGGTCGGCGACGTGGGCGATCAGCGGATTGAATGCCGGCCTGCCTTTGGCTTCGTAGAGGCGCGCGACGGCGTGGCCGTCGGTCGCATCCGCGCCGAGGCCATAAACGGTCTCGGTCGGAAAGGCGACAAGTCCGCCGGCGGCGAGGATGCGCACCGCGTCCGCGAGCGAAGCGGCGTCGGTCCGCGCAACGCGTGTCGCCAGCAGGGCTGTCATAATCACCTTTGGAACCTCAATAGCGAAAATGGCTGCCGCTTGCAGCCGCCGGAAGCGGATTGTATAAGCCCGAGCTTATGTCGGAGTGTAGCGCAGTCTGGTAGCGCACCTCGTTCGGGACGAGGGGGTCGCAGGTTCAAATCCTGCCACTCCGACCAATACTTAGCAGACTTTCCGTCTCGATCCGCCACAGGTTACGCCACAGCTTCGCGAATTTTGCGGTGGCGCGTGAACGCGCGCTTGGCGCCTGACAGGTGGTCAGGGTGATGATGCCCGTACCGGAGAGACAGCATCTCGATGGTCATCCCGAGATAGCCCGCGGCCTCCCATACATCAGTGCCCGCCTGCATGAGCCAAGTCGCAGCAGTGTGACGCAGAACGTGCGGCGTGACATCATCGCCGAGCCCCGCATCGGTCACGACGTTGGCGAACGCCTTGTCCACGCTCTGCACCGGATTTCCGTTCCATTCGACGGCGAACCGCTGCCCGCGCCGTTTCCAGCGCCGTAGATGCGCCAGCAGTTGATCTGGGAGAGGAACGGGGGGCTGGCGTTTATTCGTTTCACGGTGCCCTGCAGCGCGACGGTAAAACACCCCGCGGTTGAGATCGACCCAGCCATGCCCGACGGTAGCTTGGAGAGCGGCGCCGCATACGGCGCTCGCCCGCGTGCCGGTGTAAAGCGCCACCAATATGAAACGGGCGACGTGCTGGCGGGACCGGCGATCAGTCTGTCTGCCCTTCTGGACTTCCCGGTATCGCCAAGCCGACCAGATCAGGCGCGCCGCCTCGGACCTATTGAGCCATCGTTCCCGAGGTGGTCGCTCCAGCGGGAGCACAACTTCTACCACTTTATTGCACAACCCCTCGCGCCGATGATGGTTGATCGCGGCGCGCAGGTCCTCCAACTCACGGCGGGCTGCCGCATCCGTCGACCGTTGCGCTGCATAAGTGCGGCAGGTTTCTCCGGTAACGTAGGAAAGCATCTTGTCACCGAAGAAGCTATCCAACGCCTTGATGCGCCCCTTCGTTTCCTTTGGTCTTGAATGACGTGGCACTATATCAGTGAGGTAGATCGTCAGGACATCTGCGATGGGGATTTGGTCCGGATCACGGCTGCTTCTTCTGAGTCGTCTGACGTGTTTGCTGGCGAGGTAGGTGGCGAGAGCTCGTTCTGCCCCGACAATATCGTGTGCAACACAGCCCGTGCCTTTCTGGTAACTCCCGTCTCGGATGACCCAATGCGCTGCTCGTCCGCGGCGCTTTCTGAGCCATAACCTGGCACCTTTGCTTGTACGCGGCATAGCTGCCTCATCCGTTCGATATTTGATAGCGTAGTATAGTCTTTGCCTGCGATGCGTTCGACAATAAGACGGCCTCTGGTAGCTTCGCGGCGGAGTCCAGAAGCGGTCATCGAGCCGTCAGGAAACGCAAGCGAAGCTGCTACCGCTAGTCGAAGCGGCGTGTCGGGCGCGACTATCTCGCGCGGTGGAAGGCTCGGGCGCGACATTGTTCGGGCCTGCTAGGCTGCCGCCTGCTCGCGCGTTAGCAGGCGAGGTGCAATCCCAAGGTCGGCAAGTGCCGGATGGGTAGCCATGGCGGCAGCCTTTGTCACAGGAGGTTTGGGTCGTCTCACTTGGCCTTCCGGGCTATATCTTTCTTCTTCTTTGGCTTGCGTGGCCAAATGATCTCAATCGAACGCCGTCGCTCACCGTCAGGCCAAATGAACTGGTCTTTGGGGTTGCGAGCCGAAAGGTCAGTGGACTGTTTGGGAATCGCCAAAGTGATCCGTTTCTTTTCAATCAGCCACCTGGTGACAAGGGCCTGCTGTTCGGCAGTCGAGAAGATCTGCTTAAAGCTCTCCCCCTTGATCACGTATCGATTGGCGTTGGACAGGCGCTGCTTGTAGCCATCCAGCTTGTCGTACTCGCGCTTGCCGTCACTCTCGTTGGTCGGCGTCGAGACTCGGGGCAGCTGGTGAAGCTTGTCCCTCAATGCTGCGATGCCAAGGCGCAGGGAAATGCCATCATCAGGCAAAAGCTGCCGCGCTTGGATGTAGGTCTTTCCCACCGCATCAAGGAGCTCCTTTCTATCCCACGGCAACAAGCCGCACCGAATGCCGAGCATGCCACCGGCATAGATGAGGCCAAACTTGCGAGCGACATCCCGCGCTACGTCGCCATCGAAATCATCGCAGGCATGCCGCTCAAAGTATGAAATTCTTCGTTCGACATACTTCTTTGGCTTTGGCTCCGCGATGAGAGCCTTTATGTACATCCGCCATGCTCGGCCGTGGTTTTGCTCGCACGCATCGGTCACCCTCGCAAAAGCATTCCTTCTCCAAGCCTCGAAATTGCTTTTGTCCAAGTCGCTGGGAAGGCGATCAAAGATGTTGTCCTGGCCGTCGATTACTGCCGGGACATCGATCAGCCGAAGTGCCTCTCCGTGCTGGCGCTCAAGCTTGACCGCATGGGCCAAATCACGAACCGACTTTTCGCTGGAGGTTAGCCGGCGGCCGTCGCGATGTTTTTGCTACGGTGCCCATCAGTGCCAAAGCCGAGTCTAAACAAGGCGTTTTTCTTTTTGTCCGAAGGCGGCTTCGGTCATAAGACTGGTATCGCGACACTGAAAAAATATTGGGCGAAATTCGCTCCTATCTCTCCATTCGTTATTGCGGCCGAAAAACTGAACATGACTAAAATCTTCAACCTTCCACCCGATGGGGAGGCCTCCTACCAAGATGCTACGGCGTTACTGCAAAATGACGAGGAACTGCGTAATTACTTTGGTGTTTCCAGATACGTGCAAGAAAAAATTCTATCAGTAATCAGAGCACAAATTCACAAGCCTATTGATTTCATAACCTTCCCGCGCTCTATCGAACCGCGAACGTTCGAATTTGAACCGCTTGGATCAGAGCAACTTCAGCTGTTAGCTACCTACCGCGCGCCAAAACAAATATAACGATTGCCTCTGAGGTTGCGTGCTTCGTATCAGCGTCGTCCCTTTTCAATCTCGTATTCAATCCTCTTTATTACGTGCCGCAGGGTTTTGATGGCTCGCTTTTTCGATACGTCGCTTCCCAATGCGACAATCACCTCGTTCGTCACCCAAAAGCCGCCATGGTCATGCAAACCTTCCAAATCGAAATTTCTCACGTGACCTGAGCCCCGGTAACTCCTCCAAAAGTGGGTAGAGTCCGTCACCTGGAAGGGGATGGACATGAAGCCGAGCCGGTTCACGGAAGAGCAGATCATCGGGATTTTGCGGGAGCATGATGCTGGGGCGAAGACAGCCGATGTGTGCCGCAAGCACGGGATCAGCAGCGCGACGTTCTACAAGTGGAAGGCCAAGTACGGCGGCCTCGATGTATCGGACGCCAAACGTCTGAAGTCGCTGGAAGACGAGAATGCCAAGCTGAAGAAGCTGTTGGCTGAGGCAATGCTCGATAACGCCATGCTGAAGGATATCGCCACAAAAAAATGGTGACGCCCGCCGCCAGGCGCGAGGCCGTCGCTCACCTTCGGGTCGCGTATGAGGTCAGCGAGCGGCGGGCGTGTTTAGCCCTTGGAGCCGACCGCACATCGATCCGCTACCGCGGCACCCGGCCGGACGATGCGGCGGTGCGGGCACGCCTGCGCGAGCTGGCCGCCATTCGCCGGCGGTTTGGCTATCGACGGCTGCACATTCTGCTGACACGCGAAGGCATCATCATGAACCACAAGAAGCTCCGCCGGCTCTACCGCGAAGAACGGCTGCAGGTACGGCGCCGCGGCGGCCGCAAACGTGCGCTTGGCACGCGAGCGCCGATGACGCTGCCGCAAGGTCCCAATCAACGCTGGAGCCTGGACTTCCTGTCGGATGCTTTCTCCGATGGACGGCGGTTCCGCATCCTGGCGATCGTCGACGACTTCACGCGGGAATGCCTGGCGCTGGTGCCCGATACTTCGCTACCCGGACTGCGGGTCGCGCGGGAACTCGATGCCCTCATTGCGTCGCGTGGCCGTCCCGTGATGTGTGTCTCCGACAACGGCACTGAGCTGACCGGCATGGCGATCCTGCGCTGGTCCCAGGAGACGCGGGTCGAATGGCATTACATCGCACCGGGCAAGCCACAGCAGAATGCCTTTGTCGAGAGCTTCAATGGCCGACTGCGTGACGAGTTGTTGAACGAGACATTGTTCACGTCGCTCGCCCATGTGCGCGAAGCTCTGGCTAGCTGGAAGGAAGACTACAATACCTTCAGGCCGCACAGCGCGCTCGGCAATCTGCCGCCAGCCGTCTACGCCAAGATCAGCGCTCCCGAAATGCAACGGGACGGGACGCTGCGCTATATCGAGGCCTCCGCGCCCCATCCCGTTGCACCACCGAGCCAACAGCGCTCAAATGAAGCCAGGACTCTCCCTATCGGCGGATGAGGCAAGGGGCTCAGGTCACACGGTATGCCCTCACGCGCTTCTATCTGCCACGTACACTGGGCCAAACCCCGCGAGATTTCCGACTCGACCAATGTTGTCCCAACTCTTTTTGTTCCTCCTTGCGCTTCTTGCCGAGTTGACGTAGCGGCAATGTTGCCTGCTATCTACTATTTACATGATCATTTACTGCGGGCTGTTGGTGCAGAAGTGTCGGTCCCAAAAAGTCGAGGGCAAAATCCGTTGGTGCCGGTGCGTCGACGCCATACCCAAGTGGAAACTCAATATCCAATAATTGCAGAAAAGTGGCTGGAAGACGCAATTCGTAATTCGCTAATTTTTATATGTCGGCTCTGTCGATGCGGCAACAACCTTTAAACCCAATGGCAATCCTGATGGACAATATTCTCCGGCAGTACACCGATCAGGCATACGAAACCGCACGCCTCGGGCGAAATGGCGTCCACTCGGCCCGTGACCGAGTTTCCGCAGAGATGCTAATCGAACTCGAAGCAGCCGGAGATGCGATGCGATAGGTAAATCGCCGCGGTCAAATTGGGTGGAAGGCGACACCACAGCTGCGCAATTATCTCATGGACCTGCAGTTCGATGCGGAGGCTGACCTTGAGGATTTCTGATCATGCTCGGCCGTGAACCAAACGCCATTCCGTTTTCGGCCGAAGCGATGAGGGCCAGTTTGCTTCGACTGCAAAATGAATGGGAAACAGTGCAAGCCAGCCGTGATCGGGATGCGATCTATCAATATCTAGCCGCCGTTTTCGAGACTGTCATAGCGTGGGCGAAGGAGGGAAAAGCCGTCAACCGTGCTCATCGGGCGTTGCACCTGCGAGGGTGTTCTTCGGTCAGGCAGCCGGAACCGTTTGCCGCCGTCATTTATTGCACGGCAGACCGTGGCAAAGTCGATGACAGGACCCGTAGCAACTGGTCCCGTGTGTTGCGGTACGCCGCGGAATGCAAGGATCTGGGTGAGCCCTTGCCCGGCTTTATCAAGCGCAGGGGCGGCATCAACAAATGCGCGTCCCGGTTTGCCCGTCGCCTTGGGCGAAGTAGCCAGCATCGAGTCGCAGCATATTCGCTTCGGGTCCGTGGCACATGCAGAGTGACCGGTGGCAGTAATACCAAGTGGGGTCGTACTCACTTCACTTGGAGGCGATTTAGGTAGTCGATAATCGCCAAGATGCGACTTCGGACTGCAACTTCTGGATCGAATAAAAGATTGAGGTATTTATCGGGGGTGGGAAGCACCGCGCTCGTCGGTCCATTTCCCTTTCCATCCGTGCCATGGCATGCTGTGCAACTAGACTGAAATTCAATTTTGCCCACGTGCCCACGGTACTCGTGAGATGCCGATTTGGGGCGTCAGATACACGCGAT
Organism: uncultured Alphaproteobacteria bacterium; assembly: GCA_963829465.1. Lineage (GTDB taxonomy): Bacteria > Pseudomonadota > Alphaproteobacteria > Rhizobiales > Xanthobacteraceae > BOG-931. The sequence continues at coordinate 235,406 of CAWHJE010000027.1, forward strand.
CCCAAATCAGATGCGCCTGTCTCGCGTCCCATTCAGCCGATCGGGCGCATCGTGTCTTATGCGCTCGTCGGCGGATTGCATCATCAATACGCAAGAATTTGAGTTTTCAGTACACACAGGACTTCATCACCATTACGTCCGCGTTTAGGTTTTCGGTACACACAGCCAGTCTACGAGTTCGAGCCCGGCATGGTTTTCGCGGTCGAGCCGTTGATCTGCATCGAGGGCGTACGCGGCGGCGGCGGCGTCCGGCTGGAAGAACAGGTGTTGATCACCGAGAGCAACCCGCATGTCATGTCGCGCGCTGCTTTTGATCCGAGACTGATGCTTTGAATAGAACAAAGGTCACTGAAGATTTTCTCATCGATGACTTATCATTAGCAGATATTCAAATTACCGCCACCGCTTGAATTTCAATCAGAATTCCGGGATGTGCAAAGTTTGAAACGGTAATCAACGCGCTACAAGGAAATCTGCCGTCCGGAAACTGCTCGTGGCGGATTTTTATAAACTGATCGCCATAGCGCGGGTCGTTTATCGATACCGTCATTGTCACGAGATCAGCGATTGTTCCTCCGACTCGCTTTAAGGTCTGGTCGATAAGCGCAAAACAAGTCCGCGCTTGCGCCTCAAAATTATGGGCGATGGAGTTTCCCTCTAGATCAACCAGCGTCGTTTGCCCGGCTAGCCAGACCGTCTTTCCTCCCTGAGTTACGATTGCCGGCGAATAGGCGCGTGATTTCTGAAAGTCCGTTCCTTCCAAGTACGCGACAATCCGATCGGATTGAAGGCGGTCTTGCATGCGACGTCTCCGCTTTGTGTGAAAGTTGCTTACCTACCTGCTTTGATCGACTGGAGTTCGGTTTGGTGAACTCGCTGGCGACACAGGACCAAAGGCCGGCGGCGGGATGCGGCGATTGGATGCCGCTTCGTAGGCAGAAGCAATCCTGAGGAGCACATCCTCCTTGCCCGGCTCAGCGCGAAATACGAGGGAGAACGGCAGCCCGGGCCCTGGAAGATAGGTCGGCGTGTTGGAGCAGGTCGACACGTAGCGCATACCATCGGCGGAAAGCGAAAACACGGGATCGTATACCGTTGTAACGTAGCCAGCCGGCACTAATACCTCAGTCAGCCCAGCATTCGGTCCGCTCAGCGACTCCGGGGTTAGATTGCTCGGTATGTCATATTGATGCGGATGACCGATCAAGCCCGGCGGCCACGGCGTATGCAGGCGCACAAGCGAATCGAGCTTGTTTTCGAGGATTACCATCATGTCAACGCGCCGAAGTAGTTCGCGCAGCATGATGCGTTCGTTGACGCCCTGGCGACCGTCGAGAGGATTACGCGGATCGCTGACCTCCTCCCAGTTCAGGAATGCAGCGCGCTGGTCGTCGCCCCAGAATTTGGAGCGCGCGTTCAAGTTCCGCCAGTCGGCGAGCGTCTCTGTAAAGCCCTTTGTTTTCCAGTCGCGGGCCCGTCGTATGAGATACTGAGAAATATGAAACCGAAAGGTATTCGCCAGTTCCTGTTGCTGGACAGTGGCAAGGTCGAGATTTGCGGGCGGCGCAATAGAGCCTTCGGCCATCGCGACAAAATAGTCGATCGGCTGCATGGCGCCGGCACCGAATACCCGTCCCGGGACGAATTCGGTCGGCGTGATCGCCGCTGCGAATTCCTTGAACAGCGGTTGCCCATTGCGGTCGAGTCGAAACAGGAGTTCGGGCATGAACAACGGCACCAGTTTCGCCAGCGCGCGACGGAAGTCGATCCTCATCTGCTCGAAATCGGGGTCGTGCCGCCACAGCGGATCCGATGATTCCACCAGCGTTGCACCGAGCACGTCGCCAAGCGTCGTCTTGATCTCCTTGGCCGCAGCGGTGACGATCGGCTCCTCGGTTTTGGAACCTTTCGGATAGACCATCAACTCACGGATGACTCCGATGCGGAAGCATGCCAGCGCTTTTGCAACGCTTGGTGTCTTGGCATGATCCGCGTAACGCGAGCTCAGGACTGAAGAGCGCGGCACGGTCGTGAACGGATCGCGCGGGTCGTAATAGCCTTCGACAGGATCTTTCAGCGCGTCGAGAATCTTGGCGCAATCCGCAAGCTTTCGGGCGTGAATGCCGGTGCGGTCGCAATAGATATCGGCACCGATCGCGCCACCTATAAAACCCAACATCGCCTTGTGAGGCAGGATCAACGCCACCGCGTTATGGTTCGAGGGTCCCCGGCAGGAAGCGCGCGTTTCCTCGCCGAGGCTGGCCATAACCATGTTCGTGCTGACGGACAACGCCGAGCCCGAACTCGAGCCGAGCGAAGCCGCACGGGCGGTATCATAGGGATTTGATGGATTTCCGCCCCATGTGCTGCGCTGATATCCGAGGGTGGACGGCAGCACCTTGTCGGGCGCGTGGCGCCCACCGGGATCGCCGGCGCGGCCGTTGTATTCGGTATTGACTGCCTTGGCGAAGATGATCGCGCCGGTGTTTCTCAACCGTTCGACCAGCACGTGATCGCGCGCGGGAAAATCAATGTCGTAAGCAGCGTCGCCGCCGCCGGTGGATCGCATGTCGCGCGTATCGAAAGAGTCCTTGAAAGAAAAAACGACCCCGTACATCGGCATGTTTTCGAGGTCGGGATTCCGCCCATATCGCGCGTCAAGTTCGGCCGCCCGCTCCAGCGCATCCGGCAAGTGGCGAAAAAATTCGCACGCCGGCGGTGCATCGGGGGGCAGGGGTCCCTCGGACGGATGGCGGTCGAAGTCACCGCGGCAGGTGACGGAACGCTCGCCGCGGATGTTGAGCGTTGCCAGCGCATTGACCTGTCCGGCGTGCGGGATGCCGACGATCATACCGAATTGCTGCTGCACCGTAGAATCGGAGGCGGTCGCTTCCATGCGTCCATATTCCAGCGGCGGCCCTTTGTATTTGTCGAGATTCGGAAGAAGCGTTGACGCCTTTACGGTCTCGATTGGGAAGACGACCGGCGCCATTGCGCGCACGGCCCCCCGGGTTTCCGGCACCGGTGCGCCGGTTTCAGTGACCAGCATGCTGCAGACACCGTTGAATGCTCTCACCCGATCGATGTAGTGCTGAACCACCGCGACGCAGGTTGTCTTGCCGGCCTTGATCGCGTGATGGAGTTCCTCAATGGTCGCCTCTTCGAGGCAAAATAGCGAATCTTGCGTATCGGATTGCTGCGCCATGAGCACACCCCGTTTTCGACAGTTATTAGACCAGAGGGAAACGCCGGCTCGTCGAGCAGGCTAACAACAACAGGAGACTCGATTTTGAGCGAGATTTTGCCCTACGGCCAGACCGCAGCCAGAAAACATGGGCGCCCGGGCCGAGAAACTCGGCCGCGCAGCACGACCATCGATATTCATTCGCATGTCTCGGTGCCGGCCGCCGCAGCGATCGTACAGCCACATCTCGATATTTCTACGATCCCGCTGGCCTTTTTTTCGACGGCCGACACAAAAAAAGTGAACGCACAGCAGGAGATCGACCGTTACACGCGGATCAGCGGGCAGGAGAATGGACTCGCCGAGCGACTGAACGACCTCGATGCGATGGGCATCGACGTTCAGCTTGTGATACCGCCACCGTTTCAATGTTACTACACTGTTCCGCTTGAGATCAGCATCAAGGCGACGCGTGTTCTCAACGACGGCATTGCCGAGTATGTCGCGCGAAAGCCGGACCGTTTCGTCGGTCTCGGCAGCGTTCCGATGACCGACGGCAACGAGGCGGCCGCAGAACTCGATCGGTCGATGCGTACTCTTGGGTTGAAAGGCGCCCAAGTCCTCACGAATATCGCCGGCCGCGAACTTTCCGATCCCGACTTCGCTCCATTCTGGGCAAAGGCGGAAGAGCTCGGCGCTTTGGTGGTGATCCATCCGAACGGTTTTACTGAAGGTGAGCGCCTTACCCGCTTCTATTTCAACAACATCGTCGGCAATCCGTTCGAAACAACGCTTGCACTCCACTATCTGATCTTCGACGGTGTACTCGACCGCCATCCTGATCTGAAGCTGCTGGCCGTGCATGGTGGAGGCTATCTCGGGGCGTATTCCGGACGGATCGATCATGCCTGGGGAGCGCGATCCGACTGTCGCGCCGGGTTGCCGCATCCACCGAGTTACTATCTGCGGAAAGTGTTCGTCGATAGTGTCGTCTTCACGCCTCATCAGCTTGTCGCGTTGATCGATGTATTCGGTGCAGACCACGTTCTTATCGGTACCGACTATCCGTATGACATGGCGGAATCCGATCCGCTCGGCCATTTGGCCGGCGTCAAGGCGCTCGAAACAAAAAGCATTGAGGCCATCGCCGGTGGCAACGCAAAGAAATTGATTGGCATCTAGTTACTCCAACAGCTTCGCTAGTTCAGCCCACCGTCGACGAGAATCGTTCGCCCCGTTACCCAGCGCGATCCCTCCGACGCCAGGAACGCCACAACGTCGGCGACATCGTCCGGCACAGCCATCCTTCCAAGCGGGGTGGCTTGCTCGATACCGCGCCTAAGATCATCGCTGAGCCAGGCGGTCATGGGTGTAGCCGTGGCGCCGGGAGCGACGGCATTCACGGTGATCTTCCTGGACGCCAATTCTTTTGAGAAGCCTTCGGTTAGCGTGCTGACCGCCGCTTTCGACGCCGAATAGATGACGCAACCTTCGATCGGGCGATAGGCAATATTGGTTGAAACGTTGACGACGCGCCCGCCAGTTTTGGGAAAGTGCGGCACGGCGGCCTGCATCATCAACACGACGCTCAGAGCGTTGATCGAAAACTGGCGCTCGAAAGAAGCTGGTTCGATGTCGCCAAAACGCGCGTACTCCAGAATTCCGGCGCAGTTGACCAATATATTGATCTTGCCGCACCGGTCGACCACGGCTTTAACGATGCTTTTCACATCATCGGGTTTGGCCACATCGCCGCCGACGATAAATGCGTTACCGCCGGCGGACGTGATCGCCGAGACCACGGCGGCGGCGTTTTCCTTGTGACTGTTGTAGTGGACCGCAACCGTTGCGCCGGCGCCGCCGAGCCGCGTTGCGACTGCGGACCCGATGCCACTCGACGCTCCGGTGACGATCGCGACTTTGCCCTGAAATTCTGAAGTGTTCATTCCAAAGCTCCCTGTGGCTGGTGCGAATAGGCTACCGGGTTGGTATGATCGGCAGCAGGAGATAGGGTTGGTGCGCCCGACCGAAATGCAGCGTGGTCTTGCCACCGAATATCTCCCGCGGCCTATCGCGGGGATCGTCGTGCAGGAACGGGCCGCAGCCTTTCAATTCGTTCTTGAAATTTGACAGCTTCCCGCCGCTGCCGCCGCCATATTCATAGTCCTTGCCACGCACCGTGACCGCAATCCGGTAGCCCTCCGGCACCACGATGCTCGTTGGCCAAATCTCAATATCCAGATCGACGATCTCCCCGGTTTTGAGCGGCCACGCTTCGTCATGCGTGTGATAGGGCCGCCAATCTCGGCTGAGTTCCTTGTCGAGCTTGCGATGGCTCGCCCGGAGCCAGCCTTGTCCAATGGGAGTGTGCGGATCGATCGCTCCCATGAACACAATCTCTTTCATGTCGGCGGAGAAGACACGAAGCACCACAAAGATGTCCGCGTCGCTCGTCGACGAAGAAACAAATAATTTCAGCGCCGACGGGCCGGTGATTTCGGTCTCAGCGGACATTGGCGCGGACAAGAAGGTTACTCCCTCGCCCGTGGCGTCAAAGGTCTTGGTCGCCACCTTGTCCGGCGCTTCCACCGCGAGGGCGGCATCGATCGGATCGAGGTAAAACCGGGTCCATTTGGTTCGAGCGATTGGCCACTCATTCTCGAAACGCTCGTCGAATCGGTCGATGCGCCGTACCTGAAGGTGGACGCGGGGTCGCTTTTCCCAATCATTGTTTTCGCCCTTCAGGAAGTGAGCGAAAAATCGCTTTTGCAGGGCAACACCATAGCCGGTGTAGAAATGCGTCCAATGTTCGAGGCCATGTGCCTCAAGCCATTTGTCCTTTGACGCGGCGCGGAAAAATCCTTCGAAATTACCGCGCGGATGCAGTCCCTGGCCACCCCAATTGGCAGCCGAAAAGAGGGGAACCGTGATTTTCGACCAAATCGCCGACCGCACCTTGTGATAGTCGTCATCGAGCGGATGAGAGAGAATCTCGTCGCCGAAGTCGGTGCGGTTTCGGCTTAGTTGCTCTTCCGAAAGTGTCTCCGGCCCACATACAAGATCGCCGGTAACCACGCTGCGCTTGCCCTTTTCGCCAGCGCCGTATTGGACGGTCTTCACCTGCATGTCGTACCAATTGGCCCAGAAGGTGCTGAGGATGCCGCCGTGGTGCGTCATGTCGCGGTACCAGTCGGCTGCGCCTTCCCAGATGCACATCGCCGCAAGGTGCGGCGGCTGCGACGTCGCGACGTGCCATTGGTTGATTCCGTAGTACGAAACTCCACTAAGGCCGACCTTGCCCGTACTCCACGGCTGCACGGCCGCCCATTCGATACAGTCGTAAAAGTCCTTCGTCTCACGCGGAGAGAAGTGGTCGATGTATCCGGGCGAATGTCCACACCCTCGCGAGTCCACGCGAACGCAAACGTAACCGTCCGGAACCCATTTCTCGGGATCGACGACTTCCCAGTTTTGATATTTGTTGGTCGAGCCCGCGGTGACATCCGGATGTTCCGTCGCCATGCGGTTCCACGCGCTCGGATAGCCCTCCTGGAAGGCGAGGCCCTTTGCGTAGGGCCCGTAGCTGATCAGAACCGGGTAGCGCCCTTCGCCGATTGGACGGAATACGTCGGCTCGCAGGACAAGACCGTCATCAACGGGAATGGGCACGTCCCAGTCTATGCGCATCCCATCGCGGGTCTCGCTCTTTTCTACGATCGGTGCGCTATTGCTCGATGCGGGCATCTTTTCCTCCTAAGTAATCGCTTACCTCGCGTAACCCCTCCCAAAGAGATATCCCGCTCAGCCGCGACCGGTTTGGCGAGTCCATCCGCGTCTGGCGCCTTTTTTGCCTTTGTTAGCTCGCGAGTTGCTTTGCATTGGTGACCCTTTTATTGGCGCGGGGCAAAAGCATGGGTGGCGACCGAAAGAGCGCCGAAAAAGTCGCGACCATCGAAGCAAGAGCAAAATCGGTTTTGGCTGACGAACATTTTCCGCCGGACAGTCCTTCCAATTGTCCCGAATCCGACATGGTGTAAATCATGGCGCCCACGAGGAAATGAAACCGCCAGTGCAGATCTTCGTGCGTAAGCTCGGGCAGGGCGGCTCCAAGTTCATCGATAAAGCGCAGATCGTTTTCGTCAAAAGCGCGGCTCACGATTTCGCGCGTGGTTGCGCTGTGTTCCAGCGATACGCGGGCGCGCAGACGATTGAAAAGATCGTTGCGGTCGCCGCGCGTGACTTCGAAAGCTGGGCGAAGAAAGGCGTCTAGAATGCTTTCCAGAGACGCCGGTCGGCCGCCATAACGGAGAGCAGCTTCCAGCAACTCGAGGCGGCGCTCGGTAAGGAGAGCTGCGCGCCGCGCGAAAATTTCAGAAAGCACTGCCTCCTTGGAACCGAAATGATAGTGGATGGCCGACAGACTGACCCCCGCCGCGGCAGTTAAGTCGCGAAAGCTGACGGCGTCGTACCCGTCGACCGCGAAAAGCTTTTCCGCCGTCTCAACGATCCGTCCGCGAGCCTCGCCATGTTGCAGGCGTCGTTGCGGAGTTCTTCCTCCCTTCGCCATTCTCTATCCTTTGTTCCTCAACGATAGGTCTGGAACGATCGTTCCAAACTTGTCACTCAATCACCGTCGCGTGCAACCCGCGCCTTTACCCAAGATCGAACAGTTTTTAGGCGGGTTCTGCCTAATTCGTGGGGATTATGCATCATCCATCGGCAACTACAAACGCTTCTCATTAAACCATTTGACATCTAGAACAAACGTTCTTTTAATGTTTGCTGCACCGATCGAGGTGTTCCTTTGCTCCACACGATCAGCCAACTGCCCGTTGGCTGAGGAAGGTGCAATGAGCGGGAAAGCTGAATCTGCAGCGTCCGCCGGGGTGACCGATGGCCCACAATCGGCTCAGCGAGTTGGGTCGGTACTAACCTTGCTGGGCATTCGGCAGGTTCCTGCCGCGGAAATTCAGATCTTCCTGGCGATCATTGTTTTAGCGAGCATTTTTTCCTACGCTTTTCCGGACAGTTTCGCGACGTCCGGCACATTGCTCAACATGGCACGCGTGGCGGGTATCATGCTTGTCGTGTCTATCGGTCAAAGTTTTGCGCTGATCGTCGGCGGCTTTGATATTTCGGTCGGCGCGACGATGGGGTTAGTTAGTGTCATCTGCGCCCTGCTGATGAAGCAGGGAATTGACGTCACAGCAGCAGTACTTCTCGGCGTTTTGGCTGGCTCCGTAGTAGGGCTGATCAACGGCATCGGGATCTCGATCCTGGGCGTTACACCGTTTGTGATGACGCTGGGCATACTCACCGCCGCAAGGGGCTTTGCCGATCAGTTGGCAAATGGCCGTGTTATCACCGGATTTCCTCACGACTTTGCCCTTTACGGGCGCGCTTCCTGGTGGGGGATACCCAGTGCCGCTTGCATAGCCGCGGCCGTTCTCGTGATCGCCTGGTTCATCCTCCAGCGCACTCGCGCTGGCCTCTACATTTTCGCGATCGGCGGCAGCCGTGAAACCACGCGGGTCGCGGGAGTCTTCGTTGAACTCTACGAAGTGCTTGCCTACGCGTTGTGCGGGACCATGGCGGGCGTCGGCGGGGTCATGCTGACGTCTAGGGTCGCTGTGGCGCAGGGAAGTCTGGGCCAGGGATACGAGCTTCTTTCCGTAGCGACGGCTGTTATCGGAGGCGTGCTGATTGGGGGAGGCGTCGGCCGCCTCACCGGTGTCGTGCTCGGCGTAGTTCTCGTAACGGTTCTGAACACCGGCCTCGACATCGCCGGTGTTAATCCGTTTGTCCAACAAATCGTGACTGGTTTGGTCCTGATCTCGGCCGTTCTTCTTTCGAAAGCCCGCGCCGTGTCGATCCGCGCTCTCGCTCGACAGATAGCGCTACCGCGCCGAGGCTGACTTTTCGTAGTGCCGCATCATTGCGGTGAACATTGGAGGGTAGTAAATGGCCTACAACGGGAAATGCAGCGGCCGAGTCTTGGTGGCAACCGTATCTACGGCGGCAATTCTTGCCGCGTGGGTGACCACCGCAAACGCTCAGGGTCTGAATCTGACAGAGGCGGAAAAGACGCCGGCGAAATGTGACACCAAGTACAACGTCACCGATCTAGCGGGCTTAAAAGCTCCGAAAGCGAAGAAGCCGTATAAGATTGAGTTTTCGGTGCCGATGTTCATCCCCTACCTCCAGGCGGTCATTTACGGTGCTCAGCAGGCTGCCAAGGAAGCTGGCGTCACTCTGACCACCGACGCCGGAAAGGGGTTTATGGACCCCGCCTCGCAAATCACGCAGGTGGAAAACGCCCTTACCCACAAGCCTGATGCTCTGCTTATCAATCCCTCGGATCCCGAGGGCATGGCCCCAACGATCGACGAAACCATTGCGAATGGGACGCCGGTATTCGACGTCGGAACGCTGTCCGCCAGCACGAAATCCGCTAAGGTCGTCCAAGACGATTACACGCAAGGCCTGATCGCTGCAGAAGCCGTGATCAAGCTCCTTCCGCAGGGCGGACAAGGCTTGCTGATGGCTGGCCCACCTAACGCGAGTTGGGCGCGGCGCCGCGTCGCAGGCTTTCTCGAGGGGATAAAGAAGGCTCCAAATATCAAACTTAACGCAGTCGTAAGTTCGGACAATGACGCTGCCGACGGACTGACGAAATTCTCCAATGCAGCACAGGCTAATCCGAAGATCGATTTCATCTACGTGACTGGCTCATTTGTGCTCCAGCCGCAGTCGATCCCGGCGGAATATCACAAAGCGCTGTACATCGCTGGCAGCCTGACGAGCACAACGCTTGAAGCGCTGAAGGACGGCACCGCCGCTGCGATGCTTCCCGATTTCCCGATTTCAGTCGGCTACATTGGCCTCTCGTTGGCCGTTCGCAAGCTGAACGGCGAAACGGTGACGCAATATAACTGTGCGCCCAACGCAGCGATGTTCAAGGCGGATGTGAATAACCCAATCTGGATAGACAGCAACATCATGCCGGCTGACGCGGCTCCGGCAAAGTAGTGCTCAGCGGCGCCGCACCGATACGCGGCGCCGCCCTTTCGCTCCGATGAACGACGGGCCCTGTTCCAAGTGTGAGGCGCGCATGAACCTCCCGGATGCAACGGGAACCTTAGCGTTACGGCTCCATGCCGTGACCAAGCGCTTTCCAGGGGTGACCGCGCTCGACCGGGTCGATCTCGATCTGAATCGCGGTGAGATCCATGCGTTGCTCGGGGAAAATGGTGCCGGGAAGTCCACGCTTATCAAAATTCTAAGTGGCGTACATGCGGCCGACGAGGGGGATTTTTTCGTCGGGGAAAGTCGCGTCGTCGTGACCCGGCCCAACGAGGCGTCGCGGCTTGGAATCACGGTGGTGCCGCAGGACGTTTTAATGGTGCCGGAATTCTCGATCGGCCGGAATATTCTGCTGGGAGGCGAAAGCCGTCTGGCAAACCGTAGCCGCCTAAGCTCCGAAGAGAGAAGAACGGTTGCGGCCGCTTTGGCCAAAGTGGGTGCGAGCTTCGACCCGGACACCAAAACTTCCAGCCTCAGCGTTCCTCATCTTCGGCTTGCTCAGATAGCTCGGGCTCTCGTCCACCCCGGTGAGATCATGATTCTTGACGAGCCCACGGCGGTTCTGTCGGAGCCGGACGCCGAACTTCTGATCGAAAGGGTGATGCAGTTTCGATCGGAAGGAAAGGCGGTTCTCTACGTGACTCATCGTCTTTCTGAAGTCATCCGCATGGCGGACCGCATAACAATTCTTAGGGACGGAAAACGCGTCGGATTGTTTTTGCGCGGCGAGGTCTCGCGCCAAGATATTGTCCGGCTGATGACAAAGGATGTCTCCACCACGAGCCGTGATGCAGAGGCGGACCTTACGCGTTCGCAGTCGGGTTCCGGTGGCTCCCATAGACAGATTCAGATCCGCGAACTTTCGTCAGGACGGCGATTTGCAGGAGCAAATCTTACTGCTTCATCCGGACGGATCGTCGGCATCGCCGGCGTTCAAGGCTCCGGTCACGGCCATTTTCTTCGGGCGGTTGCGGGCGTCGACGCTGCAAATAGCGGCGAGATCATTCTCGACGGTTATAAGCTGCCGCTCGGATCGGTTCGGCGTGCCGTAAAGGAGGGAATTTTGCTGGTACCGGCGGACCGGCGTGGTGCCGCGATTATTACTTCTCTCTCGGTACGCGCCAATCTCTGCCTCGGCAATCGGGTGCGTCGCTCCGTGCGGCGTTTTGGGCTTCGTTGGCCGTGGGAAGAGCGCGGAATGGCACAGTATTATATAGATCGGCTCAGTGTTCGGCCACCCTACGCGGAGTCGCGAATTGGTGCGCTAAGCGGCGGCAATCAACAAAAAATCGCAATTGCCCGGGCGCTCGAGGGGGATGCCCGTGTGTTGCTGATCGAGGAACCAACTCAAGGCGTTGACGTCCACGCCAAAGCCGAGATTCACTCGCTGCTCCGGCGCGTAGCGGTCGAAAGGGACTGCATTGTTATCATCGCGACGTCCGAATTCGAGGAACTCATAGGCCTGGCCGACGATATCCACGTGATGCGTGAAGGCCGCATGGTTGCGAGTTTCCCGGGGTTCGAAGCGACCTACCACCGTATCCTGGAGAATGCCTTGTCCTGAGTTTGAGGCACCAAGTCTGTGCGCGCGGTGCGTTCGCCAGTCGTCGTTGGGGAAACGTCTTCATGAAGTTCCGGTCGGCGATTGCGCGAGCCCGGCACTATCACCGTTTAGCCGTCAACCCAAAACAAGGAGGCAACCATGTCCACCAATCAAGGCAGCAAAGCACCCGTCGCAATCTGGCCAGATGGTCCGCCGCGACCGCTTGCGCCATATACCCCCGCCATTAAGGCCGCCGGGTGGCTGTTCATCTCCGGGCAGTTGGCCAGCGATTTCAAGGGCGGTCTTGCTCCGGAAGCCGCGTCCGTCAATCCCAATCTGGGGAATGCGCTTGAACTGCAATCGCGCTACACGCTTACAAATCTGGCAAAAACGGTACAGGCCGGCGGCTGCGATATCGCCAAGGATGCCGTCAGGATTTGGCAGTGGTTCACGTCGCCTTACCCGACGATGGGGGAGTTCAAGGCCGGCAGTACCTGGCCGCGCATTTCAATCACGCCGTATCTCGACACGCGAAACGAGTTCATTAATGAGCCACGGCCGGCCTCGACTGGGATGGGCATCCGCGAGTTGCTTGTGAAAGATACGATCGTCGAGGTCGATCTCATTTGCATCGACGACGGCGGAAAGAGCCAGGGCTTCCTGACTCCGGAAGGAGTGCCGTCGCCGCTTGCCGGCTATTCCCCGGCAATTCGACGGGGCGATTGGATTTTCATGGCGGGTGAAATTCCCGTCGATTGGACCGGCGACTACATGAGCCCGATCCACCTTGGCGAGCCCAGTGGTCTCGCCAAGGAAGCGCGGATCAACCCGTATTTCTGGTATGGCTCCGAAATCGAGAAGCAGACGGAGTATGTGCTCTGGAAGCTCGCAAAAACCGCTGAAGCCGCCGGCACGACGCTGGATCGGACGGTGAAAGCTGATGTCTATATCGGTGATCCGAGCGACTACGCCGGCATGGAGAAAGTCTGGAAGCGGTGGTTTCCGAAAAATCCGCCGGCCCGTTGCGTGATCCCGTACATGGGTCTGGGCGGAAAAGGCAGCAAGGTCGAGGTTGCGCTCACCCTCCTGGCCGGAGACTCGAAACTGAAGGCCGAAGCAATCGTGACAAGCAAGGCGCCCAAGCCATTCAGCCATGAGCCGCAGGCCGTGAAGGTCGGTAATTTGCTCTTCTTCAGCCAGCAGCTTCCATGCGACGAGAAGGGCATGCTGCCTCCGGGAATGGAGCGCGATCCGAACTTTCCCTATTACGGTCTCACCAGCCAGGCACAGATGCGCTACATGCTCAAAAACGTTGCGGCGATCTGTGAGGCGGCCGGCACCACGCTTGAGAATGTTGTACGGCGGGCCTGCTTCCACGACACCGGCGAGCGTTTCGCGGAGTCGATGGCGGAATGGGCTTCGCATTTTCCGGATCGCAAACCCTGCTCGACGACGCTAATCATCGGCGGGCCGCTCGTGGTCCCCGGCGCCCACACGCTGCTGGATCTGATGGCGTACGTTCCCTGATCGACATCGAACGTTTTCGGACAGACGCAAACTCTCGGCGCCTGTCCGCTTCTACCAGGCGTTTTCAGCAGGCGAGATTTTCACGCAACGTGCGACCTTTGTAGGCGTCGCGATAGCGACCGCGGCGCTTGAGTTCGTCGACGAGAAAATCGACGATGTTCATCATCACTGCGCGTGGCGCGGCCTGTGAAATGGACAGCATGAAGCCGCCGCGACTGCCTGTCGCCTCGAACACCTCCTCAAAGCGGTCGGCGACCTGAGCGGCGCTACCGGCCATGGTAACGTCGTAGCCCGTCGCGGCACGCAGGCCGTGATGGAAGAATTCTTCGCGGGTGATTTCCGCCGACTCTCCGTATTTGTGTGCAAGCAGATGAACGAACCCAACCGGCGACGCGTTGGCCGCCACGATCCGCTGCTGAAGCTCTGCAAGCGAGAAGCGGTCGGGCAATTTCGACATGTCATAGCCGGTATTGTGCGAGAGCCAGACTCCAACCGCTTCGAGCGGCACTCCCGTTATCAGGCTTTCCCGGAGTGCCAGCGCTTCGCTTTCTGTCTCGCCGACGACGGCGCGGCTCGACCAAAGAATCCCGACCTGCTGTGGATCGCGTTTTTCGGCTATCAGCGCTTGGTCGAGGTCGTCGCGCTGCTTGGCCATCAGCGGGACGGCTTTCATCAGGCCGAATACGTAGTCGGCGACGCGAGCGGCGGCACGCGTGCCGCGGGGGGAGCCTCCGGCCTGAATGACGACCGGGTGCCCTTGGGGAAGGAACCACATTAAGCGGACCCTTGACTTTGAAGAACTCGCCGACGTGGTTGATGGCCCGGATCTTTGCCGGATCGGCAACCTGCCCCGTCTCACGGTTCCACACGAATGCGTCTGAATCTACGCTGCTCCACAACTTGCGGCAGACGTCGATGAACTCCTCGAGACGATTGTAACGGCTTTCATGATCAACCAATTCGTCGTAACCATAATTGGCATAGTCGGCGCGCCTTTGAGAGGTGATCACGTTAAAGGCGATGCGACCGTTGGTGATATGATCGAGTGAGTTCAGCAACCGCGCTGTGTAAAACGGATGCATGAACGTCGAAGCGTATGTGAGGCCGAAACCGAGATGGCTTGTCACGCGTGACATGGCCGTGACCCAGGGGCTCATATCCAGGCGTGGCCAGGCGACACCGTAGCGCACCGCGTCGTCGATTGACTCGCCCCAGGTGCTCGGAATTCCGGTAGAATCCCCGAAGAAAATCATATCGATGCCACCGCGTTCGGCGGTGCGGGCCACTTCCTCGAACATGCCGATGTTCGGATGATGTCTGTCGACCCACGAACCGGGGGTTCTCCACTGGGTCTCGACTGAGGTCCACGACAGATCGAACGCCAAGTGTATTTGCTTTTTCATTCGCTATGATCCGGGGCAACAACGGCGACTTAGTGCCGCCCTTCAGCCAAATCTTTGCAACATCGATGCCAAATGGCTGTGACAACGCTGGCGCCGGTCAGAAATGGAATGCAACGCGGGTCGGCCCATTCGGGCCGGCCCGCTGGTTTGCGATGCAGCGTTTTTTTTGCAGTCTTTAGCCGACCAGGCGGACCTTGCCGGAGTCTACGTCGCCGGACATTTGTCCTCGGCGAGCGGCCCATTCTTGGACCAGGGCGGTTGAATCGACCACCAGGCCGAGATGAAGGGAGATAATCATCAAGGCGGCGTGCTCGGCTTCCGCCGAGTATCCGGCCACTACATCACGTGGCACGATCACGCGGAAATCGCGGTTCGCCGCGTCGAACGCCGTGCTCAGCACACAGGCATCGGTGAAAGTGCCCGTAATCACGAGATTGTCCACGTCCAGGTTCTTAAGCAGGAACTCGAGGTCAGTCGGATAGAACGAACTGAGGCGTTTCTTGGTACGGACGAAATAGTCACGTTGCTGGTCGACCTCGACCATGAGATCGAGCCACTTGGTTCCCTCCCAACTGTGCTGATCCATGGCCGGATTAGGCGGCAGATACATCTCATAGAGCCAGCGCCAGTTCGCTTTGCCGGTGCGTTTGCGTGAGGCGATATCGTCGATGCCGCCGTATCGTTGCCAGTGCTGGACCATGATGATCGGTATACCGGCGTCTCGGCATGCCCGGTGGAATTGATTGTGCGCTTCGATCACATCGCGCGCGCGGGGTGCCGGGCATGTGGTATCCGGCTCGGTGCCGAGATGGCCGCGATGCATGTCGATGCACACCACGGCAGTACGGTCTGGGTCGAGCCACGCATCCATGGAATCGGGGATACGCTTTGGAAGACTATCCTCCAGATAACAGTGAATGTCGGTTTTCATTTGACCTCCAGATGCTAATAGACCTGCGACGTCAGTATCGCCCATCGGAACGGTGTTTGCGCGGCTCATCGTAGCACCGCGTTGGTTCGCGCTCTCTCTAGTCGAAGCAATTTTTACGCCAATCAGTTGCTGTTGCAGCTCGCTCAAGAAGGATCATCGATTGCCGTCCGAACTCCCGGTTGAGCTGAGCCTGCTGCTTCAGCCTATTGGCAAAGGTATCCAGCAAATTGCATGGTATCGCCATGTCGCAACAGGGAGTCCTCGTCATCGGCGGCTCGATGAGCGGGCTTCTGGCCGCCATCATGCTCCATCGGAGCGGTCGGAGGGTCGACGTATTCGAGCGGGTGCCCGGCGAGCTGGCGGGCAGGGGCGCCGGAATTGTGGCGCAGCCCGGCCTGATTGCCCGGCTCGACGTGATGGGCCTTCAAACGCGCGAACTCGGCGTGGAAAGCAACCAGCGGCGCATCCTCGATCGCGACGGCCGCGTGACGATCACCGGCACATGCGTGCAGGTGTTCACGGCTTGGGAGCGCGTGTATCGGCTGCTGCGCGATGCGTTCCCGGGCGATCGCTATCACCGCGGAACTACCTTCGCAGCGTTTGAACAACGCGGTCGCGGCATTGTCGCTCGTTTCGCCGACGGCCGCACAGCGGAGGGCGGCGTGCTGATCGGCGCCGACGGGCTGCGCTCGACCGTGCGGCAGCAATGCCTGCCCGACACCGCACCGCTGTATGCCGGTTACGTGGCCTGGCGTGCGATGATTCCGGAAAACAGGCTGCCGCCGGCGATCCATCACGAACTGTTTGACGCGATGACATTCTGCCTGCCGCCCGGCGAGCAGTTTCTCGGTTATCCGGTGGCCGGCCCCGACGGCGATCTGCGGCCAGGGCAGCGGCGCTACAACATCATCTGGTATCGTCCGGCCGACGAGCTGAAGGACCTTCCATGGCTCCTAACCGATGACAGCGGTACCGTTCATTCCGTCTCGATCGCGCCGACGCTCATTCGGCGCGACGCAATCGCCGAGATGCGCGCTGCGGCCGAGACACTCCTCGCGCCGCAGCTTCGGGAAATCGTGCGGCTGATCGATGAGCCGCTTCTGCAGCCGATCTACGATCTCGCCAGCCCACGGCTCGCCTTCGACCGCGTCGCTATCATTGGCGATGCCGCTTTCGTTGCGCGCCCCCATGTCGCCGCCGGCGTTTCCAAGGCTGCGGACGACGCAGCCGCGGTCGTCGAGGCGCTAGATTCCTCAGACGTTGAGACTGCGCTGCGGCGCTTCGAGAAGGAGCGGCTGCCCGAGAACAATCGCATCATCGAGCGCGCGCGCCATCTCGGTGCTTATTTGCAAGCAACGCAAAGTGCCGTGGAGCGCACACGGTCGGCGCGCCATGGTATTCCCGAAGCGGTACTCGCAGAGACTGCGGTGCTGGATTTCCTAGATTGATGGATCAGCTGGTTACGGCGCCGACCGCGTGTTGCAGCATGTCACTCAAGAAGGGGGCGTTCAGCAATCCAAATTCACCTGTCTAATACAGCGGGAGGAAATCTTTGCGCATAGATTAAGCAGGGTGGTTTGGTACGTTAGCTGCTTGCCATATTCGCGCTGACGTCAGCGGCATATCAAGATGCTTTACACCCATTTTGCTCAACGCGTCGATGCCATGGTCGCGAACCTACGGATCCAGAATGATATTCATGTATGTTCGCAGCGCGGCCGCGATATCGTTCATGCGATCGTTGATGACTATAATCTTCCGTTCGGCTGCATAGCGCCCTACCGCCTCAATCATCCCATGCTGACGAAGCTAGACGCGGTAATGCTGACCGCCAGCACGCAAGACGGCACCGTCGCGATACTGCTCAACGCGGGGCTCTTCCACGCAGAACACACTCGACTTAGCCAGGAGGCGACGTTTTCCACTGTTCGCTCGTCGGCAAATCTCTCGCTCAAAGGCACCAAGTTCAAGATAGAGGACATCGAACCTGAGATCGTCGGGTTGGCCGATATTGTGATTGATCACGGGCTGCAGCCGTTCCATTCCAATAGCGCGTCCTCGACCCTGCTCAATGTCGAAACGCTCGAAGTGACCCGCTTCGGCTGTTGCTACGCCGATATCTCTTACATACTGAAGCGACACTTCCGGATCGAGCTGCTGCCAATACCGCCACACCTTTAAGTTTGACCGCCTACGATGGCCTGCCCGAGAACCGACGAGGTGTCTGTTATTAGGGGGTAGAGCAGACAGGATGCGGACATTCCGTCACGCCGTCTTTTGACGCCGGTCACCCTGCGGCCAGCGCTGGATTTACGCCCTTCGGCACTTCCTCGCCAGTGACGAGGATAAGTTCAAGTCGTTTTGCAAAAGAACTGGCACGCCCGTTGGGAGTAAAATGCGATGGAAACCGGGTTGAGGGGTCGATCAGCTCTTGTCAGCGGCGGGAGTAAAGGTATGGCAAGGGCATTGCTCATGCTCTCGCTAGGGAAGGTGTAAACATTGCGCTTATTTCGCGGAGTAAGGACGGCCTCACCGCGACTGCCAAGGAAATCGCGGAAACGTCAGGGGTGATCGCGATCGGAGTAACGGCCGATCACTGACACGAAGTCATTGAAATCTGCATTGTCTGAAATCGTTGCTCATGCAGTGCGTCTTAGTCTCGCTGTAGGTCGAACCAGAGCGTGCGCACCTTTGCATTAGTATAGTTCCAAAGCCGGTGCGCCCTGCGCGAGCTGTAGGAAATGAGATCGCCGCGCTCCAAGACGAAAGGCGTGCTGTCAACTTCAACGCTCAATGTGCCTTCGAGGACAAATCCGTATTCATAGCCATCGTGGGAAACCGGCTGATCGGAATTCCCAGTATTGGGTTGGTATTCGTTGATCGCGATCGACACGCCGCGGGCACGGTCTTCGCGAATAATGCGCCGGATCACGTGATTGGCGGTTTCGACGATTTGCTGTTCGGCAACCCGCACCACCACACCCGGATTGGCCGGCGGTCCGGAAGCAACCAGGTCCGACATCGCCACGCCCAGACGATTGGCAATCACGACAAGCGATCCGATCGAGGGCGTAGCCCGGCCTGTGTGTACCGAAAACCTAAACGCGGACGTAATGATGATGAAGTTCGCCAAGGACCGGGTTCGGACTAATGGTCCCGAGCCGCTGAAATCGGGCGAGAGACGGGCGCATCCTTGTCCAACGACCGGTGTGTCCTGATGTCGTTATAATAGCGACAATAGGCGCGCAGGATGCGGCGCAGATGCGCCTCGCCCGAGACAATGAAATAGTCCAAGCATTCGCGCCGGATCGAACCAATCAATCGTTCGGCATATCCGTTCTGCCAGGGCGAGGCTGGCGCCGTCGGCCTATCGCGTATCCCCATTGCTTGGATTCGGCGGGTGACGAACGACCCATAGATCCCGTCCCGATCGCGGATTAGGTATTTCGGGGCCTCATCCCAGGGGAACGCCTCGGTTAGCTGTCGCGCGATCCGTTCAGCCGTTGGGTTTGTCGTGACGTCAATCCAGACAAGATCTCTGCGGTCCAGTCGGACAACGACAAATGCATACAGCAGGTCAAAGCGAATGCTCGGGACGACGAACAGGTCCACGGCGGCAATGTCAGGCGCATGGTTCCGCAGAAACGTGCGCCAGCCCTGACTTGGCGGCCCTGTACTTGGCGAGCTTGACTGCGCGACTTCAAACCCGAGTTTGAGCAGTTCGCCGTGGATGCGCGGCGCTCCCCAGAGGGGGTTCTCGATACTCATCCGCCGGATCAGCGCACGGAGCCCCGTCTCGATCTGTGGCCGTCCTCCCCGAGGGCGTGATTTCCAATGCCAATACCAGCGAAAGCCCGTCCGATGCCACCGCAGCAGCGTCTCAGGCTGAACGATATTGACGACGTGCAAAATCGCCGGAAACCATCGACACAGCTGGATAAGAAACCAGCGGTCGTTGTTCGTCAGCCTAACTCGGCCCGGCACTATTGTGCACCGGGTCGATCACTAACTTACTTTATGATCTACGACGTTTCGGTTGAACCTTTAGATGGCGACTTGGTTGCTTCTTACAACAAATTGGTACCTGAATAATTCGAGACGTAATATTCGGTATCCTAAAATGGTAAGGCCCGTCCTACCCTCTACGATGCGGTTACAGTCGCCAAGCCATCGGCAATGTCGCGAATGAACAGGAATAGAGAGTAGGCCATCTGGTTAAGTCGACCGTTGCGCAACTGGTGGGTTGGCAGCAGACTTTCAATCACACTTGACGATTTTTCCGTTTTATCTTCGGCCGGACGCGATCTTAAAGAAGCGGATTGGATTTTGAAAGGTGCCTCTCTTGCTGCGACCACTAGCGTGGCCGATTTGCGATGCTTAACAGATATTTTGGAGCGTTCAACTTTCCTAATTCACTACCTTATTGTGGAACGCGAACATATTCAAAAGACGATGGAAATATTTGCCGACGAGATGGATTTTCTCGGATTTTATTTTGCAGGCGGGATTTAACATCGGGAGTCTGGAAAAGCAGGACGTTTTATTGGCGCTTACCGGAATGTCTCGCCCCATAGATCGCTACTCTGAAAGTCATTACGCGGGCGTGATCCTAAAAAAGCCAACGCCACAAATGCGGCCCTATCTCGGGAACCTAATTCAGACGATGGAAGCACGGGCATTCCCCGGCTGGTTGGGAGCCGCGATTGACCTGCTTAGATCTGTAAGCCCGAACGAGCAGAAAGAAACTCCGACGCAACGTCGCAAAAAATTGGCGCGATCCGAAACATGAGTGTTCCATTGTAATCATACCACCGGCGATGCGCGAGGCGGCGGTGGTGTTCTTTACCTACCCACAAAAGCTTGCGGATCGGCGTAAAGAGGCCGCCCAAGAGTTAGTTGCACGTGCAATGGATGAAAGTGGTCGCGCACGATGCATCCTTGTCGGCCGAAACATTGACCGGTGGGATGAGGCTTATTCGTTCGTTTTGATTGCCGACGGGAGACGTAAGGTTAAAGACGATAAAGAGTAGCAAGATGCGACAAGCTCGCGTGGCTTTGACGCCTGGCGCGCTTGTAGAGGCTCATAAGGACGGTGACATGCGAACGACAGCCTTGGGGCTGAGGGCGGCCACGCCTGGCGTCATCACGGCAGTGGCTTCGCTGAAGTTGCGGCGCACCTCGTCGTTGAGCGCGCGAATGCGGTCGGTCTGCGTGGATTTGGTCTCGGTTGTCATAGTGGTCTCCGATGTGATTGGTGAGGCCAAGGCGAATCCGTTCGCGGCGACGCTGCCGCTGAGGCGGGATGGGCCGGCGATCGGTGGGTTCAGTTGGTAGGGCGAGGAAGACGACGGCCCCGAGGGCGCACTTGGCTGCCGGGGCCGCCGTTCAGTCGTTATTCAGCCGGAGGGCTCATCAACGCGACCGCCGCACGATGGCGCACAAACTTGGGCAGCTTCGGGTAGTCCCGAAACCGCAGCGTGAGCATGTCGCCGTTGCGAGCGAGTACGATGGCCTCCCACCACCCGTATTCCAGGGCTTCCTGGGCGATGACGAGATGGCCGGGCGCGATCTCGTCCCAGGTCCCCGGTAGGCCGGTCGCAACCGGCAGCTCGTCCTTTTCTTTGCCGAGCGCGGCCTGCGGTTCGGCCACGAGCGTCACGATGATCTCGCTGTACAGGCTTTGTCGGATGTTGGGCACAAAGCCGCGGCCGTTGCTGTAAAGCCTGCCGACCGGCAGCTTCTTGGCCAGGGCGGCCAAGTCTTCGGAGGCCGCTTCATAGACCTTGAGGTCCATCAGCCGGGCGGCCTTGGCAACCAGGTCGGCATCGGCGGTTGGGAATTGCGCCCCCTGCGGTTTGTGGTGCTCGTCGTAGCCGAGGACGATGAGCGGGGCGGCGGCAGTAGTTTCCTTGGCAGCGGCCTTGGCTTTGGTGGTCGGCTTGGTCATGACCGGTCTCCAGAAACGCCGAAGGGGCCCAGCGGGCCCCTTTGCGGTGAAATGGACAGGTTTTGGCAGCAGGCCCGCAGTCTTGCGGGCGGATATTTTGGTCTCATGACAGTTGTTCTCCTCGCAATAATGCTCCGAGAGGCCGATTCACCTCTCATGATCAAATAATAGTCAAACTAACGCTCATCGTCAAACGAATTGATGCTTAGTGATACTTAGATAATACTCATTTTAATTCGACGTATTCAGTATAAGACGATCACAATTACTACGTATTTGGCAATATGCGTTATCGCAAGACTTGCGATCATCAATGCGATTGCCGTTGCACACGTCGAGACCGGACTGGGCGCAGTACCGCCAGATTGCGTGCTGGACGAACCGCGGAAACGGCTGCGGAAACCCGGGATTGAACTGCCGGGCGTCGATCCGGGCCGCCACGGCCGCGATAATGTCGGCGCAGCCGCCAGCCTGGTAGCAGGCCGCGCCATACGAATGGTTAGCATCGAACCTTGCCAGGATGCCGGTGCGGACCAGAAAGTTGTGCACCAGGGTGTCGATGGCAATCACGCTGGCGCCGACCTCGTGCCAGAGGCGAAGGCGTTTAGGGGCGGCCAGCAGGATGCAGGACAAGGTCATGGTCAGGACCTTGTCCGAGACGCCATAGACCTCCCGGAGCGGGCCAATCAGAGCTTCCCGCAGCCGGGCGAGCCGGTTGGGGCTCGTCGGGTCATCGGCACCTTGGAATTGCCGGTCGATCCAGCCGACCAGGTCGCCATCGGCAATGTCGCGAACGAACAAGAATAGAGAGTAGGCCATCTGGTTGAGCCGACCGTTGCGCAACGGATGGGTCGGCAGCGGACAGGCGTCGATATGATCAGGCTCTGAACATGTCCGGCTGATCTTGTCGTACCGGCAACCGTGGAAGTGCCAGTAGCTCTTGAGCTTCGGGCAGGTGGGGCTGGCGGCAACTTTGGCGTCGATATCGGCCCACGTCGCAGAGCCGTGCCGCTCCATGTAGTCGGCGGCGACCTGGTCCGAGATGCCTCGGTAGCTCAGCGCCGACGTCAACCAATCGAACAATGTCGCGGTGTTGTGACGCCGGATTGCTGAGGGAATGCCTTCGGCCCGCAGGTCGGCGCGAATGTCGTCGATCAGGTTGGCCGCGCCGCTCAGGCAGCAGACACTGTGGACGATTTATTAGGTGCGACCGGCGTTGCTGCCGCGACGGGATAATTTTCATGCGGGTTGCCGTTCTTGAAATCATGCCGTCAGATCATGGCGACCAGCTTGCGCTGCGCATCACTGTCGCCGTCGATGTACCGTTGGGTTGTTTGGATCGACCGGTGACCCGCGAGCAACTGGACATCGCGCAGCGACCCACCGACCCGATGAACCAGCCGCGCCCCCCGGGTGATGAATGTCCGGCGTCCCGAGTGAGACGAGCAGCCGTGCAGGCCGATGTTGCGAAATGCGCGGTTGAACCAGACCACGATACTCAGGGGCGTCATCGGACCGCCCCGCTCGGATCGAATAAGCGGTCGGCCGCCGGTCGAGAGAGTGCGATAGGCGGCGACAGCTTGGCGAAGCTCGGGATGCGCCGGGATCAACCGGCCGCCGCCGTTCTTGGCGGCGATGTCGCGCAGCTCGATCACCGAACTGATGGCGCCGGTCGGATCGAGCACCATGTCCCAGGTCAGGTTGGCGATCTCACCGGCCCGCAAGCCAGCCTTGGCGGCCAGCAACACGATCACGCGGTTACGGAGGTGGTGCCGGGTGCAACTGGCAAAGACGAGGAGGTCGTTGACGTCACCGATGGAGAGTATTTTGGCCTGCTTGCCTGGCATATCAAGCCGCTAAGTAGATCATCATTTGTATAGCAAAATAACTTTGCGCTCCCAATGACTGTTTTCAAAAGGAGATCAGTCCTGAACACTGATAAGGAAAGACGCATTTCCTTATCAGTGTGCGGGATGTTGCCGATGGGCTCCAGCATAATCTGAGCGAATGTGGCTCAGGGACCCCGAGCGTTCTCGCCCGGGGTCCCTTATTTTGCACCCCGTGTTTAACCTCTCGGGCGAAGCTAACGCATAAAATCAGATGATCACGTCGTGCAATTCGCATTCCGCCGGGCGCGCTTCGTTGGGGGCTAGCGCGGAGTTGTGGCGATAGAGCGTCGAACAATAGGGGCACACATACTCTACATCGTCGCCCATGTCGCAAAAGACATGTGGATGGTCTTGTGGTGGCAGCGCGCCGATACACATGAATGTCTTGGCGCCGATCTCGATGACCGGAACGCCGGGCTCGTTATGGAAGTGAGGAACGACTTCGTCTGTCACGGTCGGCATACTTACACATGTTCTGTCGCGACGCCATTTCGTGGCGGAGCAAAGAGAAAGCCCCGGCCGGGGAAGCCGGGGCTTAACGAACCGAAGGCGGCGGCTGGGCGAGTTCTGAGCGCCTGGGCCACCTTAATGCCAATGCGACAGCGCCCAGGCCACGGCCCACTTGACGTCGCCTCCACGATCCAGCCGAAAACCACGACGCCGGCCATCGCACGCCTATGCCATCGTATAGGGCAGCCATTCCTTTCCGTTAACCAATCATTAACCATCGTGCAATGGAGCGGAGCGAACTGGCCATCCTAAACTCTCCGATAAGGGGGGTCGGAGATGGATACTACTAGCGCTTTAGTTTCACGCTTTTTTTTCGGGCGCGCTGCCAAGAGCATGGTGGCAATTGGTGTAGTCGGTTGCCTCGCGGTTGGCAGCTTTACCGCGGCGGTGACCGGTGCGGGCACCGCCCTGAGCGCGCAACCGTCGGAAGCGATTTCGGTTAATCACACCAATAAAGGCGATCGTTTGCCGCTGACGATTGAGCACACTCCAAGTATCTCGTCGCCATCCGTGTCAACCTTGTCACGCCCGCCAATCGGGTGTGAACCGGCGTTTAGCCGGGCCGCCGACCCAGCGCGTGCGCATATCTTTGGGCGCTGTATCTCGTGAATTTGCCGTTTTGATGCGCGCCCGGCAGAGCGGTCTCGATGTTCAGAACCCCCGCATTTGATCCCGTGAGCCTTGCAATGATGGGCTTCGGCATCTTGTTGGCAGCTACGTTGGCCTTCGTATTCTAAGGGCCTTGCCGGACCTACTCGACTTCCCGACAAGCGACCGCACGCCGCTTCCCCGCCCTGGACGGTCATTCCCCGAACATGCGCCGCGTGTGTTCGTCGTGCAGTTCGTCAGCGACGCTTTTGTCGGAGAGGCGGACGAGCTCGGCGAACGGCGCGTTCGGCCGACGAACGGCACAACAGCGCCGCACGCCAGCCACGATGCAATCGATTTTGCCTCGGCTGGCCTCGGCAATGGCTTCGGTGGTCAATCGCGCGGCGTCCCCCGGCTCCCACGTAACCCGCACCTCCACACGGTGACCGTCCGCACGCAGGGTACCAACAGCCGCTCTAAGGCGAGCATCGCCGGCTGCCTTGCCGTGCAAAACAATGCGGAGGGTCGCCACAACTGCCGGCCTTCTGCTCAAGGAGCCAATTGGTCAGCCCATGATCTCATCAATCGACGGTCGGTGTATCACTGCCTTTCTCTACTAGGTATTTCGTTGTGTGAGCTGTACCTAACCGTCACGCCGGACCAGGCGCTTCGACCTGGCCTCCTTGCTGAAGCCATGCCATCAGCACCCAGCACGCTACGGCCCAGGCCGCGCCGATGCACCAGCCTGCAAGAATATCAGTTGGAAAATGAACACCAAGATAGAATTCGGCTTAGGCCGATGAGCACGGTGAGAAGAGCCGCGAGCGCCATAAAGTAGATCGTGAAGGAAGGGTAAGCCCCCGCGAGCAGGGCCGCGATCGTCAGATAAGTGATCGCGGACAACGTGGCATGCCCGCTGGGGAGGCTTGTCGTGAAAACGCGCGCCGCATGGTTCACAAGATCCGGCCGAGGGCGTGCAATCACGAATTTCAGAAGATTATTAAGTGCGAGACCGCCAAGCACTGCGATTAGCATCAGCCAAGCGATCCCAGGCTTGCGAGTCAGGAACAGAAATCCAGCAACCGCAAATGTGATGATCAAGAGCACAATGATGCTGCCGAGACTTGTTACGTCGCGCGCCGCTTCCTGTACCCACGGCGGTCCGATAGGAATCGGCTCCTTGGTGGATTTTCGCAGGGCAAGCATGACGTAGGAATCAAAACCGGACGGTTTGCGTGCCGCCACCGCTTGGGCAATAAAGCCGAATACGAACAGAAGAGCCGCTATCGTCAAGAGGGGGATCAGCCAATTTCTCCATCAATTTATGTGCGTGATACGATCAATCGTCGCTGCACCGGGGACGGTTGCGCAATATTAGATCAAAAAATCGCGCTTCCTACCCTGAAGTTTGTCGCCGCGCTATGCCGCCAGCCGCCTGAGACGAAGCAGTCGCAAGTGGATTTTCGAACAGGCCGGTATTCTGCCTCCCCGGCGGAACACAGATAGGCCAGCAACACTGACCTGCTTGAGACATTACGAGCAGGCTGTAGCATCCAATGATGGTGAAGTAGGCTGTCGAGGCGGCTGGGTAATCGAAATTGACCTGCAGCGTCATCGTCGAGCCACCAGGGACCTTCACCGCGAATTAGTTTTCTGCGCATCCTTGTGCTTTGGTTTCGGGTAGATAAATAAATACAGACAGGCAGCGCCTGGTGACCTAAACAATAAGAATAAGTTTGAGCGCCGATTGATCTACATCAATCCTCGCAGCCAACGCACAATCAGTCTGTCTGCATCAACCCCGGCGGAGTGCCGTGGGCTGCGTTCCTTTTTCCAAGTCCACCTGGGCTTGCCGGCAATTCAACGTTAAGGCCCAAAACGTCAGTAGGGCCATAAATATGGGATAAGCGAAAAATGGCGCGGCGTGGGTTCAACGTCTATGTCGACGCGTATGGATCCTGAGGACCTCCGCGAGGTCATCACGGCCTATCAAAAAAGCGTCGCCGAGACTGTTCGCCGTTCCGGCGGCTTCGTAGCCAAAATAATTTGACAGCGAGCGATTTCGGGTCCAGTCGTCGGTAAACCCAACAAACATAACCAGAAGATATCGATGGAGACGTTGAGCGGGATCCCCTCGTGATTGGCGAATTCGAGAGCCTCGAAAAGGTTTTTGGCTTGCTTTCCGGTGACGAACTTCGATCGCTTGCGGCGTCGTAATTTTCAAGGATCGAGAGGTCGCGCCGGTCTGGGTCGGGGTTTTTGTCCCGATAACTGTCCCAGCGCACCCGCGGTGGGTTGCGTCTTAGACCAAAAAGCCGTTGATTCCTAAGAGACGGCAGCACCAGCTTTTGGCTCCATGGGCTGGAGAACAAAGCCGAATGCCTTGGCACGCCGGTGCAGATTGTTGACCACTCGCGTGCGGTAGCGTGTCTCGTACGACGACGCTCCGGGATCGAGGTATTCCATTCCATGACGCACGGCGTTGTAAAACAGCACTGCGACCTTGCGGGCCGTGGGGTGACCGCCTTGGCCTTGCCGATGCGGGATGAGAGCCGCCTGTAAAAGGCGCCGAGCGCGGTTCTAGGTGGAGAAGACGTCGAAAGTGCCCTGCGCACGCTCAAAACGACGCTGAGACCCCAATCAGATATGATTTTTGCACTGCTCGACAGCAGCAACGTGTGGGCTACATTGCATCAAACTACAGCCAACCGTTGCGCCGGAATTGCACGTAAAGTGTCGTGCAGATAGCGATAATGATTCCGATCACGAGATAATAGCCGTAGGCCCACTTAAGCTCAGGCATGTGCTCGAAATTCATCCCGTAAATTCCGGCGATAGCGGTGGGTACAGCCAAGATGGCGGCCCAGGCAGCGAGCCGTCGCGCAATGACGGTCTGTTGTGCCTGCCCGGTCATCAGGCTTGCTTCGAAGGCGAAGGCCAGCACTTCGCGTAACGCATCGATCTCCTCGCGCACCCGACGCACATGATCTGTGACGTCCCGAAAGAGCGGCTGCATCTCCTTGTCGATCGGCATCAGTTGGGCGTGCTCGAGCCGGTTGCATACTTCGACGAGCGGTCCGGCCGCATTGCGCAGCCGCAACAAATCGCGGCGAAGCGTGTATAGGCGCTCGATGTCAGGCTGGCTCAGCGTAGTCGCCAGTACGGCGTCCTCGATGGCCTCGACCTCGGCGTGGATTTTTTGGATGACCGGCGTGTAATTGTCGACAATGAAGTCGAGGATCGCATAGACAATGTAATCCTCTCCCTGCGACAGAACGGTTGGACAGGCCTCGGACCGCTGACGCACCGCATTGTAGGAGACTGAAGCGCCGTGGCGGACAGACACGACATAGCCGCGGCCGACAAACAAATGCGTCTCGCCGAAGGCGATCCGCCCCTCTACCATCTGCGCGGTACGGGCAACTATGAAGATGCCCTGGCCATACTGCTCCAGCTTGGGGTGCTGATGGGCCTTGGCG
Organism: uncultured Alphaproteobacteria bacterium; assembly: GCA_963829465.1. Lineage (GTDB taxonomy): Bacteria > Pseudomonadota > Alphaproteobacteria > Rhizobiales > Xanthobacteraceae > BOG-931. The sequence continues at coordinate 263,490 of CAWHJE010000027.1, forward strand.
GCATCCTCGATGGCCAAGGGATGCAGATCGAACTGCCGCTGCACCCGTTGCAGAAGATCGTCACTGGGCTCGAACAGGCCGATCCAGACGAAATGACCGGGCCGCTTCGACCACTCACCGGCCTCTTCGATCGGGACGTCGGCGATTTTCTGGCCGCCGGCATAAACAGCGGAATTGACAACACCGAGCTCGTGGTCCGTAGCCGGAACTTCAGCTTTGGTAAGCACGATCGCACCTCACAACAGGAGACCACCCTTATGGCCGGTACGGCTGATCGCGCAATTGCAACAGCACCTTCGCGCAGCCGGTCCCTCCCGATTGCTCTGCACTGTGTAACATGCAGGAGTACCTCATAAACGAGCGACTCGTCTAGGCACGGCGCCCTTCTAGTCGCCCCGGCAAGCAAGTAGAAATCTGAAGACAGATGCGCGTGGAGAGGTCATGCACCGCGTGACGCCTAAGCATTCTCGGCGATGTTCAGGGTCCACGCATCGTCGGCCTGTAAGTCGCCTTTATAAAATGGCGCCGATTTCCATCTGGAGTTTAAACTACTAAGCGCTAGAGTTTCTTGCGCGGGAATTTTGGCTAGGCCCGTAAAATTTTTCACCGACAGCTCGTCGCCCGCGGACGAAACAAATAGTGCCCGCAACGTCCCACTATCCGCCGTTGTGATCGAAGTATTTGCCAATGAGGTACCGCGCAAGGCCGTTTCTGGCTCAGTGGGAATTTGCGCACATCAAGGTTATGGCGCCTGCGAATCGGGAGGAACATGCGCAGCTCTTGGCAGAGAAGTGCCGAGACGATACAGCCAAAGTGGGGACCGACAGATGGGCTTTGGAAATCGCGGCAGGGGCGATCTTATCAGCAGTATGATCCAGGCGCTGAGCGAAGCTGAGTTCAGGCAAATGTCGACGCATGCCGCCGGAAGCAATCTGGACCTACTGCCTTGCACTCAGTCACTCAATAAAATGTGCCGGCAAGGGTGTATACCGCGCTGACGAGCCCGGAGATGCGTTCTAACATTGCAATCGTCATGGTGTGAGCCCGATGTGCGATGTTAATGTTTACAGCGACCGCAAAATTTGACGGAGGAATCGCTCAAAATGGCAGCGCTTGAACTCATTGTGGTCGCCGTCCTTATTCTGCTCAATGGCTATTTGGCCATGTGTGAGCTCGCAATTGTATCGTCTCGTCGCAGCCACCTCGAACGTCTGGCCGGCGGCGGACACGCAGGCGCTCGTGCGGCTTTGATCCTGGCGAATGATCCAGCCCGGTTTCTTGCCAGCTTGCAGATCGGCATCACGACCGTTGTCGTCCTGACTGGTACTTTTAGCGGTGCAACGCTCGCGCACAGATTGGATGACTGGCTCGACCTCTTTCCGACCATCTCGTCATATAGCAAGCCGGTTGCGTTCGTCCTGATCGTAGTGTCCGTCACGTTTCTATCACTTCTGTTCGGCGAACTGGTACCGAAACAGATCGCGTTGAAGAATCCCGAAGCACTCGCAATTCGGCTCGCCAGTCCGCTCGTTGCCTTCACGCGGATCGCGGCTCCGCTGGTTTGGCTACTGAACGCGTCTGCCAATCTCGTTCTACGTATCTTTGGCATAAGAGGCGGCTTCGAACGGCACCTTACCGACGAGGACATCGCCGGCGTTCTAATCGAGGGGGAAAAGTCGGGACTTATTCACGCGGCGGAGCGTGAGATGATCGAGGATGTGTTGGATCTCGCCGAGCGCCCCGTCAGCGCGATCATGACTCCGCGACCGGATGTGGTTTGGATAGACATCGATGGCCCCGAGGCTGCGACCATCAAAGCAATCCGTGAATGCCCTTACGCGCAACTTCTTGTATGTCGAGGGACATTGGACCACGTTGCGGGCGTCGTGCGAAAGCAGGACTTGCTAAACCAATCGCTTGACGGCCGTTCACTCGACGTCATGCAATCGTTGCAGTCTCCTCTTGCTGTCCCCGAGCGAACCTCAATCCTTCGAACGCTGGAAGTCTTCCGCAAAACTCCGGTTAATACCGCGATTATCATTGACGAGTTCGGCACCGTCCAAGGAATTGTTACCCGGACCGATTTATTGGAGGCCGTCGCCGGGCGGCTTCCCGAAGTGGACGCCAAACCTGAGCCGAAAATATCGCGTCGGGAAGACGGGTCGTTTCTTATCGATGCGGCGACCCCGGTGGGCGACGTAATCGCTCGCCTGGGATTAAAAGAGCCGCCGGAGCAGGGCTTCGTCACGGTGGCTGGTCTAATCCTATCTAAGCTCGATCACGGGCCTCAACCTGGCGCGCGGGTATCCTACGATGGATGGGAGTTTGAAATTCTCGAGGTTGATGGAACTCGAATAAAACGGCTCCGCGCGTTCGCCAGCAAAGGGCAAGATCAGCTTGTTCGAATGTCTCGACCTTAGAATTGACGGACGGGGAATGCGCAGTTCGAGGTATAGAACTCACATACGGTCTGTTAGTCTAATTCAACGCGCCTATCACGAGGCGCAGGTGTTCGACGATGGGACCGAGCGCCATAGCCGGTAAATAGGTCAGCCCGCCGGCGACAACGATCGCGCAATCGCAGATTACAGGAAGGCTATCGAGATCGATCCGCGGCACGCTGAGGCCTACGTTCGCCGCGGCATTGCATTCGAGGCTGGGGGGGACCACAGCTGTCGAACATGCTGCACTAGACGCAGCAATCGCCAACTATCCTAGCGAGCGCTTCACGCTCCGGAATGGGATACTTGTCATTCGCCAGTATCCCCCTAGTTAAACGACGACGCACGAAGGAAAAGACCATGACTTTTCGAACGTTTGTGCACGCCGCGATAACTCTAGCGCTGCTTTGCTCAGGAGAATTTTTTCTCTCGGGAAGAGTGAGCGCTCAAGTAATAGACTTCAGCAAAATCAATTCCTTCGAGTTCGATGGGAACGGGAACGCTACACGGCGGGGCACAGCCGAAGACAATTACAGATGATGATGAACAGCACACTGTATTCCTAACGATTTGGGAGTCCGATACTGACACCAAGGTTTACTGGCAATCGCTGGATGGAAAAGAGTCTCGCACGACAATAATACGCGGACAGGGTGTTCAGGCATTTCAGACTGCCGGAGAATTTAAACTCGAAGCTTTGGGTAACGAGAATCACACTGTCAAATATGGATACGTGTTGCTTCGTCTAAAAAAACAATAGGAATCCTTCTGACTTGGAAGGTTGGGTCAACGACCACCGCTCCAAGCCTACAAGGCAACTAGGCCGGGAGATCAAGTTCTGTGAGCCGTTAAGGAGGCCCGTGGGTGAAGTCAGTCGGCCAGCGCTGACTCATGGGCGGGCTACGGTGAGGCCCCTACGGCCGTCGTGGCTTATCAGCTACCGGTTCAGCTGCCGTCGGGCTTCGATGCCTTCGGTGCCTTGGCGGGGTCGACCACTCCAAAGATGGTGCCGCTGCGCAGCACCTCTTCGGTTCCATTGCGCCAGTTTCGCCCGAATCTGCGACTTCGGTGCCTTGGCGGGACCGACCACGCCAATCACGGTGCCAGCGCGCTCGGCGGTCACGTCGGTACAGTTTGGGGGCAGGCCCCAACGCTCGAATAGCTTCGACGTCGGGCGGTTCGGCTTGAGGTGCTCCGCACCCACGACCGCGATCACCGTGCCGGTGCGCTCGGCTGTGACGCAAGGTGACAAGATAAAACACTTGCATGCGCGGCGTCTCTTTGCGGGTCAATCTTGTTGTCGCACGATTTCTTTAGACCTCTGGACTCGTTTCCGATCATCAGGTCACGGAACATTGATACCCGCACATCAACCACTGAGCAAAGAGACGAAGCCCGCCCGTCGATGAGACCGATGCCTGTTTCATCGTGAAGGATCACACCGGGCAGAAGCTGGCCTACGTCTACTTCGAGGCCGAGCCGAGACGGCGATCAACGGCGAGCCTGCTCACCAAGGCCGAGGCGCTTGGCTGTGAAATTTCGCTAAGCTGAAGCGCGTGCCTCTTGTCGCTTGTGAAGGCGTTCAAAATGATCCGGACAACTTATATATTAGATGTCCAACGATGGAGCCGGTTATGATCGAGGGGTTTGATGATCTCGCGCTGGGCATGCGCTTCAAGACCGCAGACAAGTTGGTGTCGCGGGAAGACATCAAGCGGTTTGCAGCGGAATTTGATCCCCAGCCCTATCATCTCGATGAGGCGGCGCCCGAGCGAACGCCATTGAAAGGTCTCGCTGCCTCGGGCTGGCATACGGCGGCAATGGCGATGCGATTGATAGTCGATGCGCGTCCGCTTGGGCCGCACCCTCTTTTGGGGGCTGGTGTGGACGAATTGCGGTGGCTCGCCCCGGTGCGCCCCGGCGATGTGATCCACCTCGAAGGCGAGGTAATCGAACTCACATCATCAAAGTCGAAGCCGCAGGGAAATGCACGGATCAAACGGACGGCTTTCAATCAGCATGGTGACCCCGTGTACACTATCACTGCGATCGTTTTGGTGCCGCGTCGCCCGAGCGGATAAACTGAATGTGGCACGGCGCATCGCGGTGAACTTCGCCAAACTGTCGGGCTTGCTGAGCAAGGTTTAACGGCGCTGGTGCTGGTGCGTTTTGCGCCAGGCCGCTACCCTGGACCGTCTCGACGCGGAAAACGCAGGGACAAGGCTGGTAGGGGCGGCAAAGCGGAGGCAACGGATGGACGAACGCATGGAAGATGCCTTCCTGAAGGACGTTCTAGCCCTTGAGGGCGCGGACTCGAGCATGATCCGCGAGGGTGTGCGCATTCACCTTGCGGTTTATGAAAAGCAGTTCTGGGATGCCGAACCGGACAAGCGCAAAAGGAACGAAGCGGCTCAAAAGTGCCGCGATCTGTGCGGCAAGCGCGTGGTCGAGGAAATGGGACGGCACGAGGGAACGCCAACGGCTGACGTTTTGCGGATAGCGCTTAATGTGATCGACGGCGAGGCGCGCTTTCCGTTGAAAGACATCTAGGCAATTATCCCGGATCGACATCGGCTGATCGTCGAAGATCACGTTCGACGCATGGGCGAAAGAGAACGCAAATGCCCGAAGACGCAAAATGTCAGTGCCAGTCAATCAGCCACGGCCACAAGCCCGGCGACTGCGAACAACCAGCCACCGAGAAAGACGGTTATTGCAAAACATGTCACGATCGCGCCCTTAAAGAGGCTCTAGAGGCTATGAACTATCGGGGCGGCGGGGATGGTAGGTAGAACGCCTGCACGCAAGATGCTAGGTAGGGGGCGACGTAGTGTCTTATTAATTAGAGTCCTATGTGGATGGCTCCCGCAGGCAAGGGTTTTGATGAGCGTTTCAGCAAACTGGTCGGGTGCAGTCATATGTCCGGCCTCTGTGCGCGGCGCTTAAGACCGCGGGCCCTGATGAAGTCCGCGGATCGGATCCCAATCAGTTTCTCGCGCTTGGATGGCGCACGACTTTAAACGGGTTTTCCCGATCCTTGGCATCGACCATTTTGCATCACACCATCGTCACCCTTCCCCAGTTCGTGAACTTCGACTTAGTCGTCGATAACCCTGCGATGGCCCCTTCAAGCGGCGGCAGACATCTTTGGAGCGCGGTAATCCTCCTGTTTGATCAGAAGTGCCCATGCGATCCGCGCTGTCTTGTTGGCAAGTGCGACCGACACGAGTTCGAGCCGGCTTCTTCGCGAGAAGCCTGTTGATCCAGACCGCGCTGACGGCCGCTTTGCCGCGTGCATATCGCATGACTGAAGTAGCACCGATAACGAGCAGTGTGCGCAGGTATCTATCACCCATCTTGGAGATACCGCCGAGGCTTTCTTTACCCCCGCTGGAGTTCTGTTTGGGTGTAAGGCCCAGCCAGGCAGCAAACTGACGGCTGGACTTGAAGTGCGTCGGGTCCGTAACCGTCGCTGCAATGGCCGTCGCCGTGATGAAGCCTACGCCCGGGATCGTTTCCAACCGTCTGCTCGCCGCGCTCGTCCTGTGCCAGGTAAGCAGTTCGATTTCGATTGCCCTGACCCGCGTCTGAAGATCATTCAACTGCATGATGAGTGGGTCGAGTGCGATGCGAGCGAACCGCGGAAGCTCCAATCTGTCCGGGCCTTCTGCGAGGATCTGTTCGATCAACTCCCTGAGATTCTTTGCACCCTGGCCGGTAACGATGCCGAACTCCGCGAGATGACCGCGCAACGCATTCACCGCCATCGTGCGCTGGCGCATGAGCAGCGCTCGCACGCGATGAAGCATGAGGACCGCTTGCTGGTCCGGGCTTTTCACCGGAACGAAGCGCATGGTCGGACGCCTGACCGCCTCGCAAATCGCTTCGGCATCTGCTGCATCGGTCTTACCGCGCTTCACATACGGCTTCACATAAGATGGCGGCATCAACTTCACCGTATGGCCGAGCTTCATGAGTTCGCGCGCCCAGTAATTTGCGGAACTGCAAGCTTCGGCGCCGATCAGGCATGGCGGAAGCTCCGCAAAGAATGGCAGCACATGCGCGCGCCGTAGGGCTTTGCGGATCACAACCGTGCCCGCCGCATCGACACCGTGGACCTGGAAGACGTTCTTGGCCAGATCAAGACCTATCGTGATAACCTGCATAGCGGATGGCTCCTCTCATTGGTGGCGACTCAGATCGTCACCTGTTTGGCACTTCGATGCCGGGAGCGGGAGCCATCCACTCCATCAGTCCGGGAACATCAAGCGGGATTACAAAGTTTTCGGAGCATGAGACGGATGGATGCGAGGCGCAGGAATGTGAGCGCCTTGCGATTAAGGTTCTCCCAATCTTTGGCAAGCCGTCGGCATCGGTTGAGCTAAGCAATGGTGCGCTCGACCACGCGATGACTCCGCAATCCTAAGCGTCAGCGGAGGGTCAAGGTCTTACGAGTGCCCCTTGCCTTTGTGAGCAAAGAATCTGCGCCACAGCTTCGCCACAGCTTAGGCGGTCTGAAACGGGAACATTCCGCCTCAAACGCAACAAAAATGCGTGAAAATTCAAGCTGGGACATGCACGCGACCTCGTTCGGGACGAGGGGGTCGCAGGTTCAAATCCTGCCACTCCGACCATTACTTACCGAAATCAAATCTCAACCGGCCAAAGCTTCGGCCAAAGCTTCCCGGTGACGCTTAAACGCACGGGTCGCGCCGGAGAGATGGTCCGGGTGATGATGCCCGTAACGCGCCGACAACATCTCGACCGTCATCCCGAGGAAGCCTGCCGCTTGCCATATATCCGTGCCGGCCTGCATGAGCCACGTCGCGGCGGTGTGCCGCAGTGTATGCGGGATCACGTCCTCGCCAAGTCCGGCGTCCTTCACCGCGCTCGCGAACGCCCTACGGATGCTCTTGACCGGCTCGCCATTCCACTCGACCGCAAACCGTTGTCCCTGCCGTTTCCAGCGCCTTAGATGCGCGAGTAGCTGACCGGGCACGGGAACAGGTGGCTGGCGCTTCTTGGTCTCACGCTTGCCGGGCGGTCGTCGATAGAACATGCCGCGCTCAAGATCGATGTTGTAGCCGTGGCCAATAGTTGGTTGAAGTGCAGCGCCACAGACTGCGCTGGCTCTGGTCCCGGTATAGAGTGCAATCAGGATGAAGCGCGCGACATGCTGGCGCGATCGCCGGCCAGTCGACCGTCCTTTCTGTACTTCGTGGTAGTGCCAAGCCGCCCTCACCACGCGGGCCGCCTCCGATCGTGTCAGCCAACGGTCGCGCGGTATGCGCTCATGCGGCAGCACGACAGAGACGAGTTTGTCGTGCAGGTTCTCGCGACGATGGTAGTTGATCGCTGCTCGAAGATCTTCGAGCTCACGGCGGGCTGCTGCATCCGTTGACCGTTGCGCAACGTAGGTCCGGCACGTCTCGCCGCTGACATAGGACAACATCCGCTCGCCAAAGAACTTGTCTAGCTCTCTGATCCGTCCCTTCGTTTCCCCCGGCCTGGCGTGCTTCGGAGCGACGTCGGTCAGATAGAGTGTGAGAACGTCGGCTATCGGAATTTGATCGGGGTTGCGGCTACCGGCTTGCCTTGCGGCTCTGGCATGCTTGCCCGCGAGATAGCGAGCGAGGGCACGTTCGGCTCCCTCAAGATCGCGTGCAGCGCAGCCCGTGCTGTGCTGATGTTTGCCGTCGAGGATGAGCCAGATTGATGAATGTCCGCCGTCTTTGTCTCGGCGGGCGTGCCGATCTTCGACCATGACGCGCCGGCGCCCCAGGCCGGCAAGTCGCACCTTGCCGATGCGGAACCTGAACGGGACGGCGCGTGTTGTTTAAGCGGGATAAAGGCGCCCGAGGAGCGCGGTCTCATGGTGCTCGAATCTGTAGTGTTCGCGGCCGGCATTGTTCTGATTGTCTGCGCCATCGTCAGCGGCCTCTACCTGTTATGCCGCCACGCGGGGCAATCAGAGGAGACAAAACCACCCAAAAAACTGTTAATGTCCGATTTCAAATAAATGGCCTGATAGATCAGCGCCGGGCCGACACGCAACGCGGCTAATCGTTTGCCGTGGCGTCGACAAGGAAGAGGCCCTGCCGTGTGGACCGGGGCTCTTCAGTTACGGCCGCCGATCAGACGAAACCGGCTGTCTCCTCTGTAAAGTTGAACTGCTATAGAAAGATTGCGCTAGTCGCCAAAAAAGGCGCGGGGCCGACTGCGATGCTGGCTCCGCGCTTTCTTATTAGATCGCAGCCAGTTGAGCTAAACGCGCCACCGCGGTCCGTAAATTTTGTTTGGTCCGTCGGTCAGGATCGAGAAGCGTTCGCGCTTGGACTTCTTCAGCGGCATCGCGTGTCGTGATTTCACGGGTTCGGTTACCGAACTCGTCAAGATACCACTGACCAATGTTCATTTCGATTTTATCGTAGCTCGTAACGTGAATTGAGCTAGAAAAACCGTGCTGCAGAAGACGCGAATTGCACCGAAGCGTGTTGTCCGAAAAAACATCGCTACTCATGACATCCCCCTTTATGACCCGACACTTTTAGGCTCTGCGCCAATAATGGCGGCCAATGGGCAACATGCAGTCGCAATCTGGGCGATAAATGCAGCCCGGGAAACCGAACGCGAGTTTCGACGTTCTACGCGAAAGGGTCTAGCCTCTGATTCCCGTCGAGCAATAGACCCCAGGCCCAGGCTGGTCCAAACCCGCGCCCGGGTCGGTTTATTGGCCGGTTGCTCGATAATTGGCCTTGCTGAAAATTCCGGTGTCATAGGAGAATGGTACCGGGGTCGGTGTAGTGAGTGAGGTCCTTCGATGGACGCGCGCCGGTCCTTTTATCTGAATTCCCGGCCGAACGATTTTGCGGACCCTTCCGCGGGAATGTCTCGGTCAGATCTTGTCGACACGGACATTCCTTTCGTCATCCCGGCAAACGATAACGTGCCTGCAAAAGGCTGGTTGGCGGCGAACTGCCGAACTTTATTTCTAAAACTGATCGCCACGAAATTTGCCATTCCTGACTAAGCGGCGTCCGGTCGTGCACCCCGGCGCCCCTTGGCAGCGAAGGCCGCCAAGTCGGAAACCATGAAGTAGCGCGCAAGACATTGGTTGCGACTACGACGAGAACGGCGACCAACTATCGCCGTCGCCATAAAGTTGCGCCGATCGCATCGCCAATCTCGACGTTACGCGCGTCAACTACCCGATAAGTTCCGGTATTGGATTTGCCGGTAACCGCCGAGGTCGTCTGCCATTGTTGTTCAGCGACCACACAACTTCCATTGTCCTCGGTTAGCCCCTGGTAATGGTACGTGCCGTCAGGATTGTTCTGGATCGTTACCGTCCACCTCAGTCCACCTTGCATGATGTTTGCGCGCCAAATTCCAAGCATGAATGGATGGGCTTGATTGATTGTAATGTTGGCCTGCACCGGTCGGAATATGGCTGCTCCAGTGGTACTCCTCAGCTCGATCGCCGCACTGCCAGCCGCACGGTAGGTTCCGGTGCGCACGCGACCCGTCTTGGTGGCGACGGTGCGATACTTACCGTCGCCACCGTGATAGGTGCCATGCTCTTCCACAATCGTAACTAAGCGATAAGTTCCATCTGGAGCGATGGAATAGATGAAGTGCCAATCGTAGTCATCAATGACGCTGTCGTGCTCAAAGGTTCCGATGAGGACGGGGTCGGCGATCGCCTTGGAAAGTTGCGCCGGTGGGGCGACGACGGCCAACTGGCTTTTGTTTAGTTCATCCAAACGCGCTCGCGCCATAGGGCCGTAAGCAGTGCTGCCGAATTGCCCAATGAAGGCCTCCAATACCGCTTGGCTGGTTGTGTTCTGGGTCACCGCCCAAGCCTTAAGTTTTTCGAGTTCGACGGGAAGACCGCACAAGTACATCCCCCCGACGGAGAGGGCAAAATTTGGTGGCAACGGCTCAATAAAGCTCTCGGCACCACATCGAGCGATTTCGTAAACGCGTCCTTGTTCCAAATACAATCGGCGTGTCGTTCGCCGTGGGGAGGGATTTCCGAACTGTCCATGAACGCTGCACTCGCGATGGTCGAAGCAGCGGCGCCGAAGGACGAAATTGAAGGAGCGCTCGCAGTCCAGATGGCCTGCACGCACACTGCCGCCATGGCGGTCCTTGCCAAGCTAGATGTGGCCTTCGCAACGGAGCAGCGCGTTGTGGCCTTCGGGTCGGCGGCGGCTCGCCTGATGAGGGCTTACGTGGCCCAAGTCGAAGTACTTCGACGGCTGCGCCACGGCGGGCAGCAATTTGTCCGCGTCGAACACGTCCATGTGAACGATGGCGGTCAGGCCGTTATCGGCAATGTAAAAAAATGACTCGACCGTCGGCCAAAGAGGATTCTGGCGTCCGCTGCACCAAGACCAGAGGAACCGGGTTCCGGCGCGTCGCAGTCATTGCGGTGTCGCAACCTCTCCGCAAATTGCCGACGGCTAGGGAGCGACTTTGTACTTTTGGGCGGATGTTCTGCCGGACAGTTGGGAAGGCCATAATGCCGCGCTACTATTTCACAATCCGATGGATAGACCACGTCGACGACGACAAGTTCAGCGAGTCCCTGTCCGACGATGCCGCCGCGCTCAATTACGCCTGCCAAATGGCGCGCGAACTACAAACCGCCAGGGGCGATGACGATCCTGGCCTTGTGATCGTGAAGGACGAGAAGCATCGCACGGTGCTGTCAATCCCTTTCCGGGCCGCCTTTGCCTAGGGCTCGATCGGCTGGAAACGGCAGGAAGCCGACGTCGGTACCGCCTCAGCTTGGAAGCTGAAGGGTGCTTGAAGCCGTAAACTGTTCAGACTGGTGCAGCTTGTCGCTTGACGGCTAGGGCCCATCGGATGATGGGCACGGCGCACGCCAGCGCCGCTTTGTGCTGACACTTCTCACAACGCAGCCAAAACCACGGCGTCGCGCGGTGCAGGTCGCCGAGAGCTGGCCGCGGTCCGAGATCGCGCTTCATCGAAGTCGGCTTGGCCCGGCTGTTCGGTGAAAGTGGAATCACGGAATGCGGCAGTATTTTTTAATGGCCGCCAGGTCGGCGTGCCGTTTGCCTTCGTCGTCGTTCACCCATGCGTCGATGATCGTGCCGTTTCGCAACACGGCAGCCACAGCCTGCATCGCGTGTTCCGGGGTGCTTATCGATTTAAGGACGGCGGGACGGCCCTGCTTGGTAACCATGTGGACCTGATATGACACTGGAACACTCTCTGCATTTTGCGAAGGGCCACAACAAGCCGCCATCCAAGCGGCTTCAAGGCCATCTCAGCGGTCCACGATCCAATCGTTTCTAATTCGGTGCCAACTGCGTCGATTGGCCGTGTGCCAATCGACTGCAAGGGAATACCACTTTTGATCCTAATGTCGCCGGCGACTCGCGATTATGAAGAGCGGATCGAATATCAGCGCATGCTGAAGCGCGAGTTCGAGCGCGAACCAGAGATGTACCGGCAAGCAAACGAAGAATACGAGCAGCTTGTCGCCGCGGGCGTTTCAAAAGAGGAAGCGATCCAGGTCGCGTGCGGCCGCGAAAAAATGGAAGGCACACACTAAGCTATCTGGATTTGCCTGGATCACCCTTTGGCCCTGCGGGGCCAGTGGTGCCCTTCGGCCCGGGTGGTCCGGCCGGACCCGCCGGACCGGACGGTCCGGCAACGCCGGCCGGCCCTTGGGCACCTGCATCGCCCTTTTCGCCCTTTGCACCGGGAGGTCCGGGTGGACCGGGAGGTCCTGCCGGTCCCTCAAAGCAACCGCCCAGCGTAAGGCAGGCAATAAGTACGATTGATGTTGTCGCGATGCGCACGATGGACCCCCCCGTTTGAAATTCATCTAACGTCGGGCAAAATCTGCGGATGTGTCAATGCGTAATTAGGACAGCGGGGGCCTCCTTTTGTCCTTCTGTCGGCGCGGCGATTTTACCAGCGACGCCAATACAGCGCGAGTGCGCCATCCCAATGTGGGCCGCGATGAGAGCCCAACTCCGGCACTATTACTCACACTGAATTCTAACTGGTGCAGCCGCCCAGCGCGCGACCGAGGTGCAAATCCTGGATGACGCCAGCCGTTTGGTCTCGGCATGGAATGAACGGCAAGAGAAGCGCATGCCCATGCTGTTCTCGCCGGCGATCGGCTGTGCGCTCGAGGCTCGGCATTGGTTCCTAGGGCTGTCCGGCCTGCCGCACGACCTAGGCGATCGATATGCGGGCCCCGATCGCCACCCATGGTCGGCGATTAGCAACCTCATCCCAGCGCTGCCGTGCCGGTCCTGTCGGGCGCACGCGCCATTCGCCGATCCTTGCCGCGGACCGATGAGGGGCGAAAGCGCGCGCAGGCACGTGGCGTGAGGTTTCGGGCGCAAGCTGAAACTCACCAAACATCAACGCCAGGAAGCGCTGGCGCGGCGTGAGGCTGGCGAGCCTTTGGTCGAGATCGCGAGGAGCCACAACGTCAGCCACAGCACGATCTCCAGGCTCCCCGCGTCGCCTGAAGTGTCTCCCTAAAGTCGCACGCAAGAAAAATTCCCGGCAACGCGAAATTTTGCTTTGCGCTGTGACTTGTTCCATATCTGAACACATTTCTGGATTTGATTGGAGCGAGATGATGGGCCGGGGGGCACCAATCAATGTTCGATCAACTACAGAAGACGCGAAACTTTGGCGTGAACGATAAGCCGCCATGCAAGAACTGCGGCCGGCCGACCTCTCTCATCAGGCGCAGTCCAGGCGACTTCGATCTCCGATACGAGCGGCAGATATTTGCTTGTTTCAAATGCAGCCGCGAGATTGAACGGGTTGTGGACGCTGAAGGAAGACCGCAGGGCTAGCAGGCTTAGTCGGGGAGTGAGTTCGTGGTAACTTAACACTGATAGGCTAGCTGGGCCTATTAGCAGTGCATAGCACCAACTTGGGCCTTGGCGTTCTCCGTGACGCTAGGGCCTTTTCTTTTTGGCCCTTCGTGCGAAGGCGATTCCAACGTCGCCCTAAGTGAGCTATCTGATACAGATATGGAAAAGCATTCGACTTAAGGTAATTGGTGCCGGACACTTTAGCCCGCTCCCCGCGCCCCGAAGCGTCCGTGCCTGTAGCGTATGAGTTCGCGTTGACGAAACCCGCAACCTGTGGCCACGGGTTGGGGTCATTTCACGCTTCGCGGCGCAGCCGCGACGCGCCGCGCCGCAGCACCGCCGCACGGCCTAACCTTCGCCTAGTGGGTTAAACGTAAGCCACCCGTTGGGGCGCTTTGACACCAACAGCAGGCAATTGAAGAACAGTCGCTTGCTGACGTTCTTTTAGGAATGTTAGCAGGACGATATGACCATCCGGGAATTCCAGCGCATCGTGATGGGCTGTCCGTTTGTCTAGGTTGACTTGCCGGAAGATCGCGGTCTTATGGCCAACCTTTTTTTTACTCCACGGCCAGAACCTTTCGTACATAACGTCGTCTTCAAACGACAACTCTGTCCCAGGCAGCACGCAAACTGCAACGTTCATGTCCTCCGCTGCGGAGAAACCTCGGGTGCCCATGGCAAACATGCGGGTGGTAAGCTTGTCGCCAACTTTAGCCCGCCGCGAATGAACGTGCTCAAGGCTGTAATCACACATCTCCGCTCTCCTCCATTGCCCAGCCGAGGGTAACTTTACGCATTTCCGTGTTGCTGGCTAGCCGGGTTGTGGATGCCGATCGTGGTCGGAGCGCCTTGCAGCTACGGGAGCTTTGGGGGCTGCCCAAGCACAACGCCAGCCGCCCAGTTTTCGTGTGCGCAAAACGCCGGCCGAACTGTTATATATTTG